>CAVUUM010000028.1:0-14574 GCA_963744665.1 uncultured delta proteobacterium | reverse complement strand
CATATAAATTCGCGCAGCGAATTTATTCGTATATCTCGAATCCATTCAGAAGATCCATCATGTCGGGCTGGTATTCCTCAACCAGGTTCTGACCGGTATAGGTCATCAACTGAACGGCGCCGGCTTTTCCGGAATAGTAGTAATTGATGTAGGAAACCGGTATGCCCTGGATGGTGGCATCCATTCTCAGACAAAGTATTTTTCTGTCGTTGACGATTCTCGTTTCTTCAAAGGAAATCCGGGTGTCCGGGGCAGCTTTTTTGGCATTGGCAATGGCGGCAATTCCCAGGGTCTCCAGGGGAATCTGAAGCCTTTCCGGAATGATCACGACGTATCGATCTCCCTCTACATGGGTGAGTTCATATTCCGCAGACGCGTTGTCGATATCTTGATCCAGGAGCCACTTGCTCCGATCATACCACAGCCCGTACTTGACGCGTTTCCCCTTGAGGAGAACGGTGGCGGATTCTGGCTTGAAAAACTGTGGAAGTCCTTTGTCTATCTGTGATGATATCTTTTGCTCTTCTGAATAATACCATGTGCCGTTGGGATTGAGAATGACATCCCTTCCGTCCGTCGTTGTGGCCTTGATCTCCTGGGAAAATGTCTGGGGGATGCTGAAAAACAGCAAACACAGCAATATGATGGCCAGTTGTTTTACCCAATATTGCATTTATTGTTATTCCAGATTTCGAACGGCTAACGCGCGGTAGGCCTTATCATGAACCATTCTATCGGTATAGTGGTAGCCCCTGTGAAAGTTGAATATATGAGCCTGAATGGCGGTTGTGTCGGATGTCCATACCCATCCACAACTAAGCATGATCTCCGGTACGATCTTTACCCAATGTCCGCAGTCCGTTTCATAACCTTTGTATTTCCGATCTTTCACATACAGGCTTTGCAGTTCTTCGAGTGATGGCAGACGCCAGTTGTCATATTGTTTTTCAATGGTATCAGGGAAAGTATACCTCACCCACTGATGGGCCTGCTTCCAGTTGACATCCCCTTGATTATCGATTTTTCCCCACATGACACCCAGTTGGTGATCGGTGATCGTGCCATCGCCATTGTCTGTGAAGCGTTCATCAGCAAACACCGCACTACCACCGATGAGAAAGCACATGACTGCGATCCAACACATCCGTGATAATTTTCTGGGCATAATGCCTCCTTCTCGTGCATCGGCCAAATCCTAAACACCCCTGTTTGACATCCCATGTGAGTGTTTATTTTTTAGCGTGGAAATTATCTACATCTCGATGTGTTTTTTAAATCTCTGGGAACTTGCCGGGTCTCTGTAAGAGACAATGGTTACGGGGGAGCGACGGAACATTTTCTCAGCCACCGACCCGACAAAAACGTTTTCCAGGTTGGTCCGACCCTTAATGCCCATGACGATGATATCGATGTCCTCGGTCAGGCATAACTTGAGCAGTTCATCGATGGGATTTCCGATTTGGAACATGACGGTGGTTTTTTCAGTCGGGAAATCGATTTCGCTTAAGAGCTTTTGCAGAAAAGCGTTTCTTTCTCCCCGGACGTCGTCGATATATTTTTCGCCATTGACATTGTAACCCATGGCAGAAATTGTCTGGACCGCCTGAATATCTCTCTGGTTGATAATACTGGCGACAACCAGGTCGGCGTCAAGGTATCGGGCCAGGTTTACCGCATATTGAAGTATCCCTTTTGTATGCTCTGAAAAGGCCAGGGCAACCATTATTTTTTTGATTTCAGTCATGATATTTTCCTAACTAAATCCGCAAAACCTATAATGATTTCAGTTTATTCGCTTTTGCCGTAATACCCTGCAGCTTGTTGCGGAGAGCTTCATTTCAGCTATGCAGCTGCCAGGGTTTCATCTTTGAGCATCCTGGGCCGTTGTAAGAGATAAAGCAGTCCATATATGGCGAGTCCGATGGGATATGCCCAGTAGCGTTGGCCATGGGGAATGCCAATCCAAGAAGATATCAGGTCCGGCCGCAACAGGGTCAACGTGACGGCGAGAAAGATCGGGATCTCATAAATACGATTTTTTGTGATAAACCATCCCTGGGTTGCCGATGCAAAGGCAAAATTACCAAGGCAGGCCATCAAAAAGATCAAAATGCCCTGGGTCCAGCTGGTGATGTTGTGAAGTATAAGATCAGCGTTAAAAATAAACATAAACGGCAAAATAGCCGTGCGGATGTCGTACATGAAGCCCTGGATACCTGTGGCTATCGGTGGAGATTTTGCGATAGCTGCCGCAGCATAGGCAGCGAGCCCAACAGGCGGTGTATCATCCGCCAGAATACCAAAATAGAAGCAGAACAGGTGGGCTGACATGAGCGGGACGATAAAATTGTTCATACCGCCGATGGCCACAATCGCCGGTGCGGTCAGCGATGCCATAACGATATAGGTAGCGGTTGTGGGCAGTCCCATGCCGATGATCAGGCTCGTGATAGCTGTAATGACGAGCATAATGAAAATATTACCACCGGAAATTGTATCGATGATGGACGTGATGAGCTGTCCCAGTCCCATGGCCACCACACCCACGATGATACCGGCCGCAGCCGTCGCCAGTGCCACGGCCACCATGTTCCTGGCTCCCGATGCCAGGGCGGAAAAAATGTCCAAAATGCTTTGTTTAATTGTGGGACCGATGGGTTCCTTTTTCAGATAGGCCTTCACCGGATTCTGAAAAAACATGACAATTGCCATGACCCAGATGGCGTGAAACGCGGCAAGCTCGGGGGAGTGGCGGACGATGATCAGTTCGTACAGCAGAATGAAAATCGGTATAAGGTAGTGGGCACCGGCGATGAGTGTTTTGAAGAAAGGCGGCAGTTCATTTCTTGGGATACCTTTAAGTCCCAGTTTGGAAGCCTCGATGTGGGTAATGTAAAAAAGAGCTGCATAGGATGCAAATGCTGGCACGGCGGCTGCTTTAATGACCTCCACATAGGGAACATTGACATACTCGGCGATGATGAATGCCGCTGCCCCCATAATCGGGGGGGCCAACTGGCCGTCTGTACTGGCTGCCACCTCGATGGCGGCGGCCTTTTTGGCCGGATATCCGACTTTTTTCATCAGGGGGATCGTAAAAGTGCCGGTGGTAACGATGTTGGCGATACTGGAACCGGATACCAGACCTGTCAGACCGCTGCCCATGACGGCCGCTTTTGCAGGACCGCCCTTAAATCCACCCAGCAGGCTCAAGGCAAGCTGGATAAAATATTGGCCGGCACCGGCTTTGTCCAACATGGCGCCAAAAAGGACAAATAGAAATACAATGGTGGCTGAAACATCGAGGGGAATGCCGTAAATGCCTTCGGTAGACATGGTCATCTGTCCCATGAACCGATCCAGGGAAACCCCCTTGAATGCAATGAGATCGGGCATATACGGACCAAAAAAGGCATAAATGCAGAAACCGATGGCAATGATGGGCAAGGCAGGTCCAATAACCCTGCGGGCGGCTTCCAGTAAAAGAATGGTCAGGGTTGCACCAAAGAGAAGGTCTCTGAAGATCGGGTCCCCATAACGGGTTGTCAGACCGGCGTAATCGATGGCAATGTATAGTGCTGAGAAAGCAGCGCAAAGGGCAATCAGAAAATCGATGATGGGGATCTTGTTTTTTACGGAGAGAAATCGAAGACCCAATAAGGGTTTTTTCAAAAGAGGGTAATTTAAAAACACGATCAAGAGGGCAAATCCCAGGTGAATTGCCCGTATAAATGTGGAATCCATAATCAGCCAGCTTGCTATGGAGAGCTGAAAAAGACTCCAAATTACAGCGATGGTTGGGATCACATGTTTTTGGTATCCTCTCGGGCGTCGGCCGACACCTTCTTCCTCCTCTGCCATTCGCCTGGCCAGCTCAAGGCCTTCATCCTTTTTGATCGTTTCTATATCGCTCATTGAATCACCTGCTCATCCAAACTGTTGAGGCATTTAGGAAAAAATTGGGGGCAGTGTTTACGGGCGGCAGATGGATATCTGCCACCCGCAATGAACACACGACTTATTTCAAGCCGGCTTCTTTATAATACTTCATGGCACCCGGATGAATGGGCGCAGACAAGCCTGCCAGCATGTCCTCTTTGGTCAATCCGCCATAGGCGGGGTGCAGTTTCTTGAAGTCCTCAAAATTTTCAAACACTTCCTTGGTAACGGCGTAGACCACATCTTCGGGCACCTTGATGGATGTCACGAAGGTTGCCTTTACACCGAAGGTGGGGACGTCCGCATCGTTAGCCGCACCAGGATAATGGGTTGTGACCTGGGTGGTCGCTTTGGCGTAGTACGGATATTCTTCCAAAAGGCTCTCGATACCGGTAATGGGAACAAATTTCACTTTGCGTACACCGGATGTCGCTTCTTTGTAATAGCCGCTCGGGTGACCGACGGTATAGAACGCCGCATCGAGCCTGCCGTCCTGGATCAGACCGGGGGCTTCCGCTGCTTTTAGACTTTCAGCATTAAAATCTTTCTCAAAGTCAATACCGTTTGCCTGGAGCGCATCGATGGCATTATTTCGGTAGCCGGAGCCAACGTTACCGATATTGACGCGCTTGCCTTTGAGATCCTGCAGGCTGTTGATGTTGGCATCAACAGCGGCAATCAAATCGACTGTTTCGGGGTGTATGGAGAACACGGCTCGTAGATCGGTCTGGGGTCCCTTGTCTTTCCAGTCTTCAATTCCTTTCACGGCCTGGTACTGCCGATCGGACTGTGCAACGCCGAACTCAAGGTCACCCGACATGATGGCATTGATGTTGAATACCGAGCCACCGGTGGATTCAACTGTGCACCGGATGTTGTATTCATCCCGTTTCTGGTTGACGATACGGGCAATTGCCCCACCCGTAGGATAGTAAACGCCGGTAATACCACCGGTTCCAATGGTTACGAAAGTTGTGCCAGCAGCTTTTTCCGCCTTGGGTGCTTCTGCCTTTTCAGACTGTCCACATCCCATAAAAAGAGCCAAAGTAAAAACAAGTAAAATACCGAGTGATAGAAATTTTTTCATAACATCCTCCTTTTTAATGTTTACCTAATTAATCAATAATTTTCGTATGTAAAACCCGTTAGATCGGTTGGGTTGTCGGAGCGTAGTGGAGATCCTGTTTTGTCGTGGCAGCAGGGAACATCACATTTGGGATACAATTTTTATTGATCTTGTTAAAAGCGACACGCTTTGTAATAATAGAACCATACAGTGACACAATGATTTCTTGTCGAATAACAAAATAATTAGCATAGAATGATCCGGTGTGCAAGTGGTACAGGAAGCAATTTGCAGGCCACGCAGATATCTGGTCAATATCCGAGTGAATGACAGCAACAAAATGAAAGAACTTTTTACATTTCTCTTGTTGTTATGGATATGTTTATCCGTTTGGGCAGGATGTGCCATACGGTCGGTGGAAAAAACGTCTGAAGAACAGCGTGTGTCGGAACAGGCCTGGTCTGTTTCGAAGTATTCAGACTTTGTGGAAAGCAATATAAAAAACATCAATCAGCTGTACGCTGAAGCATACGGACCATATGAATTTATCGTGGATAAAAGCACCGGGAGTACGCTTGTTCAAAATTTGATTGATATGCAAATTGCCGGGCATCTGCTTACGCGTATGCGTCTGAGCCATTTGAGTGATAAAGAGAAAATATTATTCTTGCACGCATACGTGTGGGACACCTATCGTTATGTTGTCGAACCGAATGTGTGGCCGACGATTCGTGAAACCGTGGAATTGAAAAAGGGAGACTGTAAGGGACTGTCCCTGCTGTTGATGTCATTGCTTCTGGCTTCCAATTTTGAGACGCATGCGGCGGTTTCCAATGGACACATGTGGGTAAATGTCAATTTGGAAGGGACATGGCACGTTTTAGAGTTGGACAGGGATCCTGCCAGGGCACTTATCTACAATCTTCCCGGGTTTTACGATTGGCCGCTTTTTAAAATTTATGAAGATCGAACTGAAAAAAGATTGCGCAGAAAGAATGAATAGTCACCCATTTGTCAGCGTCGTCATCCCGACGTATAACCGGGGATGGGTTATAAAAGAGGCCATCGAGTCGGTTTTGGCCCAGACTTTCGTAGAGTTTGAGCTGATTGTGGTGGACGACGGGTCCACAGACAATACCCCTATGCTTCTTGATGCGTATGAAGAGATTATTGTACTTAGTCAAGTCAACAAGGGTGTCAGTGCCGCCCGAAACAGAGGGATCGCGGCCGCCCGTGGGAAGTATGTCGCTTTTCTGGACTCCGACGACCTCTGGCTGCCGGAAAAACTTGCCGCACAGGTTGTATTTTTTCAGGCGAATCCTGAGGCGCTGGTTTGTCAGACCCAGGAAACATGGATCAGGAATGGCCGGCGGATTTATCCGAAACAACGCCATCGGAAACAATCGGGGTTGTTTTTTGAAAGATCCCTTGAACTGTGCCTTGTGAGTCCCTCGGCGGTTATGATGAGGAAAGACCTTTTTGCGGACGTTGGGTTGTTTGATGAGCATCTCCCCGCCTGTGAGGATTATGACATTTGGCTCAGGGTTGGCGCCAGGATACCGATTTTTCTCATTGATGAACCGCTGGTCATCAAAAGGGGCGGGCATGCCGACCAGCTGTCATCCAATACCGGCTTGGACAAATATCGCATTCAATCCATCAAAAAGCTGTTGGAAAGCGGCACCCTTTCCCATGGTCAGAGAAAGGCAGCCGCCACTGTGCTGGAAAAAAAATGTGAAATATATGCCTCGGGATGTAAAAAACGTGGAAGGCTTGATGAGATGGCCTACTATCAAGACCTGGGTATACAAAACAAATTGAGTTAAGGGGGTATAATGGAAAATTTCAAAGAATACGAGCAATATGACGGTCTGGGGCTGGGTGAACTGGTTCGGAAAAAAGAGATAACACCTGGAGAGTTGTGTGAAGCGGCCATCCAGCAGATTGAGAAGATCAATCCCCAGATCAACGCTGTCATTACACCCATGTTTGACAAGGCAAGGGCGACAGCCAAAGAAATGACGCCCGATGGTCCTTTTGCAGGTGTTCCCTTTTTATTAAAAGACCTGATGGCGGCCTATGCGGGGGTGCCGCTTAACAATGGCTGCAAGGGGCTTCGCAACTACATTCCGGACTATGACAGCGAACTGGTCAAACGCTTCAAGACGGCGGGTGTCAATGTGTTGGGAAAAACCAACACCCCCGAATTCGGTCTGGTGGCCTACACAGAGCCGGATCTGCATGGACCCACCCGCAATCCATGGAATACCGATCACACGCCAGGGGGCTCCAGTGGGGGATCGGCAGCAGCTGTCGCCAGCGGCATGGTGCCCTTGGCATCCGGCGGCGACGGCGGTGGGTCCATACGTATCCCCTCATCCTGTTGCGGACTTTTCGGTCTGAAACCGACCCGTGGCAGGACCCCCACCGGTCCCGATTATGGCGAGCTGTGGGAGGGAGCCGCCATCGAGCATGTTATCACGCGCAGCGTTAGAGACAGCGCCGCCATGCTGGATGCCACGTGTGCTCCCGACCTGGGCGCACCCTATATTATCCAGCAGCCCGAGAGACCCTACCTGGATGAAGTGGAGCGGGAGCCGGGCAAGTTGCGAATTGCTTTCAACACACAGTCGCCTCTGGGAACGGTCGTCCATCCGGATATTGTCAAGGCAACCCTGGAAACGGCCCTGATGCTTCAAAAGCTTGGGCATGATGTGGATGAGGATGTTCCAGAGGTTGACGGCCGCTCCCTGGCACTGAGCTATCTTTCCATGTACTTCGGAGAAGTGGCGGCAGATATCGATGAGCTCGGGCGTGTATTGGGCCGGAAGGCATGCCCGGATGATGTCGAAACCCTCACATGGACGCTTGGCCTGCTGGGGAAAGTCAACATCGGCATTTTCATTTGTCAAGGCCATCCGCCAGTGGGGCCAGGCTTCCAGGATCATGGCCCGGTTTCACGAAAAATACGATCTCTATCTGACACCCACCCTGGCACACCCCCCCATACGCGTGGGCCAGCTAAAACCAAAACCGTTGGAAAACGCTGCCTTGGGTATGGTCAATAGACTTGGTCTGGGGAAGCTATTGAAGCGAACCGGTATCGTGGAGAAACTCGCCATGGAAAATCTGGCCAAGACGCCATTTACCCAACTGGCCAATTTTACGGGCCAGCCGGCCATGTCTGTTCCCCTGCAATGGACATCGGATGGCCTTCCGTGTGGCATGCAGTTCATGGCACCCATGGGGGATGAAGCGACTCTTTTTCGTCTGGCCAGACAACTGGAAGAGACAAAACCCTGGTTTGATAAACGACCGGCAAGCCATTAGTTGACAAGACCATAAAAGGAGGCATGCAATGGCAAAACAAGCAAAGGAAAAAAGAAGAGAAAACGTGGTCGGTGTTCTGAACAAGGCGAGATCCATGGAACTCCAGGCAATCCACCAGTATATGAATCAGCATTACAACCTGGATGACATGGATTATGGCGAGTTGGCCGTCAACATGAAGCTCATCGCCATCGATGAAATGCGACACGCCGAGATGTTTGCCGAACGCGTCAAGGAGCTCGGGGGGAACCCACCACCGACAGTTTTGGCCCGGTGAAGAAAGGACAGGCCATCGACATCATTTTCATGCACGATGCCGGTCAGGAAGACGATGCCATCGATGCGTACAATCAGTTTCTCCTGGTTTGCCGGGATAACGGCGACAGCATCAGCATGAAGCTTTTCGAGGACATCATCAAGGATGAGCAGGTGCATTTCAACTATTTTGACAATGTCCAAGAACACATCCAAAAGCTGGGTGAGGTGTATCTTTCCAAGATTGCCGGAACACCATCTTCAACGGGACTTGTGCCTCAGGGATTTGCGGTGGAAGATATGAAAGTAGACGGCAAGCAGATGCGGCCCATCTGGTTTGATGAAACCAGCCAGACGGTAAAGATTATCGATCAGCGCCAGCTGCCCCACAGGCTGGTCATTACAGAACTCACGACAGTGGACAAGGTGATCGCCGCCATTCGGGACATGTATGTACGGGGGGCGCCCCTCATCGGAGCCACAGGGGCATACGGTGTTTATGTGGCGGCCTTGAATACGCTGGAGTCTTCCGGCAACGCGGCATTTTTCCTGAAAGAATGCGACCGGATTAAATCGGCCAGACCCACGGCGGTCAATCTTGCCTGGGCTGTCGACACTGTTTTGACCGAAGTGTCGCAAAATGAAAGCATGGCGGATAAAACGGCTACAGCCAAGACTGCCGCCGCCCGCATCACGGAACTGGAAGCAGAGAACTGCCGGCAAATTGGTGAAGCAGGCCTAGAATTGGTCAAGGCAGTCAGCGAGGCAAAAAAAGGCGATACGGTCCATATCCTCACCCATTGCAATGCTGGCTGGCTGGCGTGCGTAGAATACGGCACGGCAACGGCTCCCATCTACGCGGCTTTTGACAAGGAGATCGATGTGCATGTCTGGGTCGATGAAACACGTCCCTTGAACCAGGGTGCCAGACTGACGGCATGGGAGCTGGGAAAACACGGCATCAAATACACCATCGTGACTGACAACGCCGGCGGCCATCTTATGCAGCATGGGAAAGTGGACATGGTGATCGTGGGTACCGATCGCACCACCAGAACCGGGGATGTGGCCAACAAGATCGGAACCTATCTTAAGGCCCTGGCCGCCAGGGACAATGACATACCCTTTTACGTGGCTCTGCCGTCAAGTACTTTTGACTGGCAGGCATCCCATGGTTTGAAAGATATTCCCATCGAAGAAAGAGATCCGGACGAAGTCCGGTATGTCCAGGGAGATAATGCGGGATCGCTCAGGAGGGTCCTGATTTCCCCTCCTGACAGTTCTGCGGCCAACCCGGCATTTGACGTCACCCCGGCAAGACTCGTTACCGGGCTTATAACGGAACGGGGGGTCTGCAGGGCTGACGAGAGAGATATATTACGACTATTCCCAGAATTTAAAAATGAAAATATGTAACGATTTTATTATTGACTTTTGTTACTGCCTGTCCTTTATATTCCGCCATGCTGACGGATTTGGAAAAACAGGTGATTGCATCGGTTCAGGGAGATTTGCCGGTGTTGTCGCACCCCTACAGTGAGATTGCCGACAGGCTGGATGTTTCAGAAGAACTGGTGCTGCAGACGCTCAAAAACCTGTGCGACAGGGGTGTGATTCGAAGGTTTGGCGCTACCATCCGTCACCAGCGTTCCGGGTTCAAGGCCAATGCCATGGTGGCCTGGTGCGTGGATGAGGAACGTATCGAGGAAGTCGGAGATATTTTTGCAGCATTCACGGAAGTATCCCACTGTTATCGCCGAGACCCGGCCGACAACTGGCCCTATAATCTCTACACCATGGTGCATGCCAATGATGAGGCTGCCTGCCGATCCATTGCGCGCAAGATGTCGGAAAAAACCCATGTAACGGATTTCACCCTCCTTTTCAGCCGCAAAGAGTTGAAAAAAACATCCATGGCGTATTTTGTGGAGGATGAATAACAGATAGGGTTCGAGGGTTCGAGGTTCTCGAGGGTCCGAGGTAGGGCTTGAGCTCGATGAAGTCTATTAAGCTTACCGATAACCGCTTCTGGCCAGATGCGAATCTAAATTGAACTACCTCGAATGTGCCTCGGACACCTCTCTAACCCTTTTTCGGGGCTATATAAACAGTCCTGATCGACAATTTAAATGGCCTACAACTCCTAACAACGGTATTGTGCAAAAAGATACATCCCCACCTCCTGCTTGTCAATCCATGGATTCATGATTTTGCAGCGTATGATTTCTGGGCCAAGCCCATGGGGCTGCTGCAGTTGGCAGCCATTCTGCGGGTTCACGATGTCGATATTTCCTATATGGATTGCCTGGACCGATTTCACCCCAGAACGAGAACACGCGACCCTGCAAAAAAGACCTGGGCGCGGTGCGTATCTGAAAACCAGGATCTCTCGGCCTGCCGGGCTGAAAGATGTGCCGCGGTATTTTTCGCGATACGGGATACCCCTGGAATGGTTTCGGGAAGACCTGTCCAACATACCGAAGCCCGATGTCGTGATGGTGACATCCCTGATGACCTACTGGTATCCGGGTGTCCAGGAGGCAATTCAGCAAATCAGGGAGATGTTTCCAGACACACCCATCTTGCTGGGAGGTATCTATGCCAGCCTCTGCCGGGAGCACGCAAAAAAACATAGTGGTGCCGATCTTGTTGTGACAGGACCGGGCGAGGGCAGGGTGCTCGATCTGGTGGCGGAGCTTACGGGATGTGTTCTGACGCCCGTTTCGACCCCCAAGACCTCGACACCTATCCTTATCCCGCCTTTGATCTCCAGCATTGGATTCCCTATGTGCCGATTCTTACTTCCAGGGGATGCCCGTTTGCATGCACTTACTGTGCTTCCCACTATTTAAATCCAAAACGTATGCGGCGAAGCCCTGAAGCGGTGGTGGAGGAGATCCAGTACTGGCACGGGACACACAGTGTGGTGGATTTCGCATTTTACGACGATGCACTCCTGGTAAATGCTGAAAATCATATTATCCCGATTCTGGAGGGTATCGTGGCAGCCGGTCTTCATGTTCGATTTCACACCCCCAATGCCCTGCATGTTCGGGAAGTCACGCCGGTGATTGCCGGCTTGATGCATGCGTCCGGGTTTGAATCCATTCGTCTGGGGGTTGAAACAGCCGCATTCGAAGAGCGGGGCCACCTGGACAAAAAAATCACCAGAGGGGAGTTTTTAAGATGTATCCGGGCGTTTAAGGATGCCGGCTTTCAAAAAAATCAGATCGGCGCATACATCCTTGTGGGACTTCCAGGGCAATCGATTTCAGATGTGGTTGACACCATCCAGACGGTCAAGTCAGCGGGTGCGCTGCCCATCATGGCCTATTATACACCCATTCCCCACACCGCTCTTTGGGAAGAGGCCCTTGCATCATCACGCTATGATTTGGCATCGGATCCCATCTTCACCAACAATGCCGTCTTACCGTGTCAAAAAGAGCCCTTCTCGTGGGAAACGCTGAAACGCTTAAAGAATCTGATTTCCGATGTTTGAGTTTGACTGGGTGTCTTGCAGCGACTATTACTTATGCCTAATTTTGAAATAGTTCTTGACAATAGCGTTATAGCAGCTATACGCTTTGCGACATGAAAGAAACCAACGCCCATCTCATCACGGAAGAATTTCACCAGCTCGTCAAACTTGCCAACAAGTTGGAGAAGACACCCAGGCGGTTTGGGACGGATGAACCCCTTACCGGTACGGAGATTCATCTGCTTCTCAAACTCATCGGTGACAATGGCGAGTGCCTTAAGATGCCTCCGATCTCTCCAGACTACTGGGCATTACAAAAGGTGCGGTGTCCCAGAACTTGAAAAGAGTTGAAAATAAAGGACTTACATTCAAGGAGGAAGATCCTGACAATCTATCAAGGCTGATCGTGAAGCTGACATTCAAGGGCAAGACAGCCTATTTTGCACACAAACACTGGCACGAATCCATGGATGGTGGTTTCAAGGAATATTTCCTGGGTTTGGATCAGAGACAAACTCGATTTCATGATAGAATTCATGAATAAGGTGGAAGAATTTTTAAAAAAAGCCATGAAATAAAAATGAAAGTCTATAAGAGTATAGTAACTGTACGCAATGGGAGGAACATATCATGTTAAACAACAGTATTACAAAACCACAACTCCATGTCTGTCCCCATCAAATTTCTTTTTTTCTGGACAACTGGATCCGGCGTTTGATTCAACCCCCCGGAAAAATTGTCGGCCCGTATATTCAGGAGGGAAACACGGTTATCGATATGGGGTGCGGACCAGGGTACTTTACCATCGACATGGCCAAAATCGTGGGGCCTGAGGGGAGGGTGATTGCCGTGGATATCCAGGCCAAAATGCTCGAGCGTGTTCGGAAAAAGGCACAAAAGCACGGATTGGCGGAAAGGATCGATTTATCATACCGCAAATACGGATCATATCGGGCTGAACCAGACAGCAGACTTTATTCTGGCCTATTACATGATTCATGAGGTGCCGGATATGACACACACGCTGAAGGAATTGAAAACACTGCTCAATGAAGGCGGGAAGATTCTTGCCGTGGAGCCAAAAATGCATGTAAGTAAAACCGGATTTAAACGCATGCTGGATCGTGCCGAAGAAATAGGGCTTAAATCCATTGACTTTCCAAAGAAAACCGGCGGGCGCAGTGTTGTCTGGTCAGCGTAAGAAAGTATATCCTTTTGCTTCTGATTTTATGGAGATGGGGTATCTTACCGGTAAGGTGGCCTCAATTACCCGTATGGTCTTCCATCTCCCGCCGAGAAAACGAAGGAAAAATGCAATTCCGATTGTCTTAGAAAAGCAGCTTAACGCACAATAGACACCCCAATCCGAACGGCTTTCGTGCGCTTGTCATAGCGGAGCAGGCTTTCCGCCAGCCTGTTGACATACTGGACATGCAGATACAGACCTGAAATTCCGGCAGAAATTCGATTCAATGGATAGGTGACATCGATCTGCACCGATCCCCCTTCCTTGGCCCATCCAAGATTTGTGCCCACCACCAGGCTGTCAGCCAGACCGCATTTCAACTCGAGGTCAAAATAACCCCGGTAATCCGGCAGATCATCATTGGCATCTTCGTCGTTGTCCACATAGACCCACGCTTTAGGGGATATCATGAAACCAAACGTTGTTTTTTCATTGTAGGAAACAAAGATGGGGTTGGCATAGAGAAAATTGGTGTTGCGTGAATCGTCTCCTCCCTGGCCATTGGACTCGTGCTTGATACCTGTTTGGAGGAACAAGCCGCTGGTACGCGACAGTCCGCTATTGATATTCGGTGAAATATAGAACAGTTCGGGTTTATAGCTGGTATCTTCAAAGGGCAAGGAAGGGATTTCAGGTCCCAGTAGGATGTCTGGGTATAGGCAAAATGAAACCCATCCATAAACCGGTATCGCTCGGCCAGAGATGATTCCGGTTTCACCAGCCGGTACTTGAAACTGAACTGGAATTTGCTTTTTTCCGGATCGGCTCCTACCAGGAAATACATGGGCTGATAGGTGGAACATGATCCAGCTAGGGCTGATACAGGGTGAACATCGAATCGATACTGGGGTAGTGCAGTGACAGCTCACCTTTCGTGATCGGATTCGTCATCGCCGTTTTGGGTATTTCCGCTTCCATGGTCGACCCAGGAGGCGATCCAGCAGGCTCTGCAAAGGAAACCACCCCCTGAATACAGGATGAAAAATATGATGAGAAATCGCATATTCCCTTGGCTTTGAGCTGTAAGCAGTAAGACATAAGCGGCACTGGGCTTTTGGCCATGGATACTGTTTAATGTGTTTATTGTGTTTATTGAGTTGTCTTTGGAATTGCGATTTAGCTTTCAACACACCGCTGTTTCATCAACGCAATGAACCCAAAAAACGCAACAAACCCAATGAACGCCATTACCCTCAACCCCTTTTATGCTGGACGCCAGGATGCTTGGAAGCTGGGATGCCGCTGTCCGCTGACAGC
>CAVUUM010000027.1:0-280641 GCA_963744665.1 uncultured delta proteobacterium | reverse complement strand
TAATTTCAGGCTTAGGTCCAAAATTAAGTAAGAGTCCTACTTCAATATCTGTTGCTTTTAAGTAGTTCAATAATTGTGCATGATGATCTTCTGCTATTTTTTTTTGCGGCCTTCAACTCAATAATTACTTTGCCGTCAACGATAATATTTGCTGCGTGCTCGCCGACAATCTCACCTTCATAGGTTACTTCTATCGGCGATTGGGCATCAGCCGGGATACCGGCTTTTCTAAATTCAATCATCATAGCATTTTCATAAATCTTCTCAAGAAAACCATACCCAAGGTTATTATAAACTTTATAGAATATTTTAATAATATCCTCAGTAAGGTTTTGATGCTTCATATCTTATTGTATAACTTTAGGGACACGGATTACACGGATTAAAAGATATTTTTTTTGTTTTTAGCGAAGCTAATAATTTTTATTTATCCGTGTGCATCTGTGTTTATCCGTGTCCTAATTAATTTAGCTACTATTATGTCTCAAATCTATTTAAGAATTATTAGGACACGGATTTTACGGATGAACACGGATTTAAAAAATATTCTTTTCTTTTGGCGAAGCCAATAATTATTATTTATCTGTGTTTATCCGTTTGGTCTGTCCTAATTAATTTAGCTACTATTATTCTCAAATCTATTTAAGAATTATTAGGGACACAGATTCTACGGATGAACACGGATTTAAAGAATAATATTCTTTTCTTTTGGCGAAGCCAATAATTATTACTTATCCGTGTTTATCCGTATCATCTTCCGTGTCTCTAATTTATATTTAGCTACTATTTTTCATGGACACGGATTTAAAGAATTTTTTACTTTTGGCGAAGCCAATAATTATTATTCATCCGTGTTTATCCGTGTTCATCCGTGTCCTAATTAATTTAGCTACTATTTTTCAGGACACGGATTTAACGGATTCACACGGATCTAAAACTTAATTTTTTTTGTTTTTGGCGAAGCCAATAATTATTATTCATCCGTGTTTATCCGTGTTCATCCGTGTCCTGATATATTTATCGTCTATATATTTCTTTCCTTAGGCATTTTTCCTTTTATCCTTATACACATCTCTTTTCCCGTAGTATTTTCCGTAATAGCGCGAGGAATACACCTCGAAATTATTCATTATGACACCGATTATTTTGTCTCTGCCTATTCTGCGGATGACGTCCGATACGTTTTCGCGGGGGGTTTTGCCGTGCTTTATCACGATGACCACCCCGTCGATCATCGGGCCAGTACACTGCTTTCGGCCGTCAGGGTGGGTGGCGGCGAGTCCAATATGATCAGACGGTAAGGATACCTCTCGGTAGCCTCAGAGAGCAACTCCGACATCCGTTCCGAAGAAAGCAGCTCGGAGGGATTGTCCGGCGGCTGACCGCCCGGCAGAATGGTCAGTTTGTCGACGGATGTCCTGATGAGCAGGTCCGACAGTGACGTTCGGTTGGAGAGGTAATCGCTCAACCCGGGAACATTATCAAAGCCGAAGCGGGTGTGAACGGAAGGGCGCCGCAAATCACAGTCCATTAACAGAACATGGCGGTTAATATTGAGCGCCACGCTGATCGCCAGGTTGCATGCCACAAAGGACTTTCCCTCTCCCGGCATCGGGCTTGTTACCATCAAGGAGCGGGGCAGATTACCGGATACCGGATATAAAAGGTTGGATCTCAATATTTTAAACTGCTCTGCTTCAAACGATTGCGGATTAAACAGCGAGACCAGGTTCCGGTCCATTCGCTCGCTGTGGGATGGCGGCAAAAAAGGCTTTGGCGCCGACGTTTTTACTACCGGGCGTTCTTTTTTTGCTTCTCCTTGTTCAGGCGCTATCTCCTTAGCCACCAATAGTTCAGGTATTTCCCCGGGTTCGGTTGCAAGTTCCGCTTCAGGTTCTGCCTCGGGTACGATGGGTACCACCGGCTCAAGTTTATTGACTGGCTCCTGGCGGATCTGCTCTTCGGCAATATCGGCAATTTTCCCGTTTTCACCGATAATATTTTCGGGCACCTTAATTTCCCCGGGCTCCAGCTCCCGGCACAGTTGCAGGGCATGTGGCGTTAAGCTGCCGCCGTCAAAAATCATATCGTTATCCAGCAGGCGCCGCACGACGTCTGCGTCCTGCCTTTTTACATCCAGTTTCCGGGTCGCCCGATCGTATTTCATCAGGACATCCCAGTCAGACGATGTTAGTTTCTCCCTGACAATGGGTTTTAACGGTACTTTCACATCTTCTTCACTGACTGCTGTTTCAATTTTTTTCCATTCAGGGGCGGCTGAAGGTTCCGGGTGACCGGTCTCTTTTTCAGGTTCGGAAACCGGTTGACTGATCGCGGGTATCGTCTCCGGACCGTTCAATTCGGCATATTTGGCCTTGCCGGCCGGGGTCAGTGAGCCATCAACCTCGATCAGCCGGTAAGTCGGCAGGCGATCTTATCAATTCCCGTGTCCTGATTGACCAGGGGGTGCTTTAAATCCAGCTTTCCGGTGGCCCGGTCACAGTGCAGCAGCGCCTCATAGTCGGCCGGCTTCAGCTTTTCGGGACGTGTAGCTGCCCTTCGCTCTTTTTTGTACTTTTCCAAGGCATTGAATATTTTTCCCACTTTTTTTCTCCGATCGAAAATTCTTATCATCCGTGAGAATGATTTTAATGAATGGATACGATTTTATTTAAACTTTTCTGGACACGGATTTATTGGATTAACACGGATCAAAAGATATTTTTTGCTTTAGCGAAGCTAAAAAGATAACGAATCTGTGTTTATCCGTGTTTTCCTTCATTTCAATTAGCCGTTACCTAGTCTCTCAGATCTAATTAAACTCAATCGCCTTCATCGAATTACTTAAATTTCAAATTATTATAGTGTCTGAGAACTTTCAATTTCTTTGATCATTTCCATTGTCATTTCAGGGCCCATGAAAGCCAGCACGGCGAAAACGGCAAAAAGACAGGTGGCGATAAACAGCGAAGAAACGGTCATCACCTTCCGCAACTTTAGTTTTCTGAAATCTTTCGTCTGATAGATTTTAGGTATCGTCGCCAGAACGCTAATCCCCAGCTCACGTTCAATGTCTTCCCAGCGCTTCAAAGAGGTATCAAAATAATCCTTGAGAAATATCAATCCGCCGCCAAAATTCAGCCCTAAAAAAACCGCCATAATAAAAATTATCTTCAAATTTGGAGATGCCGGGTTAATGGGGACACGGGCGCGATCAATTATTTGAAATTGTTCGCCTTTTTGCTTTTTTTCCATGTTGACGGCAATATCCGCCTCCAGTTTGCGGTTGAGCATACCATTATAAGAGTCCTGAATATTATGATAGTCACGCTGCAGAAATTGCAGTTCCTGCTCCCGCTTGGGTGTGTTTTCCACCCGCCGCTGGTATTCAGCGGTCTCGTTTTCAATATTTTGGATTTCAATATTCAGGTTGTTTATCTCCAATTTCAATGCTGCCCGGTCTCTCTTCAATGCGGCCTGCTCCTTCATCTTCCGGTCACGAAGTTCGGCTGCATATATATGTAACCGATCTCTTGTTCCAGTCTGCTGAATGGTTTCCATTTGAGTGGTGCTGATTTCACCGGAATCGATTTTACCCTCCAGATCGGCTATTTTACTTTTCAGCCGGATGACATCCGGGTGACGCTCCGTGTAAGATGTTTGCAGAGCAGCCAACTCCTGTTTAAGTTGAGCCAGAATCGATACGTTACCAGACCCCTCCACCGTATTCTCTGGTCCCATCGCGATTTCGTTGTCTTTAATCTGACTGTCGACAATGATCATGCGATTTTTGGCAGTGCGGATTGCTTCCTGTCTATCATCTATCTGAATCTGGAGCCGATCCAGCATGCGCAAATTCGACTCGAGCTGCTCGGGGAGTTCTCCCATATGCATTTTGCGGAATTCTCTGATTTTTTGTTCGACAGTTTCCAATTGACGTCGAATGGACTGAAGTTCATCGTCGAGAAATGCACTGGTGCCCGTGGCTTGCGCTTCTCTGACCCTGAGGTTTTCATCAATGAATAAGGCGGCCAGGCCATTGACAACCCGCGCAACGATTTCCGGATTCCTCCCAGAAAATGAAATGGAAAAAGTTTCGGCTGCTTCTCTACCCTGGCGGTTTCTTAGTTTCAGTCTCCTCCAGCCCTATTTTGATCCGACCGCGCAGGTCGGCGACTTTGTCCTCCAAGATACATATCTTCCTGGTCCGGGTTCCATAAAAAGGTTGAACTGGGTAATAATCTTTTCAAGATTGGTGCGGCTCAGAATCTGCTGGGATATGGTGCTGAGTCTGGCTTCTATGTCGCTGGTTACAATGGACTGGACATAGTCCGTGGGCACACTCTGGGGTTTCACCAGGATGAGGGTACTGGCTTCGTAAACTTTCGGCAGCACAAATATCAAAATGATTCCGATCACCATTGCAAGGCAGAACGGTATGATAAGAAGCCAGCGATGCTTTAATGCCAGTTCAACGTAATGATCGATTTGAATAGTTCCTGATTTTTCTTCCATCGTATTAATTCCTTGAATTAATAGCTCAAAGCTCTAAGCTGATAGCTGATAGGTTTAAATGAATGGATTCTATTTTTAATAGGAATATTATTTGACAGGATTAACGGATTTAGAATTTCATTCGGATGTGATCACGGATCGCTTTCACGGATTAATAGTCTATTTATTAGCAATTTTATCAAATGCTTTAAAGAAAAGATATTTTTTTAAAATCTGTTTTTATCGCCAAGCGATTAGGTTTGACGTTTTCTTCAGGAAAACGGTCAAAAGAAATCTTGAAAATCCTGTTAATCCTGTCCATTATTCTTTTAATATAGAATCCATTCCTTTCTTTATTAACGTTTTTGTTTAGATTATATTTTTTGATCTTGTTGAGTAAGGATTTATAGCTGATTTCCAGCAGGCCGGCGGCTTTTTTACGGTTCCAGTTTGTGTGGTCAAGGGCCTTTGTTGATAATCTTTTTCTCGGTACGCGCCAGAAATTCGCTGCATCACTTTTTTTAGGGACAGATTGTCCAGATTTTTCAGCTTTTTCTTGAGGCTGTTGATACCCGCAAAATTTTCGACATCATTATCCGGATCTGCGAGATTTTTATTTTTGGTCCACTGCCGGGACAGATTTGTCATCAAATTGTCTTTGTCACCATTCAAAATGGCCCGTCTGGTCATGTTTTCAAGCTCTCTGACATTTCCCGGCCAGTAGTAGCTGGAAAAAATATCTTTAACTTTTTGGATACTTCAATATGGCCGACGCCCAATTCCATACAAAACTTATCAGCAAAAAAATCGGTGAGCATGGGGATATCGCCGACACGTTCTCGCAGCGGGGGAATTACGATGGAAATTACATTCAACCGGTAAAATAGATCCTGCCTGAATTTTCCCTCCGCACACGCTGCTCCAACAGGTTGTTGCTGGATACTACCATGCGGCCTTCAGCGCGGTCTGATTCGAAGGATCCGGTTTGTTTGGCTGAAAATAGCCATCCTCAAAAATGTTGAGCAATCTTGATTGATAGGGCGCCGGAAGGGCTTCGATTTCGTCCAGAAATATGGTTCCGCAGGCTGCAGCATGATATCGTTGCCACTGAATATTTGTTTCCGATTCGCAAAACTGACCGGCAGGGTTTCAAAAAACAACTCTTTCAGCATTGAAGAATCCAATTCGGCCAGATTTATTTTGACGAAAGGCCGATGGTGCCTGTCTGATTGAAAGTGCAAGGCCCTGGCCACCAGCTCTTTTCCGGTACCGGGTTCGCCCTGTACCAAAACCGGTTCCCGGGAGGCTTTCAGATCTAAAATTAATTTTTTAATCTTTAATATTTCCGGGCTGTTGCCGATGATCATGGGGCTTTCAAAATCACCGTTGCCATGTACCGGCATTCGCGCTTGAAGCAGGTTTTTGATGGCCCCGTTTATTTCAGCATGGTTAAAGTTAACCTTGATCACCCTGACATCACCGAAACCATTTGAAACGGCATTGTCCCGCACCGCCCTGATCACCCGAAATAATCAAAATGGGCAGACTGCCGTTGATCATTTTGACCGTGTTGACAAAACGAAACACCCTGTCATTGGACAACGGCCCCGAAATCACCAGATCGGGATCCAGCGGCATCAAATTATCAAGGCAGATGGTTTCCTTTTCGAAAATATAGGGTAAATATCCCCGATCGGATACAATCGACCTGATATAGTCCCTGCGATGTTGATCTGCTTCAAGGATGACGATTTTAGACTGGGTCATCGTGATTACCAAAGGCAATAGTTAATTAAGTCGAATAAGTTAATTGAGTTGATTGAGTTGATTGTTGAAGGGGTGACATTGCAGCCTGGATTTAACCCGTTGATTGATCTTTTTTTGAGATACGCAATATAGCCGTTTAACATTTTATTAACTGTATATCCTTCAGCTTTAGGCTCTTCCAGCTTAATCTTCTATTCAACCTAATCAACTCAATCAACCAAATGGCCATTGCCATTCCACAGTTTTAGCAAATTGTATGCCACTTTGGGGAATCTTTAACGTGAAAAAAGCAAATAAGAAAGTGAATGCCGCATCCTATGAAAATTTATACCATTTTTAAGCGTTTAATGCCAGTAAAAATATTGATAATACTATTTAAACACCTGTAGGAATTGGATTTTTTGCCTTTAGGTAACAAAAAAATGGAACTTATTTTCATAATAATGTGAAAATGTTTTCCTAATATGTAATTCCAGATGACATCGTCGGGTAAGTTTGATGCTTCTGCCCACCGGTCTTTGTATCGGATAAGGACGCATGGTAGGCAGAGGACAAAAAGCAATTTAACCACGGAAAGACACTGAGGAACACGAAGAGATTTTCTTAATGAAAATCCATATTAAGTTATTTTGACGCAGGCGGATACAAAATTCTGTGAGATTGGGCGGTTTTGACATTCATAAATTATTAGGATATTTTTGTTATGTCCTGTTACTGTAGAATTTTTTAGATTTTTTCATGAAAATTTCACGTATAATCAATATGGTAGAGCGTTTGTCAGAATAGCGTTCCGATAGCGGTAGTTTGTTGGTTTTTCTCCGGATTGTCGATAACATCCAATATGGCCTGATCCAAACGCTCTAATAATTTTTCTTCATTTTTACAAAGATGGTTGTTGAACCACTTTCTCAATGCACGATTAGTTACCAGCAGTGCCTTGCAGACAGGCTGTCTGTCGGCACCGGCCAACAGCATCTGGATAACGCTACAGCGTGTTGCTGTTTCATTAGTGCCCAGCCGGGAAACTTGCTTGAGTTCTTCGATGGTGGCGTTTTCCCGCTGGGCGATGAGTAATGGCCCGTGCCATTGATAAGGACATGGCACATCGTTCCGAAAAAGTCTAGATTTTTTTTTCAATAAAAAAAATAACATAGCGGTTGTCATGCTTCTAATAATTTCAAGCCTGTTAAATGTTATATTGCCTCCTGTAAGAAAATCTGGCAAACGGAACATATTTATGACAACCGCTATAACTGCTGGAGGAAATAATGTTAACTGCATATATAAATGCTGCAATGCGCAGCGCTCACTATGAGTTATTAGCAGGTGGTGAAGGGTATATTGGTAAAATACCCTGGCTTCAAGGTGTTTGGGCAAATGCCGATACGCTTGAAGCCTGTCGCGACGAATTACGTGAGGTGTTAGAAGAATGGATCATATTGGGCCTTAAGATGAACCATCACATTCCTATCATTGATGGTATTGAACTGAACTTTGAAAAAGTGGCCTGATGCCTGCCTTTAAACGGTTAACAATTTAATAAACTTAATCAACCAGTAAACTCAATCAACCAAAATTACTTAATAAACATAATCAACTCAAAAAACCCTCGGTTAACATTTATGGACTTGCTCTATTGATAAGAACAGGATATGATTAGAAGTGGTTTCAAAACCCCATCTAAGGCCCAATGGCTGCGTTGCAGGCCTCCGCAAAATGCTCACATACCCCATGTATGCTGCGCTTTCTCATCGGCCTGCGCCTTGCCCTTGAACCTGATCTGAGGTTTTGAAACCACTTCTAAGTGTCGTGTCCCAGAAATACAGTATAAAATTTTTCTGCGTAATTTTGCATGATACCTATTCGTTATTCCCGCGCAGGCGGGAATCCAGGCGGGTTTGAACTGGACTCCCGCCTGCGCGGGAGTGACAATTGTTTTGTATCTTATTTGTAGGACACAACACTAGTGAATCCTGATTTGAATTTCGCAGAAAATAATTACGAGGCAAAAATGGAAAAAAAATACCGTATACTCGTCATTGATGACAGCGAAGAAACCGTGGCCGGCTTGCAACATTTTTTCAGCAAAAAGTATGAAGTGTTTACCGCCGCTGGACGGCATGGAGGGGTTGAAGCTGTTTGAAAGTGAAGAGAATAGATTTGACCTGGTTATCACAGACCTTGTCATGCCCTATATCAGCGGCGTCGGTGTCATTTCGATTATAAAAAAGAAATATTCCGGGATACCCGTCATCGCCATCACCGGCTGGGGGGAGCATCCCGGCGCCTTAGCCACCGAAGCCCAGGCGGACATCGTACTGGAAAAACCCATCGAGCTGCCCGAGCTGGAAAAACTCGTCGAAGACCTGCTCGCGAAGAAAGAAAGTTAAGTTTGTTGAGTTTATTGAGTTTTTTGGGTTTGTCGGGTTATTAGAATTACTGAGTTAGTTTCAGTTCCCTCTTATTTTATTATTTACCCTTAAGGTATTTGATAAAACCAGAATCCAGCTTTGAAACTTCTTCTGCTTTATCATAAATCTTTGTAAACATATCCTGATTTAAATAACCTTGATCAAGCGCAACATAAAGATGACTCTGAACCTCCGCCGATGAACTTTTAGAAATAAAGAGGTACTGAATGAATTCTTTGCTGCTTCTTCTTGCAAAACCCTCGGCAATATTTGCCATACTAGATACTGCCGCACCCTGTATCTGATTCGCCAGCCTAAAATCTTTCTTAAAACTCCCATTTGATTTAATAGCATCATAAACCAAATTCACCAGTTTTCGTGCTTCTTGCCAAGCCTTTATTTCTTCAAAACGTAAAATTTTCATGGTTCGCTGTAGCTCCTTTCTTCATCTCAAACTTCCAATCAACTCAACGAACCCAATTAACTCAACAAACTCAATGAACTAAAGTTCTGCAAGAACCTTTTTAGCCTCTTCGGAGCCCGGGAAATCAGTTTGTAAGCTTAAGGCCTTCTCCAGTTGCTCTCTGGCTCTGGCGGTGTCGCCTTTTTTATAGTAGGCCATGCCCAGGTGGTAGATCACTGCTGCATTGTCCGGGATCTTTGCCAGGCTGTCCGAAAATTCACCGATGGCAGAGTCATACAACCCTTTTTTGTAGTATACCCATCCCAGGGTATCCATGACGTATGGGCTCGTCGGGGAGTTTTTCTTTGGCTATTCTGCGCAAGTTGCAGGGCTTCGTCGATATTTCTGTCCTGATCGGCCAGGATGAATGCCAGATTGTTGGCTGCCGGGGCAAATTCAGGGTTGATCTCGAGGGCCGCCCGGTAGTGCTTTTCCGATATTATCGTATTGATTTTTGCGTGTCGTATATGACACCGAGAAGCATGTGGGGTTGGGCCTGATTGGGATTGACCTTAAGCACAGCCTCGTACTGGGCGATGGCTTTTTTCTCCTGTTTGTCTGTCAGATAGATTTTTGCCAGTGCATAGTAAGGCTGCATCAAATTCGGATTTTCTTTGATGGCTGTTTGAAATGATTCTATTGCCGCGGCTTTATTTCCCTGTGCAAGGTAAAGACTGCCTTTTAAATTATAGACAATAGCGGATGCCGCCGGCGAATTAGCGACCTGCTTCAACTGAGCGTCGCAGCGCTTTAAAGCCGGGTCGTATTCTTTTTTGGCCGCATGCACAAGAATGATATTGGTAAACACATCCACCAGTTTGGGATTGATGGACAATGCCTTTTCAAAGTTATCCATGGCCGCATCATACTGCTTTAAGGCACTCTGCAAAAGCCCCAACCGGAAGTACCCCACCGGGTTATCCGGGGCCATATCTATAATGGACTCGAAAGTCTGCCGGGCCTCATCGATCTTTTTCTGATACATGTAGGCATTGCCCAGAGCCAGCCTGGCTTTTAAATTTCCCGGCTGATATTTGAGTATCTCGTTGGCCTCCTTTTCGGCCAAATTAAAATCACGTTGGCGCTGATAAATTTCAGCCAATAAAAGTCGTGCCCGAATAGATCCCGGGGCAAGCTCAACCGCCTTGGCAGTCGCAGACTTCGCCAATTCGAAATCACCGAGCCTATAACGCGATAGGCCCTTAAAATAGTAGGCCCGGGCAGATCCCGGCTCCTCTTCAATGAGCTGATCAAACATTTGGATAGCACCCTGGAAATCCCGCTTTTTGGCTAGCAACTCGCCTCGCAGCATACGGGCTGGAAAATAGTTGGGCCGCTTTTCCAGAATTTGCGCAATCATTTTTTCAGCGTCATCAAGCTCCCCCTGATCTAAGTAAAATCGGGCCATGGCATGCATGATCTGGACATTTTCGGGTTCGATTTCAAGGGCCTCCTGGTAAGCGCCAAGGGCTTTTTCTTTTTTCCCGGTGGCGCTGTAAAAACCAGCCAGAACCATATAATATTTGATGTTGTCGGGAGCGATATCAACCGCCTTCTGGTAGGCTGCTTCGGCCTCGCCGGGTTTTGCCAGCCTGAAGTAAAAATTGCCCATGACCATCAACAACTCGGCGTTATCCGGGTTATCTGAAACAATTTCTTTAATCTCGGCTTCAGCCTGGTCAAATTTTTTCTCGGTGGCATAGAAGTTAAAAAGCGCCAGTCTGGGCTTCAGGTCTTGCGAATCCAAGGCAGCCGCCTGCATTAAAATATTTTCAGCTTCTTCCGGCTTTCCCTCCGCAGCCAGGACCCGGGCCAGGCCTAAATAGGCCCGGGTTTCCTTACTGTCGATATCAATAACTTTTCTAAACAGTGACTCGGCCTCAAAAAGACTTTTCTCCTGGGCCTGGAGACCGGCCAGCAGCAACAGGGCATCAACATTGTTCGGCTCCTGGTTTAAAATCAAATCTACTTTTGTTCTGGCCTCTTCAAATTGCTTGGCCAACATCATAAAGGTGGCCAGTTTGAGCTGGGCATCAATATTTTCCGGATCCAGCTCGGCAACGACAGAATAAGCCCTGAAGGCACCCTGGGCATCACCAAGCTTCAGATTGGTTTCACCAAGTTTTTCATAAGCCTGGATATATTTAGGATCGATCTGGATGGCATTTTTAAACTCCAGTTTGGCGCTCTTATACTCGCCTTTCTCAAAATAGGCGTTGCCTTTTTCAAAATGCGATTGTTTCTTTTCTTCATCGGAAGCACAGCCCGAACCCAGAAAAGCGATGACAAGAATAATAACAGAAATGAATTTAATCCGGATCATTGAAAATCCTCCATGGTCATACCTGAATTTTGCACCTGGGTTTTAGCAGGCCATTGCCCACTGCCTCAACATTATACAAAGCCTAACAAGGAAGCGCCGTTTTTGCAAGAAAATCGATGGCGGCTTCTAAGCGAGAAAGCCATAAAGCTATGAGGCTGGGAAGAGAGAAGGCCCGGAAGCTGGAAGGTATAAAGGCTGGTAGCCCGGAAGCCTGAAAGCTTGGAGGTTGCATGGCGTGCAGGTCAACATGGTAGCCTATCAGAGGCAGACCATCTTAACCACAAGATCAATCGGTCATCCCGCATAAACATGCAGGGCTACCACACTTTAAGCGATTCTTTTCTATGTTGCAAAAAAGTTAAGGGGACGCCCTTTAGTTTTTCAGTTCATAGAAGAATCTTTGCATGTTATCTTTGCGACAGCAAGAAAAGTACTCATAGACGCTTCCTGGGTCATGCATCAGACCATAGCCGCGCCGGGCGCCTGACTAAAACCTTAACCGGGAAAGCCTATGGTCCTCTTGGATCACTCCTGCTCGACTGGCAACCATTGCCAGGTTATCCCAAGTCTCCTATATCAGTTCTCATTCTCTATCCCTTATTGAATCAAACCTTTTGACTTTTCGGGTACATCCAGTACCCATGTCCCAGAGTCTAATCCCTATAAGCACGCCTCCGGGGGTGAGTCTGCCGGCACAGGTAATTATAGCGTGTCTCAAATAGATGCGGATACATATTTCTCCGAATGGAACCAGACCGATGATATGCATTACGTGCTCCAGATGTGGAGTGATGGAAATTCGGATTTTTTTGCAGGTCTGATCGCCGGAAATTTGCTGCACCTGACCCTGGAGTGCGGAAATGACACCATCCGGGGACAGGCCCCCGTCCCGGAACCCGCCACCATGCTGCTTCTGGGAACCGGGCTGATCGGTTTGGCAGGCTTTGGACGCAAGAAGTTTAAGAGAATAGAAGCTAAAAAGGTATGGAATGTCGAATTAGCAAGGCAGACTGAACTTGCATGACGCATCATGGTCACTGTGCAGTAAATCTGCTTTTATATTTGGGGATTTCATCTCCCTCTGTGCAGGGCCCCGATCGGTATCAGTCTGACTCCGTCCACCGTAACATATTCTTCCCCCGCATATAAAAGGACGCTTAAGGTATCGTTTAGATATTTATGGGGACGCCCTCAAGTTATTCAGTTTAGGCCTCAAATAGCGAATACCCGCAATTTTGCGCTATTTTTTCTCCGCGTTTGACGCATAGACTGATTGCTGCCGGGGATAGTTTGAACCTTCGGCTTAACTCAGTCTGGCTGATCTTCAATTCTCTTGATGCCCAGTAACACAGCAGGCTTCGGGCCTGCACCCGATGAGCCTCCCTTCCAGGCGCCCAAATATCTGATGGTTGAAAATTTAATAAATCACAGACGCGTTCAGCGACTTTATTAAGATCGATTCCGCGAGTCTGCAACGAATATTTGTGCTCCAGCGGTTCCTGGGTCTAGAGAAAGCGCCTGCTTGACAAAATCTCCATCGCCAAGAATTCGCTCATCAGACTTTTGCCAGATTTTGGCCACGCGCATGGCTTTAACACCCGCCCATCCACCGGCACTGCGCACCAAACCACCACCGATTAGATCATCACGCCGCCCCTGATCGAGGCCCCTACTAACAAAACCTTTGTAGTTTCGGCGGGCTTGTGAGATTTTTTTCCCAAACAGACGCAGTACACCATTCACATCTTGCCAGTCGTTCTTGAGTTTTCCCATCAGAGTGCTGTGACCGCAATAAGCATAGCTGTCAAGGGATTTAAGATCTGACACCAAGTTGGCACGAATAGGGTTTAGATGGATGTAACGCACCAATTCCAAAAGATAGGGATCTTCCTGGCACAAAATTGATTTGTATCGGTTTTGAAAAAGATGCCCCTTCCGGCGGTGGCGAAGGTTGTAAGTCACAGCGTAACCGGTCAAAAGCCGGAGCATTAACTTCGCTACAGGAACAAAACCGGTTTCAAGCAGAAGGTGAAAATGGTTGGGCATCAGGACCCATGCAAAACATTTGGTTTCGGTTTCTGTAACAATGTAGCCCAACCGTTCGATAAAATCTTCACGGTCTATGTCACTTTGAAAGATTGGTCGGCCTTCTATACCTCGGGCAATGATATGATGCAAAGCGCCGGGGGCATCTATGCGGGCTTTTCTTGGCATGTTGGAACGGTAACATATAAAGGTCGTTCTGTAAACTGAAAAACTAAAGGGCGTCCCCAAAGTTCCTGTAGTTGCAAATTGAAGCCCTAAGCTGCGCCAGGCGGCGGCTCAGCGTCCTCTTCCGGATTGCACTCTTTTTCGATCAGATCGTCCTTGAGAAAGTTATATAAATTGCCTGTATAAGCACATTTGATGGTCTCTCTGATTTTGCGAATCAGGTATTCATTGAGGGCAGCTTCCCCATCGATCCTCAGGCGAAAGGCCAGCAGCCGTTGCAGATTTTTATCATTTTTATCACGGTCCGGGACCATGCGCATGATTCTTTGGAATATGGCTTGGAACGGACCGCTTTGCTCTTCGAGGGTGATTAATTTGTTGGACATGACACCTGCCACAACTCGACTCCCTGCTGTAGGAGGGAGCACCAATAAATGTTAATTTATCCCGAAACTACCCAGGATGAACTGCCCTGCCGCCCCGAGCAGCGGGATCTCCGCTTCGCTACGACAAGCCACGGGGCATCAAACGAAAAATTTTAAACGCCCCAAGGGGATGGGAATTAAGCCCTTGTCCGCCTGGAGGGCTCTTCCGCCGCAGGCGGACTAAACGTAAACGAAACTATAGCAAGGCAGGCGAAAATTCCGAAATAATTTTTAAGTACCTATCTGTTACCTTAAACATTTTTTAATGAGATGCCAATAAATTTTTCAGGATCATTCCCGGTTGACTGTCAAGAGCTGCTCATTTATACTCAATTCAGAAACCGTCCAACATATTAATAGTAGAGGTGATATTATGATCACGGCAAAAGATATCATGACCAGAGAAGTCATTACCATCTCACCGGATACAGAGATTGCCCAGGCAGCAAAATTGCTCCTGACAAATCGCATTAACGGGGTGCCCGTTATCGATGACGCCGGCAAACTGGTGGGGATCCTCTGTCAAAGTGATCTCATCATCCAGCAGAAAAATATCCCGATCCCGTCGCTCTTTACTCTGCTTGACGGGTTTATATCACTGACATCCTCAAAAAAGCTGGACAAGGAGGTCGAAAAAATCGCGGCCACTAAAGTGGCCGACGCCATGACCCCCAACCCGGTTACCGTAAATTCGGATACCGGCATCGAAGATGTCGCCGCTCTGATGGTAGAAAAAAGTTATCACACCCTGCCCGTGGTTGATGCCGGCAATCTGGTGGGGATTGTGGGTAAAGAGGATGTGTTGAGGACACTGATTTCGGAATAAAGGCTTGGCGGCGCGGCAAGCAGGATTCAGGACGTAAGGCACCCGGCGCCGTTACGCTTTGGCGTGACTTCAGTTTTCGTTAAAACTTCGAACTTTGCTCTATTAATTACAGACTTCGCTCTGCGGGCTACGAAGGGACAGGGTGGTACGACAGGTGGGGAGTGCGGCTTTAGGTTGCCTAAAATAAATCCCAATGAAAAAATTCGGTTCATGGAACTTTTTCAGATTTCAAGAAACTCACAATTGCATCTCTAAATCCGGTTAAGTCTTTGAGATCCTTTTTAAGTATACCAACCACTATTTCGGCATCCACTTTGTCGTAATGGTGGACAACAATATTTCTAAACTTGGCCATTTTTTCAACCGAAGAAAAAAGCTCTTCACTCAATATATCATTTTCCTTTAGTACCAAAAACGTATCAGAATAGCTTTTGGGTATCCGATATCCTTTGTCGGAAATAATATGGCCGGCGACATCTACGCACATTTCTATCATCATCTGAAGCGTTCTTTCAACTATCCGTTGTGTCTTCCAGTCACTTGAATATTGGGAGACGGTGATTTTTTTATATTCTGCGATCTGCTTGTAATATTCATCCAATTCGGACAATTTTCGTAGAATAAGTGTTTCATCAACCATGCAAGTATCTCCTTTTTAGTTGAGCTGACTCATTAATCGAAAAGTCGAAATATTTTCTCATTACCAGAGATTCAAATAAATGCCGGGCAAAAGGGTCCTTATCGACAATAACCTTCTTGTCATCTTTTAAAAAAGCGGTTTTTACCTTTGATTTTCGATCATAAGAGTATTTCTATCTTCTGCCCTCTTCTGTCAGGCAAGCCATTCTATTGAAATAGACTCTTTTTTCTCAAGCTTTTTGAATTCCGGATCACCGGTCAAAAGGGAAGAATTGTGGATTATAGCCATAGCGGCGGCAAAAGCATCAGCATAGGAGATCGGATAGATTGCCTTTAACCATCCAGCTTTTTGTAACAATTCATCATCTATGATGTCAATATACCTAACTGGGAAGGATTTAATCCTTGCACAGGCTAGATCTGCCACATTCTGGTTTTGTTCCCTGAGGGTGATATAATAGACCTCCCCCAGGTGCAGGGCGTGCAGGTACACCAAGGTTTTTCCCTTTCGTGCCTGCTTGAGAAGTTTCTCTAAACGGGATGCAAACTTCTCGTTTTCTAGAAAGCCGATAAGGGCAAAGCTGTCGAGGACGTAGCTATTTAGGCCGGTCAAAGGCTCTCTCCTCCATTTTCTTTTCTCTATCCTTTTCCTGCATATAGGCCTTTAGCACACCGGACCCCTCCAACATTCCGCGTGCAGCAATAATCGGATCTTTAGAGTCCGGTACCATCAGGATTCCCTCCTTTTTTTCGATCCAACGGATTGAAGTGGAGGGATCGATACCATATTTTTCCCTGATTTTTTTAGGGATAACGATTTGACCTTTTGAGGTAACTTTGGATGTCGCGATATGCAATTTATTTGTCTCTCCCATTTGGATTAAAATCCTAAGAAAGTATTAATTATAAAGTAAGACAAAGTCAATAATTTTTTCTTACATTTTTTTGGGATTCAAAAAGGAAGTTAAGATTGACAAAATATATATGGTCATTATAATGACCATATATATTTAAAATAAAGCCTACGGAGAAATACGATGCTAACAATTCAAGAATATATCCCGGTCACAAAGGCCAAATCCTCTCTTCTTGACATCATTCGCAAGATCGAGGGATCTGATGATGCTATCGCGATTACAAAAAACGGTGTGCCGGAGGCTGTCCTGCTAAGTATGAAAAAATTTGAGGGCCTTCTGGAGACATTGGATATCCTGGCTGACGAAAAGGCAATGAAATCGATTAAGAAATCAATAAAGGAAGCACAGCAAGGCAAGTGGCTTGATTTTGATGAGGTCTTTGGCGAATGAAAAAATTTGGCATGAAGTTTACACCGGAAACCACTCGTATTCTAGCAAAACTTCACCCCGAAAATAAAAAACTGATAAAACAAGCTCTGGTGGAACTTAGAAAGAATCCGTACGCAGGCACTGATTTACAGGAAGAATTGTATGGTTTTAAATCATTTAAACTAAAAAGATTTCGTGTGTTGTACGACATTTACGAGGAAGAAAATATTATCCAGATTTTCCACATCGGTCACAGAAAAGATGTATACGAACAATTTAACCGTCTGCTGAACGAATTAAAAGGAAGATCGTAGTTCACATCAACAGCGAGTTAGGTGGTGGTGATGAAATTGATATGGAATCATATTTCCTCTTATCACCCTCCCCTAAATCCCCTCCCATTTAGGGAAAAGAAACGTACAAAATCTCAAATCGAAACAATCCGAAATTCGAAATCCCAAATCTGCAATCGGATCATTGATTCCCAAACCCATTTTGGTCCCCACAATCCGGGCACTGCCAGGTGATGGCATTGCAGGACATCCCCCATATGTTTTCATGCATACACTCCTGACAGATATGGAAGCCGCAGCGGCAGCGCCAGCAAAAGCGAAATTCCTGGCCACAGCAGTGGCAGGTAAAGCTGTTTATTTTCGGCGTTTGCGCCTGGTTCGTGGTTTTGTGGCCGTGTCTTTCATTGTTGTTGTTTCAAGATATTGCTGATATAGGGTTCAATATTTTGAGAGACATATTATCAATAACAATGCTCAAAATATAATTCAAATCTTGATGTTGTCGACTTAGGATTTTGATTAAGGAATGGATTCTATTTAAACAAAGGCATTACGGGACACAGATAAACACAGATGAACACGGATTAAAAAGAAATTTATTTCGCCTGCGGCGAGGAATAACTTATTGCAAATCGGCACCTTCGAAATCAGAATTCGGTAACTTCACATAGCGGCTTGAACTGAACGACCACCTTTGGAAAACGGTGGGTTCGTTATTCGGTTGAAACCGAACGAAGTTTAAAGGAATATGTCTATTTTAGACTGGCTCATGACCTTCGGCCATATCGCCGTTCTATTCTTCGCCTGAAGACGAAGGGCTTCGACCATCCCCGATGGGGACACTATTCTGTGTTAATCCTGTATAATCCGTGTCCTAAAGCTATTAAATAAGATAAGAATCCATTCCACTTAAAACTGCATCCGCCAGGTTAAATGACGAATAATTCAACTCCGTAGCACAAGTTCTAGTTCGGAGCAAAAAATGACCAATAATAAAACAATCTATCTGATCGACGGTACCGCCTATATTCACCGCGCTTATCATGCCATCCGGGGGCTTACCAATTCCAAGGGACTTCCCACCAACGCGATTTTCGGGTTCACCCGCATGCTGATAAAACTCATGGAAGACCGGTCTCCGGAATATATCGGCATGTTTTTTGATGCCAAAGGCCCCACCTTTCGCCACGACATTTACCAGGAATACAAGGCCAACCGCCCTTCCATGCCGGAAGACATGGCCGTTCAGATACCCTACATCAAAGAGGTTACCGCAGCTTTCAACCTGCCGATCATTGAAATGCAGGGCTATGAAGCAGATGACCTCATCGGCACCCTGGCACGTAAAGCCGAGACAGAAGGCTTTGATGTGGTCATGGTCACCGGGGACAAGGATTTCATGCAGCTGGTCACGGAAAAGGCCGCTATCTGGGATCCCATGAAGGAAAATACCATTGATCTTGAAACCATAAGGGAAAAATACGGTATTGAACCGCACCAGATGATTGATGTTCAGGGGCTTTCCGGGGACACGACCGATAATATCCCCGGTGTGCCGGGTATCGGCCAGAAAACAGCGCTGGATCTGGTTAAAACCTATAACAGTATGCTGGAATTATATGAAAAGCTCGACACCATCCCCAAGAAAAAGCAGCGTGAAAATCTTGAAAATTTCAAAGACCAGGCCTTTTTAAGCCGCGAACTTGTCACCCTCAATACCGCCGTTCCGGTCGACATGGAGCTGGCAACATTCAAAGTTACCGCGCCGGATAAGAAAAAGCTTTCCGAACTCTACAAAAACCTTGAATTCAGGCAATTGCAGCAGTCGGTTCCCGAGCAGGCCGATCTCAGCAAAAAAGATTATCAAGCGATTATGGACATGGATGCACTGCTGAAGCTGATCTCGCAGCTGGAAAATTCCGGACTGTTTGCCCTGGATACGGAAACCACCTCAGTCAACCCCATGCAGGCCAAACTTGTGGGGTTATCTTTTGCGACAAGGGCCGACCAGGCGTTCTACATCCCGTGCGCCCACAATTACCTCGGAGCACCTGAACAACTTAATCTTCAGGCGGTGCTCGAAAAACTCAGGCCGGTGCTGGAAAATCCGGAAATTAAGAAGGTCGGTCAGAACATAAAATACGACTGGATGGTGTTGGTGCGCCACGGCATCGATCTGCAGGGAGTAGCTTTTGATACCATGCTCGCCTCCTACCTGTTGAACCCATCGAAGCGGGCCCATAATCTCGATCAGATCGCCCTGGATTTTCTGGACCACAAAACCATTACCTATGAGCAGGTAGCCGGCAAAGGGAAAAATTCCCTGATGTTTTCTCAGGTTCCGGTGGACAAAGCCATACCGTACGCCTGTGAGGATGCCGATATAACCCTTATGGCCAGAGATGTTCTGATTTCCGGACTCAAGGAACTCAACCTGGAAGCCTTGATGGAAACTGTCGAGATGCCCCTGGTACCGGTATTATTGCGCATGGAAATGCGGGGAACCGGAATCGATGTAGATCGCCTCCGCGAGCTGTCCAAATCATTCAAACAGGAGCTCGATGCGCTCGAGGGCAGTATCCACGGCCTTGCGGGAGAGGCATTTAACATCAACTCGTCCCAGCAGCTGGGCCGCATTTTGTTTGAAAAACTCCAGCTGCCGGTTCAAAAAAAGACCAAAAAGAAAACCGGCTACTCCACCGATGTAAACGTATTGACAACTCTGGCCGAATACCACGAATTGCCGGCCCTGATTTTAAAACACCGCACCCTGGCCAAGCTCAAATCGACCTATGCCGATGCACTGATCGAACTGGTCCATCCCGACACTGACCGAATTCATACATCTTATAATCAAACCGTGGCCGCCACCGGGCGCTTGAGCAGTTCTGACCCCAACCTGCAAAATATTCCCATCCGCACGGAAGAAGGAAGGAAAATTCGCCAGGCCTTTATACCCCGCAAAGGCTGGTATCTGGTGTCTGCCGATTATTCCCAGGTCGAGCTTCGCATCCTGGCCCATTGCTCCTCCGATGAGATACTCATAAAAGCTTTCCAGGATGATGAGGACATCCATACCCGAACCGCCTGCGAGGTGTTTCAGATAGAGCCGGAGTCAATGACAGCCGAACTCAGACGTCAGGCAAAAGCGATAAATTTCGGAATTATTTACGGGATGAGCGCCTTCGGTCTTTCACGGCAACTGGATATCAGCAATAAGATGGCCAAAACCTATATCGATCATTACTTTGCCCGTTACCAGGGTGTCAAGCGGTTTATGGATCAAACCATCACCGACGCCCGCAAAACCGGCCGGACCAGCACCCTTCTGGGCCGTATTCGCCTGTTGCCGGATATTGACAGTAAAAACGCCATGGTACGCCAGGCTGCCGAGCGCACCGCCATCAACACACCCATCCAGGGAAGTGCTGCCGATCTGATCAAGCTGGCCATGATTCAGGTTGATGAGGCGTTGATAGAGAAAAAACTGACGTCCGCCATGCTGCTGACGGTTCACGACGAACTGGTATTTGAGGTGCCGCCGGATGAATTGGAGGTAGTGACCCGGCTGGTAAGAGAAATTATGGAAGGCGTCTGGGACCTGAAGGTGCCGCTGAAAGTCAACCTGGCTCAGGGTTCCAATTGGGATGAGGCTCATTAGTTCCCGTCCTATTGGATTTTAATCTCCTAATTCTAAAATGATGCAGTGCAGAATATGATTTATTCAAACTCTGTATCAGTGCCGGGCAAATTCGAAACCCGAAAAACGAAATCCGAAACAAATTCAAATGACAAAAAATAAAAAATCCAAACCCTACGATCTTGAAGACCGGACGTTAGAATTTGCCAAGAAAGTCCGAAAATTTGTCAAGAAACTACCCAAATCGATTGCAAATCAGGAGGATGGAAGACAACTTATAAAGGCTTCAGGATCAGTGGGTGCCAACTACATCGAGGCTAACGAATCCTTAGGCAAAAAGGATTTCCGCATGAGAATCAAAATTTCACGTAAAGAAGCAAAAGAGAGCAGATACTGGCTAAGATTATTAGACACCCTTGATGGTGAAGAATTGGAGATTGAGAGAGCCTACCTTATACAAGAATCTACCGAGTTAATGAATATATTTGGTTCCATATTACAAAAAAGCAAATAGTGTCTCTAAACACTTGAATTCCTATCTTCGATAATATCTAACATAATAATGGATTAACCCGATTCCCAAGGCCCTGTTGTTTGGGATTTTGGACATTTAGATTTCGATATTGTTTAGAATTTCGGATTTCGATATTCGAATTTTAAAAGATAGGTTGTCAAATACATCCAAGAGACTACATTCTATTTGTTTTTCTTTGCTTTATCCTCCTTTTTTACCTCTGGTTTTGAGGCTTTTATCGAAGCTTTGGTTGTTTTTTCCACGGTGTGGTAAATACTTTCAAAGGTTTCGTGAAAGCCTGTAGGTGAAATCCTTCCGTTTTCAATAAATTTGACCACGATTTCCTTGGTGGCTCTTAATATTTGCTCGTCGATGTTTGCCATGCAGACCTCCCCTCTTTGTTTCTTTATAATTATTTTTACAATGATTTTAGGTTGTTATCAAAAACAATAGCCGGTGTCAAGATCTTCTCCCGGATGGGCATACGCCGGCTTGACGGCTATCTCCGCATTTTTCATAAAAATTTTTCAGCCAAAATGAAAAAAAACACGAGACCAAGGCGTGCGTCTCTCAAATTAAAGAGAATACGACTCGGGAAATAAGGGAGATAGAAAGGCTGATTGACATTGTCAGTTTATTTTTCTATTAGATTAAAATGGCAACGCACAACGAAAATACATTTCTGATCCGATTTCGCCTTTTATCAAGCATATTGACCCTGTCTATCTTATTTTTGACATTGATTGGCTGCACGGTTACGCGCACGGTGGAAGAAACCGTTGAAAAAACGACTAAAACGGTAAAAAATACCACCCGGACCATTACCCGGACGTTTAAGCTTTCCGATGAGGACCTGCAAAGAAAGGTGGGCATCATCAACTTTGAAAATAATTCATTGCGTGAAACCACCCAGTTTCAAAATATATTCCATAAAGGTCTGCCTGATTATTTGAATGAAAACTGCAAGGGCATTCTGGTAGATGATCCCGAGACCGGAAGTCTTTTGAGCCTGGTAAAAGAACCACCGAAATTAAAATCAGGCCATATAGACAATTATTCCCTGGCTCTCATCGGGCGCCAAATCGGACTTAACGCCATTGTTACCGGAAGCCTCGAGGATATTCGTATCATTGATGAATTGCAGGGGATTTTGTGGACCAAGGATACCCATCATTTCGTGGAGGTAAATATCAGAGTGGAGGTAAATGATGTGCGGACAGCCACCAAACTCCTCGATAATACCTTTGTGCGCGAGATTGAAATCGAAGACCTCGATTACCAGTTGATCCAGCAAAGTAATCGGATCCGATTGCCGGAGCTAAATGAGACGCTGAGCAAACTATTGGCCGATATCGGCAGCGAAATCTGCTATACCATCAAAGACCAGCCCTGGACCGGATTTATCACCAAAGCCGAGGAAGATCGGTTTAGCATCTCATCGGGAAGTGAGATTGGACTCAAAGTTGGCGATGTGCTGGAAGTATATGACAGCAGCCGGATCATCGAAGGTGTCGGCGGTCAGCGCTTTTTCACACCCGGCCTGCAAATCGGTGAAATTGAAATCGTAAGTATCAGCCACCAACACGTCCGAAGCACGCCTGGTTTCCGGTAAAAATATCATCAAGGGCAGCACTGTTAGGAGAAAATGTTAGATTGGATTTGGGATTAGGGATTGCGGATAAAAAAGGAATGGATTCTATCTTAAAAAGTTTTAATTTAACAGATTTTACATGATATCCAGGATTTATTTTTTCTTTCTTGGTTCTAATGGTTTTTTTAGTTATCTGCCAAAGACGGAATAATATCTCTGTGTTACTCTGCCTGCCCAATAAATGTGCAACCTATTTTCTGGGTGAAAAATCCGTGGTTAAAAAAATTAAAATTTAGCCTCCGTTCCGTTAAAAAATGATTGCGACTAACCCTCAGTGTCCGTTGCAAGTTGTCAGTCGTCAGTTGCATTAGGATGGGATTGGAAACATTGTTGTTGGACGGAAATGAATTTGCAGCCATTAAATTTTAAATTTACTTGACTTGACAATCAACGATTCTGATATCCAAGGTTGAAAAAACCTTGATATTCTCCAGATATCTACGATGCTGGCACCGCTGGCTTCTCCGATGGCAGCAAATAAATAGGCCCCGGCTAATAGTGCATCAAGAGGTCCAAATCCAATAGGCGGATAGGTATAAAAAGAAGCGCCTTCAATTCATTGCGTATATATGCAACTCAATCCCTATTGAGCCATCTTTTAATATGCAATAATTTCCCCAAATCTATGCATTATTTTTCCCAAAAATATCACCTTAGTTCTATAATTTTTTTTATAGTAGGGAGGCTGCGCTTTTATCTTACTGAAAATATTGAATCTACTTTTTTCTAAATATGAGGCACAAATATTGCTAAGATATTGCTGAGATAAAGCCAAACCTGTCGCAAGACTGGGACGGAAAGCCATGGGTCTCTCAGGGGCAAAAGCCACAGACCTAAGAGATAGCCGGGTTGCCATATTTTTATCAGGTCACCCGGTTTTTTTATGGTGTAAAAATCATTTTATCTAAAAGTAATAATCATATAGTTAAAAGGGGGTAAAAAAGGTGAAAAAATTATTAACTGCACTATGCACCATAGTAATGTCTATTTGGCATTGTAGGGAGCGCTTCTGCACTCACATTTGTGAATAAAATTTATGATTGGGAAAGGGTCGATCATTATCTCACAGGCCCTAAAGCATGGTTCGAATTAGAATTGCCAACCTTGTCTAACACTTCTAGTCCCAGTTGGCAATATGATTCAAACTATGTAACAATGTTTGATATAACACTGAAATATAAGGATGCCGACGGTTGGGGGAATATTGAAATTTATTTAGATAACTGATGCTAACCACAGTACCCCTCACACATTATTTAACAGAATTTACACCTGTCTATACCAATGATGATGACGCAAAATATTTTTCCTTTTCAATGTTAGATTTTGTAGGACGCCAGCTTATTTTGATGGATTATCTTCTTTCTTTATCGGTTATGGCTGCCATTTCACCCATTTAAAAACTAAAGTTCATATCGAATAAAATCCCGTTCCCGAGCCCGCCACAATGCTCCTTTTAGGTTGTGGTTTGGTTGGTCTTGCAGGATTTGGGCGTAAACGGTTAAGGAAATAACATCATTTGCTACCCCGTAAAAAGGCAGGGTCATTAGACTTTGCCTTTTCTATTTTTTGTGTGCAGTTATTTCTTCTGATTTATCTGTAATAAAATTACACTTTAAAGATTTCAGATTACCTCAACATAGCCAACCATTCCGAGCCATCTGAAAAACTGATACCACCATCCGGTTATTCCCGCGAAGCAGACTGTGTCGCAATTATAGATTTCGCTTTTTACATGCAAACTGGCCAGTTTGTCATTCCGGGCTTGATCCGTGGTTCGATAGGCTCACCACCCTGAGCAAACCTGTCGAGGGCCTCAAGATCGAATGAGTCGAAGGGGAATTCAGTATTTTTTCGAAGTCTTACGATTCTGGATGCCGGATCAGGTCCGGCATGACAGGCAGAAATTAGTCGACTTTATGAATTATGACACAATCTGGAAGGCTGGAATCCAGTATAGGAATGTCCTTGCTCGGATTCCCCGATGCCTTGGGTGGGGAATGACGAATTTAGTTGTCAGGTTAATAGCAACGAATTTCGATAAGCGTTTATCAGTTCAATTCCTTCCTTCTCCGACGACAGGTGTTTAATCGCTTCCCGAAACTGGCTGCTTTTGTGCATACCTTTGGTAAACCAGCCCAGGCGACTGCGCATCATCCTGCAGGCCTGCTCTTCACCGATATATTTCACCGATGCTTTCAGATAGCGGATCATTAAATCGAATCGGCGGGCAAAATCCTCTTCGGTGTCTTCTCCCCCGTTGATACGGGCCACCACACGGGAAAAGATGTCGGGATTTCCAATGGCTTTGCGGCCGATCATAACGCCGTCGCAGCCGGTTTCATCCAGCATCCTGACGGCATCATCAGCCGACATGATATCACCATTGCCGATTACCGGGATAGATACCATTTTTTTTACGGCGGCAATTATCGACCAGTCCGCCCGCCCGCTAAACAACTGACCGGCTGTTCGCGGGTGAACTGTGATGGCATCCGCCCCGCAGTTTTCCGCAATCCTGGAAATATTGACAGCCTGGTCACCGGAGGCATCCCAGCCGCTCCTGATTTTGATGGTCAGCGGTATGCGGATGGCCCGGCGAACGGCTTTTAGAAGATCCTCGGCCAGATCCGGCGTCCTCATGAGCGCGGCACCGGACCCGGTTCTTATCACTTTTCGAACCGAGCAGCCAAAGTTGATATCCACGATGTCGGCGCCGTTGGATTCTACAATGGCAGCCGCCTCTGCCATAATTTCAGGTTTCGCGCCAAACAACTGAACCGAAAGGGGTTTTTCCTCAGGGGTGCTGTCCAGCATCTTTATTGTTTTTTCGGATTTATAGACCAGGCCATGGGAACTGATCATCTCCGAGCACACCAGTCCACAACCGGCCTCTTTGGCCAGCAATCGAAAAGGCAGATTGGTAATGCCCGCCAGCGGGGCCAGGGCGGTGTTGTTTTCGAGTGTGAGCGATCCGATTTGCATAAAATTTACTTATCATAGCTGCTGATACTAGCAAGATTTACGGCAGTTTCAGCTAAGACAGGATGATGGCATAAAGCAATTTAACCACTGAAGATCACTGAACTACACGGAAGATTTAAGGAATGGATTCCATCTCCGTATATTCGTGAAATTCCGCGGTAAAAATTTCTGATTCTCATATGCCTGGACTACCACAGGATGTGGGATTGGCGTAGCAAAACAGGCAATTGTGGTAGCAGGGCTGTTGGCGGTATGAACCAATGTCGACCGATACCTTGCAGCCGCAGCCGGCCTTTACCCGTTGGCCGGTGTCTTTTTTGAGAGACAGACGTCCGGAATAAAATTCCATCAAAAGATCGCTGGGGATACAGGAACTGTGGGTAACCGATGATGTCGCAGGAAGGGCCTGGATAAGGTCTTTTTCGCAACAGGTAAAAAGACGGATATTTAAAGCTGCAAGCCGGGTTTCCATATCCAGGACGATTTTTACTTTTTCAGAAAGCGGCGGATCAATAAACTCAAACCCAGGGCAGGATGAGAGCCGTCGGCGGATTTTGGGGTAATGATCCATGAAACTCGTAATGCAGCGCGAAATTTTCCATTTCGCAGCGTTTTCAGCAATAGCCGATAAATCATTTAGATTAGATTGCAAGACCCCCTTGCCTGTCTTGTAGAAACAGATCGGATCAAAACGCCAGTTGACGGCATCGGCTCCATAACGTTTGCTCAGGTGTTCAAGCTGGCCAAGGCGTTCGTTTAAGGGTGGAACATGGGGCTCGAGATCAGGGCTGTCCGAATTGATGGTAAAGTTAAAAAAAAGATGATAGCCCAGCTTGAGAAGCTGCCGGCCATAGCCCTTATCGATGAAAGGCCCGAAGTCCTTTGACCAGAATACGATTGTATGAACATCTTTGGGTGTAGCCGGAACAACAGAGACGCGCTGGTTAAAAGGATTGACTACCTCAAAAAACCCCCTGCTGATTTGCTCCATAAACCAGGGCATGTAAAAGGCCGGGATATCGGTCCTGCGGGAGGCGGAAATAACGATTTTATTGGTAGATTTCAGAGTTCATTGGCACTAGCGAATACCATTTGATTGGGTTTTGTAATCCAAAAGAAGTTATTTAACACGGAGGCCCTGAGTACACGGAAGTTAATTCATTCCCAAATCAGCAGTTTACATGATCGAAAAATAAGCTCTATCCTCGTATATCTAAGCTTCATTTATTTATTTTAGCGTCAGTTAGATTTTTTTGATTTGCATTTCGTCTCCCGGAAATTCAGTAATGGCACCTCCGAATTTGCTCTCGGAGCCTCGAGCAAAGCGAGTGGTAAACTTAATTAGATACGGAAATTACCCCTTCTTGAGATCTGAAAGCGATATCACCTTTGCATTGCCTGGTTCTTTCTGGGATTTGCCCTTGTCATCCTCCTTTTCCGTCCCTTTCGGGGATTGCGGTTCTTCAGGCACAACCACTTTTTCCAATCGCATGCGTTTTCCGTCCATGGTAAATTCAGCGCCGTCTATGTAGACATCGCGCAAAATCCAGGTGACAAACTGGGGTGGAATTTGAAGCATGAGCAATTTAATATGATACCAATTCGGTTTGGAGTCCGGTAAAATTTCTTCAACCCTGGCATAGCTTAAAGGCTTGTCTTCAAAATAAATCAATACCAAATCGTTTTCTTGGGCCATATTTATCCTTTTCCCACCACGGTTATTTTTCACGGAGTTTCACGGAATAAATAATGTGAATGGAACCTATCTTAAATAACTTCATTAGACAGGATTTACAGGATAAACAGGATTTTTCTCTGACCGTTTTCCAGAAGAAAACGGTCAAACCCAATCGCCTTCGGCGAGGAATTTATACCTATTAATCACCATGTATAATAAAAGTTATCCTATGATGATAATATCTATCTGAGGTGGTTCGTTTTTCCGCCGTTAGGCGGATTGAGTTTTTCTCACTTTCTTCAGGAAAGTAAAAATAATAAAATTAATCCTGTTAATCCTGTCTAATATTTTTCCTATAAAATCGGATCCATACCTTAAATCTTCAGTGTATTTCCGTGTCTTTCCGTGGTTAATTTATTTTCTGCAATCAGGGAATGCTTTTCATCTTCCCGATCGATAAAGCATGCAGCGGGATGAGGATATCCGCCATCTGCTTGATTTTCTGAATCGAGTCATAAGCCTCGGTGAGGTCAATATGCACTCCGGGTGCAATGGCCGGACCGGTTGTCGGAAAATTTTTATCGTTGCAGCAAAAACCCGTGATGATGGCTTTGCCCCCGGTGGTGTTGACGGCCACAGACTGTCCGCCGACCGAGTGGCCGGGTGAATAAATGACATCGATTCCGTCCATGATATTAGCGTCGCCGTCAATTTCGATGATCTTATTGTCGTCCAGGACATCGGGATAATAGCGGTGATCTACCGGGTGGGGATCTTGCATAAACCCTAATTCGCTTTTCTGGACGTACACTTGAGCGCCGGTGCATTTGTAGTCGTTTTCGCAATGGTCGTTGTGCAGGTGGGTGTGGATGATAATATCGATATCTTCGGGTTTCAAATCCACCGTGGCAAGGGCATCTTCGAATTCAAGAATTTTAAACCCGCATTCCTCTTCGGCACCCTCCGGTATCATAAACTGCTCCAGTCCGGTGTCCACCAGAATGTTTTTATCACCGCCGCGCAGATAAAAAACGTAAATCGGAAGATAAATCCGTTTGCCATAATCACGCAGATAAGTCATGACGCCCTGGTCTGTTTCGTTGATGCCGACGACCAGGGGATATATCCTATATTCTCTCATAATAAAGTTTCCTGACTTTAGCGGTTCCGTAAAAAGGCCAACTTCGTCGTTGCACAGCACTTTGCTTTCACTCCGCCGTACTAATAGTACGACTCGATCAACAAAGCTCGAGCGCCTTGAATTTAGCTCTTTTTTCGAAACCGCCCTGAATTAAGATTAAAACCTTTAAGGTGCGTATATTTGATTATGTGTGAACCGTGGCTGATAAAATTTAACCGTTTCTATACAGATACTCGAAAGAGAAAACTATTGAATTTTTTGATTTTGTTCAAGAGAAAAACCGGTTGAACTGAAATTAATCTTTATTTCAGGGTAGATTCCAAATCAAGTAGTGCTAAATGGATTAAATTTATTAGTTGAATGTTGTGGCAGCATTTTTTATAGTCATTTTTGTGGCTTGCCGTCACGAAATCTTTGCCGAACCATGGATAAATATAGGCTCGTGGGAGCGGCTTTCCAGCCGCGATACTATCGCTAAGAATAGGCATAGCCGCGGCAGTAAAGCCTATCCCATAAATGAAACTCAGGAATCATAATGACATCCTGCCAGGATCTGATTGCACAAATCGATGGTCTTTTTAATTCCCGCTCAATAGCGGTGGTCGGCGTACCCCGGGGCTTGAAAACCGGCAGCGTATTTTTGACAGCCCTGCTGGAACAGGGATACAGCGGCAAGATATATCCGGTGAATCCACAGGCCGATGAGATAGCGGGCCTTAAATCTTATCCCAGTGTCACAGAAATCCCCGGACCGGTGGATCTGGCCATTGTGCTGGTCCCCCAACACAAAGTCCTTGATGTCGTGCGCGAATGTGTTGCCAAAGGCGTTAAAGGGGCGGTGTTGTTTACCGCCGGCTTCAGTGAAACCGGAACCAAAGAAGGTCAGGATCTCGAAAAGGAGATAGTACAGACGGCGCGCAGCGGATCCATGCGCTTAATCGGTCCCAATGGCATGGGGCTTTACGCCCCCAAAACCGGACTGTCCTTTTTTCCCGGGGTATCAAAGGACCCCGGACCGGTGGGGATGATATCGCACAGCGGCTCACTGACCAATATTCTGGGCACGATTGCCGAGTCCAAAGGGATTCGCTTTAGCAAAGTGATCAGTTCCGGCAATGAAAGCGATCTGACCGCCGCTGATTTTTTAACCTACCTGGGCAACGATCCCGATACGGGTTTGATCGGCGCCTATATCGAAGGCATTAAAAACGGTCCTTACTTTCTGGAGGCCCTCAGACTGGCTGTGCTGAACAAACCGGTGATCATGTGGAAGGTGGGACTGACACCGGAGGGTGCGCGGGCTTCCGCATCCCATACCGGAGCTCTGGCCGGATCCCAGGATATCTGGCAGGGGGTGCTGAATCAGAGCGGCGCCATACCGGTGGTCGGATTTGAGGCCCTGACGGATGGGTTGATGGGATTTTCAATGTTTCCCTCCAATCCGGGAGATCGCATGGCCATCATTTCCGGACCCGGCGGCCTGGCCGTGTCGGCAGCCGAGGCCTGCGGTCGAGAGGGTCTCCATCTGGCCAATTTTACCTCTGAAACCCGATCGGATCTTGATAGGCTCATCACCTTTTCCGGTACCAGTGTCCTCAATCCAATTGATGTCAGTCTGACAGCTCATTTTGACCTTGAGATTTTTTTCAAATCCACACGAATAGCAGCGGCCGATCCAGGCGTCGACGCCATCATCGTCATCGGATGCGGCCTGACGCCCGAAACCAATCAAATCTACGCAGAAGGTTTAATCCAGGTGCAACAGGAACATCAAAAACCCATCCTGGCGGTTAAAATTCCCGGTTTCGACCCCAGATATTCCCAGCAACTCTGCCGGGGCGGAATCCCCTTTTTTGATTCCGCCGAACGCGCCGTGCATACCTATGCCTTGGCGGTTCAATATTACAATTGGCTCGGGAAGCGATTTTAAAGGGGTCGGGCCACCGTAACCACCTAATATTATTAAAATTATATCCAAAAGAAGGCTCTGTTTGGAGGGCATATTGGCTTTTTTGCAGGCAAAAAGCGTGGTATAGGATCACCCATGGCCAGAGCAAAAGACATTACATCCCCGGGCAGGTTTGGCATCTTACTCATAGGTGTCACAAAAAGGAGTTTCTGCTTAGATTCGCTAAAGATAAAAGGCGATTCTTGCAGTGGCTCTTTGAAGCAAGAAGACGCTACCAACTGACCATCCTTAACTAAGTAAGATAACAGCTGTGGATTTTCTACCATCGATCTTGATGGTCAACGGATTTTCAAGTTTGACATGGTGCAGATAGGTAGTTTCTTTCTCGGTAGGCAGGGATTGCAGCCATTTCCAGTCGATGAAATCATCACCATTGGGTGAAGTTGTCAAATAACTGATGCCCAGCGAAGTAATATTGTGGAAGAAGTGAGATCCCTGGGACGGGTCGGCCTTGAAATTTTCTGTGGTGGTTTCAATCATGGCCCCGACCCCGAAGATATCATGCCAACTCACCGGAATGCCAAGCCAGCGGTCGGCGGAACCCCAGCGTCCCGGGCCAATCAGCAGATACTTGCGGTTTTGCTGTACAAGCTGCTTGTTCATATGTCCGATTTCAGATGCGATATCAGTGGTGTGGGCCGGGTCGAAGGTCTCCGGATTGACGAAAACAACATCGCCAATCTCTTTTGAGCGGCCGTTTCCCAGGGCCATGGTCGAATAACAAACGGCGGCGGCAATATCTTCATCATGGATTTCGACATCCATTTGGTCCTGGTTGATTCCCATGGGCCGCACCTGCAGTAAATCAAAGGACGGCCTCTGATCGGCGCTCAGAGGAAGATTCACGGCAAATTCTATTTCCACCGGGCACCCCATCCCCTTGCGGCCGATTTCCAGAACATCAGCCAGGATATCCGCCAGAGGAAAGGCGCGGTATTTTAATATATTGGCGAAAGTCATTACAAGGTAGCCGCCGGTCTGGGCACCGTCCCTTATCCGGTGCTCCTGGTGAGAATAAGTGCTGGCAAGGTGCCTCACCGCCGGGTGATCGCTGACATCATCGACATTCAGCCTTGCCAGGGTGGCGTCTTCGATGATGCCGAAGTCTTGTGGAAAACCCTTCATTTTCAATGCATAAAAATGCCGCTGTGAGTTTTTAAGAATGTCATCCACGGTTGAAAACTGGGGCAGAAACTGGGGATAGCAGGGCGAAAACCGCAACGATGTCCCCCCTTCGACAACGGTTTTGCCCAGTCCCAGGGCGATGTGGGCGATGCCTTCTTCCGGTTCCAGGTGTGCGATCGGATAAAAATTATAGGATTGAGCGACACCGGATACGGCCGGGTAAAAATAGTCACCACAGGCCGAACCGGTTAAGCGCTGAATCGCAACCGCCATTTTTTCGTCTTCCATGCGGTGAAATGTACTTCGGGCATAAGATTTGGGTGTCTGAAAGTAAGTCGATGCATACACCAGCTTAACGGCCATAATCAGGCGCTCAAGTCTAACAGACCGGTCGCGGTGATTGTTGGGCAGCATATAGGTTTTATAAATTCCGGCAAAGGGCTGAAACTGGGCATCTTCAAGAAGGCTGGAAGAACGCACAGCCAGAGGGTAACGAGCCTGGCGGATAAACAGCTCAAGGTCACCTAACAGCGACTCAGGGAAATGAGCCGCCAGAAACAGCCTGCTGATTTCCTCATCGCTGAGTTCCGCGGTCGCAAGCTCCTTGAGGTTGTTTTCATTGACAAAGGCATCAAACCCGTCGGTGGACAGGACCAGTGATTTGGGGACCTGGATGTCCACATCTTCAAACTGCTTCTGTAATCTCGGGTTTTCTTTGAGCTGGGTGGAAATAAAAGCCAGACCCCTGGCTTTGCCGCCGAGAGACCCTTTACCGACTTTTATAAAATCTGCATCCGGATCAAATGCGCCGGTGACCAGTTCGGTGATCAGACCTTTCTGGCGCCCCTTACGCCGCTCGTAAATGCAGCTGGCCAGATACTTTTTGAGATCACCGGCGCTTGGAAAATCACTGACCTTTACCGGTTTGAGCTTGGAGGCCAGCATCACCTCGGAGCGGGCCATCAGCCAGCTTGAAAAATGATTGTGCTGGCCGTGGTAAAATACGGATTCGTCCGGGATGGATGGAAGGATCTTTTCCATCTCGCGTAGATTGGAGGCTCTGGCAATTTCCTGACCATCCGGAAAGCGAAACACAAAATCGCCAAAGCCCAGATAGTTTATAAAGAAACTGCGTATTTCCGAATGGAGGGTGGGTGAATTTTTATTCAAAAAAACCGCGGGGATCTTTTCGGCCTGTTGACGGTTGGATTCTTCCGAACTGAGGTTGAGAAGCGCCAGATCGGGATTATCCTGCCGGATCATGGACAACAGTGTATAGCCGGCCTTGTCATCTATCCGGCCATTTTTCGGAAAGCGGACATCGGAAAAAACGCTGAGCAAATAGGGTCGGTACTGCCGGTATAGATCGAGCGCTTCTTCATAATTTTCAGCCACGAGAATTTTGGGCCGTGCCCGCATCCTGAGAATGCGGTGTTCATCATTGACCGACTCTTCCATCACCGCCTGGGTTTGGGTTACGATTTCTTTATAGAGCAGCGGCAGCAGTGATGAATAGTAAATGGGGGAATCTTCCACCATAATAATGACCCTGACCCGGGCGCGTTCGGTATCATAGGCAACGTTCATGCGATCTTCTATATTTTTTATCATTGCCAGCAGCAGATCCGTATTGCCATACCAGACACAACGGCGGTCAATCGAACTGCGATCGCCATATTTTTGTTCAAGGAGGTGTTTGCTGGTGTTTTGAATCATTAAATAAACCGGAAGATCAGGGTGGATGGCCTTTATTTTTCGACCCAGAACATAGGCATCCATTTCGTCGACCTGGGGCATGGTAATGACAAGATCAAAATTTTTCTCAGATAAGATATCAAGCGCTTCACGGGCAGTGGATACCCAGGTAAGCATGGGCGGCCGGGAGAGATTCAGACCCCGGTATTCATGGATGATTCTCTCCGCCAGACGGCCCTCTTCCTCCATGATAAAGGCTTCATAGGGGCTGGATATCAGGAGGATCTCGGTGACCTTTTGTGCCATGAGTTCATGGAACACTTTGAAGGAAAGATCAAAATCCTCTGAATTGGGCATTGCATCAGCGTACATAGTGGAATAAATATATGGACTCAGTCCGAGTATTGCAATAGTTTATCAATCATCCGGGAAGGGATAAATTTATAACTTTCGTAGTATTCAGGTCTCAGCCCACCGCAGCCGGATCAGGTGTCGGGAACGACGCGTGTGAGGGGTTTGAGGGGGTCGGGCCACCGTAACCGCCTAAGATTATTAAAATTATATCCAAAAGAAGCTCTGTTTGGGGGGCATATTGACTTTTTTGCAGACAAAAAGCGTGGTATAGGATCATCCATGGCCAGAGCAAAAAGACATTACATCCCCGGGCAGGTTTGGCATCTCACTCATAGGTGTCACAAAAAGGAGTTTCTGCTTAGATTCGCTAAAGATAAAAGGCGATTCTTGCAGTGGCTCTTTGAAGCAAAAAGACGATACGGACTGACCATCCTTAACTATGTAATAACTTCAAACCATATCCACTTGCTGGTCGTAGATGATGGTGAGCGCGATACCATAGCAAGGTCTATACAACTGGTTGCTGGTCGTTGTGCTCAAGAGTACAATGAGCGAAAGAAACGCAGAGGTGCATACTGGGAGGATCGCTATCACGCCACAGCTGTAGAGACGGGTGATCACCTCTTATATTGTCTCGTTTATATTGATTTAAACATGGTTCGTGCCGGAGTCGTGGATCATCCATCAGAATGGTCATTTGGAGGGTACAACGAAATCCAGTCTCCTCGACGCAAATGCGTGCTTATTGCTTATGAAAAATTGGCGGCTATAGCTAACCATCAGTCCTATGATTCGTTCCGCAAATCCCATAAAGAATTGGTGGAGAAATCATTGGCAGAAGGCACGAACGTTCGTCTAACTCATTGGACCCAAAGTATTGCTGTCGGATCCGAGCAATTTGTAGAAAGGATAAAAGCGGGTCTTAGCAGGAAAGCTTTGGGTAGACGAATTCGTGAGATAAAAGGTGGTTACGAGCTAAGGGAAGGAGTAAATTCCTATAATGCCGCTTTTAGGCATAAAAAGAGTATTATAGACCTTAAAAACACCTACAAATGGACTTCTTCTCTATGAATTTCAATGAGATAGGACGGCCCGACCCCAGTTACCATTTATAGAAACTTGCCCTGCCAGGAATCTCTTTTTTCCAGGGCTGCGCTTATTTTCTGGAGGGTTTCGGTTTTTCTCCGCGACCAATCCGGCGCCACAAGCTCTTCAGGATGCGGGTCTCCGGTCAGGCGCTGGATCACCATACCCGGAGGGATCCGTTCAAGGAAATCACAAACGAGATCCACATATTCCTGTTGCTCCAGGCATCTGTATTTTCCCTGCCGATAGAGCCCTTCCATCGGTGTTCCGCTTACGACATAGAGCAGATGAAGCTTCAAGCCGTCGATTCCCAAATCTGAGATGGTTTCGGCTGTGTGAAGCATGTCACTTCTGGCTTCACCGGGAAGCCCCAGGATCACATGGGCACAAATCTTGATGCCCCTGTTTAGGGTGGCCCTGACCGCATCCTCGAAACATTGGACATCGTGACCGCGGTTAATCAACTCAAGGGTTTTATCCCTGGCAGACTGCAGCCCGTATTCGATCCAGACCAGATGATGCCCGGCATAATCCTGCAAAAGCGCCAATACGGATTCATCGACACAATCCGGGCGTGTTCCGATGGACAGGCCCACCACATCTTCCACGGCCAGGGCTTCATCATATAGCTTTCTGAGCGTATCGACGGGCGCGTAAGTGTTGGAAAAAGACTGAAAATAGGCCAGAAACTTTTTAGCCTTGTACCGCCGGGATAATGACTGCTTCCCTTGAAGAAGTTGATCGGTTATTGTCAACCCCCGTGTATGGGCACCGGTTCCGGATCCACGGACATTGCAGTAGATGCATCCACCGGTTGCAACGGTACCGTCCCGGTTGGGACAAGAAAATCCCGCATCGACCGTTATTTTCTGAACCCGGCATCCAAAAAGGGATCGCAAATAGGTGTTGAAGTCGTAGTAGCGTGATTTCATTTGCATAAGCCAATCCTTGACCAAGCCATTTCATTAGGATTATAATTTCAGTAGCGCAATTCAATGAAAACTGCAATTATGCAGCCCTGTTATCTGGAAAGAACAAGCGGTATTGGATTTTGTGGGAGCGGCTTTCAGCCGCGATCGTTTTAATTCGCGGCTGAAAGCCGCTCCCACAGTTGTCTTTTCTTAGCGACTTGGAAATTCCGGATAAGTGTATTATTTAAATTTACTCTATCTGAATACCAGAATGGACCGCTACGGACAATGGTCCACTCACAACGGACAGATATTTATGTCTTTTTATTCAAAAAAATACGACATCATCGTAGTGGGCGCCGGACATGCCGGGTGTGAGGCGGCCCTGGCAGCGGCCCGGATGGGATGCCGCGTCGTTTTGATGGCCATCGATCTCGATAAACTGGCGGCCATGCCTTGCAGCCCTTCAATCGGCGGCATGGCCAAGGGACAATTGGTAAAAGAAATAGATGCCCTGGGTGGCGAGATGGCCAAAACCACCGATAAGACCGCCATCCAATACCGCACGCTGAACACTAAAAAGGGCCCTGCGGTTCAATCGTCGCGAACACAAAACGATAAAATTCGCTACCATATGGCCATGAAGGCGGTCATTGAAACTCAGCCGAATCTGGATCTTAAACAGGTAAAGGTGCAACGGCTGGTGGTTGAAGATAACTGCGTTATCGGCGTTACGGATAATACGGGCTACGGCTACCAGGCTCCGGTCGTCGTCTTGGCCACCGGCACCTTTCTGAGCGGTCTGATCCATATCGGGTCTAACGCCATCAAGGCCGGCAGAGCCGGTGAATTTGCATCTTATGGTCTGGCCGCCAACCTTCGAGATTTGGGCTTCAGGCTCGGCCGGCTCAAAACCGGGACACCGCCAAGGCTGAAAAAATCAAGCATTGATTTCAGCAAATTCAGTATTCATGACGCCGACCCGGAACCCACACCGTTTTCGGCTTTTACCGAAAAGATTACCATGCCGCAACTGCCCAGCTATATCGGGCACACCTGTCAGAGAAGTCATGCCATCGTACAAAAAAATCTTGAGCACTCTGCCCTTTACGGAGGTATCATTAAAGGAACATCGGCACGCTACTGCCCATCCTTTGAAGATAAGATTGTTAAATTTCCGGATCGGGATCGGCATCAGATCATTCTTGAACCCGAAGGTGTGGATACCGAAGAAATCTATGCCAGCGGGCTGGGCAACAGTCTTCCTATAGAAATCCAGACAGAACTGGTTCGGTCGGTGGAAGGTCTGGAATTTGCTGAAATCATGCGACCCGCCTATGCCATTGAATACGACTATATCAACCCCATCGAGCTTAAACCCACCCTGGAAACCCAACTGGTTCAGGGACTTTTTCTGGCGGGACAAATCAACGGGACCTCGGGCTATGAAGAAGCGGCCGCTCAAGGTCTCTGGGCGGGCATCAATGCCGCCTGCAAAGTTCAGGGGAGACCGGAATTTATCCTGGATCGATCCCAGGCTTATATGGGAGTAATGATTGACGACCTTATCACCCGGGGCACCCGTGAACCCTATCGGATGTTCACCAGCCGGGCAGAATATCGTCTCATGCTGCGGGAGGACAACGCTGATTTACGTCTGATGGGTGCCGGGCATAAACTTGGCTTGATTGATGACCATACCCACAAAGAGCTACAGGAACGCAAAGAACAGATTAAAAGGGAAATTAAGCGGATCAAGGGGGTTGTCATCAAACCGGCGACAGCTGTAAATGAATATCTTCAGCGCCGGGGAACGAAAACGATTCGTCACGGTGTTCACCTGGAGCAGCTATTGAAAAGGGTGGAACTGGACTACGAGATGGTGGAAGCTCTGGCCAAAAGCCCGGCCGCCCTCCCCAAACCCATCGCCCGTCAAGTGGAAATAGAAATCAAATACGAAGGCTACATTCAAAAACAGCTGCGGGAAATAGAGCGTTTTAAAAATATGGAAAGGGTGAAAATTCCCCTCGATTTTGAATATTCAACGGTTCACGGGTTATCCAACGAATTAAAAGAAAAACTGGCAAGCATAAAGCCGACAACTCTGGGACAGGCGACCCGCATTGAAGGTATCACGCCGGCCGCAATATCCGTGCTGATGGTGGCGCTCAAGGCCAATGCCAAGCCAAGTATACAAAGTGATTGAAACATGAATTCAAACGATCAGGGCTTAAAATATAGACCACTTAAATGTATGCTTGAGTAATCTTGACACTTTAGGTCATCCACCTTATTTTAGAGGGCAAAATCCAGTATCAAGAAGGGCATAAAGGGGTCTTATAAGCATGTCAGAAGACTATTACAGTATTCTTGGTGTAAAAAAAGAAGCCAGCGCGGCCGAGATTAAAAAGGCCTACCGCAAGCTTGCGATGAAGTATCACCCGGATCACACCAAAGGGGACAAAAGCGCTGAAGAAAAATTTAAAAAAATAAGTGAAGCCTATGCTGTGTTGAGTGATAAAGATAAACGCAAGGAATATGACACATTCGGCTCAGAGGGTTTTCACCAGCGCTTTTCCCAGGAAGATATATTCCGAGGGTTTGATTTCGGCGATATCTTCAGAGAATTCGGATTCGGCGGCGCTGGTTTTTCGGGTACCAGGGGTGGCGGAAGACGATTTAATTTCGGAGGCGGACAACAGCAGGCCCGGGTTAAGGGATCGGATCTGGTCTACGAACTGCCTCTGACACTGCGCGAAGTTGCCACCGGTGTCTCCAAAACTGTGTCCTTTCAGCACCAGGACCGCAACGAAAACCTGACAGTTAAAATCCCCAAAGGTTTGATAACCGGCAAGCAGGTGCGCCTGGCCGGCAAAGGCAATCCGAGTCCCTACGGCGGTCCTCCCGGGGACCTCTTCATCAAATCGAAAGTGCTTGATGACCCGAAATTCAGTGCCCGGCAATACGATCTTTACCTGAATCAGGAACTGAAACTCAGTGAGGCAATACTGGGTGTCACAGTTGCGGTTCCCACCATCGACGATAAGCAACTAAGTCTTAAAATCCCCCCCGGCACCAAATACGGGACCAAGATGCGATTGTCCGGTCATGGTCTTCCGGAAATGAAGAAGGGCCAAAGGGGCGATCTTTATGTTCGCATCCAAATCAAAATTCCCAAAAACCTTACCAAAGAACAACAAAAACTAGTTGAAAAACTGGCGGCCACCGGGCTGTAAGGAATCAAAATTATTGACAAGATGGCTCTTTCGAGGTAATCTAGAACACGAACCATCATCAATTATTTTATAGTTCGTGCCCCTCCGGAAATTAAGACGGGCACGAATTAGTTTCCAATTTGGAAATGAGCAATTTTTTCGATGAGCAAGGCCGCACAAGGGTTTACGACGAGGCGTATTGATTTTACGTCGAGGAAATAAACCCGCGGAGAACGCGGCTCATCGGGAAAAGGGCCATTTCCGGATGGAAACTAGTTATTGTTGCCGTTTTTTTGCCAAATCTCAATCCAGTCCGCAAAGATCCAACTAAGATTAGAAGCAGAGATTGACAAAAAATATAAAGATGTTCCGGTAGTCAAATAAACAATGAGTTAAGTCAGGGCGAAAGGGAGTGTAGTTGCTATATTTTCCTGATCAACTATTCTCTGCTCAACTGCTTGACCAGATTTATACCGCTTTTCAAAAATAAGTTCCGCGATACGGAAGGGTGGTATAAGTGGTTGTAGAAAAAAACCTTCGAATAGCGGAACGTTTTTTTAACAACCGCTATAAACGCAAATGGGGTAACATATGAATATTTCCTGCAACGAATGCGATGCAACCTTCAGTGTCGACGACAGCCTGATTAAAGACACCGGTTCCAAGGTCAGGTGTTCAAAATGCAACAGCGTATTTTTAGCCTATCCGCAACCCCTTGAAACAGATGAAAGTGAAGAATTAAGCCTGGAAGGTCTTGACACTTCATCGGCCGATTTAGAGGAAGATGACGGACCTTTAGATACCGAAGACTTGCTGGATGAGCTTGAACTTGATCTGGATGATTTCAATAGCGAACCAGGTGAAGATGACGGACTGGAATCCGAAGGCCCGACAGATGATATTGACGGTGAACTCGAACTTGACCTTGATTTAGATGATGACGATGACGCCGACCTGGATATATTCGACGAGACAGATGCCGGTGATGAACTGCCGGATTTAAGTGATTTTGAAGATTTGGCCGGGTTGGACGATGATTCGTTGGCTATGGATGATACGGATGAGGAGCCCGAAGACCTCAATCTTGAGTTGGAAAACGAGACGGATGTCGAAGCGGAGATCGATGAAACCAGTCTTGAATTTGAGGATGATGAGGAGCTTGATTTAACAAATCTGGATTTTGAAGAAGACGACAATGCCGAAGCCGAAGTGGCAGCTGCGGCAGATTCAGAGGACCTTGGTTTCGGTCTGGAACTCGATCAGGATGACGAGGCCCAGGCGGATGGAGAGATGGCCGAAGCCGGGGCGGAAGTCGAAGATACCGATCAACTGGACCTATCGGATTTAGAGCTTGAATTAGACGAGGCCTTCGCATCCGATGATACAACAGCTGTTGCTTCCGATGATCTCGATCTGGATCTGGAAGTGCAAGCACCGGGGCAGGCAGAGACGGCCGATGCCGGGTCGGAAATCGAAGATGCCGATGAGCTGGACCTATCGGATTTAGAGCTTGAATTTGATGAGGCCTCCACATCTGATGATACAAAGGCCGTTGCTTCCGATGATCTCGATCTGGATCTGGAAGAGCAAACACCGGGGCAGGTGGGGATGGTCGATGCCGGGGCGGAAGTCGAAGATGCCGATGAGCTGGATCTGAATCTGGATTTAGAGGAGGAGGCCGAAGCCATCGCCGGCGGCAAGGAGACCGATGCCGATGAACTGGATCTATCCGATCTGGAAGAAATCATAGATTCGAAAGAAACTCCCGGGGATCAGTCTGCCGGCCAGGATACGGCCGAGGAACTCGAACTGGATTTTGATTTAGAAACTGACGAAGTCGCTCAAACTACAGATGCCAATGAGACCGCTGCCGGTAACACTGAACTGGATTTATCAGATTTGGATCAAATCCTTGAAACAGATGATACACCAAACGCTGAAGCTGCTGCCGATAATGACGCTGATGAGTTGGATCTTCAATTCGACATTGATGGGCTGGCTGCCGAGGGCGCAAAGGCCCCCGCTGAGGCTGAGGTAAGCGGAACCGCCCCGGATGATGACCTGTTGGACATTGAAAAAATGCTGGAGCAGGGTGATGATACTGCGCCCGATATCGAAAACGGGGAGGAAGAGGATTTATCGCTTACAATGGAGGCGGCCCTTGATGACGCTTCCAAGGTGGCGGAGCAAGATCTCGATCTTGATTTTGATATCGAGAGTGAACTTCAGGAAAAAGAAGAGATTATTGGAGGTCGGACCCCCGCCGATGAGCAGATGGAATCGAATCTGTTGGACGCCAACGATGTGGATTTTCTGAATGACAGCGGAATTGAGGATGAATCCCAGATAGCCGATGTTGTGACAGATCAATTTGCGACTGATGAATTTACGGATACACGCGACGATTACGGTCAAACAGATGTTTTGCAGGACTTCGATGATGAAATGCCGGAACCGGCAGTGGCAGCAAAATCCGCTAAATTGCGGTCGAAAAAGCCTGTTGTGGCTGTATTGCTGATTCTCTTATTGGCCATAGGCGCCATTATTATCCCCAAAAGTCTGGGAATAAAAATCCCTTACCTGAGTGACATCAAGATTCCTTATCTCAGTGATATGGACATTAAGATTCCTTACCTGAGCGATTGGCTGAACCCCAAAGAGCAGGATGTAGCCGGTAACCTTAAAATTGCACCCATGAGTCGGACTATCAGCGGGAAGTTTGTTAACCATTCCAAGGTCGGCCGCCTTTTTATAATCCACGGCAAGATAAAGAATGAATATGATCACCCGCGCAGCTTTGTCAAAATAACCGCCAAGCTTTATAAAAAAGGACAGAAACTGGCTAAATCAACAACTGTCTATTGTGGAAATGTAATTTCCGAATCAGATCTCAAAAGAATGGACATCGCGGCGATCAATAAACGCATGAAGAACAAATATGGAATAAAGAGGTCAAATCTAAAAATTAAAACGGGAAAAATGGTCCCGTTTATGATTGTATTTGATAAATTACCGAATAATCTTGACGAATATACAGTGGAAGTGGCCAGCTCCTCCATCTAGGAATTTAACGACAACCAGTCGCGTTTGCCCCGTGAGAAGTCTTTGCGTTTTCACGGGGCTTCCTTTTGGCAATTAGCTTGAAATTACCCGGTGATTGCGTTTTTCAGCTTGACTAAGCAATTCTTAATTGGTACCTGAATCTTGCATGAAAATTAATGAGAAGGTTAAATAATTATAAATAACAGTGGAGTGAGAGGAATTAGAGCAGTAAAGTCCAATACTTAATCGGTAAAAAGGATAATGGTCGATCTAATCTCATTAATTTTCACTGGCGACCGGAGGCTTTCATCGGTCCGCCTGAGCATTATTCGGCTCATATCCGTAGTGTCCGGGGTTCAAATCCCTGCATCGCCACCATCCATTTATTCCAACAGAATCCGATAACTTCCTAACCTCTTAATATTAATTTATATTAAGAGGTTTTCTTTTTCCAGAGTGTTCCCATAAATTCCATTGACATCCCGTCATTTTTGACGGTATTTATGACGGTATAAGCAAAAACCATTAAGAGAGATACCGTCATGCCTACCGATACCGCTATCCGAAACGCCAAGTTTAGAGACAAACAGTTCAAACTGTCTGACGGAAAAGGGATGTACGTTCTGGTAAAGAAGGCCGGAAAATATTTCCGTCTGGATTATCGCTTTCGGGGTAAACGCAAAACACTTGCACTCGGTGTTTACCCTGATGTCAGACTGCAGGAAGCACGGCAAAAGCGCGATGAAGCCAGAAAGCTGATTACTAACGGGGTTGACCCGGTCCAGATGCGACAAGCGACCAAAGCTATGCATTTTGAACTGACAGCTAACAATTTTGAAGCGGTCGCTCGAGAATGGTTCATCAAACATTCCCCAAGTTGGGCAAAGAATCATTCAAAAAAAATAATTCGTCGTTTTGAGTTATACATTTTCCCTTGGCTCGGCAGTCGACCAATCTCTGAGATTACCCCCCCGGAACTTCTTTCCGTTCTCCGCAGAATTGAAAGCCGGGGAATTCTGGAAACAGCCCATCGGACTCTGCAAAACTGCGGCAGGGTATTCCGGTACGCCATAGCTACTGGTAGGGCAGAGCGCGACCCTTCCGCAGATCTCCGAGGGGCCTTGGCGCCGGTCAAACACGGGCGTATGGCCACCATTACAGAACCGAAGAAAATCGGTGAACTTTTGCGAGCCATTGACGGATATGAAGGGACCCCTGTTGCGCAGTGTGCATTGAGATTGGCTCCATTGGTTTTTGTCAGGCCAGGCGAACTACGGCATGCCGAGTGGGCAGAAATTGATCTTGATAATGCTGAGTGGCGCATCCCTGCCGAAAAAATGAAAATGAAAGATCCACATATTGTCCCTCTCTCAAAACAGGCAGTCGAAGTGCTTTGTGAAATACAACCAATCACCGGCCAGGGCCGGTATGTTTTCCCGAGTATCAGGACAAGTTCGCGGCCGATGAGTAATAATACAGTGTTAGCTGCCCTCCGACGGCTGGGATACACCAAGGAAGAAATGTGCGGTCATGGTTTCCGGGCCATGGCGTCAACTGTTTTGCATGAACAGGGATGGCCGTCAGACATCATCGAGCGTCAACTTGCCCATGCAGAACGCAACAGCATAAAAGCCGCCTATAATTATGCCCAGCACCTTCCTGAACGCCGGCGGATGATGCAGGCTTGGGCTGACTATTTGGATAGCGTGAAAACGAAAGCAAATGTTGTCCCTCTATACAGAGCCGTATAGGGGAAATTGTGATGGGGGAAATGGATTTTTGGCAATTATGTGATGAGCTTTCTTTTGTTTAGGCTGCTTCGATGATTGTAGGTGTTGAGCATTGGACTGTTTCGATAGTTCTAACACCTGCTGGCGATCACATAACTGTTAATAACCCAATAATATTCAGAGAAATAGTCATGATATATATCGAAGAAAATTTGAAAGAACAGCTGGTAGAGCTGACTCCGCGCTGGAAAAAAGGGGATTTGAATCAAGATGAGTTAAAGGAGTTTAATTTAATTATTGATGAAATTGTTAGAGAGGCAAGGAGAAGCCGATCGTATTTCGTGGAACCAAACCAAAAACCGGAAGAATTTCTATTAAGTCTATTCGAGGGGAGGATTATAAACATAGTGCAGAGGTTTATCAATAATTATAAAGAGCTTAGTTATGACTTGTGGATGCATTATGCAATGCAAATTACTCGAACGATTATCTTAGGTGACGCCACCAGGAGGCGTGATCGAAGAGAAGTTGTCAAACAATTTATAGAAAAATTTGAAAGTTCCGAAGATAAGCACCTTTTATTGAATAACAAATGGATCAAAGCGGACCATGACGAGATGCTCGGCCAGGCGGGACCTCACAAAAAAAATGACTTCCTGAAAAGCTTACGAAGTCGAGAAGCTTTAGATCAAGCATTTGAACAATTGAGGGGATTTAGTAAAAAAGACCCGAGATCAGGCGTCGGTCATTTAGGTCAGAAACCAGGGTTTTTGATTCCTGATGCGGCCGCCCTCTACGCAGCTGAACAAGGCGCTTGTGATAACGGTTTGGGGTATGATCCGGATTATTATAGAAATGCGCTGTCACGAATTGTTAGACACCAAATCTGAAGCCGAAATTTATATCAGAAGATTGGGAGGAGGGTAAATACCGAACTGAGTTTAAAACAAGAAATGACGTAATGGATTGGATCGAAAAAGATTTGATAGGAATCCCCCTGAAGACAGTTAATGAAAAAATTGAAATAGCGCGACAAAGAAAATCGAATCTTCTCAAATATTTAAACATATTTTTATATAGGAGACTTAAGGATTTGCATAAGTTTATCGAAAAAACGAATAAAAATCCTGATATCGAAATACAAATCCCATCCTTTGAGTTAATTTCTCCATCAGACTCACATAATGAAATTGAGTCACAATTGACCCAAAAATTAAATGATTTACAATCAATCCAAAAAATAAAAGAGCAACTCCCGCCACTATTAACTAAAAGACAAAAACAAATTTTTCAATTATATTATATTGAAGACTATTCGGTCAGTGAAATTGCTAAACAGTTAAAGACGTCCCGTCCGAACATCAGCCAAATCATTAAAAGAATCCAGCCCTCTCTCTCTAAAATAAAAACTGAGCTATTAACCAAAAAAAGCTGCTATACTCCGTCCGGATAGCAAACCCGGCTTTATTGTTATGCAACCTTGCCAGGATAGCTGCTTGTTAATGCCTATCAGTGTATAAGTGTATAGGTAGTTACTTTAAATTGCCGTTTGCACCGCCGCACTCGTCTGGCCCACGCCGTAAATTTTTCCCTGAAAGTGGATATGATTTTTCGTTATCCCATACACGAAATATCCCCCATTTCCTCATTTGATCGACACGAAAATTTCTTGCCAAGCAATCTCATCGGGAAACCTTGCTACAATTTTATCGCTATCCATAATATCACCTCCCTTTTTTAGAGGGGTGTTTTTAGACCGGTTTGTCAGATCCGGAAAAACCACGAGCTTTTTTTGGTTATGGAACCAAATAAAATTTATATATCAAATAATTTATTAAATAAAATACTTAATAGAAAATCCGCATTTTTCAGCAAAAAATATTCGCCCTCAAAAGTTAACACCCAGGCGGTAAAAATTCCATATAGTCCAGCAATACATTGTTCTGCCACACTTGCTTCGACTGCATCGTATTGCGAAGTTTGACGCAGAACAACAGATCATATTCTCCCAGCAGTGCATAAACACCATTGGTTTCGCCTCCCAGGCTTTGGATGGTGTCAATGGCCTGTTCGGTTCTCTTGACGCTGATCTTCTTGATGGCATCGGATGAATATTTGCCAAACATAAAAAATGTCGCCATGTGCTTCTCCTTTCTTTTGCCCGTGGGGTTGGAATATCACTAAACCGGTTCAATTTCGAAGGGAATAACAAAACTGCACGCAAGACAGCTACAATAATCATGAAGCAAAGCTCAGTACAAACAGGAAAAGATAGAATCCACCGGAGCAGCTCAATCGGAAATTATTTCATAGCTTTCTGATTTGTAACCTTTTTGTTTGTGCACGTGAAAAATAAAAATTCGGCTCTCGTAGTTTTCGATGTATTCTTTAAGCATCTTTTTGGCGTGACGAAATTTTTTGCTCTGTAAGTTATTGATCAGGTTGCCCACATCTTTGACCCTGCCCTCACAAATAATATTGGGTCCATCTCCAATAAGGACTTCCCATTCACTGGCGATGGAAATACCCAACTCTTCGAGAAGAGGATAGAATTCACTAATGACGTATTGGCCGTACTCTTTTTTCTTGTCGCTGATGAGGTCCCACATTTGGGAGAACTTCACTGTTTCTGGGTGTATGTCGGTAGAATATGAATCTATTTTACCCGTTTTCACGAGAACCTTGGTTTTGTAATTTTTAACATAATTCAACAACTGGGCCTTTATTTCCTTGTATTTGGGATGCTGTAACGCTTTCTCAAGTTGATCCAAATCATTGCTGACGCATTCAAAAAAAATTTCACTGTATGCACCCACAAGTACACACCATCCGGCGACGGTATGCAGTCCGAGCTTGTTAATTTTAGGAATAAATTTTTTGATAATAAACTTTTCATACTCGTTTCGCCTGCCATGAATAACGGTCCAATAGTGGTTTAATTTGACTGGCATAGCTACCCCCTTCCTATTAAATTCAGCCTGTTATTATGAAAATGGATTGAAATTTAAACAGTATAGATATGATTTCAGGTGTCGATTTTAATACGTAACGGGTGAGTTCGGCCTCAGAGATATGCGCTGACAATAAATCGACATTGGTTACATGGTGGCAATAATGACCAGCAAGCACCATAATTTGAGATACTTATAAAATAATCCAATGCGCATCAAAAGTCAAACAATAATACATCCGCTTTGGGGATTTATGGATATTGTCGTTGCCCCTCCCATGGGGTGCAAACAAGCTTAGAATATACTCAAACCCCTCGATTTTTAAGCAAATTTCTGCTTGACATCCCTCACGGCTTGTGATCTTCTTACTTTCACTCATCACCAGGTATTACACGGAATACAAACCCTTCTTCTTATAAGCTTTCACCGCATTCTTGACGTGCGGTTTTATAAATTAGCAATAGCGTGTATCGCGTTTGGTATCAATCAGGTCGTCACACCCGAACAGATTTATTTATCAATCCGTTCAGCAAAAGGAGGGACCAAAAATGAAAACCAGGAAATTGAGAATTTTGTGGGTTCTTTTAACCGTGGTATTTTTTATTCTGCCGGCATCTCAGGTACTGGCCGAAAAAACGATTGTTCTCGGTTGTCCGCTCTCGACTGCTTTTCTTTACGGATGGGATGCGGAGAGGGGATTCAAACTGGCCGTCGATGAAATCAATGCCAAAGGCGGTGTGAACGTCGGTGGAACCAAACAGATGTTCAAGGTGGAGGTTATCGATACCCGTGACCTGGAACCCGGTGTGCCCGTCAGTGAAGCTCTCCTGGCGGTGGAAAAGCTGATTCTGGACAAAAAAGCCGATTTTATCATGGGCGGGCCTGTTCGCTCCGAGGCCGCCCTGGCGGCGATGCCGCTGCTCAGCAAGTATAAAAAGATCTCCATCCTCACCACAGGCGTCTTGACACCCGCGTATAGCGCCACGGTAGCCAAAGAGTATGACAAATACAAGTACTGCTTCCGTATCCACGGTGAGGCCAAGAATCTTGTGGGTGAAATGTTTGCCAATTTTTCCGAACTCAAGGAAAAGTACCAGTTCAACAACCTGTTCATCATTGCCCAGGATGTCTCCCATGCCAGGGGGGCAGCCAAAGTAATGGAGACGGTGGCCACCAAAAAGGGATGGAACGTAACCGGTGTGGAGATTTTTCCCACCGGCGCCACCGATTTTTCCATGGCGCTTCTGAAAGCGAAAAAGACCCAGACGGAGATCATCAACATCTGGATGGACATGCCCGAAAGCGCTATTCTGCTGAAACAGTGGTATGAGATGAAAATTCCCGCCCTGCCCTTTGGGTCGACCCTTGCCGCCGCCGAACAACCCGGATTCTGGGAAGCAACGGACGGTAAAGGAGAATATACCCTGTGCAATGTGGTGAACGCCGGCAATGCACCTTCCAATGCCACACCCTGGACCATGAAATTCTATGACGCCTATACAAAGAAGTGGGGGGTGGAACCCGAAGGCCTGGGGACCTCCAGCAGCTACATGGCCGTCTATGTGCTCAGGGATGCCATCGAGCGGGCCGGCAGCCTGGATCCAGACAAGGTCATTTCAGAATTGGAAAAGACCGATCTCATGGGGGTATATGGACGCCTGCGCTTCGATCCCAAGAGCCACCAGGTTATTCCGTCCACCGACCCCAAAGAAGGCGCCGTAGGCAGCATCCTGCAATGGCAGGACGGCAAACGGATTGTCGTCTATCCCAAGAGTATTGCCACAGGGACCATTCAACTGCCACCCTGGATGAAAAAATAAATCCAGAAGATTTATTTTAATTATGGAAATACTGGTATACGGAACCATAAACAGCGTCATGCTTGCCCTGTACGCTTTGGGATTTGCCATGGTGTACGGGGTGAGCCGTCTTCCCAATTTTGCCCACGGCGCCCTCTATGTGCTCAGCGGGTTTATTACCTGGAGTTTTCTCAATTCCCTGGGATTGAACTACCTGCTAAGCATCGTTCTGGCCATACTCGCCACTGGAATCATCGGCGCACTGATCTACCAGTTCGTGCTTATCCGCGTCCGGGGAATGGAGATATCGGAAATCATGGCCTCCTATGCTATCGGGCTGGCGATCCTGGAAGGCCTCCGGTATGGTGGATTCAAGGGCATGACCTATACCTTGCCGGCCTTTATTTCCGGCAGCACTGAAATTGCCGGGGTACCCGTGGACTACCAGCGCGTATTGGTAGTGGTAATCGGCATCGCCGTCGTGGCACTCCTCTGGCTGTTCACCCGCTACACACGTATCGGGCTGGCCCTCAGGGGCATGGCCCAGGACGAAAGGGCAGCCATGATGCTGGGTATCGATTCCGATCTGATGGCGGTGACTGCCATGGGATTCGGCTCCATGCTGGCTGCGCTGGCTGCTATCCTGGTACTCCCACTGGGCAACATCGTGGTGGAGTCCGGCTACAATATCCTGATCCTGGCGATTGCCGTATGTGTCGTCGGGGGCCTGGGGAGCTGGATGGGCGCGGTGCTGGCTGCATTTCTGATCGGCTTTGCCCAGATACTGACAGTCGTCTATCTGGGCTCCCATTTTCAGATGGTCGTCGCGCTGCTGGCCATTATATTGACACTCATCATCAAACCGTCGGGACTTTTCGGCCGGCAGAAGGAACTGGAGGAACGGGTGTGACAATACCCAGCGAGCAGCAACGTAAAGAACGGATCGATCGGGGCATCAAGGTACGCTGCGACAGTATTTACGCTATGATGTCCCATCGGGAGTTGTCGTACCTGGCCCTGCCCAGACTGATCCTGATCGCCGGGATGCTCATTCTGCCGCTTGTCGTTCCCAGTATGTACTGGCAACGGGTTTTTACCATCAGCTGTATTTATGCGCTCCTGGCCATCAGTTTCGACTTTCTGGCCCACTATGTGGGTCTGGTATCCCTGGGCGGCGCTTTTTTTGTGGGTATCGGGGGTTATCTTGCCGCCATGGCCAACACATCCCTGGGTCTTTCGCCCTGGCTGACCGTGCCGCTGGCCACGCTGGTCGGCGGCGGCCTCTGTACACTTCTGCTGCTTCCCTGCCTGCCCTTGAGGGGGGTTTACTTTGCCATTGTCAGCCTCATGTATCCCCTTTTCCTGGCACGTGTCATCGAAGCCCTCGACATTCTGGGCGGGACAGACGGCATCATGGGTATCGACAGTTTTTCCAACCGCTGGGTCGAACAGTACTTTATCATCTGTATCCTGCTGTTGATTCTGTTCGGTGTCAGACGCCTGGTCAACATGGATATCGGCCTGGTTCTGCGTGGTGTAAAGGACAACGATCAGGCCATCCGCGCATCCGGTATCAGTGTGACCTTTTACAAGTCTGTGGCCGTCTTTTTAGCCTCGGCCATGGGGTGTCTGAGCGGCGCCTGTCTGGTTCACATCTACATGTGGTCAGGGATTTCCCTGTTTGCGCTGGATTTTTCCATCATCCCCATTGCAGCGACGGTTATCGGGGGAAGCGGAACCCTGGTGGGCCCCCTGCTGGGGTGTCTGATCCTGGTTCCCATTTCGGAACTGCTGAGAGATTTCGGCACACTTCGAATCGTTTTCTATGCCCTGATCCTTGTGGCCTTCATCATTTTCCGGAGCGAGGGAATCATGGTTTACGGGCAGCGAAAATATCATCAATTTGAGAGGTGGATAAAGTTTTGAACAAAGAACCGATTCTCAAGGTCAAGCGGCATCACCAAGAATTTTGGGGGAATCCAGGCCCTGAGCAATGTGAGCTTCGATGTCCATGCAGGTGAAATCCTGGGGATCATCGGGCCCAACGGTTCCGGCAAGACCACGGTGGTCAACTGCATCACCGGATTTGTCAAAAAGAGTTCGGGACACGTGTTCTTTCGAGGAAAGGATATTTCCAGAAAGCCGCCTCACAAAATTGCGGACATGGGCGTCACGCGAACGTTTCAGATCATGCGGCCCTACTACAGCCTGCCCGCCTACAAAAACCTGGTCATTCCCCTGTTTTCCCCACGTGCCAAGCGCACGGGTGGATGGCGGGGAGGTGGTCGGCTGGGGGACCGCAACACGGTGGGAATCGATATCCTGGAAGAGATCGGATTCGAGAGGGATTCCTATGTGCCCTACAAACTGGCGGCCACACTGCCCACCGGTTATTTGAAACGTCTGGAACTGGCCAGGTGCCTGGCCTTGAAACCGGAAATCATCATCTGCGACGAAATTTTTTCAGGCCTCAGCATGAGTGAGATTGCCAGCATGGTGCCCTTGATCGAACGCCTGCAGATGGAAGGCATCACCCTGATCATGATCGAACACCGGCTGCGGGAGCTGTTCCGGGTCACCGACCGGATCATGGTGCTCAACTTCGGGGAAAAACTGATGGAAGGAAATCCGAAAACAGTCATGGCCAACGAAGAGGTCAAGGCCGCCTATTTTGGCTCGCAGACGGTCCAGGAGGTAATGGATCATGCTTGAAGCGAGCGGGCTGATGGTTTTCTACGAAAACATGCTGGCCTTGAACAATATCGACATCAAATGCGAAGCCGGTCAGATCGTGGGTGTGTTTGGTGCCAACAGCGCCGGGAAGTCGACCCTCATGTATACCCTGTCGGGCATCATGCAGGATATCCAAAAAAAGGAGCAAATGGCCGGCGGCGAGAGAATCACCGTTCTGGGTGAAGTCAAATACAAGGGCGAGACCATCACCGATCTCAAACCGAGCCAGCGAGCCAGAAAAGGCATTGTACTCTGCCCGGAGAGGCGTCGCATCTTCAGTGAAAGCAGCGTACTCGAGAATCTTAAAATAGGCGCTTATCTGGCCACCCGTACGGAAGCAAAAAAAACGCTGGAATACGTGTTTAAACTATTTCCCGCCCTGGAAAAACTTAAGAAGACGAATCGGCGGCTTTCTAAGCGGTGGCGAGCAGCAGATGCTGGCCATCGGGAGGGCCCTGATGGCCCAGCCGGAGATTTTGCTGCTGGATGAACCCCTTTTGGGGTTGAGTCCCCTGATGCAGGCCACCCTGATCCATGCCACCCGGGAGATCAGGGACGAAATGAACATCTCCATCATCGTCACCGAACAATATGCCCGGCCGGTGTTACCCATCGTTGACTATGCCTTTATTCTCGAAAACGGATCGGCCGTTATGGAAGGTACAAAAGAGGAGCTGATGGACAACCGGGATGTTCGGGCCGCCTATTTTGGTGTTGAGGAGTCGTATTCGGAATGAAAACCAGTGACACCAACCAGCAACATGAGCTTACTTACACCCGCTTTGACGGGATGGTGGAAAAATACCCGCGACACACCGCTGTCATCTACCTGGGTGAACGTTTTTCCTATACCCGGCTGGACGAATTGAGCCGGCGGTTTGCCGGAGCGCTACAGGACCTGGGTATCCAGAAAGGTGACCGGGTGATGGTCTACATTGCCAACTGTGTGCAGTGGGTCATCGCCTTTCTGGGCATCCAGAGACTGGGTGCGGTGATCGTACCGGTCTCTCCCATCTACACCTCCCCATGAACTCAAATACATGATCGAGGATTCAGGCGCCCGGACCATCATCTGCATGGATACCAACTTCTGCTATGTCCAAGATGTGATGGAAAACACGGATCTTGAAAAGGTTATCGTCACCAACCTGGTTGACCTTCTGCCGGCCTGGAAACGTTATCTGGGGGTATTGTTCGACAAAATTCCCACCGGAAAAGTTGAGCAAACCCCGGGTGTTTACAATTTTAAAACCCTGCTGCGCCATGCACCCCTGGAAAACCCACCTGAAATGAACCCCATGGAAGATCTCTCCTACATGCTCTACACCGGCGGGACCACGGGTTTTCCCAAGGGCGTTCCCGGAAACCACAGCTGGCATGACCTCCTACGTAAACGATGTAACCGACGATGTCGCCGGGGATCGACTTCTGGAAGGAGAAGATGTCTACATCGCCGTCAACCCGCTGTTTCACATCATGGCCCTGGGATTGTTCATGTCCATCGGCCTGAACAAGGGCAACACCACGGTGCTGATGCCCGTGCCCCAGGTGGACGCTATCCTTGAAAGCATACAGCGCTACAGGGTGAGATGGCTTCTGGGTGTTCCCACCCTTTACCGCATGATTCTTGACAACGATCGACTGGATCGCTACAAACTCGATTCTCTCAAATACTGCTTCTGCGGCGGAGACGTGCTTCCGGTGGAAATGTTCAACCGCTGGGAGACCCATTTCAATATCCCCATTTACCAGGTCTACGGGTCCACGGAAGTGGGTCACGTCTGCTACAGCCGAATCGACAAACCGCCTAAACCGGGCACCATCGGTCTGCCCCTGGGCAGCAGGGAATGTGTTATTGTCGACCCCGTCACCCTCGATCCGGTCACTCAGGGTGAAAGCGGAGAACTGCTTGTCGCCTCACCTTACACCCTCAAGGGGTACTGGAACAAACCGGAAGAAACCGAAAGAACCTGTGTTGAAATCGACGGCAAGGTGTTTTGCCGCATGGGTGATTACGTACGCGAGGATGAGGATGGCGAGCTCTACTATGTGGAGCGAAGTGCGGATATGATCAAGCACAAAGGATACCGGATATCCGCCTCGGAAGTGGAGTCGGTTCTCCAGGATCACCCCACCGTCATCGGCGCCTGCGTGGTGGGCGTTCCCGACGAGCGCGTCGGTGAACGCATAAAAGCCATCGTCGTGATCAAGGAAGATGCACGGGGCGTGGGTGGCGCCGATCTGATCCGCTGGTGCTCGAAGCACCTGGCATCCTACAAAGTCCCCGGTTACATCGAGTTTCGGGACATGCTGCCAAAATCGAAAGTGGGCAAACTCCTGCGCCGGGAAGTCAGAGATGAAGAAAAGCGCCGGGCTGAAAAAACGGAAAGCCAGGCCTGATTTGCCAAAATTCGCTAGCCTAAAAAACTTGGCACTGGTTAAAGTAAAAAAGGATTTACTTTTGGATATGTTCGGTCGCAACAAATCTTAAATTCGAATATCGAAATACGAAACAAATCCAAATAATGAATGCTCAAATGACCAAAACAGCCCATGCACGTATACCCGATGCTGTTTGTTTTGATTATTCGAATTTGTGTCATTAGGTATTGTTTAGGATTTCGATATTCGTGCTTCGAATTTGAAGAAAGGAACCACCATGGACATCATGACTGCCATAAAAGAGAGAAGGAGTTGCAGAAGCTTTTCAGACGAACCCATCGAAAAGGAACAACTGGAGAAGATTCTGGAGGCAGCCACCTGGGCGCCCTCCCCCCTGAATGCCCAGCCCTGGAGCTTTGTGGTCATTACCAACAGCAAAGTGAAGAATAGCATTTTCGCGGAAGCGGAAAAAAGCCGGGAACAGGGTGTTCAAAAAAGTGGTTGGGGATGGTTGGGGAAATACCGTGTGGATTTTCTGCTGTCGGCCCCCGTAATCATTGCGGTCGCCGGAAATCCCAAAAAGTCAGGTGTCGATCAGTTTATGGAGGGAGGCGCAAGAGCCTATGAACACGCGTGTTCGGCTGCCGTACAAAACATGATGCTTACGGCACATGCCCTGGGTATCGGATCCGTCTGGTTTACCCTCTTCGATAGAGACAAACTTCAGGAAATCCTCGGTCTAACGTCAGATAAGGTCCCCCTGGCGCTGGTGTGCCTCGGCAAGGCTGATGCAGATCCCGCGCCCGCTCCCAGAAAGAGTTTTGCAGATAAAACGACCTATATAGGGTGATTTTCTCTGCGTCTATGCGCGGGGCCTTTTCATAACGGCAAAAATTACGGGTCACGATGTTTTTCAGGGCTGGCGTTTTACGCGCCTCTGACATAGTAATTGCGCATCATTCCCATGTCTTCATGTTCCAGGTTGTGACAGTGGTAAAGGAACAGACCCGGGAAATCATCAAATTCCACCAGAATTCGGACGCGCTCCCCCGGCATCAATAGAACCGTGTCTTTCCACCCATCATCCACATAGCCTTGGTGCTTGACACCATCTCGCCCGATAACCCGGAACTGTTTGCCATGCAGATGGATGGGATGCGGCATACGCATCATACCGCCAGCGGTGTTGCTGAATTCCCATATCTCCTTTGAACCTAATTGAACGATCTCGTCATCGGCCACTTTTTCCATTTGGAACACACGCCCATTGATCATCCCCCGCATATGCCCCATATTAAGATAAAATTGCCGGGGATTGTTATAGTTGTCGGCGTCATTTTCTCGAATGGATCCCATCTCGGAAAGTTTCTGCGGCAGCCGTCTGCTAATAGAAACAGATTTGGTTACTTTAATTTTGAATAAAGAGAGATTCGCGCCATTGGGAATACTTGGATTGACACCCCGCCTCCCACCCATCATCATACCCCGCCCCATTCCCCCGCCGTCAAAAGGCAGACTGATGAGAGCGGTTTCATAACCAACAGGACTGTCACTGAAATCAGACCAGAGCTCTATCCTTTCTCCGGGTGCCAGAAATACATATGACCGGTGAACAGGCTTTTCCAGCAGCCCACCGTCTGTGCCGATGATGATGAGCGGACGGTCATCCTGCCAGGCCAACCTGTAAATACGAGAATTGGATCCGTTTAACAAACGGAGTCGATAGGCGGTGGTCGATACGGGCAGGGTAAAATCAGGCCGACCATTGACAAGAATCGAATCGCCCAGAAAACCGGTCATCTGCGCCATCCTGTTTCCGGATGTGTATAGCAGCTGGTTGTCACGATCAAAAAACCGATCCTGAATCACCATAGGAACGTCATATTCACCATCGGGTAACCCCAGGGATTTCTCTTCCTCGTCGGATACAAGAAAAAGACCTGCCAGACCGCCATATACCTGTGGCCCTGTGCGTCCATGGGGGTGCGGATGATACCAGTAGGTTCCGGCCCTGTTCTTTATCTCGAATTCGTATAGGTAGGATTCTCCCGGGGAAACAACATAACGTGGGTGTCCGTCCATAACTTCGGGAACATGCAGACCATGCCAGTGTACAATAGATTCCTCCGGAATTGAATTGGTAAATCGAATTCGTATTTTCTCGCCTTGCTGCGCTTTTATGATCGGACCAAGATAGCTTCTCGGAAGCTCGATCACCCGATTTTTATTACCCTTGTTGACTTTGGCGTGGTATTGCCATACCTGTGTGGCAGCTCCCGGAAACATTGCCAATTCACCTGGTATGGACACAAGAGAAATATCGAGATCCGGTGCAAATTCTGTCTTTGAAATGGCATCTCCATGTTGGCCTGCGGCTGCCTGACCCAGTAATGGCCGGAAACCACCTGCCATCAGGCCAAGAGCTCCATAACCAGCCATTTTCAGGAACTGCCGTCTACCGTTCCCGGCTTCAAATCTTCTATCCTTAGGTAACTTTTTCATAATAGATACCTTTATCGATAAACCCATCCATTTTTTGAAATCAAACAGGGCGGTCAGAGAATGACCACCCTGTCGCAAACAATTTCTCTATAACCATAGAGATGACTACCAGCAGTAGCCGCCACCGTTATTTCCAGATCCCATCATGGAACCTCTGGAACCCATCATGGGGCCGCTGGAACGATATCCACGGCCAGCATTCGGATTCAACTTCCGCATTTCAACCATATGCTCGATGCGCTTCTGATCGAACTGGGCTTGCAGGTCGGAAATTTCTTTTTGTATACGGGATGCCTGAGCCATATCCGGTTCATCCTTGGCCAATTCGTTCTGCAGGTCACGTTCTTTTTCAAAGAGGTTGGTCCGGATATCTTGGGTCGCATTGAAAAATGCTTCTCTCTTCTGCTCGAACTGCTTGTAAGCCTCCGGACTCATTTGATCTGAATTCCCATTACCGTAACCACCTTGATAATGCATACCGCCGCGATGTTGACCCCATCCGCCACCCCAGCCCATACCACCGTGGGCAAATGCGTTGATGCCGATTCCAATTATTGCGATTGAAGCGATGGTGATAATAACATTTCTTAGTGTAAACATTTTGTTTCCTCCTTAGGTTGTGTTGATTCAATATTGTTCGTTGTTCGATCTGCTGTGATAGTAGAGCAAACAGCATGCCAGTTGCATAAAAAATCACTTCAAGTATATTATCTTATTGTTATTATTTAGAATTTAAAACTTTAGGAGATTTGATCCGTAAAAGGAATATTATGGCAGGTATAGGTGATCGTATAAATTTTACCCGATTGAATCTATCAAACATAAAGCAGTTTATTTATTACCCGCAACCACGTTTTGGATCTGGTTAATTGTTTTGCCTTTCATGGGAGTATTGATAGATATCTCGGCCATGTGGCTAAAGGCATTTGTCTCTCCGAATTTTTTCTGGTTGCATATACCTGGTGGCGAAGTTTTTGGTCTGAGTTTCATTTATGTATCACTGCGGGCATTTTGGGAAATGTGGATCAAACCTCAGCCTTGAGAAGCATGACAGCAATTCCCTTGCAATCTAAAACCGCACCTGGAACCCGCCTCCCCAACCGAATTCCGAATGCCACTGGCCCAGCAAGGAAACAGATTTTGTCAGCGTATAAGACAAACCTGTCTTACCCTCCCATGAATCATGGGTGTCATATTGGATCTCTCCGATCAAGGCAAGTCGCGGTGTCAAGGTGAACTCTTTTTCTAGTTTCACTCTGGCCCCACCATCGGTGTCCACCCAAATCATGGATTCAACATTCAGGGGCAGTAGATAGTGTACACCCAGGACGCCTCGGGTTTCCTCCGTTTCATCCCCTTCCCCGGTTACATCGACACCTGCAAACAGGCTGCTAAATCGGTTCAGATAGCGATCGTATGTGAAAAGTCCTTCCCAATCGGTTCCATCAACCGTTTGCCAGCCGGCCTCCCACTGAGCCTCAAAGATATTGCGCGTGTCAGACAGGGTTAAAGAGCCTTCGGTCATGTTGCTGAGCACATCGGCCTCTCCCCAGGCATACCAGGACTCTTTGAAGAGCTTGGGTCGCGCCGCAGCGACATCCTGATTCGGCTGATAGCCGTCATAATGGATGACCCGCGCCATGCCACTTTTCATGTGATAGAGCAGATGACAATGAAAAAACCAGTCACCAAATTCATTGGCCTTAAACTCGATGACCGTTGTAGACATGGGTGCAACGTCTACTGTGTGTTTGAGAGGTGCGTGCTCCCCCTGACCGTTGATGACCCTGAAAAAATGGCCATGAAGATGCATAGGGTGATGCATCATGGTACGGTTGATCATAATGAAACGAACGACTTCACCGGCACTGATTTCGAATAACATCACTTTCGGATAGTGCCTTGTTGTTTAGAAACCATACATACCGCTCCATATCCCCATCTAATGTCAGCCGGATTTCACGAATAGGTTTGTCTGTTTCAAAAAAAGTTGGTTCTATGGCACGCAATTTTGCATAGGGTGGCCAGGGGCGTCTCGGGTCCATACCATCTGCTGCCAGATCCTTCATGGATGAAACATCCGATGCCAGGAAACGAAAATTTTTTGCATATTTTTTCCCCTTGCGATCGTTATGTTGCACTCTAGACATTTCCTGGGATGCATGCCCGGTTTTTTTCTTGCTGTCCATTTCATGGGTTTCCTTCATAGCCGTATCCATCATCTCATGGCTTTCCGTGGTGGCATCCTTTCAGCACTCATGTCCTGGTTTGCTGGGGCGGCATGGCCACCCTGACCCATCGCTTCTTGTTCCTGCGCCATAGGCATATCCTGCATCCCCATCATTCCGGGTTGATCGAATTTGCCGGACGCTATCTCGTCATCCAGCATACCCATGGCACCGGCAGGTGTCAGCGCCCAGATAGAGGCTTGACTCCATGGCTCATATTTTGATACAAATTCGGTTTAGGGATATCAGGCGCAGGAAAACGTTGACCAGTCCCAAGCCACACAGAAGCATACCCCGAAGCATCATGGGCTGTGGCCCTCAACTCGTAAGAACCGTTTTTCGGGATTTTTACCAGTACATCGTAGGTCTCGGCAACAGCGATCAAAAAACGTTGCTGTTCCACTGGCTGCACTTCCAAGCCATCGGCTGAAATAATTGTCATGGGACCGCCTGCATATTCGATATGAAAATAGGTGGTGGCGGATCCGTTGATAATCCTCAGACGTACCTTTTCCCCGCCGGTTGTTTTGATATTGGTTTCCGGTTGACCATTGGCTAAAAAATAATCATAGGCCACATCGGCAATGTCCATTGCCGGCATACGTTGAAGCTCACGAGTGAAATAGTCGCCAAATTTCCGATACGAGACGCTCCCAGAATACTTTGGCTGCTTCCCTTCTCAAGTGCATACCATTCGCTGCCCCGTTTCAGTGTCCGCAATACGCTGTGCGGATCTTCGGTAGTCCAATCAGACAGCAGTATCACGTGGTCACTATCCACCTGCTGGTTTGCATGCTTAGGTTCGATAACGATGGACCCATAAACACCGCTTTGCTCCTGCAAATTTGAGTGTGAGTGGTACCAATAGGTGCCGCTCTGGCGAATAGGAAACTCGTAAGTAAAGGTTGCACCGGGTTGAATCGGTGGAAAACTGATGTAAGGCACCCCATCCATGTCTGGCGGCACCAATAATCCATGCCAGTGAATTGACGTTGCCACGGGCATGCGGTTGTGAACATGAATGCGTGCTGTATCCCCTTCCTTGAAACGTAATGTAGGACCGGGAATTCTGCCATTGATGGTCATGCCTTCAGCTGTTGTGCCGGCGATCGTTATGTTTTCCTGGGCAATGGTCAGCTCATAATTCACTGTTTCTGCCAGTCCCCAACCAGGTATCGCGCCCACTATTAAGAGTATAATGGGCAACCATATATATTGAGCTATTTGTTTTCTTTTCATTGCTGTTGTATCCTTTTATCGTAAGAGAAAATACTTCTTATTAGCAGATGCATGGTTTCAACGGCCTATCATCTGTATATTTCCTGTCTGTTTGTCGACCAGCAGGCTTTGAAGGGGGCTTCCGTCAGCCCGAACGATTTTTGCGATATAATAGCGCCCTTTGTTCTCAAGCGAGTTTATATTGAATTTCTCTGAAACTGTTTGGCTTACCTCACGATCAATAATGATACGGGCAGTACCGGTGCTCATCCCGTCAAATATTTCCTGGATGATTTCGCGGTCGGATGAAACAGGGTCAGTTTTATCTTCATAAGCCTGTTGTATAAATTTGAGAATCTGTTCTTTTGGATTCATGATATTTTCTCTCCTGTGTTTAAATTCTACTCATCATTAAATCGTAGCAACGATTTTATGATAGGCGACAGTGTCACTTCTTGACGAATAGCTTAATTCGCCTGTTCTTTTTCCACCACCGGAATCTTCTCGCTAACCTCCATGACGGTTCGAAATCCCACATCATAAAATCCTTCCCATGGATATCGCTTTGTTAAACGGTTATTGTCTGTAGACCAGGCAACAACACGGCCAACTGATGATGAATCTGAATTTTCGGTCAACCATTCTTTAAAAGCTACCGGCGTATCTTCGCTCTCTGGCTGTTCGTCGATTTCGGCTGCTGTATCTATGATCATGCGTGAATGCATCGTGCCGTTTGGCGTGCCTGCCGACAATTTCTCCTGCCGGGGTACAATGGAAAACTGTTGGTTCAAGATTGCCATTCTCCATAGGTTGGCAGGCGTTTCCTATAATGGCGAGCATAGGCTTTGGCTCCTAGATAGGTGATCCGCAATACCGTTTCGAAGCCCATTCTGCCTGCCGTAAATGAAAACGCGAATGCTGATAAAGTATTTGATCGGCCGAGGTACCGCCATGCCCAAATATATCCAGATGTCTTGTTTGTACCTCACAACACCATCAATTACTTCCAGATCATCTCTCATCTCGTTCAGGAAATCGGCGTAATGGTGGACAGTAACCAATGATGGATCCGCGTATAGAACCCGGCCGTTCTCCATACGTTTCACAAGTTTCATCTCGCGCCCGTCCGTAGCTATCCGTGTCGGTGTAAGTTTTTCAATCCTGGATGCAGCGATATTTATTGAGTTCATGGGATATTCCCTTAGCTGCGGTCACGTCTTTTTCGGAAATATCTCCCTTCCAATGATAGATGCTCATACCGCCTAACGCGAATAAGACCGTGCGATACCGATCCACATCCAGCGAACATATGCTGGTGCTTTTTCATGATCTGGATGTAGTTTCCCGTTTTCTGATCTCCCGGATTTTAGTGCTTCCAGGATAGCGGATCGCAGGTCGGACACTGTTTGATAACGTTGCCGGTGGCTTTCATCGGTCGCTTTGCGAATAAGAGTATCCATGGCTTTGAGGAAAATCGTTTCCGGATCTTTAAGCGCGACCGATTTGAAAGGCACCATTTTCGAGTTTAGTTTGCCGCTGACCGCCTCATATAGAATCTTTCCAAGGGAGTAGATGTCAGCGGCAAATCCTGCTTTTCGGAAATCGGAAAATTGCTCGGGTGCCATGTACGGCATGGTTCCCTTCACATCCCAGGAATTGGATACCGCCTTTAGTTTTGGAGACCTGGCCAAGCCAAAATCGGCAATCTTCGGTGTATCGCCGTCCATTAGAATATTTTCAGGTTTTATGTCCCGATGAACGATCCCGTTAGCATGAATCGCTTCGAGCCCGTCCAAAACAGGTAAGAAATAGTGTTCAAGCCAATCCACGAGCAACTCGGTTTCCTCATCGAACCCTTCTTCTGACATCGTATATCGGAAGGTATCCCCGGGCACATACTCCATAGCAATATACTGAACTTGCTCAGTACTGTCCTTCCGGCGAACATTCACCGATCCATAGTCATAAATTTGCAGCACATTAGGATGACGCACCTGCGCCATGGTTTGGACCTCTCTTTGCAGGCGTTTCACGGCATTACCGACTTCTTCCGGATTTTCTTCTGAATCTTGTAGGATATCCTCAGAAATCACCTTTATGGCCACATCCCGATTCAGATTGAGTTGGTGGGCCCGAAAAACTTCTCCCATGCCGCCTTTTCCAATGCGCTCGATGAGAACCCACTTGTTGTCAATAACACCGCCGGTATCAAATAGGTTTTTCTCAGATGTTTTTATCTCTAAAGCCATTATTCATTCGATTCCCATTTTATAAGTTTAACATTATGACGTTATTCGATTCTGATGACAATTGCCGTGATATTGTCACGGGCACCATTTTGCCTTGCCTGTAATACGAGTTCTGCAGCAGTTTCAGATGCGAGGATATGTCGGGATAATAGGTCAAGGATGCATGAACGGATTAACGTATTATATAATCCATCGCTGCACAAAAGAAAGCCATCTTTTGCTTTTAATGGGTCTACGCGACTGTCTACAAGTTCCAATTGCTCCCCGGTACCAACCGCTCGGGTCAACATATGACGCAAGGGATGCAGGTGTGCTCTATCAGGATCGACCTCGCCTTCGAAAATCATATCCTGAACAAACGTATGATCGACCGTTAAACAGGTCAAATGACCATTTCGCAGCCGGTATATACGGCTATCACCCACATGCGCGATAATACTGCTCGTATCAGTGACCACCAGACAGGAGAGTGTTGTTCCCATATGCTCAAGCTTGTTATCCCTCAACCCCTCCAGACGAATATGTCGATCGATGCGGATAATCACTTCAGATAAATGACGGCTCACATCAGTTGGCCGAAACGCCCCCTGTTGATTGATCTCCTTTTTGTAATATTCACTTAGGCCACTGCACGCCAGGCGGCTTGCAAGCTCCCCGCCGGGGTGGCCACCCATTCCGTCGGCAACTGCAAATAAACGTCCCTTGCCATGTAAGGATACATCCTCAGAGCTTATCCAATGTGCATCTTGATTCTGTTGACGCTGCCCGATGTGGGATGAATACCCATGGTCGATTGTATAAGAATCTGGTTTCAACACTTTCTTTCGTTTCCTCATACCCTCACTACCCACAGCACGGTATTTTCTTTATATCCAATTTTCCGATACTCGGCGTCACGATTTGGGTGATGGTCGGCACGATTCTTTTACGAATGCCTGGCCTGTGACCTATAATGATCACAACGGCAAATCCGATAACCAACCCGCTCATGGCGCCCCCTATCGACCCGAATGAGTTGGCAAACCCAAACGCTGAGAATGCCCAGTTACCGGCAAAGGCACCGATGAGAAGTCCAAAAACCGGTATTAGATACAGAATGGCTGCACTGGAAAACAGGTTCGCAGAGGATATATGGATTTTTACGAGATCGCCCGTTTTGGCGTTCACTGGATTGGCCACGCGACTCTGTATTTTGGCACTTGCCAGACAACTCCTACAACCGCCACCGGTGGGCCGACATCCGCCACAGGCTCCTTTGCGATCTACCACAACCTGAGCATGGTTATCCGCTTCTGCTTTTATAACGATTCCTATGTTTTCAGCCATTGAATGAAACCTCCTGCTCATTTATATCGTTCATATCGGCAATCCTTTATAAGTTCTTACGCCCTCATTCCTGTCACCATCACTTGTTGCAAAAAGCGGCTATTACATGTTTATTGACTCTATCGCGTTTTTCAGATCTTCGCCCGATAAAGCCTCAGACTGTTGCTGACAACGGATATACTGCTCATGGCCATGGCCAGGGCCGCAAGGATGGGATGAAGCTGTCGCAACATCATGGGGAAAGACTCAAAAGGCGCCAGTATACCCGCTGCCACAGGGATCAGGATGATGTTATATACAAACGCCAGAAAAAGATTCTGACGTATCGTACGCACGGTCTGTCGACTCACAGCAATCGCGCGTGGAATGCCTTGCAGGCTGCCACTGGCAAGAATTACGTCAGCCGTTTCAATGGCCACATCGGTTCCGGTACCTATTGCCATCCCGATGTCAGCCTGAGCGAGTGCCGGTGCATCGTTGATGCCATCACCGACCATGCCCACACGACGACCTCTGTCCATGATCTTCTTAACCTCAAGAGACTTTTCCTCCGGGCGAACCTCTGCATGAACCTCATCGATACCGACTTGTTTGGCGATGGTGTCGGCAGCCTGAGGATTGTCTCCAGTGAGCATGATCACCTGCATATGCTGACGATGCAAGCTCTCGATCGCCTCCGCCGAATCGTATTTTATCTGATCGGCTACGGCGAGCAAACCTACCATACGGTTATCTATGGTCACCACCATGACTGTCTTACCTTGGGCCTGAAGCTGCTGAATATTTCCATCCGCAGACATCAGAATATCCGTACCAAACCATTTGGGTTTTCCTACACAAACTTTTTGACCGGAGATTGTAGCCTCAACCCCTAAGCCACCGTGAGACTGAAAATTGTCAAAGGTCGACAACGTAATTTTTCGAGCTTTTGCTTCTTTGACAATGGCCTTACCCAAAGGATGCTCAGATCCCTGTTCAACTGTGGCGGCAAGCTTGAGTAGATTTTCTTCCGTCATGTGGTCGCCGTCCAAAACAACCAGATCAGACACGGCTGGTTTGCCTTCGGTAATGGTACCGGTTTTGTCCAAAACAATGGTGTCCAGCTTGTTGGCGGTCTCCAACGCTTCCGCTCGTTTGAACAGGATGCCTTTTTCAGCGCCTTTGCCTGTCCCAGCCATGATCGCCGTCGGTGTCGCCAACCCCAGGGCACAAGGGCAGGCAATGACCAGCACGGCCACCAGGCGGATCATGGAGGGTACGAATTCGCCAGTAACCCCCCACCACATACCAAAAGTGGTGAAAGCGATCAGGATGACCCCCGGCACAAAAATCGCCGCCACACGATCAGCCAAAGCTTGAATCGGTGCCTTGCTGCCTTGAGCTTCCTGAACAAGACGGATAATCTGAGCCAGAGCGGTTTCCTGGCCCACGCGAGTTGCCCGAAACTTGAGCAAACCTTCACCATTGATGGTACCACCGACGACGGTGTCATTTACATGTTTGTCCACCGGCAGCGATTCGCCGGTAAGCATGGATTCATCCACCGCCGACGCTCCTTCGATTACCGTACCATCCACAGGGATTCGTTCCCCGGGCCTCACCACAACAACCATTTCCTTTTTCACCCGGGAAAGCGCTATTTCCTTTTCCTGACCTTCTTCGACAATGAACGCAGTCTTGGGTTGCAGTCCGATCAATTTGCGGATGGCATTACCCGTCTTCCCTTTGGTTCGGACCTCCAGCAACTTGCCCAGCTTGATCAAGGTGATAATAACTGCCGCGGTTTCAAAATAGACGTGTTGGCCGGCAGCGGGGAATACCAATATGATCAGCGAATAGAAATAGGCAACCGATGAACCGAGCGCGATGAGCACGTCCATGTTGGCACTCTTATTTCGAATGCTTTTAAATCCACCAACATAGTAATCCCATCCGGTATAAAACTGTACCGGCGTCGCCAAACCGGCAAACAACCAGTTGACCCATACTGCATGACTCCATGCACCGATGAGGCTGAAATCCCGCATCATGCTCAAAACAAAAAGCGGCAGGGCGAAAATCACCCCCACAATAAATTTGCGTGTCTGATTGCGGATTTCAGCCTGACGTGCAATTTGCTCAACATCCTCGCCCTCCCGGCCTTCTTCCGGAAGAATGGCACCATAGCCGGCCTTTTCAATGGCAGCGACGATCTCGTCGATGCTTACAGCGGCGGGTAGATAGTCGATGGCGGCACGTTCGGTCGCAAAATTTACAGACGCTTGTGTGACGCCGCGCACTTTTTTATTCAGGGCTCGTTCGATGTTGGCTGCACAATTGGCACAGGTCATGCCCGTGATGGGTAGTTCTATATGCTGGGTCACCACACCGTACCCAGCCCGTTCAACGCTGTCCACCACAGCCTGGATGTCAATCTGTCCAGGATCAAAGCGCACATTTGCTTTTTCCGAGGCAAAATTGACCGAGGCCTCCTGGATGCCGTTTAATTTGTTCAGACTTCGTTCAATATTGGCAGCACAATTGGCACAGGTCATACCCGTAACCGGAAGCGCTATATTCTCTTCGGACATAAAACCACCTCCTTCGCTATATCCCAAATCGTCTTTAAATAAATACTATGCTGACGACGGATAGCCGATTTCAGCCAGCTTACTCTCAATTTGTGACGCAGTTGCCGGTGGCTCCCACTTAACCGTAATCGTCTTGCCTTGCGGATCACCCGCGATGTTGGTTACACCATCGAGTTCCTGAAGCTCATTTTGAATTGCGGCCACACAATGCCCGCACGATATATTTGAAATGGTGAATATTTGATTTTCCATGATCTACTCCTTTCTATGAAAATACACTCTGATCAACACCGCCAACTTCACGAATGATCAATATTGCTTCACGGGCAGTTGTTTGAAGTGCCTCAAAAGTTAGATTACCAGAACGATGGTGCCCTCCCGGAGGTGACCCCTTCCACTGCAGGGCTTTATAAGTACGGCCCTGATTATCACGAAGTTCAGCTACTACTGTTAAATCCTTAATGACAGCATTGTGGTTTGCCGCCAGTCGTCTTATTAAGTCGATCCAAATATCGGCCCCACAAACCTTTTTTTTTGGGTAATTTCTTTTCTAAATATTTATTCGGATCAGCAATAAATTCTTTTCGGCATGTTTCGGCACAAAAAAAGTAGGTGTTCTCGTTAAGAGTAAATGGCAGCACCTTACTGTTTTCGGCAACTTTCATCCGACAAACCAGATCGACTTTAACATTTGTATTGGTTTGGATTGTCATGTTACACCTCCTATGTTGTTTGAAATGACTTCTCTAAATCGATAGATCCCGCCGTATTTTTTCAAATTCAGCCTTGTCTATTTCACCTTGGGCATAACGCTGTTTGAGGGTTTCAATGGGATTTCGTACACCGTCTTGATGGTGTTTAGCGCCACGAACTCCGTTAACCGCCCCTGAAATCAGCAGTGCAATAGCGCCAATAAGAAAGACCCAGAAAATAATCATTATGATTCCCATACCGCCTCCCATCATGCCATGTTGGCCCATTGCCCAACGACCGTGCCCGGGCCAGACACCAAAGCTGTGATTGTAAAGAAACCATACACCCACAGCGATAAACACTGCTGACACGCCGATGCTGATAAGTGTTGAAGTCGTTCGATTCATGTCAATGCCCCCGAGTCTGGGTTTAAAACGAATTGATCAACATTTCCTAGTTAGTACCCATCCACAAATGGTCTTTTTCCGCAATATCGGCGTTGGACGCCATGATCTCACGAAAAAATCCTCATTTCTGGACGAGTACTAGTTAACTTATTAACTGCGAAGTCTATGCCAAAGGAATCCATGGAAAGCGAAAATCAGTTCTAATCCATTGAATCAATAGCTATTTTATTTTTATGTTGGTGTGAAAGATAGATGACTTAGGATTTCAAAGGGAATGGGTTGCGTGTAAAAAAGACCCAGTGAATCAAATCAGCCCATAATTTTTCAATTTGTTGTGCAGGGTCTTGCGGGTGACTCCTAATCGGCGGGCAGTTTCTGCTTTATTGCCGTCACTGGCTTTTAAGGTGGCCAGCACAGCCTCTTTTTCAATTTCCTCCAAGGAACGCGTGCCATCCGTTATGGGTGCTGCAACGGTTGCCAGTGCTACAAGATCAGAATATTTTTCAGTAATATTCAGTGGTAACTGTTTCTCGGTAATATGCTCGCCGGAAAGCAGAATGACCGCCCGCTCCATGGCGTTTTCCAGTTCTCTGACATTTCCAGGCCAGTCATAATTGAGCAGCATATCCATGGCCAGGGGGACAAAGCCCTTGACCTCCTTGCGGTTCTTATCAGCATATTTTTCAAGGAAATGCTGAGCCAATAAGGGGATATCTTCCTGCCTTTTCCTCAATGGCGGCACATTCAAAGGCATGACGTTCAGACGATAAAAAAGATCCTCCCGGAAATGCCCCTTGGCAACATCCGCTTCCAGGTCACGGTTGGTAGCGGCAACGACCCTCACATCCACTTTGATGGTCTCCTCACCCCCCACACGTTGTATCTCCCTTTCCTGAAGAACCCGCAAAAGTTTGGCCTGCATGGTGGAAGGCATTTCACCAATTTCATCCAGAAAGATGGTGCCGTGATGGGCCAGCATAAATCTACCTTCGCGACGTTTATCCGCGCCTGTGAAGGCGCCTTTTTCATGCCCGAACAGCTCTGACTCCAGCAGTGTCTCCGCAATGGCCGCGCAATTGACAACCACCAGGGGTTTTTCCCGGCGCGGGCTGTTGAAGTGCAGGGATCGGGCAATCAATTCCTTGCCGGTGCCGCTTTCGCCGGTAATTAACACGGTGGCTTCGGAGGGTGCGACCATGGACACCATCTCCAATAATTTCTTCATCGGCCGGCTTCTGCCGATGATGTTCTCCAGGTTAAAATTCCCTTGCAGATGTTCTTTTAAAACCCTGTTCTCCTCCTTGAGCCCGGCGTGCTCACCGGCTCGCTCGATGGTGAGTTTCAGGACTTCAAAATCCAGGGGTTTGATCAAATAATCGTAAGCTCCGGACTTCAATGCCTCTACCGCTGTGTCCACAGACGAATAGGCCGTCATGATGATAACGGGAATCGTGGGGTTGTAGGCTTTGATCTGCTTGAGTGCTTCAATGCCGCTCATGGTTGCCATACGAACGTCCATCAAAATAAGATCCATGGGTTCGGATTTCACCACATCCACAGCAACATCTCCGTCATCGGCGGTTTCAGCCGTATACCCCCAGCTCCGAATAATGGTTTTGAGTGAAACCAGATGACCGGGATCGTCGTCCACGATCAATATTTTGGTTGCTTTAGGCGAACGCATTATGACCTCTTGGTGACTTGATTCTGTTGACATGGAATCGTGATTGTAAAGGAGGTCCCTTGATCGATCGTGCTATGGACCGCTATCTGTCCCTGATGGGCCTCGATAATTTTATAGACAATGGCCAAACCCAGACCGGTTCCCCGTTTTTTGGTGGTAAAGTAGGGATCGAAAATTTTATTGAGCTGATCAGGCGAAATTCCAGACCCGCTATCCTGAACAATGATATTGAGATTATCGGCGCCGTCTGCTTTGCATTGCACCGTCAGGGTCCCGCCGTGTTCCATGGCCTGAATGGCATTGATATAAAGGTTGAGCAGACACTGGGCCAGCCGATCCGAATCTATCCATGCATGGCAGATATCCGTATCCATATGCAGTTCGATATCGATGTTCTTATTGGTTGTATCCTGCTGGATCAGTTTTATGGAACGGGAAAGCAGTAAGCCCATATCGCTGGACTCTCTTTTCAAATCCGAAGGCCTGGCAAAATCCAGTAATTCGGTGATCACCCGGTTTAAGCGATCCACTTCCTGTACCATGACCCAGGCCGCTTCCTGGGCTTCACTGCCGTCAGCAAACTGCCCGGCAAAAAAGGTGGCCAAGGCCTTGATGGAGCTTAATGGATTTCTGACTTCATGTGCTACGCCGGCGGCTAATCCACCCACGGCAGCCAATTTTTCCTGTCTATGAATTTGATCCTGTAATCTGCGAATTTCGCTTAAATCTCTCAATATGAGGGCTTGTCCAACAAACTCTCCCGAGTCATTTGTAATGTGGGTGGCACTAACACTAACCGCCGCTTTTCTGGCTCCTGAAAAATCGCATTCAATTTCCTGCTCGGAAATCGTTTGCCCCTGATCAAGCTTTTCTTGCACACCACACAATCCATCAGGCAAAATTGTTTCCGGCTTTTTATTCAGGGCAACTGTTTTTTTCACACCAGTGATTTTTTCAGCTGCGGTATTGAAAAAAGTAATCCGTCCCGACTGGTCAGTGGCAATCAAACCCACAGGCAGATGACTAACCACCTCGTCGGCAAAAGCACTGGTATCCTGCAAAGACTTTTTGGCCCCCCGGTAGCTGTACATCCAGAACAAGGAAACAAATCCGCCAAACCCTAAAACAAGCATGATAACGGACAATAACACCGTAGTTCGAATATCGCTTTGGATGGCCTCTTCAAATGGTGTGACATCCAACCCGATAATAATCAGCAGTTTTTGACGCTTTTCCAGTGAAAACCAGTCATCATTTGAATCGGGTCGCATACCGTGCCGCTGCATCATTGACTGCATACGGCCATAAGCCTTGTTTCCGTTGAACGTCAACGGGCGAAAATGGCGATGCACTTCAAATATTCGCTGCTGGTTGCCCAGGGTCACCAATTCCCAATTTTCAAGTTCATCCGGTCCAAGATGTGTTATCCGACGTTCCTCATCAAAGGGTTTATTAATCTTTATCGGGTTACTGTGAGCAACTGCTTTTCCATCCTGATCAATAACCGCCATATATAAAACATCCGGGAGGCGAGCCGTCTCCTCCAGGAGTTGCTGGATCTGTTGGCCGCCCCATCTCATGCCCATCATACCTGTCCGGGCACCTGCTTCCACGGCCCGAATGAGTGCTGCGCCCTTGGCACTCATAAGCTCGGACATATAGCGCCGCTCCCGGTTGGTGTTTTGAAATGCCAGCACCATAACGACAATCAATAAAATGACCGTCAATCCCAGAATGATCCAAGGCGATGTTTGCATTCCTGTGCGCAGACCACTTTTGGATGGTTGCACCATATGGTTTCCTTTCAGTAAATCCGAACATTCCATGAAATGTCTGGGTTCTTCAATCCAACGTATTAAACTAAGACATCCGTGTAAATTGTAAACATATTTTCCTGCGAAAAGCTTAATCGTATAATTTTTATACACATAAATTCGTCAAACGAATTTATGAAGCGCGACGCTATGACGCATCAAACCAATGCCGGGTCCTCAGGCATATCCGGACCAGCATCAGCATAACCGGAACCTCGATCAGGACACCCACCACCGTGGCAAGTGCCGCACCTGATGAAAGACCAAAGAGCATGGTGGAGGTTGCAATGGCCACTTCGAAATGATTGGAAGCACCGATCATGGCTGCAGGGGCCGCATTCTCATAGGAAAGTTTTAATTTCTTGGCCAGCCAGTAGCCGAGGCTGAAAATCAGCAGGGTCTGGATGAATAGTGGAACGGCAATCCATAGGATTGTCAATGGGTTAGCAACGATTACCTCACCTTTGAAAGAAAACAGCAATACCAGGGTTATCAGCAAAGCAATGATCGTGATGGGCGTGAGTACATTCAGAAATTTCTTCTTGAACCATTCTTCACCTTTTACCGCTATGATCCATCTGCGTGACAGGTAACCGGCTAAAAGAGGCAGAGCCACGTATATACCAATGGAAAGCAGCAAGGCCTGCCAGGGCACGGGCAGTCTTCCAACACCCAGTAGAAACCCTCCCAGTACACCATAGAGCACCAGCATGGTGAGAGAATTGATGGCCACCATCACAAGGGTAAGACCGTCGTTGCCCCGGGACAGATACCCCCAGACCAGGACCATGGCGGTGCACGGTGCAATCCCCAGCAGGATGCAGCCAGCCAGATAACTTCGCCACAAGGGCACCTGGAGCATTTTTACGCCATCCACCAGCACTACCGTACCGGCACCGTGTGTTGCACCTACCGGCAGATCCAGACCAAAGGGCATTTTGACCATATCCACCGCATCCGGTCCGATGAATCCGTAAAACAGCGTTCCCAGGAAAAACGAAGCGATAGCGTACATGCTAAAGGGTTTGATGACCCAGTTGATAATCAGTGTCAAAAACACCGGTTTTCCGCTTTTACCCGCCTGAATCACTTCACCGAAGTCGATCTTTACCATGATGGGATACATCATGAAGAACAGGCATATGGCAATGGGAATCGACACCACGGGAGCGCCATTGACATGGATTGCCAGACTGTCCAGATAGCGGGCCAGGCCAGGAGCGATTTTTCCCAGTAAAATACCGGCAATAATACACAGGATCACCCATACCGATAAATAGCGTTCAAATAGACTGGTCATTTTACGATCGTTGTTCTGTTCGCCATGATGCATTTTCTATTAATCCTTCTATTGTTTTTTATACTATATCAAATACTTGTCGAACTTACTTCAGGTAGAAGATAAATGATGCTATGAAGCGAGCCATGTGTTGACTTCTTCGGGTTTGGGAATCTTCCCCACGCTTTTCACCTCACCGTCCACCACTACGGCAGGGGTTCCAAACACACCATAGCCGGCTATTTCCATGATATCCGTGACCTTTTCCACCGTCGCATCCACGCCAGCTTCTTTAACGACTTCCTGGATGATCTTTGCCGTCTGTTGACACTTGGAGCACCCCGGCCCCAATACCTTGATATCCATTATGTTCTCCTTCCTTTATGAGTACTATTTCTTCAATACAATCACCCTAAATACGTCTTTGCCTTATTAACCTGAAAGTTTAGCGAGTCTGATCGGCCCGGGAGCAAGGCATTTCAGCCTGAAGCCGTAGTCTACTACTGCGAAGGCTGAATAACGCAGCTCCAGGGTCGATCAGACCGATATACTTCCGAAAATGAGGCCGCTGAGGGTTGCCATCACCACCACCAGACTCACGAAAACAATTGTCTTGCCGGTCCCGATCACGCTGCGGATAACCAGCATGTTGGGAAGGCTCAATGCAGGACCGGCCAGCAGCAATGCCAGGGCCGGTCCTTTCCCCATACCGGCACCGATCAATCCCTGCAGGATCGGCACCTCCGTCAGTGTGGCAAAATACATAAATGCCCCCACCAGAGAAGCAAACAGATTGGACGCGAATGAATTGCCCCCCACCAGACTGCTGACCCACTGGGAGGGGATCAAGCCCTCGGAACCCGGACGCCCCAGCAGAAAACCGGCTGCCAAAACACCGGCCAGTAACAGCGGTGCTATCTGTTTGGCAAAATCCCAGGAGGATACAAACCAGGTTTCGGTTTCTCCACGCGTTGTGGTCAGCAATATGACAAAAGCGATGATACCTGCAGAAAAAGCAAGGAGTGGCTTGTGGGGGACAGCCAAGGCAAGAGTCAAAACAACCACGGCAGCAAAAACGACCTTGATTGTTTTCACCCCCATCCAACGGATCATCATACCACCCAACAAGGCTGAGAAAACACCGGTAAGCCACCATTTCACGGTGAACACGGCATGCCAGAATCCACTTGCATGCTCTGGCTTACCCCAGGTGGCAAATATCAAAAGCAGTACCATGACACCAAAAAAAAGCGTATTCTGCCAAAGAGGCCTTTCCACTTCCGGCTCAGGTAAATGCATGGCGGACTCGGCTTTGGCTTTTTCCTCTTTTCGATATATCAGATGCATGAACAGCCCGATAACGATACTGAACACAATAGCACCGATGGCACGCGCCAGGCCGATTTCAGGTCCCAATATTCGCGCAGTTAAAATAATGGCCAGGACGTTGACAGCCGGACCGGAATATAAAAATGCAACGGCCGGTCCCAGTCCGGCTCCTCGCTGCCATATGCCGGCAAACAGCGGCAGGACCGTACAGGAGCAGACCGCTAAAACAGAACCGGAAACGCTGGCAACGCCATATGAAAGCACTTTGTTAGCACCGGCGCCCAGATACTTCATTACAGCGGCCTGGGATACGAACACAGCGATGGCTCCGGCAATAAAGAATGCCGGCACCAGGCACAGCAGCACATGCTCCCGGGCATACCACCGGGTTAAAGCCAGTGCCTCATAAATTGAATTTGAAAAACGGGAACTTTCCAGGGGCAGGAAAAAAAAGATCAGAAAAGCACCCCCGATCAGGATCAATGGCTTCCAGATGCTTTTCCAGTCCACAATGCCGGGTTCAATATCATTATCCATCTAAATCCCTATATCGTGATAATATAATATTTGGCGGTTTCGTAAAAAGCCCAACTTCGGCGTTGTGCTGCATTTAGCCATCATTCAACGTACAGTAAGTACGCCTCATGATAGCAAAATTTGCACGCCTTGAATTTGAACTTTTTACAAAACCGTCTAAATTGGACTTTTTACGAGTTCATCAATATTTAGTTCTTGTTTAGAATTTTACATCGATCAATCTGGCCTAACGTTTCCAGAAGATGTGAAATTTCCGGATCGTCATCAAGCCAGTGACGCAAATTGCCCAAAAGATTGGCAGCAAACGGACTTTGAAGACCGTCCGCCAGGTGATAGTTCACCCACAAACCTTCCTTTTTAGACATCACCAGACCCGCATCTTCCAGTATTTTAAGATGTTTGCTGGCTGTAGATTGTGCAGTTCCCAATGCCGTTTGAATTTCACATACGCACATGACCCGCCTTCCCAACATCTTGATAATTTTAACCCGGGTCGGATCAGATGCCGCCTTCATGACCTTTAAAAATTCTTTCATATTACCTTCTCCATATCGTGTTTTTGGAATATAGTGGCCCGAAAACATCTTGTCAAGAATTGATTCTAACTGCTTACGATTTGATCGGTAATACGGGTATCGGTTTTCTGGACTCCCACCTACCCGGGGGTGATGAAATGTTAATATAGGATAGGGTATTGTCTGACCGGAAAGAGTACAGATTAAGCAATGGCTTCTATTTTTCGGAAGGAAGTGCCAAGGAAACAGTGGTGCCTTTGCCGGGTATGCTGCGAATGTCTATGGTGCCGTCATGGGCTTCGATGATGGTTTTACACAGGCTGAGCCCCAATCCGTACCCGCCGGTATCCCTGGATCGTGACTTGTCGGCCCGGTAAAACGGCTCCCAGATATATCTCAAGGCTTCCGGTTCAATGCCGATGCCGTTATCCTCGATCTCGATGAAAGCCCATCCATCCTTGGCATATGTGGAAACTTGAATTGATTTACTGTCTTCCCTTGAATATTTGATAGCATTGTCCAGAATGTTTCTCAAAACAATGGTGATCTGCTCAGGATCTGCCATGCATAAAACAGAAGATGCTTCACTGCTGAAGGTGACGCCGGGCTGCTGCTGACGATAGAGTGCAGCCACATCATGGATGACTTCTGTGAGATCGATTTCCCGGCGCTTGAGACGGCTGTGATCGTGATGCATACGGGCGGTATCCAGAATATGGGTAATGATTTCCTCCATTTCCAGGATATCGGATTGCACCAGTTCCCTGGTTTTACCCTCTTTTACGAATTCAAGCGCTACTTTCATGCGGGTCAAGGGAGAGCGCAGTTCGTGGCTGACATCCCGCAGCAGTTGTTCCTTGGCGGTGAGCATCTCATCGAGGCCTTGGGTCATGGTGTTGAAGGCCAGGGACAACTGGCCAAGTTCATCCGATTTTGTAACAGGAACCCGATGCTTCAGATTGCCGCGACCGACTTCTTTTACACCCGCATCCAGCCACTTGATGGGCCGCATAATCCTTCGGATCAACACATAAGCCCCCAGCAAAATCAGTGAAATCGATAAAACGATCAGACCGTGAATCCATTTCAGGGCCGGATTTCTTTCGTATTCACCCGACAGTTCAAAAATAAAATCACCCCTGTCGTGCCGATATTCGATATAGAACCGGCCATGGGACATGCCCCCGCGAATATTCGGTTTGTCTCCCCAGTCTCGAAAATGGATTCTGCGGCGATCAATGGTATTGGGCGAGGTGGACCAGGCGGTGTCCGGACCTTGAAAGTGAACTTGAAGACCAACCTGACGCGCCAAGGCACTGGCGCGTTCATAACTGGGGGGCGTGCCCAGGTCATCGATGACATAGTTGAGATATTGATGAATATTTTTGTGAAAAGGCCGGCCGGCCATGGCCCGGTATGCCCAGAAGAAACCCCATAATGCAATATTGATGGCGATACCGGCGATCAGAATGATCGTCACCATTTTGGTGAAAACAGAGTTGAATATTTTCTTGAACCAGTGGAAGTGCATGATTTGGCTGAATCTCACATTGTATTGTACAGGGTCTTGAGCGATAAGCAATAAGCTATAAGCGGTAAGCCATAAGCTTTAAGCTGACCAACCGATAACTGCTTACCGCTTATTGCTTATTGCTTATCGCTTATTGCTGTCTTCCCCAATAAACACATACCCGGCACCCCATACCGTTTTGATATAATTCGGCGCTTTGGGGTCGTCTTTCAGTTTTTGACGCAGGCGGCTCATGGTGATATCCACGGAACGATTAAAGGCTTCTGAATCCATCCCTCTCAGCTCCTGCAATATCTGATCCCTGTCCAGCACCTTGCCTGCATTTTTCACCAGCAACGCCAGCGCCGTGAACTCGTTGGTGGTCAAATCCAGTAAATCATTGTTCAGGTGGACACTGCGTCTGGCAAAATCGATCTTAAGAGGGCCAAACGATAAGGGGCGACTTTCCCCCATACCGCTTGTCCGGCGTATCACCGAATGAATGCGGGCCACCAGTTCCCGTGGCTCAAACGGTTTGGGCAGATAGTCATCGGCCCCAAGTTCGAGCCCGACAATCTTGTCGGTGGTTTCCCCCCTGGCAGTGAGCATGATGATGGGCACGCTATGGGTCTCACGAATGGTTTTACAAACCTGAAAACCATCCATTTCCGGTAACATGATGTCCAGAATCACCAGGTCGGGTGCTTCTTTTTTCAGCATCTTCAGACCAAGGGTCGGACGTGTGGCAGTGAGAACCTTAAAACCGAATTCTCCCAAAAACGTCACCAGCAGCTGGTTCAGTTTCTTGTCATCGTCTATGATGAGAATCTTATGCCTCATGATATCGTCTCATGGCATTACAATTTTGCTGCTGTTCGGTTAAAGCAGATATCTGCTTTACCGAACAGCAGCCACCACGCCATGCCGAATCTCTATCAACATCCAGGTTATTGATCCCACGCAGCCTGGTGTCGTTTTTCGAACTTTTCCAGCTTGCTCACCAGTTTTTCGCGCTGTTCCGGCGACAATGTCGCGTGAAATTCCGCTACCCGATCCACAACAAGGTCTATCACGTCATCCATCCCGGCCCGGTGTTCGGCGATGAGCGCCTTGACCAGAACGGTGTCGATGGTATCGCTGCTCAACTGGCGTTTGAGTTCATCGTGCATTTCTTTCTTTTCCGAATGCTTGGTCTTGATCTTGGCCAGAATTTCATCCTTGTACGAATTGGCCATGGTCTGCTGTGCCTCAGTCAGATCCAGGGCTTCTGCCATGTAGTCCATCATAAAAGCGGCGCCCCTCTGGTGGCCTGGATGCCGGCACCCCACAAAAACCAACGAACCCACTCCCAGAACTGCAATCAATACGGTGAATGTTAGTGTTCTTAGCATAATTCCCCCCTTTTTGTCATCCTTGGTTATTGACAGCCTGGCACGGACAAGCCATTCGTGCCGTTTTGTTGAACCTAAGATAAGCTCTCAACTTAGGTTAAAGGAAGGATAAGCATATTTTTGGGGAAATGCTTTTCTCAGGGGTAACAGTTTGTAACAAGATGTAACAAGGAATTCTGTCTAATTTAGATTCGCGCTAGCGCAAGCTACGAATGCGTTCGTATTCGGTTCAAGTGTTTGTTTTCCAGGGATATAATTCTACAGCTCACTAGGAAGCCTTACCACAAGCACCGGTGTGGGCGAACGGCGGATAACCCGCCTGGCGGTGCTTCCCATAACGACATCCGCCAGGGCTCCTCTGCCATGGGTCCCCATGACAATCAGATCGCAGTTTTTCTCTTTGGCAACCTCCAGAATGACTTCCACTGGATTCCCTTTTTCGACCACAATATCATCCACCATCTCCTCACCGCGGCTGTAATCTGATCGGGCTTTTTCACTGAATTGATCGAGGATTTCCCGCATCAGAAGATGGTCCTTTCTTTTGCCGATGAGCGCATCCTTGGCTGCCTGAAAATTACTCTCCTCCAGCGCCTTCCATCTGTTTTCCCCGATATAGCCGATAGCCTTGCTGCTTTCTACGATGGCGGGTATTTCCGGTATAACATTTAAAAGTGTCAACCTGGCACCGTACTGGTTTGCCAGACTGGCGGCATATGCAAACGCATGATGGGCACTTTCGGAAAGATCGGTAGCATACAGGATATTTTCAATTTTTATCTTTACTGACTCCATCTGTTCCTCCTGTTGTTGAAACTATCCTAAGCGATTGTCGAGGTTGCCGTAGCTACAAAGAAGATGCCGTTCCGCTCTTGTTGGGCCGTAGCTTGAAGAGCGAAGACCAAATAGTGAACTATGCGGTATGGCATCTGACGCCGTAGATGCGGTAAGATCGGCAATCACTCATTTTATGTTGTTAGTATACCGGACAGTATCCCCGATTCGGTGGGACCACAATAGGGCTTCCGCTGGATATCGCTCAACCCGGCCTGTTTCATCATATTCACAAGCTCCTGTTCAGTATAAGTTCTTCCTTCGGGGGTTCCCAGAAGCATGTTCATGGAAAAAAGGGTCGGAAACACAGGACCGTCTCTGGTGTCGTCCAGAATGAAATCATGCAGCAACAACATGCCGCCGGAAGTCAGCATCGTTGCAGCCTTTTGAATCATGTTTTGACAATCCGCCGGTCCCTCGCCATGCAGAATATGCGACATCCAGACAACATCGTATTGGCCCTGCATCGCTTCCGTGACATAATCCCCCGCCATAAACGAAATGCGATCGCTCAGTCCGAACTGGGCGATGGTTTTTTCTGCAAAGGGCTTTGTGGTGGGCAGATCAAAAACAACGGCCTGCAACTGGGGATTCTGCAGACAAAAATGAATCGCGTAAGTGCCCGGGCCACCGCCCATATCCAGCAGGTTTTGACATGCCGACAAATCAAAGGACTCAACCAGGTGGGGCGCCTGCAGCATGGCATTGTTGAACATCCCCATGAGAAAGGCCTCGCGAACCGATTCATCATTGAAAGATGAACGGGTTCGAACCGGCTTGCCAGTAAGGACAGCCTGATCCAATTTGGACCAGGACGCCACCAGATGGTGGTGGTGCAATATCATATAGCCCAGATAAGCCCTGGAGTCTTTCCGCAAAAACCGGCCGGCAGCATCCACATTGAAAAAAGTATCACCTTTTTTCTCGAGAAGCCCCAATGCCGCAAGGGCGTTGAGCAGACGCTCAACAGCGTCGACATCGGCACCGATTTTCTCCGCAATTGTTTGGCCGTTCATTGCGTCATCGCCGATGGTCGTGAATATGTCCAGCTTTACGGCAGCATGCAGGGTGCATGTTTTCCAGTATTGACCGGAAAGTCCCAAAAGTGTGCCTGGATTCCAATTCGGTTTGTCCATATTGCCCCCCTGAGTATTAACAATCACAACAATTCTTCCAACCAATCAAGACCTAACGCAATCAGTTTTTCATGACTCGGCCGGCCGGTTTCAGAATCACAATCGATCATCTCGTAGTACAAGGCTATGGCTTTATTAAAATCATCTTCTTCAAATATCTTCTTGCCGGAACCAGGGCCATCAGGCTTTGGATTGAAAAGCCGCTTTGGTAGCCGATCATCTTTAATGGTAAATCCTTCCCGGCTGTTAAATGCACGTGCCAGCATGGAACCTCTCTCGGCAGCTGTCAACAGCTCATCAATATCTGTATCCCATCCTGTTATAGCATTTAAGGATTGAACCATGACATCCAACGGTATCACGCCCCGGGGGGCGTATCCAAACACACACAGCCCCAGAGCATCCATCATCCGCCACAGTTTTTCCAGCTGCATGTAGCTCCGAACTTTTTCACTGGTAATCTCTGTGGCGGACATCGCTTTGTCAATTCCCAATGCTTTTACAGATTTAAACGAAAAAGAATTTTCATCGCTTAAAAAAGGATCATGTACGGCGGTCATATGATCCGCTCCGTAGGTGCTGACAGCAAAACCAATACCCACGCCAACCTTCACGCGTGGGTCGTGCATGGAAACTTCCTGACCCTTGACCGAGAGGTTGCAAGATCGGTCTTCAACACCCCATTTTTTTGCCAGGCGAGCAGACCCGTTTGCCAGCGTATCACCAAACCCTTCCCGCCGGGCAATCAGTTCCAGAAGTTGGATCATCAGATCGGCATCACCAAAGCGCAGCTCCAAGCCTCCGGTATCTTCCCTGGAAATGACACCTTCCTGAAAACACTCGCAGGCCAAGGCGATTGTCATGCCGGCACTGATGGTGTCCATACAATAGCGGTTGCATATTTCATTTCCCTTGGCGATGGCCTTTAAATCCACGATGTTTAGATTTGTACCCAGGGCTGAAATGGTTTCGTATTCCGGCCCTCCATAACGCGAATCAATACCATATTTGGGGTCATCCAGAGCAATGCCTCTTTTACATTGAATCGGGCACCGGTAGCAGCCTTTTCTTTTTTCAAGCAAGAGCTTGTTATAGGTATCGCCGCTGACGGGTGTGGGGTCGTCAAGTGCGCTGCGCCGGAAGTTGTCGACCGGCAAAGCCCCTGCATCAGACAGTATTTTGGGAAATGCGGTGGTGCCATATGTATACAGTGCTTCGCCCAGGGGATTGTCACGAAAGGTTGTGGCATATTCCTTGGCTTTCCGGTTAAGGAAATCCCGGTTGAAAAAGTTGATTTTATCAGAACCCAGGACGGCCACCGCCCGTACATTTTTGGATCCCATTAAGGCACCGAATCCATTGCGACCGTTAAAATGACCGAGATTGTTTGTAATGTTGGCAAATAGAACCTGGTTGATGCCGGCAAGACCTGTTTGGGCCACCCTTATTTTACTGCTACCCAATTCATCACGGATGGCATCTTCAACCTCCTTGGCACCCAATTGATAGATATGACTTGCATCTTTAATTTCGGCTTGGCCGTCATTTATCCAGAGATACACGGGTGTTTCGGATCGTCCTCGAAACACAATGGCGTCAAAACCGGCCATTTTAAGCTCGGGCCCGAAAAATCCGGCTGATTCCGACTCCGCTGCGGTTCCAGTAAGTGGGGATTTCCCAACGACAGCAAATCGACAGGAGGCAGCAAGCGGGGATCCCGTCATTACACCTGTGGCCATTACGAGAATATTCTCGGGTGACATGGGATCAGTCCGGGAAGGCACCATTTTCATCATGTAGTGATAACCAATTCCCCTACCACCCAGATAGCTCCGATAAAATGACGCATCCTGTTCTTCCACTTCAATGTCGTGATTGGTTAAATCGACGTGTAATATCTTACCGGTGTAGCCGAAATTCATAGATATCCTCCATTTAGAAAGTAAATTTAACGGATCTCAAAATTATCCGGTCATCAAATCCAAAATGCTTAATAGAACGTTATCCAAAATATTGTGGTCAGTCAAAATGAATTTTGGGTGTCCATATCAAACCAAATTTGACTTTAAGCGTTACAAAACATATAGTTAATCTGAACTGAGAGATTTAGATCTTGATCTGCACCGATCTCCTGCGGAAATAATCCCTTAGTTCAAGTTTAACAAAAGAAAGATGACAAATACAGTATCACATCTTTACGTATAAATTGAAAGGAGTTGTTCATGGGAAAAAATGTACTGGTACCGGTTGCCGACGGCACCGAGGATCTGGAGGCCGTGGCCATTATCGATGTGCTGCGCCGGGCCGATGCCGAGGTAACGGTGGCATCGGTTACAGGAAATCGGCAGGTTACCTTCTCCCGGGGGATGGTGATTACGGCCGACACCCTATTGGAAAATTGCGTGAACCAGGCATATGACCTGGTGGTGCTGCCCGGCGGTATCCCCGGCGCCGAAAACCTGAGGGATTCCGTGGACCTGATCGGCTTGCTGAAACGCCAGCGGGAAACAGGCCAACTCTATGGCGCCATCTGCGCCAGCCCGGCCGTAATTCTGGAACACCACGGATTGCTGGAGGGGCGCCAGGCCACCTGTCACCCGGCATTTGCGGAGCAGCTCACCAACAAAGACCGCACAGCATCCCGTGTGGTAGTGGATGGAAACTGCATTACCAGTCAGGGCGCCGGAACGGCCGTGGAATTTTCACTTGCCCTTGTGGAGCAGCTTTTCGGCAGAGAAAAGCGGGATGAGGTGGCAGTGGGTATGGCCCTATAGCCCGGATATTTCATGGACCATCCGGGTCGGACACCTTCACGATAAGCTTGCCTTTATTGGAGCCGTCGAACAGCATGTTGACGGCGGCATCGAAACCGAGCGTTTCCGTGATCCAGCGACATTTTTCGTCGGAACCGGCAATGCCCACCACGCGGTAGCCTTTTATTCTTCCAATCTGTCCGACGATGGACCCCACCGCCCCGGCAGCCGCCGACACCACCAGGGTATCTCTGGCTTTGGGTTCACCGACATCCAAAAGCCCGAAATAAGCCGTCGGTCCCACCATGCTCAACAGTCCCAGGTAGGCTGTTAGGTGCGTTTCGCGTAACGCTGCCAGCCACCCTCCAACCCTTGTATCACCCTCGGACCCTCGAACCCTTTATTTTCCACTCACCCTTCCGATCCGGGCACATATTTCCACTGCCAGGGCGAACACGACATCCAGGGCAAAAAACCTGCAAATCGATCGATCGAAAAGCATACGGGCCTCCGGGGGAAAATCTTCATCGCCCAGCCAGTAAAGCACCACCACCGGTAGTCGCTCTGTGATTTGAAATCGAAAGGCTGCATCTCCCATTTCGACAGGTTCTCCACGCAAGGCTCTGCATCGGCTGCCAAAGGCTGCAATATCGTTCTGGTAGGTCCGGGTCACCAGGTCGGTTGGGATGGCATGCGGACCGCGAAAAAAGGTGGCTCCCCCGGGGATATCCTTTTCGGAAATCCATTCATCCTCAATAGCCGCTTCCACGGCGGCCAGGAGATAGTGGACGATGAAGATGGACAAATACTCATGACCCCCTCGGGAATCTCTGCCCGGGCGCTCAATTCGTGGTTCATGGGGATAGATGTGATAGACATCCCCCCAGACTTCCAATTCGTAGCACTGCCTGTCTTTGTCGTAGCGGCATCCCGCCCGCCGACAGACAGTTTCGGGATCTTTTTCTGCCAGTTCTCTGTAATGTATCGGTGCTATTGCGTCGGTCAATGCCTTTCCTTTCTTTGTTTATTTGAAGAGCCGGAAAGTTTTTCCACCAAACCCTCCCGGTCCAAAATTATTTATGAGCTGTAAAAATTGAGCTATAAGCATTAACTCAACTTTCGGGTTTCACAACAGATAGAGCGAAATGGGTGATCCAATGGCGATTTGGGCTGTCTGAGCCAATTAGGGCACCTTACATCAGCGCATGATAATGAACAATCCAATATGAAAACACGCTCATTGATAACGATGCCTGTTTAACCATATGGCCGGCGCTGATGTTAGGTGCCCTTGCGGCGAGTTCGCAAAGCGCCAGGGGATTATTCATTTCGCATTCGCCGAATCCCGAAAGTTGAGCATTAAGCTGTAAGCTCTAAGCCGCTTACAGCTTAATGCTTAATGCTTTTCGAAAAATCCAGCCAATGCCTTCTCATCATACCACCTGCCCGCAGCCATGACACCACTTATCTTGCGGGTGTTGGCCACATCTTTCAGAGGATTTTGTTTGAGGAGTATTAGATCCGCTCTTTTGCCGGGCAGGATAGCTCCGAAATTATCCTGCCCGTTCATTCGCGCAACAAATTTGGAAGCAACAGTGGTTCCCGCGGCAATGGCTTCATAGGGGGTAAAGCCGTTTTCCACCAGGATTTCAAGCTCATCATGGAGAGAAAAACCCGGTACAACGCCCATGCCACCGGTCCCAGCATCCGTGGACAACAGCAAGGGTAAACCGATCTTTTTGAAACCGGTCAACAGTTTTTTATCGAGCGCATACTTGAAAGGTGCAAACACCTCGCCTCCCTTGAACTGCCGCTGATGTTTCTCCTTCCCGGCTAATACGCGTTCCCGGTAGCCATTCGGCATATATCGAATTTCCGGTTTCTGTAAAAAAAGATCCGGCTCGAACAACTTCTGCACGATGACATCATCCACCACCAGGGTGGTGCAGACAGGAATGTCTCTGCCTTTGAGTTTGTTCACTACCCGTGCGATCATGCCATCGAGTTTCCGGTCTCTATCCTGCGGATCGAGTTCGAGATAGGGTCCAAGTCCATGGAAGGTTTGTTGGATAACATAGGTCATCCACTCCCCTTCGCTTTCAAAATAGCGCCGGCGATCGAAATCGGAGAACTCCCACAACAACTCTTCGATATGGGCAATTTCATCCATGCCTTCAGCCAGAATACCATCCAGACCCACCTGAAACGGGATGTGGCCGGCAGTATAAAAATTGAGTTTTTTGGCGGTCGACACGATTGTATGGTACTCATCTTTGGTCACATAGGAATAGATTTTAATAAAGTCAAAGCCCTGGTATTTCTGGCTGATGACAATATGTTCCGGATTCTTTTTGAAATGACCCCGCAGCTGCGGGCCACAGGTCAGGATATGAGGCCCGACAAGACGCCCTGCGTCAATTTCCTTCCGCCATGCAAGGCCATACCGGCCCGTCTTCCCCAGCGGTCCGAAACAGCGAATCGTCGTAACGCCATTGGCAAGATAGAGATTCAAAGGGGATACAGGCCAGTCATCACTCATCCAGTTGGATCGCAGATGCATGTGCATGTCAGCCAGACCCGGCATCAGGTAGGCGTTGCTGCAGTCGATCACCCTTGCATTCTGTGGCACGGCTGTTCGGTTATCAGGACCAACGGCAATGATCTCTTTCCCATGAATCACCACGGTTTGATCGGGCAGCACAATTTCGCTGGTCATGGGTATCAGGTTGGCATGGATGAATACGATTGGGTTGTTTTCCTGAGCGGCAATAGTTCCGGTAAAGAAGATCCAGACAACCCATACGACCATGATTTTCAGAATACAGCTGTATTTCATGATTGATTTTCCCCTCAGAAACAAACCTTCAAAGCTCCCACTGCCAGAGGTAGTTAAATAATGATGTTACCTAAGTCGAAAAAAAGGAATGTCGAATATCGAACGCCTTTCCGACATATGAGCCGACACCATGGTATGTCTGGATGTCAGGGCTGAAAAGAATGGGGCGGACTTTCTCGATGTCCGGTTTGCCATCATCCCTAAGAACGCTTTCCTCAACCTTGACATCCAGTATCTCACCCACAAAGTGTGTGTGCAGACCGATTTGATAATGGTGAATGACGCGGCATTCCAATACCATGGGAAATTCTTCTACAAACGGGGCATCAACCAGTTCCGATCTTGTCGGTGTGAGGCCTGTTCGTGCAAATTTATCTTCGGTTCGACCGGACACGATGCCGAAAAAGTCTGCGGCAGCCGCATGTGCTTCAGACGGCACGCTGAGGGTATAGGCCTTCCTTTCCATTATATTTCCGTAGGTATAGGTGGCTTTGCGAAGCGAAATGGTCACACAGGGCGGACTGGAACAGCAGATGCCTCCCCAGGCAATGGTCATTACGTTGGGATTTTCATGGATATCGTAGGACCCCACACACCATACAGGCGTTGGGTAGATGAGTGTTTTGGAACCAAAGGATTTTTTCATTATTCACACCCCCTGTGAGAGTATATCAATGGTTTGACGATGGAATTTTAAAAAATCTACAATTGCAAGACCAAATAGTCAATGCCCAAGCATGGTATTACTTTTTCGTGGGAATGGTAGTGCCAGCAGGATGGGTGGATTGATTCTCCACCAAAGATAGGGGATGTCGGGGATTAACTTGAACAACACAATAAACGCAATGAACTCAATGAACCCATCGCGTTATGCTGCTCCTTCCAAAAGCCAGTTGATCACATCTTCAGCCTTATAGGATGCGCCGTCCTTCAAAAACCGGTCGATGGTCATGATGCCGTCACCGGAAGTGACCAGATTTTTTTCACTGTAGCCGCTCTTTCTTATCTGACCAAGACCGATGTTGGACATGAGCGCATTGCAGAGACATTTTTTGCCCTTTATGTCCTGGGCATTGCCGCCTTTGGCGACAAAAACAGATTCCGGTTCCGCCGGACAACGGTAGCCGATCGTGCCGTCAGGCTTTTCGTAGAGATGCCTCAGATATCCGAGATCGCACATTCTGGGCCTTTCCTGATATGCATCGTCCTCAGACAACGACCCGGTAAGAGAAAGCACCTTAAAAGGGAACCCGGTGGGTGACGCAGAAGGATCGGTAAATACGGAAGCGGTTCCCTTGCGGATATTTTCAATGGTCAGCTTCTTTATGGCCTCTGTAAAACCGGACTCCTCTGAAAACGCCAGCGCCGTGCCAATTTGTATGCCTTCGGCTCCCAGGGAAATGGCTTCCTGCAGCTTTTCCGGTGTTCCCCAGCAGCCGGCCAGCCAGAATGGCAGACCAAGAGCCTTGATCTTTTCAAGTTCGATGGCATCCCGGTCACCATAAACCGGTTCCCCCCGATCACTTAGTAGGAGTTTTCCCCTGGGAGGTGCATTGTGCCCACCGGCTTCAGGCAATTCCACGACAAATCCATCCACTCTGCCGTTGGCCTTTTTAGCCATCATGGTGGCCAGCAAAACCGAAGAGACTATCGATAAAAATCTGGGCCGTTCCAGTGGAGGCAGGGTTTTCTGCAAAAAGTCTTTTGGATCGAAGGTTGCGTAAAACCGGTTGCCATTGAGAGCACCCACCGCTATTTTGAGTGACACCTCCCGATGATCTGCCAAAAGATCCAGAACACCGGGAATCTCCCGTGGTATGCCTGCTCCCATGATGACGTAGTCGACACCCGCCAGCATGGCTCCGTATAGGGCATACAGGTTCGGCAGTTGAACTTTCTCCAAGAGGTTTGTGCCCACAGGGTTTTCATGCCCTTCCTTGGCAAGAAACACTTCTGCAAAATTAGCTATGACCGTCAATTCCTTGGTGTGCTGAGCCGCATCGAGGGATATCATGGGGGGAGTCTTGAACGGCCGTCGTCCAGAACCGTCGGCAGGTCTGTAGTAGCGTGCCAGTATTCTGTCCACCATACCGGTATCCGGAAAATGCCCCATTGCCCGCTGCATGTGGCCTCCGGGATCTCCAAGCTGCAGTCTGCGAGAAAAAATCGTATCGAGTGCGGTGCCGGAGATCACCCCCAACTGCCCTGTCCGAGAAACAGCTTGTGCCAGCTGCCAGTTCGATACACCGGCTCCCATGCCACCCTGAATGATCATCGGGTATGTCATCTGTTTTCCTTTATGGTGCAAGTCCCTGCATAACTGAATATTAATATGGCAAATAGAATGGGGTTGCAAGGAAAGCGGCAAGGATGACAAAACTTTTACATAATCGTCGTATCACGATTTTATACCGCTTGTCATAATAATGTTCCGAAAATATGATGGCGGCATAAGGGTTTGTAGCAGAAAAACGGTCCTCAATCGGAACGTTTTTCTGACAACCCCTATAGGCCCTTCGATTTATCCTCCTTGCTGCAAAAGGCGGCAATTAACTCAGTCTTTTGGGAAACAAATAAACGGGTGTTTAAAAAAAGTCCTGTTTGATGCCTAAAAACAAATCGAAGTGTTTGGCGGCCTTGATTCTATATTGAAATCAACGCCAGGTTCTTGCATAATGGGTTCTGGGTTTCACAGTAGTAATGGTCAGAATAATTTCAATGCAACGGGGTGTTAGAAATGGATCAAAGAAAAATAGCCATCGTCACCGGGGCTTCAAGGGGACTGGGCGCTGCCATAGCCTGCTGGATGGCCAAGGGTTCAGCCGTCGTCGTCCTGGTGGCCCGATCCAGGAATGACCTCGACGATGTGGCCCACCATGTTGAGCAGCTGGGAGGCACAGCCCTGGTCATCCCGGCAGATGTGTCCAATCCGATGGCCTGTCAACATATTGTGGATATCGTCCTAAAGCAGTTTAAAAAAATTGATGCCCTGGTAAACAATGCCGGTGTGATTTCACCCCTGGCCGACATCGCCCATGCAGATATCGACCAATGGCGACATGCTCTCGAGGTAAATCTGCTGGGTCCCTTTTACCTGACCCGGTTTGCATTGCCATCTCTCATCATCACACATGGCCGCATCGTCAATGTCAGCAGCGGTGCTGCCCGTACTCCGATACCGTCTGCCAGCGCCTATTGTGCTTCCAAAGCCGCATTGACCCATTTCAACCGTGTCCTGGCTGAAGAAGAGCCCCACATCACGGCAATTTCCATAAGACCTGGTGTGGTGGATACGCCCATGCAAGCCCAAATCCGTCGTGAAGGCTCGGTAACCATGGGCTCAACCCAGTATGCCTACTATATGGATCTGAAAGCAAGGAACCAATTGGAACCTCCGGAAATTCCAGCCCGCTCCATTGCCTGGCTGGCATTGCACGCCCCCCATGACATGAGCGGAGAATTTCGGAATTATAACGACCCGGATATCGCAGGCCCATCCCTGTCTTTTTACGGGTCAACGTTTAAAACGGTTTTATAGGTAAACCCGGTCTCCGGTAAGGATTGTTATATTGACAAGAAAACCGGGTTATAATAGTTTACGCAGAAATTAATTACATACTTGGACCGGTTGGAAACACCCCTCAACATTGATGCGAGGATTTCGATATGTCTCCAGATTCCAACAACAAAGCCACTTACTACGGCAGGATCCTGAACGGTGATTTCAGTCCGGAACTCAAAGCGAGATTAAAAAAGATCATCCCTGTTTTTCATGTCTTTGACCAGGCAGGCTCGCCGGCCATCCCCTACATTTCTGCCTGGCAAGGAAATAAAAAAAATATCTGGTATGAATTTGTAAGCCGGAAATTCCTGACACTTCTGGATTGTGGTCCCACCAATATCGCTATTATTCTTCGCTCGGCCATAGTGGACCGCCGGGTATACAAATCCAGCTTTGTCGATCCCCTCGACGCGACAGAAATTACCAGCCGCGAGGAACTGGACGCACACCGGGAATCACTCCGGGAGAAAAGCGAAAAAACAGGTCTAATCGAAGCCGTGTACAAGCTCAAGCTTTCACCAGACAACACTATCTGGCTGAAAGATCAGGCCACGATTTTGACTTATCCTGAAGATGATACATCCTTGTCTTTTGGCTGTCTAACCATTGTCACCACCGAAATGGAAGTCGAGGAGGAACGTCAGCGGCTGACATCCGAAAAAAGCCGCCTCGAAAATCAGCTCCAAAAAATACATCATTTCGAGGCCATAGGAAACCTGGCGGAAGGGGTCGCCCATGACCTCAATCAGAAAATTCTCGGCATCGAAAAAAACATCGCGGCAACCATCGAGAGCCTCGGAAACGATTACCACGGTGATACATCAGCCTTTCAGGACTATCAGAATCTGAAAACAGCCGAACAACAGATCAAGGACATCAAGCATATTTCCAACCAGCTGTTGCTCTTTGCCGGAAAGGGCGTCTACAACTATTATGAAACCGACCTGAATGAAATCACGGCCTATACATTGCGGGAGTTCCAACTGATGATGCCGGCGGTGGAACTGACGATAGCATGTCAGGATCATCTATGGAATGTAAATTCGGACCGAGCTATGGTCGGCCGTGCCCTGTTGAACATCTGCCGACACGCGGCACAGCTGATACCCGATACCCGGGAACTCGAAGTAGAATCCCGAAACATCACCCTTTCACCCCAGTTTGTGGAACCCTTCAGAAGAGATCCCGGTGATTATGTTCTGGTTCGCATAACAAATCGTACCGCTATTATGGATGGGAAGGACGTGGGCCAGTCTCTCGAGCCGTTTAACACCCCCGACAAGGACCTGCGTATGGCATCTGCCTTCGGCATTGTCAAAAAACACAGCGGCATCATGACTGTGTCCAGTGACGAAGAAAAAGGATCTGTTTTCAGCATCTATCTGCCGGCAATTAATACTTAGACTGTCTTCGATCCAAAGGCATCAAGACGGAGAACACACCGAGCATACTGAATAAAATTCCCACTGTGACTGGAAGCCCTTCCGGTCCTAACAGATCCATGGCAATCCCGGCAATTGAAGGGCCAATGATGCCACCGACTCCCCACATTATGCCAAATGCGGCATTTCCGGTCAGCAGAAGTGTACCATAGAAACGATCCCCGAGCTCAACCATGGCAACGGTATAGGTTCCAAACGCAACCGCACCCCAGACAAACAACATGGGCCATATCAATATGGATCCTTCGATCAACCAGACGAGGAATATACACCCTGCCACTGTTCCAAAGGCAAGATAACTCAAAAGATTTTTTCGGGAAATGCGATCAGCCAGCCAACCGATGGGTATCTGGAGCAAAACGTTGCCAACAATGAGTACCGTGAGCAAATAGGACGCGGTTGATTCGGTCAGACTGTGTCGCAAACTGTAGATCGGCAACAGTGATATCATGACCTGGTCAAAAAGCGCGGCAAAAGCCACCGCCAGTAAAAGCAGGGGTGCCATCAAAAAAAATGAAAACATGGAGGTCTTTTCCGAGTCGTTGAAATCCGGCAGATGGGCCCTGGCAGATGCAATCAGCGGCAGCGCCAGAAGTATGCCGACGACACCCACCAGAAATGGCAACCAGCCCTGGGAACCGATAATGGCGATCGCCAACGGCCCCAGAGCAAATCCGGCAGCAGCGACGGTGGTGTAAAGACCGATAATCCGGCCCCGTATCTGCGGTGGCGCCAACTGATTGATCCAGGTTTCGCTCGTAATAAAAATGCCGGTGTTGACTACACCGAGTAGAAACCGCAATAGAAACCAAACCGTTACATCCTTGAAAACAGCCAGCAAAACCAGTATGACAGCTGCCAAGCACAGACTCACAACACACAAAAGCCAGGCCCCGAAACGTTTTGCCAACTGTGGCATAAAAAAAGAAGAGACAATAATGCCAAGCGGGGTCATGGCAGCATTGAAACCGATCAGACCGGTACTGACGCCCATGCCGTCAAGAATCAGAGCCAGCAGCGGGTAGCTGAGTCCCAGGGTCAGACAAAATATTCCGATAGCGGAAATGGAGACAATAATGCCAGGACTCATCTTCCTTCCTGGACCTCGATACCCTCATCTATAAGGTCAAGTACACGGTCTTTTTCTTCGGGAAATTTGTATCCTTCGTAGCTCTGGGTAAACAAGAGCTGACCGTTTCGATTGCCCCACCCATTTCCGGCATGATCGAAGCAAACCTTGGAAGTGACCTCCAGGGTTTCGATCAGCAGCTTCAGTTCGATCAAGGTCTCCCTGGGCGACAGGAGGGTCAGGGTCCCCTGTTCGTAAGCATCATGGATTGGTGTACCGGGCCACGGTGAAAACGGCCGAGAACGAATATAATGCGGGTTGATGCCGTTCAGTACCCGTGCCGTGTTCCGGGCATGATCCTCCCAGTCTTCCTTGCCGCCCAGACCGGGCATCCAGTACTCAGACAACTGGAACCCGGCCTCGATAGCCTTTTTTCCACCTTCAATGTGTTCCTCACTCGTGACACCTTTTTTTATCTTTTTCAACAGGGCATCGTCTCCGGTTTCCAAACCCACATGCAGCCGATCCAGACCAGCTTTCCGGATAGCGGTCAATTCCTCCTGGGGTTTTCTCGCCAAGGTCTTTGCACGGGCATAGGTGGTGCACCGCTCCAGGGATGGAAAGGTGCTGCGAAGATAGAGGAGCACTTCAACCAGTTTGTCACTGGCCATCATCAAGCTGTTACCATCCTGTAAAAAAACGGTTTTCCCCCCGGATGACAGCCAGTTCAGAACCATACCAAAGCCCTGACTGGTGTTGAGTTGCGGTTCTTTTTCGATCATGGCGATGACCGTATCTCTATCGATCTGTCCGTCATGACCAAGCTCCCGTGAAAGAGACTGCATGTCCTTGATCAGTCGGGCGATTGCATCGATATCGCTCTTGATCTCTTCAACAGCCCTGAGGGAAAATTTCTCGTGTTTGTACATGCCGCAAAACGTGCATTTGTTCCACGGGCAGTTCCGGGTAAAACGCAGCAGCAAAGAGAAACTTCCCCCCTCACTCGGTGGTCTGTACATTCCCACTTCAAAATCATACTTTCCAGCCTTCTCAGATACCATTATGTCTATCCTTTCTTAAGACTCACGTCTCATAAATATATTCATAAAACTTAATATGTATCTCTTTTCTGAATTGTAAATGCATTTAGACATTATCAACAACAATCTTCCTGAAAAAACTCATCGTGTCCTTTATTTCAGTAAACACCGAATAAATAAGAACAGAAAATTGAAGACCAAAAATAACGCTTTCTAAAACAAAGAATTGCTTTGGGGTTGATGTAAAAACAAGAAACGGAACCAGTAGTGCTGATAGCAAAAGGAAAATATACCGGAATAAAATCTTTTTCTTCCGATTTTTTTCCCTTATAAGAGAAGCGATTTTCAACACAAAATAAATAATAATAATATCAGAGATGCTCCATAATATCCCCTGAACTTTTGTAGTCAATATATAGGCTTCTGTTGAAAAGCTCTTCCCTATTTCCAAAAAAACGATATCCATTAAATTCGAGATCATTATACCTTCTTTTTTAAAAGGAAGAATATTTTAAGTCCAATCAACCCAACAACCCATTCAATAAGAATCCAGAACATCCCACATATTTTGATGTAAAAATTAAAAGCATTTTGTATGTTCCTATGAGTATACCCGTCCATATCGACGAATGAACCAAGGTATGAATGGTATACAACATAAAATAAAAAAAGGAATATGAAGAATATACCCGGACCAAATAAAAGCGTTATATTAAGTATTGGTTTTTTCTTCTCTAAGGCAATTCTTAAAAGATTATAGATTTTGAAAACATAAATAACGATAGCCGCCTCAATTGCTACCCAAAGCGTGCAAAAGAAATTCCACAAATAGCTGTAGTAGAAGTATCCTAATGACTTGTACTTATAACCTAAATATCTGTCGAAATTTATCTTTTCGCCAAAGTTCAAACAGACAAGAACAATAAAAAAAGTAATACAAAAAAAGACAAATGCTTTTTGTTGGGATTCACCTTTTCTAAGAAAAATGAAGCCTTTTCTAATATAGACCATGACCAATCCTTCGGCGAAGAGCCAAAAGATTCCCATGATCTTAATAAAAAGTGATATACGCATGAATTCCTATTGTGAGATCTTTCTAACGTTCTTCTTTCACTGAGGCTAATTTTGAAGAACCTCGCAGTTTGCTGCGAGGTTCTTCAGTGTTTAACGCATCTTCTCTTGAAAATCAATCTTTTGGACGCCGGTGAATATTCGAGACGTCCATAGTAAATCAGGAAAATTGCGGGACCGATATCTACAGCATTGTTGAAGTCATCCCCGGTTCAACCAAGGGATCTTTCACCACAATATATTGTAGCAACTTGACTTGAAGGCAACTATATGATATGCAAGTTCAAACCAATGGCGTGTGGAAGGGATTGAGAGTAGTCTTTTGTCCTTTTTCCTAGGATAAAGTGCCTTAGAAAAGATATCGTACGATTATTAAATTTATCTGGATGGCATCCGCTCTTTCCATATCTAAGTCCATAAGGAGAAATCCATTGAGCCCAAAAAAGAAAGAACTCGTCAAACGCATTAGACAAAGTTTGAATTTGTCAGAAGTAGATGCATCAGACAAAGATCTGCTCGAATGTTTTGAAAATACTACCTTGGCTGACAGTATCCGTTTTGCCATCGATGGTGAGAAACTGGAGCAGGATCTGAAAAACAATTATTATTCATAACCCTTCCAAGCATAAATTAGGGTGAAGGGCTTTTCTCCTGTTTGGTCTGCAGGACCTCCAGTTTTAATTTTGCCCGGGCTCTCTTGCCGGGATCCAGGGCTTTTGGTTTTTTAACAGCGACCCTGTCTTCAGAAACCCCCATGACTTCAAGCAATTCCCGGACGATTACCTGGGACCTTGATTCACCCAGCTGTATCAGTGCGGACTCTTCCAGGGGCTCGTCATCGACCATTCGGCGGTAAAGTGATTTCCAAAGAGCAGCAGGGTCCTGAATCTTGGCCTCCTGGTTGGAGGCCTCGGTCTTCTCCTGGTCCTTAGCCGGACGCCTGTTCAGCCGCAGCCTTTATTTCATCCAATGCCTCTGTGCCGTATCGTTCCGTAAAAACAGCTTCCAGCACCGACTGGATGTCGGGATTACCGAAATCCAGAATACCGGGATCTTCACCGGGCGTCAGTTTCAGCCCCTGCCGCTCCGCGATATATCGTTTCAGCTGCAACGATTTCAACACCTCGCCGTCCTTCTTCTCACTGTATCGTCCCTGAACCAGAAGATTCAAATTCGGGCGCTTTTCAAGTACCTTGGCCAGATTGGCCAGCTTTTCCACCTCCGGGGGCATCAATTCAGCAGATCCATTTTCGAAACCAATGACATCGAGTTTCTCAGCATCCACTCCCAGCATGCGCCCAGAGCACGGAAAGGTGACGCCGCAATCTTTGTGATCAGATTGGTAAAAGCTCTCCCAGACCAGCTGACCATAACTGAATTTGGGATCTGCCATATCACCACTCACGGGCAGCGCAATATCGATGATGCCATCGGCATCCTCCAGAATGGCAATCGCCAGACTCAGGGGCAAAGAGACCGCATCCGGGCTGTCAATGTGTTCCCCCAGTTTGATGCGTTCCACAATGATCTGATTGTCACCTTTGATCTTGCCGTTCTCGACAAAATACTTCGACTCTGAGGACAACTTTCCGGAATCGATCCGTCGACCCACAAATTTTCCGGAATATGGTGTCAAACGGTTCATTTCCAGATTCCGAAAAAGGACCGACATGTCTAGATAGGCGACGGGATCAAAAATGTTGATGTCTCCTTTGATCTTCGACATACCGTAGTCATCGACACGACCATCCAGTTTGACCCGGGCACGCGACCCCGGTTCCGACGACATGCCGATGATGGAACCGCCCAGTTGATGTATTTTTACAGTGAATTTGGAGGGCAGGCTGTAGTCGGCAAAGAGCAAGCCACCGTTCTCAACCTGCAGTTTTTGAATATAGACCGGAAATGCTGAACCCTCACTTTTGGGGTCGTCTTCAATGTCTTTCTTTTCCGGTTCCACCGCCTCGCGCTTGAACGCATGAGCAAGATTGAGAGTCCCATCCTCAAATATGATGAACTGCCCGTCCAACCCGGAGAGTTTCAGATCGCTTATTTCCAGACGGTCCGGCTGCAGTTGGAAAATGAGGTCTGAGGTCATGAAGTGCTTCCACCCCACCAATGTCTCCTTTGAATCCGGTTCCAGAATATTAAGATCGGCCACATCAAAACCACCTTTAAACTGGATCTTGGGCTGTATTTCTTTTGCCCGGTATACAAACTGCCCCCGGGTGGAAAGCGTTCCTGAGGCCACGTTTAAGGATGCCTGTGACCTGAGGTAGCGTTCAAACGGAGACAGTGCAAGGGCGGAAATATCAATGTCGGTCATTAAAGACGGTTCTACCGGATCAAACTGACCCTGGGTTTCAACGCGTCCCCCTTCCCGGATATCAAAAGAAAGCGCCACAGGCATCTGGGATTTACCGTCAATGTTGGAAGCCGTTACATGCAGATTGTCCAGATGAACGATCTCTCCTTCCTCTTCTACTGTCTGGTCGCTGAATACGACACCGATTTTTTCAAGCGCCACAGTCTTGATTAAATATTGAAACGATGAACCCCCGGCATCCCCGGTTGACTCCTGTGTTTTATCAGTTTCGGTATTATCCGGTACAAACAAATCAGCCAGGTTCAATTGGCCGTCTTTTTCCCGGCGAACATCAATGTTGCCGTTCTGAAGATAAATACTTTCGATCTCCAGGGCATTGCGGCCGAGGTCATAACGACCCCCCTTCAGGAGCCATTTTTCCAGGCTTATTTCAGGGTCTGGCGTATCCGGGTTTCCAATCTGGATCTCGTTTAAATCAATGGACACCTTGTTGACCTGCAGGTCCGTTCCGGCCTGACCTGACACCAGCGCCAGTTGAAAGGCCCCGTCTATATCGGTAACACCAGCCTGCAGCATGGGCATCCGGCTTTGATCCTGATACTGAAACTGGATATCCCGCAGTTCCACATCCGACACCTTGATTTCCCAGGGTGGTTCTGGTTGTTCCTGAAGCACGCCATTGCCCTGCCCCGATCTTTCCGGTGCAGACCCTGCATCGTCCGCTTTGGAATCGGCCGCAAATCGACTCCAGTTGAGCCGGCCGTTTCCATCGAAGGCAACTGCGGTCTTACCACCTTCGAACAAAATCTTTTGGACATCCACTGTTTGATTGGTCACATCCACCAGCGGGGCTTTAATGTCCAGCCGAGACAATTCCAACAACGGTGACGCGTCTCCAGGAAGCTGCATGGCCAATTCCGCGAGACTGAATTCGAGGTTGTTGAGACGTATGATCGGTTCGGTCTGCCCGAAGTCGATCTCATATGCGGTATTGAAATCGAAACGTCCGTCCGGATTGTCGATGGCCATGCTATCATGGAAGAACTGCCACACCGAAGACAGATTGATATCGCTGAAGCTTAGTTGGCCTCGGGATCTGAGGGGGCGCAAGGTAATCTCGCCGGTCCATTTAAAGGACTCATTCTCCGGGGTGGTTGCCGTCAGACTGTAGGGTCCTTCCCTATCAGGAAGCGTGGATATGTCATGCAGCTCTAAGTTGAGAGGACGAATGGCGATTGTGGCCGGCTCAGACTGGCGTTGATCCGTATAAACAACTTCACCTTCAGTGATCTGAATGTGCTTCAGAACCAGCCTGGGGGGTGCTGTTTCCGCTGTTTCCTGTGCCATGGCCTTGTCTGACGAGTCTGCTTCCTGTTTTTCAGGTCCCAGCTGCGCCATGTTCAAACGCCCCTCCCCATCGATAATGACATTGACTTTGGGTCCGTCCAAACGGATGGCTTTGAACACCAGGGCCCACCGGAAAAGACTGCTCAATTCAAAATCCACGAAGCTTTGTCTGAAGCCGGCAATAAGCGTACCGTCCAATTCATACAATCCGACATCGTCTGCTTGAAAACTGAACAGAAACGGGTTCATCTTCACTGTCCCCAAGCGAAGTTCCCGATGCAGTTTCTCCGCCACCATGTCGGGTGCGAAACGGCTCACCAGGTAAGGCGCCAGGAAAAAGCCTGATAACGCGTAGAGTATCAGCACCCCAGTCAGTGTTATCACGATCTTGCTGTGAACAATCCTTTGAAAAATCTTCATAATCATTTTTCCCCAGGAAAAAATTGTTTATCAATTGGGTTATTACGGTTATAAATACCTAACCGAATATTTTATGAAACTTGACGATAAATTTTCAATGTTATTCAGCCTTCGCAGTAAATTACTACGGCGTCAGGCTGAAATGCCTTGCGCCAGAACCGATCAGGTTTGTGAAATTTCCGGGCTAAAACAACGTTCTGAAATAATATGAAGCGTTGGGTCGTATGTCAATCAGATAGCGGTTGAAAGGAAACATAGCCATATGAAACCACTCACACGATGTGCCTGGACCGGCATAGATCCCCTGATGATCGCATACCATGACCGGGAATGGGGCGTGCCGCTGCATGAGGATCAGAAAGCTGTTCGAATTTCTCTGTCTGGAGGGGGCACAGGCCGGTCTGAGCTGGTCAACCGTTCTGAATAAACGGCTAGCCTATGGTCTGGCATTTGAGGGCTTCGATCCAGACCGGGTGGCCTCCTACGATGAACCCAGGATCCAGGCGCTGTTGCAGAACCCGGGAATTATCCGCAACAACCTCAAGGTCAGGGCCTTTGTCACCAATGCAAATCGTTTCCTGGAGACCCAGTCTGAATTTGGCAGTTTCGACAACTATATCTGGCAGTTCGTGAATCACCGTCCCATTCAAAACCACTGGAAGGGATTGGACCAGATCCCTGCCACCAGCCCTGAATCCTTCACCATGAGCAAGGATATGCGCCGGCGGGGATTCAAATTCGTCGGACCCACCATCTGCTACGCCCTGATGCAGGCCATCGGTATGGTCAATGACCACATTGTCGATTGTTTCCGCCACAAAGACATACACAACCTGCTGTAAGTCATCAACAAGAACAGCATATCCAACCAATACAGGACATCCCGCAATCTTCACACCTGACATGTAGATATCCGGGTCCAAAGGGTCCGGCACTGATTCAACCCTATAACGGATTAATATTATACACATTCACGTGTAAAAAATTCTAACATCCGAATATCGAAATACGAAACAAATCCAAATATCAAATGCTCAAGGGACCTGTTTTCGCACTGGACATAAAATGACTTGACAATGAAATGGAAACATCATATTGAATTTTGTATTCAAAATACAAAATTCAATATGCTTTGTATCCTCCCTTTACCCTGTATTTACAGAACAGACAATTTTAATCTATTCTCAAGGGAACCAAGTCATGCCGAACATCGGTGAAACACACGAAAACCTGGATCATAAAGTCTACACAACATTGAGAAACATGATCACGGAAAGAAAGCTGTTGCCCGGGCAGAAAATCCCCCAGGAAAAGCTGGCGCATGATCTGGGCATCAGCCGAACACCGTTGATCAGTGCCCTGAAATTTCTTGAAAAAGAAAAAATTGTCGAATCAAAACCCCGCAGGGGCTTTTTTGTACGCCTGTTTGAACTACAGGAACTGATCAATATTTTCGAACTTCGTGAAGTGTTGGAAGGCCTGGCCGCACGTCGTGCCGCCATGCAAATTACGCCTCAGCAAATAAACACACTGGAAACATTTTTCACCAGGTTCCATGAGGATCAAGATATCCGAGACTACAAAGCCTATGCTCAGGAAGACCGGAAATTCCATATTTTCATTGCTGAAATCGGTTCGAAGGAATTTCTGAAGAGTATCCTCGAAACCTACAACATTATCATCTACAGCTATCAGCTGGTCAACTCAGAAGGATTGGTTCGGCCACCGAATGAGACTGTTCATGAGCATTTCGCCATTATCGATGCCATTCGAAATGGCGACGCTGAAAATGCTGAAAAACACATGCGTATGCACTTCAGAAAATCCATGATGAAGCTTACGTAATAAACGTCAACAACGGAAGGAGGGATGAACACAGTCTATGGTTGTTCTGCGATGCCTGAATTGAAGCACCGCCTTAGCCAGAACCAAACTTGTCAGGTGTCTTTCAATGAAACGTTTCATTAACAGGAACATTCAAACAAGGGAGGAATTGGAAATGAAAAAAATCTTGATCATCAGTCTTGTCATTTTTCTGGCCGTCACAACAAGTGTGTATGCCGCAGGAAAAGGGTTCCCCAAACGGAACATCACCAACGCCGTCGTCTGGGGCGCCGGTGGCGGCACAGATACATGCAACCGCATAATTACCGCTGAAATGGCCAAATTCCTGGGCGTCAACATCAATGTCATCAATAAAACCGGTGGGGTCGCCGGATCTGTCGGCATGAACTATGCCTACAGCCAGAAGCATGACGGTTACACCCTGTGCGGCCTGTCCGAATCGAATGTCACGGCCGGTGTACAGGGCGGTTGGGACAAGAAATTTGATGTCTGGGATACCTTTATCGTAGGGGGTTCACCGGATATCATCTCTGTTACACCCGACACACCCTATAAGACCCTCACGGATCTCATAGAAGCCGCCAAAAAAAGCCCCAACAGCATCAAAGCCGCCGCAAGCGGCGCCGGATCGATTCATCATCTGAACCTGCTTGCTGTTGAAAACGGTTCCGGTGCTGATTTTAACTTTATTCCCTACAAGGGCTCCGCTCCGAGCCAGAATGCAGCCATGACCGGTGAGGTGTCCGTTGTCGTGACGTCTCTGGCAGAACAACAGCAACTGTTGAGAGGCGGCAAACTGAGAGCATTGGCCATGCTGATTCCGGACGCGTTTACAGTTGAAGGACTGGGCGCCATTCCCTCTTCATTTGATTTTTATCCGGGATTGTCAAAATACCTGCCCATCTCTCAGGCTATCGGTTTTGCGGTTCCGGCAGACACCCCAGAAGATGCCAAAGCGGTTCTGCGTGATGCCTTCAAAAAAGCCATGGCAACCGAAAAAGTAACATCCTGGGCAAAGGATAACTATTATCTCCTTTCAGGTAAAACCGGTGCAGAATCCAAGGCAGTTTTCGATGCTCTGGAGTCAAATTTTGCATGGACATTGTGGGAACTGAAAGCGGCTACAGTAAATCCGGCCACGCTTGGTATCCCAAAACCATAAGCATTCATTAGAACTGAGGGTCACTTTCAATCAAGTGCTAGCCCGGAAATTTCATGTCAATGGGAAGGCAAGCAGTTGCCTGTCACGTTTATGAAATATCCGGGTTAGCAACCCTCAAAAAATGATATGTCTTTTTGATAAAATAAGGACCCTCTTCTTTATGATGGAAAAAGACAAACTGCGGAAAGCAGACATTTTCTCCGGCAGCTTAATTTTCATATTGGGTCTTTGGATTATGAGCCAGGCACTGAAAATGCCCATGAAAGACTCCTGGGGCGGTGTGCAAAATGTCTGGTTCGTCTCTCCGGCAATCTTTCCTCTGTTCGTGGGCTCTGTGATCAGTCTCCTGGGAGGTCTCTTGATCCGAACAGCCATGAAAGAAGTTGGACTGGAAGCGTTGAAAAACGTTCTGCGCTGGCTGATGGGACCTGAATGCATCCGCTTCCTCAAAACCGCGTCCAGCATGCGTTTTTATGCCATGCTGATTTTATTTTTCAGCTTTGTTTATTTGAATATCCCTCGCATAGACTTTTTTCTTTGCAGTATCCTCTTTCTGATCGTTTTCATCAGTATGTTCTATTTTGAGGATGACACCCTGTTAAAAAAACTGCTCAAATTTTATCTTTTCGGTATCTTGATCTGGATGGTTCTCCTCTTCTCAGGTGTTTCAACAGCGTTGAGCCAGCGCTTCCTCTATACGAATGATCTGTTCGCTGTGGTCTTCATCATCGCTTATTGCATCTATACCTGGAAACTCATCCGCAACGATCCCGGGTTGCGGAAAAAATATAAACTCAGTCTGCTCCTTGCTCTTGCGGCACCTTTTTTAATCTGTTCCATCTTCAAATATCTTTTGCTGGTGCCCATGCCCCATGAAGGTGTGGTGGTTTTGCTGATGGATGCGCTGTGGTATGGGGGTTTCTAAACGTCAGCCGGCGGATCCGGAAAGTGACTCAACATGATACTATTCGAACAAATCGGAAGTTTTTTCAATATCGTCATTCACCAGGCATCTAATCCGATACACCTGCTGGTCCTGTTCGGCTCTGTTCTTCTGGGAATCATCTTCGGGGCCATGCCCGGGTTGACATCTACATTGGGTGTGGCCTTGCTGACCGCCCTCACCTATGGTATGGATACCAGTCTTGCGATGGTATGCCTGTTGGCAATCTACGTGGGTGGCACCTACGGTGGATCTTACGCGTCCATCCTGATCAATATTCCCGGCACCGCAGCTGCTGCCGCCACAGCCATGGATGGCTATCCACTGGCCTGCAAAGGCGAAGGCGGCAGAGCCATTGGATTGACCACCACCGCTTCGGCTATCGGCACAACCATCAGTATGCTTTTTGTGGTCAGTATCGCCCCGCTTATCTCCCACTTCGCGCTTCAATTCACATCCTTTGAATTTTTTCTGCTGGCATTTTTCGGTATTTTGATCAGCGGAACGCTGACAAGTCCCGACCTGGTCATAAAGGGGTGGATAACAGGTTTTCTTGGTCTGTTCCTGGCTTGTGTCGGTCGGGATCTTCTGCAGTTTTACCCTCGATTTACCTTTGGCTATCCCCAGTTGGACGGTGGTATCGAAGTCGTCCCGGTCTTGATCGGAGCCTTTGGCATCCCCCAGATCATCCAGGTTCTGAAAGATCGTTTCCGAATTGGTGAAACCCAGAAAGTTCAACGGATACTGCCCGAGTTCGGCACCGTGATTCGCAATATCCCCGCTATCATCAGATCGGCGTTGATCGGCGTCGGCATCGGTGCCGTCCCCGGCATTGGAGAAGATATTGCCGGTTGGGTTTCCTATGGAACTGCCAAAAACATCTCCAAACATCCTGAAACCTTCGGCAAAGGTGAACTAGAAGGTGTTCTGGCAAGTGAAACAGCCAACAATGCCTGTGTCGGCGGGGCACAAATCCCCTTGCTGACCCTCGGTATTCCAGGCAGCCCGCCGGCGGCCATGCTCTTGGGTGCGCTCATGCTGCACGGGGTCACCCCGGGCCCCATGATTACCTTTGAGCACCCCACGTTTATAATGGAGGTGGCGGCGATCCTGCTGCTTTCTTCTATTGCCATGTGGATTGTCGGCATGCTGCTGGCCAAACAGGTCATCAAAGTGCTGCGCATCCCCACGCAGATCTTTATGCCCATCATCGGAGTCCTGTGTATCATAGGATCCTATGCCCTGGGTCTCAATATCTTCAATCTCTACCTGATGCTTCCGGTAGGTATCATCTGCTATTTTCTGACGATCATGGGATACCCCATCGCACCCCTGGTGATCGGTGTCATTTTGGGTCCCATGGCCGATGAGAATCTCCGGCGCGCCTTGATGGTTTCCCAGGGCAGTTTTATGCCGGTATTTACACGTCCGGTCTCCCTGATACTCTTTCTCATCATTGTCTGGACCATCATCAGTCAGTTTCCAATATTTAAAAATGTCAAGAATCGACTCATGGCCAAGATTCTGAACAGGAAAACACAACCATAAATCAAGAATCAATGTTATAAAGGAGGAAAATTCAATGCTCAAAATGGGTATCATTACGGGCTTCTTGTCCAAGACAACAGACCGTTTTCATGAATACAACGAGCCCATCGATCTGGATGCAAAATTTAAATTGATGGCGGAAATAGAGGGTTACGACGGTGTCGAGATCGTGTATCCCTACGAAGTGAGTGATGCGCGTGTGACAAAAGACCTTCTGGACAAGTACCAATTGAATGTCGCCGCCATAAACGTCAATGTCAAGGCGGAACCGGAATTCCGAAACGGCGGTTTGACCTCCGGGAAAAAGGAGGTCCGCCAAAAAGCGGTCCACTTCATCAAGGACGCCAAAGATTTTGCCGAACAGCTTGGTGCGGACAAGGTCACCTGCTGCCCTCTGGGGGATGGTTTTGAGTTTTCGTTCCAGTATGATTATGCCCAGACCTGGGGCTATCTGGTGGATTCCTTTGGCGAGGCCGGTCATTACAAACCCGAAATCCCGCTTTTTGTGGAATACAAACCCTCTGAAACCCGTGGCCGCTGTTTCATCGATTCTGCCGCAAAAACCCTCTGTCTGTTAAACGACATCAGGTGTGACAGACTGGGCGTGACCCTCGATTTCGGGCATTCGATTTACGGCAACGAACATCCTGCCGAAGCAGTCGCCCTGCTGGCAGAAAGCCCCTACCCTTATTATATTCACATCAATGACAATGATGGAAAATGGGATTGGGATTACTTCTGCGGCACAAAACATTTTCTCGAGTATGTCGAATTCCTCTATTACCTGAAAAAATATGACTACACGGACTATATGACCTCGGACACATCGCCGACCCGATGGGATATCAAAGGGACGTTCGAGGTCAACAGCAGAATTACCAACAAGATATGGAACCGGCTGGATGAAATCGATATCAGCAGAATATCGAAACTCATTCAGACCGGGGACTACCTTGAGACATGGCAATTTATTGAATCAGAGATATTCTCACTAAAATAAGGAGCAAGCTGAATGATGGTTCAAGAACCTTTAACCGTAAGGGAGCTCGAGGAGACAGCTGTCGCCATCCGAAGCAGTATCATCGACATGATATGCACGGCAAAAGCAGGGCACCCCGGCGGATCTCTTTCCGCAACCGATATCGTGACGGCACTGTACTTCCGGATCATGCGCATCGATCCCCAGAATCCGACCTGGTCTGACAGGGATCGTTTCATTCTTTCCAAAGGACATGCCTGCCCGGTCTGGTATGCCTCACTTGCAGAACGGGGCTACTTTGACAAGGCACATCTCAAGACCTTGCGCCAGCTCGGCAGCATCCTTCAGGGCCACCCGGACATGCATAAAACACCCGGCATCGACATGACGGTCGGATCACTCGGTCATGGGCTTTCCGTGGGACTTGGCATGGCTTTGAGCGCCAAACTCAATAAAAAAGACTATCAGGTTTACGTCATCATCGGGGATGGTGAAACCCAGGAAGGCTCCATTTGGGAAGCGGCCATGGCAGCACCCAAATGGAAGCTCGACAACCTCACGGCAATACTGGATTACAATCATCTGCAGAACGATTATTCCGTGGAAGAGGTAATGCCCATTCATCCTGTTATCGAGAAATGGCGCGCCTTTAACTGGCAGGTATTAGAGATCGATGGTCATGACATGACAGAAATCGTGACTGCCCTCGAAAAAGCCAAGACTCACCAGGGGGAACCGACCATCATCGTGGCCAATACCATCAAGGGAAAAGGGGTTTCTTATATGGAAAACGTGTGTGAATGGCACGGAAAGGCTCCCAGCCAAGAACAGGCGGAAATGGCCTTAAATGAAATCAGGAGGTGCAGCAGTGAAACCTAATCGATCCTCGTCACCCTATCAGTATGTGCGCCCTGAAATCGTGAAGCTTCTTTCATCCCATGAACTCTTTGCCGTCGCTGATTCATCACCCACCAGGGCTGCCTTTGCCAAAACCATTCTGGAACTGGGTGAAAAAAACCCGCGTGTTGTCGTGTTGAATGCGGATGTATCCAAATCAATCGGCACCAATCACTTTGCAGAAAAATTTCCGGATCGAGAGTTCAATTTCGGGATTGCCGAGCAGAACATGATGGCCGCAGCTGCCGGTATGGCTACCACCGGTTTGATTCCGTTTGCATGCACCTATGCTGTTTTTGCCAGTTTACGCGCCCTGGACATGGTCCGCAACAGCATACACTACCCGCGCTTGAACGTTAAAATCGCGGCCAGCCACAGCGGCATCACCCCCGGACCGGACGGCGTTACGCACCAAGGTCAGGAAGATTTGTCCATCCTGCGCTCCATCGCCAATTCCACGGTCATTGCACCAGCCGATTCCAAAAGCACCGAAATGGCGGTATGGGCCGCTGCTGAATTTGAAGGCCCTGTCTATCTCAGCTTTACACGCGATCCTGTACCCCATATGTATACCGATGATTTTCCATTTAAGATCGGCCGGGCAGTTACGGTACGATCCGGCAGCGATGTTACCATTATTGCCAATCGTGACCTGGTAATCCAGGCACTGGTAGCTGCTGAAAGCCTGGCCGCCAAGGGGATCGACACACGGGTGATCGATTGTCATACCCTAAAACCATTGGATGTCGAGCAGGTACTAAAAGCTGCAATGGAAACCGGTGCTATTGTCACCGCTGAAAACAATGTTTATTATGGCGGTCTGGGCAGTGCGGTGGCGGAAGTTTTAGTGGAAAACCATCCCATACCCATGCAGCGTATCGGGGTCCGGGATACCTTTGCCGAATCCGGACCATACCTGGAAGTGATTGACAAATACGGTCTGACTGCCCGCCATATTGTCGCAGCTGTGGAGGCGGTTCACAAACGAAAGTAGACGTTATCAAAAAAGTTTTTGGCAACGTCACTATGTCCGGGTCCCAATGGACCAGATATTTATGATTGCTTTTTTTGTAAGGAGGCTCTCCCTATGGGTGCCATGGAAATGCGAACGGTCAACGCAGCGGGTCGAAAACGGGTATTGGTGACCAAAAATTTACCTGGTCAGCGATGGGTGGACATCCTGACGGCAGCCGACTGCCAAGTGGACATCATGACCTCGAGCGATGTGTTGAGCGTCAACCACATCAAAAAAGCCCTGGGAACAACATGCGACGGCGCCATTGGACAGCTGACCGAAGACTGGGGTGACGAATTGTTCACTGCGCTGAAAGATGCCGGCGGAACTGCTTACAGCAATTATGCAGTGGGCTTCAACAACATCGATGTGGCCGCCGCAACCCGGCACAAAATACCCGTGGGCAATACCCCTGGCGTTCTCACCGAGACCACGGCCGAAATGGCGGTGGCCCTGACCTTTGCGGCTGCCCGAAGGACCGGAGAAGCCGAACGGTTTATGCGTGCCGGTAAATACAAGGGTTGGCTGCCGGATCTTTTTACCGGCCACCTGCTCTGGCGCAAAACCGTGGGGATTGTCGGGGCTGGAAGGATCGGTGAGGCTTATGCCCGCATGATGGTGGAAGGGCATAAAATGAACGTTATTTACTGCGACCTGCATGCCAACCAGCCCCTGGAAACATTTATTGCCGATTATAGCCGTTTTTTGGAATCCCAGGGGCAGTCAGGCGTGACCTGTAAACGAGCCGAAAACATCGAGGGCCTCTTATGGGAAGCCGATTGTACCAGCATTCATACCATTCTTGACGATTCAACGCATCATCTCTTCAATGCGGACCGTCTGGCAACGATGAAAACAGATGCCATTCTCATCAACACCAGCCGGGGACCCGTCATCGACGAGTCCGCACTGGTTGACCATTGCAGGGCCAATCCTGATTTCCGGGCCGGTCTGGATGTCTTTGAAGATGAACCAGCCATGAAACCGGGATTGGCAGACCTGGACAATGTGGTTGTGGTACCCCATATCGCCTCGGCAACACGCTGGACAAGAGAGGGAATGGCGACCCTGGCAGCCTGTAATGTGGCGGGTATTTTTTCGGGATATCCCCTGTGGCAACAATCCGATATTTCGCCATTTCTGGAAAACGAGCCGCCCAGGGCAATCCCCAGCGTCGTCAACGCGGAGGCCCTGGTGTAAAAAAAGCTTGAGTATCGTGCCCAAGCATAATAAGAACAGGTTCAAACAGCAGACTGAAGTCTGAATAAAATCACTTGGTGATGCTATGTGGCGTGACCTTGTAGTGTCATTCATACAAGAAGCTATCTCAACTCAGAATCTGGGTTAAAAGACATTTTTGAGATAGCTTCGAATAAACGACCACGAAGGCGTGCTTTCGTGGTTTTTTTTTAATACCTGAACTGAATGATTTTTCCCGAAGACATATGCATATATCAGAAGGTGTTTTAAATGCGCCGGTGCTGATTACAGGCGCCGCACTCGCCATCACAGGTACTGCGATCGGATTGAAGCAGATGGATTATGACCGCGTTGCCCATGTGGGTGTTCTCTCGGCTGCCTTTTTCGTGGCTTCCCTCATCCATGTCAATGTGGGTCCATCCAGCGCACACCTGATCCTGAACGGCATGCTCGGTTTGATACTCGGATGGTCAGCCTTCCCTGCAATCCTGGTAGCGCTGATTCTACAGTCTATTTTTTTTCAATTCGGCGGCATCACCACCCTGGGGGTCAATACGATACTAATGGCGTTGCCGGCGGTCATCTGCTATTATGCTTTCAGAAAACTGATCCACCGCTCCCCGGCGCTTGCAATGATGGGATCTTTTGCCTGCGGTTTTGTTTCGGTACTGCTGTCCGCCCTTCTCCTGGGGCTTGCCCTGGTGTTCACGGAAAAGAATTTCTGGTCCCTGGCGGGGCTCATAGTAGCGGCCAATTTGCCGGTAATGGTTATCGAGGGCATCATAACGGTATTCTGCGTGGCTTTCTTGAAGAAAGTACACCCGGAAATGCTAAATCCGGAGCTTTCATGATGAATACAGAAAAAAAAAATCAACATTTTCTCCACCCATATTTGGGCAAGCCCGGTCGTATCGCCGCTGGATGTCTTCCTGTTCTGATCTTCCTGGTATTGCTGAATGTTTCAACTGCTCTGGCCCATGGGGTGAGCATCTTTGCCTGGGTACAGGGGGATACCGTTCACACCCAGAGCAAATTCATGGGAGGCAAACGGCCAAACCAGGCATTGATTGAAGTGTTCGACGAAACCGGAAACCTGTTGCTGAAAGGCAAAACCGACACCCAGGGACTTTTCAGCTTTAGGGCGCCAAAAAAATCAGACATGCAGATTGTTTTGACGGCAGGCATGGGCCATCGTGCTATCTGGGCGCTTTCCAAAGAAGATTTCCAGGAAGCTGCCGTGGAACCCGGACATCATCCGCAAATGAATGCCATAACTTCGGAAAAATCCGTTGAACCCGATCTGAAAACACAAATTATTGATGGACCCACTGAAAACGGATTGTCGGCAGCGGAAGTGACGGCCCTGGTCGAATCCATCCTGGATCGAAAATTAAAGCCACTCATGGACAGGATCACCGCTTTGAATGAAAACCGGATTTCATTGTCCGATATCCTCGGTGGCATCGGATACATCGTCGGTCTTGTGGGGCTTGCCACGTACATGCAGTATCGTGGAAAAAGGAGTGATGCCGAGAAATGATACCGGAGGTTTTTGCCGACGGAAAATCCGTCATCCATTCCATTGACCCAAGGATCAAGGTCGTATCGGCGCTGATCTATTCATTTGTGATCGCCTTGTCGAGCAGTTTTGTTATTTTGTTGTCAGCACTTGCCACATCGATAGCCCTGGTAATGGCAGCCCGACTGGATGCAAGAGAAGTGCTCAGGCGATTGACAGTCCTGTGGGGATTCATTCTGCTGATATGGATGCTCATGCCCCTGACATACCCGGGCACGACCCTATTCAGGATCGGCCCTTTGAATTTCAGCGGCACCGGGGTGCTCCTTGCGGCACAGATCAGCTTGAAATCAACGGCTATCCTGCTGTCTCTCATGGCGCTTCTGGCAACCATGTCCATCGCGACCATGGGGCATGCACTGGGTTGCCTCGCTATACCCGACAAACTTGTGCACCTGCTGCTGATAACCTATCGGTACGTCTTTGTCATGGAGCAGGAATACCAGCGTTTGATCCGCGCCATGAAAATAAGGGGTTTCAAACCGGGAACCAACCTCCATTCTTACCAGTCCTATGCCTATCTGGTGGGTATGCTGTTCGTACATGCGTCAGCGCGGGCTGACCGGGTTTCCAAGGCCATGAAATGCCGCGGGTTTACCGGCAGGTTCCATTCCCTCTGGCAGTTTGAGCCAGATCCACGGAACCGGATTTTTGCTATCATCATGGTCTTTATCATTATCTTAATGGCAACGGTTGAAATATGGATTCAGACAATACACTCATAAACCTCAAGGGTGTTTCATACCGGTATCCGGGCGGAGAAACCGTCCTGGACCAGATCGATTTCACAGTTACCAGAGGAGACCGGATCGGTCTGGTGGCACCCAACGGGAGTGGAAAGACCACCCTGTTCCATGTCATCATGGGTCTTTTGAAACCGTCCAGCGGTACCATCGAGATTTTTGGAGAAGTGCGAAAGAAAGAAAAAGATTTTGTCCCCATCCGCCATCGCATCGGCCTGCTCTTCCAGGACGCAGACGATCAGCTGTTTTCCCCCACCGTCATAGAAGACGTTGCCTTTGGCCCCCTGAACCTGGGAAAATCAAAGCAGGAGGCCCTGGACATCTCCAGGAAAACCCTTGATTATCTGGGGCTGAATGGCTTTGAAGACCGGATCACATTCAAGCTCTCCGGCGGAGAAAAGCGCCTGGTATCCCTGGCAACGATCCTGGCCATGCAACCGGAAGTGCTGCTTCTGGACGAGCCCACCAATGCCCTGGACACGTCCATGAAATCACGACTGATCAACATACTCCAGGGACTCGATCTGTCGTATATCCTGATTTCTCACGAGTTCGACGTGTTGTCCAAAACAGCCCATGCGTTTTACAGCATGGAAGGCGGCAAGATCTTCCGGGATGACCGCGAACACATACATACGCATCAGCATGCCCATAAAATTGGCAGACAGCCGCACAAACATGTTTAACTTAAGGTGGATAGGCTGTAGACTATGAGACTTTAGGTATGTTGCTGAAGCCCAGGAGCAACGCCTAACAGCTTACAGGCTAAACAAGCTAAACAGCTAAAAATATGTTGCATGATGATGTTATGAAATTGATCATGCCGCTGTAGATAAAATGGTCGGCATGTGGATTTATCATATGGCTAAATTTACTTACTCTTTTGGAATTATCCTGCTGGGCCTGGCCTTGGGATATGGCATCCAAGTCCTTTACAGACGCCGAATTATTTCACTCCCCATTGCAATAGACGATCTTAGAAAACTGCTTCAGAAAACAGCGCTTTTGTTTGTGAATCCCGTGGCCATCATGGGCGCCATCTGGGTCGTGAACATTCAGGACATTAAAATTGCGACCCTGCCGTTTATCGGTCTGTTTGCACTGCTGCTAGGGGGAGTTCTGGCGCTGGGTTTTGCCAGAGTCATCAAACTTCCACCCTATCAGACAGGGGCCATGTACGGTTGTGGTTCCTTTACGAACATCGGCTCCATCGGGGCCCTGATTTGTTTTGTTTATCTGGGTGAAACAGGATTTGCACTTGTGCCTATTTATAAAATATTCGAAGAGTTGTCCTATTATGCCATTGGGTTTCCCATTGCCAGATATTACAGCGACACAGAACAGGAGGAAACGCCCCTGAGCAGAATAAAAAATATGGGTCGTGATCCCTTTATTATCGTGGCCCTTTCGAGTATTATCATGGGAGGCTTTTTCAATGCCGCAAATATCGACAGGCCGTTAATACTTGGAACAATCGTTTCATTGTTCGTGCCCTTGGGAACCATTTTATTACTGACGTCCATCGGCCTGGCTATGCGATTCAGGAGGGTACGGGACTATCTCAAGGTCTGTATTTCAATTTCCGTAATAAAATTCCTGCTGGTTCCATTGCTGACTTTCAGTCTTGCGTATTTGATTGGGTTAGGAGAAATGGACAATGGTCTACCATTAAAAGTGGTCTTGATTCTGTCCTCTATGCCTGTTGCTTTCAATGCATTGATACCCCCGTCGATATACGATCTTGATCTCGACCTGGCCAACTCCTGCTGGTTTTTTACAACAGCCCTGTTGGCCATTGTTCTCCCTGTATTGTTGTATATCATCAACCTATTTTAACAGCGAGGCAATAAAATGAATCACCATATCGAAGAATTGTGCCAGATTCTTATACAAAATCAGCCAGTTGTCATGGCAACGGTATTGTCTCACCAGGGGTCCACCCCCAGGAGCGCAGGTTCCAGGATGCTGGTTTTACCCGGCGGGGAAATCATCGGCACCATCGGGGGTGGCAAAGTGGAAGCGGAAGTCATGCAGACTGCCTCTGAGCTGTTTGACTCGCAAACATCACAAATACGGTCCTTTGATTTGCGCACAAGACCGGACCTGGACGATCTGGATGTTATCTGTGGTGGACAGATGACGATTCTCATCGAGTACATCCAGGCAACCGTTGAAAATATCAATGTTTTTCAGGAACTCCAAACCGCCCTGAAACAAGGCCGAAACAGCCTCATGATCGCTTCGCTGGAACAGACAGCCAACAAGGTCCGTGTGGGCAAGCGGTGTCACATACAACAGCGTGGAAAAATATCCCATGGGTGCCCCTATCCTGAAAACGATCTGCATGAACTTGCAGCACAGGCCGGGGAAACACAAATACCGGTGGTGTTGTCAGCGGGCGAGCAGGAATATCTCGTAGAATCTTATACCATCAGCAAAACCGTCCTCATCTTCGGTGCCGGCCATGTGGCCAAGCAGGTGGCGGTTATCGGCAAGATGGTCGGTTTCACCACCGTGGTCCTGGACGACAGGAAAGAATTTGCCAACCCGGAAAGATTCCCAGGTGCCGATCAAATCCTGGTGCTGGGCACCTTTGAAGACTCCCTGCAGGGACTCAGCATAGACACCAACAGCTACATTGTCATACTCACCAGGGGTCATCGTCATGACCAGACGATTTTATCACAGGCCCTTAAAACCGATGCCGGGTATATCGGAATGATCGGCAGTCGTAAAAAAAGGGATACCATATACCGCAATCTCCTGGATGATGGCTTCACCCCAGAAGATATCGACCGGGTACACAGCCCCATTGGCCTGGGTATCCAGGCAGAAACACCGGAGGAGATCGGTGTGAGTATTGTGGCAGAATTGATACTGGAGAGGGCGAGAAAATAGGGTTGGAGGCTGCACTTAGCTGTAAGCTATAAGCCGTAAGCTGTAAGCCGCTTAAAGCTTACGGCTTATAGCTCTTTTTGCTCGAACCCTATTAGATTAGAAAAGAACCAAAAAGAGATAAGGATCGACAAAACATGAAACATGGCAACACCGTCATTGAAAAACCCTACCGCATATCAGCCGTTCTGTTCGATTTTGACGGCACACTGACCAAACCGGACGCCCTGGATTTCTCTGTTATCAAAAAGATTCTTGGATGCCCCGATGAGATACCGGCCCTTGAATTTATTGAAAGTATATCGGATCCACAAAAGAGAGCGGAAGCCTTTGACGAACTGAATCGTTTTGAAAGCCTGGCTGCAGCCAATTCAGAGCCCAATCCAGGTGCGGAAAACCTGATACAGACGATGCATTCAAATGGTCTTCCCATGGGTATCGTCACCCGAAACAGCATGGATTCCGTAAAGGAAGCCCTGAAAAATTTTAATGGCATCGGTCTGGATTATTTTGACGTGGTTATCACCAGGGACGATCCAGTGAAGCCAAAACCGAGCCCCGAAGGCATTTTGCTGGCCGCCCGTAGACTCAATGTCGATCCCGGGCATATCATGATGGTGGGAGATTTCGTGTTTGACATCGATGCAGGAAGAAGCGCCGGCACCCTCACGGCGCTCCTAGATGTGAATCCACGTGTGGATAAAGATCGTCTTGAATGCGATATTATCATTTCCTGTCTGGCAGACCTCGAACCGGTCCTCCAGATGGGGTTGCCGCTTCCCCAGGGAAAATTACCCAACGAGATGCTCGAACAGATTCTGGATGGGTTTTCATTTGAAGATCCGGCCCTGCTGATCACCGCCGGTGTCGGCGAAGACATCGCAGCAGCCGATATCAGCCAGGAAGAAGTCCTGGTATTAAAATCCGATCCCATCACCTTTGCCACGGATGCCATCGGACACTATGCCGTGCTCGTCAATGCCAACGACATCACGACCTGCGGTGCCGATCCCCGCTGGCTTTTGACAACACTGTTGTTTCCCTGTGGTAGCAGCGGTTCCGAGATTCAACACATCATGCACGGACTGAACCATATTGCATCAAAATACGGGGTTACGCTATGCGGAGGTCATACCGAGATTACCGACGCCGTCACCAGACCTGTGGTGGTGGGCTCCCTGGCCGGCACCGTCCGTAAGGACCGTCTGATAGACAAGAAATCCATGAAAACAGGTGACCGCCTGTTAATAACCAAATCGGTTGCCGTAGAAGGTACGGCTATCATCGCACGTGAAATGGCGTCCAAGCTGCTTTCATTGGGTTTCAGTGATGCAGAAGTCTGTTCCTGCAAACAGTTTTTAGATCACATCAGTATCCTGGAAGAAGCCCGAATCGCAAGAGATATCGGTGGTGTTACGGCCATGCACGACGTCACGGAAGGGGGACTGGCCACAGCGGTTACCGAACTGAGTATGGCCGGCAAACATCGTATCCGAATCGACATGAATTGCATTCCCATCTTTCCGCAGACCCAGAGAATCTGCGACGCCTTCAACATCTCACCCCTGGGTCTCATCGGTTCCGGCAGCCTTTTGATCTGCTGCAACCCCGATAGCAAGGATAATATTCTGAAAGGCATCAGGAATGCCGGTATCGATGCAGCCTGCATCGGTGAAGTTCTGGAAAACGGAGAGGGTGTTGTGGCCTTGGATGGCCGGAAGCCGGCAGCGTGGCCAAAATTCAAAGTCGATGAACTGGCCCGGTTGTTTAAATAGCAGCCATAAGCGGTAAGCTATAACTCAACTTTCGGGTTTCACAACAGATAGAGCGAAATGGGTGATCCAATGGCGATTTGCGCTGTCTGAGCCAATTAGGGCACCTTACATCAGCGCAGGATAATGAACAATCCAATATGAAAACACGCTCATTGATAACGATGCCTGTTTAACCATATGGCCGGCGCTGATGTTAGGTGCCCTTGCGGCGAGTTCGCAAAGCGCCAGGGGATTATTCATTTCGCATTCGCCGAATCCCGAAAGTTGAGCTATAAGCTATAAGCGGCTTAATGCTCACTGCTTATAGCTTACCGCTCATATTGAACCCGTACTGGAGAACCAGGTATAACACATACACGCCAAACAGGCACCCGCCCTGCCATCTTCTGAAGCGGCCGTCTTTGTTGGTAAAGATAAAGAATCGAAACAGATACAGGATAAGAAGCATGGCCGGAAAATGGAAAAGATAGAAATTGGGCGGCACAACGAGGGGTTTGGCTGCCGCGGCAGCACCAATGACAAAGAGACAGTTCAGAACATCCGCTCCGACAATATTCCCCACCATGATTTCAGGATGTCCCTTGCGGACGGCGGCTATGGCGGTCATGAGTTCCGGCAGAGACGTACCAAAGGCCACCATGGTGGCGGCGACGACATCATCCGGCACACCAATTCTCTGGGCGATCTCGGATGCGGCAGGCACCAGAATCCTGGCCGAAGTGACAATGACCAAGAGACCGCCGATAATCATCAGCCAGCACAACCCCAGACCCATTGAGCCGGTGGTATCGTTTTGCTCCTTATCCATGTCTTTTTCTGCACCCTGCTTTGCCCAGGTATAGGTCATATACAAATACCCCCCCAGAAGGAGCAGGAAAAGCACGCCCACCCATCTGGAAAGAACCGGTTCGCCCTCCATCCATATCAATGCAGCGAGCGCTATCGCCACCAGAAGCGTTGCCGATCCCACCTGAACCCAGCCGGTGCGATTAAGTATAAACCGGTTCATGGGAATAACCGTCAGCATGCAGGTCAATCCGAATATCAGCCCTGTGTCGGCAATGATGGACCCCACACCATTTCCCAGAGCCAGGCCGGGATTTCCCATCCAGGCGGCCATCACCGACACAAAAGCCTCCGGCATGGTGGTTCCCAGAGATATGATGGTAGCCCCGATGACAATCCGCGGCAAACCCGTTCGGCGTGCCAGGTCGACCACGCCATCGATCATCCAGTCTGCCCCCTTGGCCAGTGACATGATGCAGATGGCGACGACCCCGAGCAACACGATGGTCGGAAACCCCTGAAGTAGATGGAGCAGGTATGTTTCATCCCCGATCCACTGCAATATTTGATGGAGCATTCCCATATATTTCAATCCTATATTATAACAATGATTGAGAAATAACGATCATGTCAAACAATTTTTAACCTAAGACAAGCGATTCAAATTTTAAGAATATCTGATTTATAAATAATTTCAAGGGATTTGATTCATTTCAATTCTTAATATTTGAAACCCGTTGGGATTGCCCATCTTACCAAATCTACGGCGTCAGATGCCGTACCGCATCGTTCACACGAGCGGAACAGCAGCTTCCTTGCAGCTACGGCCACCTCGACAATCGCTCACATTAGGTTTAATTTGATGGACTTCTTTTCTCGTTAATGCTATAAGCAGTTGTTATGTTTTCCTTTATTAAAAATTCTTCCAAACATGCCGATTTCAGTCGTCTTCCACTTTCTACGTATTCATTGAATTTCTCTCTGGATCAGATCTCTCCAGGGGTAGACAATGTCCGACACGACGTCTACTTGAGTCCCTCTTTCTGCGAAGCCGCTGATAAAATTGTCCCCCAGATCATTGCTAAAAATCTCCAATTGAATGAATTTTTCAGAATCGACAAACCTGCTGTGTGGGCCCAAAAAGTGGCCGACTTCAAGCAGTGCTATCACCAGCTCATCGAAAATGCCATCTACAAATCAAAACAGGAAAACAATCACCAAATAGATTTTTTGGCCCAGACCGCCGTAATGAAAATGCTCATAGCGGACATACGGGGTCAATTCGAAAAGACCAATACCAAAATAAAAAACCTGATCCGCAAAGATCAACTGACGGACAGGCATCAGAAAGAGGATACAGCCAATCGGAAGGAAGCCCTTTCGAATGTCCTTCAGAACAAGGATATTTTTTTGAGGAAAGTGGGACTGCAGCTCTTCTCCCTGCTGTCCGAAGTCAACAAAGAAAAACTCAAAACCATACGTGAGGCAAACTTTGGAACTGAAAAGTTGCTGCCGGACGATATTTTCGAAAACCCAATTTTTCATTCACTGAATCCCTATCATGATACATTTCTCATCGATGAATATGATATCCTTTTTGGCAGGCGGCGCGAAGATCTGGACAATTATGACAACTTGATCAGTCTTCTGGAACGACTCGTTCGTTCGATTATTGATAAAAATTCACCCCAAGAACAAAAAGAAGATAACGGCACATTAAACGGCTCGGACAGACCAACCCAGACAACCGACATCTACAAGTATCTCAAGCAGACCGATAATATCGACTGTTTGCTGAACTATTTTGGAACCCTTGAGAAAATCAAGAAAAGCAAAAAGCAGGAACCAGACAACGTTGATACGGATGATCTGAAAGACCTGGCCGCCAATCAGAAAATCATCCTCCAGGATTTTTTCAAAGCATTTAAGAAAGCCCGTCTGGTTCAACGAATTTCCGCGTCCTATGAAATGCGATCGATTTACCGCATTTACTGTCCCCCCTTGGTGCCACAGCAGATTCTCCTTTTCATGATCGATCCAAAATCAAGAAAGATCGTCACAAAACGACTCAAACAGCTTAAAAAAATTTACCGCAAACCCTTTTCCCTGGGACCGCTGAAAAAACAGATCAAAAAACTCGAATACCTGGGCGTAAAGGATAAAAAGAAACACCTGATTCGGTTCCTCAAAGGGATTGCCCACTATCACCGGGATATTGAAAATCACAAAGTACTCAGTGAGGCAATGGATCGGATCAATTTGACCACGGATGATAAAATTCTCAACCTGTCCAGGGCAAACAATACCCTGTATGAATTTCTGCTTTCCAGCGAGAAGTGGGAAGATGAAAAGCCTATCATCAACCACGTTGTAATAAAGGCGGATGTGAGGGGATCGACCGACATCACACACCAGATGATAAAAAGAGGTTTGAATCCCGCCTCTTATTTCAGTCTCAATTTTTTCAATCCCATATCGAATATTCTCAAGGATTATGGAGCCATCAAGGTTTTTATCGAGGGAGATGCCATCATCCTGGCAATTTTTGAAAGAGAGAAAACACCCGAAGGATGGTACGGTGTGGCCAGGGCATGCGGTATTGCCATGAACATGTTGTTTATTATCAAACGCTACAACGATAAAAGCAAAAAGAATCTACTGCCGATCCTCGAGCTCGGTATCGGCATCAACTATCTTGAATCTTCGCCCACATTTCTCTTCGATGGAAATCAACGTATCATGATTTCTTCCGCTATTAACATTGTCGATCGTCAGTCGAGCTGTTCGAGACCTTTGCGCAGGATTATTTCAAAGATGAGACCCGCCTTCAACCTCTATGTCTACCAAACAGAATCAGAAGAAGATATGCTCAAGACATCAGACGATATCTCTTTGAGATACAATGTCAATGGGATCGATCTAAATCTCGACGGATTTAAAAAACTCTCCAAAGAAATCAATCTGACCACGCTCAAGACAGACCTTCCCGAACTCAAAATGAAAAATATCAAACTACACACCGGCAAGTTCCCCTTGACCTCCGGCAGGTTCCAGCGCCTTGTCATCAGGGAATCCAAAATTCGTCAGGTGCATCCAGATACCCTTGCATTCTCGAAGCCCACCACTAGAAGCTATTTTGAAGTCTGCACCCATCCCGCGGTCTACAAACATGTGAGAACCCTGGTAAAGTCAAACACCAGGTCATAAACGAATCTAACCCGAACCCTATAGTTGCATAAACAACATGGCAAAGTATAGATAATGAGTTGTTATTATATACAATTTTGAAAGCTTGAGCGATTGTTTGGCGTTATTTGCCAAAGCCGTTTCGTATCATCATTCTGGTAAACGCTATAATACGGCTTGAATGAGCGTTTGAAACACATCGGGTCCCTCAACCGAGGCGGTCGCCATACCCTTGGCCACCTGGCGTACCCATTCAATCTTTCCCTTATCTGAAACCGACAGACTCCCTTCGATGAATTTCAGTTCATTATGCATCTTTCCATAAAGAACCATAGGGCCAAAAAACATCCCTTCTTTCGGTTTTTTGGTAGACAATCCACTGATATAAAAATGTTCGACTGTCAGCTCTTTTGGCGGGTGCTGAAACCCCAGAAGCTCTCCAAACAAGGAGAGACACTCTATAACACCATCCTGGTAGGCATTTTTCAGTGAGACAGCGCCGTCTTCAGCAATGGCTGTCAGATCGGCCTTCTTGTAGCTGAGATCCAGGAGATCGATACTTTCTTTCTGGATTGTTTCCAGCGTTTCAGGCCCCTTTTTCACCATGATGTCTGTGTCGTTGAGTATCTTGACGGCATTGCGAATGCTGATCATCTCCTTGACGGTTGGGCTTCTCCTCATAATGACATCCGCTATCGTCGTCAAATACATGGGCAGATCGTTTCCCAGAACGATGATGCGGTATTCTTCTCCATCGGTCTTTTGAACGTATAAGTCCAGATCACGTTCTTTATGAAGGCTATAAGGACTCATGCCAAGAAGCTCGCGTGCAGTCTGAGTATCTGTTCTTTTTCCGCTATCAACAGATCCCATGGATGCGAGAATTTTCCGCCCAAGAGACTTGATCCTGATTTTTTTTAAAAGGTTTTCTCTAAAAGACATGGCGACCTCAACTGAGCCCTCACCCACAGAGTGGGTGGGCTCAAGGAGCCCCCTCAAAAGGGGCTGGAATATCTAATATCGAATATCGAATATCGAAACCATGAATTTCGAATTGATCATAGATGAATAACGGGCCTTTTTCAATCACCTTCTTGACCGGATATATAAATTGACGTATGTAATTTTAGGTTTTAGAAAGGAACCAAAATCCATGCCTGAATATGCCGAAATTAATTACAATGGGAAACAGTACAAACTCCCTATCGTTACCGGAACAGAGGGGGAAAAGGCCCTCGACATCTCCAGACTGCGTCAGGACACCGGTTTCATAACTCTTGATGTCGGATACGGCAACACGGGAAGTTGCACCAGTACCATTACCTTCATGGATGGTGAAAAGGGTATCCTCAGGTACCGGGGTATCCCTGTAGAGCAGCTGGCTGAGCATGCAACCTTCAAGGAAACCGCATATTTGTTGATACACGGCCGTCTCCCCACCTGGGAAGAACATCGACAATTTTCAGTCCTGCTGAACGATCATTCTCTTGTCCATGAAGACATGCGTTCTTTTTACCAGCATTATCCAAGAGGATCGCATCCCATGGGAATTCTCTCTGCCATGCTCAATGCCTTAAAAAGTTTCTACCCGGAACTTGAAAATCTGGAGGAGGAAATTGACATCACCGTGACCCGTCTCCTGGCAAAGATCCGAACGCTGGCGGCCATGTCCTACAAGATATCCCGTGGTCATCGGGTTGTTTACCCACGCCCGGACCTTGCGTACTGTGAAAACTTTTTAAACATGATGTTCGACAGCCCTGTCCGGCCGTACAAAATCCATCCGGATGTGGTCAAAGCATTGCGCCTTTTCTGGATTCTGCACGCCGACCACGAACAGAACTGCTCCACTTCCGCCGTCAGGATTGTCGGCAGCGGACGCGTCAACCTGTATGCTGCCATTTCTGCTGGAATCGCCGCCCTCTGGGGCCCGCTGCATGGCGGGGCAAATCAGGCAGTCGTCGAAATGCTTGAGAAGATCCAAAATGACGGGAGCAGCATACAGCAGGTCATCGAGCGTGCCAGGGATAAGAATGATCCCTATCGGCTCATGGGATTCGGTCACAGGGTCTACAAGACCTATGATCCCCGGGCAAAGATCATGAAAAATATCTGCGATACGCTTCTCTCGAAGCTGACCATCCAGGACCCCTTCCTTGAGATTGCGAAAAATTTGGAAGAGGCTGCTTTAAAAGATGACTACTTTATCGAACACAATCTCTACCCCAATGTGGATTTCTACAGCGGTATTGTCCTACGTGCCATCGGTATCCCAACAAACATGTTCCCGGTGATGTTTGCCATAGGAAGACTACCGGGTTGGGTTGCACAATGGCTGGAGAGCATGAACGATCCAAACTGGAAATTGTGCCGTCCCCGACAAATCTATACGGGTCCTGAAAAAACCGACTATGTCCCCTTTGACCAGCGATAAAAAAAGCCCTGAAATAATATCGTGAAACGAATTAATTCAGGGCTTTTTTTTATTTGGTACCAAAAATCTTATCACCTGCATCCCCCAGCCCGGGAAGAATATAACCAATCTCATTCAATTTTTCATCAACCGCCGCCACGTAAACATCGGCATCAGGGTGTTCTCTCTCTACCCTTGCAATTCCTTCGGGGGCGCCCACGATAAAAATGCCTCTAATTTTCTCACAGCCGGACTCTTTCAAAAAATCGATTGTGGCACACAAGGTGCCGCCGGTTGCAAGCATGGGGTCCAATATCAATGCGATCCGCTCATCCATGTGGCTTGTGGTTTTGATATAGTATTTTACCGGTTCCAATGTTTCTTCGTTCCGATATAGACCGACCACACTCACCTTTGCCGATGGAATCAGGTCCAATACCCCATCCATCATACCGAGACCCGCCCTTAAAATGGGAACAACCGTAATTTTTTTACCCTTTATTCGTTCAACTTCGACATCCCCGGCCCAGCCCTGAATTGTCCTCTTTTCCGTTTCCAGGTCTTTGGTCGCTTCATATGTCAGTAAACTTGCCAGTTCCGAGGCCAGATCACGAAAATCTTTTACCGTGACATCATGTTTTCGCATGAATCCCAGCTTGTGTTTGATCAATGGGTGGTTAACAATATGTATTGCCACATTCACTCCTTCTTAGAAACAGATCGTCCTATGGTTTGCCAGTCGACAGACAGCCACGTGAAATGGGGTCTTCTCACAACGCCGGTTCAAACAAAACGGTCATCCAACAGCGTATGCTATAAATCCCCCAGTGGCCGTGTGAAAGTGAACTTTGCCGGAGCTACCACCAGTTTTTGTCCCGCTTCCTTTACATTTTTCCCCAGTGCTGAAAACGGTAAAGATATAATGAACAGACCTGCACCCAAAACGACGGCGCAGAGACCCAGGGGTCGAACGAGAATTGCGTCCACTACCATGTTCTCCGTAGTGATCTCATCTTCCTGAAACACCGCCTGCGCAAATGAGCTCGAAGCGAATACGGTAGTTACAAAGACAACCACCAGTAGCATAACAAAGGATTTTTTTGCAATTGTTCGCATGTATGCCTCCTTGTAAAAGCGTTTGCCGACGCTTTCTTTCTGACAACGAAACGTTCGTTCCAGGCTGTTTAAACTCCTTGAATCCGCAATGGAAAATTTATTCGTAAAAAGATTTTGCCTTAATCATCTGAAATCGGTTATAAATATATTATCAGACTTTGCCGGTTTTTTCAACCAAAGAACCGTGCAAGTGTCATTTCATGTCTCATGCCTTCTGAAATGCCTATGCGTATAGAAAAAAAAATCATCGATGTCGCCGTGGCGCTGCCGGTCCATGGAACATATTCGTATTCTGTGCCTGATAACCTTGCAGTGATGATAGCGCCGGGAAAAAGAATTATCGTTCCTTTTGGCCGTCGTCGGGTTACCGGATATGTTCTGGGGATACCCGATGAAATCACTGATCTGAGCCTGAAAACTGTCCTGGATGTACTGGATGACGGACCGCTTTTTCCAGAATCCATGGTTCCTTTTTTTAAATGGATTTCGGACTACTACATGTATCCACTCGGGCAGGTTATTAAAAATGCGCTGCCAGGCGGATTGACAACTGCCGAGCACAACGTCCTCACCATTACCCAGCAGGGCTGCCGCTTTCTCGAACAGGGCATCATGACCACCATGGAAGCAACCATTCTCAACACATTAAAGACCGAATCCCTGAGTCTGAAAGCGCTTGAAAAAAAAATCCGGCAGCCCCTTCCCACAGCCATCACCCTTTCCCTGCTTGACAGGGGGTGGGTTCGCCAGGAAAAAAAGCTCAGGAGCGGTCAGACACAGGCCAAAACAGAAAAATTTGTATTCCTGACCAACAAGAAACCTGACGAGGCAAAGCTATCTGAAACAAGAAAAAGAATCATTGACCACCTAAAAAATGAGCATGACGTCTCATTAAAGGAATTAAAAAAAGTTGTACCGACGGCGCCGCAAATCGTTAAGGCCATGGCCTCCTCCGGGCAGGTCCGGGTGGAACGGAAGCAGGTCTATCGCGACCCGTTTGGTGAAGCGGTAAAGCGGGATACACCGCCATCCCTGACCATTGAACAGAAACAGATCGTTTCACAGATTCAAGAAGCAATGGGGGGAAAATTTGCGCCATTTCTTCTTGCGGGGGTCACCGGCAGCGGCAAAACAGAGGTCTATCTGCAGCTTGCACTGGAAACCCTCAACAAGGGCCTTTCCGTCATCATCCTGGTTCCCGAAATTGCCCTTATCTCTCAAATGGAAAGACGTTTTCGATCACGGTTCGGCAACCAGATAGCCATTCTGCACAGTGGGCTGTCCCCTGGAGAACGCTATGACCAGTGGTTGAAACTTGCAAGAGGTGAAATCACTATCGCCATAGGCGCACGCTCCGCCATATTCGCACCCGTCAAAAACATCGGTCTGATCGTTGTGGACGAAGAGCATGATGCTTCCTACAAACAGGAGACAACGTTGCACTACAATGCCAGAGATGTCGCCATTGTCCGGGCAAAGCAACACAACGCGGTGGTGCTTCTAGGGTCAGCAACCCCTTCCATCCAGTCCTATCACAATGCAATGACCGGTAAATATACACAGGTCTCCCTCACCCGGCGTATCCTGAATCGCCGGCTTCCGGACATCACCATTGTCGATTTGTGCGGCATGAGAGACCAGCGTGGATACCGACGCTACTTTTCGAAAGAACTCCTTCTGGGGCTTGAGAACACCTTGAAGCGCAATGAACAGGCCATCTTGTTCCTCAACCGCCGGGGATTTGCGAGTCTGCCGATATGTGGTGCCTGCGGGAAGCCCCTCCAATGCAAAAATTGCGATATCTCTTTGACATATCACCAGCAATCAAATGCCTATCGTTGTCACTACTGCGGTTTCTCCATGGCAGGTAGCACAAAATGCCCTTCCTGCGGTATCGGCGACATCCGCCATTTGGGCTTTGGCACTGAAAAAATCGAAGCGATCGTCAGAAACCTCTTCCCGGACAAAAACATTGCCAGAATGGACCGGGACACCGTTGCTCACAAAGGGTCTGTCCTTAAAATTCTCAAGGGCTTGAACGATGGTAGCATCGATATCCTCATCGGCACGCAAATGGTTGCCAAAGGGCACGATTATCCGAATATAACACTTGTAGGGATTATCTGCGCCGACCTTTCACTCAGTTTTCCGGACTTCAGGGCTGGTGAACAAACCTTTCAACTCCTTGCCCAGGTGAGCGGCCGTGCCGGCAGGGGGGACAGGTCCGGCAGCGTAATACTCCAGACATACAACCCGGAGCATTTCAGTATTCTATGCGCCAAGCAACAGAATGTGCACCAGTTCTACGACCAGGAAATCACCTTTCGAAAGGACCTGAATTATCCTCCTTTTTCTCGAATGGTTCAGATCATTCTTTCCGGCCGTGACAAGAGCAAAGTTTATCACCACGCGCAGGCCCTTGGGAAAGCCTGTAACACATTGTTTGGAAACAACAAAAAATTCAGGGAATCCATCGTGATGATGGGGCCCATAGAAGCCCCCTATGCCAAAATAGCCTCAAGGTACCGATGGCAGATCCTGTTCAAAGGCAACCAGGCCGGATTACTTCACCAGTATGTCCGCAAGCTCATGGCCCTGAATTCTCCTCTGATGAAAAACCGGCACGTCAAAACAACCATCGATGTAGATCCTGTTTTCATGATGTAACTCAGAAGCCACCGATAGCACCGGTGGTTGCTGATTGTCTTGACATTTGGCGGGATGCCGATTAGATTGAGCCGTCTTGTGAACAGTGCTTTTAGCCGTTATCATAAGCTGTTATCCCCTATAACCAAACAATCGTTCGTGATAAAACAATTTTTTCCGGTTTATCCGGGTTGGGAGATAAGAACATGAAACACATTTGTGGCTGGGCAATTCTTTTGGTATTGATCCCTTTTTCGGTATTCGGCCAAAGCACCACCGACCCCGGGGCACCTTCCCTCTTTGTACCCGAACCGGTATTTCAGTTTGAGTCGGTGGTGAGTGGGCAGGCAGTCAACCACGACTACATCGTGGTCAACAAAGGAAACACCGAACTCAAAATTACCAGCGTTAAAACCGGCTGAGGTTGCACAGCGACCTCTTTTACGAGGCAAATCCCTCCCGGTGGAGAGGGAAAAGTCACCCTGAAGCTGAGTACGGGCGGTTACAACGGAAAAGATGTAAAAAAAACCGCCATTATTCATACCAACGACCCGGCAAACCCCCAATTCACACTGACCATCTCCGGTCATGTGGAAAAATTTGTTGATCTGAAACCAAAGTATGTCCGTCTGACCGGATATTCAGGAACGCGGATCGCCGTACCGGTAACCATCGTACCTACAGACAAATACCCTTTTAAGATTATTGATGTGACGTCAAGGAGTGACACCTTCATCAAGTACACGCTGACAAAAAGAGAGCCCGGTGAAGGAAACGGTTACACACTTCTCATTGAAAATCTGAAGACGGATAAAGGCCGCTACATGGATCTTCTCACCCTGACAACGGACAGTCAGATTCAATCTAAGATCACCATTCGAGTATACGGAAATATTATGGAACCCAAGTAGATGCCCGGGTCCAAAGGGCCCGGCGCTGCTTTAACCCTATAAGGGATTAATATTATGCACATTCAGTGTGTGGTAAATTCTAAATCCGAATATCGAAATACGAAACAAATCCAAATATCGCTGGCCTGGCCCAAAGGACCAGGTTTAAAATAACGAAATAAAAAAATTCATCAGGAGTGTCCATGTCGAGCTACAAAGTGATCGCTTTCGACTGCGATGGTGTGCTTTTTGACACCGCAGCGTCCAACAGGGCCTACTACAACACCCTTCGCAACCAGCTGGGTATGCCGGATATGACGGAAGAGGAGTTTACCTTTGCCCATATGCATACCGTCAACGAAACCCTGGCGCACCTGTTCAAAAGCCCCGAGACACGCCAAAAAGCTGAAGCCGTAAAAGCACAGCTGAGTTATACGCCGTTTGTAGCAGCCATGAAAATGGAGCCGGCCCTGATACCCCTCCTGAAAAAATTACGCCCCACCTACAAAACAGCCGTTGCCACCAATCGCTCAGATTCAATGCCCACACTTCTCAGGGAACATGACATTGCACCCTATTTTGACCTTATCGTATCTTCCAATGATGTTCCCCGGCCAAAACCATATCCGGACCAGCTTTTGCGGCTTCTCGATTATTTTAACGTTTCGCCCTATGAGATGCTCTATGTGGGGGACTCTAAAGTTGATGAAACCGCCGCACAGACCGCCCAGGTCCCACTGGTTGCTTACGACAACCGATCCCTGTCCGCAGCATATCACATCCGTTCCCTCAAAGAGATCGAGGGTATACTAGAACTCTAACAAATGAACATCGCGACCTCGTGCACTGAGCTGTAAGCGGTAAGCCTTAAGCTGTTTATCGCTTATCGTTTAAAGCTTATTGCTTATTGCTTATCGCTTATTACTGATTCCCGAATCCGTTCCATTCCCCACAGTCAGGACACTGCCAGGTAATGTGATTGCAGGACATGCCCCAGACGTTCTCATTCATGCATGCCTGGCAAATGGAGAATCCACACCGGCAGGTCCAATTGAATGGGGTTATGGCATGGCAGCATGCACAGGGGATATCCTTTTTTCGACGAGTCCGGACCCTTTTAGCAGGACGACGTTTTACAGAATCTGGTATATTCAGCCTTTCTTCTCCTTGTTCAAAAGCAACCAGCGCCCACAATCCATTCCAGTGAGCTTGCCTTTTTCCCCATACATGCTATATAAAACAAAGGGTTCAAGCGGCCCAGGACTCGAGGGTGCGAGAATTTCTGACAACTGTAAGCGGATAGCAGCATCCTAACGTCCCAGCATACATGGGAGAGACAGAAAAAAAGCCGTAAGCCATAAGCATTAAGCCGCTTATGGCTTACAGCTTACAGCTCCTTTCCTTGAACCTTCAAACCCTTACTTTGTATTATAGGAGAACACGCATGTCAACCAACACCGATGCCGGTATTACACGGGACCAAGCCATGACGCTTCTTGAAACATATCTTCAAAATCCCAGGCTCATTTCTCATTGTGTCGCAACCGAAGTCATTATGCGTTCCCTGGCCAGAAAATATGCTGAAAATGAAACCGTCTGGGGTCTTTCCGGCTTGCTCCACGATCTGGATTACCAGATCACGGGCGAAGATTCCGCCACTCACGGCATAGAAACAGAGAAGATCCTTGCCGAAAAAAATGTAATGCCAATAATCCTGGATGTCATAAAAAAACACAATGCCGAAGGTCTGGGGCTTGAGCGGACAACCCGGTTCGAGTACGCCCTGACATGTGCGGAGACCATCACCGGCTTGATCGTCGCCACTGCCCTGGTCTACCCGGACAAGAAACTTGCCAGTGTCAAACCCAAATCAATCACCAAACGTATGAAAACGAAACATTTTGCCCGGGCAGTGAGCCGTGAGAGAATTATGGAATGTGAAAAAATGGGTATGCCCCTGAACGATTTTGTTGTTCTCAGCCTGGAAGCCATGCAGGGAATTGCGAATGAGTTGGGGCTATAGGTAAAAGAAAGGGTTGGAGGGTCTGAGGGGGATAAAAGGGTTCCAGGATTGATGAAACAGCAGTGTGTTAAAGCAGAATATCTTTTGACGAAGGCAACGCAATAAATACAACGAACATTTCGTCACTTCAATCCTCAGACCCATCGTTACACAACTTCGGTTTTCACCATAGATAGAGCGAAATGGGTGATCCAATGGCGATTTGCGCTGTTTGATCCAATTAGGACACCTTACATCAGCACATGACAATGAACAATCCAACTGGAGTTCTTACATGACCCCGACCGTATCCAAAAAATTCCCTTTTGCCCCGGACAAAACCATTTTTCTCATTGACGGCAGTGGCTATATCTACCGGGCCTTTCACGCCATCCGCGGTCTCACGAATTCAAAAGGCCTTCCCACCAATGCGGTCTTCGGTTTTACCCGGATGCTCATGAAACTTCTGGAAGAAAAAATCTCGGACAGAATGGTCATGTTCTTCGACAGCAAAGGGCCGACGTTCAGGCACGACATGTACGAGCCCTACAAGGCCAATCGCCCACCCATGCCGGAAGAACTGTCTGTCCAGATCCCCTACATTCACCAAGTCACCCAGGCATTCAATATCCCGTCCTTCGGGATACAGGGCTACGAAGCAGATGACCTGATCGGCACCACCACCAAAAACGCTGAAGAAGAGGGTTATTTCATCGTGATTGTAACCGGCGACAAGGATTTGAAACAGCTCATCTCCCCTCGTGTCATTACCTGGGATCCCATGAAAGATGTCATCGTGGATTTGAAGGACATTCAAGCAAGCGGTATCACGCCCACCCAGTTGATCGATGTTATGGGATTGTCCGGCGATGCTTCCGACAACATTCCCGGGGTGCCAGGTATCGGGCCCAAAACAGCATTGTCCCTGATCCAGACCTTCGGGAGTATGGAACACCTTTATGAGCAGGTGCATACCATCACCAAGAAAAAACAGCATGACAACCTGATCCAATACAAGGACCAGGCGCTGTTGAGCAGAGACCTGGTCAAACTGAACACCCAGGCCCCCATCCATTATCGTTTGGCAGACCTCAAGATCGGTGAACCGGACAACTCGACCCTTGCGGATCTTTTCAAGGAGCTTGAATTCACGCAACTGCAGCGACGCTTCCCCAAAAAAACCGATCTCAGTAAAAAACAATACCATACCATCCAGGACATGAATGCCCTGACGGCACTGATCACACGACTCGAAACAGCCCCGCTTATATCGGTCGACACAGAAACGACCTCCACTAACCCGATGCTGGCGCAGATTGTAGGCATCTCCTTTTCTATCCAGCAGGATGAAGCCTTCTACATTCCCTGCACGCATCGGTACCTGGGTGTTCCCAGTCAGCTAGAACTTGCAAAGGTTTTGGAGCTGCTGAAGCCTGTCCTCGAAGATCCAGCGCTCCCCAAGCTGGGTCAGAACATTAAATATGATTGGATTGTATTTGACAGGCACGGGATAAAGCTGAACGGCATCGTCTTCGACACCATGCTCGCATCCTATCTTATCAATCCTTCCAAACGAGCCCATAGCCTGGATCAGATTGCACTCGACTTTCTCGACCACAAAACCATTACCTATGAAGATCTCACCGGCAAAAAAGGCAAAAATGCCGCCACATTTGACACGGTACCCATTGAAGCAGCCGCTCCCTATGCCTGCGAAGATGCCGATATCACACTCATGGCATATCATGTTCTGAATGAGAAAATGGAAACCCTGGGCCTTTCAACGCTTTTCCAGGAGGTGGAAATGCCCCTGGTCTCCGTGCTGAAAGGCATGGAGATGACCGGGGTTACGGTAGACAAGAATAAACTCCAGGAGCTTTCCACAACATTTGATCATCAACTCAAAGCGATTGAACAGACCATCTATGAACTCGCCGATGAATCTTTCAATATTAACTCAACACAGCAGCTGGGCAGGATTCTTTTCGAAAAACTCGGCCTTCCTGTCCAGAAAAAAACCAAAAAAAAGACCGGCTATTCAACAGATGTTGAAGTTCTCACAACCCTTGCCGAACACCACGAACTGCCAAAGCTGATATTGCGGAACCGAACCTTATCAAAACTCAAGTCCACATATGCAGACGCGCTGATGGAGCTCATCCACCCGGAAACAGGCCGCATCCACACCTCTTTTAACCAGACTGTCGCCGCAACCGGACGGCTCAGCAGCTCCGACCCGAATCTTCAAAACATCCCCATCAGAACCGAAGAGGGCAAAGAAATCCGGAAAGCCTTTATCCCGAAATCCGGCTGGAAAATGCTGTCGGCGGATTATTCTCAGATCGAACTGCGTATCCTGGCGCATTATTCTGAAGACAAAATCCTGAGCAAAGCCTTCGAGGAAGAAGAGGACATTCATACCCGAACCGCCTCGGAGGTTTTCCAGGTTTTCCCATCTTTTATCACTGAGGACTTGCGCAGGCAGGCCAAGATAATCAATTTCGGTATCATATACGGCATGAGCCCCTTTGGGCTGGCAAAAGCACTCAACATCAGCCAGAAGATGGCCAAAGCCTATATCGACAACTATTTTGGCAGATACAAAGGTGTCAAGACATTCATTGAAAAGATTGTGGACGATACGAGAAAATCCGGGCAAACCACCACACTTTTAGGCAGGATTCGCCTCCTTCCAGAAATCAACAGCAAGAATGTAAACGAACGGAAGTTTGCAGAACGAACTGCCATCAATACGCCCATCCAGGGTACCGCCGCCGACCTGATCAAAGTCGCCATGATTAATGTAGACAACGAACTGCGGTCCCGAAACATGAAAACCGCCATGCTCCTTTCAGTTCACGACGAAATGGTTTTTGAGGTCCCCCCCGAAGAAATCGATGCCGCATCCGCCCTTATCAAAGAGAAAATGGAATCGGTATGGGATCTGAACGTACCATTGAAGGTGAATATTGAGATCGGTAATAACTGGGCATCCGCCCATTGACCCAGGCATGTTGAAGCGATCTTGCTGCATCCGCTTTGTTGCGAACCATTCGCAGTAGCAAACTACAGTTTCATGGTCCGACGCCGTGCGGCTGCAACAACCTCACTTCAACATATCCAGGCCAAAGTGGTTCTTTGACAAATCTGATAGACCCATTGATTTAGATAATTTAAAGTTTAAATATAAAAGTGGTCGTAAAAACTTCAATCGGATTCAAGTTCAAGGCGGACGGGAGTGTTTAACCGCAGGAATACATATGGTATTTCGAGGATTGAATACTTTCGTCCAACGCAGAAATTGTATTCGAGGGGAGGTTTTACGACCACTTTTTAGTCTTCTTCGGAGAGCAGCCCCAACGCCGTCTCCTTAATGGTCAGGTGCACACTCCTGAAAGTCTCGTGGAAACCGGCAGGGGAAACCCTTCCGGCTTCAATAAATTTGACAACAATCTCCTTGGTCGCTTTTAGAATTTGCTCATCCATACTGGCCATAGATATCACCTTTATTATCGACGTTGGTAATCAAAAGACAGCACAACTTAGGTTTGACAAAGTTACACAGGTCTATTAGGACAGAACTCACTTGGAACGTGTATAGACAATTTTACTGAAAGGTATATCATGAGCCCCCAATCCGATCAATATACAACCCATTACACCATCGAACGTCCTGACATCATCAGCAGGAATATGATCGATCCCATCGATTATCAATACCAAGGCAAACGGGATGTCGATATCACTATCCGGCAACCGGAATTCACATCCGTCTGCCCCATGACCGGTCTACCCGATTTCGGCCGTATCACCATTCAGTATATCCCGGACAGCAAAATCGTCGAGCTGAAATCTCTCAAATATTATCTGATGCAATATCGAAACGTCGGAATCTTTTACGAGCATGTCGTCAACCGAATTCTGGACGATCTGGTGACCATGCTGAAACCCAAGTCCATGAAAGTGACCGGCGATTTTACATCCCGCGGCGGTATCGACACCACGGTTTCGGCGTCCTACATGAAGCCATAAGCGATAACTCAACTTTCGGGTTTCACAACAGATAGAGCGAAATGGGTGATCCAATGGCGATTTGGGCTGTCTGAGCCAATTAGGACCTACATCAGCGCATGATAATGAACAATCCAATATGAAAACACGCTCATTGATAACGATGCCTGTTTAACCATATGGCCGGCGCTGATGTTAGGTGCCCTTGCGGCGAGTTCGCAAAGCGCCAGGGGATTATTCATTTCGCATTCGCCGAATCCCGAAAGTTGAGCTATAAGCTGTAAGCACTAAGCCGCTTAAAGCTTACAGCTTATTAGACCCTTGTATCCCCCTCCAACCCTAAAACCCTGCATAGAACCCACGTGTGCGTTCTATGCCCTGCACGCCAGCAGCGGATACTTCACAAACGCCACAGACGCATCCTTTCCGTGCCGTTCCCGGGCCATGTCAATGGCCATTTCCACTGTCTGGGCAGGCTCGAAACCGACGTGACTCACCAGGGAAGGATTCTCGGCCCCCGCCACGATGACATGCCCGGCATGCCGCAGCCGCTTCAAGGGATGGGTCACCATGATGCCGTGCATGGGGTGAAATCCATAGCAATGCCGGTACTTGTAGATATATTCCGGTCGGTGGGCAAAGTCCTCTTCAAACAGATCGACAATCTCATAGGGGTCCCGGTAGGTTGGCAGAATTTTTTCCCAGATTTCCCGGTGGGTGGGATGGTGCTCATGGTGCCAGACATCGGGAACCGGGCTCGCCAGAATAACGGTGCAGCCGGGTTTTCCCATGGCCTCGATAACACCCCCGAAGTAACCAAGACCAGTGGAAAGCATGGTGAGCATGGGATTCATAACCGAAAAGGCCGCATAAGGGCTCCAGTTGGGTATGCCGTACAAGACAATATCGGCTTTCTCCTTCAAAATCTCCCGCCGGGGTCTAAGTTCCGACCTCATCAGTTCCAGGGCAGCCTGCCGGCACTCGGAGATACCCCCTGCCCATACAGTATGCACCTGGAGAGGATTTGCCAGGATCGTTTCGATCTTGAACAATCGATCTTTACCGATGCTTTCCTCCACCAGTTCTCCCATCTCATCCAGAATTTCGTGCATCCTGTTCTTATTCATGGACATGGACATGCTGTCGGGTGTGTGATGCCACCGGATACACCGGTACGATGCCAGCCCAACACAGATTGACTTCCAGCCCCCGTTGAATCCCCGCCACACCACAGTATTGATATACACGGTGAGATCCGACTCCGTTACCAGTTTGTTGATCTCAACGTCATACCCGTTTTGAGTGCTACCAAGATATGACAGATTGTTTTGATCTTCGGCGTCATGGCAGATCAGCCGGTAACCGAATTCCTTCACCAGGTCTTCACCGATAATTCTCGCCAGTTCGAGACGCGTAAATTTTCTATGGATGCCACCGGCACTCACGAGTGTTATGTTGGAACGCTTGACACCCCCTTTTTCCAGTGCCGCAATAACCAGTTTTATAGCGGGTTCCCACACCGGCGCAAAACAAGGCACCGTGGGATCATCAAAAGCGATGGTCACCCGTGAACCAGGTGCCACGAGTTCATGCAGCGGTGGTCGGCCCAGCGGGTTCTGAAGCGCTTTCTGAATGGTACCCTGGATATCTTCTGTCGCTGTCAAGGTGGTTGAAAGACCCGGGGGAGCGGTTATAACATTGTCCGGAAGGGTTACGGGGATGGTGCCTGCACCGAAAACGATCTGTTCTTGCATGGAAAGCCTCCTTTAATACAGGGTTTGAGGGTCCGAGGGGGATACAAGGGTTCGAGGGTAGCTGACAACTTCCCGCGGATAGCAACATCCCAGCTTCCCAGCCTTTTAGGCTCCTCAACGTAGTATCAGAATCCAAGGTAAATTTAAATGGGGAATAAATCCACTTTGAAGCGTATCCTGCATCAAGACTTCGACGAGGGCAGTCGATCCGGCACTGAAAATGTTCTCGCTGTTACGGTTCGACCCTGTATATTTTGATGGGTTTATCCACGCCTTTGACCAACACGGGCTCAAGGGGTCGGGCGATGATTTTTTCCGGCAGGCGGGCCAGCGTATCTGCCGTAATCAGGACCTCGCCTTCCCGGGCCAACCCTTGCAGTCGGGCAGCGATGTTGACTGCCATACCAATGGAGGTAAACTCTTTTTTTCGCACAGACCCCAAAACACCCGAAAAAACCTTGCCCGTGGAAATACCGATCCCCAGCCTCAATCGAAATCCATTTTTTTGATTGAGACCCTCATTGATCTTCCGGGCTTTTGCCTGCATAGCCACAGCAGATCGGACCGCCATAACCGGGTCATCCTCGCGGGAAAGTGGCACACCGTAAACCACCATCATGCTGTCACCGATGTGTTTGTCCACAGTTCCGTGAAAGGTGTGGGCAATCTCACCCATGGGGGTAAAAAAGTGATCATTCAGGTAATGGGCCAGCATCTCCGGTGGAATATCCCGGGACATTCTCGTGAAACCACGGATGTCTGAAAAGAGTATCGAGACTTCGTGATACCTCGGCTTCAATATGCCGGCCGAATTGTTTATCTCCTGAAATACCGACTCGGGAACAAACTGACGGAGATATTTCCGAACCGATATGTCGTGGATCTTGGCCCTGAGTTCCATGTTGTCAAAAGGCTTGGTCAGGAATCCGTCGATGCCCTGGTTGGTTGCCTCGATGGCTGTCTCCACCGATGCATACCCCGTCAGGATGATGCGGGTGATCTCCGGATTCAGTTTGTAAACAGCCATGAGGGTCTGCAACCCATCGATTCCCGGCATGCGAAAATCCGATATGACCGTGCTGATGCGCGCCACATGCTTTTTCAGCATGTCGATGCCGCTGTTTCCGTCACCGGCAGTAAACACTTCGTAGGACTCCTTGTCCAGGGCCCTGACAATGGATCGACGGATGCCTTCTTCGTCATCGATAAACAGTAGTCCATTCATGACAGGTCTCCTTAACTCGGACCTGAACTGAGCGATTTTTCCCGAAGAGATGTGCCGAGTTCTTGATGAAGGAGGGTTTGCAAAAACCGTAGGCATACCAGTGGATCTGTCGAGGCTTTTTGCAAACCCTTGATCCGCAAAAGATTGGTGCAGATCGAGAAAAAAATCCCTCAGCGCAGGTCGAATATTACCTGATACCACACAACATCGTGGGTGATCTCCAGCATGCCATAAATTCAACTGAATTCAATACGGGAAATATATGCATTCACTACGGGATCATATTGGGTAGTACTGAAACCATCGATAGGTCAGACATATCAACGGATTTGGGGGTATTAGAATTCACCCTATTTTTGACGACAGACCACTTATACTTGCAGCTTTTGAATTAACCAAATTCGGCCACGAGTTGCCCTAAACCGAGCTTCTCCAAGGTTTCATCAGTAGGAGAAGCCGTATCCGCATCCCAGCCAGTAACTGCATTAATAAAATCCAGCAACGGGAAATTGCCGAAAAACATCATCGGCATCAAGCAAACCCCTTCGCTGGCACCAACTTGAAGGTAGGCAGAAGCGTTTGCACTGATGAGTCCTTTGCCGCTGTATTCGTAACGCTCAAAATTTCCAATCTTCATTTCAGGATAGGGAGCATACTCACCGGGGCCACCATCAATGCGAGCCATCGGTGCGGCAGTATGACGACCGGGCGCTGGATCACAGACATAGCCTGTGCCGCGGCTCGGCAGATAGAGGGCGATATGTAGCCCCGGCTCCTGGGCGTCTATGTCAGCGGCTTTTTATGCCTTTGCCATTAGATCTCCGACGATTTTCGAAAATTTAGATGGGGCATCCACCTTGCCGCCTTCGCCGATAACGGCCAGATCAAGCAACAGGCGAATATATTCGCTCAGCTTGGCGTCGTCTTTGTCGGCTTCGAACATGGCATGGATTTTCTCCATGACCGGGTGCGCCATGTTGAGTTCCAGCACACGTTTGGTTTGCGGCGCCTCCTGGCCAGTAGCTTTGAGGATCTTTTCCATATAGCCGCTCATGTCATAGCTGTCACCGGACAAGCAGGCCACGGAATCGGTCAGGCGCGTGGACGGACGCACCTCTTTTATGGCGTCTTCCAACTGTATCCGTATGTGCTTGAACAGGGTTTCGAACTTGCCCTTGGTATCTTCGTCGACCTTGTCCAAATCCAGATCACCCTTTTCAGCACTCTTGAGCTTCTTGCCGTCGTATTCGGTCAGCGCCTGCGTGACCCATTCGTCAATGGGATCGGTCATCAGCAGGACCTCGATATCTTTGGACTTGAGTTGTTCCAGCAGCGGACTGTTGATCAGTGCCGACATGTTATCACCTGTGATGTAGTAGATTTCTTTCTGCTCCGGTGGCATACCTTCGATATAAGCTTGCAGCGACTTCCACTTGCCGTCGGATTTTGTAGTCTTGTAGCGCAGAAGCTCGGCAATCTTTTTCTGGTTTTCAACGTCAGTATGCACGCCAACCTTGAAAACAGCGCCAAATTCTTCCCAAAATTTTTCGTATTTTTCCGCTTCCATGTTTTTCAGCAGTTCAAAAAGTTTTTTTACCAGGTTACGGCGGATGTTGCGCACCAGGCGATCCTGCTGCAGGATTTCACGGCTGATGTTGAGATTTAGGTCCGGTGCATCAACCACACCTTTTACAAACCGGAAGTATTCCGGCATGAGTTCTTTACAATCGTCCATGATGAATACGCGTTTACAGTATAGATGCACCCCGTGTTTGGATTCCGGGTTGAAAAGATCAAACGGGGCTTTGGACGGGATGTATAACAGGGCCGTGTATTCGGTGGTGCCCTCCAGTTTCATATGGAGTTTTTCCAAAGGCGGATTCCAGTCGTGGCTGATGTGCTGGTAGAACTCTTCGTGTGCCTTGTCGCTGACATCCTTTTTATTTTTCGCCCATATGGCCTTCATGGAGTTAAGCGTCTCTTCTGTGATCACCTTCCGGGTGGTGTCCCCGATCGGTTTGCCGTCCTTATCCTTGATCTGCTCGACTTCCGGAAGCGGCTCTTCTTTCTCCACATCCATCACGATAGGATACGACACGAAATCAGAATGCTGGTTGACAATGTTGCGAATCGTTCGTTCGTCGGTGAAATCCTTGTCGCCTTCTTCCTTTTTTTTCAGATATAGGGTAATCACCGTGCCACGCGTGTCTTTCTCGGCCTCTGTGATCGTATATTCCCCGTCACCGTGGGATTCCCAGCATACCGCCTGTGCTTCGCCGCTGGCCTTTGTCAACAGGGTCACCTTGTCGGCCACGACAAACGAGCTGTAAAATCCAACGCCGAACTGACCGATCAGCTCCGGGGTGAGCGTAGCGTCTTTGTTAAGCTGCGCCATGGCCTGCAGAAAATCGTTGGTGCCGCTCTTGGCGATGGTTCCGATATTTTCGAGCACCTCGGCGTAGGTCATTCCAATCCCATTGTCCTCAACAGTCAGCGTGTTTTTAATCGCATCGCGTTGGATTTTAATTTTGAATTCCGTGTCGTTTCCCAATATCCCTTCTTCAGTCTGGGCTTTGAAACGCAGTTTGTCGATCGCATCAGAGGCATTGGAAATCAGCTCACGCAAAAAGATTTCCTTGTTGGAATAAAGCGAGTTGATGATCAGGTTCAGCAGCTGTTTAATTTCAGTCTTGAATTCATGGGTTTCGGTTTTCACGGCCATTTTTTGCACTCCTCCAGTTGGATTGAAATAGGGGTATGTTTTTGGACATAAAATGCGTGCAGATCCTAAAATGTCAAGGTGGGTGGAATCGTGGACATTAAATCATCTAAACAATTTATTTTCTACTGTATCGCAAACAAACTGTTCCCAATATTTTTCATCAACAGCTTCAGGGAGTGGGCTTGACAATGATAGTTCTTCAACTTCATCCATAAGTGATTCAAGCAGAGGTGCAACGCCTGTTAGGTAATCAAGCTTACCTTGTTTTACGTTCATTAAAAAAGGGGCTTCTTTCAATGGGAAGGTAATGTTGGATTCGGTTAGGATATCCCTGGTTTGGTAGATAGCCCGAAGTGCATGCGAAACCGCTTTCCAATCAACATGTTGGTTTTCAGCCGCCGATCTGGCGCGACTCCCGAAATCATCGAAAAATTTCTCAAGGATTGGAATTACATATCCTATTCTTACCGTCTCTTGAAATGATTTGCCACAAACCTTGTACTGACTGATGCCGTTCGCTTTTGGAACGACATCATGGCAATGCTCGATTCTGGGTAATTTATACCAGATATCACTCATTTTCTTTGAAGGATCTTCCTTTTTCAATACGCCTAATACGTCCAAGACCGCGTTTATTCTCGATCCTTTTATCCCATATTTGGCTGTTTGTCGCCGGACATACTCTTTTAGGGGATTCAAATTGGAGGTATAAAATTTATGCTTGTGTTTTACGATTGTTTTCCATGCATTGGATGATTTTAAAATCATATTATCAGGTGCATGGAGCATATCGAATGCAACAATTTCTCCTCTGCAGGCCAATTTTATGAAGTAATGCAATGAATACAGGTCTACATCTATGTCATTTTTCGTATTCTTTGATAAACTTCTTCCAGTTGAATGGGTGTACTTGTTCGGAATGCGTCCCAACAGCACCGCTTCCTTTGAAGGCAGAAATATACCTTTATAATCAATATCCGAGTTTTCAGTAGCCATGCCATACAGGTGGGCACCAAATTTCATTTTAACGACAATATGCATCCGTACCTGTCTTTGATATAGGTCATCGCTTTGCCAACCGGCAGTTCCACGCTCGAAGGACCGTTGCGGATCGATGCTTCTATAGAGAATATGATGTCTAAGGTCGAAGGAAAGTGGATGGAACCGTTTCTAACGGTTTTCTTTCTCTTTGATATAGATAGAAATAGTCTCCTCAACTATATTTTTTATTCCTGGGCAGGACACCTCATTCACTTTTACCAACTCAATATTCTTTATACTGTAATTCTGACGAAGATGCTGGTTAAGTGTTTTTACTATGGTCTGTTGCACATGGGGTGTATTGAAGTATCCCAATTTTTTTTTGCTGGTCACATGTTCTGTAATTTCAAAGAGATCCGGGCACTCTTCCGGAGTGTTTTGCATATTTCCAGCCCGGAGGTCATCATCCCTTCCTGAGAGATCATGCTTCAATGGGTGCCTGGTCTTGGGGCAATTTCGAGTCACTTTGAGTCTTTCATCTATTACCGTTATAATATCGTCCTCAGAGAAAGACATGTTCCCCTCTGACGCTGCAAAAGAATGACCGGGGCAGGATTCTCCGGCCACCCCCCTCGGGTTTTCCGAAAATGACTCATCGGGAGGAATCGTATCCTTTTTCTGTGATATAAAAATATCCGCAATGTCCTCAAGCCCCCTGCCAAGACTCTTTTTTTCCATTTAGGATATCCTTTTACCCGATTTCCAGAACCGAATTAGTGCCGCCATAGGCATTATCTATATACTTCGAATTATTATGATCTTGGACCCATTCACCATCGACAATAAATTTGTATTGATAGGTGCCCGGCTTGAGGAAGACATTCTTTGTCCACATGCCAGTTTCATCACGTTCCATAAGAAACGCATCGCTTGGGTTCCAATTATTAAAGTTGCCTCCGATCCTCACGGATTTTGCATCGGGTCCATAATAGGAAAATCGTTTTTCCAGATTCGATTTTAAGATCATCGATTCGTGATCCTCGACAGACAAGCTGTGTCCCGTTCTTTTTTCTAAAAGAACCTCCTCGGCCAGCATCATATAATCTTTGAACCCGCTCGCCTTTTTTGAATAATCGAGGATCGATTTTCCATACCCAGCGGCCTCCTTCAAGGTGACATTGGAACGAATGACCGTTTCAAACATGGTGTCACTGAAATGGTTTCTCATATTTTCCAAAACTTCCCTCGAAATTCTTGTCCGCCTATCAACAATCGTTCCAAAAACCTTTGTCTGAATTTCATGTCCTGTTTTCTTTTTGATGGACGCGATGATTTCCATGAGTCTGCTGATCCCATGCAAGGAAAACAAGCTCATCTCTATGGGAACGAACACTTCTGATGCGGCAATAAGCGCGTTAAAGGTCAACAATCCAAGACTCGGTGGGCAGTCTATGATAACGATGTCATACAATGTGTGGACCCGCCTGATGGCTTGTTTTAAGCGGGTCTCTCTTCCCTCTACCATTGAAAGGTGCTGGTCCAGGGTGCTGAGTGATATATCTGCTGGCACGACATCAAGGTTTTTTGAAACGTTTTCAGACAGATCGGCAAGCGATAATCGGCTGCCGTTGGAAGGCTTTAGGATACTGAAGACTGTATTCTCTCTTTCTTTGGTGTCAATATTCAGCCCCAATGCAACGTGACCTTGTGGATCCATGTCGATTAGAAGCACTCTTTTACCTCTGTGGGCAAGACAGGCGGATAAATTGATGGCAGTGGTCGTCTTACCACAGCCGCCTTTTTGATTGGCAATCGATATTGTCCTCATTTTCTTCAATCCTCCTCTTTCGTATGATTTGAAAAATCGGATGAAAAAATCGTATTGACCCGCCTCTATATACCAAAACAAAAAAACCTCTTAAGCGACTGGTGGTCTCTTTGGGAGGTTTGAATAAACATTTTTATAACCTCTATAATCATGATATTGTCACGGTTCAGAGGTAGGCTTGCTATAGTTTAAAAATTTTTTCGTATTATACTACACTATATGTTGTAAGTCAAGGAATAATAACACAATATGTTGTGATTCACCTAAACGCCCGGAATATCTCCCACCCCGGAAAGAACATATCGCGGATGATAGGCAAAGTGCTTGAGGTCTTCTTCACTGGTGACCCCGCTGAGCACGAGCACGGTATCGATATCCGAATGGATGCCAGCGATGATATCCGTGTCCATCCGGTCACCGACAATGGCCGTGTCCTCCCGCTCGCAACCCAGTAATTTTCTGCCGTGACGCATCATGATCGGGTTGGGCTTTCCCACGAAGTAGGCTTTCGTGCCACTGGCCAGTTCGATGGGGGCAATCAGTGCGCCGGTAGCAGGGGCGAAGTCCTTGCCCAACTTGTCCGTCAGGTCAGGGTTGGCACCAATGAGTTTGGCCCCGTTTCGGACAAGTCGTACGGCCCGTTCGATCTTTTCATAGCTGTAAGAACGACTCTCTCCCACCACCACGTAGTCCGGGTTGATTTCGTTCATGGAGAAACCCGTCTCATACAGTGCGTTGATTAGCCCCGCCTCACCGATGACGTAGGCACTGCCGTTGGGACGCTGAGATGTGAGAAAACTGGCTGTGGCCAGGGCGCTGGTATAAAAATGGGTCGCCTCCACATGAATGCCGAGTCGATCCAGTTTTTCCTTGAGTTCCCGCGGGGACTTCTCGCTGCTGTTGGTCAGAAACAGAAATTTCTTGTTTTCCTTTTTGAGCCATTCCACAAAAGTCTGTGCCCCCGACAACAATTGGTCCCCGTGGTAGATAACACCGTCCATGTCGCAGATAAATCCCCGCTTTTTCCTCAGAAGATCAAGATTCATAGTGATTGTCCTTTCTTTTCCCCAGACGACAGGCTCAGGCGCAGCACCCGGATCAATACCGTGAAAAGCACACCGATGCAGATGAAATGCGTGCGCCACACACAGGTTCTGGCGCTGGTGGATGAATTCTTAAAATTATAAACCCGTTGGGATTGTCGATCTTAACACATCTACAGCGTCAGATGCCATCCCGCATAGTTCACTATTGGGTCTTCGCTCTTCAAGCTACGGCCCAACAAGAGCGAAACAGCATCTTCCTTGTAGCTACGGCAACCTCGACAATCGCTCAAATGAGGTTTCAGTTTCAGTGGATATTTTTAACGATTCCCGGTACCCCTCGATCACTTCCAGGGCTTCCTTTTCAGTGGATATGTGTTTGATGGATTCGCGAAAGTATTTGGCATGGGGCAATCCTTTCACGAACCAGGCAAGTCTGCTGCGCATCATGTAGCAGGCGTGTTTCTCACCAAAATAAACCACGGAAGCCCCCAGGTAGCGTTTCATCATGCGGAATCGGCTTGCGAGGTCGGTTACCGGAAAATCACGGTCCTCCAGCAAAGCGTTTATCTGTCCGAAAATCCATGGGTTGCCGATGGCTGCCCGCCCCACCATGACAGCATCGCAGCCGGTTTCCGTCACCATCTGGATCGCGTCCCGGGCTCTGACAATGTCGCCGTTGCCCATGACCGGTATGGATATCTCTTGCTTGATGTCTGATATGACCTGCCAGTCCGCCCGGCCCTTAAACCCTTGTGACGCCAGTCGGGGATGAATTGCGATGGCATCCACCCCTTCCCTCTCCGCGATTGCCGCAATGATTCGCGCATCCTTTCCGTTCTTTTCCCAGCCGGTCCTGATTTTAATTGTCAACGGTATCTTGATCGCTCTGCGGACCGACCTGAGAACGGCCTCTGCCAGATCGGGTTGCCTCATCAGAGCCGCCCCGGATCCACTTTTCAATATTTTCTTCACAGAACAACCAAAGTTAATATCCAGAATATCGGCACCGGATAATTCGACGATTTTTGCCGCTGCAGCCATAATGTCCGGGTCCGACCCGAAAATCTGCACCGAGAGGGGTTTTTCCTCTGGAATACTTTCCAGGAGCTTCTCGGTTTTTCCGGATTGATGGACAAGCCCATTGGAGCTGATCATCTCCGAGCAAACAAGACCGCACCCCGCCTCCTTTGCGATCAGGCGCATGGGCAGGTTTGTAATACCGGCCAGGGGAGCCTGGACCGTGATATTGTCTAATTTAATGTTTCCGATATGCATTTTGTGCTACTACCTTATCAACAAAACCATTAACTCGTCGATTTAATTTTTATTTTTCTCAAACTTAAAAAGACAATCGGAACTGTCAAGAAAAATATACTTTAATTACCTAAACTGAGAGATTGTTGAGGTTGCCGTAGATGCAAGGAAGATACCGTTCCGCTCTTGTTGGGCCGTAGCTTGAAGAGCGAAGACCCAATAGTGACCTATGCGGTATGGCATCAGACACGGCAGATGCGGTAAGATCGACAATCTCTCAGTTTAGGCAGGGTTTGCATAGCAATACAAACAGTTATGATGACAGGGCTGCCGGTTGTAGGAACCGATATCCACGGATTTAAAACAGCCACAACCTGCTTTTACCCGCTGTCCGGAATCTTTTCCAAAAGAAACACGCCCGCCAAACAGTTTCATAATCAGGTCATTGGGTATACAGGCGCTCTTGCCTATTGGCAGAGCATCCGCAACCTGTTCCAGCAACTCCTTTTCACAACAGGTTTGCAGCGAGATCCCCAGGCGCCCAAGTATCCGACTCATATCTTCCAGAACACCTATTTTCTTTTCCATGGAAACAGGGACAAAATCAAGATCCGGCTGCCGGGTCAACCGTTTCTTGATTTTTGGATACATGTCCATAAAGCTCGTGATACACCGACGGATACCCATGACCGCCGCCTTCCTGGCGATCATGGAAAAATCTTTCAGATTATCCTGAATCTCATGGGTCTCTGTAGTAAAAAAACAAACCGGGTCAAATCGCCAGTTGATGGTCTCCGGCCCATATTGATCACAAAGATATTCCAGCTGCGTCAGACGCTCTGCCAGCCGTGGCAGGCCGGGTTCCAGCAGTACAGATTCGGAATTGAGACTGAAGTTAAAAAACAGATGATAGCCATGTGCCCGCAGTTGCCTGCCATACCCCCCGGTAATGAAGGAATCAAAATTTTTTGACCAGAAGACAATCGTATGCACGTCCGCCGTGGAGGCCGGGACAAAAAAGGTTTTATGATGATATGGATTCTCAACCTCAAAGAATCCTTGCCGAATCCCCTGCATGAACCAGTCCATGTAAAATGCAGGGATGTCCGTGCGGCGTGATGCTGATATGACGATCTTCATTTCAGGGTATGCCTATCGTTTGAAATCCTTCAGAGATATCACAGAACCTTTTGTATCTGATTCGGGGTCCTTTTCAGCGGCTGGATCTTGTCTGGAGATGTCTGTCTCCGATTCCGGTGGTTCCACCAGTTCGAGTCGCATCTGTTTGCCGTCCATGGTGAATGTTTCGCCATTGATATAGATGTCTCTTAAAATCCACGTGACCACCTGGGGGGGCACCTGAAGCAAGAGAACTTTTACATGGTACCAGTCGGGTCTTGCATCCGGCAGAATACTTTCAATGCGTGCAAAGACCAGTGGGTTTTCTTCATAATAGATCAACACAATATCGTTTTCAGCTGCCATACGAATAAAACCTCCCTCTATGATGATAACTATTTATAATTCTTAAGTATTTAGCTGATACCTCGCTTCATCTCACTTGAACCCTGGACCTCTGGAATCCTTGAATCCCAAATTTGGATCAACTCTTTTGAGGATGATCCAAATAACTATACATATTAATACGTCTGTGATCAATTTTTATAGATATCTTTTGGGGATTTAAAAAAGATGGATATTCTGTTAATTAAAATGAATCAAATCCTTTAAAATTATTTCAGAGCCTATATCCTTAAAATTTGAAACGCTCATCTTAGGTACAAGATGTTATTGGGAGGTATTCATTATGGCAAAAAAGTGGGTTTATCTGTTTAACGAGGTTCATCTAGTAGAAAAGCATGTGAATGGTGACTGGGAAGGCGTCCGCGGCCTGCTGGGCGGAAAAGGAGCCAACCTGGCTGAAATGGTTCGTATCGGGGTTCCCGTACCCCCGGGGTTCACGGTGACAACAGAAGCATGCAATGCCTATCTGAAATCAGAAAGTATTTTTTCAGATGAGATTTGGGATCAGGAAGTTCAAGCCCTGCGCGTCGTTGAAAAAGAGACCGGTAAGAAATTTGGGTCCGCAGACAATCCCCTGCTTGTCTCCTGTCGTTCCGGCGCCAAATTCTCCATGCCGGGTATGATGGATACCGTGCTCAACATAGGCCTCAACGACGAGACCGCCCAAGGCATGATCAAACTCACCAATGACGAGCGTTTTGTCTACGATGCTTATCGTCGTTTGATCCAGATGTTCGGCAGTGTCGTCATGGGTCTGCCCGACGACCTGTTCGAGCACGTCATCACGCACTACCGCAAAAAGGCCAAGGTAGAAAATGACTCACAGCTGGCGGCACAAGACTGGAAAGACATCACCCAGGATTTCAAAACCATATTCCGGCGCAACGCCAGTCATGAATTTCCCATTGACCCGTACGAACAGCTTATTCTGGCCACGGAAGCTGTATTTAAAAGCTGGAATGGAAAACGGGCCGTGGACTATCGAAAGGCATCGGGCATCCCCAACGATCTGGGTACGGCGGTCTCTATCGTCACCATGGTATTCGGAAACATGGGAGATAACTGCGCCACGGGAGTGGCCATGACCCGCAACGGCTCAACCGGTGAAAAAATAATCGAGGGTGATTACCTGACCAATGCCCAGGGTGAGGATGTGGTGGCCGGTATCCGTCTCACCAAGGATATTTCCCAGCTAAAAGAAGAGATGCCCGAGGCCTACAGGGAATTTGAAGATATTGCCGGTCGTCTGGAAAAACACTACCGTGACATGCAGGATGTCGAGTTCACCATAGAAAACGGGAAACTCTGGATGTTGCAGACCCGTGACGGCAAGCGAACCGCCCAGTCTGCCGTGCGTATCGCCGTGGACATGAGGGAAGAAGGACTCATCAGTAAAAAAGAAGCCGTGTTGCGCGTTACACCGGAGCAGGTCGATTTTTTTCTGCACCCCCAGTTCAGTATCGAAGCGATTCATGTAGCCAGGGAATTGGGAAAACACTTCGCCTCCGGTCTCAACGTGTCTCCTGGAGCCGCCCTCGGTGTGGTTGCATTCGATGCAGACCTGGCCGAAACATGGGTCAAACAGGAAGGTAAGAAAGTCATTATGGTACGCCCGGAAACAAAGCCGGATGACGTTCACGGCATGCTGGCCGCTGAAGGCATCATTACCAGCCGCGGCGGCCGCACCAGCCATGCGGCCCTGGTGGCAAGACAGTTCGGGAAACCAGCCGTCGTGGGTGTTTCCGCCCTAATGATCGACATGAGCAAACGGGAAATGCGTGTGGGCAACACCGTCATCAAGGAAGGCGAGTGGGTTTCCATAGACGGTACGGAAGGAGACATATTTGTCGACAAACTGGAAACCACCATACCGGACATAAAAGACGCCTGGTTGGAAAAACTTCTCAGCTGGGCAGACGAGTACCGCCGTCTGGGGGTGTGGGCCAATGCGGATTATCCGGTGGATGCACGCAGGGCAAGAGATTACGGAGCGCAGGGTATCGGTCTCTGCAGATCCGAGCACATGTTCTTCGAATCGGAACGTCTCCCCCATGTCCAGAAAATGATCATGACGGATCTGCCCATCGAAAGAAAGGAAGCCCTGGATGCCGTGCTCCCCTATCAGCGGGACGATTTTGCCGGCCTTTTCCGTGCCATGGACGGCTTACCGGTTATCATCCGTCTTCTCGACCCACCCCTGCATGAATTTCTTCCCAATAACATCGATTTGATGCGGGAACTTTCCGATCTCAAAATTCGTCTTCAGCATGCAGGAAATTTGAGTGACATCGATGTGCTCCTGGAGCAGGTAAAAGAAAAAGAGCAGATCCTCAAACGTGTAGAAAGCTTGCGGGAGGAGAACCCCATGCTCGGATTGAGGGGTGTGAGACTGGGTATCCACGTTCCCGAGCTGACCACCATGCAGGTTCGTGCTATTTTTGAAGCCGCCTGTCTTGTTACCGAGGAGGGAATCACGGTCTATCCGGAGGTCATGATACCCCTGACGAGCCATGTCAACGAACTCGCCGTCCAGCGAAAGGTCCTGGAGGCAGAAGCCCTGAAGGTAATGAAAGAAAAGGACCTTACCATCGACTACAAGTTCGGCACCATGATCGAGATACCCCGTGCAGCCCTGACAGCAGATAAGATCGCACAATATGCACAGTTTTTTTCCTTTGGAACCAATGACCTGACCCAGACAACCTTTGGAATTTCGCGAGACGATGCCGAAGCCAGTTTCATGATCGAATACATGGAAAATGGTATTTTACCGGACAACCCGTTTGCCACCATTGACATAGATGGTGTCGGGGAACTCATGCGCATCGCCATCGCCAAGGGCCGCTCTGTCAACCCGGACCTGGAGTGCGGCATCTGCGGTGAACACGGCGGGGAGCCACAGTCGATTCAACTGTGTCACGATCTGGGGCTGACCTATGTTTCCTGTTCGCCCTTCCGGGTGCCCATTGCACGTCTGGCAGCGGCGCATGCGGCGATAAAGTAGGGTTTAAGGGTCTGAGGGGGATACCAGGGTTTGAGAGTAGCTAACAGCTGTAAGCGGACAGCAACATCCCAGCTTCCAAGCATCCTGGCGCCCCAGCATAAAAGGGTTCGAGGGTAATGGTGTTTATTGGGTTTGTTGCGTTTCTTGGGTTCATTGCGTTGATGAAACAGCGGTGTGTTGAAAGCTAAATACCGATTGCCAAAGACAACTCAATAAACACAATGAACACATTAAACAGTATCCAGGGCCAAAAGCACAGTGCCGCTTATGGCTTACTGCTTATAGCTCAAAGCTAAGGGAATGGCGACTTCTCATCATACTTTTCATTCTGCTTCAGGGGGTGGTTTCGTTTGCAGATGTTGCCGAATCGCCTCCCGGGTCGACCGTGGCAGCTGAAGCACCTAAAACGTCCGCAGACGATTCGGTACAGATCGATGTCACCCATCCAATGAATCTGATTTCAGTCGGAATTTCAGGTCTGTATCTGCATGTCCAGTACGTCAACAGTCTGGCGGATAGTCTGCTCCACTATGACAAGCGCACGAAAGTCGTTCGGATTGGGGTGTCCATCGAGCGTTAACCTGCTTTTTAAAACAAGAATGAAGTTATCTCACGCTGACCAGACAACACTACGCCCACCGGTTTTCTTTGGAAGGTCAACAGCTTTAAGTCCTATCTCCTCTGCACGATCCAGCATACGTTTAAAACCTGCTTTACTTACATGCATCTTTGGCTCCACTGCAAGAATCTTACCGTCAATATTGAGCAGTGCTTTCAATTCTTTTAACATATGTGTCGTATCCGGCACCTCATGAATCATGTAATAGGCCAGAATAAAGTCTGCTGTCTGGTTCAGTCCGATATGATCCGTATCTGCGGTATGGTAAACGATTCTTTCCGCCAATCCGTGCTTTTGTGCTTTTTTCCGAACACGCTCGAGCATTTTGGCCTGGATATCCACGGCAATCACCTTCCCCTCAGGTCCCACCATTTTGGCCATGTCGATGGTGAAGTACCCTGGTCCGCACCCCATGTCGATGACCGTGTTTCCCTCCTGAATATAGGGGCCGACAATTTTCCCGGGGGGTTGAATCAAACGCCGGATCCAGTTGTCCAGGAAAAAAGATATCTGATGGGGACAGACATGGGGTTGTGGTTTTGTAATACTGTTGCTTAACATGAGTTGATCCTCCCATTGCGTACAGTGTCTATACTCTTATAGACCTTCAATTTTATTTCATGGCTTTCTTCAAAAAATCTTCCACCTTATTCATGAATTCTATCATGAAATCGAGTTTGTCCTGATCCAAACCCAGGAAATATTCCTTGAAACCACCATCCATGGATTCGTGCCAGTGTTTGTGTGAAAAATAGGCTGTCTTGCCTTTGAATGTCAACTTCACGATCAGTCTTGATAGATTTTCAGGATCTTCCTCTTTGAATGTAAGCCCTTTCTTTTCAACTCTTTTCAAGTTCTGGGACACCGCACCTTTTGTAATGCCCAGTCGTCTTGAGAGATCGGAGACACTCAGGCACTCGCCATTGTCACCGATGAGTTCAAGCAGATGAATTTCCGTACCGGTAAGGGGTTCATCCGTTCCGAACCGCCTGGGTGTCTTCTCCAACTTGTTGGCAAGTTTGACTAGCTGGTAAAATTGTTCCGTGATGCTATGGGCGTTGGTTTCTTTCATGTCACATAGTGTATAGTAGCTATACTCTATTGTCAAGAACTATTTCAGAACACTGTTTATAGCTGTTGTCATAAGTTTGTTCTATAATGTATTTCTGGGGTCGCTGCAAAGCATCCAGTCAAGCTCAAACATCTTTGATCAGATTCTTTAAGCGTTTCAGCGTTTCCCACGTGAAGGGCTCTTTCTGGCACGGTAAGATGGCGTTATTGGTGAAGATGGGATCCGATGCCAGGTCATAGCGTGATGATGCAGCCGCCTCTTCCCAAAGGGCGGTGTGCGGGATCGGGGTGTAGTAGGCCATGATGGGCAGCACCCCCGCTGACTTGACCGCCTGAATGGTGTCAGCCACATCTACAATCGATTGCCCCGGAAGCCCCAACAAGGATGTATGCGCCGATCTGATTCCCATGAAAACCGGCATTCTTAAACGCCCGGATACATCTAAAAAATTCCCCTTTGGTAATTTTTTTGTCCAGGTGGCCACGCTCTTCGAATGCGGCCGTTTCAACCCCCAGGCGAATGGAGTCAAACCCGGAGGCACGCATCAGCCTGGCAATCACCGGCGTGACCTCCCGAACATGCAGGGCATTGGGGGTGTGAAATCGAACATGGAGACCGGCTGCCACGACACCCTCCAGAATCGGGACAATATGAGTTTCAGCATTCACCAGGAGTGCATCATCGTAAAATGCAAAATCCACCACACCGTGTGTCCGGTGCCAGTACTGGATCTCCTCCACCACCCCTTCAGGGCTTCGCTGCATACGTTTTGGGTTCAAATAGTGGGAAGCGCAGTATGTACACGCAAACGGACAGCCCCTGGAGGTAAGAATCGGCACATAGGGAATCCAATGCTGGAGATCAAAGGCAGGATGGGGATAGGTATCGAGATCCTGGGGGTCGAAACCACGCGTCAGAGCTTCCCCCGTAACCTCGGCCACCAGATCGAGCACCCTGCCCTCGCCCGGTCCTGTCACAACAAGATCGGCACCACTATGTTCTTTTGCGTGTTCCTCACAGAGGCTGGCATAAATGCCTCCCAGCAAAACGGGTGTGTCTGGAAACATCTCCCGGGTTTGCTGAATCGCCTCCTGAACACCAGGATACCAGTAGGTCATCAGGGATGTCACCATCACGGCATCGGGTTTCGACATGTTAGACAGGTCTTCCCGAAACCATTCCAGGGGTATCCCGTACCGGGAAAAGTGACGCGGCACATCTTTCAGCCCGGCAGGCCGAGGGATCCTGGTTTTCCGATATGCACCGCGCCCACCTCTTTTTTGCAGGGCCGGCATTTTTGATCTGGGGTGGAATCGGTCCAGGCAGTCAATGTAGGAGATATCGACGTCGTGAGCCCGCAGAATGGCTGCCAACTGCAGCAGTCCCATGGGTCTGGCCCAGAAATCATACGCTGCAAAATCATGAATCCATGGATTGACAAGCAGGAGGTGGGGGTTATCTTTTTGCACAATACCGAGTATTGGGGTTGTAGGTCGTTTGGGTTGTTGTCAGGATTTCTTTTCCCTTAAAAAGGGTCCAAGGGTTCGAGGATTCGAGGGTTCAAGGATTTGCATCTGGCCACGGGTTATCGGAACTATAGACCATCGGCTCACAGCCCACTCGGACCCTGGAAGCCTTGAACCCTCGAACCCTATCTGTTATTCCTCCTCCACAAAATATGCCATGGATGTTTTTTTCAACTCTTTGCGGCTGAAAAGAAGGGTGAAATCCGTTACATGGGTTTTTTCCGACATCTTGCCCGCAATGGATCGACAGGCAGCCTCATCATTGGCATGCACCATGGTGTAGAGATTATAGGGCCAGTTGTCGGCCGGATCTCGGCGATAACAGTGGGATACTTCCGTGAATGCAGCAAAAATCTCTCCGACTTCCTCGATACGCTCCTCATCCACGCACCAGGCTACCATGGCATTGGCCTTGAACCCGGACCGCTGGTGCCGGATGGTAGCACCAAACCGCCGAATCACACCCCTGTCACAGAGGTCTTTGAGCGTCTGCAGCACCAGCGCTTCTGAAACACCCAGCCTGTCAGCGATTTCACTGTAGGGGTGCGACAACACCGGCAAATCTCCCTGGACCGATGCAATCACCTGTTTTTCCATATCTGTCAGCATGGCGGAATATAAAGGACAGGCGGTAACAAAAGTCAATAATAAAATCGCTGCGCGATTTTATGAGACGCGGCTGCGCCGCTTGGATTCAAACCGGATATTTTGATTGGCTCTCAATCTCTTGATAATTTTCTGACATCTGTAAGCAATTAATTATATTGAATCTGGCATACGTCCCAATCGTAGGCATCTATGATGTCTTTAAAGGTATCTTTATTCGCCGGGTTAATATCGCAAACCGATGCAGATACCATGCTATGGTATCTGTAAAAGTGGCAGAGTGGTACTGTGTCGGAGTCATCACCGGTTTGCAGGAGCATTAATTTCGAGAGGTAAGCACGCTATTTATTGGAATATCGAAATTTATCATAAATATGTGACATTTTGTGCTGTAAACTCTCATTATACTTCTTGTTGTTTTCTATAGGCCGCCAATGGGTGGATAATTTAGCAAGTGCTTCATCCAGCTCCCATCTATGCTTAAATTCTCTGCCTTCAAGTTTTCTCAGATTATTTATTTCATGTTTGGTAATCCAGTCCGAATCAAAACCGATTGTTTCAAGTTTTTCGATAGTAATTTCCATGTGATCGATTTCTGCCGATGTCAAAATAAACTCCCGATCTTTCGGTTTTAAATTCTTCAGATTTCGTAACGCTCGGTTGAAATTCTCTGCGTTCGAAAATTCTTTTCCAATCATACCTTCAGCATCTTCGAGAGATATGCCTTTCTTTTGGATGCGAGCCATGGCTTCTGACGTGATGGCATAGGGAACGGGCCGATAGGTTTTCTGCTCAAAAACGTTCTGTAAAAAAAACAGTGAGATGAAACTTACCAGAGCTGCTATTACCGGTGTCACTACCCAACTGCTTCCTATGCCTCCCAGAACCCGCCATCGGATACCTTTACCACGCTTGAGCAAACCAATCCCAATGACAGCCCCTACTATCGCTTGAGAACTGGAAACAGGTACCAGAGGAATTGTGGGTAACCCGTGATGTTTCAGGAATGCTTCCAAACCTTGCGAGGCAAATAAAAATAGCACGAGAGAATGAGCAGATACCACGACGAGTGCAGCGGTCGGTGAAAGATTCATGATGCCTTCACCGACAGTTTCCATAACCTTTCGAGAGTATGTGAGAACGCCCACACCTATAGCAACGCCTCCAATAAAGAACAGTTGCTGTGTCGAAGTCAGTTTGAATAATCCGAAAACAGAAATATCTGCAAATGGAGAAACGGGTATGAAAACACCCATGACATTGGCTATGTTATTAGCCCCGAGGCTGTATGCCCCGAAGGTCCCCATGACAATCAGACCATAGCGTGTCATGGAATCGAGTCTGAACATGTCGATTTTTATCCTGCTGATGACAAAGACGAGAATTTTGTACAAGATCAGTGCAATGATTGCAGAAAGTGTTGGGCAAGCAATCCATGTGATAACAATTCTTGACAAGGTGTGATAGTCGGTCAAAGAGCCACTGAAGAAATTCCATCCAATGATTGCACCCACGATAGCTTGTGATGTGGATACAGGGTAACCGAGCTTGGTCATCGAATAAACACTTGTAGCAGCTGACAATGCAACAATGAAAGCACCAGCGATTGCGTTGACGGAACCGAGTTTCCCAAGGGTATGTGATGCACCGGCACCGCTGATTACTGCACCAAGAAGAATAAAAATACTACAGCAGATTGCAGCTGTTCGAAACCGAACCATTTTGCTGCCAACAGCTGTTCCGAAAACATTGGAAGCATCATTGGCACCGAGGGACCAGCCTAAGAACAAGCCGCTTGAAAGAAAAAATAGAAACATCGTCCGCCTTAGAGGGATCGTTTGATTACAAAGATTCGTAACTTATCTGAAACGTCTTCAGCTCTGTCGGCAATCTTGTCAATATGCCTGACAAAATCCTGCAATTGCATTTTTTCACTCAACGAAAGATCCTCTCGCCTGAAAATAGTTTGCTGAATTTTAGAGGCGATTTTATCAGATTGTGACTCCCAATACGGAACTTTATGTATGTGGTCTGCAACCGATGAGACGTTCTTGAAAAATGCACGTGACGAACGGACGATTGCTTCAACTGCTTCAACTACAATACTGGTCAACTCTCTAAAATCGTCATCGAACTTTTTAATCAATTGCGGCCGCTCTATGTTGAATTTCCACAGGATTCCCTTGAAGCGATCAAGAAGTGCATCCATATTTTCTAAAAGTTCAAGGACGTCACCTCTTGATTCTGGAATCAGGGTTTGAACATAAAGAGTCTCTTCCAAATCCCTACGTAAAGCATCACCGTCATGCTCTGCTTCAATGATATCTTCGATTTTTTTTTCAAAGGATTCAATATTATCGGACAAATATGCATCCACACCGGTTTTAAACAGTAGCCCGGCTTCACTGACCTTGTCCAAGAAAACATCGAACTGTCTGCCTATATCAAGTCTCTTTTTTATTATTCTAAATTCCATTTTAAAATCCTTTAGTTGATCCGTATGTCTTAGCTCCCATTTCTCATTGAAACACCCAGGGATCCTGTGGCAATATTTTCTTGGCTGCTTTTGTCAAAAAGAATGTAATTGTCATGGTTCAGCTCGAGACCGATCCCGCTGTCCACCGGGAAATCCATCCCGCCGAAGACAACCGCTGTGAGCAAGGTGTTTTCAATTTTCAGTATCACCGTGGTTTCCATACCCGATGGCAGCGTTGAATACACCTTACATTTAACAGCGCCATTATCGGTGAGGCTGATATGCTCCGGCCTTAAACCCAGTAAAAGCTCCGCTCCTTTTCTTAGCTGGGGTACACCGGAGTTCGGTTTAAATTTAAAATGAAGATCCTTGGAGACGAGTTGGATGCCCCCTGGATCATCTTGGCAACATTCCACATCAATTAGGTTCATGGTTGGATTGCCGACAAACTCGGCACAAAACAGATTGACAGGATTGTTATAAATTTCCAGGGGGGCGGCATACTGCTGAACCTTGCCCTCCTCCATCAAACAAATACGACTTGAAAGCGTCATGGCTTCCAGCTGATCATGGGTTACATAGACAAACGTAGAGTTGGTTTCCAAATGGAGCCGTTTGAGCTCTGTACGCATCTCTATCCTGAGTTTTGCATCCAGGTTGGAAAGCGGCTCGTCCATGAATAGCACTTTAGGCCGGGGCGCCAATGTCCTGGCAATGGCAACACGCTGCTGCTGCCCGCCTGACAACTCTGCTGGGTAGCGACCCAGGAATTCATCGATCTTTAGCAGCTCCGTGAGTTCATGAACGCGTTGGTTGATATCCGCATTGCTCCACTTTAAATTTTCAAGACCAAAGGCAATATTTTGGTTGACCGTCATATGGGGCCATAAAGCATAATTCTGAAACAGGAACCCCACATCTCTTTTTGCCGGCGGCAAATCAATTCCTTTTTCAGAGGAAAAAACCAGCGTATCGTCAATATAAATTTCTCCTTCGGTGGGGCTCTCCAGCCCTGAAATCATTCTAAGCGTGGTTGTTTTTCCACAGCCCGATGGCCCCAGTAATGTTATAAAGCCCTTGTCTTCGATGGTGATGTCGAGGGTCTCCACAGCCACAAAACTGCCAAACCGCTTCGTGGCGCCCTTGATGATGATTTCCGGCATCCGTCAGCCTCCAATCCCTTTGTCTATGGATGCACCCGTAACCTTGTTAACAATCAAATTTAAAGAGATTACGACGATCACGATAAACAGTATGATGGCGTTTGCGTATTGATCCCATCCCTTCTCATTGTATTGAAAAAGCATCGTGGTTAAAATTTTGGTACTCGGTGTAACCAGCAGAATATAAAGAGATAATTCTCGCATACTTGAAATAAATGGAAGCAAAAACCCTGACAGCACGCTCGCTTTCTGTATGGGAACAATTATCTTCACCATTCTTTTCCACCAACTCACACCGAATATCATAGCCGCTTCTTCTATTTCCCGACCCAATTGAAAAATAGCATTGATACCCGCTCGTGAAGCAAATGGCAAATATTTGACCGTACCAATTAACACGAGAATGGCGAAGGTTCCGTACAAGGAGGGAATAAAACCTCTTCTGACTGCAAACATCGAAAGGTAGATAGCCCCAAAAGCCATGCTGGGCAGAAGATAGGGAAAAAATGAAAGCCGGTCCAGGGTATTCGCGGCAACCGTGCCGCGTCTTTTTACAACCGCGTATCCCACCAGTAATCCAACGGTTCCGGCCAGCAGAGAGACTAAAATTGACAATCGAATACTGTTCCATAAGCCAATATAGATATACTTGTTTCTCAATATACCCGGCTCCCCACTCAAAACATCCGGTCGACCTTCACCGACCCAGAACAGGGCTGTAAAATTCTCGGCCGCGAGGCTTCCTGATGACACCATAAAAGATTGCACGGCAAACGTGATCAGGGGAACAATGGTAATCAGCAACAATAGCACCAGCAGAATGATGGATAATGGTATGCGCGCTTTTTTTAAGTTTACCAGAGAAATGTTCGCGCTTTTACCGGTTACGGTTGCAAAGGATTTCCGTTTTCCCACCAGCATCTGATTGACGGTAAGGATCAAGGCACCGATAACGATCATAACCAGCGCAATCAGGAAGCCATAACCGGGACTCATGCCGTTCAATGTTCTGAAAAGTTGGGTGGTCAGAACCTGGAACCTGACCGGTGAGCCTAAAAATGCAGGCACGGCAAAGGCACTCATGGCACTTGAAAAGACCAGCAGAAACGTGGAAAGCATAGCAGGGAGTACGATGGGAATCGTTATTTTTCGAATGATGCGCCATCGCCCGGCTTTTAGTATCTGGGCAGCCTCTTCAAGATTCGCATCCATGTTTCTTAAAATACCGCCGATTAGAATAAAAGCGAAAGGTGCGTAATGAAGCCCCAAAACAATGGTTATGGGGAAAAAACCATAGGCAAACCAGTCTGGCGTCTGAATACCTGTAAAGGCTGTAAACAAACCCGGTGCACCCACATGCTTGTTTTTAAAAAAATTGAGCCATGCCATGGCCAGTGTCCATGAAGGCATGATATAAGGAAGAATCAGCAGACTGGAGATTGTTTTCTTGAATTGAATGTCGGTTCGAGTGACCAACCAGGCAAAAAATCCTCCCAATAATATTGCAATAAAACAGGTCGTGACTGCCACCAAAACTGTATTGACAAGTGGTTTATAGAAAATATTTTTGCTGTACTTACCTATAAAAATACTTTTCCAGTGGTAGCTTGTAAAGTCTCCGGTTTCAGCGCCTTTAATTCTCATCAATTCCGATGAATGGACCTTGAATGTGTCACCGACGATTGAAAAAAGCGGTAGAAGGATGAGGTAGGTGAGAATGATAAGCAGACATAGCAATATGACATTTTCAGGTTTTCGAAGAAAACTCTTGGTGCGGTGTGCAATGAGCATTTCGTCAATCTTTCACAACAATTGAACGTCTGCCTCCCCTTCGAAATCGCGTGCAAAAAGGGAGGCAGACAAGCTGAGCTGCTTTTTATTCGGATAGCTTGGAATCAGTATATCATGCTGTTCCAAAATTCTTCCACATCTGTCCTGTTTTGATAAATAAATTCAGGAGATTCAAGAACAAGAATCCGAGACCAGACATCCAGGGTGTTGTCGCCTGGATAGGGCCTTATATTGGGGTTGGAAGAGTAGGTCCCCAGGGATCCTGACCAGGGTTTAAACCCTTCTTCTGTAAGAAGATACTCAATAAAAAGCTTGGCTGCATTTGGATTTTTTGCGTTTTCTCGGATCAAAAGGAAGCTTGGATAGAAAAATCCGGCAAAAGGTTCCATACCCATTATGGGCATCAACGCAAGGTTTTTCTTTTCTCTATAGCGCAGTTTGGAATATGTACCCAATGCGACTGCATCTATATTCTGTCCTTTGACACCCAGGGAATTGGCCATTTTGGTGTCACTTGTGAACATGACCAGTTGATTGTTGATAATTCCTTTGATCCACTCATATCCGGCATTCGGTGTTGTCAGCGCGATTTTCTTGCCAAAATGTCTTTCATACGCCGCTTCCAGTTGCTTGGATACTTCAGGAGATGTGACCATGGTAAGAAAATTGGCATTGACGCCTTCTTTGAGAGGGTCTTTGAACCAGAATTTCTTTTCCCACTTTTTCTCAGTCAATTCCCAGACATTTGTGATGGTTGGATATGTATAGGTCTCTGAATTGTATATGAACGCTTTGGTGATGAAGCTGAAGTACAGTGGCTCCTGATACGCCTTTGGTATAATATTTTTCATGTCCGGGGGGACATAGCTGTAGGCATACCCCGGTTTTATGATCTCTCCAAACACCCGGCCCGAATCCTGGGCAATAATGAAATCTGCACCATATACCTTGTTGGCACCTTCACTGGTAACCTTTTCAATAAGCTCAAAGTCTTTCAAGTTGTGGGCGCTGACCGTAATGCCATATTTTGCTTCAAAGCTTTTAGCAGCATTGGCGATTCTGCTGGTGATGGAGTAAACAACCACGTTGCCCTCTTTTTTGGCAGCGTTAATCAGATCGGATGAAGCTGCAAAAACAACGGAAGGTACAAACAAAATAATCAGTATCAATGCTCTTAGTTTCATAAAAGCCTCCTTTTGATTAATGGGTTCATATCCAAACAGATGGATAAAAACATACGAGATTTCTTGGTACCATAAATCGTTGAAAATAGTAAATGGATTATTAGATATGGTCTGTTCTTGACGCTTTATGCCTGTATGATAACCATTTCTTTTGAGTAAAAAGGGGTGCTTTAATGGCCGGTGTCACCTAAAAAAATGGTACCAAGAAATTGAAGAACCTCGCAGCAAGCTGCGGGGAATGCGCTCGCTATTTCGGTTCAACGACGTGACGGCTGTCGACGATTTGGGCATCCAGATCCGGGATCAATGCGGGAATATCTTGCATCGATACTGCCGAGATGTATGCCGCTGGCTTCACTGAGAAACTGATCGTCCGAGCCATTGAGGGTTTTTCGAGAAAAGAGCTACAGCTCATTTCTGGAGATGTTGAGGCATTACGCGCAGCCTTTCCAAATCAAGAGAAAGTTTCGAATCGAGAGCCCCTTTTGTGATTGGCATATAGCTATTTCAAACACTGTTGATGTCCATGGCGGTGGCATTCAAGCCCGGGGTCCATCTTTCGGGATAATGATGATTTCCTCCGGGCGAACGCGAACGCACACTTCTTCTTTTATTTGAAATTGCCCCGCATAGGCAGGAGCGCGAGTAAACAAAATTCCGACTTCGGTCTCAATGGAGTATTCGATGACCGGTCCCATATAAGCGCTCTGAACGATCAGGCCTGAAAGAGCCTGAGGTGAGGTCTCCTCTTTGTGCACAATTTCAAGGACTTCGGGTCGAAGTGAGAGTTTCACCGGGCCGTTTTGTTGCGTTGTCTTCCTTCCCTTGGCTATGTTGATCTCAGCATCGCCAAGAACAAGTTGTCTACTTTTCCCCTCACCACGCAACTCGGCGTCCACCACATTCGACTCACCGATAAAGTTAGCCACGAACGCCGTCTCCGGATGATGGTATAGTGACTGCGGCGGTCCTTGCTGTTCGATGGCGCCTTTTCGCATGATGATGATTTCATCAGAAACGGCCAGTGCTTCGGCCTGATCGTGAGTAACATATATGGAGGTGATTTTCGACTCCTGCTGAAGCCGGCGTATGTCGTCACGCATGCTGCGTCGCAATTTACTGTCGATGTTGCTCAGCGGTTCATCAAACAGCAGCACCTTGGGGCGAAGCACCATGGCACGGGCCACAGCCACGCGCTGCTGTTGCCCACCCGAAAGTTCGTCAGGATAGCGGCTCTGATAGCCATCCATATCCACCATTTCAAGCACTTCACGTACGCGTTCTCGGGTTTCATCCGGCGCTGTCTTCAGAACGCCCAGGCCATAGCCTACATTCTGTCCCACGGTCATATGAGGAAAAAGCGCATATGACTGGAACACCATGCCTATGTCGCGACGGGTAGCTGACAGATTGGTGACGTTTTCGTCACCGAACCAGATTTCTCCTGAGGATACAGGCTCAAGCCCGGAAACAAGTCGCAGCAGAGTTGTTTTGCCGCAACCGGATGGGCCGAGCAAGGTTGTCAATGTACCGGGTGAAAATTCGATATCAACGGCATTCAAGGCGCGAACCTTGCCAAAGTGTTTGGAGACTTTTTTCAGAACTATTTTAATTGATGAATCACTCATGACCGCCTCATATAATTTTTACCTGCTTATCGGTTCTGGAGCGTCCAGTGACGAGTTGAACCAGCAATGTGAAAATCAACATTGTTAGGATCAGAACAGAGCCGTAAGCCACCGCCACGCCTGTATCGCCGCTCTCGACGCGAGAAAGGATGTAGGTTGTGGCCACATCAGTTCCGGCTGTGGCCAGGAAGATAACCGCAGAGACTGTGGTCATGGCACGGATGAAACTGTAGGCCATGGAAGAGACAATGGTCGATTTTAACAACGGCAGGAGCACTGATCGGATAGTTTTGAGGCTTCCGGCTCGCTGCAATATCGATGCCTCTTCCAGGCTTGTGGAAATCTGACTCAATGCGGACATGCCGCCACGAATACCCACAGGCATGGCCCGGATGGCCATGGTGATAATCAGAATAGCAGCCGTCCCCGTCAACTCTATGGGGGCAGTGTTAAAAGATAGGATATAAGCGACACCGATTACCGTGCCGGGAACCGCAAAGATAAGCACGGTACCGAAATCGATCACACCCCGACCGTAAAACTGTTTTCTGGTAATAATATACGCGATGAGCACACCCACGAATGTCGTCAGAGGAGCGGCGATAACCGAGTAGGACAGGGAGTGCAAAAAGGATGGCCAGGCGCCGGACGATATTCCCTTAGCCCAAAGTTCCATGTGGTGCGACAAAGTCAGTGAATAATCAGCACCCCATTGTGTCACGAACCCGCCCAGGAATATACTGATATAAACGATACCCACCAGAACAAACCAGAAAGAAATAAATAGGGTGAAAATGCGCTGTAAAACCGGAGGCAGCGGTGTGACATTGCCGGAAGTTTCCACACCGGTGACGGTAACATAGGATTTTTTGCCAACCCATTTTTTTTGGATGTAAAATACCGAGAGGGAGAGAAACAAGAGTATGAGGCCCAGGGCGGCTGCCCTGGCAAAATCGAGTTGTGCCCCGGCGATGGAAAAATAAATTTCTGTGGACAGAACGTCATACTCACCACCCAGCACAAGGGGATTGCCAAAATCTGCAGCCGAAGAAATCATTCCCAATAAAAAGGCATTGGCAATGGCTGGTCTGAGCAAAGGGAATGTCACTTTCCACAGCGTTGTCCAACGGCTGGCGCGCATGGTCAAGGAGGCTTCCTCCATGGCTGGATTGATGGATGAGAGCATGCCACTGATGACCATGTAGCTGATCGGGGTTAAAGAAAGGGTCTGGGCAAGGGAAATTCCCAGAAAACCATAGATATATCCCGAACGCTCGAAGATGGCCTGACCACCCTCCGTTGTAAAAATACCAGCGGGGCCGAACAGGAACATCAGCCCGTCGTTGATCATGCCGGCCCGTCCAAAGAGCAAAATCAGCGACATGCCCACCACAAAAGGCGGTGTAATGATCGGCAGAATGTAAAAAACCCGTATCAAGTATCGAAACCGCGATGTGGCGCGTACCGAATAGAGAGCGAAGACCAAGCCGCATACCGTTGTCGCCGCTCCGACAGTAAAGGCCAGCTTCAAGGTATTCCAAACGACCCGTCCCACGCCAAATGACGTTATAATTTGAAAAAACTGGAGGGGTACGAACGCACCGGTCTTATTGAAAAGCACGTTGCGGAAAATTTCCCAGATCGGGAAAAAGATAAACAGGACCACCATGAAGATCACGAAAATAACAGCCCCCGCGATGAATGTGTCCCCCCGTTGGAAGCCGAGTTCGGAAATACCAATGGCAAACAAAGCCGCCAAGCACAATAACATCACCCCTGCTGCCAACCCCATGGACGTATTGGAAGCAATGAAACTTAGCAGCAGTATAGCGATGACGGTACCTGAGACGGCGGTGAAAAGCCATCCGAATTTTTTCCCGCTAAGTTTGATCCAAGCGAAAGGAACCAGGAGCAGGAGGGACATTGGAATCGCCAGGGTAGCCTTATTGTATTGCCACCCCAAGGCGTCCAAAAGTTCATCCATCGTAAAGTCAGTGAGACCGTATTCAAGTGCTGTCCAAGGCAGGAAACAGTAAGCTGCGGTGGCGATGACTATCCAGGAGAGAACGACTCGCGGTCCGATCTCTCCTGGGGTATTGTTTTGTTTTAGATTCATTGGAGCTAACAACTCATTTGGTATAGGCTATCGTTCAACCGGTTTGATCTCTTTTGCCCAGCGATCGATCAAATGTGCGCGCATCTCTTCGGAACCGTACTTTACGAAGTCATATTCGATGAGCTTAACCTGGTCAAGCCGAATGGCTTCTTTAGGCACATTGGCGTTAACATTGGTGGGAACCTGAAACATCTTTACACGCTGGGGTACTTCCTGGCCTTCAGCGCTCAGCATGAAGTCGACAAATTTCTTGGCGTTTTCCATATTTCTGGCACCTTTAATAATACTCAGACCACCGATCTCATAACCGGTGCCCTCGGAGGGCACGACAAGCTCCAGGGGGAAGCCATTGGCTTTTTGAAGTGCGTGATCGTGTAAAAAGCCGATACCAATCATGGTCTCACCACGCGCGGCGGCTTTGCCGGGGGCCGAACCTGATTTGGTGTATTGGTTAATGTTCAGGTGCAGTTTTGCCAGATATTTGAAGGCCTCATCCTCACCCTTTAGCTGTACCATGGTGGCAAGAACCGTATAGGCCGTGCCAGAACTCTGGGGGCTGGCCATCTGGACCATTCCCTTGTATATGGGCTTGGTCAGATCTTCCCATGAGCGGGGCATGGGGAGATTCTTTTCCTTGAGAACGTCGGTGTTCACCGAATAACCAAGCACACCGGCATACACACCGGTGCTGTGATGCATCTTGCTGGTGGCCGGGTTCTTGAACTCCTCGCCAATTTCCAACAACATGGGAGAAGCGTATGGCTCCAGTAATCCGTTGACCCCAGCTTGAGAGTGTGGGTCAAGTGTCCCGGCATACCAGACATCGCCTTTGGGATTGTCTTTTTCAGCCAGGATTTTCGCATAGGTGGAGCCGGAACCGGCACGTGTCATTTGCACCTTGACATCATATTTCTTGGCAAATTCGTCGGCTACCGCCTGACAAGCGAAAGGTTCGTTGGAACAATAGACGACCAGTCGTCCTTTAGCGAAGGCGCTGCCCGCGGTGGTGAGAATGAAAATTGATAGGACACACATAATTAATCGCTTCATGATTCTCTCCTTTCCAAAGTTCTTGTTCTTAATTGTTTCGACCCGGCGCAAACCATAATATTTCGATGCGCTGTCACCAATGACCAATCTTGACAGAATTCACTTTTACATCATAACGAAAAGCAAATGATATCAATTTGATTTTTCGAATCCGAGCATGGCAGAAGCGGCGTATTGTGTCAATAACCAAGCCTATGCTATAGAAGCCATCTCACACCACCTAAAACAACTGCTCCTTTGGAATTTCTTCAAGAGTTTCTACAACCCTATTTACTCCCTTAAGTTTCATTAATCTATGATGTTTATCCACAGGGCCCAGCGCAACAATATGACCGATCGCTGCTTCGTATGCCGCCTCAATTCCTGAATGTGAATCTTCTACAACAACACATTGGGCAGGCTCTAATTCAATTCTTCTTGCCGCTTCAAGATACATATCCGGTGCAGGCTTTCCAGGCCTGCTTCCATCATCGTAAACTATCTGCATTAAATTAAACCATTTTCTTAAAAGAAAATGCTCTATAAAAAAATCAAGATTTGTTTTTTCTGAGCCGGTCGCTATTGTATGGGGTATATCGTGGGCGACCAAATAATCTAAGAGTTCGATTGCGCCGGGCGACAACTTGAAATCGGTTCCCTGTTTCAAACACAACTGTCTGTATATTGTTTCTTTCTGCTGTGTCAGCTGCTCAAGATCCTGCCCTTTTACCGGACGACCCATTAGATATGTAAGACAATACTGATTGGTTCGTCCAAGAGCGTGAACCCTTATCTCCTCAGAAGAAAATGACCTACTCCCTACCGCTTCTGAAAACAGCTTCCAGGCATATTCATGTAGATGACTATCCCACCAAAGTACGCCATTAAAATCAAAAATGATTCCATCAAATTTCATAAAGAGTGTCATCTTCAAATCAAATTAATATACCCAAAAAAATATTCGGGTTTAGATACATGAAGAAACGCTTGCACGAAAATATAACCAATAAAACGGGTGATCCTGCCAATCCTTTCATTTTCCGGAAACCAATCTATACCAATCTTTATCGGTACATATCAAGGCAATAAAAACGACAGATCACCATTTTATACATTGATCAGTTGATTGTAAAACAATGCTCAAGATGAAGGGAAAAAAATGAAACGCTAGGGTCGCTGCTCAATAAAGAAGCCTTTCCAAATTGAAATCAATGATGCCGCCGTCGTCGTGTTTGATTTGTTTTTTAACAATTACTATGCTACCATACGTAAAAGATATCTACCAGCAGGATACGCCAGAAACCCAATTTTTTTGCAGAACAATCCAGTAACGTTCTTCCGAGTTGAACCAGAGATTGAAGGTTCATCTTTTCATATATCAATCAACAGACAACTGAATCCCGAGACAAATGAAATCGAAAGGAGGTACTGTTATGGAAAAACGTTTCATTATTTTGATTGTTGCGCTTTTATTACCCCTATCGGCAATGTCTGCCCAGGCAGCGTTGGAACTCACCTACTGGACCCATGAAGACCCCAATCGAACCGAAATCGAAAATCGTTACATCAGTGAATTTGAAAAAGCCAATCCCGGTGTGGTGATTAAACGCGTCACCAATCCATCCAAGAAGATGGCCGAGAAAATTCTCACGGCGTTTGCCGCAAACCAGGGACCGGACATTTTCAATCTGCAGATTGAAGATGAGTACGCTTATATCATAAACCAGCGGCTCGCGCCTGTGGACCCTAAGGCGGCAGGGTATGACAACGTGAAGTCAATTTATAACGCCTACATACCTAAAGTTCTCGACCCGGTCACCCACGAGAACTCTCTGTATGGGCTTCCATTGGAGTTGACCAACTGGTGTGTCTACATCAATGATCGCGTATTTAAATCGGCCGGACTCGACCCAGCAAGCGATTATCCGAAAACATGGGAAGATATGGTCGCAGTATCGGAAAAAATCGCCATACGGCAAGGTGAAATCATCCAGCGGAGAGGATTCGATTTCCGGTATCCCTACTATCTGGTATCCATGGTTCCCATGGTCGAGCAGTTCGGTGGAAAGCTTATCAGCGACGACGGCAAACAGGCCATTGTCAATGACCAGGCGTGGATCAAATTTCTGGCATTCATGCAAGCATGGGGCCCCAACGGCAAAAACCTCGGGTCACCCACCTACAAAAACGCCAGAAAACTTTTTAACAATGACAACAATGACATGGGCATGTGTATGTCCGGTCTTTACCAGGCAGGAAGGATTCGAGCTGACAATCCGGAATTTTTCAACAGTGGTGAATGGCGGGTCGTTCCCTATCCAAAATTTAAAAACGCCGTCAATGACTCTGCCTGCGCCTATTATGGACACTATCTGGTGGTCAATGCACAGAAACCGAAAAAAAACCAGTCGATGGCATGGAAGTTCATCGGCTACATGCTGCGTCATTCCGAGGAATACCTTTCAAAAGTGGGTCTTATCCAACCCACGGTCACGCTGATGGATTCTGCAACATTCAAGGGCATGCCCTACTCGGATGTGTTCAAAAAAGATATGGAAAGGGGCCATGTCGTCTATTACGGTGAAAACAGCGCCAAGATGCAGGACCATATTCGTGGGGCGGTGGAGTCCGTTATGCTTTCCGGCGTATCACCAGAAGAAGCATTGAAAAGTTTGAAACGCAAGGCTCAGGAAACACTCGAGGAATAAGTCGTTTCGTTTTCGTCTGGAAGAACAACTGATGAAAAGGCTCCGATTTAAAGGGGGAATTGAAAGCCGAAAAAACCGATGGGGATGGGTTTTTATTATCCCATCCCTGGTTTTTTTTACATTTTTCAGTTTCTATCCGATTTTGAACGCTCTTTACACAAGCCTGTTCAAGAAAAAACTGCTGTCTCTGAAGCCACCCAGGTTCATTGGACTCGACAACTATATGTATCTGTTTCAGTCTCCTGATTTCTGGAACTCCATCCGGGCTACCATGGTATTTACGCTGGGTACGTTCATACCCATGGTCATATTCAGCCTCATTTTCGCCCAGTTCATTGTATCCCGAAAGCGATTCCAGAAGTTTTTCCAGATGGCCTATTATTCGCCGGCCGTGCTGTCGTCTGTGGTGGTGGCGGCGATCTGGCTGCTCATATTCGATCCCCGGGGGCTAAGTAATCAACTGGTCAACTTCATTATGAACACCCCCGGCGTCGACCACAAGTGGCTTGCCAATGCCAGCATGGTTCAGATTTCAACCATGCTGGTTTATTTCTGGAAATACGTGGGCTACTTCACCATTATCTTTATCGTCGGACTGACCTCTATTCCAAAAAGCATTTATGAAGCGGCCAGAATTGACGGTGTGAATTCCTGGACAGGATTTTGGTATATTACCTTGCCGTTGTTAAAACCCACAACCATACTCGTGTCCATCATGGCCATGCTCCAGTGCCTGAAAACGTTCAGCACCCAGTATCTTTTTACCCAGGGGGGAGCGCCCATGGGACCCATCAACGTAGTGACCCTGAACCTGTATAACACAGCGATTCGTGATCACCGTATCGGCCTGGCAAGTGCCATGAGCATCATACTTTTCTGCATTATGCTTTTTTTTACATGGCTTCAATTCAAAACCGCCCGATCGGATGAGATCAGCTATTAACCAAAGGACAGGTCGTGCAACAATATCTGAAACAGGTCCATAAAAAGAGGGTACGGTCCGTCGCTGTCAACACCTTTGTCTGGGTGTTTCTTATCATCGCAGCCATGTACATTCTCGCGCCCCTTGTATTTATGTTCACGGCATCCGTCATGCCCGCCGGTGATATCATGAAAATGCCCTATCGTTGGATTCCAAAAGGAATTTACTGGCAGAATTACTGGCAGGGTATCCGGGGGAACGACGGCAGCTTTATTTATCTTCGAAACATCCTCAACTCACTCATTGTGGCCACCACCGTGACAGTGACAACTGTTTTTCTCTCGGCCGTCACCGGGTACGGTTTGGCAAAATTCCATTTTAAGGGGCGGCACATTGCTTTCATGATGATTCTGGCCACGATGATGATTCCATTTGAAGTGATCATGATCCCCCTTTATTTAATCATTACCAAGATAGGATTCCAAAATTCATATGCCGGATTGATCGCTCCCTTCCTGGTAACGGCATTCGGCATTTTCCTAATGCGCCAGTACTATATCACTTTTCCTGATGAAATACTGGATGCCGCTCGAATCGATGGTGCCAGTGAGCCGGAAATTTTTCGAAAAATCATCCTTCCCAATAGTGTGCCCGCATTGGCGACCCTGGCGGTTCTCACGTTTAAAGGCCAGTGGGACAACCTTTTGTGGCCATTGCTTGTAGCCCAGAGTGAGGAGATGAAAACAATTCCCCTGTACATTGTTCGCTTCACGGCCGAAAAGCACACCAACGAAGGCGCCATGATGGCTGTAGCGGCAATTGCAAGTATCCCTATTTTATTTCTGTTTTTCAGATTGTCTCGTTATTTTATCAGCGGGGCAGTCGTATTTTCGGCACGCAAAGAATAATCCACATGACACTCTATATATTTGACATGGGAGGCGTCGTGGCTAGAAATACGGACGTATTTCCAGCGGTATACGACCATCTGGGTATGATAGCCGAACAGTTTCATGCATTTGCCGGGTCGAGTCTGGAAAGCCTCTTGGACAATGCGATCACCGGTGATGCGTTCTGGGCGCGGTTTTCTTCAAAATCCCATATACCGGTTAAAGAGGATCTGTTTGCCAGATATTTCAAGCCAGATCTTGATCAAGCTGTCGCTGCCATCATCCTGCGATTAAAAAGGAGGGCCCGGGTTGTTTGCGGGACAAACGTCTTTGACTCCCATTACGAATATCTTTTGCCACGGGGATATTACGACCTGTTCGATGCTGTTTATGCCTCCAATAAAATGGGCGTGTCCAAGCCCCACGCGAAATTCTATCGGTACATCCTCGACACCGAGGGGGTGAGACCGGAAGATGCGGTATTCATCGATGATGACGAGACAAACGTCTGTGCCGCTGAGAAAGTGGGCATTCCATCGATTTTGTTTAAAGATTCTGAAAAGCTAAGATCTGAAATTGAAAAGCGCTAACCCGGGTATGGGCTTCGCGAAAGCCGTTATACGACGGTCTGTGAAGTTTCGATATCAAAGATATGGGTTTTTTCCATGTCGATCAACACCTCAATCTTTTGGTCTATCTTAAATTGATCCTGGGGTGTATCCATTTTAGCGACAAGAGAATGCCGCCCACAAACCAGATAAAGATGTGTTTCCGCTCCCAATGGTTCAATCACTTCCACCTTGGCCGTTATTGAACCTTTCATTGTCTCATTGTTCCCAAAGCGGCTGTCATGCATATTCTCTGGGCGAACCCCGAAGATAATTTCTTTTCCTTCAAGATGTGGAATGTCCGGATGAAATCTCTGCGGAATTTTCAGCTTGAAGCTCCCGGCGTCAACAAAATATTCTTCATTCTCTCTTGTCAACCGGCAATCGATAAAATTCATGGCCGGTGAACCGATAAATCCAGCTACAAATTTATTGACCGGATGCCTATAAACCTCCAGCGGCATACCAGACTGCTGGAGAGCACCGTTGTTCATGATAAATATCTGTTCAGCCATGGTCATCGCTTCGACTTGATCGTGGGTGACATAGATGATGGTTGCCTCCAACCGTCGATGCAACTTGCTGATCTCCGCCCGCATTGCGACGCGTAGCATGGCATCCAGGTTTGAAAGCGGCTCGTCAAACAGAAATACCTTGGGCTTTCTGACAATGGTCCGGCCCACCGCCACGCGCTGTCTCTGACCCCCTGAAAGCTGACGTGGTTTTCTGTGGAGTAGGTCTTCTATACCTAAAATATCGGCTGCTTCATGTACCCTGCGATCGATTTCATCTTTTCCCACATGTTGCAGATTCAAACTGAAAGCCATATTATTGTAAATATCCATGTGAGGATACAATGCATAGTTCTGAAAAACCATAGCAATATCTCTATCCTTGGGCAGAACATCATTGACCAGCTTATCGCCGATGTAAATTTCTCCAGACGTCACCTCTTCCAACCCGGCAACAGAACGCAGAACAGTGGTTTTCCCACACCCGGAAGGCCCCACCAGTACGGCAAACTCTTTATCCTGGATCTGGAAGCTCAAATCGTTGACGGCTATCACATCACCGAAGCGTTTGTTGATATTTTTCAAGGTGACACCGGCCATTGCAGCACTCCTCTTTCTTCCAGAATATGGTATTCACAATAATTTCTTTACAAGTTAAATTCGAGCGTTAGATGATACTCGAAAAAATCAATTTTGAATATTTCACATACCACCAACCAAGTTCAGATATCATCATACCAGTCCATACTGAAGAAAATACATCGGAACGTGTTTGGGTACAAACAGAACCTTTAAGCAATTCACTCGAGCCCTTAAAACATAGAGCACTCATTTTTTACCCTTGCCTCCCTACCCACCCTCTTCTACAGGCTTGAATTTCACGCCCACAAGGGTTGCCAAGATCACCAAAGCTGTGGAAATAAATATCATCATGATGCCCAGAGCAGACAGCTGACCCCACAAACCGTCCTCGGCAAAACGGAAAATCTGGACGGCAAGCACTTCGGTGCCCGGTCGCGAGAGTACCACAGACAGGGTCAGTTCCCGGACAAACATGGTGGCCATGAGAATCCATCCGGAGACGATGCCCGGAATGAGCAAAGGGATGACGATGCGACGCATGGTCGTGAATGGGCCCGCTCCGCAGACCTGTGAAGATTCTTCCAGATGGCTGTGGACCTGGATGAATGCACTGGCCAAGGGCCGAACGCCGTAAGGTAGGTATGTAGCGATATATCCAATGAGCAGGGCCCAGATGGTTGCGTACAAGGGGGTTCGTACAAAGAACCACATAAATCCCACACCGATGACGATTCCCGGAAAGGAAAAGGATAGAAAGGAGAGAGACTCGAGAATGCCGGATGCATGGGAGCGGACCTTGACGATGGCGTAGGCTACGAAGATGGACAGCGTTACTCCCAGGGTTGCGCCCACCACACCGAGGAACACACTGTTTTTGAGAGATAACAGCGAGATGGGGTCATTGATCACCTCGATCCAATGTTTCCAGCTCATCATGGAAAAGGCCTTGGCGCTGGGGATCATGGAATAGGGTACCAGTGACGTATAAAACAGCACCAGCACCGGCAGGACGATGAGAACCATGGACAGGATACCCACAACGCCGAAGAGGGGATATCTGGCCCTCTTGAGTTCGATGACGCTGGGCCGGTATCCACGACTGGAGATAGTGACGTATTTTTCCCCCTCCGAAGTCAGGTAGCGGTAAATGTAAATCAGGGTGATGGAGGTTGCCAATACACTCATCCCGATGGCGGCTGCCTTGCCGAAATCGGCTGCAAAACCGGTGGCGATGGACTGGTAGATGTGTGTGGCCAGAACATAGATCCGCCCGGGCATGCCGATAACCGATGGTACGGCAAAGGAGGCCAGGCTGCGAACCAGGGACAGGATAAAAGCAGCCAGTATCGCAGGCCTCAGAACGGGCAGGGTTACGCGGAACAGGGTACGCCAAATGGTACCCCCGCAAACTTTGGAAGACTCCTCCAGGGCGATGTCAAAGGAAGCCATAGCCGGGGCAAGAATAAGATAGGCAATGGGCAGGTCCAGGAGCCCCTCCACAAGGATCATCCCAGGCAGGGTATAGATATTGATGGCCAGATCTTCAAACCCGGGGATCTGCCGGAGAAACAGGTTGATGAGCCCATTGGACGGGTTCAACAGGAGCACCCAGCTGACGGAAAAGAGGATGTGCGGGATCATCATGGGGATGATGGAGATGATCCTGAACAAAAATTTGAATGGGATGTCCGTACGTGTGTTCAGGTAGGCCAGAAGAAGTGCCAGACCCGTGGCCACCATGGAGGACCCGAGTACGAAAATGATTGTATTGACAATAATCCCAGCCAGTTCGGGGTCGGTGTATCCCAGAATATACTTGTCCAGGGTGAATTTTCCAAAAGCTCCCAGACCCGTGGAGAAACTCCCGAAGACCAGCATGACAACGGGGCACACGGTCAGAAAACCGACGATGGCGATGAGGGTGGGCGTCAAGACCGATCGTTTGTTGACCATATTTCCTTTCCTTTTTTACCTGGTGACCAGCAGGCAATGGTCCGGGTCAACCGTAAAGTTGGCACGATCTCCCACCGCGATATCAGAGTCCGGCTCGGTCTTGATGAAGAGCCGTGATTCCCCAATAGTGATCTCGCCTTCGAATGCTTCACCGATGAAAACCAGTGAATCGATTTGCCCGTTGAAGACATTCTGTGCCTGACTCGCGCCGCCTCGTTTCAGGCGGATGAATTCAGGACGCAAGCAGAGTGTCACTTTGTCGCCGGCTTTCATGTCTGCCTTCTTGCGGCAGGATACGCTTCCGATGGCACAGTCCACAGTGGTTACGGATTCTTTCTGGGATGTCACCGTGGCCTCGATCAGGTTGGTGCGGCCGATAAAGTCAGCAACGAATCGGTGATCTGCGTTAAAATAAATGTCCCGAGGTTTTCCTGTTTCGACAATCCTCCCCTTGTTCATCACCGCAACGATATCGGACAGAGACAGGGCTTCGATCCTATCGTGGGTCACATAGATGGCGGTGATCTGAAGTTCGGTCAGAAAGATACGCAGATCTTTACGGGTTTCTTCTCTGAGTTTTGCATCCAGGTTGGAGAGGGGCTCGTCAAACAGGATAACCTTGGGTTCGGCCACCAGTGCCCGGGCCAGGGCCACACGCTGCTGCTGCCCACCGGAAAGCTTGGTTGCAGGACGGTTCTCAAAGCCCTCCAGCTGTACGAAGCGCAGGGTCTTCTCAACCTTGCTGCGGATGATGTCCCTGGGCACTTTACGTGTCTGAAGAGGGTAGGCTACATTGTTGAAGACATTCATATGCGGCCAGATGGCATAGGTTTGAAAGACCATACCAAGACCCCGGTTCTCCGTGGGTACGAAGATATCTTTCTCGGTGGACAGAACCACTTCACCACCGATTTCGATTTCACCGGTGTCCGGGGCTTCCAGACCGACGATGCAGCGCAAGAGGGTGGTCTTACCGCACCCGCTGGGGCCCAAGAGGGTGAAAATCTGGTTGGCCGGGATAGATAAATTTACGTTATCCAGGGCCTTGATGGTCTTACCGCCGGAGTAATAATACTTGCTGACGTTTTTGATCTTGATTTCCATAAAATCGTTCCTGCGATTTTACTACAGTTCAAATATTTTCTTGAACATGGCACCGTAACTGCTGATTTCATCGTCGGACAAGGTACGGATGGGGATAACCTTGGCCTTGTCCATGCCGTCGATGGGTGGGAACACACCGGGCGTCAGGACATATTCACCGACCTCTTTGGACAGCTTGCCCATGGCCTGTTTGGACAGCCAGAAATCCATGAACAGTTTTGCTGCGTTGGGATTCTTGGCACTGGCGGAAATGGCCATGCCGCGAGGTGTTCCCATGAGGGGTTGTTCCACCCTGGCCCAGTCAAGGGGGGCCGGGGCCTTGGTGATGATGTACTTGGGCATGGAGATGGCGATGGATTTTTCACCGCTCTCAACGGGTGCCGGGGTAGGACCGAAAGAACTGACGAGCATGGGTCTGTTGGCCGCGAGTCCTTTGAGAAACTGCATCCAGTCGGCCTCAGAAGTGAAGACATTTTCCTTCAGACCCACCAGCCACGAAATAGTGGTCGCATGGGCTCCCGGATTGGCCATGACAATTTTGTTTTTCCATTTAGGATCGGTCAGATCTTCATACCGTTTGGGAACATCGGCAGGTTTGACGAGCTCCTTGTTGTAGATCAGACCCACATACTCGATGCCAAAGGTCTGGATCGCATCGTCCTTACGGGTCCAGGCAGGGTAGTCGGCGGCAGCTGGGGATGTGTAAGCTGCCAACACCCCCTGGTCCTTAAGAAGCTCCATAACCGGCAATGGTGCTTGCAATACATCGGCCATGAGCTTGCCGGCCTGGAACTCGGTCAGCACCGTGGGCAGGAACTTGGAGGTGGAGATGCGTGTATACTTTCCTTTGAGCCCGGTTTGGTCGTTGAACACATCCATGATGGGCTGGATAGCGGTCATGTTTGCGTAAAATGACACCTGACCTTCAGCCTTGGCCTTTTGGAGAAGATCGGAATCCGCGGCAAATGCCGATGGTACCAGGATTAGCGCCGATAAAATAATCAAAATTCTTTTCATGGGTAAACCTCCTTTGAAATTTGAATTCCCCGTTTTTTATGGAAGCGAAGCGAAGATACCATTCGCGGGGTCGAATATTTTCGCCTTAGTGCGGGCTACAGAGGCAGGAAATTTAATCCGGCACGGAACATGGGGGTAAACCAGCCTAAAGCTGGAAAACCTTTTGCCCAAGAGGCGATATTCTAACGTTTCATAATAATGTGTAATGGTCAAGTAAAAGCGGATCCTGAAGCTGTAATCTATGCTCTTCACTCCTAAATTATTCTTGGGCGAATCAAAGCCAGTCGCTTTTATAGTGGCCATCGAATTTGATAAACTGGCCTCACTCACCTATATGGAAATCAGATTAGATTTCAGACTTTCTTTGATGGCAATTTTTTTATGGGCAAATGCTTATAAAAAACTTGACAAGCATCAATATACTATTTAAAAATATCGTTATACGAAATTATATTCCGCAATACGAAACCCAATGGTCTGATCATGGCACAAAAAATAACGACGAAAGGAAAGAAGCCGACCAACCTTGTGCAGACAATCGCTCGCATGGCCTTACTCCTTGAAATTCTTGGACACTACCCTAGTGGACTGAGTTTGGGCGAGTTATCCAAAAAAGTTGAACTCCCCAAAGGCACCACCCACCGCTTACTTACATCTATGGCCTACTTCGATTTTATTCGTCAGGATCAGGGTAGCAAACACTACCACCTTGGATTCAAACTGGTTGAACTGGGTAACCGACTTCTCAGCCACATTGATATACGCAAAGAAGCCCGGCCTATTCTGATTGATTTGAGCGATGAGGTTCAGGAAACCATTCATCTAGTGGTATTGGATCAGAACAAAGCCCTTTACATCGATAAAGTCGATTTGCATTCCAGAAAGGGTGGTTTACAGATGGTTTCCAGGTTAGGTTCCAGAGTACCCCTCAATTGCACTGCGGTGGGTAAAGTCCTGCTGGCACATATACCCGAACACGATGCAGAAATGATTTTTCAAAACCTCAATCCCCACCCTCGAACAGAAAATACCATTACAGATCCATCTACATTGAAGAAGCACTTACATATGATACGAGAAAAGGGTTATGCCATTGACGATGAAGAAAATGAAGTTGGTGTCCGGTGTGTGGCCGCTCCGATTCAAAACGAAATCGGTAAAGTCGTGGCGGCCATGAGTGTGTCAGGACCGACAACGCGAATGACCCTTGAAAAAATTGATAAATCTGTAAAACCCAGGGTGACTGAAACCGCCATGAGAATATCGCATAAACTCGGTTACAGTTAATTTATTCAGCACATAGGTTAATGTAATGGCCTGCGGCAGCACCCGGTTAGACCACTGGCATATATGCGCTCAGGAAAGTCCATTCTAAATTCACCAGGCGTGACAGCCTGATTTTGGCCAAATGTCATTTAATATCTAACCGAGAAAGGAGAGTGAAAATGAAAAAGTTAACCGTAATTCTTTTTGTACTCATGCTGGCGTTTTCTTTTATGTTCTCTGCCGGTCCAAGTACGGTGTTGGCCAAGACATACGTTTTTAAATATGCCAACACGCAGTCAGACTCACATCCCCGCAGCCAATCCATGGTATTTTTCAAAAATATGCTTGAGAAAGCATCCAACGGAAGGATTAGCGTTGAATTGTATTTCTCAGGTGTTCTAGGCAAAGAGGCAGAAGTCCTGGAGATGGTGAAGTTAGGGACAGTGCAGGGTAGCCGGGGGGGACTTTTCGAAAGGGCCAATAAAAAATACCTCATGTATACGCTTCCTTTCCTTTTCGAAAATGCGGATAAAGTTGTAGCGGTCATGCGCAGTGACCTGGGAAAGGCGATCAACAAAGGAGCCATGGCCAATGGTATCTATATTCCGGCCACCGGCGTAGCGGGTGGTATGCGCAACATTACCAACAGTAAACAACCGATCGCAACGGTTGAAGATCTCAAGGGCCTGAAGATGCGTACCCCCCCCATTGACGTTACGATCCGAACATTCAAAGCCCTGGGTGCCAATCCGCAGCAGGTTGCCTATACGGAAACCTATATGGCACTGAAAACCGGCGTCGTCGATGGCCAGGAAAACCCTTTTTCAAACGCTGTGGACATGAAATTTTATGAGGCCCAGAAATTTCTTTCGGTTGTGAACTGGCAGGTTCATCCGGATCCATTCTATGTCAATCCGGCATGGTACAACAGTCTTCCAGACGATCTGAAATCAGTTTTCGATGCAGTCGCCGAAGCGACCATGATTTACAGTGATACTATCTGGCTCAATTCCGAGGTTGGCTACTTCAATATTTTAAAAGACAAACTGATCGTCAACCACATGGACCCCAAAGACCGTCCGGGGTTTTTAAAAGGTGTAAAGGGCGTATGGCAATATTATGTCGATGAAGGTTATTTCACATGGGATGAAATCAATAAAGCCCTCGCCATTGCTAACAAATAGTTGAAAGGTTTTTATTTGTCGGCAAGCTTGAAATAAAAGCGCCGGGTCATGACCTGATCCGGCGCCTTACCAAATCAAAAGAGAAAGGAAATATCCGAGTGGAAAGACTGTATCGATTAGAACAGTTGGCAACACGGTTGCTCGAGGCAATCGTTACGTTCTTCTTTTTTCTCATACTGAGCATAACCATCATCCTGGTTATTATGCGATACGGATTCAATGCTGCGATTATCGGTGGCAATGAGGCCATGAATTATTTGTTCATATATACAACGGCACTCGGTGCCGCCGTATCCATCGGTAATGGTGAGCATATCAAAATATCTTTTCTTGTTGATAAGCTAAAAACACGTTCCCGGAAAGTTGTCAATATCGTCAATTATCTGCTGGTTGGATTTATCAACGGCGTTATGATCTGGTACAGTCTGCGTTGGATTCACTCCACGGGATATTTTGAATCACCGGTGTTAAGAATCCCCAACTGGATCGTACAGATCAGCGTCCCGCTGGGTTGTAGTCTGGTCATTTTATACTGTCTGAATCACATTTTTCTTGAAATCCTAAATGGCAGGTCAGCATCAACAGGAAGTACCCCATGATCATATTGTTAGCCAGTCTGGCCGTTTTTTTGATTCTTGGGATTCCCATTGCCTATTCGCTGGGCTTGTCTGGATTTCTATATTTCGTATTTGAACAACCCGGACTGATATCTATTCTGCCCCCGCGATTTCTTGCGGGTATGGACTCCTACGCAATGATAGCACTGCCGCTTTTTGTACTCATGGGACTCCTCATGAATGCCGGGGGGATTACCTCTCGATTGATCAATTTCAGCCTGTTGTTCGTAGGCCGTTTTCGGGGAGGGCTGGGCGCCGTCAATGTATTTGCCAGCATGATCTTCGGGGGCATTTCCGGATCGTCTGTATCGGATACCGCTTCTGTGGGTGCCGTGTTGATCCCGGAGATGAAGAAGAAGGGCTATACCGCCGAATTCGCCAGCGGTATTACCGTGGCTTCCTCAACCATGGGAATGATTATCCCACCCAGTGTGCCCATGATTATCTATGCGCTTGTTTCAGAAGAATCCGTTGGCAAACTGTTTCTTGGCAGTCTGATTCCCGGTATCATCATTGGCGTGCTGATGCTGGGAATAACATTGAGTGTGTCGTATGCGAAAAAGTATCCTCGCGAGAAAGTGTTGCTGACCGGCAAAGAGAAAATAGCTACTGCCAGGCAGTCCATACTCGCCATCATTATGCCGGTTTTTGTTGTGGGCGCCGTGGTTTTCGGCATCGCTACCCCCACTGAATCCGCTGGACTCGGCGTTCTGTATGCCTTCATTGTCGGTGCATTTATCATTCGTGATTTGAAGTTCAAAGCCATGCCGCCCCTGATGCGAGACGCTATTTTGACCAGTGCCAACGTGATGGTCATCATCGCTCTTTCAAAACTTTATATCTGGATTCTGGCACTTGAACGGGTCCCGCAGACAGTGGCGTTGTTTATTTCCGGACTGGATCTGCCGGCCTTTGTGATATTGCTTTTCATCGATATCATCATCCTGGCTACCGGAACTTTTGTGGATGTAAGCCCGGCGATCCTTTTGCTCACACCGGTTTTCCTGCCGGCCATGGGTGTGTTGGGTGTTTCCCGCATCCAGTTCGGTGTGATTCTGATATCTGGTCTGGCCATCGGTCTGGTAACACCACCGGTGGGAATGTGTCTGAATGTGGCTTCGGCTATTTCAAAACTGGGTATTGGCACGATATTTCGTGCTGCCCTGCCTTTTCTTCTGGCCAACATCATAACCTTGATATTGATTACCTATATTCCACATCTGAGCATGTGGCTTCCCGCACTATTTTTTGACTGACAATTAAATACTCGCTAGTAATGATTTCTAATGCAAGTTCAGAGTGAGCGATTATACCGCTTGTCATAATAATGTTCCGAAAATATGATGGCGGTATAAGGGTTTGTAGCAGAAAAACGGTCCTCAATCGGAACGTTTTTCTGACAACCCCTATAACGCAGGTGTGAAGATTTCGTCAAATTTCGTGATCTTATCAGATTGTAGGTTGTAGATATGATCATGCGTTCAAATATCGCCATATTCTATTGATGCTCCGGAAATAATCGCAGAATATCCCCTTCGTCAGCCCTGCAGATCCCCCGTTCTGTTATGAGTCCGGTAACGAGTCTTGCCGGGGTGACGTCAAATGCCGGATTGGCCACAGAACTGTCAGGAGGGGAAATCAGAACTTTTCTGAGCGATCCTCCATCAGTCCCCTGGACATACCGGACTTCGTCCGCATCTCTTTCTTCGATGGGAATATCTTTCAAACCATCGGATGCCTGCCAGTCAAATGTGCTGGACGGCAGGGCCACGTAAAAAGGTATGTCATTGTCCCTGGCAGCCAGGGCTTTTAGATAGGTTCCGATCTTGTTGGCCACATCCCCGGTCCGGGTGGTTCGGTCGGTACCCACGATCACCATGTCCACCATCCCATGCTGCATGAGATGGCCGCCGGCGTTGTCCGTCACGATGGTGTGCTTGATACCGTGCTTTCCCAATTCCCATGCCGTGAGCCGGGCTCCCTGGTTCAAGGGGCGTGTTTCATCGACCCAGACATGTACATCGATCCCCTTGTCAAAAGCCGCGTAGATGGGAGCGGTGGCCGTGCCGTATTCTACGCACGCCAGCCAGCCGGCATTGCAATGGGTGAGGATATGAACCGTATTGCCATCTTTAGCCTCGCTGACGGCTTTGACCAGTTCCAGACCCGCTTCACCGATCTGCCGGCAGTTCTCTGCTTCCAGTTCCGTGATGCGGGCGGCAGTAAGCTTGGCAGTGGCTGTTTTATCTGCCATGCTCTCATGTTGCGACACTTCCTTCAAAACAGTGTCGATGGCCCAGGCAAGATTGACCGCCGTGGGTCTGGCCGATTTGAGGCGGTCGCATTCTTTCAGAAAAAACGCCTCGTCGCCGGAAGACACCCGTGTATTCAGGGCCGCCACATAAACACCGTATGCCCCTGTGGCACCGATGAGGGGCGCCCCCCGGACAACCATGTCCTGAATGGCGGCGATCACCTTGTCCACTGTCGTGAGTTCTGCAATGACCAGCCTGTGGGGCAGCTGGCGCTGGTCGATGACCTTTACCGTCTGGCTGGTTTCATCCAGCCATATGGGTCGCATCTGTCTGCCGTCCACCTTCATGGCTTTGCCACCGCAAATCCCTGAGGCACAAGTCCCGTTGAAGATGGTGTTCCGGCAATCTTGGAAAGATACACCTCACCCAGCTTTTGGATGTGTTCTTGGACATTGTCAAAATAGTTGAAATGCACCTGCTCATCCTTGATGATGTCCTCGAAAAGCTTCATGCTGATGCTGTCGCCGTTATCCCGGCAAACCAGGAGAAACTGATTGTACGCATCGATGGCATCGTCTTCCTGACCGGCATCGTGCGTGAAAATCGTGTCGATGGCCTGCCCTTTCTTCACCGGGCCGAAACTCTCGGTGGTGGGTTCACCCCCGAGCTCCTTGACGCGTTCGGCAAACATCTCGGCGTGTCGCATTTCATCGATGGCGATGAGCTTCATGTTGACGGCCAACTCGCCATAATCCATGTCATCCAGGTTGTAATGCTGATTCATATACTGGTGGATTGCCTGGAGTTCCATGGATCTCGCCTTGTTCAGAACACCGACCACGTTTTCTCTTCTTTTTTCCTTTGCTTGTTTTGCCATTGCATGCCTCCTTTTATGGTCTTGTCAACGAATGCGCTTGCCTGGTCGCTTGTTAAACCAGGGCGTTACCTCTTCCAGTTGTCTGGCCAGACGGAAAAGCGTCGCCTCATCGCCCATGGGTGTAATGACAGCGTTGATCCGGGGATTGATCTTCTCAATCTGCTGGATGGCCGCTTCACACAACTCTCCAGGTGTTATCTCTTTTTTCCGAACCAGTTCACCCAGCCCCAGACCGTCATATTGCTCGTATTCTTTGAAATTTTCCATTATACCCCCTTAACTCAATTTGTTTTGTATACCCAGGTCTTGATAGTAGGCCATCTCATCAAGCCTTCCACGTTTTTTACATCCCGAGGCATATATTTCACATTTTTTTTCCAGCACAGTGGCGGCTGCCTTTCTCTGACCATGGGAAAGGGTGCCGCTTTCCAACAGCTTTTTGATGGATTGAATGCGATATTTGTCCAAGCCGGTATTGGATGACAGCTGGTCGGCATGCCCGCCCCTTTTGATGACCAGCGGTTCATCGATGAGAAAAATCGGTATCCTGGCGCCAACCCTGAGCCAAAGGTCATAATCCTCACAGGCGGGGAGCTCTTCATCAAACACCCCAACGTCCGCAAAAAGGTCTTTCTTCATCATAACCGCCGAGGGACTCACAAGGCACCGTTCAAGGGATCTTTCAAAAAACAACCCCGATTGTTTCTGATGGCGGTGTTTCGGATAAATCCGCTGGCCATTCTTGATCCATGTTTCCTGGGTCTGACAAACCAGCGCCTCAGGATTCGCCTGAAAAAATGCCAGCTGTACAAAAAGTTTTTCCGGCAGCCAGAGATCGTCGGAGTCCAGAAAAGCGACATACGTCCCACGGGCGGCTGCAATCCCTCTGTTTCGGGCGGCACTGACACCTTTGTTGGCCTGGTTAAGAACAATCATCTCATCATAACCATCAAGAAGCGTACGGGTATTGTCTGTGGATCCGTCATCCACAACAATCAGCTCAAAATCCGCGAAGGTCTGGGCCAAAACCGACGCGATGGCCTCTTTTATAATCCATCCCCGGTTATAGGTGGGGATGACGACGCTGACAATCGGGTGATTATTCATTCTTTCTGCGCAATCTTTTTTCAGTCCGATCTTCATAAATTTTAAAAAGCGGCCAATCGTAAAACCCGGGAAGTTTGTAAATACCTGCTCTGGCAGGGTCCCTGTCCAACTCCAAAACGTGCCATGTTTCTTGCAGATTGACACTTACCCACATGTGCCCATTGGAGACCGCCGCATGCGTCTCAAAACCGGAAGCCAGGAGCAATGACATCAACAACAGGGAGAGCCCCTTACAGTCTCCCTTCTTCAATTCCACGGTTTCACGAATCGTCGGCCACACATTCGGTTCCACAACATAACGATAGGTGTCCGATACGTATGCGTGCAAGTATAATATTTTCTCTTTATCACTCAAGTGGCCAAGACGCATACGTGCAAGCAGATGCCCGGCCAATTGTATATCAATCAAATTCTGAACAAGCGTACTCCCGGTGCTTTTATCCACGATAAATTGATATGGTGCGTATGTTTCAGCGTACAGCTGATTGATATTTTTGATATTGCTTTCCAAAAAGTCTGAATAATTCGGGAGAGACCAAGCCTGTTCTGACACACGCTGTTCTTCAGACGTTTTTTCCACCGACCGTATGGCGCACCCCGCCCAAATAGATAAACATATCCATAACAACAAGAGAAATGTAAAAAGTTCTTTCATTTTGTTGTTGTCATTCACTCGGATATTAACCAAAAATCTGAGTGGCCTGCAAATTGCTTCCTGTACCACTTGCACACCGGATCATTCTATGCTAATTATTTTGATATTCCATAAGAAATCATTGTGTCACTGTATGGTTCTATTATTACAAAGCGTGTCGCTTTTAACAAGATCAATAACAATTGTATTCCAAATGAGATGTCCTCTGCTGCCACGACAAAACAGGATCTCCGCTACGCTCCGACAACCCAACCGATCTAACGGGTTTTACATACGAAAATTATTCATTACTTAGGCGAACATTAAAAAGGAGGATGTTATGAAAAAATTTCTATCACTCGGTTTTTTACTTGTTTTTACTTTGGCTCTTATTATTGGATGTGGACCGTCTGAAAAGGCAGAAGCACCCAAGGCGGAAAAAGCTGCCAGCACAACCTTCGTAACCATTGGAACCGGTGGTATTACCGGCGTTTACTATCCTACGGGTGGGGCAATTGCCCGTATCGTCAACCAGAAACGGGATGAATACAACATCCGGTGCACAGTTGAATCCACCGGTGGCTCGGTATTCAACATCAATGCCATCATGTCGGGTGACCTTGAGTTCGGCGTTGCACAGTCCGATCGGCAGTACCAGGCCGTGAAAGGAATTGAAGACTGGAAAGACAAGGGACCCCAGACCGATCTACGGGCTGTGTTCTCCATACACCCCGAAACAGTCGATTTGATTGCCGCTGTTGATGCCAACATCAACAGCCTGCAGGATCTCAAAGGCAAGCGCGTCAATATCGGTAACGTTGGCTCCGGCTACCGAAATAATGCCATCGATGCGCTCCAGGCAAACGGTATTGACTTTGAGAAGGATTTTAATGCTGAAAGTCTAAAAGCAGCGGAAGCCCCCGGTCTGATCCAGGACGGCAGGCTCGATGCGGCGTTCTATACCGTCGGTCACCCGAGCGGCTATTACAAAGAAGCGACATCCGGTGTACGCAAAGTGAAATTTGTTCCCATTACCGGTATCGAGAGCCTTTTGGAAGAATATCCGTACTACGCCAAAGCGACCACCCAGGTCACAACCCATTATCCTGGTGCGGCTAACGATGCAGACGTCCCCACCTTCGGTGTAAAGGCAACCTTCGTGACATCCATCAAGGTGCCCGAAGATGTGGTCTACGCCGTTACCAAGGAAGTGTTTGAAAATTTTGAGGACTTCAAGAAACTGCACCCCGCCTATGGCGGATTGACCAAAGAGGACATGCTGGCAGGCTTGTCTGCGCCCATTCATCCGGGTGCCATGAAGTATTATAAAGAAGCCGGCTTGAAATAAGTCGTGTGTTCATTGCGGGTGGCAGATATCCATCTGCCGCCCGTAAACACTGCCCCCAATTTTTTCCTAAATGCCTCAACAGTTTGGATGAGCAGGTGATTCAATGAGCGATATAGAAACGATCAAAAAGGATGAAGGCCTTGAGCTGGCCAGGCGAATGGCAGAGGAGGAAGAAGGTGTCGGCCGACGCCCGAGAGGATACCAAAAACATGTGATCCCAACCATCGCTGTAATTTGGAGTCTTTTTCAGCTCTCCATAGCAAGCTGGCTGATTATGGATTCCACATTTATACGGGCAATTCACCTGGGATTTGCCCTCTTGATCGTGTTTTTGAATTACCCTCTTTTGAAAAAACCCTTATTGGGTCTTCGATTTCTCTCCGTAAAAAACAAGATCCCCATCATCGATTTTCTGATTGCCCTTTGCGCTGCTTTCTCAGCACTATACATTGCCATCGATTACGCCGGTCTGACAACCCGTTATGGGGACCCGATCTTCAGAGACCTTCTCTTTGGTGCAACCCTGACCATTCTTTTACTGGAAGCCGCCCGCAGGGTTATTGGACCTGCCTTGCCCATCATTGCCATCGGTTTCTGCATTTATGCCTTTTTTGGTCCGTATATGCCCGATCTCATTGCATTCAAGGGGGTTTCCCTGGATCGGTTCATGGGACAGATGACCATGTCTACCGAAGGCATTTACGGCATTCCCCTCGATGTTTCAGCCACCATTGTATTTCTATTTGTCCTTTTTGGCGCCATGTTGGACAAAGCCGGTGCCGGCCAATATTTTATCCAGCTTGCTTTGAGCCTGCTGGGTGGATTTAAGGGCGGTCCTGCAAAAGCGGCCGTCATGGGCAGCGGTCTGACAGGTCTGGTATCCGGTTCCAGTATCGCCAACATCGTTACCACCGGCACTTTTACGATCCCCTTGATGAAAAAAGTCGGATATCCGGCCAAAAAGGCCGCCGCCATCGAGGTGGCAGCCAGTACAGACGGCCAGTTGGCCCCCCCGATTATGGGGGCAGCGGCATTCATCATCGCCGAATATGTCAATGTTCCCTATGTGGAGGTCATTAAAGCAGCCGCCGTGCCAGCATTTGCATCCTATGCAGCTCTTTTTTACATTACCCACATCGAGGCTTCCAAACTGGGACTTAAAGGTATCCCAAGAAATGAACTGCCGCCCTTCTTCAAAACACTCATCGCCGGTGCCCACTACCTTATACCGATTTTCATTCTGCTGTACGAACTGATCATCGTCCGCCACTCCCCCGAGCTTGCCGCGTTTCACGCCATCTGGGTCATGGCAATTGTCATGTTTTTTCAGAATCCGGTGAAGGCCTATCTGAAAAAGGAACCCATCGGTCCCACAATTAAACAAAGCATTTTGGACATTTTTTCCGCCCTGGCATCGGGAGCCAGGAACATGGTGGCCGTGGCACTGGCGACGGCTGCGGCCGGTATCATCGTGGGTGTGGTGGCCATGGGACTGGGACAGCTCATCACGTCCATCATCGATACAATTTCCGGTGGTAATATTTTCATTATGCTCGTCATTACAGCTATCACGAGCCTGATCATCGGCATGGGACTGCCCACAACCGCTACCTATATCGTTATGGCATCGCTGACCGCACCGGCGATTGTGGCCATCGGTGGTATGAACAATTTTATCGTCCCGCTCATGTCAGCCCACCTGTTCTGCTTCTATTTTGGTATTCTGGCGGATGATACACCGCCTGTTGGGCTCGCTGCCTATGCTGCGGCAGCTATCGCAAAATCTCCACCGATAGCCACAGGTATCCAGGGCTTCATGTACGACATCCGCACGGCTATTTTGCCGTTTATGTTTATTTTTAACGCTGATCTTATACTTCACAACATCACCAGCTGGACCCAGGGCATTTTGATCTTTTTGATGGCCTGCCTTGGTAATTTTGCCTTTGCATCGGCAACCCAGGGATGGTTTATCACAAAAAATCGTATTTATGAGATCCCGATCTTTCTCGCCGTCACGTTGACCCTGTTGCGGCCGGACCTGATATCTTCTTGGATTGGCATTCCCCATGGCCAACGCTACTGGGCATATCCCATCGGACTCGCCATATATGGACTGCTTTATCTCTTACAACGGCCCAGGATGCTCAAAGATGAAACCCTGGCAGCTGCATAGCTGAAATGAAGCTCTCCGAAACAAGCTGCAGGGTATTACGGCAAAGGCGAATAAACTGAAATCATCCTAGGTTTTGCGGATTTAGTTAGGAAAATATCATGACTGAAATCAAAAAAATAATGGTTGCCCTGGCCTTTTCAGAGCATACAAAAGGGATACTTCAATATGCGGCAAACCTGGCCCGATACCTTGACGCCGACCTGGTTGTCGCCAGTATTATCAACCAGAGAGATATTCAGGCGGTCCAGACAATTTCTGCCATGGGTTACAATGTCAATGGCGAAAAATATATCGACGACGTCCGGGGGGAAAGAAACGCTTTTCTGCAAAAGCTCTTAAGCGAAATCGATTTCCCGACTGAAAAAACCACCGTCATGTTCCAAATCGGAAATCCCATCGATGAACTGCTCAAGTTATGCCTGACCGAGGACATCGATATCATCGTCATGGGCATTAAGGGTCGGACCAACCTGGAAAACGTTTTTGTCGGGTCGGTGGCTGAGAAAATGTTCCGTCGCTCCCCCGTAACCATTGTCTCTTACAGAGACCCGGCAAGTTCCCAGAGATTTAAAAAACGCATCGAGATGTAGATAATTTCCACGCTAAAAAATAAACACTCACATGGGATGTCAAACAGGGGTGTTTAGGATTTGGCCGATGCACGAGAAGGAGGCATTATGCCCAGAAAATTATCACGGATGTGTTGGATCGCAGTCATGTGCTTTCTCATCGGTGGTAGTGCGGTGTTTGCTGATGAACGCTTCACAGACAATGGCGATGGCACGATCACCGATCACCAACTGGGTGTCATGTGGGGAAAAATCGATAATCAAGGGGATGTCAACTGGAAGCAGGCCCATCAGTGGGTGAGGTATACCTTCCCTGATACCATTGAAAAACAATATGACAACTGGCGTCTGCCATCACTCGAAGAACTGCAAAGCCTGTATGTGAAAGATCGGAAATACAAAGGTTATGAAACGGACTGCGGACATTGGGTGAAGATCGTACCGGAGATCATGCTTAGTTGTGGATGGGTATGGACATCCGACACAACCGCCATTCAGGCTCATATATTCAACTTTCACAGGGGCTACCACTATACCGATAGAATGGTTCATGATAAGGCCTACCGCGCGTTAGCCGTTCGAAATCTGGAATAACAATAAATGCAATATTGGGTAAAACAACTGGCCATCATATTGCTGTGTTTGCTGTTTTTCAGCATCCCCCAGACATTTTCCCAGGAGATCAAGGCCACAACGACGGACGGAAGAGATGTCATTCTCAATCCCAACGGCACATGGTATTATTCAGAAGAGCAAAAGATATCATCACAGATAGACAAAGGACTTCCACAGTTTTTCAAGCCAGAATCCGCCACCGTTCTCCTCAAGGGGAAACGCGTCAAGTACGGGCTGTGGTATGATCGGAGCAAGTGGCTCCTGGATCAAGATATCGACAACGCGTCTGCGGAATATGAACTCACCCATGTAGAGGGAGACCGATACGTCGTGATCATTCCGGAAAGGCTTCAGATTCCCCTGGAGACCCTGGGAATTGCCGCCATTGCCAATGCCAAAAAAGCTGCCCCGGACACCCGGATTTCCTTTGAAGAAAAGAGAATCGTCAACGACAGAAAAATACTTTGTCTGAGAATGGATGCCACCATCCAGGGGATACCGGTTTCCTACATCAATTACTACTATTCCGGAAAAGCCGGCGCCGTTCAGTTGATGACCTATACCGGTCAGAACCTGGTTGAGGAATACCAGCCCGACATGATGGATCTTCTGAATGGGTTCGTTGTATACGAATAAATTCGCTCTGCAAGCTGTAAGCGATAAGCTTTAAGCTGTGAGCGGCTTACAGCTTAAAGCTTACGGCTTAAGGCTTATCGCTCTAAAGCCCCACCCCGTCAATCACGGCCCCACAGTATCGGCACTTGCCATCGACGATGGCATAGTTGTGAACATTGAACCCCCACCGGTCAATGAGAATTTTCCCACAGGCATAACAGAAGGTCTTTTCGCTCTCCTCTCCGGGAACATTGCCGGTATAGACGTACTTCAGACCGGCACGAATGCCAATTTCATATGCGGTCATCAAGGTATGGACCGATGTGACAGGACGGTCAGTCAGCTTGTAGGTGGGATGAAAGCGACTGATGTGCCAGGGTGTGTCAGTGCCTAAAGACCTTGCAATAAACCCTGCCAGATCAGCAAGTTCTTCGGGACTGTCATTCAAACCGGGAACCACCAGGGTTGTGACTTCAAGAAAAATACCACGGGATTTCATGGAAACAAGGGTCTCTTTCACACCTGCCAGTCTGGCACCACAGTATGTTTTGTAATAGGTATCATTGAAAGCCTTTAAATCGACATTGGCGGCATCCAGATACGGATCGACCATGTCCAGTGCTTCCGCAGTCATGTATCCGTTTGTTACAAACAGATTCAACAGGCCGTGTTCATGGGCAAGCCTGGCGGTGTCATGAGCAAATTCAAAATATACGGTGGGTTCTGTATAGGTGTAGGCAATGGACCGGCAATTGTGTTTTTTGGCGGCGGCTACGATTTGATCCGGCGCTGTGAACTTTCCGATAATCGCACCCTGGTGGTCTTTCGGCATCTGGGCAATATCGGCATTCTGGCAAAATTTGCATTTGAAATTGCATCCCACGGTTGCAATGGAATAGGAAAGACTGCCCGGATAAAAATGAAACAGCGGTTTTTTCTCGATGGGATCGACATGCTGCGCCACCACCTTGCCGTATACCAGCGACTCGAGCGTGCCGTCACGATTCTGCCTGACCTGACAGATCCCGCGTTCACCGTTCTTGATCACGCAGCGGTGATGACACAGCTTGCACTGTACACGCTTGTTTGCCAGACGGTCGAAAAGATAAGCTTGCATGGATATCTTATAGGGTTTTAGGTGTTAGGTTTTAAGTGTTAACACCTAAAACCGTTGGTTATGACGTTGCCGCGCCTGTCGGTTGACTTCTTTTATGACGTAATGTCATGGGCCGGGTTCTGAATCGGGGTACCAGAGAAGCCACCAGACCGGCAAAGGTGCCAAATGGAAAGCGTTGAACAATTTCCGACTTTTCTATATTGCCGATGACCTTCCCGGATGACGCAGGAAACTGACTCACGGTACGCCAGGATATGGGAACCGTTTCCCCCAGGATCTCACGGATCATGCCTTTAAGCTCCCAGACACTGTAAAATCGTGCCCGATTGTAGATGGTATGGTGGAAAATACCCCTGAGGCGTCGTTCGATTCCTTTTAATGCATAGCGGTTCAGAACACCTAAAAAAATGCGGTCTTTGGCCACCCGGCAAGCTTCCGATATTGCTTTGACGGGATCTTCCACAAACGCCAATGTGGTCACCAGGCTGGCATGGTTGAATGAGTTGTCGTCAAAGGGAAGATCTTCGGCAAACCCGCGATAAAATTCGACCCGGTGACCAAACGCCTTCATGGCGATGTCCAGCATATAAGGGGAAGGATCGATACCCGTGACCTGCAGACCCTTTTCATAAAAAGGTTTGATACTCGAACCAATGCCGCATCCGATATCGAGCAGAGACTCGCCCCGAATGGGTTTCAGCATATCGACCATGAGGCGGTTCTCGAGATCGGCTTCAGTTCTGCTACGGGTCTTCATCACCCATTCTTCATAGGCGCGTGCATCATTAAAATTGAAGACATATCCCATGCTGCAACTTGAACCCAACCCGGATAAGCCGGAAAAGATGAAACGCTTTTATCACGAAATCACGAAAGAAAGAAAACACGAAAAAGATTATATAAAATGTTCAGATAGATCAAGTACAAACCATTATTGACATGGTGAATGATTTTAACCTGAACCGAGCGATTTTTCCCGAAAAGAGGTGCTGAGATCTTGATGGAGGAGGATCCGTAAAATAATGGTTGCAAAAATCGTATAAAGTTTGTTTGCATATATATAAAGATACGAAACGTTTTCCAAAAGGGGATGTCGAGCGAATCCTCAAAGCGATGATCAAATCCCTGGAAAACAAACACTTAAATCCTTGAATCCTGGACCCCTTGGACCCTTTCTCCCAACTAATTGGGAGAAGATCCATCATTTTCAACAAAAAACCTGTTTAAGGAAAGGCCTGTTATATATGAAGATAACTATCGGAATTGCCATTGTTTTTCTGTCCGCTATGATGAGTCTTTTCTTGGGCGCCGCTTCTGGGCAGCCCAGTGATATTGACTGGACCCCGGTTGACCAAATCCAGCTGGAGTTACCGCCTCTGGATGTGGAAAGCACAGCAGACGGAGAACTGGTTTTTGTTCTCATGCCTGGAAAAGTTGTTGTTTACGACAAAACTGCAAACCGTCAGTTAAACCAGATCCCCGTGGGTCAAGGTTATGACCGTATGGTATATGCTCCCGGATCTGAGACATTGATATTGACGAACAGCGGCACCAAAGAGCTCAAAGTCATCCATATTGATCAGGTTTACAAAATTTCTTTGGAAGGCTCTCCATTTATGGGACCGGAAAATGCGCCTGTCACCATCGCCGTCTTTGACGACTACGAGTGCGCATACTGTGCCAAAATGGAAGCGGTTTTCAGTCAATTGCTTGCAAAGTACCCCAAGGAGCTCAAACTGGTCATCAAGCAATATCCCCTTCGGAACCATCCAAACGCCAGACAGGCGTCTATTGCCGTTATCGCAGCACACAAACAAGGCAAATTCTGGGAATTTCACAGTCAGGTTTTTGCCAATCAAACAGCGTTGTCCACCACAAAACTGGATGAAATTGCCGAAAGTTTTGACCTCGACATGACACAATTTAAAAAGGATCTCCTGTCCCATGATGTCCTGTCCATGATTGTGCGGGATGTCAGGGAAGGACAGAAAATCGGTGTCAAAGGGACACCAACCCTCTTTCTGAACGGCAAGCGGGTAAATGACCGAACCTTCAAAAATCTCGACAAGTTGATCCAGAGGGAACTGGTAAAATAAAATTGTGTAGCAATTTTATTTATGTGGAACCTCGAGCACTTATGGTGGAAACTTCTTCACAGCCGGAACATGCGGAAATATTTCTGGAAAGGGGCGAATGACGGAATAAAATAACGCAGCAATTATTATAAGATCTCCGATACAGGCACCAGGGACACGTTCGATTGCTTCAGTCTTTTTGCAAATCGTCCGATAGCTCTGGCGGTCTCCGGGAAGGGGTGACCGATCCCGACGGCCCGGCCATAAAGCATCGCATGCTTTTGAAGATGGACAAGCTGGGACATGATGATTGATTCCCGGCGGATATTGTCGAGAAATACATTTCGGTGGGCAGTGGGCATATGGTATCGTCTGGCGGTCGCGTGTGCAAGGGAACGGTTGGAGGTATAACTGTCCACAAAAAACATACCCCTGGATCGAATGACCTTCAGGGCATTGCCAATCTCGTTCGGGGATGCAGTAAACTTGGAACCCATGTGGTTATTGACACCCCTTGCAAACGGGATACTGCGGATATTGGTCTGCAGGGTTTTTTCGATAAGCTGGGCATTATCACCTACAAACAAGGCACCGGGACCTGGATCACAGCCGTTGTTGTAGGGCTCCATGGGCTGGTGCAGCATGACCTCATAGCCCTGATCATGGAGTTCGAATGCCAGTTCCCTGGAGTAGGGCACCTGCGGCAGGATGGAAAAGGTTAAAATTTCGTTCAGTTCAACAAATTGCCAGGCCAGCGACCGGTTGTAGCCGATATCATCGACAATCAGGGCTATCTTGGGAGTTTGATGGGTCTGGGACCGGATGTTTTCCGCGGCAAATCCTTTGGAGATGTTAAACAGCCCCAGAAGACCCCCACCTGTCATCACACAGAAGTACCTTATTAACTGTCTCCGGCTGAAACCACTTGCTGCTCTGTTCATATCGAACCGCTGCTCTGTATCAACACGTGTGTTGCCATCCATTTCCGTTTGGATTCCATTTCAGAGTATTACTGAGATTTTTATATGCCATATATTGAGGGAATAGTCAATAACCAATACAATATATTGACAATGTTCCCCGTATTTGTCATGAGATAAAATCGTTTCACGATTTTATCGGGCGCGACAGTGTCGCTTCAAAAGGCGAATAAAATTCACTTTGGTTGAAAATTCCTCGTTGCCTGTTAGAGTGAACTGGAAATCCCGATTGCGGGGCTGCGAGGCTCTTCAATCGGGCAGGAGACACACCATGAAAACATCCTACCAGATTTATCCTATTGGATTCATAAAGAAATCCAATGAATTGATTGAAATTGACATCTGTGATGAATTCACCGACGCACTTCTGGGTCTTGAATCGTTTTCACACATCCATGTACTTTACTGGTTCCATCAAAACGACACCCCGGACAAAAGAAACATCCTGCGCGTTCACCCGCGTAAAAACGAGCAGAATCCATTAACGGGCGTGTTTGCAACCCATTCACCGGCCAGACCCAATCTATTGGCCATGTCCCTGTGCAGGATTATCTCCATTGCATCCAACCGAATCCGCATCCATGAGATCGATGCCCGCGACGGCTCTCCGGTCATCGACATCAAATGCTATATTCCACCGAAAAAACCCTTGAAAAACATTCAGGTACCGGATTGGGTTTGATAAGATCAGGATCCGAGGATTCGAGGGTTCAAGGGTTAGAGGGTAGCTGAAAGCGATCGACCAAAGGAACCTAACAGCCTACAGTCTGAAACACTAAAAAGCTGATGAACAACAAATAATTACGCGCCTAGCGCAAATGTCGCCCATAGGGCAAAGGCACCTAATAGCCTAAACACCTAAAAGGCTAAAAAGTCATGATCGCATTGACCGGCCAAATTGAACGCATCACTTACACCAATGAAGAGACTGGCTATACCATCGCCAAGTTGAAAGTGCAGGGTCAGTGGGATCTCATTACCATTGTCGGAAACATCCCGTCACCCTCCCCGGGAGAAATTCTGGACCTGAAAGGAGAATGGGTACATCACCCAAAATATGGTGACCAATTCAAGATTCATTCCTATCAGACCACCGTTCCAGCGACTGTTTACGGTATTCGGAGATACCTGGGTTCCGGTATGATAAAAGGTCTGGGTCCCAAGATGGCAGACCGCATTGTCAAAAAATTCGGTGAAAAGACCCTCGATATCATCGAGCACCAGATACAACGCCTGGAAAAAGTCGAGGGGATCGGGGCAAAACGGATTGCCCTGATCCAGCAGGCCTGGAAAGACCAGAAGAAGATCCGTGAGGTCATGCTGTTTCTGCAGTCCCATGGTGTCAGTACCGGATATGCCACAAAAATATACAAGACCTACCACAACCGATCCATTGCCATTGTTAAGCAGAACCCGTATCGTCTCTGCATGGATATTTTTGGTATCGGTTTTGTCATTGCAGACCGGATCGCCGAAAAGCTTGGATTTCCAAAAAATTCTGAATTGCGGGCCGAAGCCGGGATCATTTATGTCCTGCATGGTCTTTCAGACGATGGCCACATCTATTATCCCTACGACCGGCTGGTGGACAAATGCAAAGAAGTTCTGGAAGTTGACAGCCTTACCCTCCAGACAGCGCTGGACAGGCTTTTTGCAGAATCCCGTATCGTCATCGAAGACCTGGATGAAAATCTTAACATCCCCCAGGCACCCAACAAGGCTGTCTATTTGAAAAAGCACCATGTGTGCGAAAGCGGCATCACCACAAGAATCAAGATGCTGCTTCAAACCCCGCCAGGAGCCCCGCCTATTGATGTGACAGGGGAAATGCACCGGGTACAGGAGCTTTTCGCCATTCGCCTGGCAGCCAACCAGCTGGCTGCCATAAAGTCGGCCATCGACAACAAGGTGACCATCATTACGGGCGGACCCGGTACCGGCAAAACAACCATCATCCACGCCATCTTGAAAATCATGCGCAGGTACAAGCTGCGGGTAATGATGGCAGCCCCCACCGGACGCGCCGCAAAACGAATGCAGGAAACCACCGGTCAAGAGGCCAAGACCATCCACAGACTACTGGATTTCAGCATGCAGAAAGGGGGCTTTCAAAAGAATGAAACCACGCCCCTCGATTGTGATGCCCTCATCATAGATGAAGCCTCCATGATCGATACCCACCTGATGTACTATCTGTTGAAGGCTGTTCCGATTCAGACAACCATTATCCTGGTAGGCGATGTCAACCAGCTGCCGTCCGTCGGTCCCGGTCACGTGCTGGGAGATATGATTCAGTCCGGGCAGATCCCTGTGGTATCCCTCACCGAAATCTTCAGACAGGCCAGGAAAAGTCGGATTGTCACCAATGCACACAGAATCAATCAGGGTGAATTTCCCATCGTGGATCCTCCCGAAGATCCGGATGCCGAAACAGATTTTTATTTTATCGAACAAAAAGATCCTGAACGGGTCCGCCAAACCATCATGGAACTGGTGGCCCATCGGATTCCCGCCCGTTTTGGGTTTGAGCCCATCGATGACATACAGGTTTTGACACCCATGCACAAAGGCATCGTTGGCGCCGAAAACCTGAACAACTCCCTTCAAAACGCCCTCAATCCAGGAGAAGGGCGTGTCTCCCGGGGCAACAGCAGTTTCAGGATTCACGACAAGGTCATGCAGATAAAAAACAATTATGACAAACTGGTCTTTAATGGCGATATCGGTCGTATCGAAAAAGTCCATGCTGAGAATCAGACCGTTTTGATTTCCTTTGACCAGCGGAATGTCCTCTACGATTTTTCCGAACTCAATGAAATCATTCTGGCATATGCCATCTCGGTACATAAATCCCAGGGATCGGAATACCCGGCAGTCGTCCTTCCCATTCTAACGCAACATTATATACTCCTTCAGCGAAATTTGATATATACTGCCGTGACAAGGGGAAAGTATCTGGTGATTGTGGTGGGAACCAGGAAAGCCCTTCACATGGGAATCAACAACAACAAAACCAGGAAACGGTTTACTTATCTGAAACAGCGACTATCGAAAACACCCGGGCTCTAACCCGGAATTTTCACGACCGGTAATAGACCGCCCCCATCAGGGGTTTTATCACACGGCATGGGAAAAGGAGCTTACCTATGGAGTTCAATCTTTCCACTGAACAGGAAATCTTGAGGGAATCCGTGCGCAGCTTTGCTGAAAATGAAATCAAGCCTGTGGCGCAGACCCTGGACAAAAAAGAAGAATTCTCGTATGAAACCATGACTAAAATGGCGGAACTCGGGCTTTTCGGCATCTTTGTGTCGGAGCAATACGGGGGTCAGGACATGGATTATGTGTCCTATATTATCGCAACAGAAGAGATCGCCCGGATCGACGGCTCTCATGCTGCCACGGTGGCGGCCGGCAACTCTCTGGGTATCGGACCCATTTACTATTTTGGAAGCGAAGAACAGAAAAAAAAGTATCTGCCCAAACTCTGCAGCGGGAAAGCCCTCTGGGGCTTTGGTCTCACAGAACCAAATGCGGGCTCCGATGCCAGCAACAGCAGAACCCACGCGGTTTTAGACGGCGACGAATGGGTCATCAACGGCAGTAAGATTTTCATCACCAACGGGTCTACAGACATTACCGCTGGCACCACCGTGCTGTGCAAAACAGGCACACGTGATGATGGGAAGCCGGAACTCTCCTGTATTCTTGTGGAAACAGGAACACCGGGTTATACTACCCGGGAAATGCACGACAAGATGATGTGGCGGGCTTCCAACACGAGCGAACTCTATTTCAAGGACTGCCGGGTTCCCAGGGAAAACCTTCTGGGCACCCGGGGGCATGGATTTCACCAGATGATGCAGACCCTGGACGGCGGAAGGCTTTCCATTGGTGCCATGGGGCTGGGCGGCGCACAGGGGTGTTTTGACATGTCTTTGAAATACAGCAACGAAAGAGAGCAGTTCAACAGACCCATCGCCACCTTTCAAGTCAATGCCTTCAAGCTGGCGGATATGGCGGTTGAGATCGAGTGCGCACGTCTTTTGCTGTACAAGGCATGCTGGCTGCGCGACAACGACATGCCGTTCTCAAAGGAAGCCGCCATGGCAAAACTCTACTGTTCCGAAGTCATGTACCGTTGTGCCAACCATGCGGTTCAACTGCATGGCGGCTATGGTCTGATGAAAGAGTATGATGTCGAGCGGTTTTATCGAGACCAAAAACTGCTGGATATCGGGGAAGGAACATCCGAAGTACAACGCATCGTCATTTCGCGGTATATCGGGGCGAAGTGTTTATAGGAAGGGTTCAAGGATTCGAGGGTTCAAGGGTCCGAGGGTAGCTGATAGCTAAAAGCGGACAGCAGGGTCCCAGCTTCCAAGCATATAGCGTCCCAGTATACAAAGGTCAAAGGTTTGGAGGCTTGCTGAAAACAATCAGCGGAAAGCACCTAACAGCCTACAGCCTAAAAGCCTACAGTCTAAACAGTTAAAAGGCTATGCCGTGTTCGGGGAGAAAAACAGGCCATTTGCTTTGCGTCATTATAGACGGTTTTAGGTGTTCGGTTTTAAGTTTTAGGTTCAGTTAAGAGCAACCGGCTAAAGGCTACAATAAAGGACGCCCGCAGGGCAAATGTCGTCCGAAAGGACAAATGACGCACGAAGTGCAAATGACAGCCGCGGATTAAATAAAATCCTCGGATTATTTTATCCAATATTAAAGGTTTCAATAATCTTAACGCTATTAGATAGGAGAGTATCATGTCAGAACAACATCAGAAACCACCCATCAATGTCGACTATTTTGAAGACCTCACCGGGGACATTACCAAAACAGCTGTTGATCCCATAGAAAGTGTTGGCGAACGGATCCGTGTCCTGAGACAGGAAAAGGAACTGTCCCTCGAGGAGGTGTCCAGACTGACGGGTTTTGAAATCGCATTTCTCGAAGATCTTGAAAACAACAAAGTTCAACCACAGTTGGGAACGTCCATCAAGCTGTCCAGGGCCCTGGACAGCGCTTTCGGTCGTATTGTTTCGGGTGTCGGAAACAAACTCTATTCCATTACACGAAAGAATGAAGAGATACCGGTTTCCAGATCAACCTCAAAAAAAGGGAAAGAAAGAAGTCTACTCCTACATGAGTCTTGCACCGGATGTAAAAGGCCGGAACATGGAGGCCCTCATCGTCAAACTGAAAGAAAATCCGGACGAAGAGGTTTCCATCCATGAGGGCGAGGAGTTTATTTATGTGCTGGAAGGAATTGTATCGCTCAAAATCGGTGCGGATGCATTTGAACTGGAACCCGGAGACAGCGTCTATTACCTTTCCACCACACCGCATCTCATTGCAGCCAAATCAGGTGAGGCAACGATTATTGCGGTATTGTATGGGCGATAAAACAACATCTCTGTCGTTTTAGGTTTTAGGTATTAGGTTTTAAGTGGTTAAATAGGTTCGGTGTATCTTGTCCTAAAACCTAAAACTTAATACCAAAAACGAAATGATTTTGTGTTTTCCAAAATCATTTATCGCTAAAATGCCCTGCAAGAGACTGAATATGTCTCTGGTCCGTACCGCAGCAACCACCCAGAATCTTCATCCCGAATTCCCTGTGCAGGCTCGCCACATCACGGCCGAATATTTCGGGCGCCTCTGTAACCAGTTCTTTGCTGCTGTCCAGTGCTTCGGGCTCAAGCGCCGCCGTATTGGCAAGCAGGCCGACAACCCGTTTTCTGACAAGGGATGAGATATGGGTCTCATGCTTCATGGCTGACCTGAAAATAGAGGCATGCGTACAATTGCACATATAGGCAAGCGGTTTCGGATTGACCTTGGCATCGATGGCACTCACAGCGTCCTTCAGGGGCGTACCATCCAGCAGTGTGCCGTCCGGACGAAACACAAAACTGATGATATACGGTTTGCCGGTAGCCGCCTGAGCCGACGCAAGTCCAGTCGCCTCGCTCAGGGCAGGCAAGGTAGAGGCCAGCAAAAAGTCTACGCCGGTCTCGGCCAGCTTCTGCGCCTGCCAGGCATGAAACGTTCGGGCATCATCCTCAGACAGCCTCTCGGATGGGTTATATGCATCCCCGCGACAACTCATCAGACCGCAGATGGAAACCTTGTCTGCGTACGCACCATATGCCCTGCGCAGATTATCAAGAAACCGAAAATTATCTTCGTTGACCGCCCTTTCTTCATAGCCGGCGGTTTTGATTCGCTCTCTACTGGCACGCCAGGTCGGCGTCGAAAGAAGCAGCGGCAAACCCGATGAAAACCCGACATCCAGGTATTGCCGGTAGATGGTCTCCAATGCCGCTCGCTTTCCTTCGTCATAAATGAATGCCGCGTTGACAACATGGGGATCGAGTTCCCATTCCGTGTCCCGGCGTAGACGCTCGATAACGGCGCCTTCTCCAATGATGATGTCGGATTGCTCAAAAAAACGTAAGAATGATACAGGCGTCATGTCACCTTTGCCTCCAGAATAACGAACGAACATCGAACATCGAACGCCCAACATCGAATGTTGAATTTGAAAAGGGAATCATTTATATTATCAGTCTTGACGGTTTCGCAAAAAGTCTCAAATCGTTCTTTGGCGTCATTCCCGCGAAGGAGGGAATCCAGTGTTTTCAGATACTTCTGGATGCCTGCCTTCGCAGGCATGACAGGATTTTGGGCTTTTTACGAGTTCATCAGCCCTGGCCGGGCACGATAATCCGCGATGATTCTTCCTGCTGGGCTTTTTGGGCCAGTTCGATGATTCTTTCAACTTCCTTTTTTACAACATCCGGAAACTTCTTGATGGCGTCAGACAATGTCACAGATTCCTCGATCATGCAACTTACCGGCAGGGGACCGTTTGGGGACATCAGTTGGGTTTGAGCCATGAAAATCGGTTCACGGCTGTCATCCCTGGAGCCATCTTCTTTCACCGGTGTCAGTCTCCGGACAGCCCCGGTTTTCAGGTCGGTAAACGATTCTTCCTTGTACAGATTGTTCGCATCCAATTTTAGATCAATATCCATGAGACACTCCTTGCTATAGAGGTTGTTGTCGATTCCTGTTGGAAAAAGAACATGAAGGGTATCTATTTCACGGTAAATAGCAAGCTTTTATTTAAGCTGATAGAGGCTATGGGGCTATGAGACTGGGAGGAGTCGAAGTTGGATGTTCAGCGTTTGAAACGCATCATAGAAGGCTCTCGATTCCTCTATGATTGATTTCTGCAACGTCTGTTATCTCTGATCACACCCAAAGGATGTCGTTTCCCATGGCGAACGAAAAAAGGCCCCTGCCAATAATGACAGGGGCCGGCACATATGATTGCTCTCATAATTTGGCGTTAGGAAAAGATACTACCCGCTTGTCTTCTCTCCAATCCTTCCAGGCAAAAATGACCGAAATAGGCAGGGTCATCTTCCTTGCGTCTCTCTATACCGGTATATTCCTGCTCGCTGTTCATTTCCTTGGTTTTTAAAAGCTGTTCGACAATCGAATTTTCCATGTGGCACCTCATGTTTGTGTGTTTTGAATCGATTTTATCCAAGTTTATTATTTCAAACATCATGCCAACAAATCACTTCTTCATCCAATAGGTTGATTTTATATAACATTTCATACAGACATCTCCGTATTCCCCTTCGTGATCTGCCGCTTTATGGACATTTTTTGTATAGTGTGCTTTCATGGGGTGTACACGTAAGCTCTAAAGAGCTTAGGAATTTCAGGCTGTAGACTGCTAAATGCCTAACAGTCTTCAGCCTAAACCGCTAAAGAAATTATGAGGGTCCGAGGGGGATACTAGGGTTCGAGGGTAGCTGACAGCTCTATGCAAATAGCAGCATCACAGCCTCCCAGCTTTCTGGCTTCCCAGCAGGATAACGTTCCTAACAGTCTCAACCCCTAAAAGGCTAACATACGAATACCATGGGACAACAACGAAATTTAGAACCGCATATCCGGGATTTTTTTACACTTGTCTACGATGCAATCCTGGCAAATCCCTTTGATGATGCCCGGGCGGATGTGGACCTGAAATTATCAGGCTTATCGCCCACAACCACCAGAAAAGATCGATTGGAAAAAGCAATTCATGAAATCAGAAAACGGATCGACCGTATTGAAGCGGACGGCCCTTCTGACATCAACGCCTTTGAGGGCAAGGATCGGCAACTGGTTCAGGCAGCCTATTTGTTTGACTTCTTTTACCGGTACCGCGAGCAGTTCGATAAGCTCATCACCGATCAGATCGCTGCGGGCGACAATTTCATCAAAGTCCCCTTTGCCAATGAAGCCTTCCTCTTTCTCAGAAAAAAAGGGTTCACAGGTGAATCCACCACCCGCTACTTTGCCCTGAGCTACCAGTTGAGACGAGCCTATTATTTCATGACAAGACGGCTGGTGGGACCCAGCATGGCCATGAAAAAACTGCGTTTTGACCTCTGGAACAATGTCTTCACCCACAACATCGACTTTTATGAAAAACATCTACTCAACCGCATGGAAGACTTTTCCACCCTGATTCTCGGTGAGACCGGGACAGGCAAAGGGACCGCTGCCATGGCCATCGGCTGTTCCGGTTTCATACCCTTTCATCTCAAGAAAAAAGGCTTTCAAGAAAGTTTTACAAAATCCTTTGTGTCCATTAATCTGTCTCAATTTCCTGAGACACTGATCGAATCCGAACTTTTCGGACATAAAAAAGGGGCTTTCACGGGTGCAGCAAAAAATCACACAGGTGTTTTCGGAAGGTGCAGCCCCTATGGTGCGATTCTCCTGGATGAAATCGGTGAAACCTCCACACAGCTTCAAATAAAACTTTTGGAAGTGCTTCAAAACAGAGTTTTCTCACCGGTGGGAAGTCACGAAAAAAGCCGTTTCGAAGGTCGGGTCATCGCCGCCACCAACCGGGCAATCCACGAAATCAGGAGCCAAAATATCTTTCGGGATGATTTCTATTATCGTCTCAGCTCCGACATCATCACGGTCCCCCCGCTGCGTTTACGAATTCAGCAAAATCCGGATGAATTGAATGCACTCTTGTCATACACCATCCAACGCATGCTGACCCGGTCCTCACCGGAATTGGAAAAAGAAGTTCGAACGGTTATCGATAAAAACCTGGGACCCGACTATGCCTGGCCCGGCAATGTCAGGGAGCTGGAACAATGTGTGAGGCGGGTAATTCTGAAGAAAAATTATAAGGGTGATATCAAGTCTGTTTCACCGGATGACCTGAAAACCCGTCTGGTAAACGGAATCGAATCCGGTGAATTGGATGCCCAAAACCTGATTGCCGGCTACTGCACGCTCCTTTACAAGCGCTACGGAACCTTTGAAGATGTGGCCCGCCGTATCAATCTGGATCGGCGAACCGTTAAAAAATATATCGGCGAGTGGGAAAAAGCGTGATCCCTATCCGAAATGCACTACGGCTTCAGGCTGATTTGAGATGGCCTCTACTTTAAAAGTCGCAGGTGATGTGTTTCCCTACGCCACACATCAAAGGCCTTCAATTGTTCCAGTAAATCCCGACATTCCAACCGTAGCAGCTTCAGCTTGCCGATACTGGAAGGTGAAATCCTGTCACAGAAAAAATAAAAGATATTTTTTCGGGTATCATCTGCCATGCTTCTCAACAGAGTGCCCAGTTTTTCCGCAGTAAACGGATAATCACTGATGTCCAGGGGTTTGGTGACAATATCCTCCACAAGTAACTTTATCTCACGATAGACTTTCGGGTGGCGGCTCACAGCCTTTTCCGTAGCGGCAAGTGTCTTTTCCCAGCGTCTTTCAAGCTCCGCTAGCGTTAATGTTTCATTCATGGCACCTCAATTACGCTCGCTATTTATGTTCATTGGTTTTGTCGAATTTATGGGGGCGAAGCCATAAGCGATAAGCATTAAGCTGTAAGCGGCTTATCGCTTATGGCTTACCTTCTTATTGCTGTCAGCCACCCTCGGCCCCTGGTACCCTTGTATCCCCCTCAAACCCTGCCCTTACATCGCTGATTCAGGGTGAAAGACATTCACCTCTTTGAGATCGTCTCCCAGGTACTCCCGCTCATTGGGTCCAAGAATCCCCAGGGAAAGACAGATCAGGGTCCACAGGTGCACAACGGGGTAGTTGCCACCGTAATGCTCGCTCAATTCGTGGATCTGTGCGTGGCAGTTGTGGCATCCGGCAATGCAGTAATCTGCTCCGGTGGCCTTGATCTGATCGTCTTTCAACTTCCCATAGGCCAGACGCTCTTCTTTATAACCGGATTGGAGAAAGCCGCCGCCGCCACCGCAACAGTAGTTGTTGGATCGGTTCGGCTGCATGTCGACAAAGTTCTCCTCCCCAACGATGGACCTGACCACAAATCTCAGATCTTCCGCCATGGGATCCCCATAACTTTTGCGAATGATCTGGCAAGGGTCCTGCACCGTAAATTTGATTTTCAGATCCTTGTTCCAATCGGAATTGACCTTGAGTTTTCCTTCCCGGATCCATTTGGCATAGTATTCGTAGATGTTTTTAACCTCAAAATTATGCTCGATGTTGAATTTTTTCAGTCCTTCCAGGACTGAGAAAGTCACGTGCCCTCATTCGGTGTTGAGATACACCCGACACCCCAAATCCTGGGCCTGTTTTGCACTTGTTCGGGTAACCTGCTCCCAGGACGCGTTGTCACCCAGGAACATACAGTAATTTTCCCCGGCCCATCCCTTGGATCCGTATGTCCAGTTCGCACCGGCCAAATGCAGAATCTTCCACAGGGGCACCATTTCATCGGGTTCGGTTACCGGCTCCCTGGAGTTCTGGTTCAAAAAGAATTCAGCACCTTCTTTGTCTATGGGCGCCTGCATGTCGCTGAATTCAGGCTGGGCCTCCTGGTACTCTTCCAGCACATCTTCCACAACGAACTGAAAATCTTCCGGGCTGGCACCCATGGCGCTGGTACTGTCATTCCTGAGGGCCATGTCACATGACCCCAGGATTCCTTTGGGCCGATCTTCCCTGGGCCAGGCAGCTCTGGCATTGTAGATTAAGCGCGGGATATCTATTTTCATGGGACAGACATAGATACAGCGCTGGCATCCGGTACACATCCATATCCAGTCTGATTTCAATATTTCCTCGTCCATCCCCAATACCGCCATGCGAAGAAACCTGCGTGGATCCATGCCTGACAAACCCGTAGCCGGACATCCTGAAGAACACGCCCCGCAGGTAAGGCAAAGATTCAGATTCCCTTCATCCGGAAGAAGTTCCTTTACCTTGTCAAGAAATATGGACTGTTTTTTTCCTCCCAATCGAATAACATCTTCAGCCATTTATCGCCTCCTGGTTTCATCTTTTTTGTTTCTTATCGAAGAAACTTACAGCAAACTACGAGGAATATTCTGCCGCGCAGCAGTGCTTCGCAACGACCGCAAGGATTTCTGCCTGGTTTTGATTCCCTCGCTAACGCAGTTCACGCCGGTTGTCCTGCCGAAAGCCGGGCATATAGAATTGTGGTTTATCAAGACGCTCTTCAAAAAAAGCCGTGATAACGTCATCGATCTCACCGGCAATGCCGTTGATCAGACGAATATGGACTCCCATCAGCATATTGGAAAAAACTTCGCTGACACCCCCGCAGATCACAATCGCTACATCCAATTTTTGAAAAATACGACATCGCTCCGTCAAGGACATTTCATCCAGGTAAAACGTTTCCCGTTTCATGTCTGTACATTGTTCCATGTCAATGAGGAGCATGTGCCGGCATGAATCAAGAACGGGTGAAACTCTGTTCTGGAATATTGGAATGGCAATCTTTTTCATCATTCTCAAGACTTGAAACGCTCCATGGTTTAACAAAAATGGTTAATAACCCAACACAGCAAGCCTAAAAAGTACCCCGCTTGAAAGGTATAGAGCAAAGAGTGTACCAGGAGAAAAAATCATCCAATTATTTTTATAACCCATAAGAATTAAATGCTATTTAGTGTTTGACAATCCTTCTCAGGCAATGTTTTAATATGAGGCAGGAACAATCTGCATCGGTTTCCTTCGCTGAGATGAAACAATCTGCACCCAGTAAATATGTTTTTAAAAGGATTAAAAGCAGCCTTGTCGCTTCCATGAGGTGAAATGATGTCTAAAATGCTCGACCTCGAAAAACCCTTGCCACGGCTGTATCAAGTCATTCTGGATTCCATTGCGGATGGTGTCTACACGGTGGATCTGGATTGGCGGGTAACCTCTTTTAACAGGGCAGCCGAGATCATCACAGGAATAAAACGGAAGGAGGCCATTGGTCAGCCCTGTTTTGAGGTTTTACGAAGCAATATGTGCGAAAACCATTGCCTTTTGAAAAGGGTCATGGAGGCCCGGCAAACGGTTCCAAACCAACCCCTTTATATCATCCGGGCCGACAAGAAACGCATCCCCATCAACGTGACAACGGCAATTTTGAAGGATGCGGACAACCAGTTGATCGGCGGTGTCATGACATTCCGGGATCTGACCGATATCAACAAACTTCAGAGAGAGCTGAACAAGCAACACACGTTTGAAGATATTGTTAGCAAAAACAATAAGATGCTTAATGTTTTCTCCATACTTCCCCAAATTGCTCAGAGCACCAGTACCGTTCTACTTGAAGGTGAGAGCGGCACCGGCAAGGAACTTTTTGCCCGGGCAATTCACCATAACAGCAACAACGCATCCGGTCCGTTTGTGGCCGTCAATTGTGCTGCCCTTCCAGACACCCTGATAGAGTCCGAACTGTTCGGCTACAAGGCCGGAGCCTTTACCGATGCCAAAAAAGACAAACCCGGACGGTTTGATCAGGCACAAGGGGGAACGATCCTGCTGGATGAGATAGGCGACATCTCACCTACGGTACAGACCAAGCTTCTGCGGGTTCTGGAAAAGAAAGAATATGAACCCTTGGGTGCCGTAAAACCGTTCAAACTCAACACCCGTATCATTGCAGCGACCCACCGCGATCTTCATCAGCTGGTTCTGGACCGAAAATTTCGCGAAGATCTGTACTATCGAATCAATGTGGTACGATTACAGCTACCACCACTGAGAGACCGTAAAGAGGATATTCCTCTGCTGACCCATCATTTTATCGAGCGTTTCAACAGCCTCATGGGCAGATCCCTGGCAGGCATCTCCCAGGAAGCCTTGGCAATTCTCATGCTCCACGACTGGCCGGGAAATGTCAGGGAACTCGAAAATGCCATGGAACATGCGTTCGTGATGTGCCGCAGTGAATTGATCATTCCGGAACATCTTCCTTCCCGTATCCGTCCCAAAGGGGGTCTCATGGAAAAAACATCCGGAATGACCTTGAAAGCGTGCGAAAAAGAGACCATTTTACAGACCTTGGAACGAAATCAGTGGAAAAAAATGAAGACAGCCAGGGAACTGGGCATCGATAAAAACACCCTGAGACGCAAGATTATCAGACATGGCATTGGAAAGAACTAGATTAAACAGCCCGCTGCACCACGAGCATGGTGATATCGTCGTTTTGCGGTGCAGTGTCTATAAAAGCCAGCAGGTTGGATTGAATCCGTTCAAGCAGTAGACCGGCCGTGGCCGCGGGCGGATCAAACAGAGCATTCAGCCGCCCTCTTGTATAGAGTTCATCTTTGGGTGAACGCGCCTCGGTCAATCCATCCGTGAAGCCCAGAAGAATATCACCTGGTTCCATGCAAATGTCCTGGATATCAAAATGCATATCGGGCATCATGCCGACGGCCGGTCCCGTAGGCCTGAGATGCCCTTTGACACCTTCTGGCCCGACGATCAACAGGGGTTCATGTCCCCCATTGACATAGTGTAGTCTGCCTGAGGCGGGATTCAGAACACCAAAGAAAATCGTCGCAAACATGCCCTCATCTCCATGATTCTGGGCAATGTATTCATTGGTCAACAAAACAGCTTGCAGGCATGCAAGCGGCTCTTCACAGTTGCCTGTCGTTGATTCCGATGAGCCTGGCCGCGTATCGGTCTGAGCAGCGGTGTTGTTTTGGCAAAATCCCTTTTGGGTGGAAAAAACCCGGAGAAGACTGCGGAACAGAGCCATATAGAGGGCGGATCCCACACCTTTGTCGCAAACATCACCGATGACCAGCCCCACGTGTCCATCCGGGAGTTTAAAGGCATCGTAGAAATCCCCTGACACCTTTCCTGCCGGCTGAAAAAAGGCGGCGATCTCCCAATGGGGCATTACGGGCAGGGTTCTGGGCAGAAATTCTCTCTGAATCTCCTGACCTTTCTCCAATTCGAATTCGATGCGTTTGATACGATCCCACTCCCGCAACTCCCCTATCATGGTATTGACGTCGGCCGCCAGTTGGCCGATTTCATCTTTTGCTGTCGGTGGGACCTCCTGGGACAAATCGCCTTGGGCGACCTTCGATACGGTTTCAGACAGCTTTTCGATGGGACGCACAATTTTCCGTACAAAAATGTAGGCCAGCAATCGGGAAACAATCATACCAATGAAAAGAAAAAGGAAAAACAGTTTGAACCGGCTCCGGATAAACCCGGTAAATGTCTCACTGTCCAGCTCGATCCCCATGAAGTAACGGTTCACGTCTTTTTCACCCGTCAGGTTGACAAACATGGTGACCACACCGTCTGTCTTGAGGAGCGTCGCCTGCATCCGATGGAAGTGTCTTTTAAGTTGTTTATCCAATTTGTTTAAGGACGGATTGTTGGCTGGCGCTTCCTGCAAAACATCACTATCGTGGAAATAAATCCGCGTCCAGTCTGCTCCGGTTGGCGTCCGCCGGTAAAAAGCGGTATCCGACACAACATAATAGACGGATGACAGGCTCGACACCAGCCCCAGAATCCTATGAAGCTCGGGTTGTGATTTGCCCACATGCTTCAGCAGAAAGTCAGTCTCGGAAACATCTTTGATCTGTGAAAATCGATCCTGAATCATGGAACCGGCTGACTTGAGAAACGTTCTTCTTGCAGCAACCACATACAAAAGACTGCTAAGCAAAAAAATGATCAACCCGAAAAAGAGAAAGTAGAAGGTGATGCGTCGGGCAATGGAAGGTTTCCAGAAGCAAAAAAAGGACATGGCGTGTTCAAGCGGTCCCTGCACGACAAATCGCCGGAAAATATTTTTCTGAGAAGATATGGGTGGATTCATGCCATTGCTCATGGGTTGATCTCCTTGATAGTACCTAAGATGAGCGTTTCAAATTTTAACTCAACTTTCGGGATTCAGGAAACGCGAAATGAATAATCCCCTGGTGCTTTGCGAACTCGCCGCAAGGGCTTCTATAGGGGTTGTCAGAAAAACGTTCCGATTGAAAACCGTTTTTCTGCTACAAACCCTTATACCGCCATCATATTTTCGGAACATTATTATGACAAGCGGTATAACATCAGCGCTGGCCATAAAATTAAACATTCACGGCTGCTAAATGATCGTGTTTTCATATTGGATTTTCATTGACTTGCGCTGATCTAAGGTGCCCTAATTGGCTCAAACAGCGCAAATCACCATTGGATCACCCATTTCGCTCTATCTGTGGTGAAACCCGAAAGTTGAATTTTAAGAATATCGGCAAATAACGTCAAACAGAACATATTTATGACAACGGCAATAGAACGTTAGCGCTTAGGTTGAAACATGCTCAACCCCATCTGTCAAGAGCATGTTCCTCTTGTAAAACGTCTTCGAAAACGCTAATTATACAAATTCACCTTGCGAGTTTGTTGATGACAACCTTGTCGATCTTGGACAGAAAATTATCGACGTGCTTGATACACACAAATCAATAAGGTTTTGAAAGGCTCATCTTAGGGTTGAAACAGTTTGGGAGATACCAGAGGTTGAATCGATGATGAACTCATATTGGGCTGACAGCTATGTTGAGAAAAAATGTGATGCCAAAACAGCCATGCTGTATATTCGTCCCGGACAAAGAGTGTTTATCGGCTCTTCATCCGGTGAACCCCAGCATCTGGTAAAAGCCCTTGCAGAAACCGCCGTCCGGTATACCGATATCGAAATTGTACGGCTCATGTCCCTTGAAAGTACGCCCCTGACCCTTATCGCCGAAAAAACAGGCAGTCAGAATCTCACGATTCGAACCTTTTATCTAGGGTCGGCCAAAGCCAGACACCTGTCAAAAAACCAGCGCTTCATCACACCCGTCAATCTCTCGGCCGTTCCCCGTCTTTTCAAAAGCCGGCATCTACCCATTCATGTGGCACTGATCCAGGTGACACCGCCCGATGACTTTGGCTGGATGAGCCTGGGTGTATCCGTGGATATTACTCTGGCGGCGGCACTGTCGGCGGACGTGGTCATCGCCCAGGTCAATACCAACATGCCGAGAGTGCTGGGTCAGAGCTTTGTGCATGTGAATGATGTCGATCATATTATCGAACATGATGAACCCCTCTTGACGATCGGCCAAATGCCGGAATCAGACTCAGCGGACAACATCGGCAGACTCATCGCCAGGCTTATCGACGATGCATCGACCTTGCAATTGGCTCCGGGTATCACCCCCAAAGCAACCCTTCTGGCCCTGTCGAACAAAAATGATCTGGGTGTCCATTCACAATATCTGACGGAAGAGATCATGCACCTGGTTTCAAAGGGGGTCATCACCAATCGCAAAAAGGGATTCAACGACGGCAAGATCGTGGCCAGCACCGCCATCGGCAGTGAAAACCTGTATGAATTCATCAATGACAACCCCGCCATTGAATTTCACCCGTCGGACTACGTCAACAATCCTACCATCATCAGCCGTAACCACAAAATGGTTTCCATCAACGTGGCCATGGCCATGGATCTGACGGGTCAGGTGGCGGCAGACGCACTTCCCCACAATCACTTTTCAGGTATCAGCGGCATGCCGGATTTCATACGGGGATCAGCCCAGGCGCCCGACGGCAAATCCTTTTTGTTGCTGACATCCACGACCGATAAGGGTAAAAAAAGTCGTATCGTACCCATACTGACCAACACGGCCGTCGTGGTCCCCAGGGCGGATGTTCAATACGTGGCAACCGAATACGGTGTCGTGAATCTTTTTGGAAAAAGCTTACGGGAACGGGCCACAGCCATGATCAGCATTGCCCACCCGGATTTCAGAGACGAGCTGTTCCATCAGGCCAAAGACCTGGGTCTCATCGGCACGGAACGAACCCTGAAAGAATCCATTTACGGTGTCTATCCCAGGGAACTCGAAGAAACCATCCTCCTGGACAATACAAACGTCACCATCCGACCGGCAAAACCCGTGGATGAACGGCGCATACAAGAACATTTTTACAGCCTGAACAAGGATGATGTCATTGCCAGGTTCTTTCACGAGAAAACCTCTTTTGTGCATTCCGAAGTCTCGGATGTCTCCCAGGTGGATTACATCAAAGACCTGACCATCGTCGCCGTCATCGGAGAATTCGGTTTTGGTAAAGTGGTGGGGGTGGGTGAATACCTGTTGGATCCCTCCAACAATATGGCCGAGGTTGCATTTTCCGTCAGTCAAAATTTCAAAAAGAAGGGTCTTGGGAGGATCCTTATCCGGAAACTGTGTGAAACAGCCCGGGCAAATGGCATTTCAGGCCTTTTTGCCTACACATCACCTGAAAACAGGGGCATGATCAATCTCTTCAAGACCTTGCCCTTCAAGACAACCAAAAAATTCGAGGACGACCTGGTACTGCTGCGCTGCAGTTTTGCCGAGGCTAATGAGTAATGAAAAGCAATCACGAAAACACGAAATTTTTAATGATCTTTTTCCTGATTTCGACCTTTCGTGATTTCGTGATAAAAGATATCGCTCTTTTCCTGCTTATATAAATTGATCAAGGGGCATTTAGCGATTAGCAGATCCTAAAACTTAAAACCTAAAACTTAAAACTGTTTCTGAAAGAAAATAATATGAAAACCCACACAATAAACTTTCAACCCCACAATATTTCCATCGACATTCCCGAAGGTGAAACCATCCTCAGGGGGGCTCTGGAAGCCGGTGTTCACATCAACGCGTCCTGCGGCGGAGAGGGTGTCTGTGGAAAATGCCGGGTTATTATCGAAAAAGGCAACGTAGCCGACGGCATCAGTGAAAGGTTGAGCCAGGAAGACATCGACAAGGGTTACCGGATCGCCTGTCAAAGTGTGATCGAAAGTGATCTCACCGTCCGCATACCCGTGGAGTCCTCTGTGGATGCCGGTGTCTTGAACGCGCGCATAACACCCAGGCAAACGGCAAAAATCAAACAGATGGACCTGAACGATCTCAAAGAACAGGGTTTGTTTGTGCCGCCGGTTGAAAAAAAATATATCGAACTCCCGGAACCGTCAGCGGATGACCGCCTCCCGGATGTAACGAGACTGGTCAGCTTTCTCAAACTGGATCAGGGCGAACACCGTCTGGCGGTCAGCTTGCCGGTCATTCGCAAGATACCGGATATACTCAGAGAAGGCGATTTCAAGGTGACCGCAACCCTGGAAAGACCGGTTCAGAAAGGCCGTAAAACCCACATTATCAATGTGCAGCCCGGAGATGCGTCCAAAACCAATTACGCCATCGCCATCGATATCGGCACCACCACCGTCTACGGCCAACTCATCGACCTCATATCCGGTGAAATCATTTCTGAAACCGGTGATTTCAATGGTCAGATCAGTTATGGGGAAGATGTCATCAGCCGTATCGTATTTGCCGAAAAGTCGGATGGCCTGGAAAAGCTGCATGCCGTCATTGTCAAAACCATCAACGGCATCATTCATAAACTCGTCAAGCAATCCGGGTGTGCGGTCGAAAATATTTCAAGTATGACCCTGGCGGGCAACACCACCATGACCCAGCTTTTTTTAAAAATCAATCCCAGGTACATCCGGCGTTCTCCATACGTACCTGCCGCAACCCTCTACCCTCCCATCAAGGCGGTGGATATCGGGATCGAATTGAACGAACATGCCAGTGCATTGGTATATCCAGCGGTATCGAGCTATGTCGGAGGTGATATCGTCGCCGGTGTCATGGGTTCCGGCATGTATCTCACAGACAAACTGACACTTTTTCTGGATATCGGGACCAATGCCGAAATCGTCATCGGCAACAACGAATGGTTCGCCTGTGCGGCCTGTTCTGCCGGACCGGCATTCGAAGGTGGGGGTCTCGAATTCGGCATGCGGGCCACCAAAGGCGCCATCGAAGATTTTTCCATCGATCCGGATACCCTCGAACCTATGAATATCTGTATCGGCAATATGAGACCCAAGGGTATCTGCGGATCCGGTCTGATTATCATGGTGGCAACACTGTTCGAGTACGGAATCATCAACAACCTCGGTAAGTACGATCGCGATCTGGACACACCACGAATACGTGAAAAAGAAGGTATCTATGAATATGTCCTGGCCTGGAAAGATGACACGCAGATCGATCGTGATATCGTTTTGACGGAAATCGACATCGAAAATCTCATCCGGGCCAAAGGAGCCATCTACAGCGGTTGTGTGACCCTGCTCGAAGAAGTTGGCATGTCCATTCAGGATCTGGAGCAGATCATCCTGGCAGGCGGGTTCGGCAGCTATGTGGACCTGGAAAAAGCCATGATCATCGGTCTCCTTCCCGAAGTGGATCCCGGGAAAGTTACCTTTATAGGCAACGGATCCCTGATGGGTGCCAAGATGAGCGCCCTCAGCAATCATATTCGCAGAAACGTGGCGGATGTTACCAAAAAGATGACCAATTTCGAACTGTCTGAAACAGCCTCCTACATGGACAATTATGTTGCCGCTCTTTTTTTGCCCCATACCAATCTGGAACTTTTTCCCAAGCTCCAGGCGCGTATGGCACAGCGTAAGAAAACCCGATAGCCCGGATGGAACATTTTAATATTTTTCCATCCTTTGACCCCTGTGTAAGGCCCAAAATTTATTCACAATCTAAATGAAATTCATCGCTTTCCAAATGATTTGGACAGCAGCGATGCTTTATTCGCCACATCTATTGACAAAGCAAAATTCACCAGATAGATAATGTTATTCATTCAAGATTATCTTTCATATCACTTACATTCAAACCTATTGATTTTAGATAACGAGACAAAAAAATAAATTTATGAAAGGGGGGTATAGAGATATTAGTGGAATCGTTTTAAGAAAATTTTAGACATGGAATATTAACGACTATCCCTAACTGGAATATTGATAAGGAGGTAAAAAATTGGCATTTGAATTTTATAAAGAATCTTATACTGGCGGTGTAAAGGAAATCACCCTCGGCGATGGAGACAACGCCGTTACCGTCGGTGGGGAGACATGCTATCCCTTCTATCAGTTTGAAGGCGACATGCCTAACAAACCCAAAATCGCCATGGAAGTCTGGGACATGCAACCTGAAGACTGGCCGGATGCCGCTGTAAAACCATTTCAGGACGTCCTTTCCGACCCGGCAGCATGGGCCAAAAAATGCATCACTGATTTCGGCGCCGAGCTGATTGTCTTGCAGCTGAAAAGCACCGACCCGAATGGAAATGATGTTGGCCCGGATGATGCTGCGGCAACCGTCAAAAAGGTTGCCGAGGCCATTGATGTCCCCCTCATTGTGTGGGGCTGTGCCAATCCTCAAAAAGATGAAGAGGTATTGAAAAAAGTGGCGGAAGTCTGCCAGGATTTCAATCTTGTCATGGGTCCTGTGGAGGACAAAAACCACAAGGGCATCGGTGCCGCAGCCATGGGTTATGGTCACACCATCATCTCTTCGTCACCCATCGATGTAAATATCGCCAAACAGGTCAACATCCTTCTTGAAAACCTTGGCATGCCCATGGACCGGGTCGTCATCGATCCGACAACGGGTGGTCTGGGCTATGGTCTGGAATACAGTTACTCGGTCATGGAAAGACTCCGCATGGCGGCCATGGCACAGGGCGACGACAAGCTCCAGTTCCCCCTCATCAACAACCTGGGCAACGAAGTCTGGAAATGCAAGGAAGCCAAATTGAGCGCAGAAGAAGAACCGACCCTGGGCGACCCTGAACGCAGAGGCATCATGATGGAAGCCGTGGGTGCCATATCCTATCTCATGGCCGGATCAGACATTCTCATCATGCGCCACCCGGAAGCCATCCGTCTGGTCAAATCTTATATTGATCTCCTGGTGGATGGTGGCGGCGCAGAGGAGATCGCACCCATCAGCAAGCAACTGGATGATGTGGACATCGATTTTGCCGCCCTGGCACCCGAGCCTGACTTGACCATCGAAGAAGAGGTCAAGAAAGCCGCACCTGCCAAAAAGGCAGCAGAGAAACCACAAGCTGCCAAACCTGCAGAAAAGAAAGAAACCCCGAAGAAAGCCGCTCCCAAGGCAGAGGCCCCTGAAAAACCGGCACCCGCCAAGGAAGCACCTGTGGTAGATGAAAAGGCGGAGGCGGAAGCCAAGGCCAAAGCCGAGGCCGATGCCAAAGCCAAAGCTGAGGCGGATGCCAAAGCCAAGGCCGAAGCAGATGTCAAAGCCAAAGCAGATGCCGAGGCCAAAGCCAAAGCAGATGCCGAAGCCAAGGCCCAGGCAGACGCGGATGCCAAGAAACAAGCCGAGGCAGACGCCAAGGCCAAACGCGATGCCGAAGAAGCCGAACTGCGTCAGAAGCGCGCTGCCGAACGCGAAGCCCTCGCTGCCAAACGTGCGCCATCCGCAGACGGTGAAACGGTTTCCATGACCCCTGCATCTGAGCAGAAATCCGAGCTTGAAAAAATGCTGACCCGGCTGGACTGGGTTCACCGACGGGTGAAATTGTATTAATGATTAAAAATACCGGTATGATCCGATACCGGCATAAAACTAACTATATAATTACGAGGAGGAACCTCTGATGGCAGAAGTAACCAAAAAGAAGGCAGCCAAGGCACCGAAACTGGCTGATCCGAAAATGGCAAGCATCGATGTTGCCAGCCAGGAAATGATCGCCCGCGCCCAACAACTGGGTGTTGAAACCGTTTTCGACCGGGCCGTGAACATGAAACCCTGTAACATCGGTATCCAGGGAATCTGCTGTAAAAACTGTGCCATGGGCCCCTGCCGCCTGCCGCTCCCCAAAGGGGGCATCGAAGGCGAGGACGAAAGAAAAGGCCTGTGTGGCGCAACCCCCAACACCATAGCCGCACGTAACTTTGCCCGGATGGTCGCTGCGGGTGCAGCTGCCCACTCCGACCATGGCCGCTCAGTAGCCGAGGTCTTTATGTCTGCGGCTCGCAAGGAAACCGACGATTACAAGATCAAAGATGTCGCCCGTTTGCTTGACATCGCTCCGCATCTGGGTGTTGCTGTAAAAGTTGAGGTGGATGGCGAAGAAAAAGACAGGAACATCGATGAGATCGCCCTTGAAGTGGCTGAAGCTGCAATGAATGAGTGGGGCAAGCCCGAAGGCGAACTTCTCTACGCCAAACGGGCACCGGCGCCTCTTTATGAAAAATGGAAGAAAAATGGCGTCATTCCCCGAAATATCGACCGGGAGATCGTCGAGATCATGCATCGCACCCACATGGGTGTGGACCAGGACTACAAAAACTTGGTTAAACAGTGCACCCGGGCATCCTTGGCCGACGGCTGGGGGGGCTCCATGCTGGCCACGGACCTTCAGGATGTTCTGTTCGGAACACCTTATCCCCTGCAGTCCGAAGCCAATATCGGCATCATGAAAGAAGATCACGTCAATGTCATCGTTCACGGCCACGAACCGGTTCTGTCCGAAATGATCGTGGCGGCTTCCCAGACCAAAGAGATGCTGGACTACGCCAAATCAAAAGGCGCCAACGGCATTCAACTGGGGGGCATCTGCTGTACGGCCAACGAAATTCTGCAGCGGCATGGCGTGCCACCGGCTGGCAACTTCCTGCAGCAGGAACTCGTCATTGTCACCGGTGCCTGCGATGCCATGGTGGTTGACATTCAGTGTGTCTTCCAGAATCTGGCCAATGTGGCAAAATGCTTTCACACCAAGCTCATCACCACCCACCCCATTGCCAAGATGGAACAGGACAACGTCATTCACATCGAATTTGACGAACACCATGCCATGGAAGATGCCAAGCGCATTCTTAAGCTGGCCATCGACAACTTTGAAAATCGTGCCACCGAAGTTATCATTCCCAAACACAAAGCCACCCAGATTGCCGGTTTCGGTGTTGAATCCATCGAATACCACCTGGGCGGCACCTTTCGCGGCACCTACTACACCCTGAACGACAATATCATCAATGGGCGCATCCGGGGTATCGCCGGTGTTGTGGGATGCAACAATGCGCGTTCCCAGCATAACAACGAATGCATCACCATTATCAAGGAACTGATCAAGAACGACGTCATCGTTCTGACCACGGGCTGCAATGCCATCGCCTGTGCCACGGAAGGGCTCCTGACCCCGGAGACCGCTGCGGTATACTGCGGGCCCGGTCTGTCCGAGGTGTGTGAAACCGTGGGTATTCCACCGGTTCTGCACCTGGGCTCCTGTGTGGACAACAGCCGGATCCTCCTGGCAGCCACCGAGGTTGTCAAGGCCGGTGGCCTGGGAGATGACATCAGCGATCTTCCTGCCGCTGGCAGCGCTCCGGAGTGGATGAGTGAAAAGGCCATTTCCATTGGTCACTATTTTGTCTCTTCCGGTGTCTACACCGTTTTTGGCGGTGTCTTGCAGGTAAACGGGGCACCCGTTTTCCAGGATTACCTGTTCAATGAACTGGAAAAGGTTTACGGCGGCATGTGGGATATGTATACGAACCCCATGGATCATGCCCATGCCATGATCGCCCATATCGACAAGAAGCGAAAAGCACTCGGTATTGACAAGGCCAGAGAGAGAGTCCTTATGGATATGGCGGACCGTCAGGCACTCGAGGCATAAGTCTGATTCAGGATAATAAAGGAGGAACAATATGTCTAAGTTAGTCGCATTTGCCGCCATACAGGGTGGCTATAAAGTTGTTTCAACGGCTGAAGGGGAATTTAACAAAGCAATGGCATCATTCAATGCCGATTCCAAGATCGAATTCCCCAACACCGGTTACTACCTGCCGGTTATTTATTCATTGACCGGCATGAAAGTTGAAACCCTGGAAGATCTAAAGAAACCCCTTGAATTTGCACGCGGCCTGCTGCCGCCGCACGTCAAGGGTAAAAACCACCTGCCTTACCTGGGTCCTCTTCTGGATGCCGGCATGGCCGCCATATTTTCCTATGAAATTCTGGAGGCCCTGCGTATTTTGAGGGAACCGGATTATTATCTGCCCCAGGAAGACCCGGACATCGACGCGGGCAAGCTGTGGGTCGGACCTGCCGATGACATCATTCTCCGTAAAAGAGGCGTGGAGTTCGTGGATGGCACCGCACCGGGGTTTGCCGCCGTGGTGGGTTCCTGCCCGGATCCCGAAACGGCCAAGATGATCGTGGAGGACTACCAGAAAAAGAATCTCTACATTTTCTGTGCCGCCCACCACAACGGTACATCCGTCATCGAGCAACTCATCGAAGCCGGTGTTCAGATCGGTTGGAGCACCCGTATCGTCCCGTTTGGCCCGGATATTTCATCGGCCGTGTTCGCCCTTGGTTTTGCCAACCGGGCAGCCATGGCCTTTGGTGGTGTTCAGCCTGGCGACTATAAAAAAATTCTGCACTACAACAAAGACAGGGTCTTTGCATTTGTCAACGCTTTCGGCGATATCGGCACCGAATGGGGTGTCGCAGCCGCCGGCTGTGTCAACTGGGGATTCCCGACCCTGGCGGACACCGATATCCCGGAGATCCTTCCCACCGGTATCTGTACCTATGAACACGTGGTGGCCAATGTACCCCATGACGAAATCTGTCAGCGATCAGTGGAGGTTCGGGGACTCAAGGTAACCGTTTCCGAAATCGACATCCCCTGTTCCTTTGGACCGGCCTTTGAAGGCGAGCGTGTCCGGGGTGCCGACCTGTACTGCCAGATGGGCGGCGGCAAGACCCAGGCCACCGAGCTGGTGAAAATGGCGGACATGAAGGAAATCGAAGATGCCAAGGTGATCGTTGACGGACCGGAGATCGGGGATATCAAAGAAGGGGAAACCCTGCCCCTGGGGATCTTTGTCCAGGTGGCCGGTCGTGAAATGCAGACCGATTTCGAACCCATCCTGGAACGCCAGATCCATCACCTGATCAACTACATCCAGGGTGTCATGCACATCGGGCAGCGGGATATCGCCTGGATCCGCGTGGGTAAAGGCGCCATTGAAAAGGGCTTCACCATCAAGGACATCGGTGTGGTTCTGCATGCCAAATTTCATCAGGATTTCGGCAAGATTCTCGACAAAGTGCAGGTCACCCTCATCACCGACAAGAAAAAGGTCGATGCTTTAACAAAAACAGCCCGGGCCGAATACAAGACCCGGGATGAGCGGGTCGAAAAGATGACCGACGAAGATGTGGAAACCTATTATTCCTGTACATTGTGCCAGTCATTTGCACCCACCCATGTCTGCTCAGTCAGTCCTGAAAGGACGGGTCTGTGCGGCGCCTACAACTGGATGGATTGCAAGGCCTCCTTCGAGATCAACCCCACCGGCCCGAACCAGCCCATTGAAAAGGGTGAATGTATCGATCCGGTGCTAGGTCAGTGGAAAGGTGTCAATGAATTCGTCAACAAGGCCTCCAGGGGCGCCATCACCCACTACAATTTCTACTCCATGGTGATCGATCCCATGACAACCTGTGGGTGCTGTGAGTGTATCGCAGCCATGCTGCCCTCCTGCAACGGCGTCATGACCGTAGGCCGGGATTACACGGGTGATACACCCTGCGGCATGAAATTCACGACCCTTGCCGGTGTCATGGGGGGTGGTGCCTCATCCCCGGGGTTTGTGGGTCACTCCAAGTTCAACATCACCCAGGGAAAATTCATCAAGGGTGACGGCGGGCTCCTGCGGGTGGTCTGGATGCCCAAGATCCTCAAAGAAGAGATCAAGGAACGTCTCGAAAAGGTCGGCAAGGCCATGGGTGTTCCGGATCTGTATGACAAGATTGCGGATGAAACCGTAGGCGTTACCGAAGAAGAGATCCTGCCGTGGCTCGAAGAAAAAGGCCATCCGGCACTCAAAATGGATCCCATCATCGGATAATTTAGAATTCGGCAGGGGGCGGATTGTCATTTCCGCCCCCTTTGCCCCGCCTTGAAACGATCATCCATGTTGATTCAAAAATGAATTCTAAAGATAGAATAAGGAGACAAAAATGGCATTAACCGGTATTCAGATTTTTAAACTCCTGCCGAAAACCAACTGTAAGGAATGCGGCGTCCCCACCTGCCTTGCCTTTGCCATGAACCTGGCTTCCGGTAAAGCAGAACTCGACAGCTGCCCCTATGTCTCGGATGACGCAAAGGAACAGCTGGCAGAGGCTTCCGCACCGCCCATCCGTCCTGTAAAAATCGGAAAAGGCGTCAGGGCTTTTACCACCGGCGGCGAAACCGTACAATATCGACATGAAAAAACCTTTTATAACCAGACCACTCTCGCTGCAATGGTCAGTTCTGACATCTCGGATGCTGATCTTGCGGCCAAACTGACAATCTGGAACGCGTTTCAGTTTGAACGCGTGGGTCTGAACCTGAGACCCGAGCTGGTGGCCTTAAAAGACGCCGGCGGCGATGCAGCAGCCTTTGCCGCCAAAGCCAAGATTATCGCGGAGACATCGGAATTCAATCTCGTATTGATGTCCGACAGTGCCGAGGCCATGCAAGCCGCCGTCGAGGTGGCCGGGTTCAAGCGTCCCTTGCTGTATGCTGCCACCGAGGCAAACCTGGAAGCGTGCGGTGAAATGGCCAAGGCAGCAGACCTGCCCCTGGCGGTCAAGGCCGATTCGGTGGAAGCTCTCATTCCGTTGACTGAAAAGCTGACGGCAATGGGACTCAAAGATATCGTCATCGATCCGGGTTCACGAGAGATAAAACAGGCCCTGGAAGACCAGATCATCATCCGGCGCGCCGCCCTCAAAAACGGTAACCGGGCAATCGGGTTTCCCACCATCACCTTCCCCTGTGAAATGGCCTCGAATCTGGACATGGAAACCCTCATCGCCAGCATGTTTATTGCAAAGTACGGCGGTATCGTGGTCTTGTCCGACTTCTCCGGGGAGACCCTCTTCCCGCTGCTTCTGGAACGGCTCAATATCTACACAGACCCACAGCGTCCCATGACCGTTACCGAGGGAATCTACGAGGTCAACAACCCGGATGAAAATTCACCGGTACTGGTGACCACAAACTTCGCCCTGACTTATTTTATTGTGTCAGGCGAGATTGAAGGCAGCCGGGTGCCCGCCTATCTGCTCATCAAGGACTCCGAAGGTCTGTCGGTCATGACGGCCTGGGCTGCCGGAAAATTTGCCGGCGACGATGTCGGTATGTTCGTCAAGAAAAGCGGCATCATGGATAAAGTCAAGCATACGGAACTGATTATCCCGGGCTATGCCGCCGCCATCGCCGGTGATGTCGAAGAAGAACTTCCCGGCTGGACGATTACGGTAGGACCCAGGGAAGCCGCCCACATCCCGGGATTCTTGAAGTCCAGATAGTTGAACAATGTTCCGGGAATCGCCATTTGAACGGTGGGCCGAATACACGGCTCGCTACAGAACAACCAACAGCAGGGAGGTCATATGTTTCTCATAGGTGAAAGTTTAAACGTCATTTCCCAGAAGATCGGCCGGGCATACAAGGAGCGCGATCCCAAACCGATCCAGGAGGAAGCCCTTTTTCAGAAAGAAAAAGGGATGGATTACATCGATATCAACCTGGGACCTGCGAAAAAGGACGGCCCCGAGTTAATGCCCTGGGTGGTGGAAGTCGTTCAGGAGGTCGTGGACGACGTGCCCCTGGCGCTGGACACATCCAATGTCGATGCCATCGAGGCTGCCATCAAAGTCTGCAAACTGCCGCCGCTTATCAACTCCATCATGGTACGGCCGGAAAGATATGAGCGGATGGTGCCCATCGCCGCTGAAAACAATTGCGACTTTATCGCACTCATGTGGGGTCCGGATGGTCTTCCCCGTGATGAAAACGAGCGGGCGGCGCTCTGTGTCGAGCTGGTATATTTTGCCAACGAGGCCGGCATACCCAATGAAAAGATATGGGTGGACGGTATCGTCACACCCGTGAATATTCAACAGCCCCAGGCCATCAGCCTCATGGAGTTCCAGGGCATGCTCCAGGATATGGCCCCAGGCGTCAAGAGCACCTGTGGTCTTTCCAATATTTCCAACGGCCCGCCGATCCACCTGCGGCCGATTTTGAACCAGACCTATATGGTCATGCTCCAGAAATACGGCATGTATTCCGTGATTGCCGATCCTCTGGATGATCTCCTCATCGACATCGCCAAGGGGAATCGTCAGGATATCGTCGACCTGATATACGGCATCATGGATGGTGAAGAACCGGATATGGGCAGTCTCTCCAAGGAAATGCAGGATTTTGCCAAGACCACCAATGTCATCCTGGGCAAATCCCTCTATTCTGATTCCTGGCTCGACGTCTAATATTGAAAATTGTCAGCAACCTAAAAAAGCCCCTCTGAAGCAGAGGGGCTTTTTTTATGTATTGGCATAAGCTTGTTGAAGGCAGACTTATCGCCCCTTCCGAAAACGCTCGATAAAGGCCACAGTGGTTTGAGCGTAGAGATCCGGGTAATGTTCGAAAATATTGTGTCCGCACCTGGGGAAAATAGCCAGTTCACCCTTGGAAAGACTGCGAAAGAAAGCAAGCCCCTGCTCGGCCTCGAAAAAGTGGCCCCGGTCCGGGTACATCACCAGCGTCGGGCACACAACGCTTTTCAGTTCGGGCCGCAGGTCGAATAAACCACGGCCGTAACTTCCCCCATACCGGCTGCAGAGAGCATAAAAAGTTTCAGCGCGATCAGGCCCATGCCAGTCAACATATTTCTTCTGGATATGGGGGGGAAGATCGTCGTAGGTCGGAGGGAATTTCAAGCGGTTGAAGGCTTCCAGGGTTATGTCACTGAAACACAGGGTGCTGGCGGCCGTCAATGTCTGGACCTTTTGAGGGTATCTCACGGCATAGTCGACCCCCACCACACCGCCTTCGCACTGGCCCAGAATGTGAAAGGTTTCAATACCCAGGTGATCCGCCAGGTGCGTCAAAGTGTTCACAGCTGCATCCCGGAAGTCGTTACCGACATAATGTGCCTCAAAGTCAGACCCGCCATCGGATTGACCGTAACCCCTCCGGTCATACACCAGCACACGAAAACCGGCCGCCACCAGTATGGGTGTGATCTTGTCCCACATCTTGCTGCAGGAAAAACCATTGTGAAGCAGAATGACCGTATCCCCCTCTCCATAAACATCATAATAGACATCGAGATCGTTAATTTCGATAAAAGACATTAGGGGACGTCCTTGATTATTTTGACTTATTAAATTTTTATCGATGAAGTGCTTTTGAAATTGCAGAGGGGGACACACCCAGATAACGGCCTGTTTCAGTAAGAGAGAACCCCCATTCTTCAACGAGTTTCTTCGCTATTTGTGCTCTCACCATAGAAACTTTTTGCCGCCGTCCACCCGATTCCAACGCATCAACACGTATCCCTTCTTTTTGACATATTTTCTTTATATATGAAATTGCCATTTGGATACGTTCTTGTCCAGCAAACTGCGATTTTCTTATCAGATCTGATTCCTGTATAAGCTTCGCTACAAATTCACCACTACCCAGAATCCGCTCATCTGACTTCTCACGTGCCCCGATTCGACGGATTTCCTTGACCGAGCACCAACCTCCTTGGGATCTTATTAGACCACCACCAACCAATTCTGGGCGACGCCCCTGATTTATACCCTTTTCTAAAAACTGGCGATATGAACTTATTGCCTCACCCTCCTTGGTCCCAAACCATTTTAGTACATAATTTCTCTCCTGCCAGCTATTTTTTAAATTTCCTACTAACACCGAATGACCACAATAATGGTAGCGATCCAGTTTTGAAAGCGTTTTCACCAACTTTGCACGCAGTGGGTTTAAATGAATATATCTTACCAACTCCTTAAAATAAGGATCTTCCTCACACACAATGGACTTATAGCGATTTTGAAACAAATGTCCGTGTCTGTCATGACGAAGATTGTATGCTATGGCATAGCCGGTCAAAAACCGACTCATATATTTCGAAAGACCGGATGGTCCACTGCGTATAAGAATATGCGCATGATTGGTCATCAAGGCCCATGCATAAATGGAGGTTTTGGTTTCCAGGGCCATTGTTCCCATGCGAAAAACAAAATCCTGCATGTCTCGATCATCATTGACTATTTTTCTTTGTTCAATGCCCCGAATGATAACATGGTGCAGTGTACCGGGTGAATCCAATCTGGCTTGTCTTGGCATCACTTACCTCACATGATTTTGCGATTAATATAATATGTTATTAAGTTAAAATAGTCAAGGACGTCCCCTATATTTACTATCAGCGATAAGCTGTAAGCGCTAAGCGGTTTAAAGAATTACAGCTTAGCGCTTATGGCTTATCGCTCAATTTTAATATTGACAATCAAATAGTGCCGCGCTATACTTTCCCCATCAATTGATGGAAACAATACTTGGGACATGATTGATGGAGTTTTTGTGCCATTACCACCTATAGGGAACGTTACCCAATATGCCCTCCCCTCTTGAAAAGGCCCGTCTGAATCCTGATTCCATGAAGGCCAAAATCCTGGGTGTTGCCCGGAAGCTGTTCGGCGACTATGGATACAACGGCACCACCACCCGCATGATCGCAGGAAAAGTGGGTATCGACATATCCACTCTCTATTACCACTGGGGTGAAAAGCAGGATCTTTACGAAGCACTTATCACCGACATCAACGAAGAAATTCAGCTGGAATTCAAGGAAGTCGAAAAAAATGTGAAAAACAAACCCCTGGCGGAACGTCTTGATATCGCCATCGACATTCTTACGGATTACCTTTTCGCGCATCCGGAAGTTTCCAATCTGATTCTTCACGATTCCTTCAACAAGTCCAAACCAGGGGCCGTACCGGACATCAAGATCGGTGATTTCACATCCAATATCGCCATAGCCATGAACCTGGCCGAAAGCAGGGCCAACGTCTCGGTCCAAACAAAAGCGCGCATCCTGGCGGTATGGAACTGCGTGCTCAATTTTATTTCCGGAGAGAGTTTTTTTCGGCCGATCCTTGACATCGACCGGCAACATTACCTCGAAACCATCAAAGAAACACTTAAATTTATCATTGTACCTGCATTTACAAAAGAGAAAAAGGAGGAGACCTATGGCATTAAATCTTGATGCTGTCGGGAAAAAAATCGGTCCAATCTCCAAGGCGTATACATGGAAAGACGCTGTACTGTATGCCCTTGGTGTGGGTGCCGGATTTTCCGACCTGGAATACTGTTATGAAAAGGATCTGAAGGTCGTACCCAGTTTTGCCATCACCACCCTTTATGAAACCATGCCCCAGGCCCTTTCCCTCACGAATGTGAACCTGGCAGGAATTCTGCACGGGGAGCAGGAGCTGGTCTTCCACAATCCGATCCCACCTAACGGCACCATGACCATCGAAGGAACCATCTCAAATGTCTACGACAAGGGCGAGAAGAAAGGTGCTCTGGTCATTGCCGAAAGCGAAGCCAACCACTCCACCGGCATCAAACTCTTCACGGCCAGGAGCACTCTTTTCTCACGGCTCGATGGTGGATTTGGCGGGGAAAATCCCCCTGCTGAAACCATTGAATTCCCGGATCGTGACCCGGACTTCACCGTCGATGCATCACCATCTGAAAATCAACCCTTGATCTACCGCTTGTCCGGGGATGTTTTTCAACTGCATGTGGATCCGGAATTTGCCAAGATGGCGGGATTCGAAAAACCGATCATGCATGGTCTGTGCACCCATGGCTATGCCTGCCGGGCCTTGATCCAGGCGCTCATACCGGGTCAGCCCGAAAAGGCCAGACGGATGACCTGCCGTTTCACCAAGCCCCTGTACCCTGGCATGCCCTTGAAAACCCTGATCTGGAAAACCCAAGAAGGCAAAGCGGTTTGGCGCGTGCAGAACATGGAAACGGGCGACATCGTCATTGACCGGGGTGTGTTCGAATACGGAGACATCCCCAAGGATGAGATCAGGTTCGACAATCGTGTGGCCGTTGTCACCGGTGCTGGCGCAGGACTTGGTCGTGTTTATGCCCTCGAATTGGCCAAACGCGGAGCCAAGATTGTTGTCAACGATCTTGGGGGTGCCCGGGATGGCTCCGGTGAAGGCTCTTCAACACCGGCCGACCAGGTGGTGGCGGAAATAAAAGCCCTGGGGGGAGAAGCTGTTGCCAATTACGATAACGTGGCCACGCCAGCGGGGGGGCAGAATATCATCAATAGCGCCCGGAATGCTTTTGGAACCGTGGACATTCTCATCAACAACGCCGGCATCCTGCGTGACAAGAGCTTTTTGAAGATGGACCCGATAAACTGGCAGTCCGTACTGGACGTGCATTTAAACGGTGCATACCATGTCACCCGACCAGCCTTTGCCATCATGAAGGAGAAAGGATACGGCCGCATCGTGATGACAACTTCGGCCGCCGGTCTCTACGGCAATTTCGGTCAGACCAACTATACCGCCGCCAAAATGGCGCTCATCGGTCTGATGAATACGCTCAAACTCGAAGGTCAGAAATACAACATCAAGGTCAACACCGTGGCGCCCGTGGCAGCCTCGCGTCTGACCGAAGATGTCCTGCCCCCTGATTTCTTCGAAAAGTTGAAACCCGAGTTCGTGGCACCCATGGTCCTGTATCTTTCTTCGGAGGAATGCCCGGTCACAGGCAACATCTACAATGCCGGCATGGGATGCTACAACCGCGCTGCCATTGTTACCGGACCCGGTACCGTTATCGGAAAAGGCCAGGATATCCCCACACCGGAACAGGTCGTGGATGCATGGGAAGATATCGCGTCCCTGAAAAATGCCAAAGAATACACCCAACTCAATGAACAGATCGGTGACCTTTTGGCCGCCTTTACACCCAAGAAAACCGAGACAGTGGAACCTGCCGCAACGGATGGCGGTTCCGTGGCGGATGTTTTCAATGCCATGGCAGACACGTTTAATGCCGATGCCGCAGAAGGTGTAGACGTCATCTTCCAGTTCTGCATTTCAGGAAAGGATGGCGGAGACTGGGCCTGCATCATCAAAGACAAAACGTGTACCATCGATGCCGGCATGAACGAACAGGCCGTGTGCACACTCAAGATGGAGGACAATGACTTTCTTGACATGATGACCGGAAAACTCCCGGCCATGCAGGCCTATACATCCGGGAAGCTGCAGATCGAAGGCGATATCATGAAGTCTCAGCTTATTGAAAAACTGTTCAAAATATAAATTCGCTATGCGAATTTATAAGACGCAGCTTCGCTGCTTTTTTGGTGCAAAACGGTATCATTGAACGGTATTTGATAAACATTAACATCCAGCAGGAAAATCGCTGAAATAGAATCGCGAAGCGATCGTATCCATCGAAGCGCGCAGCGATTCGATTAGGAGAAGAAAATGATTGGTATCACTTCATATGGCGCATATATACCACGCCTGAGACTGGACAGAATGTCCATTTTTCAGGGCATGGGCTGGTTCGCACCTGCGATTATGATGGTCGCCCAGGGAGAACGGTCCATGTGTAACTGGGATGAAGACACGCTTACCATGGCTGTTGCGGCTTCAAGAGACTGCCTCAAGGGAATGAACAAACACACCCTGGACGGACTGTATCTGGCCTCCACGACCCTGCCCTTTGCTGATCGACAAAATGCCGGTATCGTGTCGGCCGCATTGAACCTGGGCAGCCATCTGATCACATCTGATTTTGCAGCGTCTCAAAAAGCCGGCAGCACGGCGCTGATCACGGCCCTCGAATCTGTAAAAAGCGGGGAGCGGAAAAACATCCTGGTGGCGGCATCTGACAGTCGTGAAACCAGAACCGCTTATTTTTATGAGATGTGGTTTGGTGATGGGGCGGCTGCCTTTACCGTAGGAGACACCGATGTTATAGCAGCCTACAAGGGATCCTTTTCCGTATCACACGATTTTGTTGATCACTACAGAGGCGCCCGTAAGCAGTTCGACTACATGTGGGAAGAACGCTGGACCCGGGATGCCGGTTACGGAAAAATCATCCCGGAAGCCGTAAACGGTCTCCTTGAAAAGCTCGGCATGACCATGGAACAGGTGGACAAGCTGGTCTACCCCTGTTTTTTCAAGGGCGACCATCGCAAGATCGCCAAAAATCTGGGGGCAACACCTGAAAAACTGGTGGACAACCTTCATGAGGTCTGCGGCGAAACCGGTACGGCCCACCCGTTTATAATGATGGCTGCCGCCCTGGAATCATCCAAACCCGGGGACCATATTCTCATGGCTGGCTTTGGCCAGGGATGCAACGCACTCATGTTCCAGGTGACCGAAGCGATTACCAGCTTGACACCCCGCAACGGGTTTGACGGGGCTATCAATCACAAAAAAACCATTCATAATTACCAGAAATGGCTGAAATTCAGAGATCTGATTCAGACGGAGATGGGCATCCGTGCAGAAGCCCCGACCCAGACCGCCACAACCGTACTCTGGCGCAAAAACAAGATGATTCTCGGGTTGGTGGGCGGTAAGTGCAGAGCCTGCGACACACCCCAGTTCCCCAAAGCGGATATCTGCGTGAATCCGGACTGCGGAGCGGTTCACAGCCAGGATGATTATGAATTTGCCGATGAACCGGCCAAAGTGAAAACCTTTACCGGTGATCTGCTGTCGGTATCCGTGGATCCGCCGGCCATTTACGGCATGGTTCAATTTGACGTGGGCGGCCGGATGATGTCGGACTTCACGGACTGTTCCCTTGACGAGATCCGGGTTGGTCTGCCGGTGCGTATGGAATTCAAACGCAAGGGTGTGGACAAGGATCGCGGTTTCACCAATTATTTCTGGAAAGCGGTGCCCATCCCTGGCGCTGCCGTGGATGAAGATCAGATCTCTTTTGACGGCAGGGTAGCCATCGTGACCGGCGCCGGTGCAGGCCTGGGACGGGTCTATGCATTGGAACTGGCCAGACGGGGCGCCAAAGTGGTGGTCAACGATCTGGGAGGTGCCAGGGACGGTTCCGGGGAAGGTACAGCATCCCCGGCGGACATGGTGGTTGCCGAGATCAGGGACCTTGGCGGAGAAGCGGTTGCCAATTATGATAACGTGGCCACGCCCGAGGGGGGTGAAAACATCGTCAAGACCGCTCTCGATACGTTCGGTTCAGTGGACATCCTGGTCAACAATGCCGGCATCCTGAGAGATAAAAGTTTTCTGAAAATGGAGCCTGAAAACTGGCAGGCGGTTCTCTCCGTGCACTTGCACGGTGCCTACCACGTCACCCGCCCGGCCATGGCAGCCATGAAAGAAAAGGGCTATGGCAGAATCGTGATGACGACATCCGCTGCCGGTCTTTACGGCAACTTCGGGCAGACCAACTATTCAGCAGCCAAAATGGGTCTTGTGGGGATGATGAATACCCTAAAACTGGAGGGGCAGAAATACGATATCAAGGTCAACACCATAGCGCCCATTGCGGCTTCGCGACTGACAGAGGATGTCATGCCGCCGGAACTTTTTGAAAAGTCAAAACCGGAGTTTGTCTCTCCGCTGGTGATGCTCCTTGCCAGTGAAGCGTGCCAGGAATCCGGCAGTATTTTCAATGTGGGTATGGGTTACTTTAACCGGGCGGCTATCCACACGGGCCCCGGGGTTCAACTGGGAGACCTGGACAACCTGCCGACACCCGAGATGATCCGGGAAAATATGGATGCCATCGATTCACTTGAGGGCGCAAGGGAAATGACAGATGCCAATGATGCCATATTTGCCCTGATATCCCCACCTGCCGAGACAGCCGAAGAGAAACCTAGCGATGACAGCAATGGCGATCTCGATGTTAAAGGTTGTTTCGCCGGCATGCAGGACTCGTTTAAGGCCGAGGCTGCCGAAGGTGTCGATGTGGTGTTTCAATTCAGCATTTCCGGTCCAGGCGGCGGTGAATGGAACTGTGTCATCAAGGACAAGACCTGCACCATCGCGGCGGGTGCCCACGACAAACCCATCTGCACGCTTAAGATGGCCGACAACGATTTTCTCGACATGATGACAGGAAAACTCCCGGCCATGCAGGCTTACACCTCAGGTAAATTGCAGATCGAGGGGGATATTCTCAAGTCTCAGTTGATTGAAAAACTATTTACAATCTAAATTCACACCGTGAATTGAGATTAACGGAGGAATACCATGGCCACAGGAATCAAAGATAAAGTCGCTATCATCGGTATGGGCTGCACCCGCTTCGGGGAAAGATGGGATGTGGGTGCCGAAGAACTGATGGTGGAAGCATTTCAGGAATGTCTTGCCGATGCCGGCATTGAAAAAAAAGAAATCGAGGCTGCCTGGTTCGGCAGTTGCCTGGATGAAGTCAATGTAGGCAAAAGTGCCCTGCCCCTGTCCCTGACACTGAGATTGCCCATGATACCCGTAACACGGGTCGAAAACTTTTGTGCAACAGGTACCGAAGCTTTTCGAGGAGCCTGCTATGCAGTCGCATCGGGTGCTTACGACATCTGCCTGGCCCTCGGTGCCGAAAAATTAAAGGACACCGGCTACGGCGGATTGCCCAGCTTTACCGGGTCCAATGCCGGAACCCTTACCTGGCAGTGGTTTCCAAATCTGACGGCCCCGGGTGCTTTTGCACAGCTCGCCAGTGCCTATGCCGCCAAATACAAGGTCAAGGATCAGGATCTGAAACGCGCCATGGCACATGTATCAGCCAAAAGCCATGCCAACGGCGTACTCAACCCCAAGGCTCACCTGAGAAAGGCGGTAACGGAAGATCAGATCATGGCATCTCCCATTATTGCCCATCCCCTGGGTCTCTTTGACTGCTGCGGCGTCAGTGATGGGGCAGCCTGCGCCATCGTGACAACACCCGAAATCGCTAGAAAGATGGGCAAGAAGGATTTCATCACCGTCAAGGCACTCCAACTGGCATTGAGCAGTGGGGAGGAACTCGGTTACAACAGCTGGGATGGCGATCATTTTATGACCACCAGCAAGTGCAGCACAAAGGCATATCAGGAAGCGGGAATAGACAATCCCCGTGAAGACATCAGCATGATGGAAGTTCACGACTGTTTTTCGATTACGGAACTGGTCACCTATGAAGACCTTCATATCTCCGAAAGGGGTCAGGCCGTGACGGACGTCATGGATGGTTTCTACGACAGGGACGGCCAGGTCCCCTGTCAGGTGGACGGTGGTCTCAAGTGTTTCGGTCATCCCATCGGTGCTTCCGGGCTGCGCATGCTCTACGAGATGTATCTTCAGCTGCACGGACGAGCCGAGGAACGGCAGATCGAAAACCCGAAATTCGGTTTGACCCACAATCTGGGCGGATTTCCTGCCATGAATGTGTGTAGTATCTCGATTATAGGCAAAAACGCCTGACGCAAAGATAAAAAGGACTTGTCATTTGCTTCGCGTAATTTATGGTCATTTACTTCGTGTCATTAATTGTAGCTAAGTGCTATCAGCAATGAGCCACAACAAATGACATCCGAAGGATTAATTACGCCCGAAGGGCATAATGACGCGCGTAGCGCAAATGACAGCCGATGGTTAGATGACCCTGGAAAGACGCATTGAACTGATATGCCAAAATACCAAACACTAAACACCCAACACTAATAATTATGGAAATCTTACACTATACCGACGCGCACAGGGAGTTCCGGGAACGACTGAGATCATTTCTAACCGAGGAAGTGACGCCCCATGTCGACCAATGGGAAAAAGACGCTATTGAGCCCAAGAGCATCTGGCGTAAAATGGGACAAAACGGTTTCCTGTGCACGGACGTTCCCCAGGCATACAATGGTATGGGGGGTGATTTTCTCTATTCCGTCATCGTTACGGAAGAGCTTTCCCACACCTTCCACACCGGTCTGGCTGCTGCACTTCACTCCGACATCGTCGTGCCGTACATCAGCACATTTGGGTCGGAAGCCCTCAAGCAGAAATACCTCCCAGGCTGCGTTTCAGGCGATATCATCACCGCCGTGGCCATGACGGAACCGGGTGCCGGCAGTGATCTATCCAGTATTGCCACCACCGCCGAAGAGGAGGGTGACGAGGTCATCATCAACGGCTCCAAAACGTTTATCTCCAATGGTATCAACGGGGAACTATTTGTCATCGCAGCCAGAGACCCGGCAGTTGAAAATCCCTACCAGGCCATATCCCTGTATCTTGTCGAAGATGGAACACCGGGTTTTGAAAGGGGTCGTCATCTTGAAAAGATGGGCTGGTGGAGCCAGGATACGGCGGAGCTCTTTTTTTCCAAGTGCAGGATTCCCACAGCCAACCGTCTGGGAGAAAAGGGTATGGGATTTCTCATGCTCATGCAGAAACTGCAGCAGGAGCGTCTCATGTGCGCAATCGGCGCACTCGTGGCCGCGGAACGGATGGTGGAGTGGATAACCGACTACTGCAAGGAGACAAAGGTCTTTGGCAAGCCTCTCTCAAAATCCCAGGTAACCCAGTTCGCCCTGGTGGAAATGGCCACCGACATCAAACTGGGCCGGGCATTTACGGAGAAGCTGGTGGTGGAGCACATGGAGCAGAAAGATATCATCGTCGAAACATCCATGGCCAAATACTGGACCACCGAAATGGCCAACCGGATCGCAGACCGCAGTATCGACTTGTGCGGAGACTACGGCGCCCTGGAAAAATGCCCCATGGCCCGAGCCTGGCGGGACATCCGTGTGACAAGGATTTTCGCCGGTACCAACGAGGTTATGCGGGGCATAGCGGCCAAGTTTATGGGGCTGTAACAAAGGCTTCAAGGGGAAAACCAGGTCATTCGCTCCGCGTCATTAGTTGTCATTTACTTCGTGTCATTAATTGTAGCTAAGTGCTATCAGCAATGAGCCACAACAAATGACACCCGAAGGATTAATTACGCGCGGAGCGCAAATGACATCGCTATTCAAGATCAAAGTGATTTATCACAAAATTTTTGATCAATCCTCAGCAAGGGGGTAATGTATGAACGAGTACGATGCCATCGTCATCGGAGCCGGCAATGGTGGGCTGACAGCATCCACCGCACTGGCCCAGAAAGGACTGAACGTCCTGTTGCTGGAACGGCACAACATCCCCGGGGGGTGCGCCACAAGTTTTTGCCGGGGCCGATTTGAATTCGAGATTGCCCTGCACCAGCTCAGCGGTCTGGGCACACCTGAAATGCCGGGTCCCCTGCGAATGGATCTGGACAGCCTGGGTGTCATGCAGGATCTGGAATTTGTGGAAATCAGCGATTTGTACAGTGTTCAGAATCCCGACGGTTTCCATATCGCGTTAAAACCGGACAAAGAACTGATTCTGGGTGAACTCAGGAATGCCTTCCCCCATGAGAAAGAAGCCATCGATGCCTTTTTCGATCTGGTCTACAAATATGCCAGCGATATGATCGGGGCCTTTATTTTCCGGGATCCGGAAGCATCGCGAGAGAAGTACCCCAACCTCTACACCTACGCCTTTAAACCTGCCCAATCCGTTATCGACGATTATTTTTCAGACCCGCTCCTGAAAGCGGTTCTTTCGGTCTATTGGGGCTATTTGGGTGTGTCCACAGATCAAATGGCTTTCGCATACCTTGCCATGCTTCTCTTTCAGTATATTGAATTCAAACCGTTTCATGTCAAGGGCGGAAGCCAGGCACTCTCCAACACGATTTTAAATAAATTCCTGTCCCACGGCGGAACTGTCAGATTCAACTGCGGCGCCAGCCGAATCCTGACGGAAGGCGATGCTGTTCAGGGTGTCGTCACCGACCAGGGAGATGTTGTGACCTCTGACTATATCGTCTCCAATGCCTCTCCCATGGTCACCTACGGGCAGATGATCGGTGAAGAACAGATACCGGAAAAAACCATCACAGAAGTCAAAAGCCGCCAATTGAGCACCTCTGCCTTTACCATGTTTGTGGGTTTCGATTGTGAGCCGGAGGTCATGGGTATCCATGAGTCCACCAATTTTCTCATGGTGAACACGGATATGAGCATCCGCAATCATGACCGCATGCGAAGGCTTGACATCGACGATGAACTCATGGTGCTCAGTTGCTATGATGTGTCTGATCCGGAATTTTCTCCTGAGGGCACATGCCAGGCAAACATCGTCACCCTGAAATACGGTGAACCCTGGTTGAGGATCCCGCCACAGCAATATCTGGATGTCAAATACCACTGTGCAGAAAAGATGCTTCAGCGTGTCCAGGCCATATATCCGGATATTCGCGCACATATCGAGGAAATCGAGGTGGGAACCCCCCTGACCCACATGCGTTACCTGGGGCATCCCCTGGGCGCCATTTACGGTTTTGAGCAGCAGACCATAAATTCCCTTTTCTTTCAACCCGGACGATTTACACCTGTAAAAGGTCTTTACTTTGCCGGCTGCTGGACAGGTGACGGCGGATTTGAACCCACCCTGCGTTCCGGCATAGCGGCTGCCAGATCCATTACCAAGCAAATTGACACCAAAAGCGTTTAGCGTCTTTGCCGGGCCCTTTAAGTGCAAAACTGGCGTAACCTTTTAAGAAAATAAAAACCACTCATGAAAACACAAAATTTGAAAAACACGAATTATTTGAAGACCCTCGCAGCAGGCCGCGAGGAATCTCCGGCCGTAACTGATTCATTTTCTTATGGATTTGGGGTTCGTAGTCTTTTTCGTGTTTTCGACCTTTCGTGATTTCGTGATAAAAGATCCTTTCCGGTATGTCCGGGCTGCGAGGAGGGAATCATGAAAAAGGGTATCTGGGAAGACTTTGACGGATATGACGGCATCAACGAAGAGATCAAGGCGAGCCGTATTACCGCCACAAAACGTTCTTTTGAATTGGATTTTGCCGACCAGTATATCAAACGACTTCACCCGGATCGTCTGGCGCTCAAGGTTGCTGATATTATTCAAGAAACACCTAGCACAAAAACATTTCGTCTGGTTTCCGAAGACAATGATTTGCCGCCATTTCAGGCAGGACAGTATCTGTCCCTCTTCATTGAAGTCGAAGGCATTCGCACGAGTCGTCCCTACTCCATATCATCACAACCCAATCAGATCGGTTACTATGACATTACGGTAAAACAGGTGACACATGGTTTGGTATCCAGTTTCCTGCTCAACCACGTCAGTGTAGGCGACAGCCTCACGGTTTCGGGGCCTCAGGGAAATTTTTATTTCAATCCACTGATCCATGATAAAAACATGATCTGTATTGCCGGTGGAAGCGGCATCACACCCTTTATGAGCATGATCCGTGAAATTGTAGACCGTGGCCTGCCCCGGACCTTAACCCTTTTTTACGGGAATCGACAGGCAGATGACATTATCTTTCATGAACAATTGACACACATATCAGATCACTTTGACAGAATTCGCTACATCCCGGTTGTCGAGAAGACATCCCAAGATTACCAGGGCCAATGCGGTCTGATAACAGTCGACCTCATCAAGAAAGTGGCCGGGGCTTCAGAAGCGTCAACTTTCTTCCTATGCGGCCCCCAGGGAATGTACGATTTCTGCCTGCCCCAGATCGAGCAGTTGGGCATACCACGCCGAAAAATCAGAAAAGAGTTGTACGGTCCCCCGCTCGATATCTGCAAAGACCCCGGATGGCCCAAAGCGATCCAACAGGACCGCATTTTTTCAGTGTCAGTTAAAGACGGCCAGACCATCAGTGCCCCGGCAACGACCCCTCTTTTGGTTTCACTTGAAAAAGGCGGGGTGGTGCCCCCTTCCATCTGCCGATCTGGCGAATGCAGCATGTGCCGCGTCAAAATCCTGTCCGGAAAGGTTTTCCAGCCGGCTGTTACACCCGTTCGAAAATCGGATCACCAATATGGCTACGTTCATTCATGTGTTTCGTACCCCCTCGAGGATTTGGAAATATTGCTATGACAGGGTTCAAGGGTTCGGGGGTGATACAAGGGTTCAAGGGTGGCTTACCCGAGCATCCTGTTGAGAAGTGAAGATTATTCAGGAAGGCGTCTCCGCCCTGCGGGAAAAACGGGATCCTGTATGGAAACAAAAATAGCATTGCTTCGTGATGAGTTTTTTACTTTACATTCAGCCAAAATGATTTATTCTTTTCGAATAAAATCATGGTTTTTAATAAAATAGAGTCTACACCGAAGGATATCCAATGAAATACACCGTTCCAGAAGAATACCAGGCACAGTTTAATACCTTGATCCGGTCGGTACCCGTGGAACTACAGGATGACGATGCGTTCAAAGAAACCTTGCTGGTCTATTTAAAAATAGGCGGCATCAGTCTGGCACGTCACTACGCCGAGACAACCGCCAAATATCTGAATGTCGATGTTCTTGAAATCGGTACAGGTCTCCGTTTTCCGAAAGTCGCCGAAGTCAAGCAAGAAGACGAGACCGAGGACGAGAACGATGACGAGAATGAAGATGACGATGAGGAAGACAATGATGATGACAATGACCAGGACGACGAGACCGCAAAAGAAGAAAAGTCCGACTAAATTTTATGAAGACTTAACGGCCTCTCAGACATTTTCTGGTTGACCTGCTTCAGACGATCATCACTGGATATCACTGCCACCCCATATGGCCCGCTATCTGCTCCGAAATATCGCCGGGCTGTTTTCATGACATCCTTCTTTTTCAACAAAAGAAGTCTCTTTTTGAAACGGCGTCGGTCTTCATCCTGCATGGAAACAATTTTCCTGTAAAATGATTTTTTGGCTGCAGGACCGGGGGGATCAGGTTTGTCGATATCGGAACAGACCTGCAGGATGGCTTCCTTGATGTCCTCGTCCCGGTACCCGCCCGATGAAATAAATGCGGATGCCCGTTCAAATACATTCAGTGTCTCCAGAATATGGGGATCCCTGTAGGAGGCAAAGCTGAAAAGACCAGTCTCTATGTTATAGAGTGCAAAGCCACCATATGCCCCACCTTTCTCGCGAATTTCCCTGTGCAGAAACAGGGATCGGAGTAATTTACTGATGACAGACAACCTGGGCGCGTCTTCGTGATCCATTCGAACGGTTTCAAATGTTTTGGCAACAAAGGAAACAGACGTGGATGTACCCCACCCCTCCCTTGGCATTTCTTCCGGCACCGTCAAGGGCGGTGGTTCGAAACGGATTAATTTTTCAGCATCACTGCCCACATCGGGTGTGAGAGATCGATAATCAAGGATCGGGATGCCCCGTTCCAGGGATTCAGCTTCTCCCACCAGCGCCGTCCTGAAATTCTCCCGGGCAATCAACCGTTTCTGGATATCCACCATGCTGTCTGCAATGATTTCAAGGTCTTCGGGGCCGAGGGTTTTTGTTATGCGCTTTATATATCTGAGCTGATGAACACCGCTCCAGATTTCACTGATGTGCGATGTGGTTGAAAAATGTCTGGATGCCAGTGAAATGGCATATCGATGACCGTTGTGCAGAATCATCGATTCCAGTCCGGCCCGGTATTCCAGCAACAGACTTTTCAGACGAACACCATCTGCAAATGAAACCTCGAACAGGATCTCCTGAATCAGTTCAAACATCCTGTCCAGATTCCGATTCAGACATTTCCCGTTGATGGTGACAAACGGTATGCACATGCCGGCTTCATCAAAACGCGTCCGCGCATTGGATGCCAGGCTGATACCGCCGGTATAGGTATCGATGCGCTGAACGATCTCCGTAAACGCATGTTTTCGCGTCCCCAGTTTTGGCAACGCATAGCAGAAAAAAGGCACCAGGGGCAGCTGGGCGACATCCAGGTTTCCGATTCCCATGGCGGTGGTCGTATAAAAAATGCCCGAAGTGGGCTGTTTGTAACAGCTAGCGGTGGTCGTTCCGGAACACCTGGATACCGGGATGGTGTGTATGTCAGCCGGAATGTCCTCCAGATCCAACGTGGGTAGTACAGAAATATCCTCGGTTGTCTCCTGCAAAACCGCCAGGGCTTCGGCATCTTCACGAATACGCACCAGGGCCGCTTCATCCAGGGTGTTCTTGACCTCATGGAGTTCCGACACAACCCGTTCTGTTTCCTTCACTTCAAGGGCGGCATCGGGGGACAGAACAATCAGAGCCCGGTGGGGATTGTCCAATAAATAGCGTGTTATCTGCTTTTCAAAAAATCCGTTGTCGGCAACTTCTTTTCGAATCTTGTCCAGGTCTTTGTCGAATTTCAAAACACTTTCGGAGCTGCCGCCATGAAGCCAGTTGCCCACAAAAGACAGGAGCAGTTTGATTCCATACGGATAAGGGGTGTTGGTGATCTCTCTGCGGTGAAATTCGACTTGATGAATCGCTGCGTCAACCAAGTGGCTGTCGATTCCCTCCTCTACCAGTTTTTGCAACACCGCCAGTACAATGTTCTCTACCTTGTCGGCATCGGATTCAGACACATCCTTTAGACCGCAGGCAAACAGGGTGTCCCGGTTGTCTGCATCAAATCCGGTGCCATCCGAAAGGGCTGTCCCCAATGCCGAGTCCATCAAGGCTTTTCTCAAGGGTGAGGCAGAATTGCCAAGCAGAATCTGCTCTAACAATTTGAGGATCAGTATTTGAAAGGCGTCCTGAATATCACAGGTGAGCCAGGTAACACAAACCTGAGATTTTTTCGATGCGTCCGTAGCAGGATCCAGGGGGTACCAATATCTGGCTCGTCTGGGTTCTTTCCAGCGGGGCTGTGGCATCACCATCGTGTTCGGATCTATCCGGTCATGGTGTTTCAATACCTTGTCATGAATAATCTGGATGTGCTCCACCAACGACAAATTACCATAGGTGTAAAAAAAAGCGTTGCTGGGATGGTAGTGTCTCTGATGAAATCGCTTCAACTGCGCGTGAGTCAACGTTGGTATCATCGCAGGATCTCCACCGGAATTATGCCTGTAGGTCGTGTCCGGATACATGGCATTGAGCATGGATCTCACCATGACCTGATCCGGTGATGACATGGCACCTTTCATTTCATTGTAGACAACACCTTTGTAAACCAACTGCCAATCTTTTTCAGCTAAGCCCTCGATTTCAAGCCGATGCCCCTCCTGCCTAAAGCTGAGACTGTCGATGTTGGGGTAAAACGATGCATCAAGATAGACATCCAGCAGGTTGTAGAAATCTTTTTTATTCTGAGTGCAAAATGGATACATGGTCCAATCCGAAGCGGTGAATGCGTTCATAAACGTATTCAAGCTTCGTCTTCAGCATGGAAAAAAATGGGTCGCGGACAGGAAATTTCCTGGAACCGCAAAGTACGGTGTGTTCGAGAATATGCGCCACACCTGTTGAATCCGTTGGGACTGTCTTGAATGCAACACTGAAAGTGTTTTCCCTGTCATCATTCCCGATATGAATGTGTCTGGCACCCGTGGGTAGATGCTCCATATCAATCAAAACGGAATTGATCGTTCCCAGTTCCGCTATCGTCCTGACCTGATAACCCAGTTTCCGGCAGTTCTCTTGAAATTTTAACTGTTGATACTGTTCAAACTCCGACATGGCGGCATCCCCTGGCCAAAAAATGGCGACAGCCCCAAAAGGCTGCATTTTTTTATGTCACTTGCACCTAATATGAGCGTTGCAATCTCATGAACCGCAACAGCGTGTGCATTTCCCGTGGCTTGTTGAAACAAAGCGGAAATCCCTGTTTAACAGGGCCACGAGATTCTTCAACGATCCAGATCAGACAGCTGTGTATATACCCCGGCTGAGTCTTTTGATCCGCCCTAAGTTGTGCAGCCGAAAGAGAATATTACGCAGTTTTTTATCCTCGAACTCTGTTTTGAGCTTGATATCCGATATTTTCATTCCCTTTTTGGATCGCTTGATGATGCCATAAACAATGTCGGATGCCGTAAGTGCATCCTTGCCTTTTTTTGTTTTGGCGGCACCGGTTCTATCCGGACCCCTTCTTGTGGTTTTTCCCTGGGTGGTTCGAATCAATTTTTCAAGACGATCGAGGCGGGTGAAAAGTTTTTCGATATCCTTTTTGGTCGGTATATTATATTGATGCATAAAAAACTTGACCATGGCATCGAATGTAACGGTTTTATGTTTTCCTTTTACCATTGAAACCCCCTTGTGTATGACATTAAGTTCTGGTGATGTTGCAAGCAATAAACAACTGAACGGCAGCTCCTTTTGCATCCTCTCTTTGCTAGTTGAAATAGAACATAGTAATCGTCAATACGGTACACCCTAATGATTAATGAAATGAAAGTCAAGCCGAGCCGATTTCGTTTGATGCCCGCATGCTTTCATGGTAATTGGGAAGTCAAAAAGCAGGGATCATCTAATCCCGGAAATTTCACAAACCTGATCGGTCCTGGTGCTGTGCAATTAGTGTAAATTTAAATATCTCGTCAACTTTATGAAACATTCGGGATAGTCAATATTATAGATCTCTATGGCAACGACAAAGACATCCATCAAGGACCGGCTGAAGGCACTTTTTGTCTGGCTTAAAGAACTCCAGGGAGATCCCCGGTATATTGCCACGGGAATGGCCATCGGTGTTTTTGTGGGTGTTACACCGACGATTCCTTTTCATACGGTTATCGCCCTGGCCCTGGCATTTATTTTAAGGGGCAGCAAGCCTGCCGCAGCCATCGGTGTCTGGTTCGCCAACCCTGTAACGATACCTTTTTTGTACATCGGCAGCTTTAGGCTGGGTATACTCATATTGAACAAACCCATACCGTTCGATACCAAGTTCGAATCCATAACGACGTTAATGACTCTGGGCCTGGATGTGACCATCGCAATGATCGTAGGCGGTGCTATTCTGGGTATCCTGCCAGCTATTATCGCCTACCTCCTGACCTACCGTATTATGATCAGGGTGCGCGAAAAGGCGAGGCGCCGAAAGCAAGCGCTAAAAAACGAGGCGTGAAAGAGAAGCGTTGGAGGGTAGCTCAAAGCTATAAGCTATAAGCTATAAGCAGCTTAAAGCTTACCAGCTTATAGCTATTAACAACAAATGACAGCCGAAGGATAAATGACGCGCGAAGCGCTAATATCGTCCGAAGGACAAATGACGCCCGAAGGGCATAATGACACGCATCGCAAAGGACAAATGACGCCCGAAGGGCATAATGACAGCGAAGCGTTTTTTGTAAACCCTGGAACCCTGTGATTAATCATGACAAGCCCGTCCACACTCATAAAAACCTGGAACCTGCGCGCTAAAAAGGAAATGGGACAAAATTTTCTGGCGGATCGAAGCATCGCAGATAAAATCGTTGCCCGATCCGGTATCACGGCAGAGGATGTTGTGCTGGAGATCGGTGCCGGCCTCGGTTCCCTGACACTGCCACTGGCGCGTGCAGCCAGAAAGGTATATGCCGTTGAAAAGGACAGCGCCCTCTTGCCCCCCCTCAACCACGAACTCCTCGCATCCGGCACCGAGAATGTTATCCTGATAAACGATAATATTCTGGCGTTGGACATTGCAGCCATTGCCCGCACAGAGCAGCAGCCCCTGGTGGTTATGGGAAATATCCCCTACAACATCTCATCTCAGATTCTTGTTCAGTTGATGATGACCAGACATCATCTCAAAAAGGCAGGTCTGATGTTTCAAAAAGAACTGGCCCTGAGGGTCATGGCTGCGCCCGGATCAAAAGCCTACGGGCGTCTGGCCGTGATGGCCGGCTATTGTTCCACAGTGGACGTGATGACTGAAGTCAAGGCGGCCTGTTTCTTTCCAAAACCAAAGGTGGATTCCCTGGTCATAGGCATTACCTTTAAGGAACGTGCAGAACCTTTGGCCATGGACGAGTCGCACCTTTTTAAAGTCGTCAAGGCATCCTTTTCAAAACGACGCAAGACACTTAAAAACGCGCTATCCGGTCCCATTCTTCAGATCGATGCCGCCACGGCTGCCAGGGAACTTGTCGCGGCAGACATCGACCCCATCCGCCGTGCGGAAACATTGACCGTTGAGGAATTTGTACGTCTTGCCAACCGCTTTTACGAAAAGGGGTACAAATAAGCCTTCGGGCGTCATTAGCACTACGTGCGTCATTTGTAGGCGATTTCGTGCGACATTAGCCCTTCGGGCGTACATTTATTGCTGTTTAAAGCTGATAGCTTTTAGCTACAATCAATGACACGTAGTAAATGACCATAAATTACAGCGTAGCGCCCTTTGCGGAGCAAATGACAAGGAGTAAACAAGAACAAATGTGATTATCATCTCCCAAAACCCTTTGAGAGAATTATTAATTACATCTCCTCAGCAATCGACACCGTCCGATCCCCCAGCATATTGACATAACTGCCCATCTCGTTGTCATACCAGCCGTATATGACCGTCTGGGTTACCGGAACCCTGATGATGGTCTTTTGCAACGTGGCCACTACCGATGCGTCGAGTCCCGGCACCCGTTCGAGATCGATGGTCACCTCGGCTGTTCGTCGATGGGTTTCGTGACCCTCGATAATGGCTGCGGCCCTGGGAATACCGATGATATCTCCTGAAACATTCTGGTTATCGGTGTAGTGGAGGTATCCGTTGGGATCGTTCTCTGCGGTCTGCCGGTATATATCATTGATAAACTCTCTGCGTATGGGTTCGGTTGACGGCTCTTCCTGAAGGTTGACCACCAGAATGATCAGGGACCCGGAAGCGGTGGGAATCCGGACCGATTCCGCGATAAACCCAATCTGCTCCATCTCGGGAATCACAAGCCGTAAAGCATTGGCGGCACCCGTGGTTGTCAGGATGATATTGTTCATGATGCTTCTGTTTTTGCGTAGATCGGTTTTACCCTGCTTCGGCAATCTGTCCAGCACCGCCTGGGACCCGGTTGCAGCATGGATGGTGGCCATGGACGCAGACAAAATGCGTTTGGGTCCAAATGCATTCAGCAGCGGTTTTACCATGTGAGCCAGACAGGTGGTTGTACAGGATGCATTCGATATGATCCGATGATTTCGCGGGTCATAATCGTTGGCATTGATGCCCATGACCGTCGTGACGGCATCTTCGGGCATGCCCGTAATCTTGTCTGCGATCTTGAAAGGCGCAGAGAGGATGACCTTGTCGGCACCGGCATCCAGGTGTCCTCTTGCCGATCCTTTGGGATGATCTGCCGGCAGGGTCGGGTCGAGAAACTGACCTGTGGTGTCCACCACCAGACGGACATTTTCCCGGCGCCATCCGATATCGTACGGGAGTCTGTCCGAACGCAAAAATTTCACGCGGGTGCCGTCCATCATCATGGTGCCGGCCTTTTCGTCCAAATCCGAGATGACAGGTTTTGCGGCCTGCCCATAAAGAAAAGCGTGAAGTCGACCATAGGTGGAATCTCTTTCGGCATAGTGGGCAATATCCTGAAGGGATGTGCCGGATGCGCGGCCGATATTTACAACGATCTCTTTAAAATATTTTCGCGCGACATGATGCCACACGGTCAGTTTGCCGATTCTACCAAACCCGGCCACCCCCAGTTTCAGGTCATTGGTGTTTGCACTGTCTTTTCTCATGTTGCCTCCTGAGCTTTCATGAACTTTTCGGGATAGGATGCGTTGATCTCCAATGTCCCCAGGTATACCGATCCTTCGCGCCCATCGATACTGATTCTGTCCCCCGATGTCATGCGAACCTTACCAAATGAACACACCTTTTCCTTTTCATCACACACCATATCGTTGCATCCCACGACACTTGTCTTTCCCAGTCGATGGGTGACCACGGCCGCATGAGACGTGACGCCACCCCGGGAAGTCAGGAGCCCGTCAGAAGCATAAATTTCTTTGATATCATCCGGTACCGTATCACTCCTGGCCAGAATCAGCCGTGTCTCCGGCTCCAACACGCGCCATTTGTCGATTTCTTTCAGGGTGAACACGATCCGGCCGCTTATGGCACCGCCACTCACGCCAATACCATGTCCCAGTAATCGGTCTTCATCAATCATATCCAGATTGAAGGTGCCGGCCTTCTTCCGCTCGCGTATGCCCATATCACGTGTCTGCAGCAGGTATAAATCTTCTTCTTCGGGGCCTTCAAAGGTAAATTCCATCTCCTGGGGGCTCCATCCACGTCTCTCGATCAACTCGATGGCCCAGTTTTTCATGGCCGAGTAAATCTTTGGGAAATGGGTTTCCAGCGTAATATCGGTTTCCCGCATCTCGATGTCCTGCTGGGAAATCGAAATCGGTAATGTCGTAACCAGACCGGAAACCACGTCCTCTCCCTGGTTGCCGATGGTAAAGTCGCCCCATAAGCGAAGACTGTCACCCGACCATCTCGGATTGTGTGTAAAAAAAACGCCCGCCCCGGACGATTCCGACATGTTACCGAAGACCATGGTTTGCACCGTAACAGCAGTGCCCCAATCATCCGATATGCCCATGATTTTTCGATAGGTTCGGGCACGGGAAGACTTCCAGCTTCCCAGGACGTTCCGAATCGTCTCATAGAGCTGTTCCAGGGGGTCTTCCATAATATTGACACCGGTGTCATGAATAAAGCGTTTGTAAGATAAAGCCACCTTCCGCATCTGCTTGCCCGTGAGGTCCCTTTTGAACTGCGCCCCGGCCCGTCGTTTTAATTCACCGATAATGGCATCAAAGTCATCCCGTTCCAGACCATATGACATGCCGTAACACTGGAGAAAGCGCCGATAGCTGTCCCAGGCAAACCATTCGTTTTTTGTCACCGCGGCAATTCCCTCAGTAATCTCCTCATTGATCCCCACATTTAGAAATGTATCCATCATTCCCGGTTGGGAGATGGATGATCCGCTTCTCACCGAAAAGAGAAGTGGGTTTTTCGGGCTTCCAAAAGATTTTCCGGTCCGTTCTTCGATGACCGATATCTGCTGCACCACCTGCTCCCTGAAATTGTCTTCGGCCGGCTTATAACTTTCGATAATTTCCCGGCACCGGAAAACCTCTGTCGTAAGGATGAAGCCGGGGGGCACCGGCATGCCGTAATTGTTCAGCTTTACCATATTCAGACCCTTGCTCCCCAGGTGAATGATGCCTGAAACTCTCGGGCTGACACCATGGATCAGCGCCATGGCATTTTTAGGATCGTATAACAGGAGTTGTTGGAGCTGCTCTTTGGGAAGTTTGTTGGCTTGTTGAAAGAGCGTGCTGAGAATGCGGCTCAAAAAAAGATCCAGCTGCTGAATGCCGGTGGTCATGGCAATCCTGTCACGGAAAAATATCTCGGAAATACGGTGCTGGATATTCTCATTCTCTGGTTTTCCGATGGCCGGGAGATATTTTTTCAGCACCTGGTTCATGCTTAACTTCTCAATGATACCCATCAGGTTTTTGCCATGGATATTCCCGAAATGATCGTTGATGATATTTTTTACCGCCTGGGCAAAGCCTTTGAAAATATCCAGATACTGCGTGAAAGTGAACCCCCTGGCCTCCAACGAATGCGCCAGCATTTCAATCTGTCTTTCGACTTCCACGGAATGGATGCCCTCGATTTTGAGTGCTTTGTCAAAAAGCATGAGATGGTCATAAATCTGGTAAAAGGTTGCCTTGGTAATCAGGCTCAGATCCGTGCTTTCCACGAGTTCCTCGAAGAGGGTATTCACGAGGGACTCGAGTCGGTATGTCAAACCCAGGGCGTCAAATTTCATCTCGTGGTAGGAGCCGTACATGGAAGGGATGTCCACGGTAAAATGTCTCTTCTTGTATATATCCTCTCTCACCTCGAATGGCTTGTCTGACAGAATAAGGTATTTCAAAAACTCGAGATATTCGAGCATCATGGAGATTTTCCTTCTCAAGGACGGCTCGGCCAGTGCGGCTTCGAGCTTGTCAAGACCCGGGAAAGCTTCTGTTTTCAATTTACTGACGTAGTTATTGATCTCGATAAAATCGAGATGGTACTTCTGCTGAAGATGCCGGTAAAAGGATATTGCCAGGAGCATCTTCTCGATATCGATCTCTGACGCACCCTTTATGTCCGCCAGCAAAGCCTTCAGATGGAGGTCTTCGATGGTGAGAAGATCCTCCGGAAAATTCAGGTTTTTCCGGGTCAGGTGGGTAACCACAGCGTTGATGCCGTCAATATAAGGCCCTTGGCAATCAATCTTGTTAAAAATTAGCGGGGGTAAAAACGGTTTTAAAAGCGCCTTGTCCCTTGTCTGCCAGAATTTCAGGGTGGCCTCCATGAAAAAGATGATGAGATTGCTGCTTTCTACATGGCTCTGTTTGCGCAGGAAATGTATCAGTACATCTTTTCTCTGAGACAGCTCATCGATACGCGTGGAGATGTCCCGAAGCTTGCCCTCGGCACCGATATCGTTAAAATAGACCGGGAAAAGACGTGCCAGCTGCTTGATGAGATTATAAACCGGCTCGATATCACTGTTCAAAATCCGTGTAATGTCACGGGGGAACAGGTCCGTATCCTTGATAAACACACCACACAGAGACAGATAGATGGTCAGACTCGATATCAACCGAATGGAATATTTCGGGTTCAATTCGATCAATTCCAGCCAGGTCCTGATATTCAGTATATGGGATGGATTGACTTTTACCTGCCAGTCATCCCCGACCCCGCTGAGCATGGGCGCCTGGAAGCCGAGATCGATGACATTTTCCACAAAGTGGTTCACCAGGTCACTGTCGTCTGTTTTGTAAACCCCTTTGCCCATATTCAGAACACAATTGAGTGCTGTTGCAGGGTATCTCTCCGCCTGAATATGAAGAATGGAAAACGTTTTCTCTATCAGGTTCCAGATATAAAAATGTGCCTCATTTCCAATCAGCCAGCTCAGGGTTCGGTTGATATCCCTCAAGGCTTCCTCGTGAATGGCGGACAAGCCCGAAACATTCATCATCAGGAACAAAAAGATGACCTTCCAGCGGTTGCCCTTATTGTTTCCGGCACTGGCTTCCAGGAGTTTTTCGGGAATTCTGCGATAGTGTTCAACGATCTGGCTGTAGCCGGTCAAATGAACCAGCTGTGCTGTCAGTTCCCGGTGAGAGAGGTCGCGTTCACCGGCAATACACGACAGCGTCTGTTCCCATTTGCGGATGCGTGCATGCGATATGTCATTGAACACAATGCCCCAATCACGTTGCGGCTCCACCTCTTCGACCTTGCTTTCAAACCAGGTCTGGGGATCCTTTTCACTCAACCAGTATTGATAACTCGTCTGAAAATACCGAATGATCAGTCGGTTCAGATCCGAACAGTCCATGTCCGAATGCCCGCTATTTTCCAGATGAATCTCACCCAGGCGTTTCAATTGATAATGGCTCTTGACAAAAAGAAAGAAAATATCGTTCGGATAATTCTGGATTAACTGAAAGGCATGGCATAGCACCGGGAAAAACCGATCCAGGGCCTCCCCGGAGTCCTTTAAGAGTTTCTGAATAAGCAGCAGCAGATTGTCCACCGCGTCCATCCTGGTGGACATGGCGCATTCCGCGGTTATGGCTTCGGACAGAATTTCAACAAAGCATCTCGCTGCATCCGTACCCCGGGGATGTGTCTTGAGCAGGTGGAAATACTCCAGGGAATAATTCCTGGCCTCATTGACGATAAACTGCCAGTTTTTATAAGGGTGGGACAATTCCTCCAGAAAGGTCGTGACCCCCTCTCGGATGCCGAAATATTGCGACATGGCCTCATGAAGGGCATCGTACCTGGGATCAATGGTGACATCGACATGGTAGTCTGCGATGTTGACTTCAAGTGCTTTGGATTTGATGGTCAAGGCATGTCTCCGTATACCGATAGGGGTCAGTTTCCAGCCGAAAGCTTACCAGAAAAACCGTTTAAATTCAAGGAGATTTGACCTTCGTCGGCATTTGTACAACCTGGCGGAAGTCCGTTCTTGCTTTAAAAAGTTTCGGACCTGTAAATCAAACAAAGGCAAGGCACTATGACTGATGGGTGATCCCTGAGCGACTGTGAAACTGTCTGAGTTGGAAATTGACCCGTAATACCGCATACAGGCTTCCCATGACAAGCATCAGCGATATGAAGAAGATGATCCGGTATGAAACCCCGTGCAGGTAAGCAAAACGATCCAGAAAATAGCCATAGGCCAGTGGGAGTGCCAGCGCAAAAGGTATCGTGAGGATAGGCCCCACGGCAAAGTAACTGGTGGTGTCATTTAATCCGGAGAGTTTCTTGACCGAGGGTGGGTAAACAATCATACGTGTGCCCCTGGATACTCCCAGCAGAAAACTGGCCAGAAAAAAACTCCACTGGTAGCCGAACACTATCAGCAGCAGCAATGCCATCATGGAGGCTGTCTTGGAAAAGATATACTTGTTACGCAGCAAAAAGATATCGAGTGACCCCAGAAAAATATTGGTAACAATGGCTCCCACATAAATACAGCTCACAAAAAAACCAGCCGCGATGGGTGCTGGGATATTGCAGAAAGCCGTTGCGTAGTTGGCATAAAAGGAGATAACCGTAACAATCACGTAAAAATCCATGTCTCCCACCAGAAATATCAGGAAATTCCGGTTCTTAAAGATCCGGTCCACGGATTGCTGCACGTATTTGAAGAAAGACCTGCGCGTGTCGTCATTTTCAGGATCCGGCAGCAATGTTTCCCTGGTAGCGAAAAAAAACAAAGACCCCAGGCAAAAAAGCAGACCCACGGACAGGAAAATACCTCCTGACGCTGTTTGAGAAAAGGAGTATTTTTCTACAAATTTAACAATCAACAGGCTGCTGGTAAGTCTGGCAACATTCTGGGCGATCATCATAAACCCCAGACCGCTGAATGTTCGTTGCTCTGAAAAGATATTGACAAGGTAATTCAACCACACCGGGACAGTCATACCAAGACAAATGGAAAAAACAGCATACGAAACAAAAAAAATCGTCAGCACCGGTGCCTGTTCCCCAAAGAAAAACAGAATCGCCCCAAAAATAACCAGCGACATGCCCGATATCAGGTGCAGGTATATGACAGCCCCACGCTTGAACACCAGACCCACCGTGAAATAGCTGGAAAGCAGTGCAAAAACAGAGCTGCCCAGAAAAGAGAATGCAGGGATCAATCCTATCTGAAAACTGGAAGCCCCCAGACTCTTCAAAAAAAGCTGCAGAAAGGTCGATTCCAGAACGACCGGAAGCCCCAATCCCCAGAGAAATTCACAACCGGAAATGCCGATAACATTTCGCCTGTAGTAGGTATCAATCATAAAAAATCGCCCCACGATTTTTTATCGTGGTGTCTCCATTCATATAGTGCCCGTTATCTTTCGGATGTCATTGGACAACCTGCCGGTTGTCAGCTGATAGCTCTTAGCCCTTTAGCTCTTAGCCGAGCCTAAAACTTAAAACGTAACACCTAAAACTATCAATTTACCCTCCAACCCTTGTATCACCCTCGAACCCACGAACCCTGTCTTGTATCACCCTCGAACCCTTGAACCCTCGATATTAAGAATGCATCCCTATAGCAGATATAGGGGTAAAGAAAAAGATTTCATCTCTACACATGTCTCCGGCGGTTATTTGCCTTTTCGGACAATATTTGCGTCACCTGCTCAAGGAACCGCAACAGCGAGCACATTCCCCATAGCGCGTGGCTCTCCTAAAACTTAAAACATAAAACCTAAAACTATCGTAAAACAACAGCACTGCGCTATCCAATTTGCATCAATAGAATAGATCTGTTAAGGAATAATTATGTTGCGCTTGGATTATCAAACACCTGCAAACCAGTCTTTGTGGATTGCAAAACGTTTCCCGGGACTTTTTTTGTATACCAGGATAGTGCTGAATATCCTTACAGCATCCAGGCGCTGCAGCATGAATGCCTATACGCTTGATAAAAAAATTGCCAGCAGTTCTGGTATTCTGAAAACCCTGGAGCACATCGGTGCGCATGTTTCCGTAAAAAACATGTCTGCCTTTATAGATTTGAAAGCACCCTGTGTCTTTGTGGCCAACCACATGAGCGCCCTGGAAGCCTTTATCCTGCCATGTTTTATTATGCCATATCGTAAAATCACTTTTGTGGTTAAAAAAAGCCTGACCCGATACCCGATCTTAAAACATTCTATCCAAAGCCTTCATCCCATCGTGGTGGATCGCAAGAATCCCAGAAAAGATCTCAAAGCGGTTCTGGATCAGGGACTTAACTGCCTGAAACAGAATATATCCGTTCTCATTTTTCCCCAAACAACACGCAGCCTTCACTTCGATCCAGCTCAATTCAACACCCTCGGCATTAAACTGGCCAAAAAAAGCCGGCTGCCGATTGTGCCCATCGCTTTGAAAACAGACGTCTGGGGCATCGGCCGGCTGTTAAAGGATTTCGGTAAAATCGATCCATCCAAACCGGTTCGGATAACCTTTGGAGACCCCATCCATGTAACCGGAAACGGAAAACAGGAACACCAGCAGATTCTGTCCTTTATTGGGGATACACTGCAGCGCTGGGAATAGAGATGCCTGTGGATGAAATAAAATCATACCATGATTTTATTTGGTGCAGTGCGCCGTTTTTCTACTCAATGTTAGGTTTTCTTATCCTGTAATTCGTTGAAATTCCCGATTCAACGGGGCCGTAAATCCCGATTTGTCTTGGAAACCGGAATGCTCTTGTCAAAATGCAGCCGACAAACCAATACCGGCAACCTTCCGCGTGTATTCGTAATCATTGATATTGGAATTGTTTTTCGTGTAAGTGGCCTCTGCAACAATTTCCAGCCATTCGTAATAAAGCTCCCGGGAAAGAGACACAGCAATTTTGTAGTGCGTGTCCTCCCGCTTTTTGTCTTCGATGGCATCGTCATTCTCGTACGACTTGCCCGTAAAGGTGCCCAGCACCCCCAAACGCAGCGCGTATGCCAGGTCCAAAGATCCCCCGGCCCTGACTGTGACCCGCCCGTATCTTTTTGATCCAGCGGGCGGCATTGTCACGCACGTCTTTGGAATCGGTATTGGCCCTTACATAGGTCATTTTATCCACAGCCTGGGTATGTTGCCCCATGTAAAAAAAACACAAGCCTGAGTAATAGGTGGCTTTTACTTTCAGATTATGCAAAGAACGGTTTTTCTTTTTTCTTTTCAAATTCCACACGAAAGCGTTAAATTTTATTTGGGTCGGAGTTGTGTGCTTTTTGGATCGTGACTTGACAAATGTTGGAACCATCATTTTAATATAAATAAAATCGCTGCGCGATTTTATAAAACGCGACTTGGTCGCTATTATTTGATCATGTTGTTATGGCTAACAGAAGACCAAGAGAATGGCAAGTAGCCTGCTGATCGTCAGGCCATAACAACGAATCCTTACAGGGGTTTACCGTCAATGACCATGTTGTCACCAGGGTAACAAATGCCTGTTTCAGCATTCGAATAAGGTGAAACCAGCATGACTGAAATTCGTAAAATGACAATCAAAGGGCTGACTGCAGGGGACACCTTTGCGGTAACGCGAACGTTTACGGAATCGGATATGCAGAAGTTTGCCGAAATCACCAGGGACTATAACCCGGTTCACTTTAACGAACGCTTTGCAGCGGCCAAAAAGTTTCACGGGAAAATCTGTCATGGGCTCCTGGCGGCCAGTATCATCACCGAGATCGGCGGTCAGATCGGGTGGCTGGCAACCGGCATGGACTTTCGTTTCAAAAAACCGGTTTATTTCAAAGACACCATCACCTGTCACTTCACCATCACTTCCATTGACGAAAATGGCAGGGCCATCGCTGAGGCTGCTTACAGGAACCAGAATGGTATGGTTGTGCTGGAGGCGACAATCACCGGAATCCTCCCGAATGCGCAGGAACGGGGTATTCTGTCGCAGATAACATAACTTCGTGTCATTTGCTTCGCGTAATTTATAGCCATTTACTGCGTGTCATTCATCTTAGCCAAGGGCTATTGGCAATAATCAACAATAAATGACGCCCGCAGGGCATTATGACAGCTGCAGGCTAAATGACGCGCGCAGCGCAAATGACCCCTGAAAGGTAAATATCGTTTCAGAAAAGCGGCAACGGAATAAACAAAGAAACAAGGGTCAAGGGTCGAAGTGTGGTACAAGGGTTCGAGGGTAGCTGAAGGCTATAAGCTGACAGCAGCATCTTAGCCTCATAGCATCCCAGCTTCCCAGCAGCATATTTTCTATGGGGTTGAGCATCGAAACCGAGCATGATAATTTCGTGTTAGCTTTTATTGGTTTTACGATTTTATTTGACAACAGGCTCTGAGTGCGGTTTGATATGAACTTAAATTAAAAAATACTTCTAAAGACAGGGTGGAAATGACCGCCGCCTTTTTTGCTTGAAAGCGAATAGGAGAAAACAATGAATAAAGCGGATTTGGCAGATGCTCTCAGTGAGGCAAACGGTTTGACAAAAACTGAGGCCAAAGTAATTGTCGACACTTTTTTCAATGAAATGGTCGAAACATTGGCACGGGGCGAGCGTGTGGAGATACGCGGGTTTTGTTCCTTTTATGTCAAACAGTACAAACCCTATGTCGGCAGAAACCCCAAAACCGGAGAAACCGTACAAATTTCCCCCAAAAAACTGCCCTATTTCAAATGCGGAAAAGAGCTCAAGGAGCGGGTGGATTATTAAACCTAAACTGAGCGTTTTAGGTTTTAAGTTTTAGGTTTTACATATTGGGTATCGGTGTTGTTTCATCGATAAACTGCCACCAATTAGAATTCAATATATCTAAATTAAAAATCATCTCAATAAGTTGAGATGATTTTTAATTTTTGTCGTCAGGTATCCCCAGAAAATACCGCAACCCCGACAAATTATCCGTCGTAATCATCCCATCGCTGTACTCCTTTAATATCTCCTTGGGACTGAATGCAATGGCCAGACCGGCGTTCTCCAGCATGAAGCGGTCATTGGCGCCATCGCCCACCGCAACGATCTGATCGACGGAAATCCGCTCTGTTTCTGCAATTTTCTGAAGGATATCCCCTTTGCGTTTGGCATCGACAATGTCGCCTTTGATTTCTCCTGTGACCACGCCGTTTTCAACAGCCAGTTCGTTGGCAAACACATAATCGAGGTTGAGATGTTTCTTGAGATAGTCGGTAAAAAATGAAAAACCACCGGAGATCACACCGACCTTGTAACCCATCCGATGCAGTGTCGCAATGAGCTCTTCAGCCCCGGGCGTCAGGTGAATCCCTCTGGACAGGATCTCGAGTTGTTCCACTGTCAGCCCCTTCAAAAGACGTACACGTTTTTTAACGGCCTCTGTATAACTCATTTCGCCGTTCATGGCCTTGATGGTCATTTCCTTGACCGATTCCCCGACACCCGCCACCTTTGCCAGTTCATCGATGATCTCTCCCTGAATGATGGTACTGTCGCAATCGAAAATGACAACCTGTTTCTGTTTCTGAAACACATTGTAATCCCGCAACGATACATCCAGGCCTGAATTCTCTGAAAACGCATAGAGCATCCGGCGCATGTTTTTGATATCAGGAACATCCGACGTGTCGATGGTGACCTCTGTGGCGATGTATTCTCCCCGGGCGATCATTTTGATGGTTTCGATGTTAATGCCGTTCTCGGAAAACATACCCGAAACCGAAGCAACAATACCCGGACGATCTTTACCCATGAGGGTAAAAATCATCATGCGCTTGTCGGCTTTGCGGCGTCCTTCAACATAAGGTTCGACGCGAATTCCCATGTTGAAGTTAGAACGGATCGGTTCCAGGGCCTGCAGCAGATCACCGTAATCCTTATCCGATGTGCTTAAATCCACCACCAGAAACATGGTAAAATGACCCCGGACGGAACGTGCCTCGATGTCGACAATATTGATGTGCAAATCCGACAGAATCTGTGTAACCGAATGTACCAGACCGGGACGATCCTGCCCGACCGCCGAGATAACGTAGAGTATTTTTTCCAATATTGCTCCTGCCTTACATTTTTTTTGGGAATATATCAAATCGGCAAGTAGATACCCGGATGCAAAGGATCCGGCACTGATGCAACCCTATAACGGGGTAATATTATGCACATTCAGCGTGTGATAAATTCTAAATCCGAATATCGGAATACGAAACAAATCACTCGGACATGCATCATAAGTCCGGGCGGAAGTCAAGTCCAAATACAAGTGCCGCGCGCTTTTGTCGCACGATGCTTCGCCCCTCAACCCCTCAGGCATGGTGAAAGCTGCTTATCGCTTAAAGCTAGGTGCGTTTCGCGTACCGCTATCAGCCACCCGCCAACCCTTGTATCACCCTCGGACCCTTGAACCCTTTATAAATATCTCCTGTTCCATCAACGCAATGAACTCAAGAAACCCAACAAACTCAATGAACCCCAAAAGACACCCTTCCCCTTGCAATAACGGCAGCCCGTGATTATAATGTAAATCGTTATGAAAGAGATAAATGAAAAAATACCGACACCCAAAGAGCTTGAAAAAGAAATAGCTGAATTTCTTACAAAAAAATTTGGCGGAAATGTCAAGGTTGCCCAACCGATGGTTATCCAGCAGGAGAGCATGGTTGATTCCGATGAAAAACCGCCCAAAAGAGAAAAGAAAATCAGTTTCGATCTCAAGCCGGAAGAACTGGTTGCTTACCTGGATCAGTACATCGTCAAGCAGGAGAGTGCCAAAGCAATTCTTGCCACCAAAATCTGTACCCATTTTAACCGCATAAAGCGCTATCAGGCCTCGCCCGACCTTATCAATGACATGGTGGGAAGCATTAAAAACAATGTCCTCATGATCGGCCCCACCGGCGTGGGAAAAACCTACATGATCAAGCTTATCGCCAAAAAAATCGGTGTGCCGTTTGTGAAAGGAGACGCCACCAAGTTCAGCGAAACAGGTTATGTGGGGGGCGATGTAGAAGACCTTGTAAGGGATCTGGTTCGTGAAGCTGATGGCGACATCGAACATGCCCAGCATGGCATCATCTATATCGATGAAATCGACAAAATTGCATCCAGCCGCAACCTCGTAGGCGCCGATGTCAGTCGAACCGGAGTGCAACGGGCCCTGTTGAAACCCATGGAAGAGACCGAGGTGGATCTCAAGGTCCCTCACGATCCGATTTCAATGCTTCAGGAAGTGGAAAACTTTCGGAAAACCGGCAAGCGTGAAAAAAATGTCGTGAATACCAAAAAAATTCTCTTCATCATGAGCGGCGCATTCAATGACATCGCGGAAATCGTTCAAAAACGTATCTCATCTCAGGGAATCGGGTTTGGTGCTCCCCTTCCAAAGGCCGATGAAAAGGCGAATCTGTTAAAACACATTAAATCGGAAGACCTGATTCAATTCGGGTTCGAGTCGGAGTTTGTCGGACGGCTCCCGGTTCGTGCCGTATTTGAATATCTGGATGAAATCGATCTGTACAAAATCTTAAAGAACCCCAACAATCCGATTACCCTTGGCAAAAAACTCGATTTTGCGGCGTATGACATTGAAGTCAAGTTTGAGGACAAGGCCCTTCAAGCACTGGCCAGAGAGGCTGCCAAAGAAAATACCGGTGCCAGGGGACTTGTAAGTGCAGTGGAACGTGCGCTGCTGCTCTATGAAAAACGACTTCCGTCGACAAATCTGCGCAAATTCCCCATCACCGTTAAACTGGTTGATTCACCCGCCAAAACGTTTGAAAATATGATGAACATGCTGGATGACAGGGATTGGGAATCCACATTTGAACGATTGGTGCAGGAAGAAAAGAACGGCATCCGTGATTACATCGCCGCCAACAAAGATCATATCGCCAGCAAGTATCAGATGGACATGCCATCCTCACGCATCGATATCGTGGCGGATCAATACAGTAAAAATGCTACCGACATCAGCAGAATTATCAAGAAGATCAAAACGTATTACCATGAGATCAAAGCCATTGAGCTCCAGTTTTTAAAGTCTCATGACGTCAACCTGGTCATGGAAGACAGCGCCATAGACCATGTCATAAAAAATATATTCGGTTCAAAAATCAACCTGGAGGAGCTTTTCAAACAGCTGTCCGATGACTTTGAGTATGGATTGAAACTGGTGAGAGATAAAACCGGCCGAAACCGTTTCTTCATCACCAGGGAAGCCCTTCTGGCTCCGGAAAAATATATCGAGGGCTTGATCAAGGACAAGCTTCAGATTGACTAGGGCAAGTGTTTAAATTTTCTGGAATGATGGGTTCAGGACAGCCTGAAACAAGGAGATTAAAACATTAAACAGCCTTTTGGTTATTTAGGCTGTAGGCTGTTAGACGCCTATGGCTGGGACGCTTGGATGCCAGGACGCTATGATGCTGCAGTCCGCTTATTGCTGTCAGCTGCCCTCGAACCCTTGTATCACCCTCGAACCCTTGAACCCTTATTTCCAAAACAGTAACGGTTCTATCAAGGAACACCCATGATCGGTATATCAAAACTCTACTGTGGCACCGTGGAGCCTTCCGATGCACTGCGCTACGGGAGGCTGTCTGCGTCATTGCCTTCGCATCTTCTTCAGTTCTCGGCCGACAAGAGACCCGTTGTTGTCTGGAATGTTACACGCCGCTGCAACTTGAAATGCGTTCACTGTTATGCCCAGGCAACAAAAGAGGCGGAAAGCAACGAACTCACAACCCGGGAAGGCAGAAAACTCATCGATGACCTGGCCGCATTCGGTGTCCCGGTTCTCCTCTTCTCGGGCGGGGAACCGCTTGTCAGAAAAGACCTGCCCGATTTGGCTGAATATGCGGTCCAAAAAGGGATGCGTGCGGTCATCTCCACCAACGGCACCCTCATCACACCCCAGATGGCCCGTAAATTGAAAGACATCGGTCTTTCCTATGTCGGCATCAGTCTCGACGGGATGGCATCCATCAACGATACGTTCCGGGGTGTCAAGGGTGCTTTCAATGCGGCCATGAAAGGGATTGAAAATTGCCAGGCTGCGGGGATCAAGGTGGGGCTCCGGTTTACCATCAACAAGGCCAATGCCGATGAAATTGGGAAAATATTTGATCTTTTGGAGGAGAAAGAGATTCCCAGGGTCTGCTTTTATCACCTGGTCTATGCCGGTCGCGGCTCAAAACTGATCGAGGAAGACCTTTCCCATGAAGATTCCCGAAAAGTCGTGGATTTGATTATCGACCGCACAAAAGACCTTCACGATCGGGGTATTCCCAAAGAAGTGCTTACCGTCGACAATCATGCCGATGGGCCCTACCTCTATCTGCGGCTTCTCAAAGAAAATCCCCAGCGTGCCAAGGATGTTCTTGAACTGCTGCAAATGAACGAAGGCAACAGTTCAGGCAGGGGCATCGGTTGTATCAGTTGGGATGGTGAAGTCTATGCCGATCAATTCTGGCGGCATTTCAGCTTCGGTAATGTCAAGCAGCGACCTTTTTCCGAAATCTGGACCGATACTTCCAATGAACTGATGCAACAACTGAAAGAAAAAAAGAAACATGTCAAGGGACGATGTGCCGACTGCCAGTGGCTCGACATTTGCGGTGGCAACTTCAGAGTAAGGGCGGAGGCGGTCAGCGGTGATGTATGGGCACCGGACCCGGCCTGTTATCTGACGGATGAAGAGATAGGGATCGTGTAAAGATAGGGTTCGAGGGTTCGAGGGTGATACAAGGGTTGGAGGGTAAGCGATAAGCTGCTTCCCAGAATGGATAGTTTTAGGTGTTAGGTTTTAGGTTTAGCAAACAGCTAAGGGGCTAAAAGCAACAGCTGACAACCGCAGGCGAAATGACGCGCGCAGCGCTAATATCGTCCGAAGGACAAATGACGCCCGCAGGGCATAATGACGGCCGCAGGCCTAATATCGTCCGAAGGACAAATGACGCCCGCAGCGCTAATGTCACACAAAGTGCAAATGACATCGAAATATTAGAAAAGTAAACATTCACAAAAGCGCAAGCAATCAAATCAACTATAATTTTAAGAGGTTCCTATGCTCTTCCCAGACTATCGACCCAGGCGATTGAGACAAAGCAGTGCATTTCGGCGCATGATCCGTGAAACGCAACTCTCTGTGGATGACCTGATTCTGCCAATTTTCGCCGTCGGGGGTAAAAACGTCAAAAACCCCATTCCATCCATGCCGGGGCAGTTCCAGCTTTCCGTAGACAACGTCGCCAAACTGGCCAGGACAACCCATGATCTGGGCATACCAGGCATCATATTGTTTGGTCTGCCTGATAAAAAAGATCCTTTGGGAACCGGGGCTTATGCCAAAAACGGTATCGTGCAGCAGGCGGTCAAGGCGGTCAAGGACAGTCAACCGGATTTGGCCGTCATTACAGATGTCTGCCTTTGCCAGTATACGGATCATGGCCATTGCGGTATTGTGGAGGGTGACACCGTCGACAATGATGCATCATTGGATCTGATTGCCAGAACAGCATTGTCCCATTGCCGCGCAGGGGCCGATATGGTAGCGCCTTCCGACATGATGGATGGACGCGTCGCTGAAATAAGAAATCTTCTGGATGAGAACAATTTCAGTCGGATTCCCATCATGTCCTATGCAGCAAAATACTGCTCGGCCTATTATGGCCCGTTCCGGGAAGCGGCTGACTCCGCCCCACAGTTTGGCGACCGCAGAACATACCAGATGGATCCTGCCAACGCCATTGAAGCCATTCGGGAAGCAACCATGGACATCGAGGAAGGGGCGGACATCATCATGGTGAAGCCGGCTCTGGCATATTTGGATGTGATCAACAGAATCCGGGAAGAAATCGACCTTCCCGTTGCAGCTTATAATGTCAGCGGTGAATACGCCATGATCAAGGCGGCCGAACAGATGGGCTGGCTGGACGGTAAAAAAGTGATGATGGAAACATTGACCGCCATCAAACGCGCCGGTGCTGATATGATATTGACGTACTTTGCCATCGAAGCAGCGAGCATATTAATGGAAAAGTAGAAAGCCCAATTTCTGCGTTGCACGTCGTCCCGCTGTCACTCGACGTACCAACGTACGCCTCGTGACACGGAACTTGTGACGCCTTGAACTTGAACTTTTTACTTTCCCATTTTGGATGATTGAATTGATAATTGGATTCGGGTATTTTGCTGTAAAATAACAAAAGCAATCACGGCAATTTTCGCGATATTTTTCGTGTTTTCGTTCTTTCGTGATTTCGTGATAAAATATTCTTCTCTTTTCCGGTTTATCCGGATTGGGATTTCGAATTTCGTGTTTCGGATTTAAATTATGGACTACAAGAACAACATGTCGGCAAAAAATCATCCCCATGCTTCCAAAGAGGAACCCAAGCGAAGCAAACCTGCGTCTGGTGGCCTGGGAGATTACCAGGAACTGCAATCTGTCCTGTGTTCATTGCCGTGCATCCGCAACCATGGGCCCTTACGACGGTGAACTCGACACCAATGCCTGTATGAACCTTCTCGACCAGATTCACCTGGTGGGAGATCCCATCATTATTCTAACCGGTGGAGAACCCTTGCTGAGATCGGATATTTTTGAGATCGCCCGGTATGGGTCCGACAAGGGATTTCGTATGGTGATGGCCCCCAACGGAACCCTCATCACCGAAAACAAGGCCCGGCAGATGGCAGACGCCGGTATTAAAAGAATCAGCATCAGCCTGGACGGCGCCACACGGGAAATTCATGACCGTTTTCGGGGCGTGGACGGCGCTTTTGACGGTGCCCTTCAGGGAATCGCCATGGCGAAAAAGGCTGGTGTCGAATTCCAGATCAACACAACCATCACCAAATCGAACCTCGATCAGATTCCCGTCATCCAGAAACTGGCCATAAACCTGGGTGCGGTTGCCCACCACATCTTCCTGCTGGTTCCCACCGGGAGAGGAAAATACATCGTGGACACGGAAATCGATGCCCAGGAGTATGAAGAAACACTGAACTGGTTCTACGACCAGAGGGACAAGACGCCTCTGCAGCTCAAAGCCACCTGTGCTCCCCACTATTACCGCATTCTCAGACAACGCGCCAAAAAAGACGGGCAGAAGGTGACCTTTCAGACCCACGGCCTGGATGCAGTCAGTCGCGGATGTCTCGGAGGGGTCGGGTTCTGCTTCATATCCCACACCGGCATAGTCCAGCCGTGCGGCTTTCTCAATGTGGCATGTGGTGACGTTACGCAGAAACCGTTCCAGGAAATCTGGAACCGGTCAGATGTGTTTCTGCGACTGCGTGACTATGACTGCCTAACCGGGAAATGCGGTGACTGTGAATATAAAAAAGTCTGTGGCGGCTGCCGGGCCCGGGCGTTTGAGGCCACCGGCGACTACATGACCGAAGAACCCCTCTGCAACTATATCCCGGCCTTACAACATTCGTGATAGTCGTCATATTTTCCAGTTGCGTTTCACCGTATCGCTAACCCTTTCCAAGATTTCCACCAGGGGTGGCGTATTTAGATCAAAATAAATTACGCTGGCCAGCCATATTTACATCACAAAAAATTGACATCTCACATTTTTTTGGTTATCGTCATAAAATCTTTCAGGTAATCTGTCCAATTCTTAGGTATAAATCAGGCGATAAGGACGATATGCTGTACCCCGACAAAGCTAACGGGCAACAGGTACATGACCGTACCCGTGTACCCGTTATCTTGCGAGCCCTGTTGCTCGGGTTTCTCATGGCTATTGTGGGTCTTCCGGACTCAGCCCTGGCTGAAACAGCAACCCTTAGAAATGTCCGCATGGGGGACCACGGCAAGTATACCCGGGTAGTATTTGAATTCTCGGCGCCGGTTCAATACCAGCTTTCCGAGAATGCTGCAGCCGGAATCGTCTCCATACGATTCCTTGAAACAACATCTCAACTGCCGGATATGCCCGTATCAAACGCGCCGGGTTGTATCGACACCGTGTCGACAATACAGGATGGCAGCTACACCATTGCCAATATCTCATTCGCCCCAAAAGAGTTTACGTTAAACCCGTTCATGATCAAGCGTCCGGACAGGATGGTACTGGATGTGTTTTGCGAAGCAGAGCCGGTGGCACCCGTCACGCTGACAGAAACCGGAGAGATGACACCGGCATCGATCACGGCAGCAGAACCCGCGGATATGGCACCGACACCGATCACGACAGCAGAACCCGTGGATATGGCACCGGCACCGATCACGGCGGCAGAACCCGTTAAGGAAACACCCATAGCGATACGCCCATTGATCCAACAAGCACAACCGGCAAGCAGCGTGGACCCGATTGTCAAAAAACGAGAACCCTCTTCCAAAAGGGACAATTCTCAGAAGTATCTGCTCCTGCTGCTGGCAGCCATTACTGGCATCATCGTTGTCTTGATCGCCCTGATCATTTTTCAAAAAAGGAGCCTGTCTGAAGGCCAGGTGGCAGAAAACCCTGATGCAGCGAGGGAGACCGATGACATGATGCGTGCCCTCGACACAAAAATTAAAGAAAAGCTTATGAAATATGACGAATAAAAACGCAAAAGAAATCGACTTCAGTCTTTCGGACGAAGAAAAAGACGATCTCGACCAGATGATAAAGGATTTCAATCGAGAACGAAGCACACTTCTGGAAAGTCCGGACCATGAGGATCAACTGAAAGTCATGAAGGATCGATTCGAACAACTCGGGGATGTCATTTTGAAAATAAATGATCGGGTCGATTCATTGTATGAAATCATGCGACTCATGCATCAAAAAAGTGAAATACTCAATGCTCGAATTGATGAAATAAAGGAAGCCTTATAGATAAAATCGCCATTCGAACCATTTTTAAGATGGATGCTAAACAACACGTGGGGTGTCAAATTGAATAGCCAAAATGAAAGTCAGAAAAACACCATTCAAAGAATTGTCGAAGGATCCCTGCGGCTGTCCACAGCAGAAGAATTTGAAGAGCTGATTGAGCAGTTACATGACAATGCGGACATACATAGGGAATACGCGGATTTTCTCGTCCAGAAAAAAGATACCGCTGCGGCCTACCAGACATACAACAAAACAGCCGATCTATTCATTCAAGCCAACAAAGCCCTTCAGGCAATCGTTGCCAAAATCCGGGCGTGGAGTATCGTCAAACCCAACCATGAACAAGGGCGATCCTTCCACGCGGCCATTCGCAAAACAGCCCCGGGTGAATCACCGCTACAAGCATTTTTTGCCGAGATGTCCTACCCCGAATTTATCGGTATCATGCTGAGAATGATTCGTGTCCGATTCCCGGCCGATCAGTTCATTGTCAAATACGGGGATCCTGGGAACGACATTTACTTTATTGTTTCGGGGACCGTCGAAGAGAGAACACATGTCTCTGCGAATAAACAGGGGACATCACCTGCAACCGCCATCAAGTTCCTGTCCGACAATGATATTTTTGGAGAAGCCTTTCCCCTGGAACAGTTCAATGTTTCCAAATCGGATATCAAGACCCTCACGGCGGTAGAACTCGTGAAAATAAAAAAACCGATTCTGGCGGACATCTTAAAAAAACATAAAGGTATCGAAAAACGTTTCAAAAACCTTTACAAAGGCCCCTCCGGAAATGCCAAAGAAAGAGTCTGGACAAGTGTCAGACGTTCTGACAGACATGAAATCCCCATCAAGATCAATCTGAAAATATTTATGGCGGATGATGAAACCGAACTCGATTCGGTCGGGTACACGAGGGACATATCACTGGGAGGCGCCTGCATTGAATTAGAGGAAAAACACTGGCGCGCCAAACAGGAAACGGTGATAGATTCAGACGCGATGTTACACGTCTATTTACCCAATGTCGATGAAACCCTCGAAATTATGGGAACCGTTCTCTGGGTCAGAAAAGACACACAGCGAGAAAAAGACTTATCGCTCATCGGTATTCAGTTTAATACCTTGTCTGACGCCGATAGGGACTTTCTGAATGAGTACTGTTTCGGGAGCGACGGAGAGCAAAACCTGATTTGGGACCTGTGGGAAACATATGTAAAATAAATTGTTGCAGATTTTTATAGAACGCGACGTTGTCGCTCTACAGCGAAAGGATAACTGTGAAAGAAGCGAACAATCTCAATAAAAAACCGGGCCCGACCATTTGGGCTGTCGGTGGTGGCAAGGGAGGCGTGGGGAAAAGTGTCATCAGCACGCTGCTTGGTTTCTGGCTCTCTCAGATGGGCAAACGGACTGTCCTGATCGATGTCGATTTTGGCGGGGCGAATCTCCACACCATGCTGGGGATAAAAAGTCCACCAAAAACCGTCAATGACTTCATCACCAAGAAATATGATCGTCTTGAGGATATCTGCATTGAAACCGGTATTGAGAATCTGAGATTGTTGAGCGGTGCCAGTGAAATTCTGTCTTTGGCCAACCTCCAGTTCGCCCAGAAAGTAAAAATCATGCAAAGTATCTCGCATCTGGACACCGATGTTGCGATACTCGATTTGGGCTCGGGCACCTCGTACAATGTTCTCGATTTTTTTCTTATGGCCCACAGAAAGATCGTGGTGCTGACCCCTCAGCCAATTTCGATTCAGAACGCTTATGCCTTTGTCAGGAATGCTGTGTATCGCAAGTTGAGCCGGCTAAGCAGTCAGAAGCCGGCCCTTCTTGCTACGATCAAAACAGCCATGGATCCCAAAAACGAAATGAATGTCCGAACCGTGAAAGACCTTCTCAATGCCGTAAAGGAAAACAACAGTGAAGAAGATATGAATCTGCTCAGCCAGGAGATTACCGAAATCCGCCCGGCCCTGGTGACCAATATGACCAAAAGCCCGCGAGACAGGGAAGCCGGGCGGATCATTCAGCTTGTTTCTGAAAAATATCTGATGATTCACCCGACAATATTGGGAAGTATCATGCGGGACAATCAGGTCGACAACATGATATCCGGCATGGCCCCTTTGACCACCATCGACCGATCAAGCGAAGCCATTGCAGGGGTGTATAATATCGTCGCCGACCTGATATAAAACACTTCGAAATTCGATATTTCTTGTTCCATATTCTGCGGTTCTTATTGAAAAAAAGTTTGAGTTAACGACTTTGGGTATTGTTTGGGAGATGTGACACGCTTCCCAAGGAGAAAACGTTTTTGGAATTTCAAGCTGAAGATAAGCGCGGCATTCTGGACAGACTTGCTGACGGGTCACTAAATCTTACATCCGAAAAAGAATATCAAGAACTGATGTCTCTATTGCCTGAAAAGGGTGAAATTTTCAGAGCATATGGCGATTTTCTGTCTGAACGAAAAAAAAAGAACGATGCATTCCAAAGTTATACACACGCCGCCCGGATTTTCCTGGGTGAGAGTAAGACATTTCAGGCAATAGTATCGAAAATCCTGGCCTGGAGTATTTTCAAGCCTACCCATGCAGAAGGCCGGGCATTTTTTTCAGCACTACAATCCAGTATCAAAGAGGAATCTCCTCTCCGTTATCTTTTTACCAACATAGCCTACCACGAGCTCATAGCCCTCATGCTGAGGCTGGTAAGGGTGCAGGTCGATGCCGGCCAGACAATCATCCGTGCCGGTCAGACCTGTGGTGATGTATTCTTTGTCGTTTCCGGTACACTCGAGGAAAAGATCGCCCAGCCGCTCAACGCACAGGAAAATCGATCGGAGCCTTTGACGCAGCAACTTTTCGACAATGATATTTTCGGTGATGTTTTTCCTATCCACAAAAAAACGACCTCCCTATCGGATATCAAAGCGCTCACCCCGGTAGAAGTGGTCAAGATAAACAAAGCAGCTCTCGTTGAAACCTGTCTGAAATATCCCCATCTGGAACAACTTTTGGTCAAGCTTTACAAGGGTCCTCCCAACAAGGAACATGGACGATCGTGGCCAAGCGTCCGTCGAGCAGCCCGGTATGACAATCCAGTTCGTGCTACGGTTATGCTGGCACTGCGCCAGGACGATGACACCCCGATCGTTTTTGAAGGCGTAAGTCGGGACATCTCGCAGGGGGGCGCCTGTATTGACCTGGGCTTGAAATATGGTTCCATGCGAACGGAAGCCTTTTTGGATACCAGGTCGATCATGGAAATCAAGCTGCCGTCCGGCAATGGCATTTCCATTCCGGGCTGGATAACCTGGTGCAAAAAAATAGAAGAACCCGGCGGCACCGGCATCATCGTTGGCATCAAATTTGAACCTTTATCCAACGAAACACGGGATTTCCTGAAAGTCTATTGTTTTGGATATGAAAATGAACAGCGTTTGATGTGGGGGTTGTGGGAAGACTACTTCGCCTGAGGTTTAACGAAGCGAGGTCACCGCATCCGCTGTGTTGCGTGTCATTCGCGGTAGCACACTACAGCTTCATGACCCGACGCCTTGCGGATACGGAACCTCGCTTCGTTAAACGTTCAAGATACATTTTAATTTAAAGAAAGCAGTGGCAGATCTTCCCACTTCGCCATGTGTTATGTTGCGTCAAAAACGTCCGGAAAATGGTTGGGTCAGGCTAAATTATATACGTCATGCGAGGTTCTTCAATTTTCCGGCACGGTTTTCATGGCATTCAATACCAGCGTGATGGGTCGATCCTCCTCGCTTTTGCCTGCAAAGCGGATGGGGCCCGAACAGCGGTAGTCATCTTCTACAGGACCGGCCGCAAGCCACTTCTCCCTGGACAGTTTGGCAGCCTGAAAGGCAGTGGATCGGATGTCCACGACGCTTTTTTCGATCACGAGAGCCAGTTTGCCCTTGCGTTCTTCCAAGTGCATCAGGGGTGCAATGGGGATACCGATGGGTTCCCATTGCGCAAAATCTTTCTCCAGGTTCTTGATACCTGCCATCTGGCCGGTACTCCCGTTGGCGATCAGGCTGAAAACCGTCAACCCCAGATTATATGTGTAATTGCAGTCAAACCGGGTAGGGTCGTTTCCCCGTCCGTCATAACCGTAAAAATGGGCCTGGGTTTTAAATTTCGGAACCGACTTCTGGTATATCTTTTCAACCGGTGCGGGGATGTCATCGGAGTCCTGAATCAAGTCCGCCTGGAGAAGCGCCTGCTTGAGGGTTTTAATACTGATAATCGATTTCTTCACCATCAAAAACTGGTCGTCCGGGTAATTCCTGAAAATCGCCTTGCCATAGGTATCTGGGTCCAACCCGCCCTTGGCCATGCCTTTCCGGTACACATCCTGGTGGATACCCACCTTGTACTCCCCCTCTTCTTTCAGAATATCCAGGTAGTCCCTCACCAGACCCATGACCACCTTGTCCGTCTCCACCTGCGAGAATTGGAAGTTTCCATGACTGTCCCGTTCCATCAAAAGACCTTCCTGAAAAAATTCCGGAATGTCGTTGAACAGATCGTCATCCCTTCGATTCCACACGGCAATCCCGCCGTCTTCTTCGGAACGCCGCGCCAGACGACGCAAAAATTCCAGCTTGTCTTCCAGAACCGGATAAGCACTGTGAAAATCTGAATCGTGGGTCTGGTTGTATTCCCCGATAATTGTGTTCAGTTTTATGATAAAAACCTGTATTTCGTTTATAAACTCCAGGATACCTTCGGGTATCACGATCACACCGTAATTTTTGCCAAAAGTCGCCCGTCTGACAATGCCGTCGCATATCACCCGGGAAAGATGCCTGAGGGTCATGCCATATGCGTGGTAGTCTGTCTCTCCAAGCTTTTCAGCTGTCTGAATGCGCTGATTGTCTGTATAATCAGCCAGCTCTTCACCGATAAGTGTCATGTTGGCATGGGTTTGCAGAGCGACTTCAAGTGCCAGATGGCTGGCAACCCGTCCCATGACCTTGCAGATATGCCAGTATTTAACGTCTGAACTACTATCGGTACAGAGGTTTCCCACCGAGTTGGCAAACGCCCTTGCCGCTGTATGAAAACCAAAGGACATGGCACAGAGCACATGCCCCCGGGCGTCCTTGACCTGAATATCTCCGTCAATGGTTTTTGGAACCCCGATGACCTGAATATTGGCCTCAAACATCTCCTGGGCCAAAAAAGCCGCATTGGTGTTTGAATCGTCACCTCCGACCACCACCAGAGCACTCAGGTTCAAGGCCTGGCATGTCTCCTTGGAAAGCACCATTTTTCTGGGTGTGTCGATTTTGGTGCGGCCGGTTTTGATCATGGTAAAGCCGCCCAGATTTCGATATCGGTTTACGAGATCATCGTCTATCTCGACGACATCATTTTCCACAATACCTTCCGGTCCGAGCAGAAAACCGAAAACCCTGTTTTCCGGATTCGCTTTTTTGGCTGCATCGTAAATACCTGCGATGACATTGTGACCCCCCGGGGCAGGACCGCCTGAAAAGACGATACCGATATTGCGCTGCTTTCCGAACGTTGTCTTAAATGCGTTGTCCGGTGAATTTTCAGCCACGACTTTCTGCACCACATTATCGATGATGGCCGGCAGGCTCTTTTTGGCTTCCCTGTCGACATGAAACTGGTACCTGTCTTCAGAAATCAGTCGGGTGTAGGGCTGTTTAAAAACCTTGCAGATCAGCGGCACATGGGCTCGCCGTTCGATCATTTCCTGACTGTCGCAAGCGATAATCTTTTTTATCTCCGGGTTTTTCATGAGTTCGTCAACTGAGATGCCTTGTGATTTCTGCATGCACAACCTCCATTTTCCATCTGATTCATTGCTAACATCCTTACCGCTATCACGGAATGGGATAATATCCATTAGAAAGGGCCCCTGTCAAGGTGTTCGTGGCAATCGTTTTCACAAAGAATCCTTTACTTTATCTATCGAATAATATATTGATATTGTTTATGCTGTTTCATTTAGTTTTGGAGTAAACGCCTTGAGTCGCGTTTAAGCGGTCTTGACTGAGATACAAACAAAAAGGAGGTCAAAAATGAAAAAGGGTTTATTGTTCGGATTGGCTGTATTCCTGTTCGCAGGAATCTTTTTTTCCACCACGGCCATGGGCGCCGACATTGAACTGGCAAAAGCGTCTCATGTTGAAAAAATTCTTCAAAGGGGGGAACTGCGTGTCGGTTTTGAATCCGGTTATGTACCCTTTGAAATGACGGATAAAAAAGGAAACTTTATCGGTTTTGACATGGATTTCGGCAGAAGACTTGCCAAGTCCATGGGTGTAAAGTTCGTACCCGTCAACACCGCCTGGGACGGCATCATCCCCGCCCTCATGACCGACAAATTCGATATTATCATGGGCGGCATGACCATTACCCAGGAAAGAAATCTCAAGATTCTTTTTGCGGACCCTTACATTGTCGTGGGGCAAACTATTCTGCTGAACAAAAAACATGAAGGAAAGGTCCTGTCCTACAAAGACCTGAATGATCCCAAATTTATCCTGACATCCAGGATGGGCACCACCGGTGAACAGGCCATCAAGAAACTTATCCCCAAAGCCACCTACAAAGGCTTTGAGTCCGAAGCAGAAGCTGGTCTGGAAGTTATCAACGGCAAGGCCGATGCCATGGTTTATGATCTGCCTTTCTGTGGTTTCCTCTATGGCAGTCAGGGAAGAGGGAAAACCGTTTTCCTGAACGAGCCCTTTACCTATGAGCCCCTGGCATGGGCCATCAATAAAGGCGACCCGGACTTTCTCAACTATCTGAACAATTTTCTGCGGCAGTCCAAAGGAGACGGATTCTATGAACAAGTCTACAACAAGTGGATCATAGGCTCTGATTGGAAAAAGGAACTCCAGTAATCATCGAACCGTCAAGACAATTCAGTAACAGCAAACAGGCTGGCTATCTTCTTCCAATGGGTGGCCGGCCTGTTTTGTAAGCAACCATTCTAATTAATGCCATCTTCAATAATTGAGCTCGCTTTTAGATTTTGGAAAAGAAGACCATGAACACATCCGGGAAAAATCAACTGGCAATGAGACCGGCTTCCTACAATATGTGGGTGGGCGTCTTTGTCGTGTTTTTACTAATTGTGGCCGGCATGTTTTATTATGCGACCCAGAAAATCGAATATGTCTGGCGCTGGAACCGCATGCCTATTTATTTTGTCTACAAAGACACGGTTGAGGTCAATTCCGAAATCCAAGGTGAAGTTGACAGTATTGTCAGAAAAGGCAAGAATGCCATCGTTACCGTTAAAAACGAGACGGAAACCGTTTCATACACGGTCCCGCTAGAAAGCCTGACAGTTGTCGAGGGGGAAATCATTTCTCTCAGAGACAACATCGGCGCACATGAAGCATGGAAACCCGGTTTACTCTTGATCGGCCTGTGGCTGACGCTGAAGTTGAGCATCATGGCGACGATTTTTGGTATTCTTATCGGTGTGGCAGGAGGCCTGGCAAGGATTTCATCCAATCCGGCCTTTAAATGGGCAACCATCGTGTATGTGGAAATTATACGCGGCTCACCCTTGATGGTACAGATTCTCATCTGGTATTTTGTCCTCGGAACGGTTATCAACGATCTCCTTGCCACGTATGGTATGGGGCGGATTTCGGCCTTCTGGTATGGCGTTGCTTCCCTGGCCTGTTTTGCCGGCGCCTATGTTACGGAAATTGTCAGGGCCGGCATCCAGTCCATTCATCGCGGTCAGACTGAAGCGGCCAGATCGCTGGGCATGACCTATGCCCAGTGTCTGCGATACATCATCCTGCCCCAGGCCCTCCGACGCATTCTGCCGCCCCTGGCGGGACAGTTTATCAGCCTCATCAAAGACTCGTCCCTTTTGGGTATCATTGCCATTCGTGAATTGACCAAAGCAGGCAGGGAGGCTGTATCAGCCAGTCTGCAGCCGTTTGAAATCTATCTGGTTGTGGCGGTGCTGTATCTGGTTTTGACCTTTTCCCTTTCCATGTTCGTTCAACAACTCGAGAGAAGGAGTGCCGTAGAGTGATTGACGTTCAAAATATTTACAAGACTTTTTTTGTGCCGCATGAAGTCAAAGCCCTCGTCAATGTATCCTGTCAAATCAAAGCCGGCGAAGTCGTGGTGGTCTGCGGACCGTCCGGGTCGGGAAAAAGCACCCTGTTACGATGTATGAACCGGCTTGAAAAAGCGGAATCAGGCCATATTGTCATCGACGGTATCGATGTTCTCAACCCCAAGACCAATATCAACAAGGTGCGTGCCGAAGTGGGAATGGTTTTTCAGTCCTTCAATCTTTTCCCCCACAAAACCGTTCTGGAGAATGTCACCCTGGCCCAGCTTGTGGTCCGCAAAAGATCCAAAAAAGACACCCGGGAAAAAGCCGACTTTCTGCTCGATAAAGTCGGAATTTCCGACAAGGCAAATGCCTTTCCGGACAATCTCTCGGGGGGGCAACAGCAGCGTGTGGCCATCGCCCGGGCCCTGGCCATGGATCCCAAGGTGATGCTGTTTGACGAACCCACGTCGGCCCTGGACCCGGAAATGATCGGTGAGGTTCTGGATGTCATGAAAACCCTGGCCAGAGAGGGCATGACCATGGTTGTGGTGACACACGAGATGGGGTTTGCCAAAGAAGTGGCCGACCGTGTGATATTTATGGATGCCGGTGCCGTGGTGGAAGTGGGTACCCCCAAGCATTTTTTCGAAAACCCCGAGCACGATCGAACCAAGCTTTTCTTGAGTCAGATACTTTAACCTGCTTCGCGTCATTTGCGCTGCGCGCGTCATTGATGGTCATTTACTTCGTGTCATTCATCGTAGCTCCCAGCTTTAAGCAACAATTAATTACGCGCAAAGCGCAAATATCGTCCGATAGGACAAATGTCACACGAAGTGTAAATGACGCCCATAGGGCATAATGACGCGAAGCAAATGACGTCCGAAGGATATGTTTCTACATCTTGTGCCTATAAATCCAATTTAACACTCCCCATTGTGTTTTTTCTTTACAACCCCCCCATTCCTTGTTATATAAAATTGTTACACAATCTTATTAGGAGAACACCTTTCATGAAGCTGAAAAAATTGGAAATACTGGGATTCAAGTCTTTTCCGGAAAAGGCAGCCATTTCGTTTCCCCAGGGTATTTCTGCTGTCGTGGGTCCCAATGGATGCGGTAAAAGCAATATTGTTGACGCACTTCGCTGGGTAATGGGTGAACAGAGTGTCAAACAGCTGCGCGGCAAGAACATGGAAGATGTCATATTTTCCGGCACCAATGGCAAACCGCCTCTGAATATGGCCGAAGTTTCCCTGACCCTGCTAAACGACAACGGGTCAGCCCCCGAAGAACTCAAAGACTTCACTGAAATCAATGTAACGAGGCGTCTGTACCGGTCGGGAGAGAGTGCCTTCTTTATCAATCGACAACCCTGCCGTCTGAAGGATATCCATAACGTTTTCATGGGAAGCGGCATGGGAGCCAAGACCTATGCCGTCATTCAGCAAGGCAACATCGGTATCATTACGGACGCCGGCCCTGATGAGCGACGCTTGTTTATCGAAGAGGCCGCCGGGGTTACGCGATACAAAAACCGCAAAAAGGAAGCCCTGCGCAAGGTCGCTTCTACACACCAGAATCTCTTACGGGTGAGCGATATCATAACGGAAGTCGATCGTCAGATGGCGGGTCTGAAGCGGCAGGCCAGAAAGGCGGAACGGTATAAAAAATACTCGGACCGGCTCAAGACGCTCACGATTCAACTGGGTATCCATTACTATGATGAATACACCGAAAAAATTACCCGTACCAGCCAGCTGCTTCAAACACGAAAAGACGACGATCTCCAGCATGCATCCCAGCTGAAGAAAATTGATGCGGCTGTCGAAGAGATTAAATTGAAACGCTGGCAAAAGAACCAGGAAATCTCGTCCCAGAAGTCGCAGACATTCGAAGCCCAGCGTAAAATAGACCGCATAGAAACGGATATCGATCACCTGCGTAACGAGATCGAACGGTATGCCCATGAGGTGATGGGACTGGAGACAGCCAAAAACGGCCTGGAAGAAAAGAATGCCAGCATCATCGAAGAGATCGATGTTGTCGAAAAAGAGTATACATCTCTATCCGCCGAAAAAAAAGTGGCCACATCCCAGATCGATGCAAAACAGGCAGAATATCAACTCATACGAGACCGGCTCACGCAACTGAATCAACAATTGGAAGTGAGTAAATCGGGTCTCATGGAGATGGTTGCCGAGGAAGCACGGTATAAAAACACCTACCAGAATGCCTCCAACAACAAAGAAAATCTGGCTCGGCGACGAAACCGCATAGACCAGGATATCGAAACAGCCCAACAGCATGTCCAGGATGCAAAACAATCTCTCCTGCTGCGTGAAAAAGATATTTCTCTTCTCCGGGAAAATCTGGCCACCCTAAAAACCAGGCTGACAACCATCGAAACTCAGGTCAACACCAAAATAGAAGTTCTGAGCCGTCAGGTTAAGCAGACGCAATCCATGGAAATGGAGCGCAATCAGATCCGGTCACAGGTGTCGGCGCTGAAGAAATTGTCCGAAAGCTATGCCTGGTACCGAAACGGTGTTCAGGCAATTATGCGCATCCGTCCGGACCTGCCGGAAAATTCGCCGCCGAATTCCGAGCTCCCGGAGCAGCAGGATTCCGGGGCCGACACCGGGTTTTCGAAAGATATTGTGGGACTGATGGCAGAAGTCATCGAACCGGACCCGACCTATGAAACAGCAGTGGAATCCGTTCTGGGAGATGCGCTGCAGTATATCATCGTCAAGGATCAGGACGCAGGCATGCAGGCCATCGATTATCTCCAGGCCACAGGCGAAGGCCGGGGTGGTTTTATTCCCATACCGGGTATCAAACCCGTATCACCGAATATCGCGGAGGGCACCGAGTCATCCCAAAGACTTTTGCAGCATGTGTCTGTGAAAGCCGGTTTTGAAAAAGTTGCCAACGCACTCCTGGGACATGTCTTTGTAGCCGACAACCTGAGCGAGGCCCGTACCCGTTTCAACCAAAACGGCCGAATCCAGACAATTGTCACCAAAGACGGCAACATCATTTCTCACCAGGGCGTCTTTCTGGGCGGCAGCAAAGATAAATTGTCCAATATTCTCACCAAAAGACAGGAACTGAAAAAACTGACCCGGCAGGCGGCACAACTCGACAAAAAAGTAGATGCTGAGAAAAAGACACAGGAAGCACTCGGAAAAGAGGTTCGAAAGCTGGAGGAAACCCTGCAGCAGCATATCGAAAAGAAAGAGAAGTTTCTGGTTAAAGAAAGAGAGGCCGAAAAAAATCTTTATCAGACGGCTGAAGAATTGAAACATGCCCGTCGCCATCTGGAAATGTTGCTCCTCGAGCGAGAGCAGCTTATCGGCGAAGAAAACAACATCGATGTCGAGATAAGCAAATTTCAAAAAGCCATCACGGAAATAGAGCAAAACGTTCGCAATGCCCAAAATGTCGTCACAGACACCCAAGCAAAGATAAGCAGCGTCACGGACGCCCTTGAAAATGCCAACCAGCAGATTATTGATCTGCGCCTCAAGCATACCTCACTCATCGCAAGTGTCGATAACAACCACAACACCTTGAGACGTCTAAAGGATTTCTGGCAGGATGGTTTAAAAAGGCTGGAACAACTCACCCAGGACATTGCCATCAAGAAAGAGAAGCGCATCGCATTGAAGGAAAAGAACAGGCGCTTAGACGATGAACTGTCCCAAATGTATGGTCAGTTCAAGAATCTCAAAGAGGTACTCCAACGCAACGAAGCGGATTACCTGACCATTGATGAAGCGTTGCAGGAACAAGACGGTATTGTTTCGAACATCCAGAAAGCCAGGGAAACCACGCTCCAGAATATTCGCCTGCTTGAACTGGAACAGTCACAGCAGACCATCAAGCAGGAAAATATCGCCAATCGCCTTCAGGAGAAATACTTTCAAACCATCGACCAGCTGAGATTGCAGGCTGAAAAGATACCTGAGGACACCCCCTTTCCGGTCAGGGAGACGGAGGAAGAAAAGGAACGTCTGGGATCCAGAATTGCCAGAATCGGGGATGTTAACCTGGGTGCCATCGATGAATACGATGAGTTGAAAACCCGCTATGATTTTCTGATCGAGCAGCGGGAAGATCTTGACAAAGCCATTCAGGATCTTCACAAGGTCATCAAGAAGATCAACCGGATTACCCAGGAGCGTTTCATCAACACCTTTAATGCCGTTAATGAAAAACTCGCCGAAGTCTTTCCGCGTCTATTCGAGGGCGGCACAGCCAAGCTGGTCCTGACAGATCCGGACAAACCTCTGGAGACGGGTGTGGAATATATGATTCACCCGCCAGGCAAAAAACTGACGCGCATGAGCCTTCTTTCGGGTGGTGAAAAAGCCATGTCCGCCATCGCGTTCATCTTCTCTATTTTTCTCATCAAGCCCACGTCTTTCTGTCTCATGGACGAAATTGACGCCCCCCTGGACGACGCCAACGTCTTTCGCTTCAATGACCTGCTGAAAGTGATCGGCCAGAAATCGCAGATCATCATGATCACACACAACAAGCGGTCCATGGAATTCGCGGACACCCTGTTTGGTATCACCATGGGCGAAAAAGGGGTGTCCAAGATTGTTTCGGTTGACTTTGACAGGAAAGCGCAGGCCAACTAGCCACAGAAGCTATCTTAAAAATGGCTTCAACTTAGACCAAATACATAAATTACTTGTTTTGGCTTGTATTTTATTTGTTTTTCAGGTTTACAAACAAGGCCAATAGAGCACTCGAAGTTGTTAGGCTGAAGGCGATGAGCGCGAAACGCCTAACACGCTGCAACCTAAAAGTCTTCAGCCTATAGGGGTTGTCAAAAAAACGTTCCGATTGAGGACCGTTTTTCTGCTACAAACCCTTATACCGCCATCATATTTTCGGAACATTATTATGACAAGCGGTATAAACGCCTAAGCAACCTAAAAAGATATTTTTATGAATTTGAAGACACCAGACAACTCAGAAAAAAAGGGGTTTTTCAGTCGTCTCAAACAGGGACTGTCAAAGACCCGGGAAATCCTCACCACGGACATCGATGATCTGTTTACGGGTAACAGAAAACTCGACGATGACCTGTTGGAAGAACTGGAAGAATTGCTGATCACATCCGACATTGGTGTCTCTACCGCTATGGACATCATGGACACCATCTCTAAAAAGGCTCTGGAAATCAAAGATGCCACTAGCCTCAAACAGGTTCTCAAAGACGAGATCGCCGGCATTCTGGGTCACGTGACACCCCTCGTGGAGACAGCACCTGAAAAACCCCATGTTGTCATGGTTGTGGGAGTCAACGGTGTGGGTAAAACCACCACCATAGGCAAACTTGCGGCAAGGCAGACTGCCCAGGGTAAAAAAGTGCTTATTGCAGCGGCCGACACCTTCCGTGCGGCTGCCATAGAACAGCTCACAATCTGGGCCGAAAGAGCACAGGCTGACATTGTCAAACACAAGGCCTATGCAGACCCCTCCGCTGTTGTCTTCGACAGTATCGAAGCCGCACGTTCACGCAATATGGATATTGTATACATCGACACAGCAGGAAGGCTTCACACGAAAATAAACCTGATGGAAGAAATCAAGAAGATCAAACGGACCATTGCCAAAAAAATTCCCCAGGCCCCCCATGAAATTCTCCTGGTTCTGGATGCCACCACCGGTCAAAATGCCATTTCCCAGGCCACCCTGTTCAATGAAGCCCTGGACATCACCGGTCTTGCCCTGACCAAGCTGGACGGCACGGCCAAGGGAGGAATTGCCGTGAGCATCAGCAGCGCGTTGAACATCCCCCTGAAATACATTGGCGTAGGAGAACAGATCGACGACCTTCAGGATTTCGACCCCAAGGCGTTTGTGGAGGCACTTTTTTAATTTCACGAACCTTTAAAAAAAGGATCGTGACGGCTATTGGCTGGCTATCTTAAAAAAATCAGGTGGAAACTGCATCAGTAACTGAGTAAAGATTTACGGGATTATGTAAACCAGATTCTGTCGTTACTGCTTCCTACCTATTGTTACAGAATCTTCAATTTAGAGGAATCTCCAAGCCTGTTCTAATCTACAATTTCCAACACTGATCTAAAGTCGAAGGCTTGATTTGTATATCTAACGTGGAAATCTACTCAAATAATAGGTAAATGATGCATATCATAAAAGCTCTGGCTATGATGACCCAGCTTGTTTTATTCTTTCGCCATGCCTTGAATCAGAGCCAGCACATTTTCTCCAAGTACCGCATGATTATACCCCCCCTCCAGAATACCAAAACAACCTCCTCCATTGCGGCCAGCTGCTGATCGCACCAGGTAGCCAATTTCTTCGTAATCCTCAGTTGTTAACAGACCTCCCCAATCATCGGTGTGGTTGTCGAAGCCTGCGGAAATGCCGATTAGATCCGCTCGGCAAATTTTAATGGCCGCTTCCACCTCTTGCAGATAGCTAATGCGATTATGGCTTTCGATATTAACAACGCTCACCCAATCATGCTGGTTAAATATATTTACGGTGCCGTCACCAAAATGGAGATCGATATCCAATACACAAGCACTTTTAATTTTTTTCTGTCGGTGCAGTGCAACCATGGCAACAGCTATATTATTGAAATAGCAAAAACCCCAGGATGAGTTTGCAGAGGCATGGTGCCCCGGAGGACGAATCAGTCCGAAGCAAGGTTCGGATAAACCGATTTGAGCGCTCTGAATAGCTCCTCCCGCTGCCAGAGTCGCGATTTCATACAAACCATTGTTTTCGACATTTTGAATATGCATGTCGCTATGGACTGCGGTGATGTTCTGTCGAAGAGCAGGTTCTGCTGGAACAAACGCCACGTATGGCTCTATGGCTTCAACTATAGACTCCATACGTCCAGGAGCAGCTGCCGGATCACTAGTATAAACTCGGCAGAAATCTTCATGAAAAACTACTTTCATTGTTCTTTTTCCTAATCTTAATGCTGCTTTTGAAAAATAACCGTGCTGTCTTCCCAAGGTTTAAGATCGACGAATTCAATAGGTATTCTTTCATGGCTTCCAATAATTAAGACCCCACCCATAAACCAGACTATTAACAATCTTTGAAATGGCAGGAATCTTGAGTTCATCTATATAGTAGGTAAGCAGGTTGTTTCTTAAAAATATGAGGTCAAATTCGACTCCGGGGGGATCCGACAAAAGGTTATGGGTCTGCCACACAATCCCGTTTCTTATGCCGGACCTCAAGGCATATCTTCCCCGCACAAATTCCTCAAAATAGGCGGATTGGATCACCATAGAAACTTCTCTCATGCTGCTGTGGGGGTATACGGCGATTCTTGCCCTGTCCAGACATTCCGGATTCATGTCCGTAGCCAGAATGTATATCTCAGAAATATTGTTAACAGATGTCCGAAATTCCTCCCATAATATCTTGAAACTGTCGACTTCTTCCCCTGAGGCACACCCCGCAGACCATACTTTTATGGATTGAGATGTTTTTTGGTTCAAAAGGGGAAGAATCCTTCCTTGCATTAACTCCCAGAGCTTTCTGTCACGAAAGAAGCGGCTGATAGAAACTGTCATGCTGTTTTCAAATTGAAGCCGCTCTTCCCGATCCCCCTTTATAGAAAGGATAAGGGATCCAGTCAATTAGTACCTGAATCGTTCCAACAAATAGCATTCCTCTGTTTCGTCATAATGCCAGTCAAATCGGGATATCTCTTTTTCCCAAATCGGCCAGGACAGAACCCCTTGCTTCTCCATGTCTTCCAAATTAGGTTTCTTGATCTCTATTTTCATTTCAAACTCCTTTCTGCTAACACGTCGAATGCACCGAAGGAACAACTATCAGCCTTTATTCAATATTTGCATTACACGATTTAGTCTGTCTTTTTCAAGCTATAGGAGTTGTCAGAAAAACGTTCCGATTGAGGACCGTTTTTCTGCTACAAACCCTTATACCGCCATCATATTTTCGGAACATTATTATGACAAGCGGTATAAAAGCCTTTTATCTAACTTCAAGACCAAGTCGAGCCAGATATGATTTCCATGCGATTACAAACTGAAAATCCTAAAGGGAAAAACAGTCAGACATATTAAAGGTTTTTAAGTTGGATGATATCATTACTTTTTGGCTGATTATCACAGGAAAAAGTACCTGTTAAATGCCAGAATTGCACTTTGAAGATTTACTGGATTATGTAAACCATTTTTGTCGATTTCGGATTCAATCTGTTAATCATAAAGGCTTTCCGGGCGACTCTATAGAAAACCTTTCTCCTCCTGATTGATTATCCGAGTCGTTCTATCTCTGCCTATTTCCATACATGGCCTCGATGAGGTCGCTGAAAGCCTCATTGACGAATTTGCGTTTGACCTTCATAGTAGGAGTGACTTCGCCATCTTCCTCATATAGTTTTTTTGGCAAGATGGTGAACTTTTTCACTTGTTCGACTCTGGAGAGGGTCTCGTTGACTTTTCTGATTTCTTCCCAGATGAGTGTGTCAATCATTTCGTGTTGGGTGAGGTCCCTGTAGGTGGAGAACTGCACCTTGTGATCCTGAGCGTATTTGACCACGGTATCTTCATCGATCATGACCAGACAGGAGATGAATTTTCGCCGGTCGCCGATGATAACCGCATCGTTGATATAGATGCTGGACTTGAGTTTGTTTTCGATAAGCTGCGGTGTGATGTTCTTACCGCCAGCGGTCACGATGATATCCTTTTTCCGATCGGTGATCTTTAGGTAACCGTCGGCATCGATCTCTCCAACATCTCCCGAGTACAACCATCCATCTTTGATGGTTTCCGCAGTGGATGTTGGGTTATTGAAATATCCCATGAACACCCCGGGTGACTTCAGCAGAATTTCACCGTCATCGGCAATTTTAACTTCGGCTCCTTTGATGGCAGGCCCTACTGTGCCGAATTTCACCCTACCAACAGGTGAGAGGCAGATAACGCCTGTAACTTCGGTCTGACCGTAGCCTTCAATGAGATTCATGCCGATTGATTGGAAAAACTGCAGGACATCCGAAGAGATGGGGGCCGCACCCGAGTAGGCCACCCGAATTCGGTCGAATCCGATCCGTTTTTTCAGTTTACGAAAAACAGCCAGATAAGCAAGTTGATATAGAAATTCAAGGTTCATCGGTACCGGCTTGAAATTCATGATCATGTTTGCCCGCTTATTTCCGATTTTAAGGGCGAGGCCAAACACCGTGCGCTTGAACCACGTAGCGTCGGACATTCTGATGAGTACGGCCGAGTAATACTTTTCCCATATTCTGGGGACAGCATGTCCAACGGTCGGAGATATCTCAATCATGTTATCCATAACGGTGTCCGGGCTCTCTATGAAATTGACTGTGTAGCCGATGGTTATATGTCCCAAGATCGAGAACAATTGCTCGAAAATATGGCACAACGGTAAGAAGGACATCACGTCGTCCGTATCATACATAGGATTGTTGGAGGTGATGGCATCTCCCATCCAAATGAGGTTTCTGTGGCTAAGCATGCTGCCTTTAGGTGGTCCAGTGGTCCCGGATGTGTATATGAGCGCCGCCAAGTCTTCCGAGTTCACCTCCTCACTCCGACTTTGAAACAAGTCCGGTGCCTCGTTGAACACGTTGCAACCCTGTCCCAGGAATTCATCGAAGGTAATTACCTGGGCGTCTTTGAACTTTCGTAAGCCTTCTGTGTCCCAGACGATCACCCTATTCAGATGCGGCACTTTATCTCGGAACATCATCCACTTGTCGAGCTGTTCTTCGTTCTCAACAAAAAAGAATGCCGATTCCGAATTACCCACAACATATTCGACCTGGTGCCAGGCATTGGTAGCATACACACCGACAGCTACTCCGCCGACACACTGGATACCCATTGCGGTAAATACCCATTCCGGGCAGTTATCACCGATAATGGCAGCGTGGTCGCCTTTTTCAAACCCCATTGAAATCAGTGCAGATCCCACGTGTCGTACCTTCTCCTCATAAGCATTCCAGGAGATGTCATGCCAAAGACCATATTCCTTTTTGCGCATAGCCACGCGATCACCGTAGCGTGCCACAGCTTTTTTGAAAGCCTCGGGTATGGTTGTAGGGACGTTTATTGGTATCGAATCAGGCATCATGAGACAAGTTTCTTATGATAATTAATGGTGATTTAATGAAGTTCTTCTACAAATTTATTTGTAAAAAGGAGCGAATTATTAAACTGTTTAACCGCAGCATCATATGTTTTTGGTTGGCCTTTTCAAATATAATCACATGCACATAGCAGTTGCACCTACAGCCTCTCCAAAACCTTCAGAGTCTTTGTCAGCCAATAATCCATCCCCATCTTTCGGAACATCCCCGCCGCCTTGCTCAAGGCTTCCGCGGCCTCTTTAATCCTATCAGAGCTCGCATAAATCTCGCCTAAAGTTAAAATCCCGTTTGCTAACCAAGGCTTGAGTTTATATTCATCCAAAATTTTCAAAGACCTCTCGACACACTTTTGAGCCTCCGCAATTCTTTCTTTCCCCATTCTTGTCAATACCATACCCAACGTTAAGTGCGTTAATCCTTCCCAGGCCCCTATCATCCGACCTTCAGATAGCTTGACGGCTTCAGCTGCGCACGAATGAGCCTTCTCCAAGTCTCCCACTTCACTGTAAACCATGGATAGAAGTAATTGAGTTAGAAGAGCATTACCTGCAGCCGCTCCTGGCTGACAAGCGGCAACTATTGCACGGTCTGCGTATTTCCTGGCTTTTTCCAGCTCTCCCAGATAAATATACCCCAATCCCAAGCTCGCCAAGGCAGGGTCCATGAGGGTAGCCATCTGGCTTTGCTCAAGGTAATCGACGCACTTTTGTAGATGCTCTACTGTGGGTTTTCCATCTCCTTTTTGCGCCACAGCAATTCCATAAGAAAACTCTGAATATGCCAACTCATATATGTCGTTGTTTTGAAGTGCATTGATAAGTGCTTTCTCACACAATTTTTCAGCTTCATTGAACGAACCCAAAAATCCCATAATAAAACCTGCAAGACCACAAAGGAAGGTATAGACGCTTGCAGGTCTGCCAAAAGATTCTGAACACTTGTTTGCCTTCTCAATGAGAGGAATTACCGTGGAAAAAATGGGAACAGTTTTTGTTAATTCCCCAGCGAACATGTATGCTGAGGTCAGGTCTCGAGCCACCGGGGCCATCAGATCGAGATCTTGGATTTTTTGCGCCCCCTGAAAACATTTCTCAGCGTGTTCAATCGCGAGAATAGACTCTCCTTTTATTGCATAGGCATGTGCAAGCGTACCGTCCAAATTCGCGAGACTTCTAATATCGCCTACTTTCCTTGCCAATTTCACACCAACCTTGAGCACATCAATTGAATCTCCTGGATAACTAAGGAACATTGCAGGCTTTGCAAGAGAGATACGAACTTGAAGCCCTTTTCTGTGGTTAGAATCGGTTGAAGGCATTCGACCTAAGACATCAATGGCCTCTCTGTATAACTTTAGCGCCTCCCAATTCGAGTAATTGCGGGTGGCTTTCTTGCCGGAAAATACCAAATATTGATATGCCTTTTCAGAGTTATCGCTTTTGGCGAAGTGATAGGCCAGTATTTCATAAAACGCCTCCAATCTATCTTGATAGATTTGTTCAATCGCTTTTCCAATCTTTTCGTGAATCTCCTTTCTTCTTTTAATTAACAAACTGTTGTAAGCAACTTCCTGGGCAAGAGCATGTTTGAAGACATATTCAAGTTCAGGGAACAGAGTTTTTTCGTAAATAAACTCCAACTCCTGTAAGTTAAGAAGAATAGATTTAATTTCTTCCTTCATTCCCGTTATTGTCTGAAGAATTCTAAACTTAAAGTCTCTTCCAATAACCGAAGCCTCCTGTATGGCCCGTTTAAGGTTATCTTGCAACCTGTCCATACGAGCCGCAATGATTCCATTGACACTATCTGGGATTTGAATGTCTGAAATTTTTCTGGTTAAAAAATACTGCTCATCTTTTTTCTGAATAGATCCGTTTTCCAATAATGTATGAGTAAATTCTTCGATATAGAGGGGATTACCAGCTGCCCGTTTAAGAATAAGTTCTTTAATCTCTGGCAAGATCTTAGCACCTGTGAAGATGGCTTGAAGTAATTCAGCACTTGAATTTATTGTCAGATGACCCAAGCTGATTCTATTATAGTAAGACTTACTTCCCCATTGATGCGTATATTCAGGTCTGTATAGGAGAATTAATAGGATTTTGGCTCTAGCGATCCAACCAATAAAATAATTTAAAAATTCTTCTGAACTTTTGTCAATCCAATGCAGGTCCTCAATAGCAATAATAATGGTTTTATTTTGACTTTCACGGATCATTAGATTCCTGATGGCTTTAAAAATCTTATCTCTTTTTTGTTGTGGCTCTAGCCCGCGATATCCTTCGTCCTCAACTTCAAAAGTTAAGAGATCATGAATTGCGGGAAGATCGCTTTCTAGTTTTTCATCAATTCGGAAAATTCTTTTTATCATCTTTTTTTTAGCAACGAATTCTTTTTCATCCTTCTTGATATCAAAATAGGATCTCAGGATATCCCGCACCGGCAGATAGGCCATTGAACTGCCGTACTGGAGACAGCGTCCTTCAAGATAACTGAATTCGCTCTGGGGTAGTAGACTCCTCATCTCAAGCAGCAGTCTCGATTTCCCAACCCCGGCTTCTCCTAACAGCCCGATCACCTGACCTGAGCCTGATTTCACTTTGTCAAAGCCATCCAAAAGTGCGGCAATGGAGTTCTTTCGGCCTACAAAACGGGTAAGGCCCTTGGCTACCGAGGCCCCTATCCGGGTCGCCACCTTACCGGATTTGACTAGCTCAAATGCCGCCTGTGGCGCTTTCTTGCCTTTCACCTCAATTTTACCGAGAGATTTAAATTCAAAGAAATCCACGGCAAGCCGGTGGGTATTCCCGGATACCAAGACAGTGTTGGGTCTGGCCATGCTCTCCATTCTTGAGCCCAGATTGGTGGTGTCTCCAACGGCCGTATAATCCATCCTGAGATCGTCCCCGATCGCGCCCACGACCACAGGACCAGAGTTAAGTCCGATGCGCATCTTGAACGCCACTCCCGTATCCTTCTTTATTTTCTCACCATACGCATCCATGGCTTTTTGAATGGATAAGGCGGCATAACAAGCTCTTTGGGCATGATCTTCATGGGCCACCGGGGCGCCAAACAGGGCCATGACACCATCACCTGTGAATTGATTGATGGTGCCCTCATATTTGTGAATCTCATCCATAAGGATTTTAAAAGTACCGTCCATGATCTGGTGGACTTCTTCGGGGTCTAACTTCTCTGAGACGGATGTGTAGTCAGCCACATCGGCAAAAAATACCGTCACCAGTTTGCGTTCCCCCTCGATGGAACTGCGGGAAGTGAGAATCTTATCAATCAAGTGCTTTGGGGTGTACGATTGGGGTTCGGAATAGTCTACAGAAGCGGCTTCTTGGCGCTTTGAAAGGGTCTGACCGCATTCATCACAAAATAATGCTTCAGAAGGCAAGGAGTTACCACAATTAAGGCATTTAACTTCGAATTTAGCTCCACATTTAATGCAGAATTTCGCACCTTCACGGTTATCAAACTGGCACTTTGGGCACTTCATCGTCATGCCCTCCATTTAGCACTTTAATATAATAGGTAAGAATAAGGAAGGATCTTATTGGAATTTATAAAAAGTACATAAATTGGAGGATTTTGTCAAATTTTTAGAATCCCAGATGTTGTGGCAAGCCAATATCAGAAATTATTACCGATATGCATGTCAGATAACCGGCTGGCTTGTCACCCTTTTAATTATCGATTCAAATTACCGCAAGATAGTCGACGCCATGACATTTAGACTTCAAATGAATAATGTCAACTTACTGATTTCATAAATACATTAATCTTCTGTTAGAACCAATCGCCAGCGATGATGAAATCATTAGTTCCGGCCATATCGAATGTTCAAAGGTTCGTTTCGCTAATCAAAAGGGAAAATTCTCATAATTTTTATTGAACTGGGTTGACAATATGTCATATCTGACATATTAATAGCTTATGAGTCCACGAGACAAACCGATAGTCTGGCTTCATGGCAAGATTGCCAGTCCGCCTTTTCTTCTAATGCTCGAATTTAAGCGGGATACTTTCTGAGACAAACCCAAAAAGGTATAAAGCTTTCTTTACCACAATCGCGACCGATGCCATCTATCGGCCCAAACTGTCATGAACTGAGAATAAACGATGAAAACTTAACGTGGCGTATAATTTATCGAATCTATACTGATATGATCATGATTCTGGAAGTTTTCGAGAAAAAGACCAGCAAAACACCGAAATCGGTTATTGATGTTTGTAAACAAAGAATCAAGATCTATGAAAAAGATATCAAAGGATGGAAAAAGTAAGATGGACAAAAGAAAAAAGAAATTTATAGAATCTAAAGGCTATAAAGTCGGTAGCGTAGAACAATTTATGGATCTGACTACGGAAGAATCAGAGTATATCGAATTAAAGCTTGCACTCTCCGAGGCATTGGCCAAACGTCGCAAAAGTAGTAAGTTGACACAGGTGCAATTAGCTAAAATCTTGAAATCCAGTCAGTCCAGAATTGCTAAAATGGAAAAAGGAGATCCGAGCGTATCATTGGACCTGCTCGTTAAATCTCTTTTGGCCATGGGAGCAAAAAAAGAAAACATTGCAAAAGCCATTGCCTGACAAGCCTAACCAACCTCACGTTCAAATCATTGCCGCCTGATTATTCTGATGAGCAGAAGATTTTCAGTATTATGTTAACTCATTGATATCAAATTCGTGATTTTAATTGTTGAAGGTTATAAAACGATCATTAAGATTTAACCCTATTTTCATATGCCTGGTGTTTGTTGTCAAATCCAATCACGACCAAGTTGCTCATCATCTTTTCTTTTCGTTTATAATTGTCTTTTTCCTTATGATATGTTCCATGGTTCTACCCGGCTACTCAGTGGCAGGAGTTTGCAACCCCAATTGCCCGATACTCTCAATATTGCAGGGATGCGCATTGTGCGCACCGAGATGAACAAATGGCGCCAGCAATCCAAGCGGGCCAATCACAAGGCTGCTGAGGCCCCGAGCAACTTTTTTTAATACAGAAAGTTTATCCGGCCTCACCTTGGCATCTAAAATGGTACCGCTTACGCGTAAATTGGTACCAAGCTCCAGCAGGCCGGGATCTCTTGGCGTCGGCACGAGCAAAAAATCAATCTTTTCCGTGCCCAGATTAATTTCGCCCTCACCCTCCAGGATGCCGGCCCGGGTGTTGAACACAAAGGCCTGGCTGGTGGCAACTCCGGACTTGATATCGAACTGAACCACGGCACATTGAATCTGTTTTACATCTTTTGGACGCCCCCATAAATTAAAGATCTTACTGGATAGATCCACGGAGAGCATGTCGAGATATTTGATCAGATACCCTTGACCCATAACGGCACCGATGGCGCCATCGAGATTCGCCATCAGGCTGTGAACCGAATCCCCTTTGCTGTTCAGATGCGTCGCTAGGTCAACAGTACCCCGAACTTGATCGTTCAACCCGATTTCCCTGCGAAATCTGCCCAGGTCGAAGTTTTGAACGAGGAAATTCGTGTTAACCCGGGTCGGTGAGCCATGGTTGATATGAAGCTTGCCCGAAAATTTCGTCTGCTCATGGCTCGCTTCAAACTTGTCGATTTTGAAATCACTGTTCTCAAGCTTAAGTGTCAGGTGGCCAAACTTAAAGCGCGCGTCTTTGGCATGGATATTTTCGGCGTTTAATACGATATCGGCGTCCACCTTTTCGAGGAAGTCTAACGGCAGGGGATCATCTGAAAACATACGGTCCTTCTGCTGGGATTTATCGACCGTCTTTTGCTCCCCCTGCTCTAAACTTTTCATCAGAGCGG
>CAVUUM010000026.1:217500-299681 GCA_963744665.1 uncultured delta proteobacterium | reverse complement strand
GTTGGGCACGATTTGGTCACAAAACGCAAAAAAGGCCGATTTCTGATGAAAACGGCCTTTTTATAACATATAGGTTTGATTAAGAAAAAATCTAATAGCAGAAATTTGACAAAGATTAATTGATAGGTACACTGAATGGGCTAAGTCATCAATACCTAAGGAACTCTCTATTCCTGGAGTTGTTGAGTTTAGAGCCTACCCATTTCTTCTTCCTCGTTGATGACCGTCCCCGCCTCGTCAATAACGCTAAAAAAATGGTCACATATAGCCATTGGTCACATATGACCATTCTTGTGTGCCCATTTTCCCACTGATAGCCAGTCTTTTTATGCGAATAATCTTATTTAACTAGTAAGTTGAATAAAAAAATCACGGCGTGGCTTTTATGGCATGAAGTTTGAGTATCAATATATTGCATCTCGTTGTTTCGGCGTTTTGTTAGGAACAAAGGTCCTTTTGAGAGAGCCGTTGGAAATTCAGATTCACACGGTATCTCATTCGGAAGGGAGCAATGCCATTCATGCGGCCAAAAAAAAATAAACATACCTCCAACCGATGGGCAAAGGAGCCTTATCAAATGAACGTTCTCCTTATTTATCCAAAATTTCCAGATACGTTCTGGTCTTTCACGTACGCTTTAAGTTTTATCGGAAAGAAAGCGGCCTTTCCCCCGCTTGGCCTGCTTACAATAGCCTCCCTGCTGCCGGATGAATTTCAAAAACGTCTTGTGGACGTCAACGTGGATAGCCTTAGGGACAAAGACCTTTTATGGGCGGATATAGTCTTTATCGGGGGCATGGCGGTTCAGAGGAAATCGACCAAACAAATCATCGCTCGTTGCAATGCTTTGAACTTGAAAGTCGTTGCCGGCGGACCCCTTTTTACTGCTGAACCCGACGAATTCAAGGAGGTTGACCATCTCGTTCTAGATGAGGCGGAATTGACACTTCCCGCTTTTCTGTCGGACTTGCAGAGCGGACAACCAAAAAAGATCTACAGGGCTTCCGGTTTTTGCAATCTTTGCGACACACCGACTCCCTCGTGGGATCTGGTAAGAATGAAACGATATGCGTCTATGAATGTTCAATTTTCCAGAGGATGCCCGTTCAACTGCGAATTCTGCAATGTGACGACTCTTTTCGGTCACCGGCCGCGCCTAAAAACACCCCAACAAGTTATCGTGGAACTGGATCGTATTTATGCTTCCGGCTGGCGAGGCAGTATCTTTTTTGTTGACGACAATTTTATTGGGAATAGGGGCTATCTCAAAACACATTTACTTCCCGCCCTGATCGAATGGCGCAAAGATAAAAAGGGATGTGTTTTCTTCACGGAAGCCTCCATTAATCTCGTCGATGACCCTGAACTTATGGACAAGATGGTAACGGCCGGATTCGATTCCGTTTTTATCGGTATTGAGTCGCCCGACGAGGTCAGTCTTACGGAATGTCATAAAACCCAGAATAAAAACCGAAATCTCCTTGAAAGTGTCGCGATTATCCACCGTTCAGGGCTACAGGTGATGGGTGGCTTTATTGTGGGATTTGACAGCGACAGGCCTTCTATTTTCCAGCGGCAGATCGATTTTATTCAAAAGAGCGGTATCGTAACCGCAATGGTCGGAATGCTCCAGGCCCCTCCGGGAACACGTCTCTTTGACCGGCTTCAACGGGAAAGCCGGGTGGTGAACACTTTTTCCGGAGATAATGTTGATGGAACAACCAATATCATTCCCCGAATGGGCATGGGCAGGCTTTTGGACGGGTATCAATCGATTATGAAACAAATTTATTTGCCTAAAAACTACTACCAACGGGTTAAAACTTTGCTGAAGGAACTAAAGGCGCCTGAAATCAACCATCCGATAAATATTCAGCGGGTCCTTTCAATCTTTCGATCCGCCTTACGGCTCGGGGTTTTTGGGAAGGAGCGTTTTCATTACTGGCGACTGATGCTCTGGACACTGATCCGTAAACCCAGACTGATAGCAGTGGCAATAACGCTATCAATATACGGCTATCATTACCGCAGAATATGCGAACGATATATTTATTAAGACAAACATCACAACATCATTCAAGGAGGCATGATCAATGAAACCGGAAAATGCAGCGAAAATTAAGTATGGAATTTGGGGTCTAATTGTTGGGGCAATCATCGCAATGATCATCGGTTTTTCGTGGGGGGGATGGGCAACCTCAAGCACGACCAAAACGATGACCAAAGAAGCGGTTTTGGCAAGTCAGGCAGCGATCTGCGTCGCCCAATTTATGAAGCAACCGGACAATGAAGAGAAACTTAAAGAATTAGGGGAAATAGATTCATGGAAGAGATCTGACTTCATTGAAAAAGGGGGCTGGGATAAAATGCCCGGGCAAGAAACGGCTGACTATGCCGTAGCCCGAGCATGCGCCGATGGGCTCGAACTTCTTATCAAAAAATGAGTTAATTGTTAAAGGTTACGCATATACTCCAAAACCATCGACACCGTGAAACACAAACAGGACAAAATCTGTTTCCGCAAAAACAGAACAAGCCATATCCAGAATGCGCGTTGTGGAAGCGCTTAGACGGGCGGCCGGTAGTTCCGAGGGGGGCTCAAGGCCCTGAAACTTTAACTGCAAAAGAAGGATCATATGAAACTTAACCCGAACGAACGGCGCACTGTGGCTTATTTTTCCATGGAGGTAGGGATTGATGAAAGGATGTGTACTTACAGCGGGGGGCTGGGGGTGCTGGCTGGAGACACGATTCGTTCGGCAGCGGACCTCAAGGTGCCGATGGTGGCGGTTACGCTTCTCTATCGCAAGGGGTATTTCCGGCAGCGGCTGGAAGCCGACGGATGGCAGCGGGAGGAGATTGCCTCTTGGGCTGTTGAGGAGTTGCTTCAGGAGGAGACCCCGCGAACCCGGGTCCTGGTGGAAGGACGAATCGTTCATCTGCGGGCCTGGCGGTATGATGTCAAGGGCGTGGGCGGCTATAAGGTTCCGGTTTACTTTCTGGACGCCGACCTTCCAGAAAACTCCGAGTGGGACCGAGGTCTGACCCAAACGCTTTACGGCGGGGATGATCATTACCGGGTTTCGCAGGAGGTGATTCTGGGGATCGGCGGTGTCAGAATGCTCCGTGCTTTAGGTTATAAACACATCAGTCCGTTTCATCTCAACGAAGGGCATGCAGCCCTTCTGATCCTGGAACTTCTGGATGAGACCGCCAAGGGGGCCGGAAGGGAATCGGTCGTTCAGGAAGACGTGGAATCGGTGCGGAACCAATGTGTTTTTACCACGCATACCCCTGTTCCGGCAGGACATGACAGCTTTTCCCTGGAGCTTGCGCGGAAGGTGCTCGGAGATCGGGATGATTTTTTTGGACTGGAGGGCGTTCTGTACGAAGGGTCCACCCTTAATATGACCTATCTGGCCTTAAGGCTGAGCCGCTATATCAACGGGGTGGCCCAAAAGCACGGTGAGGTTTCAAGGCTTATGTTCGCCGGCTATGCCATTGATGCCATCACTAACGGGGTACATGCTTCGACATGGGTTTCCGTGCCTTTCCGAAATCTTTTCGACCGCTACATTCCTTTCTGGCGGCAGGACAACTTCAGCCTGCGCTATGCCTTGAGTATTCCCAGAGAGGAGCTGTGGGATGCCCACATGCAGTGCAAAAAGCGGCTGATGGATTTCGTCAACCGGGAAACGGGTGCAGCCATGGATGAAAATATTCTAACCATCGGCTTTGCCCGGCGTGCTTCAGCCTACAAGCGGGGGGACCTCTTTTTCCAGGACATAGAGAGGATCAAACGGATATCCAGTCAAGTCGGCAAGATCCAGATAATCTACGGCGGTAAGGCCCACCCCCGGGACAATAAGGGAAAGGAGCTCATCAAGCGGATTTTTAAAGCCAAACAGGAACTGCAACACGCCATCAGGGTGGCGTATATAGAAAACTACAATATGACCCTGGGGGCCATGATCACATCCGGGGTAGATATATGGCTCAACACGCCTGAGCCGCCCATGGAGGCTTCGGGGACCAGCGGGATGAAGGCGGCCTTGAACGGTGTGCCCAATTTGAGCGTGCTGGACGGCTGGTGGATCGAAGGGCACATCGAGGGGCTGACCGGCTGGTCCATCGGCGCCTCGACCCTGGGAAAAGGAGAGAATCGGGACCACTCCCTTGACGCCCCGTCGTTATACGACAAGCTGGAGCATACTATTGTTCCCCTTTTCTATCACGATCGGCGCAGCTTCGTGGACATAATGGCTTACTCAATTGCCATCAACGGGTCTTTTTTTAACACACAGAGGATGGTGCAGGAGTATGTGCTGAATGCCTATTTCAACCGCTGAAAAGATGTCGGCCAATCGCATTCACATCCGCATGGCACTTCAAGGAGACGTTTGAGATGCTGGACAACAAACATGAACTCAAAGTATTGGTGCTGGATGCCGCCACCGGCTTTTACCGCATGCAACGCTACCGTGTCGGCGATTTTTTCGGTCCTGTGGATATGGGGATTCATCTGGCCTTCAAGCACAACGCCTTGACCATCGGCGCCGGGCTGCTGGCCGGATCTGTTTTCCCCGGATCCAACCGGCTGATATTCGCCGGTATCTCCCCCTGCTGGCACGGTTTTTTTGTCTCTTCCATGGGAGGAGCGGCCCTGGTTTTTGACAACCTCGGCATCAACATGCTCAGTCTTATCGGCAAAGCTTCGCATCCTTCCCTCTTGTACCTGAACCGCAACCACGGCGAAGAAATCGAGGCAGAATTGGTTCCGGTGGAACCCGGACAGATCTGGGGGCAAGACCGCCAAGGGGTGTATGCCGTCATGGAGTACGCTATCGGGTTGTTCGGCGACAGGTATGAAAAAGATCCCCGGATACTGGCCGTCGGACCGGCCGCCCGCTTTACCGATTTCGGCGCCGTGGGGTCCGCTCCAGTGAAAAAAGGGAAACTGACCCATGTGGATACCTGGGCCGGCAGGGGCGGCTTCGGCAGCAAGCTGTTTCAGGAGCACGGCCTGGTGGGGATCATCTACGGCGGTACCCATATTGATGAGGATTTTCGCGATCGCGCCGTGGCGGACCAATGGTTCCAGGACAAATTCAACCAGCGGATGGCGGCCAAGGACATGGAGGTCACCACCAAGTACCGTTACGACCCGCAATTCAACACGGGAGGTACTTTCGGGGTCAATTATGCCGCCATGGACGGCGATATCCTGGCGTTCAATTACCGTACCATCCACTGGAGCCGGGAAGCGCGCAGGGACCTTCACCAACGGTTTGTCCTGGATCACTACCTCAAACAGTTCAACGATGAGACCATAGCGACCAAACAGCAGCACACCTGCGGCGAACCTTGCGCGGCTGTTTGTAAGAAATTGAACGGCACCTTCAAGAAAGATTATGAACCCTATCAGGCCATGGGGCCCTTGTGTGGCATTTTTGACCAACGGGCCGCCGAACAGCTCAACCACCATGCCGACCGCCTGGGCTTCGATGCCATCTCCGTGGGCGGAACCCTCGCCTGGCTCATGGACTGTTTGGATGATGGGCTGATCACGCCCGCAGAGTTGGGTGTGGATCAAACGCCCAAGTGGGAAATGGCGACGTTTGATGTGGTGGGCGATTCCATGCACAATGCCGAACTTGGCATAGCGCTGTTGCGTCAGATGATTCTGCCCGACGGAAAAATACCGCTGCAATTCGGAGCCCGGAAATTTGCCCGCCGGATGGCGCGGGAGAAGGGCCGGGAGGTGCTTGACCGGTTCGTATACAATGCCTTTGCCCGCCAGGGCTGGATGGTTCCCAACCAGTACTGGACACCCGGCGCTTATGCGCCCATGGCCATCACGGGTAAATATTACATGCATTACGGCCGTGATTTCTTGCCGCCCCGGGAGTTGGGGAGAGAGAATGCCCGCCGCATGCTCAAGGAACTGATGCTGGACAATCTCGGGATCTGCCGCTTTCACCGGGCCTGGGCGGAAACGCTGATTCCCGATATCATGGAAAACATCTTTGGGGAAAAGGATGCGTTCCTGAATTCTTTAAACATGACCGCCAGCCGCATCACCAGCCGCAATGCATCGGTTTTCTGGGAGTCGGAACGCAACATGGACATGGTGTTTACCTTCCTGAAAAACAAAAAAGAGATCGACGGGGTCAGCCACCCTGAAATTGACCGCTGGATTGATTTTTTCACTCGGGACAAACATGCCGCCGCCTACGAGTTCTGGTACGAAATACACAAAGGTATCCATGAGATGCTTCGGGAATATCCGGTGTGATTAAAATATAAAAGGAGAAATCTTAACATGGGCCAATACAATCTGAACCGCGTCTTTAGACCGCGCCATGTTGCGGTGGTGGGCGCCAGCGAAAAAACGGGAACCATCGGCAATGCGCTGATGAGAAATCTTATTGACGGCGGGTTTTCCGGAACGATGCTGCCGGTGAATCCCAAATACCAAACCATGCACGGGCAGGCGTGCTTCGAATCGGTTTCCGTTCTGGAGACGGGCGTGGACCTGGCGGTTATCGCCACGCCGATTCATACCGTTGCCGACATCGTGAGTGAATGCGTCGAAAAAAAGGTCGGCGGCGCCATTATTATTTCGGCGGGGGGCAAAGAAGTCGGTGAACAGGGCCGCGAGATAGAGGAAAAGATTCGGCAGATAGCTTATGGTAGCGGGCTTCGTATCGTGGGGCCGAACTGTATGGGCATCATCCGACCCGGCACGAACCTCAACGCCAGCTTTGCGACCGAGATGCCCGGGGCTGGAAATCTGGCCTTTGTATCCCAGAGTGGTGCCATTTGTTCGGCGATTCTTGATCTGGCTTTCAAGGAGCGCATCGGCTTCAGCCATTTTATCAGCATCGGCTCCATGCTGGACGTTGATTTTGGAGATATGATCGATTATCTCGGAAATGATCCCTCGGCAAAAAGCATTCTATTGTACATCGAAAGCCTGACGAATTTCCGCAAATTCATGAGTGCCGCCCGCTCGGTGTCCCGGGTCAAACCCATCATCGTCCTGAAATCCGGCAGAAGCCCCGCCGGTGCAAAGGCCGCCGCATCTCACACAGGCGCCATGGCAGGAGAGGATGCGGTATATGACGCCGCCTTCAAGCGCGCCGGCATCGTGCGTGTGGACACCATCGAAGAACTCTTCGACTGCGCGGAACTGATGGCCAAAGCAGCCGCGATCCGCGCGGCCCCCGGCTGGCCATCCTTACCAATGGCGGTGGACCGGGCGTAATGGCTACGGACACGCTCGCCCGGTATGGACAAGAGCCCGCGCCCCTTGACCCTGAAACCATGCAAGCGCTCGATACTTTCCTGCCGCCTTTCTGGAGCCGGGGTAACCCCATCGACATCCTCGGTGATGCTTCCGCGGAGCGGTTTCGCCGCGCTCTGGAGGTCTGCTTCAACTCGAAAAATCTGGACGGGGTGCTTGTCATCCTTGCACCCCAGGCACTTACCGACCCCCTTTCCGTAGCCGAGACACTGGCTGCTGCGATGCAAAAACGCCAGTATCCGGTATTTGCCTGCTGGATGGGCGGTAAACGCATCGCCACGGCCGTTGACGTGTTGAATGCAGCGGGGATTCCGACCTACGACACGCCGGAACGAGCGGTCCGGGCGTTTTTATATATGGTCGAATATACCAGAAACCTCGAAATGCTGTTGGAGGTCCCACCGAAAATAGCCGGGAACATGGAGTTTGATCAGGAAAAGGCCCGCCAGTTGATCGCCGCTGCGCCGGATCAGGGCTTTGTGTCGGAAACGGATTCCAAGGAAATACTCGCAGCCTATGGCCTGCCCGTGATCAGGACGCAAATCGCCACGACCGAAGCGCAAGCCTCGCGGATTGCCCGGGAAATGGGATACCCGGTGGTCATGAAACTGCACTCACCGGACATCACCCATAAAACCGATGCCGGCGGCGTTCGTCTGGACCTGCGCGGTGATGCGGATGTTGGCGAGGCCTACCGTCAAATCATATCCTCGGCCCGCCAATACAAGCCCGATGCCCGGATTGAGGGTGTGACGATTCAGCCCTATTTCTCAAGCCCGGATTATGAAATTCTGCTGGGCGCCAAGCGCGATCCCAATTTCGGTCCGGTGATTCTGTTTGGAATGGGCGGCATTTACACGGAAGTGTTGAAAGACCGGTCCCTGGGGCTTCCGCCCATGAACCGCTTGCTGGCCCGGCGGCTCATGCAGGAAACCAAAGCCTACTCCCTGCTGCAAGGATACCGCAACCGCCCCGCTGCCGACATGCAACGACTGGAAGAGATGATCATCCGGCTCTCGCAACTGTTGATCGATTTCCCCGAAATCGCCGAACTGGACATGAATCCCGTTCTGATCAAGGACGGCAATCCCGTCGCGGTGGATGCCCGCATCCTCGTTTCACCGCTTGCGGTACCTTCCTCCCTGCATCTGGTGATCGGCCCGTATCCGGAGGAGGATGAGTCCCATATGGTCAGCGTTGATGGGCGCCGAATTTTTATCCGGCCCGTCAAGCCCGAGGACGCCCCACTTTTTACGGCGTTGTTCAAGGTGCTTTCCCCCACGACGATCTACTATCGTTTTTTCGGGATGTTAAAGGAATTAAAGCCCGAGATGCTGGCCCGCTTCACCCAGATCGATTACGATCGGGAGATTGCGCTGGTGGCCATTGATGAAGATTCGGAAACCGACAGAATGCTGGGGGTTGCCAGAATCATCGGCGATCCGGATGGCAAGACGGGTGAATTCGCCGTTCTGGTGGGAGATGCCTGGCAAGGCAAGGGCATCGGTTCCAACCTGCTGGAAAAATGCCTGTCCATTGCCGAAAAGCAAGGTTTTGAATCTGTGCACGGTATCGTGTTGCGTGAGAATCGGAACATGCTCGCGCTGGGGAAAAAGCTGGGCTTTGAAATCAAAAGAGACCCCAACTCCGAAGACAAGGAGCTGGTTATTCATTTCGGAGGGAATAGGCCATGATGTTGATGGAAAATAAGAATACCGGTTATTCACAGTTACAAACATAAAAGGAGAAATATCATGAAAATAGTCAACAAAATTCTCGTGGCCTGCGATTTGTCAAACTACTCGATCCAGGCGGTCGAGTATGCTGCTGAAATGGCCGAAAGTGTGAACGCCGAGCTGGTTATCGTCAACGTCATCAACCAGCGGGATCTGGATATGATCGATAAAGTTGCAAGGCATACTGATAAAATCACCGTAGCCAAATATGTCAGTGAAACCAGGGAATACCGATCCGAAGAGATCGCAAAGGTCCTTGCCGCCTCCAAACGCGATCCGGCTCTGTACAGAACGGTTTTCAGGACCGGCGTCCCGTTCCGGGAGATTCTGGCCGCAATTGAGGAAGAAAAGGCGGACATTCTCGTCATGGGAACAAAAGGCCGGACCGATTTGGAAGACGTTCTTTTCGGCTCCACCGCCCAGAAAATGTTTCGCCGGTGCCCCATTCCGTTGTTGAGTATTCGCATGAAAACCAATGATTGACAAAAATAGATATGGAAAATGCAGAATAAATAAGCAGTGACAAAGAGGATCTCATACGTGCATCATTTCGAGGAATTTGCTGTGTGCCACATGTCAGGGATTCATGGATTCATGGATTCACCCCCACATATTTAGGAGCTTTCCCGGTCGGCCGAAAGGGAACGGCAAAAGAGTCGATGAAACAATCCCTTCAAAGCAGTTATTAGAGGAACGGCATTTGTTATGACTACAAAATACCAAGATTACTATGAAATATTTGGGATTGCTCGAAATGCAACAGCAAAGGATATCAAAAAAGCCTACCGGAAATTGGCTCGAAAATATCATCCGGATATTAACAAAGAAAAAACAGCTGAAGAAAATTTCAAAAAAGTTACCGAAGCCTATGAGGTGCTGAAGGATCCTGAAAAGCGCAAGCTTTATGATCAATTGGGAGATGAATGGAAAAATGGACAAGATTTCAAGCCGCCGCCTGAATGGAAACATCAACATTTTGATACAGGATCTGATCAGGGAGAATTTAATAATAGCAAAGGGTTCAGTGATTTTTTTGAAGCCTTATTTAGAGCTAACACCGGGCAACAAGGACAGTCAAATGATTTTGCATATGGAAGTTGGAATTTGCGAGGGCAAGATCATGAAGCAAAAATAGAAATTAGTTTAGAAGAAGCCTATTCGGGTGCGACTAAAGGTATCAGTCTGCAGGGTTTCGAAATCGATGCTGAAGGACAGGCGACACCGGTGAATCGGAACTACCAGGTAAAAATTCCAAAGGGAATTACCGACGGTACTAGAATCCGTATGACCGGAAAGGGAGGCCCCGGTGTAAACAGCGGACCTCCCGGTGATTTGTACCTAAAGGTCAATTTTATGCCTCATCCCCGATTTAAAGCAGTCGGGCATAATCTGAACATGGATGTACCGATTACGCCTTGGGAGGCGGCACTTGGGTCCACAGTAATCGTCCGGCTGCTGGGCGGGGAGATACATCTGAAAATCCCGGCTGGTATCCAATCAGGCAAAAAAATGCGTATCAAGGGGAAAGGCATGCCTAAAAAAATGAATGGCCATGGTGATCTTTATGCATGCATTACCGTTGTGATGCCGCAGACATTGACCCAAAAACAAATGGAGTTGTTTGCCGAACTATCCAAAATATCTGATTTCAATCCGCGTGATTCCTAATGGAGATTACAGATGACGAGAAATTTTTATCATATTATTCATTACCAACATGAACATTACCAAACATCTTCCGAGCTTATTTCGATAGATGAGCTGGCAAGGTTATCCAAACAGCACGTCGATATGATCAAATTAATGGTCGATTGGGGGCTAATCGAACCTTCTATAACGGATCCGCAACCTCTTTTCTTTGAAGCTACGGTTCCTATAATCTGGAAAATTATGCGTATACGAAAAGATTTGGGGGTAAACTGGTCCGGTATCGGCGTCATACTCACCCTTTTGGAACGAGTTGAAAGCCTGGAAAAAGAAGTTGCGCGATTGGAACAAAATTACAATATCCTCAAGTAGATTCATCCCGGCCGGTGATAAAATATATCCGTATTCGGGTTAAGATAACGTCCATAACTGGCGATTGACTTTAACTAAAAAGGAGAGAGAAGATGACATCCCGGGTACGTGGGATTGGCTATGCCATATAATGGAGGTACATTAATGACAAAATTAGCACTCCTTAGACACGGTGAGAGCATTTGGAATAAAGAGAACCGTTTCACGGGCTGGACGGATGTAGACCTGTCAGAGAAAGGGATCAAGGAAGCAACGCAGGCCGGGAAAGTCCTGAAAAAGGAGGGATACTCCTTTGATGTGGCCTTTACCTCAGTGCTCAAACGGGCGATCCGGACCCTGTGGATTGTCCAGGATGAGATGAATCTCATGTGGATACCGGTAAACATCTCATGGAGATTGAATGAACGGTGTTATGGCGCCCTGCAAGGTCTGAACAAGGGCGAAATGGCCGCAAAATATGGTGAGGAGCAAGTCCTGAGGTGGAGGAGAAGTTATGATATCCGGCCACCGGCGCTTGAAAAGACAGATGAAAGATCCCCCGGTAATGACCCCAGGTATAAGGACCTGGACAACAACGACATTCCATTAACGGAATGCCTAAAAGATACTGTGGAGCGGTTTCTCCCGTACTGGCATGAGGACATCGTGCCCCTAATTCGTTCAGGTAAACGGGTCATCATATCAGCTCATGGAAACAGCATTCGGGCTCTTGTCAAATACGTCGATGATGTATCAGATGTTGATATTGTAGGTCTAAATATTCCCACGGGAATTCCCCTGATCTACGAACTGGATGAGAGTTTGAAACCTATTAAGAATTATTATCTGGGCGACCCAGATGAGATCAAAAAGGCCACCGAGACAGTAGCCCTGCAGGGAAAAGCATGATATTTTAGCTCCCTATATACAATAACGAGAACCCAAATGAACAAAGGAATCAAGGATGATTTACACCGTCACATTAAATTCTGCGCTGGACCGTTTCATTGTCGTTGAACAGTTACTTGCGGAAGACACTACCCGCATATTATCCGAAACGGCTTATGCTGCCGGCAAAGGCATTAATGTGTCCAGGGTGATTCGGGAATTAGGTGGGCATAGTGTTGCCCTTGGGCTCGTCGGCGGATATGAAGGCTTACAACTGGAAGGATTGCTTATCAATGCGGGTGTAATAAGCGATTTTACAAGGATTTCAGGTGAAACGCGGACCAATATTATCCTTCGTGAACAGACGAAAGGTCGGCAGTATGTTATCGGTGCCACCGGTCCGGAAGTTAATGCAACAGAAATCGGTCTGTTTTTTCAGAACGTTAAACAAATTCAGAATATGGAGTACTTGATCCTGAGCGGGAGCCTCCCTCGCGGCGTTACACCGAATCTTTATGGTCAACTTGTCCTTGCCGGGAAAAAAAAGAATGCTTTCATCGTTATAGACACAGATGGAAAATCACTGCGCGAATCCATTGAATATCAGCCGACATGTATTAAACCAAATACATACGAGCTTTCCCGACTGGCGGAAAGGGAGTTGCAAACCGAGTCGGAAATTATGAGCTTTTGTGAGAAAATCCACCAGAAAGGAATTTCATATATTCTTGTTTCAAGGGGAAAAAAGGGGCTGCTGCTATCTTCGGCCGAACATAAAATCAAGGCGATTGCACCTCCTGTGGATGTAGACAGCACCGTAGGCGCCGGGGATTCGGTGGTAGGGGGATTTGTACTGGCACATTCCCAGGGCAAAGACCTTGTGGACTGCGTCCGACTCGCGTGTGCAGCGGGAACGGCAACCGCCCAAACGCCTGGCACCGAGTTGTGTCATCGCCTGGATGTTGAAGAAATTTTGTCCAAGGTTCAAATATCCAATTTATAAACGCTGACTTTATGCTGAAGCGATTATAGGTTGTCAGTTCTTACGAAAATTTGAAACCACAGGAGATATAGTGTGGGTATCACCATACCAAAAACAAAAATTGTTTGTACCATCGGTCCAGCCAGTGAGGCGCCTGAGACCATTCGAGAATTGATTACAAATGGCATGCGTGTTGCCCGCTTGAATTTTTCTCATGGGACACACAGTGACCATAGGGAAAAAATTCATACCATCAGGAAAATTGCCCAAGATCTGGGCGAACCGGTTGCTATCTTACAGGACCTTGGAGGGCCGAAAATCCGGGTGGGGCATATCCCTGATCCGGGCGTCCGAATAGAACCGGGGCAGGATATTATTCTTACCACTCAGACCGTTGAAGGGTCGAAGCAGCGCATATCTGTTTCCTACCCGCTGTTAAACGAAGAAGTCAAAGCCGGAGATCGGATATTACTCGCAGATGGCTTTTTAGAACTTCGGGTGCGCTCGGCAATCGGATCTGAAATCTATTGTGAGGTCATTACAGGCGGCGTGCTGACCTCTCACAAAGGGATTAATCTGACAACCGGAACCATTCGCATGCCTTCAATGACAGACAAAGATCGTGAGGATTTGCATTTTGGCCTGGGTCATGATGTGGATTATATAGCGCTGTCATTTGTCAGAACTGCGGCAGACATTCGAAACATAAAAGAAATTATTCACCAGGAAAACAAGAATACGCCGGTCATCGCCAAAATTGAAAAGCATGAGGCCATCGAACATTACGAAGATATCCTGGATGCTGCCGACGCAATCATGGTGGCCCGAGGCGACTTGGGTGTGGAGATACCCTTAGAAGAAGTCCCCGGCATCCAAAAACGATTGATTCAAAGAGCAAATGCGTCAGGAAAGCCGGTTATTATCGCCACCCAGATGCTGCGGTCCATGGTGGATTCGCCTCGCCCAACCAGGGCCGAAGCCTCGGATGTAGCCAATGCCGTTCTGGATGGAACGGATGCTGTTATGCTTTCGGAAGAGACGGCCACCGGCAACTATCCCGTTCAAGCCGTTCGTTACATGGTGCGTATCGTAGCAGAGGCGGAAAAAACGTTCCCTCATGATCGATATCTTAAAATGGTGCCGGAAAAGGAAATTTCGGATTCTGTAACATATGCTGCCTGCGTATTGGCAGATCATCTTGATGCTGCGGCAATAATAGCGCCTACACAGTCCGGTCGGACAGCCATACAGATCTCCAGGTTCAGGCCCAAACAGCCCATTATTGCATTTACGCCCAAACGGACAATCGTGAGAAGGCTCTCACTTTTCCGTGGAATTTATCCTCATTTGATTTTAGATCCTCGGGATACGGATGACATGATTGAGAAAGTATCTAAAAGGGCTGTTGAAACAGGAGGTTTACTTGAAGGAGATTTGGCGGTCATCACTGCTGGTCATCCTGTCTGGGTAGCCGGTAAGACGAATATAATTCGGGTTATGAGATGCCGTTAAAATTGAACATGGTTGATATCTTAAGCAGCATGCACCCGGCTATGCGGATAATTCTCATTGTCGGATTGACTATCATCACACATTTTACCGTCAAGTCCATCCGCAGGTTCAGCCGATATGTGTTGCTGATGAAGGTCGACAGAGGCGCAAATTCAGAAGCGAGCTTTACCCGGAAGTATCCCAAACTTGCCACGATCATCACCCTCTTGGTCAGTGCCGGGACGTTTACCATTTATTTCTTGGCTGTCGGTATGATTCTGCGTGAATTTAATATTTCATTGACGGCCTATTTTGCCAGCGCAACAGTTATTGGATTAGCTGTCGGATTTGGGTTACAAGGATTTGTACAGGATGTGGTGATCGGCCTCACGTTGATTTTTTCTGATGCACTCAACATTGGAGAAGTGGTTAAACTGGGCGATGAAATCGGCAGGGTCGACACCATCGGGCTTCGATTCACGGCAATGATTAACCTGCATGGTCAGCAGATTTTATTCCCCAACAGAAACATTGCCGTCATCAGCCGGTTTCGTGGCGGTTGTATACGTGCATACGTCGACATTCAACTACCGCAGGGAATCAATGAAAAGGAGATGATCCAGTCGATTCAGACAATTGCTAAGGGAATGTATCAGCAACACAAATCGATCATTCTGACCATGCCGGAAATCTTTGGAATCAAGGATGTAAAAGAAGGTCAATGGCGATATCTACGTATCAAGGTCAGGCTCTGGCCGGGACAAACAAAAATTATCGAGGATACATTTAAAGAAAGAGCTGTTCAGATGCTCAAAAGATCCGATGAGAATTATGCTCCCTGGATGATTACGGTAAACTATAAAGTTGAATGAAATCTATATTCCAGCACGAGACAATGGCAACATTTTAGTGGAGCGGTCCTGTAACTAGTACGGATGTTGGACGTAAATATCCGGACTCCTTTATCGGCAAGAAAGTGAGGGATCATTGGGAAAAAGGTTGCACCACGCATGACGCCTATATTGAGATGTATGGCAGTGAGGAGCCTTCATCGAACCAAAGCAATGAGACATCCGACGAGAAATGAATTCGTTATTAACGCTTGTTATACGTATCAAAGAAGTAAATCGCTTTGAGCACATATTGATTTTGATCCTTTCGCTTTTGAGCCTTTTCAAGGTAAGCGCCACAGGAGGCGCAGAATGGAACCAACCAAATTCGATTTTGGTATCAAGAGTTTATCTCATCACCACAAGGTGAAGGTGCTTTTATGGCCCTTGCAGACCTGATGGGTGACCATCCAGAGTATGAAGATTTATCTGACTGGGTATCGGTAGCCTGTTTCAATGCAAAAAAATATCCACTATTGGTATCGACAAGGATGTATTTTACGAGAAGCACCAATATCTCAAAAATTAACAAATCCCGCCACTGATGGTTTGATATTTGAAATTAGCTTCCAACACATAATGATGCCGGCCCTATGACTCAAGACGCAATCCATATGGCCATGTCCTCGGCTTGACTGAGAACTTTTCTGGTTATGCTCCCCAATGAATAATCCTTTACATCATTGATGCCACGCCTGCCCATCACGATGGTACCTGCATGCAGTTTTTTGGCTTCCTGCAATAAAGTTTTCGCCAACCTGCGACCACCGTCAACATACTTGACGTCGATCTGAGCTGCATCGATGCCCGACTGCACAAGCATATCAATGGCTTTGTTCATGCTGGGCTCGATAGCCTTGCCGGATTCCTTGGACCAGGTGTCTTCAAAGTCCTCAAAACCTTCGATGGCCTCTTTGGGGAAAAACCGCTGTATACTGGTGGCAACGTGGACGAGCGTGATTTTGCTGCTGGTTCCAGTTAACATAAAACCGGCGTGATCGACGCTGCGCATGCTGTTCTGGGAACCGTCCACAGCGATTACAACATTTATGTGTTTTACGTCGCCCTTGACAACCCAGACAGGGCAAATTTGATTGATCTCAACAAGTTTGTTGGTGACCTCACCCATGAAAAAACCCTCTAACCAGCCTTTGCCGCTACTTGGTATGACAAGTGTATCTGCATTTCGTTTCTCAACATACGCAGCAATATCCCGGGCGATCCCAACCCCCTTGTGCTCAATTATTTTTTCAATACGATCCGCCTGAAAACCCATCCGAAGCAAATACTTCTGTGCTTTTTCTAAAATGTCATTGCCCAGCACATTCAATTTCTCCTGCATTAACTTTAACTGCTTTGCAGTTTGGCGATTTCTTTTTGATTCTGCAACCATGATGGGTGGCAAGGCCGGTAGAACATGAAGCAAGGCAATTTTTAAGTTGTGATTGGTATGATACATGCTTTTGATATAGTCGATCGGTTTCAAGGCATTTGTTGATCCATCTACCGGAACGATGACGAATTTTGTGATGTCTTTTCCCATATGTGGCTCTCCTTTTAATATTCAGGTTTTATTCACGTACGTTGGGACGAATTGCATATGAACGGCTTTGGCATAACAGTAATCCGTAAATAAGCTTACGACAAAAATCTCTTTAGGGGTCCTGCATATTAATTATCCGAGATTGGAATTAACGAAGTCCCAGTTGATAAGATTTTCGACGAAGGTGTCTATATAATCGGCACGCCTGTTCTGATAATCGAGATAATAAGCATGTTCCCAGACATCTATTGTCAACAGTGTCCTCAAGTCATAAGCAATGGGAGTATCAGCATTAGATGTTTTGATAATCTCCAGTCTTTGATCTTTCAGCACCAGCCATGCCCAGCCGCTGCCGAATTGGGTAAGGGCGGCGTCCTTGAATTTCTGAATGAACCCATTGTAGCCTCCAAACTCTGAGGTTATCTTCTCTGAAATTAAACCAGAGGGAGAGCCTCCTCCGCTTGGGTTCATGCATTTCCAATAGAAAGAGTGATTCCAAACTTGGGCAGCATTATTAAAAATTCCTATCTTTTCTTTATCCCCGGCAGTTGCCCTAATAATATTTTGCAGGGATTCATTGGCCAACTCTGTCCCTCCAATAAGTTTGTTTGTATTGGTAACGTATGTGTTGTGATGTTTGCCATGATGTAACTCTAATGTTTTCTCACTGATATGGGGTGCTAATGCCTCTTTTGGGTAGGGTAGGTCCGGTAAAGTAATAGCCATTGGTTTGTCTCCTTTCTTAATGATCGTTTATATCGGTTTGGAACTGAATCGCAAAGGTGAGCTTCAATTGCAGATTAGAGATAAATGTCGCAAAGCTAGTGCCAGGGTAATGGTAAAAAGCCCAACCACGTGCACTCTTTTATCTGATTAATACAGAGAAAGTCCATTTCACCGCATATACATAGTACAACCCTCACGATCGACTTGCAAGGTAGAATTGAAAAACGGCCTCCCAGGTTCTTCTTTCTATACGCGACCAGCCCTCGGACGTCTTGTTTGCTTGACCGCCGGTAGGTGGTGTGATAACGATTACTTAAGAAAAAACCACGTATGTTTACTCGCCTGTTATTATTTGTATAATATTATTATATTATTTTTATGCGTTTCGCAGCATGTGTGTTTGGTATACCCCGTTGTCAGGTATTGGAATGGGTATTGCTGATGCCCATACAATAACCCAAATACAGAATGCATCACAGATGAAAATCTCATTGAAGTTTATGACAGTATTGTTCGTTGCCTTGGGCTTATTAGCGATCAGGACCGCTGCCTAAATGGCAGAGGATCTTCAGACCGGTTTCGGCGGAATTGCGTGGGCAACGACACTGGAGAAGATGAATGACTGTGAATAAGTTGACGGCCGGACGTGCATTCAGTATTGCATCCGGTGTCATCAAGCCCACACCCTCATGGAGGAACCGGTGAATGACGTGCTTTACGGCTTCCATCAGAATTCATTTTTAGCAGGAGGAAATTATATTGAACCAAAGACAGACCATAAAACAAGGCGAGGATGTTGTTATTGACGTTGCACACTCCAAATTGTCCGATTTATGGAAAAAGGAGGACTACTGGGCCATTTGGCTGGGCGCGTTCATTTTGGCTGTGGGTCTGCTGATATTTTTACCGCGTCCGCCAACCAACATGCATGCTGTAATCGACAAATCCGACCAGGTCATGCAGATGGAGGCAGAACGGGCGCCTTTCAAAACCATTGCCTGGCACAAGGCGTCGGCTGAAAAACGCAAGCTGCGGGCAACCAACGAAACCTATGCCAAGCGCTTGAAATCATATTTGGATGCCCCCTATGACTAGATCGGCCAATCCCATCGAAGCCCTGTATTTGAGTTCGGACAGAGCCAAGACCCGTAGCGAGACTATGCAACCGGGCTATGCTAAAGTTAAAGACGCCGCTGATCAGGCTCTCACAGTCGCGCAGGCTGATGAGTCAGTTGCTGCTGCCGCGGCGTATGCGGACACAACCCTCAATACAGCGGCTGAAACAGCGATCACAGTCTGGTTGCAGGCCGAGGAAAAAGCATCCAAAACCAAAAGAAAAGCTATTGTGAGCGCCTACAACCGTGTGGACTCCCTGGTTGTACTGGGGCTTGTTTTGGCGGTACTGTTCGGTTTTGGCAACATGATCATGGGACGCTCCATGTGGCGTTTTATTTTAGGATTTAGCTTTGTATACCTGCTGGCCATTCTGGCATATATGGCCGAAACTCAGCAGACCATGAAGCTCTACGGTTTCGGTTTTCCCTTATGGGCGATCATTTTCGGGATGCTCATCAGCAATACGATTGGTACACCGGCGTGGGTCAGGGCTGGTGTGCAGACCGAATATTTTATTAAAACCGGTCTGGTGTTGCTGGGTGCCGAAGTTCTTTTCGGTAAGATTCTGGCTATTGGTCTCCCGGGAATTTTTGTGGCCTGGGTGGTTACCCAGATCGTACTGGTCAGCACCTACTGGTTCGGCCAGCGGGTGCTCAAGATACCCTCCAAAACACTCAATATTACCGTATCAGCCGACATGTCGGTGTGTGGTGTTTCAGCGGCTATTGCCACGGCTTCGGCCTGTCGAGCGAAAAAGGAAGAGCTGACCTTAGCCATCGGGCTTTCCATGGTGTTTACGGCTATCATGATGGTGGCCCTGCCCGCCTTTATCAAGGCTGTGGGTATCCCTGAAGTGTTGGGTGGCGCCTGGATCGGAGGTACCATCGACTCCACCGGGGCCGTTGCCGCGGCAGGAGCTTTTCTTGGGGACAAGGCCATGCATGTGGCTGCTACCATTAAGATGATCCAGAACATCCTCATCGGGGTAATTGCTTTTTTTGTCGCTGTCTATTGGGTTGCCCGCGTCGAGTCTGTTCCAGGGCAGCGTGTCGGGTTGATCGAAGTCTGGCACCGGTTTCCAAAATTCGTACTGGGATTCATCGGTATGTCGATCCTGTTTTCATTGATCGACGGTGGACTGGGAAAAGATGTCAGCAATACCCTGTTGGATCACGGTGTGCTGCGCGGTTTTTCACGCCCTATCCGCGAGTGGTGTTTTGCCCTGGCGTTTGCATCCATCGGTTTGAGCACCGATTTTCGGGAATTGAAACAATACTTTAAGGGCGGAAAACCCCTGATCCTATATGTCTGTGGTCAGACCTTCAACCTGGCCTTGACCCTGCTGATGGCCTACATCATGTTTTACCTGGTGTTTCCAGGCATAACAGCCAAAATATAGGTTTTGGTTATGAGCAAAGCAAGATTCAAAGAACCCAAAAAGCGTTGGATGGCGGTGGTACAACTGGCCAGTGGTCTGGCCATCGTAATAGGTGTGTTTAGCATAGCGGTTGCCATGACCCGGCAGCCGCCTGTTTTTGATGTCCAGAGCTTTGCTTTAAAACATGGTATTGATACGAGTGGGCTTTTCTACACCGATATGGAAGAATTCGCCCGAGCAGAAGAATGGATGGTAAACCATTTGCAGAATCATGGAAATATTAAAACCAATCAGTGGAGAAACGAGTTATGAAATATTTTGGAAATTATTTTTTAACAGCATGTTTAATGTTTTTAATGATCCTATTACCCATCAGTGGTAACGCCAGTGACGACCGCAATTGCTCCGAACCACTTCCCAAAATATTCGAACGTGTGTCAAAAAGTGTTGTTTTAATTACCGCTGTCGGTCTGAATCCCTTTTCCGTGGAGGAGCGTATCAACGTTTCCATGGGGTCGGGTTTTGTCATTCAAGAAGATGGCATCATTTTAACCAATTCACATGTGGTTTTTGGGCGTCAGGCTATATCCGTGACCTTGGATGATGGAAAGAGTGTTCCCGCCGTTTTGGTGGGGGCGGATCCCATCCTCGACATTGCTGTTCTACAAATTAAGGCTGAAGGAATAAAACTTCCAATGCTGCCGCTTTCCAGTACCTTGCCGTATGTTGGTGAGGAAGTCATAGCTGTCGGCAACCCACTGGGATTTGAGCAGACCCTGACGCGTGGAATTGTATCCGGCGTCAATCGTATTTTGCCGATTTCACCCATGAGCTTGACGGTTCCCATGATACAGACCGATGCTTCCATTAACCCCGGCAATTCAGGTGGACCGTTGATCAACCTTTGTGGTGAAGCTGTTGGTATCAACACCTCGGTGCTCATGGGTGCCGAGAATATGGGTTTTGCCTTGCCTGCCGGCATTGCCCGACAGGTTCTGCCCCAACTTTTGGAAAAAGGTCGCGTCATTCGTCCCTGGCTTGGCCTGCGGGGCCAGATGATTCAAAAAGAAAGGCTGCGAGAGGTTTTTAATCTTGATCTACACGACGGTTTCTTGGTGGAAATGGTGGAGCCGGGCAGCCCGGCAGAAAACGCCGAGCTCCAAGGGGGCATGCTCCCAATAAATATTGCCGGGACTAGTTTTTTGTTTGGCGGGGATATTATTACCGCTGCTGACGGGGTATCACTCGCCGAGCCCGAGGCCTACAATACCTTCGCCAGTGGCCTGAAAATCGGCAGCAAGGTCAAACTGACTGTTTTTCGGGAAGGCCATTTGAAAAATTTCTCCCTCAAAGTGACCGAACGGCCCATTCTACCCTGGGACCTGCCACTAGGAGATTGCCGCCAAGCAATGCTTCAATGAAATTTTTTTACTGAGGCTTATTTCTATTTCTGCATATTGACGGCCGTTTTAGACGATAGAACGTGGATGGCACTGGAATAAAATATTACAATAAATGACAAGCCCTGTTGTTCAGACAGACACCGGGAAGAAGGAGGATAAGCATGAAAATGAAACGCCGTGAACTTATGATTGCCGGACTATGCGGAGCGGCCGGCTGGATTGCCAATAGGCTGGGAAGTGGTACCTCCCATGCGAGTCCGGAAACAAACCCAAACCTCAATTGGAAACAACCCCGGAAAATAAATTTGGAGCAAGCCGCCCCTCTGGCCTATGACGGGTATAAGGAAAGGGGTCTGGGGTGTTGTCATGGTACTTTCAAGGGCTTGGTTTCACCGGTTCTCAATGAGATGGGTGCTCCTTACAAGCTGTTTCCCATTGATATCATGCGTGCCGGGAAAAGTGGTGTGGCCGACTCCGGCTCTTTATGTGGTTCGCTCTTGGGCGCCGCCTATGCGTTTCATCTGTTTTTTGAAGCCAATATCGCCGATGAAATGCAGAAGGAACTGCACCGGTGGTATGGGCAGACAATGCTACCCAAGTATATACCAGCCGTGAGCAACTTTAAAGATTATGAAGTTCCCAAGACAAGGGCAGTCCTGCCGGAGTGTCACGCATCCGTTGATGTCTGGATCAAAGCCACCGGTTTCAACAAAGAGACTGACGAACGCCGGGAGCGTTGCGGTCGCCTTACCGCCGATGTCGCTATAAGGGCGGCCAACATCTGGAATGCACAGCTTGAGGGCCAACCCTTTGCCATGACAAGGAACAGCGATGCGCAAATGTACTGCGGAAAATGCCATGTCAAGGGTATTGCACCGACCAAGGCTGATCCTAACTATAACGACGGTAAATTCCTCCGGGAGGTTGGCACTAATATGAGTTGTCCGTCGTGCCATCCCGGACGTAAAAAAAACCATCCCAAATCGATGATTCATGGAAAAAAAGGCAAAATCTGATAAGGTATTGGAGGATCGTATCAAATTGTTCTGAGCGGTCAATTTCAAGAAACAAGTTAGATGTTTACCACAGAAAGGACCTCGTTTACTGATTGCTGCCAAAAATAGCATCATGACAATAGGGGAGTTCAATCCCAAAGTTAACAAAAAGGGGGGGGATGCAGATGAAATGGAAAACAGATGATGGCGGGTGGAGCCCGTACATTGCGGGGGCCCTTTTGGGTCTCCTGGCCATTGCCTCGGTAATGGCAACCACACAATTACTGGGAAAAACCAGCTACCTAGGCGCGTCTACCACGTTTGTCCGGGCTGCCGGTATATTGGAGCGCACAATTGCCGCGGATCACGTGAAGTCGAACGAGTATTACACTGAAACAAAGGTCCGGGTTGACTGGCAGTTCATGCTGGTTGTCGGGATTATCCTGGGTGCCTTTATCTCATCCAATATGGATAAGAGCTTTCGATTAGAGAGTGTACCGCCCATATGGGCGGAGCGCTTTGGTCCATCCATCGGAAAACGAGCCGTCGGGGCATTTGTGGGCGGAATCGTCGCCATGGTGGGTGCCCGTCTGGCTGATGGTTGTCCCAGCGGGCACGGTCTCAGCGGAATGATGCAACTGTCCGTAAGTTCATTTGTGGCTTTGGCCATTTTTTTTGGTGTAGGCATTTTGGTGGCGCAACTAGTATATAAAAGGAGGACCGCATGAATACTGAACAATGGATAGGCCTTGCCACAGGTGTTCTCTTTGGATTTTTGCTGCAAAAAGGACGTGTACTCCGTTTTGACAAGCAAGTCGGCGCCATGCTTTTGAAAGACATGACCATCTTCAAATTCATGCTTTCGGCAATTCTGGTGGGAATGGTCGGGATCATTCTACTCTCGAATATGGAGATTATTAAATTGAGCCACAAGCCCATGAATGTTGGCGCGGTGCTACTCGGCGGCGCCTTGTTTGGGGCCGGGTGGGCGATCATGGGCTTTTGTCCCGGTACATCCATGGGGGCTTTGGGCGAAGGGCGCTGGCATGCTATATTTGCCATCCTGGGCATGGTGGGCGGGGCCGCACTCTATGCCGAGCTTTATCCTATTTTTAAATCTACAGTGCTTTCGTGGAAAGACTTCGGAAAGATCGGACTGCCTGGAGCGTTCGGTATTTCGCCGTGGGTGGTCATCCCTTTATTTTGGGTGGGAACAGCCGCATTGTTTTTTTGGTTTGAGAAGAAAAAGGTGTAATTTACCTTGAGTAGTTAGAACCGGCCACTTAATCGGCAACAAAGGTCAAGGGCCAGCGCTGCCGTTGTGCCATGTGCTCGGCAAATCGAAGCGTCAAGGGAACAAAAACAAAACCTAAAATTGTGACGGAGGATCAAAATGAAGAAAGTTACCACCATCATGGCCTACAGGAGTTAACCATGTCCGTTATTTCTACGCTGGAAATTCTGCTTGTTGTGATAACAGCGGTCATTATGGTGACCTATCATGCCCATCTTTATGCAAAGTTTCGAAAAACCCCGCTTAAAACGGTTATCGGTGTCAGGAATCATGTCCGGGAAATGTGGGTCAAAGAGGTCATGGCAGACAAGCGCGATATCCTGGCGATACATACGCTGCGTAACCAGATGATGGCGGCAACATTTTTAGCGTCCACATCGATTCTGGTCAGTCTGGGTTTGTTCAGTGCAGCTTTTCGACCGGGTGTATTCAGTGAAGTATCTCACGCCCTCAATCTTGTCGGGACTAAAACTGAAACATTGTGGATGTTCAAACTGATGTTTCTGGGTATCCTTTTCTTTTTTACTTTTTTCAATTTTACCCTATCAATTCGTTATTACAACCACGCCGGTTTCATGATTAACACCTTTGACCCAGGAGATGCTTCTGTTTCCGAAACCGCTGTCTCCAAGGTCCTCAATCACGGCGCACTGCACTACACCATCGGTATGCGCGGGGTCTATCTCTCGGTGCCGCTGGCGCTATGGCTTTTCGGCCCGATCTGGATGTTGTCGGGCAGTCTGGTTTTAACAATCGTTCTCTATCGCCTGGATCGTGAGACCTGATCCAATTCGGTTTGATATTTCAGCCTGTTAAAGGAGAAATAAATGAACCTTTAGGGTAATTTATAACGGTATTAATGGGATATGGGAGGTAAAACAATGCAGAAACCTGAGGATGTCAGCGTACTTGAAAAATGGTTTTCACTGGAAATAGCAAACGTTTTCAAGCGCCTGGACAGCCGCGAGTCAGGTTTGACGGAATCGGAAGTCCAGCAAAGACTCGAAAAGTTCGGCCCCAATCGGCTTACGCCGCCTGTGAAAAAAAGCGCCTGGGTTCTTTTTTTTATGCAATTTCATAATCTGATCATCTACATCCTGCTGGTCTCGGCAGCGCTGACGGCCATCATGGCCCACTGGATAGATGCCGGGGTAATATTCGGGGTTGTGATTATTAACGCCGCTATCGGATTCATTCAGGAGGGAAAGGCTGAAAAGGCGCTGGATGCCATCCGGAAAATGATGTCCCTCGAAGCGGACGTGGTCCGCAATGGCCAAAAAGTTCTGGTATCTGCGGAGACATTAGTTCCCGGTGATATTGTTTTTTTGGAGTCCGGCGACAAGATTCCGGCGGATTTACGTCTATTCAAATCCAAGAATTTGCGCATAGACGAGGCCTCGCTCACCGGAGAGTCGGTACCAGTGGAAAAATCCATCAATCCGGTTCCAGGAACGGCTGTGCTCGGCGACCGATCCAATATGGCTTATTCCGGAACCTTGGTAACATATGGCCAGGCCAGTGGCGTCGTCACCGCAACAGGGGATAATACCGAAATCGGACGTATCAATTATTTGGTTACTCAAGCTCAGGCACCCGCAACCCGGCTACTTTTAAAATTTGTACAATTCGGGCGCTGGCTGACGTATACCATCGGCACCATTGCCGCCGTGACCTTTGTTTTCGGGGTTACCGTGAGAAATTATTCGTTGAGCGAAATGTTTCTGGCCACGGTGGGCCTCGCAGTGGCGGCCATACCGGAAGGCCTCCCGGCGATTTTATCTATTACAATGGCTATCGGAGTCCAGCGTATGGCCAAGCGTAATGTCATCGTCAGACGCCTGCCCTCGGTGGAAACACTCGGCTCAGTAACAGTTATATGCAGCGACAAAACCGGCACGTTGACCAGCAATGAAATGACGGTAAAGATTACCGAAACTGCCAATGATTCCTTTGAAGTTACCGGGTCCGGCTATCAACCTGAAGGAAAATTTGTGGTTAAGGGACAGGAAATCCATTGCCACCTCCTGGACGACCACAAGATTTCGTGTAGTAAATATCCCCACTTGGTGGCACTGGCCAGAGGCGCATTGTTGTGCAACGATGCTTCGCTATACGAGGCAGAGGGTCGCTGGCATGTTCAAGGAGACCCCACAGAAGGCGCATTGCTGGTATTGGGCCGCAAAGCAGGGCTGGACTACCCCGCGGAGGTTCTGAATTATCCGCGTTTGGACATTATTCCTTTTGAGTCCGAACATCAATTCATGGCAACCCTGAACAGAAAACCGGATGGAAACACAGTTATTTTCGTCAAGGGGGCGCCGGAGCGTATTCTAGATATGTGTCAGTACCAGTCCGAGTCATCCGAGACCAAAGTCGTCGAGAAAACGCTCTGGTTGAAAAAAGTCCACGAAATTGCCGCAGCCGGACAGAGACCCTTGGCTGTTGGCTTTCGGGAACCACACCCATCCATGGCGGAGCTCAATATATCCGATCTTGAGAGTGGATATACACTGCTAGGGGTTGTCGGTATCATCGATCCACCACGCGGTTCAGCCGTTAGTGCCGTCAGACAATGCCAAAAGGCGGGCATTCGGGTGAAGATGATCACGGGTGATCATGTTCTAACGGCTAGGTCCATTGGCATGCAGATGGGAATCGGGGATGGAACAACCGCCATCACGGGCCGGGAGCTGGACACCATCAGCGAAGAACAACTGCAGGGGATTGTAGAACCTGTGGACGTGTTCGCACGTGTAAGCCCGGAGCACAAACTCAGGTTAGTCAAAGCCTTGCAGGCAAAAGGCGAAGTGGTTGCCATGACCGGAGACGGGGTCAATGATGCGCCTGCGTTAAAACGTGCAGACATCGGTGTTGCCATGGGAATCAAAGGCACGGAAGCCGCCAAAGAAGCTGCGGGGATGGTTTTGACCGATGACAATTTCGCATCCATCACCCACGCCATAGAAGAGGGCAGAACAGTATATGAAAATATAAAAAAGGCGGTAACCTTTATTCTGCCGACAAATGCGGGAGAGGCCGGAATCATTATCGCAGCAATCCTGTTTGGACGCGCTTTACCGATCACACCTGTTCAGATCCTCTGGATCAATATGATCACAGCCGTAACTTTGGCCTTGTCACTTGCATTCGAACCGCCGGAACCCGGTATCATGGATCGTCCGCCTCGTAAACCCGATGCGCCGTTGTTGACACCTTTTTTAATATGGCGGATCGGTTTCGTATCCTTGATACTGGCGGCCGGTACGTTCGGCTTGTTTCTTTGGGAGCGGATGAATGGTGCCGACATTAATTTTGCAAGAACCGTTGCAGTAAACATGCTTGTGGGGTTTGAGGTTTTTTATCTGATCAACACACGCTCTCTTAAAGGAAAAAGTTTTACACCAGACGGTTTTTTCGGAAACAGCTATGTCCTTGCGGCCATTGGTCTGGTCATCCTTCTCCAGATGGTGTTTACCTATGCACCATTCATGCAGCAGCTCTTTGGTGTAACGTCGATTCATCTATCATCATGGATCCGTATCATAATTATAGCTGCATTCGTGTTCATATTGGTAGAGTTGGAAAAAACCATTCTACGCAAATTTTGGCCGGATATGAGCGTTTAGACTATCATCAATACTCAAGGTCAATCACGCTTTGCTGGTAATTTAACGAATATTGAAAAATATTGATATAAGACCATTTTTACGTAAAATTTATTAGCGATTTATCAAAATCAGGGGAAACCCGCGTGAAATTGCACTTGGATTTGCCTTGGCATTGGAATTAACTTTAGTCCGACCATGGGTTTTCAGATGGTGCTTGCGGTGTTAGTGGCGGCGATGTTGAAATGGAACAAAATTGTCGCTGTCGCGGGTGTACAGGTTACCAACCCCTTGACCGCATGATATTTGTAAGGTCCCGCTCAATAACTGGAGTGAATAACATGACGTATTTATCTTGGTTGGGGATTGTATTCTGTGTCAGTCAATCGGCGATATTTTCCGGCTCCAATCTAGCCTTTTTCAGTATCAGCAAACTTAGACTCGAGGTGGAGGTCGCGCAGGAAAATCCCAATGCCAAAATAATGCTGGCACTGAGACATGATGCCAACTTTCTGCTTACAACCATCCTGTGGGGGAACGTGGGCATCAATGTGCTGCTGACGCTTATCTCCAATTCCGTTATGGCCGGTCTCTCAGCCTTTCTTTTTTCAACAGTAGTCATCACATTTATCGGCGAAATTATTCCCCAAGCCTATTTTTCCAGGCATGCCATGAAAAGCGCCGCCGTGCTTGCCCCAATTTTGAAATTCTATCAGGTCCTGCTGTATCCGGTGGCAAAGCCGACAGCTTGGGTGCTGGATCAATGGCTTGGCAAAGAGGGGATCTATTATTTCAGAGAGAAAGATTTGAGACAGGTCATCAAAATGCATATGGAGGCGGAAGGAGCAGACATTGACGCCGTAGAAGGTGCCGGTGCGCTCAACTTTCTGGCTCTGGATGATTTGCTGGCTACCCAGGAGGGGGAACCGGTCGACCCGCAAAGCGTCATTGTCATGTCAGTTGACCCACAGGGAAAAATATTATTTCCTGAGTTCGTTGCTTCACCCGAAGAATCCTTTTTAAGGACAGTTGACAAATCAGGCAAGAAATGGGTTATCTTGGCAAACCAACAGAACTTACCTGAGTTGGTGTTAGATGCTGATGGATTCTTGCGATCGGCACTTTTCAGAAAAGCTTCCTGTAAACCCCTGATTTTCTGCCACCGCCCGATAACGATTACGGATGTAAATGTCACCCTGGGTGAAGCGATTCAAAACTTGAAAGCCTATCCGAAAGACCTCCACGACGATGTGGTTGACCATGATATCATCCTGGTATGGACTGACGAGGTCAAACGTGTCATTACCGGTGCAGATATATTAGGAAGGCTTCTAAAGGGCATTGCTTCAGAAACCGGTACCTCCGATACCGGATGGTAATCCAATTGAATCGGCATATAAGGAGAAATTCAATGCACAAAAACACTTTTTGGCTTTTTCTTGGATGTTTTTTGATTATTCTATTTGCTACGACGACAGTTCCATCAGAAAATATTGGAACGGCTGATATGGTGCTCGAGGGGGGCTCAACCGGAAAAGTGCCGTTTCCTCATCATAGACATCAAAAGGCCCTGAACAACGATTGTCAGATCTGTCATAAAGCATTCCCCCGGGAAAAGGGTGTTATTGTCAAATTAAAACAAGAAAAGGTTATTGACAAGAAATCGGTAATGAATGCTTGCCAAGCATGCCATAAAGATTTGCTCTCACAGGGAAAACCGCATGGCCCGACCAAGTGTAAGGAGTGCCATTCACTATGAGCATAAGATGGAAGTTGTTTTTAATGAAGGAGGTAATATGAAAATCGAAGAAGCCATCCGAACGGCGATCGAATATGAAACCAGAATCCTGGCCGTCTACAAACAAGCGGCCGACGAAGTGGAAGATGCAAGGGGCAAAAAAGTCCTGGGCATGCTGGCCGACGAAGAGCAGGGGCATTTGGACTATCTCCAGCATAAATTGATCGAATGGCAAGACCAAGGGGTGCTTACCTTCGATGCAATCCCTTCGCGATTGCCCCCGGCCGATCTCATTCTGGCCGAAATGGATAAGCTCAGCGACGAATTTTCCGGCAAGTCCCTGGGTAAGGAGCGGCAGATCCTGGAGCGGGCGCTCAAGGCGGAGATCGAAACGAGCAACTTTTACGAGGGGCTCGTGGCAGAACTTTCAGATGATGGCCAGCGAATGTTTGCCCGTTTCCTAGAGATCGAAAATGAACATTTGCAGCTGGTTCAAGCTGAATTGGACTTCGTTACCAAGAGTGGCTTTTGGTTCGACTTTGCTGAAATCGATATGGAGGCGATATAGACGTTGATACGAAACTCGGTTGACATTTGGACACCCGCATATGAATGTGTGTTCAGGGAACCAGGTGGCACGTCAGTTCACATTCGCCTACATCGGGATGTTTTTCCACTTTGAAGCCCAGTTTTTTCCCCAGGGCCAGCATACGTTCCTTCCGCCCTAAGGGGACCGCTTTTTATCCACGCTTTCAAGCTACGATTTTATTGCTTATACTCTCAGTAACAACTTTAGCTGTGTTATGCGATCTCTTGAAAATTATAGATAAGGTGAAAAAAGCCAAGCTGTGGCATCCCGAATCCGTACGGGAATAGAACGGGCTTCGACTTCTTCAAAAGTAATTTCCCGTGATTTCGCCAGACTCTCGTAAAAGTGGGGCGATAAAATTTCCAAAACCGGTTTTCCAAAAACCTCTACAGCTAATTCAAAATTTAAGCGCAGGCTTCTGGGATCGATGTTTGCAGAACCAATCTGGGCATATTGGTCGTCAACGATAAACAGCTTGCTGTGCACAAACGGCGGCGGCTGATAAAAAATTCGCACGCCCCTTCGCAAAAGTTGCCAGAGCATTTTTGTTGTTGCCCACTGAACAAAAGGTAAATTGTTCTTTGCCGGCAGGAGGATATTAACTTCAACATTACGCAAAGCAGCGTTTTGCAGGGCCGCTATAAGCTCACGGGAGGGCAGAAAGTACGGTGTCATAATTGAAATCTTACGGCGTGCTGTTGCAACGGCACCGAACATTATCGTTGAAAGCTTATCATGGTCTTCGTTAGGACCATCGACTATGGTCCGACAGAGAACGTCACCGGCGGCAATCGACGGTATCGCTTTTATAATAGGCATTTGAGTCCCTGTGCAAAACACCCAGTCTTCAAGAAATATTTGTTCAATCTGTTTAACAACCGGGCCCATCAAATAAAAATGTAGGTCAACCACAGGGCGTTTGTTCTCCCGAAGTTCAGCAAGATGCCGATTGCCGATGTTCATACCGCCAATGAAGCCTATCTGACCATCAGCAACTAGAATTTTTCGATGGTTGCGCAAATTGATATGAAGCGTTGGCGGAATAAGTTTTGGTGGCATAAATCTGGCTGTGTGCACGCCGTGCTTCTTAAGAAGCGTGCTGGCCCATGGAAAAGTGTACAATTCACCAATGCCATCAATGATTACTCGAACATCAACACCGCGCCGAGCTGCTTGGGTTAATGCATCAATAAATTGACGGCCGGCCGTATTGGTTTCAAATATATAGGTCGATAAAAAAAGCGAATGTTGGGAGTTTTTAATAGTATCTATCATCGCTGGATAAGCTTGTTCGCCGTTTTTCAGAAGGGTAAGGGTGTTTCCACCAACAATTGGCCGACGTGTTACGGCACATGAAATCCGTACGATTTCGGAAAGCTCCTGGGAAACGGCCAAAGAGGAAAGGACAGGTTCCGATGGATCATCAGTCGGCTCTGAACCCATATCAACATGAAAGGGAAAAAAGCGGTTAAGCTTTTGAGCCCTGGTGCGGATCCGATTGATACCGAAAAGAAAATACAGCAATGGCCCCAGCAAAGGAAACATCAGACATACTGCAACCCATCCCAAAGCGGCTCTTGGATCAGTTTTAAATATAAGTGCGTGGCCGGCGGCAAAAACCGCTACCAAAAAATGTAAGATGATCGGAATCCAATGTAAATAATTCATACCCTCGTATTCCACAAAGGGGTAAAGGCTATCTTGGAGGAAGAGTTGCTGATGTTGATCATCTCAGCAACAGGGTTTGCCTTGGAGACTTTTTTAAACTTGGAATAAAGCTTTTGGAAGATTTTTTCCAGAACCATGACATCACCCATGGCGGTATGGGGTATGGCTTCAACATTCAGTCTCATATAGTACCTCAGATATTGAAAATTGTATTCGGGAAGGACGCCGTCCCTGTCCAAGAAGCGCGCCAGTTTGTAGGTACAGATAACCTTTGATGGGTGAAGGCCTTCTCGGCTAAGTATGCTGACATCGAACTTGGCATTGTGTCCGACCATTACGGTATTGTCACGTTTGAACATCGTTTGCAGTTGCATAAAAACGGGGCTATACTTAAATGGAGGTTTGTCGGCAACCATGTCATTGGTGACGTGATGAACGGCCATCGACTCGATTGAGATCTTCATGCCCGGATTAAACAGTTCATCGACAATGGATCCCTCATCGGTTTTGAATGCGATCTGGCAGAGTTTGTCCTCTTTTTCAGATCCTGTTGTTTCTGTGTCAAGGTAGATAAACATTTCTGACTCATCCATTTTCCATGTTTATTCAGTTTGTGCTTGTAAAATACTGACACCAGCCACAACGTGTCAAGACCATAATCAAAGAGAACTTTTAGGTTATGACAGATATAGGGCAGCATAGTGCTGCCTGCAATTGCGGAGGCGTTCAACTAATCGCTATAATCGTGAAAACTATTCCAACGAGTCAAAGTAGATGAATTTTAATAAGAAAATCCTTTGTTCCAGGGATATTGATCCGGAATAGCTTGTAACCCGAGGCATGCTCTCCCCAGCCACTTGCTACCCGGCAAACATGATGGCGGAGACGATGAGAAATAAATGCCTTTAATATTCGTTTTTTTTAAGTTTAACTAATCTTTGACAGCATTAAATTCCAACTTTTGTTGAATAAACTACTAATTTGAATTGCCAATAGAAACCTTTGAATAATCATCGGTACGGGAAACTTTAGATTTCAACAATCTCGAAGACCTACTCCTATTTGATGTTTTGTAACACACTCAAAATAAATGGAATATCAAATAGTTGACATAATCACCATGAAGTCAATCAGGCGATCGAATGGCCGACTTTTACCGCATTTATTTATTAATCAAAACCCACCTTGCAACGATGAAAATCCGAACGGAGGGCATATGGTTGAAAACTGAGTTGAGCTTATTTAGGAAATCTATTTGATAGATTCTCCCTTTTTTGCATTTTTGTAAGAAAGTTGGTATCTGTACCAGCAAGGGAACCATTTCCATTACAGATATGCTCGAAAAAAACAGTTATCTGGGCGGGGTGATAACCTGGACATTATCTATCTTTAACCAGCTGATAGTTGGTTTTAGATAATTTATCTGAACATATCACAACCCTTGATGTGATCTCGAATTAGCCACACGTTGTAGATTATAAGATATTCTGATAGTATGTTTTGAGTTATGAATCAGATTTGAACCAAACCTGATTTTCAAACACACCTCGGCTTTTCCTGATTCATTGTTTTCTAAAAATCAACACTATCTATTGTAAACCACGCTGGTTATTTGGATCTGATAACAAAGCAATATGGCAAGAAGTCCTCGGCCTTGGTTAATAGTATGAGGGATAAAATTTATAGATAAATGGGAGATACTATTTTGGGTATTTTTATAAAGTGGTTTGTTTTAACCATTGCTATCATAATCGCATCTTATCTGCTTAATGGAATACGTGTGACTGGGTTTTTATCTGCTCTCTCTGCAGCTGCCATATTGGGAATCCTTAATGCCTTTTTTAGACCGATATTAATCATGCTGACCCTGCCACTAAATATCATGACTTTAGGGATCTTTACCTTTGTGATAAACGCAATCCTATTATTGATGGCTTCAGGTGTAATTTCCGGTTTCGAGCTCGATGGATTTTGGCCTGCTTTATCTGGTTCACTCTTGATAAGTATTGTTAGTTGGGTGTTGAATTCGTTTATAGATGAACATGGCAAATGGGGATATAAAGAAACAGACAATAACAGCGATCGAGATAATTGAGTAAACCGATGTTCACTCCAATAAAGTTGCAGTTATCATAGCCCTTAAGTATTATCGGTGTGCGAAAATAATCACAACAGGCCAAATCTTGCATTGATAGAGGCTCCCGTGATACCTTGGGCATAACCAGATGGTATCGGCAATAATTTCGTTAAGTTTGATAACTGGATTTTTCTCCATTTATCTGAATTCCTCGGATATTTAGTTTCCTGCTAACTTTTTTGAATATATCACATTTTTTACACTGGACTTGAAATAACAACATCTTATGGTTTGTATAATTTCCTGATCTTGTGTTTTTATAATAAATCAGGCATACAGCGTCTTATACGGATCCGTATATTCACTGTTAGATGACCCCACTAGAGCAAAAAGGTAAGAATATGAGCAAAGGAGGAAATTATGAAACGTAAGGCTTCAGCTATATGGAAGGGTAGTCTAAAAGATGGAAAAGGAACCATCTCAACAGATAGCGGCGTTCTTTCAGACAGTCAGTACTCTTTCAGCACACGATTTGAGGAAGGCAAGGGCACTAATCCTGAAGAATTAATAGCGGCCGCTCATGCTGGCTGTTTCTCGATGGCCCTTTCTGGTCAATTGGAAAAAGAGGGTCTAAAGGCAATGAGCATTAACACTATTGCAACTGTTACTCTTGAGAAGACCGATAAAGGATTCACCATTACTGAAGTACAACTATATGTCGCCGCAGCAGTTCCTGACGCAGATCCGATTGCCTTTGATAAGGCAACAAACAACGCCAAGGCAGGATGTCCAATATCACGGCTGTTGAATGCGAAGATCATAATGGAAGCTAAGCTCGTATAGTAGAACTATCATTGGCGTATTGTGAGGTCTGCGGACGTTTTTCAGGTGAGAGCCATAAAGGTATTATAAAAAAAAGACACCCACAGAAATGCAAGATCAATCCAAAAATCCACGCATTCTAATCGTGACGCCGGAGGTCACCTATTTGCCGGACCGCATGGGAGATCTGGCTTCCTTTTTTACAGCCAAAGCAGGGGGCCTTGCCGACGTTTCAGCCGCCCTGATCACGGCCCTGTTTGAACAGGGGGCCGACGTGCATGTCGCCCTTCCGGACTACCGTGCCATCTTCAGTGACGGGCTGACCCCTGTTTTAAAAAATGAGATCCGTAGAATCCATCGCAGCATGCCCGATGATCACATCCATCTGGCAAGAGACCGGGCCTTTTATTACATCAACCGTGTGTACTCTGGGCATGGAGAAGAAAACATTAAACTCGCCCTGGCGTTTCAGCGTGAGGTGATCAGTCATATCGTCCCCCAAGTTCAACCGGATCTGATTCATTGTAACGACTGGATGACCGGTCTAATTCCGGCGATGGCCCGGCAGATGGGAATCCCCTGTCTTTTTACGATTCACAACATACACACCGTAAAAACAACCCTGGCCTATATCGAGGACCGGGGAATTGATGCCGCCTATTTCTGGCAGAATTTGTATTGCGAAAAAATGGCCGAAAGCTATGAAGACGCAAGGGATACCATTCCTGTAGATATGCTCACCAGCGGAATTTTTGCCGCTCATTTTGTCAATGTCGTCAGTCCGACCTTCCTGGAGGAAATTGTTCACGGGCAGCATCATTTTATCGAGCCTCCCATCCAGCGGGAATTGGCCAATAAATATTATGCCGACTGTGCCTATGGAATTCTGAATGCACCGGACCCGGCTTTTAATCCTGCCACTGACAAACACCTCAAGAAAAATTACAGCGTGGGGAACTATGTTTCGGGTAAGCGGGCAAACAAGCTGTTTTTGCAGGACAAGCTAGGCCTAATCAAAGATAAAAAAGCACCAGTCTTCTTCTGGGCATCCCGGCTCGATCCGGTTCAAAAGGGATGCCAACTGCTATCGGAAATTTTTTACCAGTTTATTTCGAAATACTGGGACCAGAATCTGCAGGTCATCTTTGTCGCCGACGGCAATTACCAGATGATATTCAGAGACATTGTCCATTATCACGGATTTCAAACCCGCGTGGCAATCTGCGATTTTGATTACCGGCTGGAGCATTTGACGTATGCGGCTGCGGATTTTATCCTGATGCCCTCACGTTTCGAGCCCTGCGGTCTTCCGCAAATGATAGCCCCTCTTTACGGCGCCCTTCCGGTGGCCCATGATACTGGCGGGATCCATGATACCATTAAAGATCTGAATGTTGAAAGCAATTCCGGCAACGGCTTTTTGTTTAAAACCTTTGACGCCAATGGCCTCTTCTATGCCATCAACCAGGCCATGAAATTTTATAATTTGCCCGATCGTACAAAGGCAAAGCAAATCAAAAGGATCATGACCGAAAGTACCGCCCAATTTACCTATGCTGCAACTGCTCAGCAATATATCGAGCTTTATGAGAAAATGTTGAAGCGCCCCTTAATTATTTAACTGAAGACAAGCGTATAACCAATTAGCAATTGAGTTATCGTCTAAGATTCTACAGCTGGATACACAAATGATCGTGCTCGGTTCGGGCGAACCGCGTTACCATGATTTTTTTGAATGGCTCAGGCACAGCTACCCCGACCAGGTGGGTATTTATATTGGATTTAATAACGAATTGGCCCATCGGATCGAAGCCGGCGCAGATATCTTTCAGTTTAGAACCTATCTCAAAATTAAGATTAAGGTTCCTGGTAAGGCGTGAGAGGGCGAGAAAACGGAGCATACACGTCGTATGTGAGCATTTTGAGCTGGGTCAGAAGCGCCGCTAGGGGCGCTTAGATTATTTTTGAGATAGGTCCTATTGAATAACGAAGCATACAGGAGCGATCCAACATGAAAATTCACCCACTCGCCGGAGAAGTGGCACCGAAATCTTTTCTGGCCAACATTCCAAGGCTCGTCTCAGCTTACTACACCCATAAACCGGACGTTTCAGAGCCGGCTCAGCAAGTTGTTTTTGGAACCTCGGGCCATCGTGGCTCGTCACTGAAAAACAGTTTTAATCAAGATCACATTCTGGCGATCAGTCAGGCACTTTGTGAATATAGGGCCTCTAAACATATCAACGGACCGCTTTTCATGGGCATGGATACCCATGCCCTGTCCGAACCGGCCCTGGCCAGCGCGCTCGAGGTTTTTGCCGCTGCCGGTGTGACCGTCATGATCCCAAAAGGACTGGGCTATACGCCCACACCGGTCATTTCGCATGCCATCCTGACCACCAATCAAAACAAGCAACAAGGCCTTGCCGACGGTGTGGTCATCACCCCTTCGCACAATCCCCCTGAAGATGGCGGATTCAAATACAATCCCCCCCATGGCGGGCCGGCGGGCAATGCAATCACCCAGCACATTGCCGACAGAGCCAACGAGATACTTGGCAATGGGCATGATCGCGTCAAACGGATGCCTTTTGAGAAAGCCCTTAAAGCTGCAACGACCCACGAATATGACTATATTAGCCCCTATGTGGCGGACCTTGCCAACGTGGTCGACATGGAGATGATAGCCGCATCCGGACTCAAGCTTGGTGTGGATCCCCTGGGTGGGGCCGCTGTACACTACTGGTCGCCCATTGCCGAGCATTATGGAATTTCCCTTGAAATCCTCAACCCGGTCGTAGATCCCACCTTTTCGTTTATGACCCTGGACAAAGACGGTAAAATCCGCATGGATTGCTCTTCACCCTTTGCCATGCAAGGGCTGATTAACCTCAAGGACAAGTTTGACATAGCATTTGGGAACGACACGGATGTCGACCGCCACGGGATTGTCACAAAAAGCGCCGGGTTGCTCAATCCCAATCATTACCTGGCCGTTTCCATCTGGTATCTGTTTCAAAACAGACCTGACTGGCGGCCATCGGCAGCTGTTGGCAAAACCTTGGTGTCCACCTCGATCATCGATAGGGTGACGGACCATCTCCAAAGAAGCCTGTCAGAAGTGCCGGTCGGTTTTAAATGGTTCGTGGACGGACTCATGAGCGGCGAATACGGTTTCGGTGGAGAAGAAAGCGCCGGGGCGTCTTTCTTGCGCCGGGATGGCTCGGTGTGGACCACGGACAAGGACGGCATTATCATGGATCTTTTGGCTGGGGAAATCATGGCCAAAACCGGCAGAGATCCGGGGGAGATCTACGCGTCACTCGAGGAACAATTCGGGTCTTCCGTGTATGAACGCATTGATGTACCGGCAACCGCCGCGCAAAAGGAGGTGTTGAAAAAGCTTTCAGCAGATATGATCAACACCAAAGAGCTCGCCGGAGAGACCATCGTTGGGACATATACTCAGGCACCAGGCAACCGGGAGGCCATCGGCGGGTTGAAAGTCGTGACAAAAAACGGCTGGTTTGCTGCTCGACCGTCCGGTACCGAGGATATCTATAAAATTTATGCGGAAAGCTTCAAAGGGGATGCGCATCTGAAAAAGATACAACAGGAAGCACAGGACCTCATCGGCATCGTACTACGCGAAGCCGGAGCCTAAATGGCCTGTTTATCGATAAATAAAAGACGAATCTGTCTTACCGTTAATACAAAAAGGGAAAATATGAGCTTGAAAAAACGTTATCTTAAAACCAAACCCGTTTGTAAAGTGACCTTCAGGGTTACCAAAGCAGCAGCTAACTCGGCTAAGCGTATCAACCTCGTGGGTGATTTTAACAATTGGGGTATTACCGAAACACCCATGAAGCCTCTGAAAAGTGGTGAATTTACGGTCACCGTCGACCTGGACACGTCAAGGGCCTATGAGTTTCGCTACATCCTCGACGGAATCCGATGGGAAAACGACGTGGAGGCGGATAGATATGTCCGCAGCAACTTTGCCGACTGCGAAAACTCAGTGGTGGACATAGACTGATATGAAGATGTCGGACGCCAAGCTGGTTGGCAAAATACTTGACCGGGATTCTTATCTCGAACCGTATGAAACCGTTTTGTTGAGACGGATAAAAAAAGTCCGTGAAATGGCAGCACGACTGACTCAGGACCTGGTGACGCTCCAGGATTTCGCCTCTGGACACGAGTACTTCGGGCTTCATTTCAAGGGCAACCGTTGGATTTTCAGGGAGTGGGCTCCCAATGCCACGGCCGTTTATCTCATTGGGGATATGACCGGATGGCAGAAACAAAAGGCCTTTGCTCTTGAGCGGATCGAGGACCAGGGAATATGGGAAATCCATTTGGGCGCTGACACGATGAAACACGGCGATCTGTATCGTCTGAGCATGTACTGGGCAGGGGGCAGCGGTGACCGAATTCCGGCCTATGCCCGGCGGGTTGTTCAAGATCCCGAAACCCTAATTTTTAACGCCCAGGTGTGGCGGCCAATCGTACCGTACCAATGGCAGCATCCTGATTTCAGGCGTCATGATGAGGCCGTCTTTGTCTACGAGGCCCATGTAGGGATGGCCCAGGAAGAGGCCAAAGTGGGGACCTACAAGGAGTTCTGCGACAACATCATCCCGCGCATCGTCGCTTCGGGCTACAACACCCTTCAACTGATGGCCATTCCGGAGCACCCCTATTACGGCAGCTTCGGTTACCATGTATCCAGTTTCTTCGCCGCCTCATCACGCTTCGGTACGCCCGAAGATCTCAAGGCCTTGATCGACAACGCCCATGCCGCCGGACTGGCCGTGATCATCGACATCGTCCATTCCCATGCGGTCTCCAACCAGGTTGAGGGACTTAGCCATTTTGACGGAACCCCTTACCTTTATTTCCACGAGGGCCCACGTGGGCACCATACGGCCTGGGATTCCCGTTGCTTTGATTACGGCAAGCCGCAGGTGGTTCATTTTCTGCTTTCCAACTGCCGTTATTGGCTGGACGAATTCAAGGTGGACGGGTTCCGCTTCGACGGCATCACAAGCATGCTTTGCACTCACCATGGCATAGGTACGGCGGCCTTTACCTCCTATGAAGACTATTTCAACGACAGTGTCGACGAGGATGCGCTAACCTATCTTACCCTGTCAAACCGGATGATTCACGCCCTTCGCCCGGACGCCATTACCATTGCCGAAGACATCAGCGGCATGCCGGGCCTGGCACTGCCGGCCGCTGACGGTGGATGCGGTTTTGACTACCGCTTTGCAATGGGGGTGCCGGACTACTGGATCAAACTACTGGAAGATATCTTGGATGACGATTGGCATATGGGCGGTCTCTGGTACGAACTGACCAACCGCCGTCAGGAAGAAAAGACCATCAGTTATGCCGAGTCCCACGACCAGGCGCTGGTCGGAGACAAAACCATCATCTTCCGGCTCATCGACGCCGACATGTACGAGCATATGTCGGTCGGCGACGACCATCTGGCAGTCGACCGGGGCCTTGCACTCCACAAAATGATTCGGTTCATTACCCTTGCTACGGCCGGCAGTGGATATTTGAACTTCATGGGCAATGAGTTCGGGCATCCGGAGTGGATTGATTTCCCTCGCCAGGGAAATGCCTGGTCCTATCGATACGCCAGGCGCCAGTGGCATCTCGTGGACAACCCCGATCTAAAGTACCGGTTTCTCTACGTCTTTGACAACGCTATGATCCAACTGGCCAAACAGGCCAAGCTTCTGGAGTATCCCAATATCTGTCTGCTGTCCGAGAATTCAGAGGACAAGATCCTCGTTTTCGAACGGGCTGGCCTGATATTCGCTTTTAACTTTAACCCCAAGCAGTCTTACACCGACTATCATATCGCGACAAAGGCCGGCACAGGTATCGAATGATATTGGATAGCGATACAGAAGCATTCGGTGGCCATGGGCGCCTGAACCCGGACCAGGAGCATGATACACTGGCGAATGCCTCACAGTCGACGGATAGGTCATTTCTGAGTATTTACATACCCAATAGAACGGTCATTGTCCTTCGGAAGATATGAAGTATCACTGCAATGCTTTTTTTAAGTTGTGTTTTCGTGTTATCAAATTCTCGCAGTTGACTCAGACTTGAAAGCCACCAACAAAATGATTGTCGAATCAAGTCTACGAATATAAATCTCAGGCTAATATCGAAGATTACATCAAGTTTGACAATTCCTCACCATTTAAGGCTATTTAACAAAGCCTTCCCGCCGACCGATGAAAAATTTACTGTATTAAAAACCACCGATTCAATCATACAATAAAAACCCACAGCCACTCTCTGAAATTGATCAGGTCTCCACGCCGGTCATCAATTGCCTGATTGACAGTCGGGTATTGGAACCGTCCGTACCATTGTTACTGTCCAAGGCAGAACTCTGATAGCGTTTTGCCTTGCTATCTTTGAAATTGTTATCTGGCTCCTGGTAGCCAGTACGGTAATCAGTCAGGTAAAAGACCAACCAATTTTAGTAATATTTTGAAGAAATTGCGAAAGGATAAATAGTGGATTTTTTAAATCAGTACTTGCAACGAAGCCAGGAGATCATAGGAGATCGTACACGAGAAGAAGTGAGGTATGATAAAGAAGTTTTGAGATGGTTACAGAAAGGGAAAAAAATTCAAAAGGCGATTGAAAGAGCCAATAAAAAATATCCAAAAGAGGCTCTCGAAGTTAATGATAGAACGATCAATGATGTTGCTGCTCATTACGAATATTTATTAGATCACGAAAATATTATGAAAAAAATGCATTGATGAGATTCAATGTCTTTGGCTTTGGATAGGTGTTAACACGATTCCTTCACTGCCCCTCAAAGTCATAATTTTCTGACCTTTTTCTAACCCAGTTCATGGCTTTTGCCACGTCCCTGGAAAAGAGATCGGTATTATAACGGAGAGCAAAACTGATTTCAAAAGCAGATTTGTCGCTGAAGCTTTTCTTGCCAAAGGCTTTAATATTAGCAAATGAAAAAACATACTGCTTTCCCAAACAAACCGATAGAAAAAGCGGGCTTAATTGCACAGATTTTTCTGGATCTGGGGATAAAAGATTTCCAGAATGCCTGCCGCTACGTGCATGAACTGCCTTACGGCTACAACTCAAATCGGGATGACCTGATGATTCTTTTTAAGGAGAAAAAGGGAAGCTGCACCACCAAGCATACTGTCATTGCCATCCTTGCGGCCGAACTGAACTTAAAGATCGTAAAGAACATCGGAATTTACGCCATGACCGAAGAAATTGTTAGCGGGACAGGAAAAATTCTGGACAAATATAATCTTCCCTACCTTCCGATGGTGCACTGTTTTCAGGTTTATCAGGATCATTGTGTCGATCTTTCCGAGGGAAATCGAAACGGAAAAAACGGGCCGGTCGACAATTTTCTTTACACCTCAAAGGTCGCAGCGAATATCTCGGGGAAAGATGAATATCTATTGTATCGCCAAGTGTTGAAAGATTTTGTCATCCTCCGCCAGGAGATGAAAGGCGTTAGCTTGAAAACCATTCTCAAAGCCCGTGAAGACGGGCTAACACTTTTAAGAGACAACATAGCGAAATAATTATAAGGGATAACTCTGTTTTGTTAAAGGGGCATTTAATGTGAAAACCACTTTTAATTTTCAATTATGTAAAGTAGGCATAGTTTGCGACTTTCATATTTTTTGTATTCTCCGAACATCGTTGATTTTAAATCATAACCTTGGCATTTACTCTAATACTAAAAGAATGACAACCATTGGTCCAAGTGATGACCGGTGATACGAACTCATGTATCTCCAACAAGAACAAAGTTATCAGACCCCTAAATTTTTGCTGATGTATGAAAATAATTACAACAAGCCAAATCTTGCAAAAATATGGATTTTTTAAAAGGGGGATAAAATGATCGCATATTGCGGGCTGAACTGTTCAAAATGTGAAGCATAACCAAAGCATATCAGCAAGAAAGCAAATAATATCAATTGTCACGATTATCTCCATCTATCTTTGGGCAACTTGCAGTAGGTTTTCCGTAAGGATATTCATAAATAATAGCCATAGAAACAATTCACTTGACCCATTCCTTCAATCCATGTATCAATTGAACTATACACTTAAATCTCGCTTGATCTGACACTAAAGCTTAATAATTACACCTGATCTGACCAGACCCTCAATCTGCCCACAAAATTCACTTTTACATAGCCCACAAAACCAGAATGATACCCTATCTGATAGTAGGACATCTGAAGTTGCCATGTGAAGCCTCCATAGGATTCGTGCATACTGTGGAGGCACCTATGCCATATTAAAGGCAATAAGAAATATCAGTAATCGGCATGAATATGCCTTAGTTGATTTTGATAATTGGGGAATTGGAGTTAATCAAGTTCCACCTGAAATATTGCAGGTAGTTATTGATGGCAAGGCAGAGACGCATTTTTAACCATATGTTGGCTACCACTCTTAAGCTTTTGGGAAAGGAGGCTCAACAATGTTTAAATCAAAATTAGTTATCCTCACAACTGTGATTGTTTTTGTATTTGGGTTTATTGTTCTTGACTTTGCAGCAGCAGGAGAAAAACATCAAATTAAGTCACACGGGGCAAGTTATACAACTACGGTAAATCAAATTGAAGTTGGAGATGAAGAAGGACATATAATTCTTATTTTTGAAAATCAAGCCATCTATTTTAATGAAATTAGTGGAGAAAAATTTGCCGACAGAGGGGTTGGTTTCATGGATATTAATCCTAACAAGCCGGCAGAAATTTATATGACGGGTCATGGGATACATACCGACAAAGATGGCGATAAAATGATCAGATCATTTAAAGGAAAGCCTGTATCAAAGGGTCAATGGAAAGGGGTATATACAATAACGGGTGGCACTGGTAAATTTGAAGGAGTAAGTGGTGGTGGGACTTTTAATAGTTATATGCTGACCCCAAAACAAAGCTATGTTGAAGTGGAAGGCGAGATGGAAATGCCATAAAAATCAAGTTTAGGTTGAAAAGTTGATAAAGGGCGAGGATACAAGACCCGCCCTTTACATATTTAGGTAATAATAAGAAAACAGATAAACATCATTCCCATTCAAGGCATTTTATTTGGAAAATATAATTTTCAACTAATGCCGGATAAGAGGAGGAGTAAAATGAAATTCTTGAGTATCACGACTTACAATATAGATAAATTGACGGAAGTTGCTCAAGCAGCTGACAAGTTAGGTAAAAATCCACCAGAAGGCTATAAACTATTGGCCATGTATTCCTGCCAAGGCAACCCTTTTCCCGGAATGGAGCTCGAAAGAGGTGATATGGTAAGTGTTTCTATCATAGAAAGCGAATCTGCAGAAGCAATGGCTTCAGCAAATCTTCAATTGGTACTTGCCGGAGCAACCGTTAATCGCATACCTGTTATGGAGATTCCAACTGGTGATGCTGAGGGGACGGTAGAAAAGTTAAAGTCTTGAAAATCTATTTTTTAATGCCTATGCAGGGGAGTTTGAGTAATTTGAGCAGGGTCAATTTTGGCCCTGCTTTTTTTGTGGATGTCTCCTACACATCAACACCCACCAATCTTCCTAAAAACTTGTGAAAATAAGATATCATTTTCCGCCAAAACCCATCAGTTTGACCACCAAATTTGATCTAAAATCCACCTCCCCAAATCCTGTTGGGCACGATTTGGTCACAAAACGCAAAGAAGCCGATTTCTGATGAAACCGGCTTTCGCTTAAGGTACAACTTTGCAGCGTGACATCAACTGTCTTTTCCGGGACACTTCCATCTAAGCATCTTTCCTTTTTATATTTAATGACATAGCGGTTTTCCCGTTAAAAAATGGTTGACAGAACAAGAGTTGTGTTTTAATAGTTACGTAACTATAATAAAAAGTAACGAGACTAAAGCCATGCCAATAAGCAACGCAGAAAAACAGGCCCGTTTCCGTAAGAAACAAGAGCTGAAGAAGCTTAAGAATCAAGTGTTTAAGGAGTGGCAACTTGGTATGGGCCTCCGTCCTCGTCGAGAAACCCCAGAAGAAATCCTCGCCCTTCTGAAAGAGGCCGCGAGACTTCCATCAGGTTGGAACGAAGAAGACTTCGAACGGGCATGGAACCGTATTAATCAGCTACGCTTTGATTTCGTGTCTCCACAAGATGATCTGATGAAGGATGTGAAGGACGGAGCAAGGTCTTTCGAGGAGTTTGCAAGAACCAGCGATCCCGGAAAGTTCCATTCAGATACGAAAGAGTCCATATCAAAGACACGTGATCTCGCTTCACATTTGATTTCCGCGCTGGAGCTTTCAGCACTCTCAAACTCCGAACGGGCTGCTGCTGCCATGGAAGCTATCCGCCATGTGGGGCGAGCTACGGCGAACTCTGCCGACATGGTAAAATCTGACGCTATGATCGTATGCCAAGCGTCTTTGCCGAGCTACTACGACAGGCCAGAATGGTTTTTGGACTCTCTTACCAAATGGCTCGCCAATCGTTTGGATGAAGAACTTGTTCATGCGCTTGGAAAGCGCCTTGCCGATTTCCAACACGAAGAAATGCTATGAAACGGGCACATCTTGATCATTTTTGAGTTTTATTTGAATTAAGGAAGCAGGAGAGCGATATGGCAGCAGTTGATGTTAATGATTTCATCCAAGAAAGAAAATGTATATTTAAGAGAGAACATTATTCCGTTCGGGACAATGGAGCGGTATTTCGACATCAGCCAGACGGTAAGCGTGCGCGTCCCAATGATAATAAGTGGACATTTGGAAGGGAGAATTCAGCAAATCCATATTTACTTATCTCGGGTGTTCGAGTTCATAGAATTGTGGCAACCGCTTTTCATGGAGAACCACCTGACCCTAAATATGTGGTAGACCATATTGATTCAAACTGTAGGAATAATCGTCCTGAAAATCTAAGATGGCTCACTCGTATAGAGAACGCGCTTAAAAATCCAGTGACTCGAAAAAAAATTGAATATCTTTGCGGTAGCATTGAGGCATTTCTTGAAAATCCTTCGATGCTAAATGAACTTCAAGGTATCCCTAATTTCAAATGGATGCGAACAGTAACACAAGAAGAAGCAAATAATACTAAGCTGCGTATGGATATTTGGGCCAATTCTGATAATAAATCTGCAAAACCAACTGGTACAATCAATCGTAATGGTTCTTTTGCTGAAAGAGTTTATCAACCACTTCAAAAGTGGGAGGTTGGTTTAGCTATGAGAGAGCCGGGGCTAGAGTTGGCCTTAACACCATGGTGCGCACAACATATGTGGAGAGCGGCTGCTTATTTTCCTAGTTGTCCTCATAATTTTGGAACTGATCGCCTTTACGATTACTTTCAAAATCTAAAGGTTGGAGCTGTATTAGCTTATAGTGATCATGATGATATTTGTCCCGAACTCACAGTACTTGAAGCTGTTATCCTTAAGAAAGAAACATCAATTTTAGTAATGTGCAAAAGAGCAGATGGTAATTGGTCAATTGTTGGAATTGAACTTCATGAAAAATCGAGGCATTTTATTCATTTTATTCTCGGCTCATATTCTAGCAAAGACAAAGCTGAAAAAGCATTTCAATTCAAAGAAGAATTAAAAAAGGGCTTTTGGTCAGCTGGATATTATAATGTTTGGGACCCTATTTAAAAATGTATGTTATTAATTGGTGGATTGACTTGAGTAGTACTCACAGGCTTCCTGTCATGAGTCAGTTGCCTTGCACTGTGAATAACTCCAACTAATCAACGCCCACCAATCCTCCTAAAAACTTGTGAAATTCAGATATCATTTTCCACCAAAAACCATCAATTTGCCCTCTAAAATTCAACCAAAAAGACCCCCTCCAAATCCTGTTGGGCACGATTTGGTCACAAAACGCAAAAAAGCCGATTTCTGATGAAACCGGCTTTTTCATAACATACAAGTTTAATTAAGAAATAGTGTAATAACAGGAATTTGAAAAAGATTAAGCGAGTATTTGTTTTAAAACCTTTTTCATATTTATAAAATGAGTTCCTTCCCAATAAATTTTATCACAGGATCTACATTGAACATATTTATCGCAGAACTCTTTTGTCATTGGAGGGATTCTATCTAAGATTTTATCCTTTGGTACGACATCTAAAAGGGTATTGCATTGAAGACATCTTGAAAAAGGCTTGATGTCATCTTTAATATCCAGGTAATTGAGGATTCGTCTTATCTGTTCTATCGTTGTACCAGGATGTATAAAAATTCCATGGCTTACATCTTTGAATTTAAGGAGCTTGCTGTCCTTCGTCAGGATTATCCTGTTTTCTCTTTTGGATATTTCAATTATTTCACGAGTGGAGAGCAAGGAATCGTAAAATAGATCAAGTCCCAGGGCTCGCATGTATTTAACGATATCCCCAAGGTTGATATCGGCTATAAATTTATTCCTGCGAAGAGGGATCTTTCTAAGATGAGTAACATTGGAAATATTGAAAGATTCAAAAACAGGATATACGCTTACGCGGTCTTTATCTTGGAGAATATAATTAAAATCTACTGATTTTCCATCCACCAATATAAGGTCAACTTCTGTATGGGGAACGCCAAGAGATTCTATCATATCCTTTATTGACCTTTTCCCTTTAAACATTGCTTCAAAATCAATTTTTCTTCTATGCCTTGGAAGAAAGTCATTTAATTCCTCATAAAAGCGGAATGTTACTTTGGGCATGGTTTACGTTTTCCATCTGTGCATTTATTGATGTTCTGGTTATGCCAGAATTTCAGAAAATTAATACGTTCAGAGATAGAAATCAACTGGTGGAGTAATAAACATGGGAGGATGATGATAACACATGCAAACATGCAAGCAAGGCGGTGAATCAGGCATAAATTAAGGAGGGAAATCCATCTCCTTAAAATCCTGTTGGGCACGGGATTAGAATGTGGAGCTTATCTGTGGCTACATAAAGGAGTCTTCTGTAACAATGGCTATTGTCGCGGTGGTGACTTGGTCATTTTCGGCTGGTATTCTTCGGCTGAAAGCTCAATCATATTATACTCGGCTGCATTCTCCTAATTTGATCTAATTTTCAATCCCGCCTATGATTGCCCGGTTATCATTTGCATTTGAAGTCTTCTCTACAAAACAAAAAATAGGCAGGGGAAAATTGTTTAGAACCGTTGATAGGCTACATCTTGACACCTTTTTATTCAGGTATAATCTTAAATCTGTTTTATCGTGGTCATATTCGTTATGCCGTCGGAGTTATCAGTCTGATTGAAGCTCCCCGTAGCAAGCAGTGGGGAATGCGCTCGCTGCTGCGCTTCAATCTCAGGTTTGCACAGTAATATGAGCGGCTAACACGTTCAGTGTCCTTAAGAATTCAGTTTTTTGATTATCTTCCAGAGGGGATAATAAAAGGTTATTTACACTCTTGGATGCTTCATAAAGAGCAGGAGCGAGATTTCTTCCCGCTTCGGTGAGTAAGATCCGATTACTTCGTCGTGACGACTCGTGTCTTTTTCGCTTCACATAGCCTAAGGATTTGAGTTTATCTATATTACGGGAAGTATGGTAAGCGGGCAGCATAACCGCATGGCTTATTTCAACTTGAGTGAGGCCGTCTTTTTCAATTAATATCATAATGATAGTAAACTGGCTGATGGATAAATCCAAGGACTTCAACCTTTCATTCATCTTTATATCCATCCAAGCCATCAGGAATTTCAAATGCCATCCGCAACTAATAGAACGTGCTGACTTGGATCTGTTTAGACGTTGAATTTCATTTTGCTTCTGCATAAAACTATTATTGCATTAATGATCTTATTTTGCAATTATTGCATTTGCAATTATTGTTTTTTCATGAAAAAATCGTCCATTTATTTTTCCGATGGTACCAAAAGAAAGGCTGACGGAAAAACAATTTAACTTTCGGCCTGATGATAGGTTTTCAACAAAACAGGAAAGTGCGAAATATTCTTGGCACGATACCGATGCAAATCAATATGCTGGATTTGAATGATAATAATAAAGGAGAATATGTATGAAAATTTTATCTGGTTATTTTACAAAATGGGTATTGGCCTTAACGATAATTCTGCTGGGATCCGGAGGTTTGTCAGCTAAAGAAAGCCCCCCTATAATCCATGATGCAGAATACTACATTCTGGAAGCCCAAAACGGCGAAAAATGGGCTAAAGATGATAAAGCTGTGGATAAAAAACTGGCGGAATTTCGTAAAAAAAATGGCGGGAAGCCACCAAATATCCTCTATATCCTGATAGACGATATTGGTTTTGGTGACCTGGGAATCCCAGAACTTAATTCTGTTCGCGGGTATAAGACCCCAAGCATTAATAAGATTGCCGACGAAGGTATGCGGTTTACCCGGATGTATACCGAGCCATCATGTACGCCGACACGCGTCGCATTCATGACCGGCCGCCAGCCCTACCGCTATGGCATGGGAAACACTGCAGTGGATATTTCCGGCTTCGGTCTTCCGGGCAAAGAAGTGACCATTGCTGAAATCCTTTCAGAGTCGGGCTATAATACTGTACACATTGGAAAATGGCATATGGGTGACATTATGGAGGCCTGGCCCACCCACCAAGGGTTTGATTTTGCAGCCTTTCCCATTCATCAACAGGGCCAGCTGACCATTTATCACGATGATGCCGCCGACGAAGAGGTTGCCGTGGGTATTGGTAAAAACAATTATGATGACAAGTTCACCCTAGACGAATGGCACCGCCCCGTTGCGGGTGCCATGGTAACGGGAGTGGAGGGCAAGCGCGGGGAGAAAGTTCGTGAAGTTCATATGAAAGCCGGTGAACGTTGGAACGAGGCCAAGTATCACGAGATGAACGTACGCTACCAGGAACAGACCTTGGAACATTTGCGCAAGCTTGCAACCCAGGACAAACCATTCTTTTTGCAGTACTGGCCGCTCTACCCGCTGACAGGACCAAGGACTACAACGGAACAATATACTACCCCCAACGGCGGCAACTATGTTGAGAAAATGAAATTGGTGGACGAGTGGATCGGGGACATCATGGCCGAAATGGAAAAGCTCGGGGTTGCCGACAACACAGTGGTCATCGTGATGGGCGACAACGGTCATTTTACCAAGTACTCTCCGCAAAGCGGATTTTCGGCCATGGTTTACCGCGGTGGCAAAGGGGATACCACCGAGGGCGGTGTTCGTGTTGATGCTTATGTTCGCTGGCCCGGTATGATTGAGGCAGATTCAATTGTCGGTGACATGATTCACGTAACCGACTTGTTTTACACACTTGCACGTTTTGCCGGAGCAGAGGATAAAATTCCAACCGATCGTTTGATTGACGGCATAGACCAGTCTACTTTGATGCTGGAGGGCGAAACAAACGGTCGTCGTGATTATGTGTTTCTCTATTCCATCAACACCCTGGAGGCTGTTGTAAAAGAGCGTTTTAAGATAATAGTTCCAAAGCCAGGCGAAAATCCAATTGGCGCAAAATTTTATGACCTCTACAGAGATACCCGGGAAGAATTGCCGGTGTCCACGGAAGTTGGCGCCTGGGGTGGCCAGGAATTTGGGCGTATTATTCAGCGTCACATGATGCGTAAACAAAAATATCCCGATGAAGGACCTGCTCTGGGAATGCCCTACGATGGCATAGAAAATTTGCGTCCTGAATCCAAAGCTGCTGTGCAGGCGTTCCTTCTTAAGCAGAGTACCCCAATGAAATAGGAATCTAAAACGATGCCCTCTTGAAATACATTCAGGAGGGCACTTATTACACATTTGATGAAAAAAATGGAGGGGAATTACCCGGATCGAACCCCATCGGCACACCCATTTTCAATCTCTATAAGAATCCGCGTGAGGACCGCCCGCAGGACGCAATTCAGTACGGAGTTGGTTTTGGTGGAAACTTTGTGGCGATGCTCAAAAGCCATATGGCCATGAAGCAGAAATATCCGGTCCGCGAGCCTGGCCGCGGCCTGCCCTATGGCGGTATCGAAAACCTGCGTCCGGAAACCAAGGCCCTGGTGCAGTCCATGGCCGCGTGGATAAAGCCAATGAGAAAGAAAAAACCTAAGTCTTCAGTCAATTATCACCCCTTCAGGTGGTGGTAATTAATTAGAAAAGGAGTTACAAGCCAATGTTAAACCATACTGATTTATCATGGAAAAACATGATTCCCCGGTCTTATCACTGCATATTGTTGACACTGCTCAGTGCCTTTTTGTTTGCTCCGGCGGCTTGGGGCGGAGCACTCTGGCTCTACGAAGCCGGGACCCCGGATCTGGGCACCGCCAGCGCCGGGCGGGCCGCCCTGGCTACGGACGCTTCAACAGCCGGAATGAACCCGGCCGGCATGACGCACCTGGACCGTTCCCAAATGCTGGTGGGCGTGCAGGGGCTTTATATCAATTCTCGGTTTGACACCGAACAGTCCGACTTCGGCGGTGGTGATGGCGGCAATGCCGGGGGATTCATGCCCAGCGGCAGTCTGCATTACGTGCATCGCGTCACGGACGATCTCAGTCTGGGAATTGTTGCAGGATCCTATTTAGGCATGGGCGTCGACTATGGTAACGACTGGGCAGGTCGCTACTACACCACCGAAGTTGAGTTGCTGACCTATGGCATCAACCCGGGTGTGGGTTACCGGGTCAACAACTGGCTGTCCCTGGGGGCTGGTGTCAGCATGCTGTATGCCTCCCTCGACCAGAAAGTAGCCATCAACAACGGCGCCGTTCCGGGGCAGGCCGGCTTGGACGACGGGTCGCTGGAACTGGATGACAACGATGTCGGGTATGGCTTTAATTTAGGCCTGATGTTGACACCCCGGGACGACACCCGATTCGGCCTCTCCTATCGATCCGAAGTCGATCTGGAGTTTGAAGATGCGGTCTCATTAAAGAACATCGGCCCGGTTCTGCAGGGCCTGCTCAATCTGTCGGGGTTGGCCGGTAGCGAAGTGGACATCGATATGACCCTCCCCCAGGCAGTGATGCTGAGCGCCTACCACCAGTTGACCGACCGCTGGGCTATCATGGGCAATATTGGCTGGCAGGACTGGAGCGAGTTCGGCAAACAAGAAATGACGCTGAAGTCCACCACCACGACCTCGTTCACCAAGGATCTCGAGTATGACGACACCTGGCATTTTGCCCTGGGGGCCCAGTACCGGTTTACCCAAGACTGGCTGTGGTCGGTGGGAGCAGCCTACGACACTTCACCTGTGGATGACGCCGACAAAGTATCGCCGGACCTGCCCATGGACAGGCAGATCCGCATCGGCACTGGAATACAATATGACTGGAACGAAGATGTTACTGTGGGGGTCGCTTATGAATACGCGGACCTCGGAGAGGCCGAGATGGACCGGGAGGGTGGACCCTTACAGGGTTCCCTCAAAGGTGAATACGACCCCAATGCAATCCATTTTTTTGCAGTCAACCTGATCTGGAAGTTTTAATTTACGATTGGATCAATATCTGAACCAGGGCAAAATCTCCATGGATATTCGCATCATTTTGAACGGCAAGAAAGCCGGCCTTGAACCGGTTCGCTCAGTTATATACAGCGCAAGGGAAAACAGTCAGGTTGATGTCAGGGTGACATGGGAAGCAGGTGATATTAACCGGTTGGTGCAAGAGGCCTGCGCAGAGGAGTGTCGTCGCTTGGTGGCAGGTGGCGGCGACGGCACGGTAAATGAAGTTGTCAATGCCGTATTAAGCCTGCCGATCGATGAGCGGCCAGAGTTGGCCATACTACCGCTGGGTACAGCCAACGAGTTTGCAACCGGATGCGCTATTCCAGTGGACCCAATGGCGGCACTGGATCTTGCGCAATTCGGTAAGGCGTGCGCCGTTGATGGGGCACGCGCTAACGAATCTCATTTTATCAATGTTGCCAGCGGCGGTTTTGGGGCCCAAGTGACGTCCAGCACACCCATTGCGCTAAAAAACTTTCTTGGCGGCGGTGCTTATACGCTTTATGGTCTGGCACAAGCCCTGAGTTTTGTACCCTATCAGGGTAAGTTGCGAATCCCGGGAGAATCTTTGCAAAATGATGTCATCGTCGGTGCCGTGTGTAACGGCCGGCAGGCCGGTGGAGGCCAACAGCTGGCTCCGAATGCATTGATTGACGATGGATTGTTTGACATCGTGGCATTGCACAGTTTCCAAAAAGCGGATCTGAGGCAAGTGCTCAAGGAGTTTAACGAACCTCAAGTCAGCGGTACTTATGTCACGCGGTTCAGGGTGCCGTGGGCTGAATGGGAATCCGATGTCGAGATGCCCATCAACTTAGATGGTGAGCCAATCAAGTCCAGGCAAATCCGTTTTGAAATCTTGCCAGGAGCCATTAGATTGGTGTTGCCTGAGAATTGCCCTTTGGTAACCACCTGTGCATAAATACTCACTTGATATCAATCAGTTGACATAATCCAAGAAATTTAAACCCCACCGGAACAAGTGTTTTTTGAAGATTTATTGTTGAAGAAGGGTAGCTTCACTTCTATGGGAGTTGCCCTTTTTTGCATTTTTATAAGAAATGGGATGTCTGTACCAATGGACATGGCAATTATAATTGTGGGAATCTCAAGTATCACAGGTTTTTTGATACTCCTGAAACCGGCCATGTTCTCCATTAAAACGTAACAAAATGATAATTGACGCTTAAGCGGTTTAGGTGCATTATCTTACTGATTTTTCTATTAAAAGTAGAAAAATGAGGTAGATATGCACTCAGATCAACTTCAGAATATCAATCCAAATCGTCTTCACGGTTGCCATCCATTGGATCTTCACAACATTTTTAGTGACCATCCCTTCCATCTTATCGCCGAAAAGCCGAAAACTGTTCCGGAAAAGATCTCTCCACGGCTTCGAATCCTTGAAAAAATCCTTAGCGACATATTGCGTGTAGATTTTGCTGCAAAGGATCACTTTGCCGAATATATGCGCCAGCGATACCGCCGAAACTGCAAGCCCAATACCCTGCGGAACGCAGCCACTTCATTGAAGCAATTTCTACATTTCTACGGGATGTCCGGCAAACAGCATATCGAGCAGATGACCAGAGAGGATATTGAGGCCTTCACGGAAGATCTTCAGGATCGAGGGTTAACACCTGTGACCGTAGCAAACAGGCTTCGATGGGTATCGGGCAGTGCTTCCAATGATAATATCAGGACTTGAAGAAGTTTTAAAATCCAAAATCGATGAAAATAATATTAGAAACCCGATTAGCTACTTGATGAGTCAAAATTGGGTATCAAATAGAATGAAAGGTGAGTTAAAGAAAGCAATAAATTTAAGAAACCACGCGATCCATGGATTAGGTTTAGTCCAAATAGAGAAAAAAGATGCCCGAGGTGCAATGCGCACAATAAAGAAAATTATCGATCAAATTCAAGGTATAAATACATAAACATTCTCTTTCAGGCGACACAAAGAACAGTGAGGTTGAATCGTGTCGTTTGGGTATAAGAGCAAATAGGCATGGAACAGAGCCCCCTTCGATTAATTAAAAGAAGTTCAGAGTATATCCCCATAGACGACATTAATAAAATGTCGCTTGGCCTTCGTGGAATATATGTCCTATATAACTATAGGCCAAGGCTTAAAGCTTATGATGTTGTTTATGTTGGAATGACTTTAGGCGGGAAGGGCGGAATAAGAGGGAGACTAAAGGGTCATCGTAGAAGGAAAGTTGGTCTTTGGTCTCATTGTTCTATTTTTGAGGTATGGGATAACATTCGAGATGATGAAATTGTTGAATTGGAAGGTCTTTTTCGACATATTTATAAGAAAGATTCACGAGCGAATAAACTGAATAAGCAGCGTGGTTTTAAAAAGTTAAAGATGGTCAGAGATTCCAATTTTTGGGAATGGAACAAAAAATGATGTCCTTACAAATCATGGGAGAATCAACAGAAAATACTGCCGCATTTCCCGCATTAGAACCACGTGTTAGTTGGTATGGCACCATATCAACGTCCACCAATCTTTCTAAAAACCTGTGAAATTCAGATATCATTTTCAACCAAAATCCATCAATTTGACTACCAAATATGAGCTAAAATCCACCCCTCCAAATCCTGTTGGGCACGATTTGGTCACAAAACGCAAAAAAGCCGATTTCTGATGAAACCGGCTTTTTCATAACATATTAATTATATTAATATATATTGGTCGGGGCGAGAGGATTTGAACCTCCGACCCCTTGAACCCCATTCCAGGGGCTTCACGACCAAAATTATCAATAACCTGTTGAAATCATTGCGTTAGCTTCTCTCCTTTCGGTTAAAAGCCACTGCACACCAAGAATCCGTAACATACTGATTTGAAACAACATGCACACTATGCGTGTGCATGCATGCGGTTGATTTTGCTATCTCTGTTGCTACCTCGGAATAACCATAAAGCCATCTTTTTCGTGCTTTTTTAGAGAGATCAACGGCCTAAAAAAAGATGTTACGACAAACATATTTATCACAGAACTGTTCAAGGCACTAAAAGACTCGACATATAGCTTAAAAACATGTATGTTTTTGACACTAAAACATATATAAATATGGGTCAAAAATATCATGAGTAAGCATAAACAAAGTATTGATAATAAAATAATAAGCCGTATTTATGGTCACGGGAGGGGGTGGGTGTTTACGCCAGCTTACTTCTCCGACCTGGGAAGCCGTGATGCGATTGCTTCAGCTTTAAAAAGGCATCGTCAGTCAGGATGTATCCGTCAACTGGCCCGGGGACTGTATGATTACCCGCGAACAGATTCATTGCTGGGGATGCTGACACCCTCTCCGGATGATGTGGCCAGGGCCTTGGCCGGGCGCGATGCGGTCCGTCTACAACCGTCAGGCGCCTATGCCGCCAATCTTCTGGGGCTTTCCAATCAGGTACCCATGAAAATCGTATATCTCACAGATGGCCGTTCACGCACTGTGCAAATCGGCAAGAAACAGATCCTGCTGAAACAGACCACGCCGCGCAATATGGCAACCGCGGGCAGGATCAGCGGTTTGGTCGTCCAGGCTCTGAGGCACCTGGGGCGACGGTATGTGGATGACGAGGTTATGGCCCGGCTTGACCGCCGCTTGAATGTTGATGACCGCAAACAGTTACTGAAAGATGTCCGCTATGCGCCTGCCTGGATCGCCGACATAATGCGGCGGTTGGGCAATAACAAGGAAAAAAACTGATATGAAAGAATTCCTGCTATTTGCTGAGGACCGCAGAAAAATGGTCTGTGAACAGGCCCAGGACAAACTGGGTCTGCCGCCCGCAACTATTGAAAAGGACTTCTGGGCCTGCTGGACCTTGAAAAAAATGTTTGACCTTCCGGAATGGGGTTCTCAATTAACCTTCAAAGGCGGGACATCTCTCTCGAAAGGATGGGCGCTGATAGAACGCTTCTCTGAGGATATTGATATCGTCATCGACCGCGGTTCACTAGGTTTTGGCGGTGATGAAGCGCCTGATCGTGCCCCAGTAAAAAACAGACGCGCAAACGGCTGGATGCCCTCAAGGCGGCTAGCCAACAATGTGTCAATCAAACGCTGCTGCCCCTGCTGGAAGAAGCCATAGTTCAGGACATTCCCTCGTCTTTGGTATGGCAAATCGATCCGGATCCTGATGATCCAGATGGGCAAACGCTTCTTTTTACCTACCCAACAGCCTTTGTTGATCAGACTGCCTACCTAAGACAGGTGGTCAAGATTGAAATGGGTGCACGCTCCGATACAGAGCCGACTGTAAAAATCAATATTCAGCCCTACCTCAAAGACGCATTTCCCGATCTGTTTCCCCTGGCCCACTTTTATGTGAAATCTGTATCCCGTGAACGCACGTTCTGGGAAAAAGCCATGCTCCTGCACGAAGAAACCTTTCGACCGTTAGAGAAAAAGCGAAAAGCGCGTATGGCCAGACATTATTATGATCTGTACTGCCTCATCAAGGCCGGCATTGGTCATAAAGCAGCTGCCGATCTCGACCTTTTTAACCGTATTGCCGCCCATCGTCAGGTTTATTTCCGCTATTCCTGGGTGGATTATGATACATTTTGCCCGGGCCGCTTGAGGCTGGTTCCGCCCGATGCGCAGATCAATATTTGGAAATCCGATTATTCGGCAATGAAAGACGATATGTTTTTTGGAAAGCCTCCGGCTTATGAAGATCTTATGGAAACAGTCCAAAAGTTTCAGAATGAGTTTAACCAGAAAATAGGAACGGAATAGTAACGAATATGATGACCGTGGACACTGTCTCCAAATTGCCAGAGAAGAAGTAATTGTGACTTCGGTATGTAGTTTCAATCAACTGCAGATGTGATTTGCTTTTTAATTTGCCCAACGCATATTTTGATTCTCGGTACGCATTTCATAAAGAAATCAACGCCCGAAACTGCCGCCCAGTATGTTGTGACTTGGAATAACTTTATGAATTTATTGCAAAAAGATCCAATCATAGAAGCTCCAATTTCATTAAAACCCCAATTTTGATGTAATCTTTATCGACACTGCCCGCTATAAATTTAATGTTTCCGTTTCTAAGCTTTGAAAAAACATGGGCGATATTAACTGAAATTATTTTTTCTTGACAATGATATCATTATTGATACTATATTCCCATGACAAAAGTTGACGACATCGTTATGGGGATGAAGCGAAATCCCAAGAATGTTCGATTCGTTGAACTATGCAAAGTATGTGAAAACTATTTTGGAAAACCTCGTTACCAGGGAAGCAGTCACAAGATTTACAAAACTCCCTGGCAAGGTGATCCAAGGATTAACATTCAAAACAACAAAGGAAAAGCCAAGGCATATCAAGTAAAACAGGTGCTTTTGGCACTTGAAAAATTGGAGCTCAGACATGGCACTAACAAATGATCGCTATACATACCGTGTAACCTGGTCCGAAGATGACAATGAATATGTAGGATTATGTGCAGAATTTTCGAGCCTCAGCTGGCTGGCCCGGACTCCGGAAGCCGCTCTTAAAGGTATCCGAAAATTGGTAGCCGATGTTGTAAAAGATATGCGTACTTCCGAAGAGTCAATACCGGAGCCTATTGCCGGCAGGGCCTACAGTGGCAAGTTTATGGTTAGAATCCCGCCGGATATTCATCGAAAACTTGCTGTTCAGGCCGCTGAATCTGGTGTGAGCCTTAATCGCATCGCCAGCTCCAAGCTTAGCCAGTAAATCATTTTTTAGCAAAGAGGTATACGCCGTGAGCTACGATAAAGATAAAGTAGATGATTTTACCCTTGCATTGCTATACCTTGTCATGCACAACGAAGATGAATACGGTGCTCAGGCCTGGAAAGGATTTGACTGGGAAACCATGAATCGCCTTCATAGCAAAGGCTATATTGGTGATCCTGTAAGTAAAGCTAAGTCCGTCTTTGTAACCCCTGAAGGTTCTAAAAAAGCGAAAGAACTGTTCAATTTATATTTCATCCATTAGAAAGCGGTATTGGTTATGAAAATTTCTATTGACTCTTTGAGCTATGATGAACTTGTTGAATTGAATCATAAAATAGTTGAAAGGTTAAAATTTTTAGATTCGATACATACCCATGAAGAGATGATGCGATTCAATCCGGGGGAACAAGTTTGCTTTGAAGCACCCGGTCGGAAAAAACAATTTGGTACGATAATTAAGTACAATAAAAAAACGGTATCTGTTATTACAGAATCGGGCCAAAAATGGAACGTGGCACCACATCTGCTCAGAAAAGTTAAAAACGTAAGCAAACGTGGACATGATAAGATAATTCCCCTTCATAAGAAATGAAAACGATCAATGTGTGTGAACCAGGCTTTTGAGTGAAATCTCACTAATTCGGTCACCGTCGAAATATACTTGATTGAATCATCCTCCGCGACCTCTCCCAACTAGAGGTTATGTAACACAGCTTATCTGTTCATATCATACCAACCAATTGACAATAATTAAGAAAATCTTTGATTCGCGGTAACATTTAAACTTAGGTGACTTGATACGTTAAGTGCAAACCCAATTTAGCGGAATTTGTCCTTTTTTGCATTTTTGTAAGAAATAGGATATCTGTAATGGTGATTGTGGCCGGAAAGACCGTTGATTTTAAGGGTATCGCAGGTTTTTTGATCGGCCTGAAACCTGACATTGTCTCCATCTATCGTTATCTGAGTGATATTTGGTTTTTCGGTGTTAATTTTGAGCATATCACATCATTAAGGCCCACACTGACAAATCCATATCTTGTGATTTTTACAATTTCCTGATATTTTGACTAAATTACGACTCAGGTTTGTACCTGCTCTGATTTTCAAACACATCTCGACACGCCTGATTGCCTTTTAATTTTCACAATAGTCTCACTAATCTTGAGTTCGAGAACATTTAACAATAATGCAAGAATACTGAAATTCAAAAAAAATGAAAATGCCGATTGATCTGTGGTCGTTATATGCACTCATGTTGAAAAGTCGTCTAATTGAAGAAACTGTCACTCAACTCTGGAAAGACGGCTTAATCTCAGGTGAGATGCATCTTGGAACCGGTGAAGAAGCAATAATCGCCGGCGTCCTTGCGCATTTAGGCGCTGATGACGCCATGGCGCTTGATCATCGTGGAACCGCAGCTCTGCTCATGCGCGGAGTAGATCCGATCCTTATTCTCCGAGAGCTACTTGGCAAACCGAACGGGTTGTGCGGCGGCATGGGCGGACATATGCATTTGTTCTCAAAACCTCATCTTGCAGCCTCTTCTGGTATTGTCGGGGCAGAAGGACCCACAGCAGCAGGTTTTGCTCTGGCAGCTCAGTATTTGAATCCAGGGGCGGTCTCGGTTGCCTTTTTTGGCGAAGGTGCCATGAATCAAGGAATGTTGATGGAATCCATAAACCTTGCAGCCGCTTGGCGATTGCCTTTAGTGTTCGTATGTAAGGACGACCGGTGGTCCATAACCACCCAATCAGACTCAGTTACTGGTGGAGATTTAAATGATCGCGCGGAATGGTTGGGGGTCCCAGGGGTTTGCGTAGATGGACGCGATGTAACAGAGGTATGGGAGGCTGCGCAAAAGGCGATAACGCGAGCACGGGCCGGTGAGGGGCCGTTTTTCTTGCGTGCTAAGTGTGTACATTTCGAGGGACACTTTTTAGGCTACCAACTGCTGAGAGCTGTTCGTAACCCTCTGCGTGAAATGCCGAAGATATCCATACCGCTCACACAGTCTTTCTTGCGCACCTCGGGCGCATCATGGCGCGAACGTGTGGACGGACTGAAATCGGTTCTCTCTGCTGTTTTATCAACACTGCGCGATCCTCGAAAAGATCCAGATAGCGACCCTTTACGAAGAACTCGCAGTGCTTTGCAATCAGACAGAACGCGTCTGGAGACACTCGAGGATGAGGTCAAGCACGAAGTGGACAATATCATCGCAATGACCATGGAGGAAGAATCGTTATGAAAACCATGTCTTTCACACAAGCGGTGGACGACGCGATTTCTCAAGCCATGGCTGATGATCTGCGCATCGTTGTTTTCGGTGAAGATATTCCTTTGCTACGGCGAGACCTTCTTGTGCGTTTTGGACCTAAACGTGTACGGGGAACCCCAATCAGCGAGAGCGCTTTTTTAGGGGCAGGGGTGGCAGCCGCTATGGCTGGGTTACGTCCAGTTGTCGAAATATATATGGTTGATTTCCTCGGGGTTTGTATGGACGCTCTGCTCAACCATGCTGCGAAAGTGGAAGCGTTCTCCGGAGGCAAGTGGACCGCGCCAGTTGTGGTGCGCGCGCCCTGTGGCGGTGGTTACGGTGATGGGGGACAACACGAACAATCCTTGTGGGGCTGGCTGGCGCATATCCCAGGGCTAACGGTTGTCGTTCCATCCATCCCAGCGGATGCGGGTAGCTTGATGTTGGCCGCTTTACAACATGACGGGCCAGTCATTTTTCTCGAACACAAATTACTATCTGAAACTTGTCTGGAATTTTTGGGGTCAGGAGGCCGCAGAAATATCGAATATGATGTTCCCGCCCAAGGGACGCGTGGGCCCGTACCCCGTAAGTGGGAACCACTCCCCATTGGCAAAGCGGCGCTTAGGCGTGAAGGCACTGACGTTACAGTGGTCAGTGTAGGCGTGGGCGTACACCGAGCCATGGAGGCAGCAGAGATTCTGGAAAAAGAGAAAATCTCAGTGGCTGTGCTGGACCTCAGAACTGTCGCCCCACTCGACAAAACGACACTCAGTGAAATGGTTGCCCAGACAGGTCGCCTTCTTGTGGTAGACGAAGATTATGAAGGATTTGGTCTCTCAGGTGAACTGGCGGCGGTTTTATTGGAGGCAGATATTCCGTTTAAATATGCTCGCGTCTGCACCCAGACGACAATACCATATGCTCGAAGCATGGAAGATCACATACTGCCGAATGTTCAACGTATTAGAACAGCCATCAAAGAGTTTTTACATCCGACTCGAGATACCCGCGGATGATTTAAATGCTTAACGATGATTATCCTATTCATAACTCCAGGCTGTTGTTCAAAACTCAACCACACCACGTAAATACATCAATGGCACATCAAGATATTGTGGTTGTTCGCAGGAGGCTAAAACCTGTGATTATTTTTTGAGATCACAGGCAAAATCTCGGCTCAATTTCCGGTGAAACCTCCAACCAATCAACAGGTTAGGGCCACCTGTGATACCATCATTTCACAGTCAGCGAATTCTATTTAAAAAAGTTGTGTTTTCGAGTTATCAGCCCTTTGGAATTAACCAGAAATTGGAATGACCGCCTATTAGGATTGTCGGAAGAAATCTCCTTAATTCGACAAGCGCCGAAATATAGGAGATTACATCATTCCCGGCGATCACTCCCATCTAGAGCTTATGTAACAAAGTGTCGGAAAATAGAGTGATATTAACTGGTTGACATAATCCAGTAAATCTCAACATCGCTGTAGCAATCATTTTTCGATGACTTCATTATAGATCAAATTTTGGGAATTTGAAATTGAGATCCAAGATGGCTAAAGATCCAATCATTCACGCATAAGTGATTACATCTTCAACCCTTAACCCTGGAGTGCCTTCGGATTATAGAGACTTGGGCATATCAAAGATTATTTCCTTCGCCTTTATATTTTAAAACTATCTTTTCGATGGAACTTATTTTCAGGTTTCACGATGCCTTACATTTTGTGGTGGCAGCCATTGATATTTTTTGGCTATATTGTCGTTTAAATCAAAGATCAAAAACCGAAAATTTAAATTTAGAATGTAATAAATAATACGGAAGGCTATTATGACCCCCAAGATGCATCACATTCCATAGTTGCCAAAATAGAAATAATTGCCTGAGAAGCTTGAATTTGTCGGTTACAGTCCGTCTATCACTGAATGATCATACTCAAAGGAGGACGTTCAGCTTGGAGTACTTTACTCACATTACTAATCTTCACAAACATTACAGGCAGAATAAACTTGCAGAACATTATGCAAACGGCAATAATCAAGTGGGCTATACATAGGCTATACAGAACGCCTAAAAAGCAAAAACAGCGGATCAGGAATTACCCTAACTCGCTGTTTTTATTGTTATTAACTGGTCGGGGCGAGAGGATTTGAACCTCCGACCCCTTGAACCCCATTCAAGTGCGCTACCAGACTGCGCTACGCCCCGACTGTGGCCGACAACGTAACACCGCTTTTCCAGCATGTCAAGAAATCCCGATGCAAAATTTAAGACAATAATAAGGACAAGTAAATACTTGAACTTATAACAAATATATGCTAATAGACTTCTAAATGGAAACAGAAATTATCAAACCAGCCCGTTTGTCTCCAGGCGATATCATCGGTATCGCGGCTCCGGCCGGTCCTTTTGAAATAGAGAAATTTGAACGGGGACTTACCGCCATCAAAGACATGGGCTTCGAGGTGCTGCTACCGGACAACCTGCAACAACCTGAAAGGTACCTGGCCGGCTCGGATGCATGGCGGGCATCGGTGCTCAACGATCTGTTCAAGGCCCCGGAGGTTAAAGGCATCATTTGTGCCAGGGGTGGCTATGGATCGATCCGCATTCTCGACCGCATGGATTTTGATCTGTTCCGTCATCATCCCAAGATTTTTCTCGGATTCAGCGATATATCAGCACTGATTTCATCCATCACCACACAAAGTCGTCTTACGGCTTTTCATGGTCCGAATGTCACGACCCTCGGCAAGGCAAGCCCACAGACCAAAGCATCCTTTTACGAGGCCGTGACCTCGGATCAAGCCCTTGACATCCGGTCCCAAAAAACCAGGGTGATCAGTCCCGGTATCGGTACCGGTATCGTGTCCGGCGGGAATCTGGCAACCCTTTGCCATTTGGTGGGGACCCCGTATTCACCGACATACCGGGGGTGTCTCTTTGTCATGGAAGATATTGAGGAGGCGCCTTACAAGATCGACCGGATGCTGTTTCAGATGAAAATGGCGGGCTGTTTTCAAGGGCTTTCGGGTGTCGCTATAGGAAGTTTCCAGGATTGCGGCAGGTATGAAGGCATTTGCGACATCGTGAAAAACATATTCGCGGACATACAGATTCCCATCCTGGGAGGTTTTGAGATAGGTCACGGTGACGACAATGTGACAATTCCCATGGGCATCAGGGCCACCCTGGATACGGATCAGGGCGCTTTGTTGTACCAGGAATCTGCATTGCTATAGATATATATTCTGAGTCTTTCAGGCGTAAGAATTTCCTGTGCTATGAAAGCAATATTACCCTTAAAATTTATAAAAACGCATCACGAAAACACGAAATTAGGAAAGCACGAAATATTTGATATTTTCTTTCGTGACTGCGTACTTTCGTGTTTTCGTGATAAAGAACTTTTCTTTTCTCAGACAATCTTGATTGGGTTTTGCAAACAATATAAGGTTTCGATATATGTCCTCATTGAGTACCGCGCAGCGCTTAATGCAATATGCCGTATCGGATGGGGTCTTCCCGGGCGGCGTCCTTCTGGTATCCCAGCACGGTGAAATTCTGATTCATCAGGCAGTCGGGCAGGCCGATCCGATCACCGAGACGCCGGTTTCGACCCGGACTCTTTTCGATCTGGCATCCCTCACCAAACCCCTTGCCACAACCTCAGCAGCTATGAAGCTGATAGATGGGGCGCTTTTGTCCCTGGACCACACCCTGGGCGACGTCATGGCCTCTTGCAAGGGGACGGACAAGACAGGGATTTCCGTGAGACACCTGCTGTACCACAATTCGGGTCTGCCTGATTACCGCCCCTATTTCAAGGAACTGGCTGAAGTGGACCTGTCCAGGAGGAGGGCGTTGATCCTGACCTGGATTCTGGATGAGCCCCTGGCATACCCCATTGGGGAAAAAGTGGTTTACAGTGATCTGGGTTTTATGCTCCTGCGGGGAATCATCGAGACGGTCAGCGGCCGTCGTCTCGATGACATGGTGCAACAGGAGATCTTTCTTCCGCTGCAGCTAACGGATCTGTTTTTTGTGGACCTGGAAAACCCGCCGCTGGCAGATGGGTTTGCCGCAACTGAGACATGTCCCTGGCGGCAGACCCGGATTCGGGGTGTGGTCCATGATGAGAATGCCTATGTCGTCGGTGGTGTGGACGGTCATGCCGGGTTGTTCGGTACCGCTGCAGATGTTCATTGCCTCCTCGTGGAAATGCTCGGCACCTATTCAGGAGGTCTGTCTCATCACATTTTCCAACCGGACCTGCTCAAAGAGTTTCTGGACTATGGGAAAGGAACAGAACGGGCCCTGGGATTTGATCGGCCGGCTGAAAATGGTTCGGCCAGCGGCAGTCATTTTTCTATAAACAGTGTGGGGCATTTGGGTTTTACTGGCACCTCCTTCTGGATGGATCTGGATCGTTCAATTATCATTATTCTTTTGACCAATCGGGTTCATCCGGGTCGTGAGAATGAAAAAATACGGAATTTCAGACCGGTGCTGCATGATGCTGTGATGGAAACGCTGTGCTGATATTTACCCTTCGGGTGACATTAATCTTACAGATGTCATTAGCGCTTTGCGCGTCATTTATCGTTGCTCGCAGCGACAATGAATGACAGCGAAGCGAATGACAACAAATGACGCGAAGGAAATGACCCATAGATAGCGGCAAAGCCGCGTCAAATAAAATTGCGCAGCAATTTTATTCTTGTAATAATTTAAGATCTTTGATAGCGCTCACCTGTTACAGACAGAGACCGCCATTGAGGTATAGGGGTTGTTCAAATTAAGCGTTTAATATTGCAGGCGAAAACAAGCGTGCAAGGCATTCCCAAGACCGGCAATCTTTTTGCCCTTATGAGCGACATCGTCGCGTTTTATAAAATCTTGAAACGATTTAACCTATAGAATCGGGGTGTTATGAATTTCTTCTTCGACAAACTTCTGGGTGTATTTTCAAGCGATCTTGCCATAGACCTCGGAACGGCCAACACACTGGTCTATGTCAAAGGTAAGGGAATTGTATTGAGTGAACCGTCGGTTGTGGCGATAAGAACCGATGCGCGTGCCAAAAACCGCGTTCTGGCTGTGGGGCTGGAAGCCAAGAATATGGTTGGTCGGACCCCCGGAAATATTGTTGCCATTCGTCCCCTGCGGGATGGTGTCATCGCGGATTTTGATATCACAGAAGCGATGCTTCGCCATTTTATTCACAAGGTTCACAACCGGCGTACATTTGTTCGGCCTAGAATCATCATAGCGGTTCCTTCCGGAATTACGCAGGTTGAAAAGCGGGCGGTGAGGGAATCAGCTGAATCTGCAGGTGCGCGAGAAGTCTTTCTGATTGAAGAACCCATGGCTGCTGCCATTGGTGCGGCGCTTCCCATTACGGAACCGACATGTAATATGGTGGTCGATATCGGCGGCGGGACAACAGAAGTGGCCGTGATTTCCTTGGCAGGCATTGTTTACAGCCGTTCCTTGAGAGTGGCGGGGGACAAGATGGATGCCGCCATTATCCAGTATATCAAACGTAAATACAACCTGCTCATCGGCGAACGGACGGCGGAAATTATCAAAACCACCATCGGCAACGCCTACCCCGATCCGGACGATATCTCGACCATTGAAGTCAAGGGAAGGGATCTCGTGTCCGGTATTCCCAAAATTCTGGCCATCGATTCTGAAGAGATTCGTGTGGCCATCTCGGAGCAGATAGATGCTATCGTCGAAACGGTTAAAATTGCGCTGGAACAAACACCGCCGGAACTGGCGGCAGATATTGTGGACAGCGGTATCGTCTTGACAGGTGGTGGCGCCCTGTTAAAGAATTTGGACAAATTGCTGAGAGAGGAAAGCGGTCTCCCCATTAGAATTACGGAAGACCCGCTATCAACGGTAGCGCTGGGATCGGGTATGGCGCTTGACAATCTCGAAATATTAAAACAGGTAATTATCACATAAATTCATGTTCTCGAAAAAGATGATCATGATTGTTGGCGCAATCATATTGATTGCAGTCAATATCATTATTTTATCGGTAAACAGCCAGGACAGAACTCCTTCAACACGTACCGGTCAAGTCGCTCTTTTTTTTATTTCCCCTTTCCAGGAATTTGCATCCAACAGTATCCATTTTGTCCAGAACATCTGGCGAAACTATTTTGATCTTGTGGGTGTTTCCCAGGAGAATGACAGTCTGGTCAAGATGCTGAAGGCCGCAAAACAAAAAAACAACAGTCTGAAAGAGCTTGAACTGTCTCATTCCAGACTTCAAAGCCTGCTTGAGTTTAAACCTGCTCTGAAAAGGCAGGTGGCGGCTGCGGAGGTTGTGGGGAAAGACCCGTCACCATGGCTCAAAACAGTCGTTATCGACAAGGGTACGGATGAAGGTGTTCAGAGGGGCATGCCGGTGGTGACCCCGGATGGTATAGCGGGTCTGATAATCGATGCATCGACCGGATACGCAAAGGTTTTATTGATAACAGATCAGAACAGCGCGGTCGATGCCTTGACGCAATCCTCGCGGGCAAGGGGCGTTGTCAAAGGGGAATTTTCCGGCAAACTCCGTCTCGATTATGTGCTCCGCCGTCATGACATTACTGAAGGTGACATCATTATTTCATCCGGGCTGGATGGCGCTTTTCCCAAGGGACTCCGGATTGGTTATGTCCATGAGGTTATCAAACCGAATTCGGGCATTTTTCAGGAGGTGTCCGTAACACCCTATGTCGATTTTGAAAAACTGGAGGAAGTGCTGGTTATTATCGAACCTCCTGAACCTGTGAAATTTTCTGAACCATGACCTATCTCCTCTACACGGTTATTTTTATACTCGTGGTTGTCTTTCAAACAACCCTGTCCATGCACTTTGCCGTATTTGGCGGAATGTATGATCTTTTTCTGCTCTTTGTTGTCTATCTGGGATTTTACCGGTCAATTCAGGAAGGTTTTCCCTTTGTCATTCTTTTCGGCCTGGCCATGGATGCGTTGTCAGGCGGACCTTTCGGTCTGTATTTGACCAGTTATTTCTGGCTATACATATGTATTCTGGGAATGACCCGGTTCATGCGTGTCAGCAACAATATGATTTTGCCACTGGTAGCGGCTGGGAGCATACTTTTTCAGAACATCATTTTTTTCGGAACCATGACCCTATTCGCGCCGGAGGCAAAGATCCCGGCCTTTTTCTACCGGAATGTCCTGACACAACTGTTGTGGTCTGTTGTTACGGGTCCGATTCTGATACTTCTTTTCCGTCGTGCCCATCTGGCCATGGAAAAGTGGTTAAAGACGTTTCAGCCGGAATACAGGTGAGAACAATGTAAATCCGAAATCCGAATTTCGAAATCATAAACAAATTCAAATGTCCAAAAAACAAATGACCAAAACAAACGACCTTCCGTTTACAAGTTTCAAGCCTCGGGCGATGTTTCTGTCGTTTGAGCATTCGGTATTGGGAATTGTTTCGATATTCGACATTTGGTATTCGAATTGATAATTAAAACATGCTGTAAAGGTTTTATTTGAGGCTTTCTTGAAACAATATCTGAACATGGTAACCAGCGAATGGTTCAACAAACGGGTTATGGGCGCCATTTTGTGCGTGGTGGTGGCGTTTTCGATTCTCTTCATGCGTTTGTTTTATCTTCAGATCATGAAAGGGGAAGAATTCCTAAGACTTTCGGAGAACAACAGCATCCGACTGGAAAGCATTGTTGCGCCACGGGGATTGATTTTTGATGCAGAGGGTAAGCTGCTGGTGGACAATCGCCCTTCCTTTGACCTGCGCATTATTCCCAGAAATGCCAAACCCCTTCAGCAGACATTAAAGAAATTAGCGCGCTATACAAATATCCCGGAAGAAAATTTGATGGAGAAAGTCAGGGCGTGCAATGGCCTTTCATCCTATAAACCCATATTGTTGAAACAGGATATCGGGCGGGATGCCATGGCCTCTATCGAGGTTCACAAGTTTGATCTGCCTGGCGTGGTTATGGATATCCGTCCGGTTCGTCATTATATCAATGGGCAGCATGCTGCCCATCTCATTGGTTACCTTGGAGAGATCAATGCCAAGGAGTTGCAGGGCGGTGCCTTTGCAGGTTGCAAGGGGGGGGATTTTATCGGACGATTCGGAGCTGAAAAATCCTATGAAGACCTGTTGCGGGGAAAACGGGGTGGCCGGCAGGTGGAGGTCGATGTCAGGGGACAGGTGGTCAAGGCCATGAGAACCGTCGACGCCAAACCGGGTAAAAATCTGTATTTATCACTGGATTACGCACTCCAGAAAAAGGTGGAAGAACTGTTACAGGACCGGGTTGGAGCGGTAGTGGCCATGGACCCCATGACCGGTTACATCCTGGTTATGGCCAGTAGTCCCACGTTTGATCAGAATGCCTTTGTAAGCGGCATGACCCGTAAAGAATGGAACGTCTTAATCTCGAATCCCGAATACCCCATGACCAACCGAGTCATCCAGGCGGAATACCCCCCGGCGTCTACCTATAAAATTGTAACAGCAATTGCCGGGCTGGAAGAGGGTGTCATCGACCCGAAAACGACCCATTACTGTCCTGGTTATTATGCCCTGGGTAATCGCGTTTTTCGCTGCTGGAAAAGAGGCGGGCATGGAGAAGTGAATGTTGTCCGGGCCATAGCGGAATCCTGTGATGTCTTTTTTTATAAGGTTGGCGAAGAGGTGGGTGTTGACAGACTGGCATTCTACGCCAGAATGTGCGGTCTGGGTAAACGAACCGGCATCAGCCTGGACAATGAGGGCAAGGGGCTGATTCCCACATCGGAATGGAAAAAGAAGCGTATTGGAGAATCCTGGCAAAGGGGCGAGACCTTGAACGTCTCCATCGGTCAGGGGTTCAACCTGACGACGCCGTTGCAAATGCTGGTTTTAACGTCTGCTATCGCCAATAACGGAACGCTTTATCAACCCCAGGTCGTCAGACGCGTGGAAACGGCGGACGGTATTGAGGTTAACTATATTGAACCCGTGGTTACAGGGAACCTGGCCATCAGCCCGCAAACCATGGATATCGTCAAGAGAGGTTTGTGGGAGGCTGTCAATACCAAAAAGGGCACTGCACGTGGTATCAAATTGGAACAGTATCCCATCAGCGGCAAGACCGGTACCGCACAACTGGTTACCACCAGGGAACCCAAAGCCGGTGAAAAAGGAAAAGAAAACCTGCTCTTCGAACAGAACTTGCCCCACGCCTGGTTTGTTGCTTATGCGCCGTCTGAGGCGCCACGCATAGCCGTTGCCGTTATCGTTGAGCACGGTGAACATGGTTCAACTGCAGCTGCACCCATTGCCAAGGAAGTCATCAAAACGTATCTGGAAAAAGAGGCGCAACAGAAATTACTTGCCGAAGCAGAAGCAAGAAGCCAGAAGTCAGAAGACAGGAGACAGGCGTCAGAAGACAGAAGGCAGGAGACTATTTTTACCTTCTAATGTTGCGTTTATAGGAACATGAAAAATTATGGGCTTCGATAGACGTCTGGTACAGTATTTTGACTGGGGACTGATGCTGCTGATATTCATCCTGGGCGCCATTGGACTGGTTGCTCTTTATAGCGCCGTGACAGCAGGTGCCGATATCGGCCAGAAAATCCTTTTTACCAAACAGCTCATCTGGTACAGCGCCGGTCTGGTGGCGATGATCGTCTTCTTTTTATTCAGCTATAAATCACTGGAGAAATATGCGGATATCATTTATGGGGGATGCATTTTTCTGCTGGTGAGTGTCTTGATCTTTGGCAAGATTACCGGTGGATCCCAACGATGGCTTCTGCTGGGGCCAATATCGGTTCAGCCTTCAGAAATAGCCAAGGTGGCTGTCATTATTATTCTGGCACGCTACTATTCCAAATATGCCAGCGAGAGAGGGTTTTCGTTCCGCGAACTCATCAATCCGATGATCCTGACAGCGATCCCTTTTGTCCTGATCGTTAAGCAACCCGATCTGGGAACGGCTATGGTCATACTTCTCATAGCCGCTACCATGACATTGTTTGTCAAAATCGAAAGGCGAACCCTGATTTATATACTGTCTTTCGGCGTTCTTTCGGGGCCCATGGTTTGGTATTTTTTGAAAGGATACCAGAAACAACGGATTCTGACATTTCTGAACCCGGACAGAGATCCGTTGGGTACCGGATATCACATTATCCAGTCGAAAATTGGTATTGGGTCCGGATATATTTCGGGCCGGGGGTTTTTACAGGGGACCCAAAATGCCTTGTCATTTTTGCCGGAGCAGCACACGGATTTTATCTTTTCCGTACTTGCAGAAGAGTGGGGATTTGTGGGGGCATCGGTACTGCTGTTGATGTTTCTGTTTCTCATCGTGTGGGGGTTGAACATTGCCGCCAATTGCCGCGATAATTTCGGAACCATTCTGGCAGTGGGTATCACCACGCTGATCATGTGGCAGGTTCTTATCAATATCGGGATGGTGATGGGACTGATGCCTGTGGTGGGTGTTACCCTGCCGTTTATCAGTTATGGTGGCTCATCCATCGTAACCATGATGATCTGTGCGGGAATTCTTCTGAATATCAGCATGCGGCGTTTTCAGTTCGAAAAATAAAAAATCGCTCCACAATTTTTTATTTAGTTAATCAGAGCTGACAAAGTGGGGTTTATGCATCCTTTCAGTCGGCTTGTTCAGTTGGGAGGTAATAATGAAAAAAGAAAAGAAGATAGATGCGGTGTCTACCTTTCTGGGTCATGATGCGGTCTTTGACGGCACCATCAATTTCAAAGGGACCATCCGTCTGGATGGGACGGTAAAAGGTAAAATTGTCAGTGAGGACGGAACCGTTATCATTGGAGACAAGGCCACGGTTGAAGCGGAAATTGCTGTTGAAACCGTCATTATCAAGGGCAGTGTAAACGGCAAGATTCAGGCCAAGGATCGGATTGAAGCATACCCACCCGCACGTATTGTGGGTGAACTGCAGGCACCGACAATCACCATCGATTCCGGTGTGGTATTCAACGGGAACTGCAGCATGGAAACCGTGACCATGAAGGACAGTAAAACTAATTGAAATATAACGATATACTGGTGGAAGAGAGGCGCTGAAAAACACCGCCAAAAAAAAACAAAAAACCTTTGACATTTCCATGTTTTGGATGTTATAGCACCGCGGGAGTGTGGATGAGGGGCAAGATTGTATTTGAAAAAAGCAGTACTTATCGATTGAAGACCATGAACGGAGGTTCTTTATGGTAGTATCGGATATCTTCCGAAACGCGACTCAAAAAAAGCAATTTTTATCTATATTGATATTTATTGTGATGGGACTCATGGCCATCCAGGCAAGCCCAGTTTTTGCTTCAGGTGGTGAAGAAGGTGGCGGTGGCGGTATTACCGTTATCCCCGATGCCTCGGTATTCATCCAGATCATCAATTTTCTATTCCTGATATGGGTTCTCAACCTCATCGTCTACAAACCTATCCGCAACATTTTAGTTCAAAGAAAAGAAAAATTCTCCGGTCTCGAAACCGATATTGAAACTGCCGAATCAAAGGCCGCTGCACAGGATGAGGCGTTCGCATCCGGTATTAAGGATGCCAGGGCCAGGGGGCTGAAACAAAAGGAGGCGCTCCTGCAGGCAGCCTCGGATGAAGAAAAGGAACTCATCGGCAAGATCAATGAAAAGAGCCAGGCCGAACTGGCAAAGGTCAGAGAACAGATTGCCAGGGAAGCGGATGGTGCCAGAGAGGCGCTGATGAAAGAAGTTGGAGATTTTGCCGGTACCATCAGTGAAAAAATTCTCGGGAGGGCTGCTTAATGATACAATCGGGTTTTAAGCGGAAACGGAATAAGGTAAGGACCGTTTCACTTTTTGTTCTGATTTTTACAGTGCTGCTTGTTTTCAATGTCGGCACTGTTTTTGCTTCTGCAGAAGGTGGCAATGACCAGGCAGCGTCTAAAGGTTGGGTCAAGACAGATTGGTTTCGTGTCATGAATTTCTCTGTTCTTGCAATTGCGCTCTTTTTTGTTTTGAAAAAACCCTTGTCTCAGGCTTTAAACGCCCGCATCAAAGGCATAAAAGATGAACTGGAGACGCTTGAGGCCAAAAAAAAGGAAGCTGAAGCGCAGCTTGCAGGATACAACGAGAAGCTTTCCCGTTTGGAAGGGGAGGCTGAGAAGCTCATAGAGGAGTATGTCAAACAGGGGGAGGAGGCCAGGGTAAGAATTATCAAGGAGGCGGAGAGCACAGCCGTGAAACTTGAAGAGCAGGCCAAACGACATATCGAGCAGGAATTCAAGCAGGCAAAAAGTCAGTTGCAGGAAGAAATACTTCAAGTGGCTCTGGTCAAGGCTGAGGAAATAATCAAGGCTAAAATTTCATCTGAAGATCAGGACAGACTGGTCGATGACTATTTAGAGAAGGTGGTGGCATAGTGAAGAATCTGGCTATTGCAAGGCGTTATGCCAAGGCCTTGCTGCTGATAGGTAAGGAAGATGGACAGACGGAGATCTACCGTGAAGAACTGAACGCATTTTCGGAACTCATGGAGCGGGAAGATGAACTCAGTCAGGTGCTTATTAATCCTTTGTACGACACTAGCGCCCGCAAGAAGGTTCTGGCTGCTGTCCTTGAGAAATTGAGTCTCTCCAAGGTGATGAACGCTTTTTTGTTGCTGCTGTTTGAGAAAAGCCGTGTGAGCTTTCTTGCCAACATCAACGACTTTTATCAGAAATTGGCTGACGAACTGAAAGGCGTTGCAAGAGCCAGCCTGGTTTCGGCTACGGAACTTTCTTCCGAAACCATCGAAAAAATTCGCTCTTCCTTGTCTCAAAAGACAGGTAAAGATATTATTTTAGAATGTGGGCAGGATGCCAGTCTCATTGGTGGTATCGTTACAAGAATTGGAGATCTTGTCCTGGATGGGAGTATCAAAACACAATTACTCAATATGAGAGAATCTTTAAAAAGGGGTGAAAGTGTCTAATGGAAATACGAGCTGAAGAAATAAGTCAGATTATCAAGGAACAGATCACGGATTATGACAAGAAAGTAGAGTTGAGTGAAACAGGTGTGGTCCTGTCCGTTGGCGATGGCATTGCAAGGGTTTACGGACTCGAAAAGGCCATGGCGTTGGAACTCGTGGAGTTTCCCGGCGGAATTCTGGGGTTGGTACTGAACCTGGAAGAGGACAACGTGGGTATTGCCATCATGGGTGAGGACATCCATATCAAGGAAGGGGACATGGTCAAACGTACCGGCCGTATTGCACAGGTGCCGGTAGGTGAGGCCGTCCTGGGCCGCGTGGTTTCAGGTGTCGGTGAGCCAATCGATGGAAAAGGTCCCATCGATGCACAGGAGTTCCGACGTGTGGAAATGGTCGCGCCGGGTGTTATCGCCAGGAAATCAGTCCATGAACCCATGTATACGGGTTTGAAAGCCGTTGACGCCATGACACCGGTGGGGAGAGGACAGCGCGAGTTGATCATCGGTGACCGGCAGATCGGCAAAACTGCTTGTGCAATCGATGCTATTCTGGCTCAAAAAGAGACCGATGTATTCTGTATCTATGTGGCATGCGGACAGAAGAAATCGACAGTAGCCCAGGTACATGCAGTTCTGGAGAAATATGGCGCCATGGAATATACGACCATCGTGTCCGCATGTGCCAGCGATCCTGCGACCCTTCAGTATCTGGCACCATATTCCGGTTGTGCCATGGGAGAGTATTTTCGTGACAAAGGCCAGCACGCATTGATTGTTTACGATGACCTTTCCAAACAGGCGGTTGCTTACCGCCAGATATCTCTGCTCCTCAGACGGCCACCGGGACGCGAGGCTTATCCAGGCGACATTTTCTACAATCACTCCCGCCTGCTGGAAAGATCCGCTAAACTGAACGACGAATTGGGCGCCGGATCCCTTACTGCCTTACCCATCATCGAAACACAGGCAGGTGACGTTTCGGCATATATTCCCACTAACGTGATTTCCATCACGGATGGGCAGATATATCTTGAACCGGGGCTATTTTTCGCAGGCATCCGCCCGGCAATTAATGTCGGTCTGTCTGTATCCCGCGTCGGTGGTTCCGCACAGGTTAAGGCCATGAAGCAGGTGGCAGGAACATTACGTCTGGATATGGCCCAATTCAGGGAGTTGGAAGCGTTTGCAGCCTTCGGAAGCGACCTCGATGCAGCCACTCAGAGACAGCTGACACGTGGTGAACGACTGGTGCAGGTCCTCAAGCAACCGCAATACCAACCGCTTTCACTTACCAAGCAGGTAATTATTCTCTATGCAGGAACAAAGGGATACCTGGATGACTTTCCTGCCGATATGGTTGAAAAATATGAAGCCGGTCTATACACCTTTATCGAAGAACGCTACTCGCAGCTCTTTTCCGATATTGAGGAAAAGAACGAGATTACCGACGAGATCGACAAATCATTGCAGGAAGCGTTGAATGCTTACAACGAGGAGTTCAAGGATACGATCAAGTAGCAAAACAGTTGCTGCTGTAGTGATGGATCGTGCCTTCCAGGGCGAGAAGGCGCTTGAACAGGAAACCAAAGGATTTTAAGCGAACACAGGATAAGGGCCAAGCTAAATGCCAAGTTTAAAAGACGTTGAGCTAAAAATATCTGCAGTAAAGAAGACGAAACAGATAACCAAGGCCATGAACATGGTGGCTACCTCCCGATTGCGTGGGGCCCAGGACAACATGCAAAATTTTCGCCCCTATGCCGGAAAGTTTGCCGAAGTGCTGGGAAGCCTTGCGGAAAAGGCGGGAGATGAAGCCAGCCCCTTGCTTATACCCCGGGAAGATGCCAAAAAGATTCACATCGTGTTATGTACCTCGGACAGGGGACTCTGTGGCGGGTTTAACGTGAACCTGACCACCCAGGCCAAAGAATTCATGCAGGAAAAAAAAGCGGAGGGTGTCAGCTTTTCCTTCACCAATTTCGGTAAAAAAGGGCGTGATTGGTGCCGCAACAACGGCATGGAAAGAGTAAGCGAGCATCTCGGCATTGTTGGATCCAAAATCGGGTTCAATGTCGCCTCCACCGAAGGTCGCAAGCTGGTGGATGCTTTCCTTGAAGAAACCTACGATGAGGTTTATATCATCTACTCGGAGTTCATCAGTATGGGAAGGCAGGTGCCGGTGACAAAACAATTGCTGCCGATTCCGTCCATTGAGGTGGAAGACGTGGCGATTGATAAGGATGCGCCTTACCTGGCGGAACACATCTGTGAGCCTTCTCCAGAGGAGTTGTTAAGCGATCTGCTGCCCAGGAATGTCTATGTTCAATTGTTCAGCGGTCTCCTGGAAACGTCTACGAGTGAACATGCTGCGCGGATGACGGCTATGGACAACGCCACCAAAGCATGTAACGATATGCTTGAAGACCTGACGTTGATGTACAATAAAGCACGTCAGACAGCCATTACCGCGGAACTGATGGATATTGTGGGCGGCGCAGAAGCCCTGAAAGGGTAGTTGGTGAAATGAAGTTGTCTGTTATTGCCTTGGCAATACTGGACAACCATAACAGATAAAAAAAAGTTGGAGGTCTTTCGATGGGAGAAAACATAGGCAAAATAACTCAGGTATTAGGACCTGTCGTCGATGTCGAATTCGAGCAGGGGAATCTGCCCACGATTTACACGGCGCTTCTAATTTCCAACCAAGCAATCAGCGATGAGGAAGACAACCTGGTTGTCGAGGTTGCACAGCATCTGGGTGACAATGTTGTCAGAACGATTGCCATGGATGTTACCGATGGTCTGACAAGGGGACAGCAGGTAAAAGACACCGGCAAACCGATTATGATGCCGGTGGGTGAAGCCGGTCTCGGTCGGGTGCTCAATGTTGTGGGTCGTCCGGTTGATGGCCTTGGCCCGGTCAGTCAGGAAAAGTTATTGCCGATTCATCGTGAGGCACCCAAGTTTACCGAGCAGGATACCACTGTTCGGGTACTCGAAACCGGAATCAAGGTTATCGACCTTCTGGTACCGTTTCCCAGGGGTGGGAAAATGGGCCTTTTCGGCGGCGCTGGTGTTGGTAAAACAGTTATCATGATGGAAATGGTGAACAACATTGCCCTGCAGCATGGTGGTATTTCGGTTTTTGCTGGTGTGGGTGAAAGAACCCGTGAAGGCAACGACCTGTACCACGAGATGAAAGAAGCCGGTGTACTTCCAAAGGCTGCGCTAATTTACGGACAGATGACCGAGCCTCCCGGTGCCAGGGCACGTGTGGCATTATCCGCACTGACAGCTGCTGAGTACTTTAGAGATGTGGAAGGACAGGATGTGCTGATCTTCATCGACAATATCTTCCGGTTTACCCAGGCTGGTTCCGAGGTGTCCGCGCTTTTGGGTCGTATGCCATCTGCCGTGGGGTATCAACCAACCCTGGCCGTCGACCTTGGTGAGCTTCAGGAACGGATTACTTCCACAGACAAGGGATCCATTACCGCTGTTCAGTGCGTGTATGTACCCGCTGATGACTTGACTGACCCTGCGCCGGCAACCACATTTGCCCATCTCGACGGAACCGTGGTACTATCACGTAAATTGGTCGAAAAAGGCATTTATCCGTCTGTGGATCCCCTTGATTCCACTTCACGTATTCTGGATGCAGCGTATATTGGCGATGAGCATTACCAGGTGGCTCGATCGGTTCAGAAGACGCTTCAGAAATATACCGAACTTCAAGATATCATTGCTATTCTGGGTATTGACGAACTCTCCGATGAGGATAAAATTACGGTAGCGCGAGCCAGGAAATTAGAACGATTTCTTTCTCAGCCGTTCCATGTAGCCGAGGTTTTCACCAACACCCCCGGTGCATATGTTAAAATAGAAGATACGGTTAAAGGATTTAAAGAAATCATCGATGGCGTTCATGATGATGTTCCCGAACAGGCATTCCATATGGTAGGCGGTATCGAGGATGTCCTTAAAAAGGCGAAAAGTTTAGCAGAATAGCAGCTTAAAGGATTCAAGAATGGCCGAAAACATAAAATTAGAAGTGGTTACGCCTGAAAATGCCGTTGTCGACGAGGAAGTCCAAATGGTTGTTGCCCCGGGTATGCTGGGCGAATTTGGTGTTTTACCAGGACATACGACCTTTTTGACGACCCTGAAGGTGGGAACCATCCGCTATACAGACGCAAACGGCAAAGAACGGTATGTTTTTGTCAGCGGGGGGTTTGCAGAGGCGCTTCCGGACAAGGTAACCATTTTGGCTGAATCAGCGGAACGGCGCAAGGATATAGATCTGACACGTGCCAAGGATGCCTTGCAGCGTGCAGAGAAACGTTTGGCTGAGGATAGATCCAAAGAAAATATCGACTTTATCAGGGCAAAATTAGCTCTGGAAAGAGCGTTGCAGCGCATCAAGCTGTCAGGATCCCTCTAGTGTTGTCGAGACCTGCCTTGCTGACTTATTTTTGAAGTCAGCAAAGCAATAATTAAATCGAAAAGGGTGAACCAAGTCAGGTTTACCCTTTTTTTTCGGGGGAGAGAGACCTTTTTAAAACAATAGGCTTTAATCTGTAAGCGATAAGCAGCTTAAGGCTTACAGCTTATGGCTATCCTGTTTGGTGATTCAATCCTACCTTAATATACAACGATGGAGTCGAACGATTGATGGTTTGTGATCCTTTAAAGAATGTCAGCATCATCATCCTGGCAGCCGGTCTGGGTACCCGTATGAAATCGAATATGGCCAAGGTACTGCACAAGATTATGGGGCAACCCATGATATCCCATGTGCTCCTGTCTGCTTGCGATGTCGCAGGCAGGAATGTGATTGTTGTGGTTGGGCATCAGGCCGATCTCGTCAAAGCTGCATGCCTGAAAGTGGGTCCCGTATCCTTTGCACTTCAGAATGAGCAGCGAGGGACTGGACATGCCGTGTTGTGTGCCATGCCTGAGATTCCTGACACAACGGAGAATATCATCATTTTATGCGGCGATGTTCCCTTGTTGAAGGCCGGAACTATCCGGGCTTTGTTGGCGGATCACATCAAGGAAAACAGGGATTTATCTCTGCTGGCCGTGGAACTTGAAGACCCGACCGGTTATGGAAGGGTTTTGCTAAATAAAGACCGGGAACTGACCCGGATCGTGGAAGAGGCGGATGCCACCCGTGATGAAAAAAGCATATCAATTGTAAATTCAGGTATATATTGTGTTTCAAAAGCTTTTCTTTCTGCGTCTTTGCAAAAAATTACGCCTGATAATGCTCAGGGAGAGTTTTATCTGACCGATATCATAGGGGTTGGTTATTCCATGGGCAAGCATATCGGAGTGCTTGTGGGATCCAACCCTGAGGAAATATCAGGGGTTAACACACTGGGCGACCTGAAGGCGGTTGAAGTACTGATGGATACTCATCGTTAAAACACTTGACTTTCCTAATGGTCAAATATTATAATAACTTTCAGTATATTTGAGGTGATCTATTGGATAATGATACCATTTTAAAGCAATTTAACGAAATAGAAAATCGGGTAGAATCATTGATCTCACGCTGTCGTTCACTAGAGACAGCCAATTCGGAACTCACAGCGACAGTTGGAAACCTGGAAACAAGGCTTAAGGATAAAGAAGCGACGGAAAACCAGGAAACTGAGATACGAACCTTGATTCGATCCAAGATTGACAATCTATTGGAAAGGTTGGACGGAATCACAGAAGTTGAAAAATAGCAGTTGAAGCAAGGATGACCAAGGAAAGGTAATCATAATATCATTGGACCAGCTTGTAACGATAGAACTTTTCGGACACCCATTTACCTTCAAAGCTGAAAAAGATGTCGAAAAAGCCAAAGAAGTAGCTGATTTTCTTGTTCAGGAAGTCACAAAGGTCGAGAAGCAGATGTCTGACAAATCATCAACCATCAGTAAACAGGCCATATTGATACTGACGGCCCTTAATATTGCAAATGAATATATGCAATGTAAACAACGTCATACGAATTTGTTAGAAAGTGTTTCCGACCGGGCGTCGAACCTTCTAAATGAGTTGAATACGAATCAAACCTAACAGGGTGTCAGCAAGCATTTATTGATTAGATTGAAAAAGATTTTATATATCGTCACATACCTCTCCAGGTTTTGCTGAGTGTAAAATAATTTGTACATCTTCTGTATTCCAGCCGCGGATGAAAATGGCGTTAATGACGCGAACGGTTAAGAATCAGGGTGTTTCCCCTGCCGTGTTCGTGATTGGAAGACGTTCTTTGACCCAACACTTATTAAACGGGAGCTTTCACTTGTTTTGGTGTGCCGTTCTGCCATTGCAGAAAAGCCTAAAGAAATAACAAAGTGCCCACCTTTAATTCAAGGATCAAAGACCTACCAACACGACACCGAGGTGGGGGTTCACCTTGTGCCGGTCTGTCGAACGAACCGTCAATACGCCCATACTCTGCATCTCTTTTGATCCATGTCCATGCCCCGTATCATAGAGATTTCCTATAACAACCAATCTTTTCCAAATTTTTTTATCAATCCCGCTGCCGATTCCATGGGATGAACCGAAACAACGCGTGTATTTTCCGTGGGTTCTGACCGCAGCAGTGCTTCGCATGCCGCGGGGTTGGCGAGCGACAACATCGCGTTCCATAAATTCGTAAAACGAATTTATTATATGATACTTATATTCTGGAGATAAATAATGAATACAACCATCATACTGTCGGTTGCATGTGGTTTTATCGTGGGCTTTGCGCTTGCGTTTTTGATCAAGGGGAAAATAGCTACCCGCAGAATTCAGGCGGCCAAAGAAGAAGCGGTTCTGTTGATAAAGGACGCCAAAAGGCGATCCGCGACTCTCTTGAAGGAAGCGCAATTGGAAGCCAAGGATCGGCTATTCAAGATGAAGAGCGAATTCGACACGGAAACCAAGGAAACCCGCTCTGATTTGAAAAGAAGAGAGCAGCGCTTACTGCACAAAGAGGAAATCATTGAAAAAAAGATCGAGCAGTTTGAAAAGCGGGAACAGGATATTTCCCAGAAAGAGAAGGTCGCTCGACAGAAGAGCGATGAGCTTGTAACGCGTGAAAAGGAGTATCATGACCTCATCGAAGAACAGAAGCGGCAACTTGAAAAAATATCGAGTCTGACGGCAGATCAGGCCAAAGAACTGCTGATTCGGGCAATGGAAAATGAGGCGCGACATGAAGGTGCCAAGCTCATCAAAAGAATCCAGAACGAAACCAACGAGCAGGCCGATAAAAAGGCCAAGAAAATCATTGCAACCGCTATCCAGCGTTATGCCGGTGATTATGTCGCCGAACGAACCGTGTCGGTTGTCAACCTGCCCAGCGATGAGATGAAGGGGCGAATTATTGGCCGTGAAGGAAGAAACATTCGGGCCCTTGAAGCTGCTACAGGCATTGATCTGATCATTGACGATACCCCGGAGGCCGTGATTCTGTCCGGATTCAATCCGGTGCGGCGGGAGGTCGCACGACTGTCGCTCATGAAACTGATTGCAGATGGTCGTATTCACCCTGCCAGGATTGAAGATGTCGTCAAAAAGGTTGAGAAAGAAGTCAGTGTTGCCATTAAGGAGGCTGGTGAACAGGCAGCCTTTGATCTGGGTGTCCATGGGATGCATAGCGAATTGATTAAATACATCGGTCAACTCAAATTTCGATCGAGTTATGCACAGAATGTATTGCAGCACTCGATTGAAGTCGGGTTTCTGGCCGGAATCATGGCCTCCGAACTGGGTCTCAAGGTGAAGCTGGCCAGACGGATGGGTCTGCTGCATGATATCGGCAAGGCCATCGATCATGAAGTGGAGGGACCCCACGCCGTGATTGGCTCGAATTTGGCAAAAAAACATGGAGAATCTTCAAAGATCGTTCACGCCATTGCCGCCCATCACGAAGACGTCCCACCCATCACAGTTTATGATTTGCTGGTTCAGGCAGCTGATGGTCTTTCAGGTGCGAGGCCCGGAGCGAGGAAGGAGTTGCTGGAGAACTATATCAAGCGACTTGAAGATCTGGAAGGTATTGCCAATGCATTCAAAGGCGTTTCCAATACCTATGCCATACAAGCCGGAAGAGAGTTGCGGGTCATCGTGGAAAGTGAAAAAATATCGGATGAGGAAACGACGTTGCTGAGCAGGGATATTGTCAAGAAAATTGAAGAGTCACTGACGTTTCCAGGTCAGATAAAAGTTATGGTCATACGGGAGACGCGGGCCATAGAGTACGCGAATAAATAAACAGTGTTAGGTTTTAAGTTTTAGGTTTTAAGCATCGCTAGTTGCTAATAGCGTTAAGCTGTCGATCGACCTAACAAAACCTAACACCTAAAACTTAAAACGGGACATCGTACCAGTTTAAATAGGTAGATTAGGTAACATAGATGCAAAGGAAAAGACGAGGGTAGCGGCAATGAATTTATTAGATGTCCTAGAAGACCGTGGATTTATCGATCAGAAGACACATGAGGAAGAACTTCGGGAACTTTTTGATGAAGGCCCCGTGACCGGTTATATCGGGTTTGATCCCACAGCATCGAGTCTTCACATCGGTAGTCTGGTGCCGATTATGTCGCTGGCTCACATGCAACGGTGTGGGCACAGACCCATTGCCCTGGTAGGTGGCGGTACCGGGCTTGTGGGCGATCCCAGCGGAAAGACCGAAATGCGTAAAATCCTGACCCTCGAGAAGGTTGAGGAGAATGTGGCTGCCTTGAAAAAGCAGTTGTCAAGATTTCTCGATTTTAGCGATGACAGGGCAATGATGCTGAACAATGCAGACTGGCTGGTGCATTTGAAATACATCCCCCTTTTGCGGGATATTGGAAGACATTTCAGCGTCAATCGCATGATCAAAACCGAGAGTTGTCGGATGCGGCTCGAATCCGAAGAGGGCCTCAGTTTTATTGAATTCAACTATATGGTGCTGCAGGCATATGACTTCCTGGAACTGTTTTCGGAACATGAGTGCAAACTTCAGATGGGCGGCAGTGATCAATGGGGAAATATCATAGCGGGTATTGATCTCATCAGGAAGGTAAAACGGGGATCCGGCTACGGAATAACTTTTCCCTTGATTACAACGAGCAGCGGGGAAAAAATGGGTAAAACGGCAGGTGGTGCTGTATGGCTTGACGCTGAAAGAACCAGCCCATATGAATATTATCAATACTGGGTTAATGTTGACGATAAGGATGTGGCCAGGTTCCTGGCTCTGTATACGTTTCTGCCCATGGAAGAGATCAGGGCGATTGAAACACTTAAAGATGCGGATTTGAATGCAGCAAAATCGGTTCTGGCATATGAAACGACCCTTCTGGTTCACGGGGCCATTGAAGCCGAAAAAGCATTTCAAGCGTCTTTGACTATGTTCGGAAATCGACAGTTGCCTTCACGGATT
>CAVUUM010000026.1:0-215000 GCA_963744665.1 uncultured delta proteobacterium | reverse complement strand
TTTCAAGATTCGGACCAACTTATTGGGGGTGTAGCTCAGTTGGGAGAGCGCCTGCCTTGCACGCAGGAGGCCATCGGTTCGAGCCCGTTCACCTCCACCACGAAACAACGGCAAATAACTGGAAGACAATGGTGTCAACCAAAACAATCCGGTTGGTTGTTATTTTTGTGGTACCGCTAAGAGCTGATTATTCATTTTTTGTTCTTTGACAATTAGGATATGAGTACATAAAGACGTTCAGCATGAAATATTTAAAGTTGTGGCTAAGCTATTAAGAGCAAACGGTGGATGCCTTGGCGTCAAGAGGCGATGAAAGACGTGGTAAGCTGCGATAAGCTTCGGGGAGCTGCTAAACAAGCTTTGATCCGGAGATTTCTGAATGGGGAAACCCGTTTCGGGTAATGTCGAGACATCTGTAGCTGAATACATAGGCTGCAGAGGCTAACGAGGTGAACTGACACATCTTAGTAACCTCAGGAAGAGAAAACAAAAGTGATTTCCTAAGTAGCGGCGAGCGAACGGGAAAAAGCCCAAACCGGATATATGTCAAGCCCGAAAGCGTTGTATATCCGGTGTCGTGGGGCTTGATCGGACGGAGTTTCGGATCTGTCGGAAAGTCAAAAATCTGATTTATAATCGAAGAGCCTGGAACGGCTCACCATAGAAGGTGACAGTCCTGTAGATGAAATGAATCAGACTTTCTTGGTCAGGAACCCAAGTACCGCGGGACACGAGAAATCCTGTGGGAATTCAGGAGGACCATCTCCTAAGGCTAAATACTACTTGACGACCGATAGTGAACCAGTACCGTGAGGGAAAGGTGAAAAGTACTCCGGTGAGGAGAGTGAAATAGTACCTGAAACCGTTTGCTTACAAGCAGTGGGAGGGCTATGATTAATGCCGAGGCATTTTTCAGCCTGACCGCGTGCCTTTTGCATAATGAGTCAGCGAGTTACTTTACGTAGCAAGGTTAAGCCGTTAGGTGTAGCCGGAGCGAAAGCGAGTCTGAATAGGGCGAATGAGTTGCGTGGAGTAGACCCGAAACCAAGTGATCTATCCATGGCCAGGGTGAAGCGCCAGTAAAATGGCGTGAAGGCCCGAACCGTTGTATGTTGAAAAATGCTCGGATGAGCTGTGGATAGGGGTGAAAGGCCAAACAAACTTGGAAATAGCTGGTTCTCCCCGAAATATATTTAGGTATAGCCTTGCAAATTAAGTAACGGGGGTAGAGCACTGGATGGGCTAGGGGTCTTACCAGACTACCAAACCTAACCAAACTCCGAATACCGTTAACTTCTATTGCAGGAGTCAGACTGCGGGAGCTAAGTTCCGTGGTCGAGAGGGAAACAGCCCAGATCGCCAGCTAAGGTCCCTAAATGTGTGCTAAGTGGGAAAGGATGTGGAAATGCACAGACAACCAGGAGGTTGGCTTAGAAGCAGCCATCCTTTAAAGAAAGCGTAACAGCTCACTGGTCGAGTGAGTCTGCGCCGAAAATGTAACGGGGCTCAAGCACATTACCGAAGCTGCGGGTTCGCTTCCGATTCGTCGGTAGCGTCCGGTAGGGGAGCATTCTGTACGGATTGAAGGTCGATCGAAAGAACGGCTGGACTGTTCAGAAGAGACCATGCTGACATGAGTAACGATAAAGCGGGTGAAAAACCCGCTCGCCGAAAACCTAAGGTTTCCTGAGTAAAGCTAATCTGCTCAGGGTTAGTCGATCCCTAAGCCGAGGCCGAAAGGCGTAGGTAATGGAAAACAGGCTAATATTCCTGTACCACCAGGTTATCGTTTGAGTGATGGGGGGACGCAGAAGGGTAGGTCATCCATCTGTTGGATTAGATGGTTCAAGCCAGTAGGCTGAAAGGGTAGGCAAATCCGCCCTTTTATCTAAAGCTGAGAGGTGATGAGGAGAGACTTGTCTCATAAACTGATTGATCCCATACTGCCAAGAAAAGCCTCTAGCGAGATAACCAGGTGATCGTACCGTAAACCGACACAGGTAGGTAGGGAGAGAATCCCAAGGCGCTTGAGAGAACCCTGGTTAAGGAACTCGGCAAAATCACACCGTAACCTAGGGAGAAGGTGTACCCTCGTTAAGTGAATCAATTTTCTTGAGAAGCTGAAGGGGGTCGCAGAGAAACGGCGGTAGCGACTGTTTACTAAAAACATAGGACTCTGCTAAGTCGCAAGACGATGTATAGGGTCTGACGCCTGCCCGGTGCTGGAAGGTTAAGGGGATCTGTTATTTGTCTTCGGACAGAGAAGCTTTGAACCGAAGCCCCAGTAAACGGCGGCCGTAACTATAACGGTCCTAAGGTAGCGAAATTCCTTGTCGGGTAAGTTCCGACCTGCACGAATGGCGTAACGACTTCCGCACTGTCTCAACCAGGGACTCAGTGAAATTGTATTGGCGGTGAAGATGCCGTCTACCCGCGAAAAGACGGAAAGACCCCGGCACCTTTACTACAGCTTGACATTGAATTTTGGAATAGTATGTGTAGGATAGGTGGGAGGCTTTGAAGCCGGAGCGCTAGTTCTGGTGGAGCCAATCTTGAAATACCACCCTTGCTATTTTAGGGTTCTAACCTCGACCCGTTATCCGGGCGAAGGACAGTGTCTGGTGGGTAGTTTGACTGGGGCGGTCGCCTCCCAAAGAGTAACGGAGGCGCGCGAAGGTTCCCTCAGGCTGATTGGAAACCAGCCGTGGAGTGTAAAGGCATAAGGGAGCTTGACTGCGAGAGAGACATCTCGAGCAGGTACGAAAGTAGGTCTTAGTGATCCGGCGGTCCCGAATGGAAGGGCCGTCGCTCAACGGATAAAAGGTACGCCGGGGATAACAGGCTTATCGCCCCCAAGAGTTCACATCGACGGGGCGGTTTGGCACCTCGATGTCGGCTCATCACATCCTGGGGCTGAAGCAGGTCCCAAGGGTTTGGCTGTTCGCCAATTAAAGTGGTACGTGAGCTGGGTTTAAAACGTCGTGAGACAGTTTGGTCCCTATCTTTCGTGGGCGTAGGATATTTGAGAGGATCTGTTCCTAGTACGAGAGGACCGGAATGGACGAACCAATGGTGTTCCAGTTGTCGCGCCAGCGGCATCGCTGGGTAGCTAAGTTCGGAAAGGATAACCGCTGAAAGCATCTAAGCGGGAAACCAACCTCGAGATTAGATATCCCTTTTACTGGGAAACCAGTGAAACTGAAGACTCCTTGAAGACTACAAGGTTGATAGGCCCGATGTGCAAGCATAGCAATATGTTCAGCTTACGGGTACTAATAAGTCGTGCGGCTTAGTCATATCTTTAATATTCAATCTGAACGTTTTTATGTACTCATATCTTAATGCGATCGAATTTACAGTTTTTCGGTGGCGATAGCGAAGAGGAAACACCCGTTCCCATCCCGAACACGGAAGTTAAGCTCTTCTGCGCCGATGGTACTGCATGGGCGACTGTGTGGGAGAGTAGGTCGCTGCCGAGAATCTTTTAAAAGGCCCGAGGTTTTATAGCAAACCTCGGGCCTTTTTTGATTTATGCTGTAAGCTGCTTACTGCTTAGTGCTTATAGCTTACCGCTTATAGCAAAAGACTAAATTGCATAATATCTGCATGTGTGATAATTTCTCGAAACAACGATTTTCTTTCTGGCGCAGGGGATTTTCATGTTTGCTCGGGCTTTAAAAAGCAATGTCATTATAAGCATGGCCGTTTTATTGTTTATCGGTATGATTCTTATCAATTTTGTCGCGGTCAGGACCTTTCAGAAACATGCCATCCAGGCTGAAGTGGATAAATGCACCCTGCTTGTTACCATGGTTGAAAATTACCTGGCCGGCAAAGATGGCCTTTCAAGCGTTCCCCTTTCCTCCCAACTAAAAAACAGAATTTTGCATATGTTCAGTGATAACGGTATATCGTGCGCCCGTATACAGACGTTGGACAATTCTATGGTTTTGTTGTTTGGTGAGAATTGTGTGCAAGACCATCAGCTGGAAAAGATCATTACAAAGGCTATCGAATCAGGTCAATCCCGAGTTGAATTTTCCGGATCTGTGTGGGGGGTATACTGGTGGCAACGGGAACTGTTGGCTCTTTCCACACCGCTGATGGTTGGGGGGCAGGTTGTTGGCGGTATGCATCTCACACGGAATCTTAACACTATATATCAGGAGCTTCGCAACGAACAAAAATTTGTCTTCATCTACCTTTTTATTAATGTCGTTATTCTTACATTCATCGGATTTCATCGTCTCTTTAAGATATTTCTGGAACCCATCGAAAGGCTCGCCAAAAGAGCGGAGAATTACCAGGAAACCGATGGGGCTTTTTTCCCGGTTCGGAAACAGGACAATGAGTTACAGGTTTTATCAAAGTCTTTGAACAGCATGACCCGGCGGATTACTGAAGACAAAACCAAATTGCAGGATGCGGTTCACAGACTGGAAAAAACCAATACTGAACTTAACAAAGCCCAGGAAGAGATCATTCGTGCTGAAAAACTGGCCTCGGTTGGCAGGCTCTCTTCAGGGATTGCCCACGAGATAGGCAATCCCATAGGCATCATTATGGGATACCTGGAGCTGCTCAAAAAAGGGAATATTCCAACAGAGGAAAGGCTGGATTACATTCTGAGAACAGAGAAAGAGATCAACCGGATGGACACCGTAATCAGGCAGTTGCTGGATCTATCAAGACCTTTGGCTGTGGATTCCAGTATCGTATCCGTTCACGAGGTTATCGATGACATCGCAAACGTTCTGAATGTGCAGCCGCTCATGTCGAATATTGAACTGACCCTTTCCCTTAAAGCCGAATCCGATCAGGTGCTGGCAGATCCGAATCAGCTTCGCCAGGTGTTTTTGAACCTCGTCATCAATGCAGCAGATGCCATCGCCGCTGACCGTGAGGGAAAACAGGGCAAACTCGAAATCAGGAGTGAAGTCAGCGAAACAACCCTGGACCAGGAAAAAAAATTTACCAACAGCATCGATATCCGGTTCATCGATAATGGCCCCGGGATATCCCAAAAAGTTTTGGACGATATCTTCGATCCTTTTTTTACCACCAAAGCTCCCGGCAAAGGGACGGGTTTAGGGCTCTATGTCTGCTTCATGATCATCGATTCAATGGGGGGAAAAATACAGGCTCACAGTATGAAAGGGCAGGGGACGACGATGACAATCACTCTTCCACTGGCTCGAATGATTCTGTACTAATCGTTTTCGTTAGTTCACTTGATGTGGGGTACTCAATGTATCATTACAGTATAATAATCGTAGTTTTAGGTTTTATAGGGGTTGTCAGAAAAACGTTCCGATTGAGGACCGTTTTTCTGCTACAAACCCTTATACCGCCATCATATTTTCGGAACATTATTATGACAAGCGGTATAAGTTTTAGGTTTTAAGCTGGCTTCTGGCGTTCTGCAATTAGCTCACAGCTTTAAACCTGCCTAAAACGTAATACCTAACACCTAAAACCATATTTCATTACGCGCGCAGCGCAAATGACAGCGTACATTTTATTTAGCCGCATTGAGGAGATAATTTGGTGAATACAATGAATGAAACAAATGAATCAGACAAGAAAAAGCGTCTCCTAATCATCGATGATGAAGAGAACATGCGGCACATGCTTACAGCCATGTTGAAAAATTTTGGATATGTGGTCGAAACAGCCGGTGATGGTCAGCAGGGGCTGTCATTGATAGATGAAACCGATTTTGATTTTATTCTCTGTGATATAAAAATGCCCAATATGGATGGAATGACTTTTCTGGTGGAAGCTGAAAAGAAAAAATGCGAAAGCACCATCATCATGATGTCTGCATACGGCAATGTTGAAACTGCCATTGCCGCCATGAAGAACGGGGCTTACGACTACATATCCAAGCCGTTCAAGGCCGATGAAGTCCAGATGACACTGAAGAAAGCAGAAGAACGGGAGCGGTTGAAAAGGGAAAACCGGCTATTGCGTGAAAGAATATCGCATATTGAAGAGAATTATCGTTTCAGGAATATGATCGGTAAAAGCAGCACCATGAAGGAAGTTTTCAAACTGGTGGAAAAGGTGGCACAATACAATACCACTGTCCTGATATCCGGAGAGAGCGGCACCGGTAAGGAACTCATCGCAAAGGGCATTCACCTGGCCGGAAACCGATCTGAGCAGAACCTGGTTTCCGTGAATTGCGGCAGTATTCCAGAGAACCTCTTGGAGAGTGAGTTTTTTGGATACATAAAGGGTGCCTTCACCGGTGCGGACAGAGACAAGAAAGGACTTTTTCAGGAGGCGGACAAGGGAACTATTTTTCTGGATGAAATCGGAGAACTGCCCGTGCCACTCCAGGTAAAACTTCTCAGGGTGTTACAGGAGAGCGAAATCCGGCCTGTTGGAAGCACCAAATCTGTCCGGGTGGATGTTCGCGTCATCGCAGCAACCCAGAAAAATCTGGAGGATGAGGTGTCACAGGGCCATTTTCGCGAGGACCTGTTCTACAGGCTCAATGTATTGAGTATCCATCTCCCGCCACTGAGAGACCGACTGGAGGATTTGCCGCTGCTTATGGATCACTTTATCGGCCGGTTCAACAAGCGATTGGGAAAAAACATCCGATCTGCTACCCCGGCAGCTATTGCCTATCTCCTTGCTTACCATTGGCCCGGCAATATCAGGGAACTGGAAAACATTATCGAGAGGGCTGTGGTTCTTTCAGATGAGGACCAGATTTTACCGGAACTTTTACCACCGGCCCTGACGGACAAACCTGAGCCGGCCTATGATGAAGAGATGGACCGGATCTACTCGCTGAAACATGCACGGAAGGTGCTGGAAAAAAAAATGATCGTGCGTGCACTGAAGGAGACACATGGGAATCGAACCAGGGCCTCAAAGCTGCTGGAAATCAGTCATCCTTCGCTGCTCAGTAAAATGAAGATCTATGAAATAGACCTATGAAGGGTTCGAGGAGTCGAGGGTGGCTAAAAGCCCTCGGCTATTGGTCACTTAATAGCCTACAACCTAAACAGCTAAACGGCTGTCATTGGAAACACCCCCTCTTCAAAAGATAATGAAGATCTGTTCATGGCATATCCGATGAAACACGGGTTTTTTGATGCTTCTACCCGCACGCTCAAAATGCTTGCTGCCATCGTCTGGAATGGTGGGGCGATATCTCTGATATTTAAAGGCGGGTGCCTGCTGGCTGAAGCTTATGCATTGCATCCTGACCGCGCCTGGCCCTGGGGAATTGCTGTGGTCGGGGTTGTTTTCGGTGGATTGAAAGCCAGGTATTTTTTCAGCAGGGTGTGTGAGAAAAACCTGCTGCGGATAGAATCCCTGAAACGACCGAAAATCTGGCAGTTTTTCAGGGGACATTTCTTTTTCTTTTTGATGATTATGATCGTTTTGGGGATCAGCCTGTCACGATGGGCTCACCATCGCTATTTGTTTTTGCTTGGCGTTGCAGCTCTCGACCTGTCCATCGGTGTGGGTTTGATAGGCAGCAGTCATATGTTCTGGCAAAAAAGAAGCTCTTGATTCTATGAACCAAGAGCTTCTTTTTCTGATTCGAATAAGATCGTGAAACGATTTTATTCGAATGCCATGTTGGTTTTCCAAACTTCCCAAACTTTGCCCACGAGCTCGGGTCCGGGTTTGAGTGTCATTTTACCGGGTTTCCAACCCGATGGTGTTGCTTCTCCACCCTTGCTCTCTCTCACCAGCTGAAATGCCTGTACCTGGCGAAAGGTCTCGGCGACATTTCTTCCCACCGGAGGTGTCAGGACTTCGTATCCTTGAACCACCCCATCCGGGTCGATAATGAAACGACCCCGGTTTTCAACACCTGCATCCTCATCAAATACACCAAAAAGTTTGCCGACCTTACCACCGGTGTCGGAAAGCATCGGGAACGGTACGCCGCCTTGCACCATCTTGGAGAGTTCATGGTCGTTCCACATCTTGTGAACAAAAACACTGTCAATACTCATGGAAAGAATTTCAACGCCTAATTTTTGAAACTCGGAATATTTTTCGGCAACTGCCGAAATCTCGGTTGCTCACACAAAAGTAAAATCACCCGGATAAAAACAGAGCAATACCCATTTCCCCAAATACTCGGATAGATTTGTGGATATAAATTTTCCTTGATGGTATCCCGGCGCGGAAAAATCCGGTACTTTTTTCCCAACATGTATCATGGATGAAACCTCCTTGCTGGCTGTTACAGATTCTTGAGTGCTTTCCTCTACATCCTCACCGACAGGCCCTCCGGTGGGTCTCGCACAACCGACTTTCATGTCTTTCGGCATCGTCACCTCCTTGGTTGGTGATAAAAACAAATTATGAGCAAATGCTAATAACAAGCCCTACGATTTATTTATTGTGTTTGTCAAGGGAAATGCCCCGGCTACAGGTTGATGACCGTTGCCTCACATGCCAGCCGGATCAGTTCTGCCGCACCGGCCAGACGCGCATTGTCCAGGAGATCATTTTCATCTATTTTCCGCAGGCCAGGGTGATAACGACTTGATTGTTCATTGGCGTAGTCCTTTCTTGCCAGGTTTACTCAATGCCGGCGTTATCAAATAGTTTTTCGATATTGAGCTTGTTGATGCTTTCTGTCAAAATATCCCCCACCAGGATTTCACCGGCACCCCGTCCCATGATTTTGGTGCGTTCCGCCTGCCCGGACACTTTTTCCCGGCCTGTTTTCTGATTGTCCAGGGTCAGTTTGACCGCGTAGCTGAAATCAGACACCCATGTGCGGTCTTTTAAATCCAGGAAAAATTTGTGGAGGGTTACCTCGAAGAGGGGTGTGTCATCCATTTTTTCTTCCACAACCGTGATTCCCATGTTTTCCAGACGCATTTTCATGACCGCTTCTATCAGACCGGTAAGCGGATAGGTCTCGATTTTACCTTTTGGTTTTTTGGGAGTATGATACAAGGCAAAGCTGCCGTCCCACAGGTCAAATTCGTTTCTGGCTTTTTGGGAGAGGAAATCTACTGAATCGCGTTCATCAAGAATCTGCAGGTAAACCTTTTGCCCTTTCAAATCAACGGCTGATTCCGTCAAATCGTATTTGACATAGAAGTGATATGGTTTTGCACAAGCAGCCAGCATGAGTGTAATGATGGCGGCAACGAACAGGGTTCCCACAGTTGATTTGTGCTGTTTCATGTGCTTATCTCCTTATTTGCAAGTCTTTCCCAACGGCTCAGGATTGTGATATTTCCGGGTTAGGCCATAGCTTCATATCCAACTCATTTCAACCTATTTTTTTCAATAAGCTAAAAAGAACCATCGAGGTTGTCAAGGAAAAGACGTCAACTCACGTGGCAATGCTTTCACCAAGCCATATGATAATTGTTTTTACTTGCAATATCAGAAGCCTTTGTGTAAATATTTTATATCGGTTATTTTTAATGACGCTTGCAACCGCTTTACGGTCAAAAACGGTTTTTCAGGTTGCAGGAGCGTATGGGATAGAGAATGATGGCACCATTGATGAAAAACAGGTGTCATTGTTCTACCGCGTAGCCTAACATTTTTGGAAGAAGGAGGACTGTCGGATGAAAGGACTTAAGATTTGTTTTATTATGTTAACCATTGTTGCCATGACCGGTGTTGCTGTGGCAGGAACACTCCAGGATGTCAGAGCCAAGGGTTTTATTCAGGCAGGCGTCAATGGCGATCTTTTTGGATTCGGTAAAGCCGATGAGAAGGGTGTGTGGAAGGGACTCGATGTGGATACGGCCAGAGCCATTTCTGCGGCGGTTTTCGGTGATGCAGACAAGGTCAAATACACCCCGCTAACGGCCAAAACACGTTTTACGGCACTGCAGTCCGGTGAAATCGATGTGCTAACACGAAACTGCACCCAGACACTTGGCCGCGATACTGCTCTGGGACTCGACTTCGTTCAGGTCAATTACTATGACGGGCAGGGATTTCTGGTCCCCAAGAAGCTGGGTGTAAAAGACGCCAAGGAACTGGATGGCGCTGCCGTATGTGTGCTTCCCGGCACCACCACCGAGTTGAATGTTGCCGATTACTTCAGGGCCAACGGGATGAAAATGAGTCCTGTGGTCATTGAAAACACTGCCGAACTGGCCAAAGCTTTCTTTGCCGGACGATGTGATGTTCTGACATCGGACGCATCCCAATTGGCCGGCACACGTGCCGTAGCCCCGAATCCCAAAGATTATGTCATTCTGCCCACAATCATTTCCAAAGAACCTCTGGCACCGGCTGTTCGTCATGGCGACAACCAGTGGAAAGATATTGTCAACTACAGTGTCCTGGCTTTGATCAATGCCGAGGAACTGGGTATCACCTCTCAGAATGTCGACAAAATGCTCGAGAGCAAAGACCCCAGGATCATGCGGTTTCTCGGGGTTACTCCAGGCAATGGCAAGGCCCTGGGTCTGGATGAAAAATTTGCCTACAATATCGTCAAGCAGGTCGGTAATTACGGGGAGATTTTTGAGAGAAATGTCGGTGTCAACACGACGCTAGGCATCGAGCGCGGCTTGAATGCGCTTTGGACCGATGGCGGTCTCATGTATTCAGCGCCTTTCAAGTAAGCGTAAATAAGATTATGTTTTTAACGTAAACATTTCTGCTGCAGCACGGAAACGCTGCAGCAGAAATGTTGCTCCCGGGGTGATAACCGCGCGTCTCATAAAATCGCGTCACGCTATTATGGTGAGACAATATGCAAACAAACCCAAAAAGCACCCAAGAGGACCCTGCCTCTAAAGCGGTTCCGTTTTACAACGATCCCAAGAAGCGGTCGATTCTGTTTCAGATCGCGACGCTTCTGATGGTGGGATTGCTGGCTTTTTATCTGCTTTCAAATACCCTCACCAATCTTGAAAAACAATCCATTGCCACCGGTATCGGATTTCTACAAAAAGAGGCGGCTTTTGAAATAGGGGAATCGGCCATAGCTTATTCCGCTGCCGACACATACGGACGTGCCCTGGTGGTGGGCTTTTTAAATACGCTGATCGTGTCGTTTGTGGGTGTTGTTATCAGTATTCTTCTGGGAACCGTTATCGGTGTTGCCCGGTTGTCCTCCAACTGGCTCGTATCAAAGTTTGCTGGGTGGTATATCGAACTTTTCCAGGATATTCCTGTGCTCCTTCAGCTTTTTTTCTGGTATGCTTTTTTTTACAACATCCTGCCCTCACCCAAACAGGCTTTGAATCCGATTCTGGGTGTTTTTTTGAGCAACCGCGGGCTGGTTTTTGGAATACCTGAATCACACCCGGTCTATAAGTACATGGCACTTGCACTGGTTGTCGCCTGTATCGGTATCTATTTTTTACGACGCTGGGCCAGGGCCAGACAGGAGCGGACGGGTCAGCTGTTTCCTGTTTTTCGTGTGGGACTGGCTGTTCTGATCGGATTTCCCTTGTTGACCTGGGCACTGGGGGGTGCCCCAACAGCCATGAATGTCCCTGTACTGAAAGGGTTCAATTTTGTTGGGGGAAGAAACATCAGTCCCGAGTTTACCGCACTTTTACTGGGATTGATACTTTACACGGCCGCCTATGTGGCTGAAGTGGTCCGGGCCGGGATTCAATCGGTGAGCAAGGGTCAGACGGAAGCAGCCATGGCCATGGGACTCAAGCCGGCTTTTGTTCTCAATCTGGTGATCCTACCCCAGGCCTTGCGGGTCATCATTCCGCCATTGACGAGCCAGATGCTGAATCTGACCAAAAACAGCTCCTTGGCTGTGGCCATTGGATACCCGGACTTTGTTTCCGTGGCCGGCACAACCATCAACCAGACCGGTCAGGCCATCGAGGGTGTGGCCCTGATGATGATCGTGTATTTGACCTTGAGTCTGCTCACATCAGCCTTTATGAACTGGTATAACAAAAAGATGAAGCTGGTGGAGAGGTAATAACAAGGGTCCAAGGGTGATACAAGGGTTCATGGGTGGCTGAGGGCTATCAGATCAGAGCAACCTTACAACTCAACAGCCTAAACGGCTAAAAGGCTATAAAGGGCCCGACAAAGAATAGGGTTCATTGCGTTTCTTGGGTTTATTGGGTTGAGGCTATCAAAATGAATGACATAGCTGAAACAGAATCGATAGAAGAGGTTAAACCGCCGGCAACGAGCGTGGGGGTTATCGGATGGGTACGTGCCAATCTGTTTAACAGCATCTTTAATTCGATTCTGACCCTGGTTACCCTTTACTTCCTGGGGAAAGTGCTCCCGCCCTTTATTCGATGGGCATTTATTGACAGTTACTGGTTCTCCACCGGCGAAGCATGTCGCGGGGCGGAAGGTGCCTGCTGGTCTGTGATACCGGCCAATATCCGTTTTATTCTTTTCGGCTTTTTTCCCTACGAATCGCAGTGGCGCCCCCTTTTGGCCATGATTCTTCTGGTGGGTCTGCTTTTTTACAGCCGGAACAGGCGGCATTGGAAAAAATCGTTGTTATATGCCTGGATAGCCGGTCTGTTCATCATGGGGCTCCTCATGAAAGGGGGCATTCTGGGACTGGCGAGTGTTGAAAGCACCCAGTGGGGCGGGCTGCCTTTGACACTGCTGTTGTCGGTTTTTGGCTTGGCTGCGGCCTACCCTTTAGGGGTTATCCTGGCACTGGGGCGACAGTCCCAGATGCCGGCCATCAAGACCCTATGTATTGTCTATATCGAAATGATCCGGGGCGTACCGCTGATTACGCTGTTGTTCATGTCGTCTATTGTCTTTCCCTTGTTTCTTCCTGAGGGTGTTACGGTGAATGTTATTTTAAGGGCCCAGGTGGCCATTATTATGTTCACCGCCGCTTATGTAGCGGAAGTTGTCCGCGGTGGACTTCAGGGAATGGCAAAGGGTCAATATGAAGCGGCCGATTCCCTGGGGCTCAACTATTATCAGACCATGCGTCTGGTAATTCTGCCCCAGGCGCTTAAAATCGTGATACCCCCGACAGTAAGCCAGCTCATATCTGCCTTGAAAGATACATCCCTGGTGGTCATCATTGCCCTGTACGATCTGCTCAAGACCACCCAGTCCGTGTTGTCCGATCCCAACTGGATGGCGTTTTCTTCAGAGCTCTATATTTTCGTGGCGCTGATCTACTTTGGCTGCTGTTATTTCATGTCCAGTTACAGCAGACGCTTGGAAAAAGAACTGGATACAGGGTTGTAATACTTATAGGTTCAAGGATCCCAGAGGCTAAGGGTTCGAGGGAAAAAGGAAAACCATATTTGCCCATGGGCTACAATATTGTAGATTTAAAACGAAGTCCTATCAGGGTGTTGAAGGAAGGCACAACATGAATGAAACAGCAATCGTAGATGAAGCCCAACTGCCCGAAGAAGCCATCATCGAAATAAGCCATCTTCATAAATGGTTCGGTGAGTTTCACGTCCTCCAGGATATCGATTTGACCGTCCAGAAAAAGGAACGGATTGTCATCTGCGGACCTTCGGGCTCAGGAAAATCGACCCTCATTCGATGTATCAACCGCCTCGAGGAGCATCAGCGTGGCAAGATTATCGTGGACGGTATCGAGTTGAGCAATAATCTGAAGAATATTGAAAAGGTACGTACGGAAGTCGGTATGGTGTTCCAGCACTTCAATCTGTTTCCCCACCTGACCATTGTCGAAAATCTTACTCTCGGTCCCATGTGGGTGCGTAAAGTTCCCAAAAAAGAGGCCGAAGAGACCGCCATGTACTACCTGGAAAAAGTTCAAATTGCCGAGCAGGCTAAAAAATTCCCAGGCCAGCTTTCCGGTGGACAGCAACAGCGGGTAGCCATTGCCCGGAGCCTTTGCATGGCACCTAAGGTGATGCTTTTTGATGAACCCACCTCGGCCCTGGATCCTGAAATGATCAAAGAGGTTTTGGATGTCATGATCGATCTTGCCAGGGAAGGCATGACCATGCTCGTGGTGACCCATGAAATGGGATTTGCCAAGAGCGTGGCTCACCGGGTGCTATTTATGGATTTCGGAAAAATTGTGGAGGGTAACACACCCGAAGAATTTTTTAACAACCCCCAGAACGATCGAACCAAGCTTTTTTTGAGCCAGATCCTCTAACATCCTTAGTGAACGTCTTTCCTTTATTCCGCTCAGTTCACGTTAAATATCCGGGTAATGTGGTTTGTAGAAAAATCAGTCAGGGCTGTCAGGGACGTCTGTTCAGGAATTGTCTGCCAATAATTTTTGAAGGGCCTGGTATACCATCTCAGGGATGGTGGCTACCTTCAGTTCCAGGGGGTTTTTGGTATCCATGCATATCCGATTTTCAGTGCCCACCACTATGCATTGGCCATCTTCAGATCGAACGATGTGGTGCTCAAGCGTCAAGCCCTTCTTGTTCAGATTTTGGAGTCGCGTGAGAATCTTGACCCGCTCATGATAACGTCCCGCACTCAGGTAGCGGCACCGGGTTTCCGCCAGACCAAAAATAATGTTATGATCCTTCCACAAACGATCTTGGGGGATGCCGATGACTTCAAAGAATTGATGTGCACAGGCATCGAACCATTCATAATATCGCGGGTAGAATACAATGCCGAGCGCATCCAGATCACCCCACATGATGCGTTTTTCCATGACGTTTTCAAACATGGCTATTCCCTTTTTATCCATAAAGCCTCGAACCCTCGTATCACCCTCAGACCCTGGAACCCTTTAATTATCATGCACCCGCCACATGTCTTCGTCTGTGAAACATTTTTCAGGGTCGCCATCCGCTCCCCTGGCGTCCATTTCGACATTTCGTATCGCTGCAGGTGATGCAAGAATTTCACGGTAGTATTCATGTTGGATCAGCAGGTTCATGATTTCATTGGTGCCGGTCCATATCTGCGTCAGACGGATATCTCGCACTATTTTTTCGATGGGGTATACCTCTGTGTAACCGATGCCGCCCATGATCTGCATGGCCTTGTTGGCAATTTCCCAGGCCGCATCGGTGGCAAATTTTTTGGCTTCACTGACAAGTCTTCTCGCGTTGGGTGCCCCGGTGTCCACGGCGCGGGCCGCCATATAAACAATGGCCCGGGCGGCGTCCAGTTGTGTAATGGCGTCCGCCACCATAAAATTGACACCCTGGTACTTGCGAATGGCTTTTCCAAAAGCAAAGCGCTTATCACTGTAACGCAGTGCAAGGTCGAGTCCCGCCCTGACACCCAGACTTGCCGCAGCAGAAGTCAGACGTTCCGGAATCATCATCTGGTGGAAGACCAGGGAACCGGTGTTCATATCACTGATCAGATTCTCCCTTGGCACGCGGACATTCCTGAAGACGAGACGTCCAGTACCGCCGCCCCGGGTACCCATGAGACCATACTGGTATTCGGTTTCCACCCCCGGACCTCGTTCAATCAGCAAGGCACTGATCCGTTCATATTTGTGGGCATTTTCGTCAAAGTTGGTTCGGCAGTAAACGAGAAAAACATCGGCTTCGGTAGCACCTACAACAAAACGCTTTTGCCCATTGACGAGAAAATGATCGTCTTTCAAAGCCGCTGTTGTGGTGGCACCAAAAAAGTCTGAACCACCTCTCGGTTCTGTCAGTGCTTCAGCACAGATGAGTTTGCCCTGCAGGATCGGTTTGAGAAACTTTTCTTTCTGGGTCTTGGTTCCAAATACGTGCAGTGCTTCACCGACGATGGAAGGCATTACAAAGGCGCATCCCAACGCAGTTCCCAAGACACCGATTTCCTCTTCTGCAATGACCTCTGCGGTCCAGGGCAGACCGCGTCCGCCCCATTTAGGGTCGAAGCGCAGACCCAGAAGGTTTTTCTCAGCCAGTTTTTCCACGTATTCACGTGGGTATTCAATCTCATCCTTATCCATGGCACGGATCAAATCAGGGGATACGTCATCACGTACAAAAGCCCTGACTTCCGCCTGGATGGCTTTTTCCGCATCGGTCATCATACTGTCGTAAAACATGTTGTTTCCTTTCTGAGGGTCATTTGTCCTTCGGACGACATTTAGCCTTCGGATGTCATTTGCGCTGTGCGCGATATTAGGCCTGTGGCCGTCATTTATCCTTCGGATGTTATTAGCGCTACGCGCGTCATTAAGCCTGCGGCTGTCATTTATTGTTGCTCACAGCGTATTGCTCGGAGTTTATTTAAAACGTAACACCTAAAACTTAAAACCACCCTTAATGACGTGAAACAAATGACCTGATTTATTCCTAACCATTATTTTCTAATACTGCGGATTGCTTAACGAGCTCCAACACCCCGTCCAATGTGGATCCTTTGAATCGGATGCCAAGGGCGGTTTCGAGCATGTCCGGACTGATCAGACGTTTTTGTTGTGCAAGGAGGCTCAATGCCGCCATGGCCATGTCCTGGCGTTTGATCTTTTTTCCCTTGAAGTCTATGGATAGTATGGTGCCGCGACAATCTGGTATCTCAGCCCTTGAATCCACCAGAACAAGGGTGTCCTCCCTGCAGGTACTGAATAGTGCCTTTTTCCGGTCGATGCCTTCCTGCCCCAGGGCCAGGATAACATCGGGTGCTGTGATGCCTGCGTAATCTATTTTATCGGGGGATAATATCACGTCACAGGCCGAGTGCCCCCTTAGAACCGTAATCGGGTAGTCGTTTTTCTGGGTGGCATGGAGTCCGGCTGTGAGTCCGGCATAGGACAATATCTCACCGGCAGTAACGATTCGCTGCCCGGCGCTTCCCAGAATCAATATCTCTTTCCGGTCGTTAAAGAGGGCTGGAAACTTCCTGGCCACTTCCATGGGTGCCGGCAATGGTTTCTGCGTGGAAGCCTTTTGCCTGTATTGCTCACCGTACTCTTCCCGAAGGTTTTCCGGGACAGGCCCGTGATAGGGGGGCAGGCTCTCGATGCCAGTCTGGATGGTCTTGAAGGTCGTTTTGTTTTGACGGGTGTAACGCCCCGGGCAGATGCCCCAGATGTCCATGGCGGAAAATCCATTGAATCGAATGGCCTGTTCCATTTCTGCTGAAAGATCACTCTGATAAGCAGAAATTCGGGTAACATAACTTGCTCCGGCTGCGCGCATGACCCTACAGGCGTCCATGGGTTTCTCTATCTGGTTGAGAAAGCCGGAACCCATCAGGGCATCCTGTGGTGTGGTGGCCGAGAATTGCCCCCCGGTCATGCCGTAATTGAAATTGTTGAGGATCAGCAAGGTGATGTCGATGTTGCGCCGGCAGGTGCTGAGCAGATGGGCGCCACCAATACCCAGGCCGCCATCCCCCATGGTGACCACCACATGAAGATCAGGTCGAGCCAGCTTGATGCCGGTGGCATAAGTCAATGCCCGGCCATGGAGGCCGTGAAATGCATGGGTGTTGAAAAAGGTGTCGAAAAGCCCTGAACAACCGATGTCACTGACAATGACGACCTGGGTTTCGTGGAGGTCCATCTGCGAAAAAGCCTTATCCAGGGCGCGTGTCACGACTTCGTGGGAGCAGCCGGGGCAATAGGCCGGTGGTCTGGAACTGTTGATAAAACTATGCATGTGTGATGAACTCCTCGATTTGAGATGGTGTTATGAGATTGCCATCCATTTGGCCTATAAATCCGACGGAATGGTCGGACAATATGCGCCTTATTTCATGGACATACTGACCAAGATTCATTTCCACGACGAGAACGCGCTTGTATCCCGAGGCCTTTTTTTTGATCAAGGCCTCGGGGATGGGCCACAGGGTTTTAAGGGCCAGAACAGAGACCTGTGTTCCGGAGGCGGAGCACTTTTTTGCAGCGGCCATAACCGATCGTGCACTGATACCATAAGTGATCACCAGGACCTCGGCATCCTCTTTCATGTGTTCCTCGTAAAACGTGAAAGTGTCCAGAGAGGCTTCCAGTTTGTTGCAGAGACGCGCCTGGTTTTTCGAAATGACTTCCGGATCCACTGTAATGTAACCATCCGGGCCATGTGTGGAAGATGTTTGACGTGCAATGGTTTTTCCACCCACGGGCATAAAATCAGGGATACCGCTAATACCGGTGATGGCAAAAGGGAGATATGGGGCATTGTCAGGGGCGATGGTCCGTTGGACCATAGGCGGTAAGGCTACTGCATCCAGGTCAAGGCTCTCCCGGGTCATGCCGATTTCCTTATTGGATGCGATGAATACAGGGCAGCGGAATGATTCCGCCAGATTGAACGCGTGAACTGTCAGAAGATAGCAGTCTGTCACATCCATGGGTGCCAGAACAATGACAGGCAGGCCGCCGCTGTTGCCCCACCGTAGAAATTGGATATCACCGTCAGCGCCCTTTGTTGCCGATCCTGTTGAGGGGCCAAGCCGCTGAACATCGATGATAACGATGGGGATTTCAGATCCGATGGCAAAGGAGATGTTCTCGCTGTACAGACTGATACCGGGGCCTGATGTGGCTGTCATGACCTTCATACCGGCCATGGAGGCGCCCAGGCAGAATCCCATGGAGGCGATTTCGTCTTCCCCTTGAATACAGATTCCACCTTTGGGGGGCAGGATCTTCATCATGGTGTTCAGTATGGTTGTGGCCGGTGTAATGGGGTATCCTGCAAAAAAATTGCAGCCTGCACGGTGTGCTCCCCAGGCAACAGCCTCGTTACCTTCCAATAGTGTCAGAGACATGGGGCTCCTTTTCAGAGAGGGTCCAAGGGGTCCAGGATTCGAGGGTTCAAGTGACTAACTGTCAAACCGTATGGTGCCCGGACTTCAGGGACAGTAAATTTCTTTCCATTGTTGATGGCCAGAACCATCATATGCCAAAATATGGTGTTGCGTTTTTATTGTATAAACTAAACACGGGATTCCTGTCACGTGAAAATTTGCTTTTATCCAATTGGACGATGATGTATATAGCATTAGGAACAGCTTTAAGCGCTAAGCAATAAGCTGTAAGCGGTTTAACTGCTTCATGCTTATCGCTTATTGCTTCATGCCTTGAGTTTGTTTTATCGACTTAGCATTTGAAGGCAGAGCTTCTTATTTATTTTCAGAATTTGTTGAAAGAAATAACCCATATGAAACCTATTGTTGCCATTATCGGACGACCCAATGTGGGCAAGTCGACTTTTTTTAATCGCATTACAAAGTCGAGAGATGCCCTTGTGGAGAACTTTCCGGGTGTTACCAGGGATCGTATTTATGGCGACGCACACTGGAATGAGGTTGAATTTACCTTGATCGATACCGGTGGATTTACCGAAGCGGCTGACAATTTTGCCCCACAGATTCGATTGCAGGTCCAACAGGCCATGGAAGATGCTGATCTTGTCATTTTCATGCTGGATGGTAAGGGTGGAATTTCACCTTTTGATCAGGACATTTATCAAATGCTGCGGGCTAGTACCAAACCGGTGATGGTGGCTGTCAATAAAATAGATGGGATTGAGCAAGAAAAGGCTATTTACGATTTTTACAGCCTGGGAATAGATGATCCCCATCCTGTTTCTGCCGAACATGGATATGGCATGCATGATTTCTTAGACAGCCTGGTGGAAAGGCTTACCCAGATACTGACATCAAACACCGGGGATTCAAAGGAAGACGCCATCAAAATTGCTGTGGTAGGTCGTCCCAACGTTGGGAAATCATCACTGATTAATGCTATTCTCGGGCAAGACCGGCACCTGGTGAGCGACATACCGGGCACGACCCGCGATGCCGTCGATTCAGATTGTCAAAAGGACGGCCGCTTGTATCGCTTCATCGATACAGCCGGTATCCGACGTAAGGGCAAGGTCCGACTAAAACTGGAAAAGTTTTCAGTCATCAAGGCCCTGAGAAGCCTTGACAGATGTGATGTCGCCTTGATGATTCTGGATGCGGCCGATGGTATTACGGAACAGGATATCAATATTGCCGGCTATGCCTATGATCGGGGTTGCGGGTGCATTTTTTTGCTGAACAAATGGGATATCGTAGACAAGGACAGCAATACAGCCAAAAAGTTTCAGGAGCAAGTAAAGGATGCGGCCAAGTTCTTAAATTTTGCCCCGGTGTTGACCATATCCGCTCTCACCGGTACCCGTGTTCGTAAAATTTTTGACATGGTAGACGCGGTATACAGCCAGTTCGCCACCCGGATCAATACGGGACAGCTGAACAGGATCGTGGAAAAAGCCACCCAGAAGAACGAGCCTTCCCTTTTCAGGGGCAAGCGATTGAAATTTTACTATGCCACCCAGATATCCACAAAACCGCCCACATTCGTGTGTTTTGTCAATTTTCCCCAGGCGGTTCATTTTTCGTATAAACGTTATCTGATAAACCAGCTTCGTCTGGGAACCGGTCTCAGCCAGACGCCCATACGTCTTATTTTCCGCCAGCGAACCGGACGGTTGAGCAAGACGAAATAAAGGGCAGGGTTCAAGGAATTAAGGGTGATACAAGGGTTTGAGGGGTGGAGGGGTAGGCGGGTAGCTATTTGCTATACGCACCTAACAGCCTACGGCCTAAACACCTAATAGGCTATGTTCTATCACCTATGAGCTATGAGCTGATATGAGCTGAAAGGTATGGATCTTTTCGAATATAACGCACAGCAATCCAGCGCCAGGGCGCAACCCCTTGCGGAACGAGTCCGGCCGAATAACCTGAAGACTTTTGTGGGGCAGAAGCATCTCCTGGGTAAAGGCAAACTGATCCGGACCGCTATTGAAACGGACCACATCTTTTCAATGATCCTCTGGGGACCCCCGGGATGCGGTAAAACCACCCTGGCCCGTATTATCGCCAAGGAGACCCAATCCCATTTTGTTCATTTTTCAGCCGTACTCTCGGGTGTCAAGGAGATCCGATCCGTCATCAAAATCGCCAAGGACCAGCGGGCTCTGTACCGGCAGGAAACCATTCTCTTTGTGGATGAAATCCACCGCTTCAACAAGGCGCAACAGGATGCCTTTCTTCACCATGTTGAAGACGGATTAATCACCTTGATTGGTGCAACCACCGAAAACCCCTCCTTTGAAGTGATCGGGCCACTTTTGTCACGTTGCCGGGTTATCACCATGCAAGCTCTGTCAGAAGAAGACATCACCCTGATCATCGAATCAACCCTCAAGGATAAAGACCGGGGGTTGGGAGAACAATCCTGGCAGTTGAGCCAGGACGCCATCCGCTATCTGGCTCAGATATCAGATGGTGATGCCCGCATGGCCTTGAATAACCTGGAACTGCTAACCCGGCTGAAAAGAACGGATCAGCAGGAGACATCGCTGTCTTTGGCAGAAATAAAAACCGCACTCCAGGAAAAAGCACTCGTTTACGATAAATCCGGTGAGTCTCACTACAATCTTATTTCGGCCCTGCACAAGAGCCTGCGCGGCAGTGACCCTGATGCGGCTATCTACTGGCTCGGTCGTATGCTGATTTCCGGCGAAAACCCGCTTTATTTGGCACGAAGAATGGTCCGATTTGCCATGGAAGACATCGGGAATGCCGATCCCGAAGCCCTCAACATCGCTCTGAACGGCATGGAGGCCTATCGTTTTCTCGGCTCACCCGAAGGGGACCTGGCCCTGGCCCAAGTGGCTGTATATCTGGCAACGGCTCCCAAGAGCAATGCCATCTACACGGCCTACAAAAAAGTTCAGGAGACCATCAAAAAGACAGGTTCTCTTGAAACACCCCTGCATATACGCAATGCCCCTAACAGGTTGATGAAAGAAATAGGTTACGGCAAGGGGTACCAGTATGCCCACAACTATCAGGATGCCATCGACTCTCAGGAATACCTGCCGGACAAGATCCGGGGGCGGAAATTTTATTATCCCGTAGATCGGGGTTATGAAAAGACCATCAAGAAACGACTTGATCAATGGCGTAAGAGAAAGAATCAATTGCGCATGACCTCTGATGTAGATACAGAAGACTGATGGGTTCATCGGATTGGTTGTGGTGTGACGCTGGGATGCTGCTGTCCGTTACCCTCGTGTAAAATAGGGGACGTCCTTGACTATCATAACTTATTGTAAAATAGGGGACGTCCTTGACTATCATAACTTATTGATCCAACAAGCGACAGATGTGAGATAAATTGATTCGCAATCAAATAAAAACACAATCTTGAGTTACAATTAATTAAAAAAATCAAGGACGTCCCCTAATGAATTTATAACGTTTGGTCCTGGCGGTGGTCAGGTACGTAGGGTGAATGCATGGTGCTGTATTTTAGATTTGAGTTTGCCTTGAAGATGTCCGTCAAATGTACGTTCCAAGAACGTGATTGCGCCGGAATTCTCCCATAGGAGAACGGAGGCACATCGGGTCCCGTAGATATCGCTCGTAATGAAGACGGGGGATAAAATTCTTTCCCATTCAAGGCCAACACCGGTGTCAGGCAGGTCTTTATCTGTTGGGGTGGATCGATCTCTTAGTATCTTGAAGATGTTGTCTGGGGATATCCTTTCTTTTTGACCGATCAATGATTGAAGCTTTGATGTGGCTTGGGTTACCTTGGGCCAGGACGTATTCAGGAGGTGGTTGCTTAAACCATGAACACCAGGTGGGATGGTTCGGATATTTTCATCCCGGTTGGAAAAATAGTAGAGGTTATTTGCATCGCCGATGATCAGGTTGAAACCATTATAGATCTGGCCCTTATCTTGTACAGTTTTCAGATAATCGTAAGGTGCTGAATTGCCGGTCAAATAATCTTTTACCAGGTCCCCTCGGGAGGGGGCGTCCTCTCTGGTTGATCCAGCCTCCCTATAATTAGTGATGGCGGCCAGGCGTCCTGTTTTGGTGACGCCCATCCAGGTGCCGCCGGCCTTGAGATCACGCCCGGCAAGGATATCAGGGGCATCTTCCCAGAAAACTGCCGACTGGGTGGGTCGATCATAAAACTCATCCCTGTTGGCAGCCAGGATGAGCCGATAATGCGGGTGAAATCGGTATGCAAAGATGATGAGACACACAGTGAAATATTGACCTTTTGGATGATGATATGATAGGTACCCATAACTTTACAAGATCGCAAACGATTTTATAAAGTGTGACAGTGCGTTTGGAAAAGAATATCGGAAGTTACTTATATGTCAACAGAATTGTGAAATTATCGGGTTAAGGCTGTCAACGCGAAATAAAGGAGAATCCGCATGAAAGAAGTCGTCGTTGTGGGTGGTGCAAGAACTGCGATAGGAACCTTTGGAAGTGGTTTGAAAACAATCCCCGTGGTGGAACTGGGATCCATTGTCATGAAAGATGTTTTCAGACGGACCCATCTCCGGCCGGCAGCCAGCGAGGCCATGGAGGACTTTGCCCCGGACAAGTTGAAGGGCAGGGGCAGGATCGAGCTGGAAACCCAACACGGCGAGTGGGACGATTCATCCATTCCCGTGGCCGTCGACGAGGTCATCATGGGGAATGTTCTACAGGCTGCCCAGGGCCAGAATACGGCCCGTCAGGCCATGATCCGGGCAGGTATCCCCAAGGAGACCCCTGCCTTGACCATCAACAAGGTCTGTGGATCAGGCTTAAAAGCCATTGCCCTGGGTGCCGCAGCCATCATGTCCAACCAGGCCGATGTCATTCTTGCAGGGGGGCAGGAGAGTATGAGTACCGTGCCCATGGCCCTACCCAAGGCTAGATGGGGGCATCGGATGGAATTGACAGGTGTCGGTGATATTTATGACCTGATGGTTTTTGACGGTCTTTACGAAATATTCTATGGCTATCACATGGGACTAACTGCCGAGAATATTGCCGAATTGTACCAGATCAGTCGGGAAGAACAGGACGAACTTGCTGTGCTGAGCCACCAGCGGGCGCGAAAGGCTATTACGGACGGTGATTTTGCGGCAGAAATTGTTCCGGTGACCATCAAATCGCGCAAGGGGAATACCCGCTTTGACACGGATGAAAGACCCATGGAAACCGACATGGAAAAGATGGCCCGGTTGCGACCGGCCTTCAAAAAAGACGGCACGGTGACGGCTGGAAATGCTTCAGGTATCAACGATGGTGCAGCGGCCGTACTTCTCATGAGTGCTGAAAAGGCGGCGGAACTGGGTCTCGAACCCATCGTAAAAATCAAAGCATTTGCGTCCGGTGGTGTGGATCCCGCATATATGGGGCTGGGACCGGTGCCGGCCGTGAGGAAGGTGCTCAAATCGACGGGGATGAGCCTGAGCGATATCGACATGATCGAACTGAACGAGGCTTTTGCGGCCCAGGCCATCGGTTGTATGCGGGAACTGGGTATTGAAACCAGCCGCCCCAATGAACTGGGTAGCGGTATTTCCCTCGGTCATCCCATTGGATGTACCGGCGCACGTCAGATGGTCAGCGGGATGAATTTGATGAAACGGAAAGATTACCAGACCGGTCTGATAAGCATGTGTATAGGGGGTGGAATGGGTATGGCCATGATCATTGAGCGTTGATTTTTTTCTTTACTTCAGGGACGATTATTGTTAAAAAATAAAACTGTTACGCGAGATGATATCATGCGAAAGTGTTGCACTAAATAATGCTTTGAACTGCGCTGATTTTGTTGAAGAATCGGTTATAAAAGTCTTTGGGAGATCTGTATGAACGTTAGCAGAAAATTGGGTATTCTGGTTTTTTGTGGTGTGCCGGCGATTGTCGGCGGCGGAATTTTATATGCTGTTTTCGGGAGCTATATACCTGTCTTTATATATGAACTGTTGCTTGTTTTTGCAGCTGGTAGCTATGTAAGCAGATAGAACACCTGCCATTTAACGCACCATATCGCCAGCCAAAACACATTTCCCAATGATGAGCGTTATAACTTTTGGATGTCGCTCAGTCTGGGTATCACGCATTCTCTTTCAAGGTGGACCACACTCTTTACAATACCGTGTAACACACCGGGGATCGTATGACCGATAAAACCACCAGCACTACGATTTTATTGTTTTTTCTGGCTTGTTTTCTGATATCGATCATACTGCTTGGATGGCTTTTGTGGCCGTTTCTGTCCATTATCGTTTTAGGGGCAGTTGTGTCCGGGATTTTCAGCCCGCTGTATCATTTTATTGTCCACAATGGTGTTGTTCGGCCTGCCATTGCGTCCTTTTTGACCTGTTGTGTTATTTTCTGCATTCTTTTTATCCCCATCGTTTTTTTTGTAGGCATCCTGTCCAAGGAGGCCTACGATCTGTATCTCGTAGCCAAGGATGCCATGATCAGCCCGCAGATCAGCGCGCTCATGGAAGGGAGTAAAGTTCTCGAGCTTACCAACAACGTGCTGGCGAATTTTAATTTTCAGATTACCGTGGAGGAACTCAACACCTACATATCCGAGATCGCCAGATTTGTGGGGCTTTTTCTTTACAACCAGGCTAGGGCGATTGCATCCAATATGCTGGCATTTTTTATTAATTTTTTTCTGATGCTCCTTGTTATCTATTATCTACTCGTGGATGGCGGACGGCTTATTTCTTTTATTGTTGACCTGTCGCCACTCCCCAACAATCAGGACCAGATACTCCTGGAAAAATTCAAGGATATGGCGGGAGCCATTCTCATCGGGAATGGGTTCGGTGGTTTGATCCAGGGGTTGGCAGGAGGGGTTGTATTCAGCATTTTTGGATTGCCTTCACCGTTCCTGTGGGGTGTCATCATGGGACTGCTTGCCTTTCTGCCGATTATCGGTATTGGTATGATTTTTATACCAGCCGCCATTTATCTTTTTTTCAAAGGGCGGATTGCGGTGAGCATCTTTTTTATTGTTTTTTATATTGTTCTTTCCGGGGGGGTCGAATACCTATTCAAACCCAAACTCGTGGGACAGCGCGTGAAAATGAACACACTGCTGGTGTTTTTAGCCATCATCGGCGGGTTGAAGGCTTTTGGCATCCTGGGCATTATTTACGGCCCTCTGGTGATTACCGCATTTTTGACCCTGACCGATATCTATCGTTCCAGTTACCAGACAATGGTGAATCCTTTGGAGGTGCCGATAAAAGAAACATGCGCATCAGGATATCAAGAATCAAAACCAACAGAAACGCAAGGTGAAACATGACGATGAGTGAATACACACCTGAAATCAGCATCGAAAAAGAGATGAAAAAGTCATATCTTGACTATGCCATGAGTGTCATCATCGGCCGGGCGCTGCCCGATGTCAGAGATGGCCTCAAACCGGTACACCGTCGGGTACTTTTTGCGATGCGGGAACTGAAAAACGACTGGAACAAGGCCTATAAAAAATCCGCCAGAATTGTCGGTGACGTGATCGGTAAGTACCACCCCCATGGGGATACCGCTGTCTACGATACCATTGTCCGGATGGCTCAAGATTTTTCCATGCGCTACCCGCTGGTGGACGGGCAGGGTAACTTTGGATCCGTGGATGGAGACCCGCCTGCAGCCATGCGCTACACAGAGATTCGAATGATGCAGCTTTCGCATCAAATGCTCATGGACCTGGAAAAGGACACGGTGGACCTGATTCCAAATTACGACGAATCCATGACGGAGCCTTCGGTTCTGCCCACGGTGATTCCGACTCTTTTGGCCAATGGCTCTTCCGGCATTGCCGTGGGCATGGCAACCAACATACCGCCGCACAACCTGTGTGAGCTTGTTGATGCCATCACAGCTCTCATCGATGATCCTGATATCTCCATCGATGGACTCATGAAACACATGCCGGGGCCTGATTTTCCCACTGCGGGCATCATCCACGGCACCAAGGGAATCACGGACGCTTATCACACCGGCCGGGGCATCATTCGTGTCAGGGCGCGGGCCAATATCGAAAAAGAAAAGCGAACAGGCGCAGAGACCATTGTCATCACGGAAATTCCCTACCAGGTCAACAAAGCCCGTGTAATAGAAAAAGTGGCAGAGTTGATGAAGTCAAAGCACCTGGAAGGCATCAAATTCATCAGAGACGAGTCTGACCGGGACGGCATGCGTATTGCCCTGGGTCTGAAAAAAGACCAGGTGGCAGGTGTCATTGTCAACAAGCTGTACAAGCATACCCAGCTTGAAAATACCTTCGGGATCATTTTTCTTGCCGTTGTTAACAAACAGCCTGAAGTATTGAACCTGAAATCACTTCTGGATCATTTTATTCTGCACCGCAAGGAGGTGATCGTACGGCGGACACGCTACGACCTGAACAAGGCCGAAGCCAGAGCCCACATCCTGGAAGGCTTGAAAATCGCGTTGGACCACCTGGATAGAATCGTGGCGCTCATCCGTAGCTCCAAGACGCCTCCGGAGGCAAAAAACCGGCTGATGGAAGAATTTAACCTGTCACCACTACAGGCCCAGGCAATCCTGGATATGCGCCTCCAGAGATTGACAGGTCTCGAAAGAGACAAAATCAATGATGAGTATGTCAGCTTGTTGAAGGATATCGCTTATTTCAAGGAAATCCTGGGGAATGAAAGGCTGGTCTTGAGCATCATCAAAGGAGAACTGGCCGAAGTCAGAAATGAATACGGAGATCCCCGTCGCACCGAGATCATAGAGGCGACGCGTGAGTTGACCATAGAAGACATGATCGTTGAAGAAGATATGGTTGTTACCATTTCCCACAGCGGATACATCAAGCGCAACCCCATTACACTGTACCAAAGCCAGCGGCGCGGAGGGAAAGGCAAGACCGCCATGGGGACGAAAGAGGAAGATTTTGTCGAACGCCTCTTCGTTGCGTCGACGCATCACACATTTCTCTTTTTTACCAACAAGGGCAGAGTTTACTGGCGAAAAGTGTACGAGATACCCCAGGCAGGGCGTTTGAGCAAGGGGAAGGCCATTGTCAACCTTTTGAATCTCGAGAAGGATGAAGCATTGGCGACGGTTCTCGATGTTCCTTCATTTGATCCGGGATCCTATATCATCATGGCGACCAAAAACGGGCTGGTGAAAAAGACGGATCTCATGGCTTACAGTCGACCGCGTGTGGGCGGTATTATTGCACTGAGCCTGGTGGCGGGTGACGAACTTATTTCCGCCCGGATAACGGACGGCACCCGGAATGTGTTTTTGGGTTCGGTGGAAGGAAAATCCATCCGTTTTCATGAATCAGATGTCCGTCCCACCGGCAGAGTGGCCCAGGGTGTTCGCGGCATGCGGCTGTCTTCCGGGGACACCATCGTCGGTATGGAGGTCATGGGGCATGGGCAGACGTTGTTTACAGCAACCCAGAACGGATATGGAAAACGAACATCCATTGATGCATATCCCATCCAAAAACGGGGTGGGCTGGGTGTCATTACCATCAAGACCAGCGAAAGAAACGGAAAAGTTGTCTCGATCCTGCTGGTGGAAGAGGATGATGACCTGATGCTCATGACGGATATCGGCAAGATAATCCGGATGCCCATCAAGGGTATCTCCGTCATCAGTCGCAATACCCAGGGTGTGACACTGATCGACATAGAAAAAGGCGAACGTGTGGTCGGTGCTGCACGTCTGGCCGAAAAAGAATAAGTTGAAAAACGTCGTAAGCGAATTTAATAACATCGTGCTTTGGGTATTTCGTGTTTTCGTGATGGTTTTTGGATCTTTTAAAGATGCCTGAAAACATAAAAGATTATAACATTGGTGTCGTGGGTGCCGGCAGTTGGGGAACCGCCCTGGCGAACCTTCTCGCCACAAAGGGCTATGCCGTTGACCTGTGGGTGTATGAAGCATCTGTCAGGGATGAAATCTTAAAACATGGGGAAAACCGGTCATTTCTGCCGGGAGTTACATTATCCGACCAGCTGACACCCTGGAATGATATCGTGGATGTCGTTACAGGTAAGGACATGGTTTTGACTGTGGTGCCGTCCCATCTTGTACGGGAGGTTGCCGGTAAAATGGCTCCTCACATATCTGCTGATGCCATCGTCGTATCGGCTTCAAAAGGCATAGAGAATAAGACTTTTCTGACTATGACCCGGGTTCTAAGTGACATGCTCCCAAAAATCCGCAAAGGTAATTTTGCTGTGCTGTCGGGTCCGAGTTTTGCTTTTGAGGTGGCCAGAGCCATGCCCACTGTCGTGACGGTGGCATCGAGCGACTTGACGGTAGCTGAAACCATTCAGCATGTTTTTGTAACACCATTTTTTCGGGTTTACACCAACGATGACCCCATCGGTGTGGAACTGGGGGGGTCGGTAAAGAATGTGATTGCCATAGCAGCCGGTATTATCGATGGTCTGGGTCTTGGTTTGAACACCCGTGCAGCGCTGATTACAAGAGGTCAGACTGAAATAAGAAGACTGGGTCTGAAAATGGGGGCCAATCCCAGGACATTCACGGGTCTTGCCGGCATAGGTGATCTGATTCTAACCTGCACGGGAGACCTGAGCCGAAATCATACGGTTGGCAAAAGAATCGGCCAGGGTGAAAAACTGACCGATATTCTGTCGGGCATGAATATGGTTGCAGAGGGAATCAAAACATCTGAATCCGTTTATAACTTTTCCCGAAGTCTGGGTGTAGACATGCCCATCTCTCATGAAATTTATCATGTGCTCTATGATGAGGTCTCTCCCAAAGATGCGCTGTTTCGTCTCATGACCCGGGACCTCAAACACGAGTTGGACGAAAATTAAACCCAATGTGAGGGTTTCAGACTTTGTCTGATGTGGGTGGTAAGCCGATGGATCGGAAACAGGTACATAAGGGAGCTGGCCACAGGCAACGCCTGAGAGAAAAGTTTATGGATGCCGGCCTGGCTGGCTTTCATGATTATGAAGTGATCGAGCTGCTTTTGACGCTTGGGATGCCCCGCAAAGATTGCAAAGAGGCGGCTAAATCAGCCCTGAAACGATTTAAGACACTCCAGGGAGTCTTCGAAGCGTCTCCCCGGGAATTGTGTGAGATCAAAGGTATCGGTGAGAAAAATCTGTTTGGTATCAAGTTGATCAAAGCTGCAGCAGATCGTTATTTAAGTGCCAGAATTATTCGGAAAGATCCTATCAACAACTCAAAGGAGTTAAACGCGTTTCTTACAGCCAGCATGCGAGATAAGAGCAGGGAATGCTTCAAGGTTGTTTATCTGGATGCCAAGAACAGAATCCTCGCCACAGAAACACTTTTTCAAGGAACCTTGACGGCCAGTTCCGTATACCCCAGGGAAGTTGTCCGGGCAGCACTCGATCATCATGCTGCGGCACTTATCTTCGCGCATAATCACCCATCAGGCGACCCCGAGCCATCCGAAGAAGATATCGCCATTACACGAAAACTCATCTTTGCCTGTCAGATGATGGGCATCACCGTTCACGAACATGTAATTATTGGACATAATCGATACTTCAGTTTTGCCGATCAAGGCTATATGAAGAGATTGAACAGGGACTATGAAAGAAGAGAAAGCGAGTTGTCTAGCCTGCTTTGGTAATCTAGAAACAGTCTTTCCGGAAAGTGGTGACGGTCTCAGGGCATCTCCGGAAACCTGCATGGCATGCCCGCATAAAACAGACTGTCTGAGAACTGCCATGAAGGGGACCTCCGGTATCACTGTACGTGAGGCGGCTGTTGACAGGGCGTATACATCCGGATCAATGGGGTTTGTTGAACGCTGGTCGAGAAAAAAGGAATTGAACCGCCGGCTCAAGCAAGAAGCCAAAAGAGAGAAATTACAAAAGAAAAAGTAACGGAGGGATGTGTCATGAATACCATCAAGGACATCGATATATCCAAAAAGAAAGTCTTTATCAGGGTCGATTTCAATGTGCCTCTGGACAGCAAACAACAGATTACGGATGACGCCAGAATAGAAGCAGTGTTGCCGACACTGAAATATGCCCTGTCCCGGGATGCCTGTATAATTCTTGCCTCACACCTGGGGCGGCCCAAGGGGCAGGTCAAAATGGAATTCAGTCTGCAGCCGGTGGCCCGTCGTTTAGGTAAAATTCTCGGTCTGGAGGTGATGATGGCGCCGGATTGCATCGGCGGGGACGTGGCTGCACTGGCTGATGGTATGGCGGGCGGGCAGGTATTGATGCTGGAGAATCTCCGTTTCCACGAGGAGGAAACACAGAATGATTCTGAGTTCGGAAAAGCCCTGGCTTCTCTCTGTGACATTTATATCAACGATGCTTTTGCCGTATCCCATCGTGCCAATGCATCGGTGGTATCCATCACGGAACATGCGCCCATCTCGGCAGCAGGGTTGCTTCTCAAAAAGGAACTCGATTTTTTTGAAAAAGCCATGAAGACGCCTGTTCGTCCACTGGTGGCAATCGTGGGAGGTGCCAAGATATCAAGCAAGTTATCCGCCCTGAAAAATATGTTGCAGCACGTGGATAAGATTATCGTGGGCGGAGCCATGGCAAATACCTTTATCAAAGGCAGCGGTTGTGATGTGGGTCGATCATTAATCGAAGAGGACATGGTGGGTATGGCCGTAGATCTTATGGGAAAAGCCCGGGAACGCGATATCAAATTCTATATGCCGGTGGATGTCGTCGCCGCGGACCGCTTGGACCCGGATGCAAGACTGAAAAACGTCCCAATACAGGAAATTCCCCCGGAGTGGCTGGCCGCCGACATCGGACCGGCCACATCCTGCCTTTTTTCCGAAGTGCTTCAGGATGCCGGAACCATTATCTGGAATGGACCCATGGGAGTGTTTGAAATGGCGCCCTTCAGTCATGGAACATTTGAGCTTGCCCGGGTGGTCGCAGGATCCAAGGCTATATCCATCATCGGTGGTGGCGAAACTGGAAGCGCAGTTCAAAAAGCCGGTGCAGCCGATCAGATGTCCTATATCTCGACCGGTGGTGGTGCCTTCCTGACACTTATGGAGGGGGAGAAACTGGTGGCGGTGGCGGCATTGGAAATGGCCGCCTCTCCGGAATTGTCATGAAACGTCAGGGCTTCCATCGTTTGACAGGCAGGTGGGGCCTGGTTCTATTGGGTATCCTTCTTGTCCTGGCCCTTATGCTTTATTTTTATGGAGAGGGGCTCTGGTCTTTGATTGTTCGTTTTTTCTATTTTCTCTCGGACAGGGAAAAAACCAGTGCCTACATCGAAGGTTTCGGTTCTGCAGCGCCTTGGGTATTTATGCTGGTGCAGATTTTACAGGTCCTGCTGGCACCGGTTCCCGGTGAGGCAACCGGTTTTATCGGCGGGTATCTCTTTGGCGTTGCCAAAGGTTTTCTCTTTTCGAGTATAGCATTAAGCATCGGTTCCATCATCAATTTTGGCATCGGTCGTTTTTTGGGACGACGGTATGTGAGAAACGTGATACCGGCAAAATATTTGACGCGATTCGATATGGTTGCCAAACGGGAAGGTGCACTGATCGTTTTTATGCTTTTCGTATTCCCAGGCTTTCCAAAGGACTATCTGTGTCTGTTTCTAGGCCTGAGCGCTCTTCCGTTCAAAATATTTTTACTCATGGCAACCCTCGGCAGGATGCCGGGAACGTTTATCCTGAGTCTTCAGGGAGCCATGCTGTTCGAACAGAATTATTTGATCCTGGCTATCGCAACAGCAATCTGTTCCGGAATTGTTTTGCTTGGCTACCGATACCGCGAATCTTTTTATGTCTGGATCGAAAAGCAGAAATAAAATCGTGTCAACATCTCTCTTTACTCATTCAGTTGACCATTTCATGTTTTGGTGGTATGTTATCCGAATCATTTCCTAAATACAGGAGAACAGCATGGCATTTTGGGGTGTCAGAGAAGAGTTGAGCCGTGCAAACCAACTGAGGCGTTCCTACTATGAGCTCTTGAGAGATGAGCTTGATCAATTTATTCTGCAGTATGCGCTTGTCGACTCATTTAATAACTTTGTATCCAAAAAGGAAAGGTATCCCTTTGTAGCAAAACGGGAATTAAAGCCTCGTGCCCGAATACCCGACCTGGAGTACGGAAGTCACAACACCTTTCTTCTCCTTTTCGTAGAGGAAGCGGTGCCAGCCATTCATAAAAAATATATTCGGTTCTTTAGTGACAACAAGACAACCCTGGCCAATCTTCTCAATTCCCAGGCGCTGACACTTTCCGAAAAATACGATAGAAATCAGAAGTATCTGGAATCGGTTCAGTTTTTTAATTTTCTGAAAGATCTTCTTCCGGTGGATTATGCCTTGCTCATTCAGAGGGACCAGGTCAGCAAAAAGAGACAGCAATATGCCTTGTCTCATTTTCATGTTCGCATAGACTGGCCAATTGCCGAAGCCGCCGAGGATCTTGCCCGGAGCCTTCGTTATGTATCGCAGGACCTGTATGAGAAAGGGGATAAGTTTGCCGAAGATGTTCAAAAGAAATTTTTTGAATATTACGGTGTCCCTGTCATGGTTGGAGGCAGACGCACGGCGGCCATCGTGGCGGCCCAATACTTCAAACGGATTAACTGTATCACCACGGTGTATGTGGGTAGCAGTGAGTCAAGGGCCTTGATCCGTATATCCGAACGGGGGACTTCGCGGATCGTACTCATGCAGTTCAACGAGACGCAACTCAATGAAATTGCAGCAAACAGCAGGCTCAAACCGCAAACGTTTAAAAAAAACTATGTTGTCGCCAAATACAGAAAAAAAAGCATTTGTATGTTCCAGACCACCTATGCTTATACCAACCATGCCCGACCACCCGATGACGGGAAATTAAGGAATATCAAGTTAGACCTCAACTGGCTTTCAGTCAGCGGGCAGCACATTCTCCCGAAACCCGGCGCCTGGAAGTATGCACCCATACCACTGAACCTTATCTATACATAGTCTTTTTATATGAAATATATCCCTGTGGTAAATATGCCATACATAGAGATTAGGTTCAAACGCCCAATAGCAACATAAAATAAATCAATTGTGCTGAAGTCAAAAAGTTCTATTTTGGCTGAAGAGGAGGAAATATGTCCAAACTCATTTTATCCATCGACCAGGGCACCACCGGAACCACGGTGCTTCTTATAGATGAAGAACTCAATGTCCGAGGAAAAGGGTATCGAGAGTTCCCACAGATCTATCCGGAGCCCAGTTGGGTAGAACATAAACCTGCAGACATATGGACATCCGTGCTATCCTCTATGGATGATGCGTTTCAGCAAACCGGTCTGGCAGCATCGGACGTTGTCGGTATAGGCATTACCAACCAGCGTGAAACCAATCTCATCTGGAACCGGGAGACCGGTCAGGCCTATCACAATGCCATTGTGTGGCAGTGTCGGAGAACTGCCGGAATCGTGGAAAAATTGAAAGCCAAAGGACACGAAACCCTGTTTCAAGAGAGAACGGGTCTTTTGCTGGATCCCTATTTTAGTGGAACCAAACTAAAGTGGCAGTTGGATAATATTTCAGGTCTGCGCAAGGACGTCGAGAGAAAAAAAGCCATTGCCGGTACTGTAGACACCTTCCTCGTCTGGAAGCTGACGCATGGGGCAGTGCATGTCACTGATGTCACCAATGCTTCCAGGACCCTGCTCATGAATCTTGAAACCCTGTCGTGGGACGATGAGTTATGCTCGATTCTCAGTGTGCCGAAAACCATGCTTCCCGAGATCCGGAGTTGTTCCGAAGTATATGGGTATACCCGCGATGTGCCCGGCTTGCCGGATGGCATCCCCATATGCGGTATGGCAGGTGATCAGCAGGCTGCACTGTTTGGCCAAGCCTGTTTTGAAGAAGGTGAGGCCAAGTGCACCTATGGAACCGGCGGTTTTTTGCTTATGAATACAGGGGCAAGACCTGTACCAAGCAAAAACCGACTCCTGACAACCGTGGCATGGCAGGTTAAGGATACAGTAGCCTACGCCCTGGAAGGGTCGGCCTTTATTGCTGGCTCTGCCGTAAAATGGCTTCGTGACGGGTTGCAGTTTATTGATAATGCCTCACAGATCGAAACCCTGGCAAATCAGGTGACAGATTCGGGGGGGGTTACGGTGGTTCCGGCCTTTGTGGGGCTGGGTGCGCCGCACTGGCGTTCCCAGGCCAGAGGGTTGATTTCCGGACTGACGCTTGGAACCAACCGCGCCCATGTGGCAAGGGCGACCCTGGAAGGAATTGCCTTGCAAAACGTTGAAATTTTGCAGGCCATGGTTGCTGACAGTAACCAACAACTGGTTCAACTCAAGGTGGATGGTGGGGCCAGCGCCAACAACCTGTTGATGCAGATGCAGGCCGATTTTTTAGGCTGCCGCATCACCCGTCCTGAAATGGTGGAGACCACCGCCTTGGGTGCCGCATTTCTGGCAGGCCTCGGAGCAGGCGTCTGGCAGAATTTCGATGATATTTCGAAGGCCTGGAAAATGGATCAAGAATTTCTACCCGATATTGATGCGCAGGAACGTTCTCGGGTTCTTGAGCGATGGCGTGAAGCCGTAAAAAAGGCCTGAGCCCTCAGCATAAAAACCTTCCATTGGTGTTGAAACAAAGTGTTGCATTCAAGCAATTCATATGTTAATAAAACTAAACAATCCCGCCATTGATAGATAGGTTAGAATGTGAACACATCTGATTTTGACGACATCATCCAAAGAGTGTTTGAGGCCACGGGAATCGATTCCCAAAATGAACTGGCTCAGGCTCTCCAGATCAACCGTTCGGCTGTCACCCAGGCAAGAAAGAAGGGGCAGGTGCCGGATCGCTGGCTGCTAAAACTCTACCGAAAATTTGGTCTGAACCCGGAATGGCTGGAAAGCGGCGATGGACGTTCCTTTCTAAAGAAACCCACTGGCGGGGCTGCTTCGGAATTTGAAAAAATTCCCAAAGTCAATGCCAGACTTTGTGCCGGTGACGGGTCGTTTGAAACGGATGCGGATATACAGTGTTACTATGCGTTTCAAAAAGACTGGCTCCGAAAAAAAGGCCTGGCTGAGGCCATGGTGCTGTTTGATATATTTGGAAACAGCATGGAGCCGGAAATCCGGAACAGCGACACGGTCCTGGTTGATCAAAGTCAGAAGGCCATTCTGGCCGGGGCGCTGTATGCCGTCGGTATCGAAGACACCATTATGGTAAAGCGGATCGAAAAACGGCCCAACAAGCTGGTATTACTGAGCAATCACAAGGATTATCTCCCAATCATGCTCAATCGGGAAGAGGCGGGTGCCGTCAGGATTATCGGCAAGGTTATCTGGATATGCCGTGAGATATAAAACGATAGGATTCAAGGGGCCCGGTTTCAAGTGAAAAGTGCAAAAAATACAAAATGTTATATCTTACAGGTCATTTACAAGCCGTTTTTTCAATAAGTTGGGCAAAAATATTTTTTTGATCCAAGTGTTCATATAAATAAACATCATGGACATATTTTTTTAACGAAAGGAGACCGGCCAATGACTAAGGATATGGTTCAATGCCCCAAGGACTCAAAAATTATGTATCAGCGGGATGTCTGCGAAAATATATTTCGCAAGGGGAATATCCGCTGCTGGTGTAAGACGTGTGAGTTATTCCGCGATGAAAAACAAGAGACGGATAACCTGTAGTCCGAACATGTTATGAAATAGAGTAGCTTAGCATTCACAATGTTCTTCGCAGGAATCGGTCTTTACCAGCGCTTGCCCACAATGAGGGCAGAAAGGGGTGGCTACGTTATGCTCATCGACGCACGCTTCTTGCGGAATACTTAGCACATAGGGTCCTTGACCGTCGTAATTGCATGCTTCTTCTGGACAGGAAAATTCCATTATTTATCTCCATTTTATATAGGTTGTTCCGGTAACATCAACAAGTTAATAACCCACAACCATTGCGTGGCCATGTGTTTTTCATTAGATATCTGTTTGCGTATCAGATGAACTATTGTGGTTAATCACCATGCGTTGTATTGATTATACGTGTTGCCGTACCCGGTTCTTGTCGTTAATGAGATGATAACTGCAACAAGATAGTCACAGTTCCGGTAATGGCAAGCAAATTTAATATATTTTGGACCCATAACCCAAAAGAATAATGCGAAGCCGTTTTGAGATGGTTTCTTGTAAACAATATCAGAGGGGGCGCCGGTGAAACACAAAGAAGGACGCATGAAAGGGATACGGGATACCAATATTTTTTATCAGGATTGGTCACCCGAAGAGCAATCCAGGGCCAACCTTGTCATCGTGCATGGACTGGCAGAGCATAGTGGGCGATATATGAATGTTGTCAATCACTTTGTTCCTGCGGGTTATGCCGTGTATGGGATCGATCACGTGGGACATGGGAAATCAGATGGAGAGAGGGTGTACGTGGATCGATTCCAGGATTACATCACCACACTGACGACATATGTTGATATGATTCGCGATTGGCAACCTGACAAACCCATCTTTATGATCGGGCACAGTATGGGCGGCTTGATCGGTGCAGCATACCTGCTGGAACATCAACACGAATTGTCCGGAGCGATTCTTTCTGGTCCGGGCGTTAAAGTGCCTGACAATATGTCAAAGACGGTCATTTTTATGGGGAAGATACTCTCCAAAATACTACCCAAGGCGGGGATTTTTCAACTGGATTCAAAAGGTGTCAGCAGAGACCCGGCCGTGGTGGATGCATATGTCAATGACCCTTTGGTGTATACAGGGAAGGTCACCGCGCGTTTGGGCGCGGAAATGCTTAAAACCATGCGGGATGTAACAAATAATGCATCCCGAATCAAACTGCCTTTAAATATTGTACAGGGGAGTGATGATATCTTGATCGATCCAGACGGCGCACAATTGCTTTATGATTCCGTCAGCTCAGAGGATAAATCGATCAAGATCTATGAGGGCTTTTACCATGAAGTGTTCAATGATCCGGGGCACGAGCAAGTCTTGAATGATGTCCAGGAATGGATAGAAGGGCATCTTGGTTCAGGCGTAACATAGAGTGCGAGAACGAGGCTTTCAATGGGAAAAAAACAACGGTTTTATAACAGCATATTCATACAGGCCGTTTTTATTGTCATCGGATTTACGCTGGTTGCTCTGGTATTGAGTGCTTATCTCTTTCAACAAAGCATGAAAATGGTTGCCATGGAAGAGGTGGAAAACAAGGCCACGATTTTTCTTTACGCCATGGAGACATCGTTCCGCCGGCTTGTGATGAGCAACGAGTCTGATCGACTGACGGAATTGGTAGAAGAGCGCGCAACCCTACTGGAAAGCAAGTTGAATTTTACAATTATCCGAGTCGTCGTGCTGGATCCCAATGGTCGAATCCTGGATCACACCAGACCGGAAAAGATAGGACAAACACATTTAGACAACGATTATCAAAAAGTAATAAGCTCCAGGCGTCCCCTGATAAAACAGCAGATCAAGACCCTTGAACTGGAGCCTGGGAAACCGGAAATACAGGTCATTGAGGTTACGTCTCCCATCAGCAATGATCAGGACGATATCGTGGCGACTGTCAAGATTATTCTCGATGTCAGACGCACGCTGGAATTGATTCATGAGGAATACTGGCGCTACAGCAGCAGGGTGTTTTTGGGCTTTGCTATGGCTGCCATTCTTGTGATTTTGGGAACACTATTTTCCCTACGCCGTCGAATTATTACCCCTGTGTTGTCCGTCGCTGAAGCTTCCGCCAGGGTGGCCGCAGGCGATTTGGAGACCCGCCTTGTTTCCCGGGGCAGAGATGAGATCGGCAATTTGATCCAATCGTTTAATCAAATGGTGGAAGGTCTCAAACATCGAGATCAGATGCGCCAATCCCTGGAAATAGCAATGGAAGTTCAGCAGAATCTTCTGCCAAAAGATGATCCAAACTTTGAAGGATTGGATATTGCCGGTAAAAGTATCTATTGTGATGAGACGGGTGGAGATTATTATGATTTTTTTGATTTTGATGAACATAAAACAGAAAAAATCGGAATTGTTTTAGGTGACGTTTCCGGACATGGTATTTCTTCGGCCCTTCTAATGGCCACCGCTCGGGCATTTCTTCGTCAACGGTCTGTCTTGCCCGGAACGATTTCTCAGGTTATTTCAGACATAAACCGGCAACTTGCAAGAGATGTCGTCAACTCCGGCAGTTTCATGAGTATGTTTTACATGATCATCGATAAAACAAACAAAAATTTGAAGTGGGTTCGTGCCGGGCACGACCCCGCTATATTTTATGATCCGGATACAGATACCTTATCGGAATTAAAAGGCGCCGGAATGGCGCTGGGTGTGGATGAAAACTGTCGGTATGGAGAAAATATAAAGGAGAACCTTGCCACCGGGCAGATTATTGTCCTGGGAACCGATGGTGTTTGGGAGGCGCGTAATCCAAGAGGCGAAATGTTTGGGAAAGAGCATATCTACACCATCATCAGAGAAAAGGCCGATCTGGATGCCAAATCGATTCTGAACACCATTGTGGAATCATTGAGCAAATTTAAAGAAAATTTTAAGATTGAAGACGATGTTACCCTGGTAGTGATAAAGATTTTGCCTGAGTTTTAATGCCGTAAGCGAGCCCGCCATCATTGCATTCGATATTGCCTTTCCGCGAACACACGGTTGATTTTTTCGACATATTGAAGATTCCTCGCAGCAAGCTGCGAGGAATCTTCGACCGTAAGGAATTCTGTCTAATTTAGATTCGCTCGCTAACCCCGCAGCAAGCTACGGGGAATGCGCTCGCTATTGCGGTTCAAATTCGATGCTGCTTCTGAATTCGAACCGGATACCGCAGACAATGCCGGAAGCATTCTGGGCCATGTGATTGACAATACCGACCAAAGGCGGTGAATCGGCGTGGCTTTCCAGGAGAATGGAGGCAAGGCGTTGTCCGAGAGAAAAGTCACTTGAAGTCTCAACCAGTATACCGATCCCCTCCCTGCTGAGGTTGTCCAGAATGAACCATTTTTCATTGATGCGGATCTTTGTTGTATCAGGGGGATATGTTCGATTGAATGTTCGGCGATTTTCGGTATCACGCATGATGACCTCCCAGCTGCACTGTATGCCAACCACTATAAGCAACTCATATTATATTTTTGTTAACATGCGCTGATGTAAGGAGCCCTAATTGGCTCAAACAGCGCAAATCGCCATTGGATCACCCATTTCACTATATTGATGGTTAAACTCGAAAGCTGTGATTATAATGACTCCTGGGAAAGTTTTATCCGGAATAAAATTTGTAAAACGAATTTATTCTTCGAAGCTGGTGTGCTAAGAGTCTTTGGGAAATAATTGGATTGCGCCACAAGAAACAAAAAGAAATTGAAGATAATGACCGCTGGATAATGTGAGGTAATGATATGATCGCAGAAATACTTGCCACCGGTGATGAAATACGATCCGGCGCACTCATCGATTCCAATTCTGCCTATATCGCTGAAAAGCTCGAGGAAATCGGAATTCCGGTTACTCGGCACAGTTGCGTGGGAGACGATTTTGAGGCATTGGTTTCGATTCTGAAGGAAATTTCCACCCGGGTGGACATCTGTGTGGTTACCGGTGGTCTGGGGCCGACAGCAGATGATCTATCATCGGAAGCCGCAGCATCTGCAGCGGGGGAAAGACTTGACCTGGACACCAAAGCGCTTTCTGACATCGAAACTTTTTTCAGGAGCCGCAAACGGGAGATGGCCGCTTCCAACCGGAAACAGGCCATGTTGCCGCGTACCGCCGAAGCCATGTACAACCCAGTCGGCACAGCGCCAGGATTCAGTCTTAAGATCGGGGCGTGTGTATTTTTTTTCCTTCCGGGGGTGCCGCCTGAAATGAAACGCATGCTCTTCCATGAGGTACTTCCCAGAATTGAGAAGATGCCGGGGGCATTAAAGGAACACTGTCTTGTGAGGAACATTTCCACTTTTGGCCTGACTGAATCCGCCACAGGGGAAAAAGTGGCCGAGCTGACAGATGCGTTTCCTGATATTAAGATTGGGCTTCGGGCAAAATTTCCAGAAATTCATGTCAAGCTGTATTTAAACGGGCAGGACCTGCCAGGCATGGAAACACGGTTGGCAATGGCATCGGAATGGATTTCTAAAAGACTGAGACGATATGTGCTGTCGCTGGAGGGCGCATCCATGCAGGCAGTGGTGGGGGATCTTCTGAGAAAAAGGGCCGCGACCGTTGCCGTTGCCGAGAGCTGTACCGGGGGCCGGATCGCCAACTGGCTGACCGATGTGCCCGGGAGTTCAGACTATTTTCTTTTTTCAGGCGTTACCTATTCCAACCAGGCCAAGACCACGGTCTTGGGTGTCAGACCTGATTTGCTGGAAAAATACGGGGCTGTTCATGAGGAGACCGCCAAGGCCATGGCAGAAGGCGCGCGTCTCATTTCAGGAGCGACATATGCCATAGCCACCACGGGCATCGCCGGACCTACCGGCGGATCCGATGACAAGCCTGTGGGAACAGTCTGTGTCGGTCTGGCAACACCGGAAAAAGCTGAAGGAAAGCGTTTTTATTTCCCCTTTGGACGGCGTTCCATGAATAAAAGCATTTTCGGCATGGCGGCATTGAATATGTTGAGAAAAGAGTTATTGGATAGATAGGGATAAGCTGTAAGCCATAAGCTGAAAGCAGCTTAGAGCTTAGAGCTTAGAGCTTACAGCTTATTGCTTAATGCTTACTCCCTCCAACCCTAACCCCTTTTATATTATAAATTTAAAGGAAATGAATATTGAGTATGCTCCTATCTATTTTATTCGGCCTCATCGCCTTCTACCTCCTGTCCACCCTCCTCTTATCTTTTGTTGTACAGCGAATTCCAAGGAATCCCATAACAGACGAACCGGATTGGGGCAGGGTGATCGATACAAGAATACCTGCCATTGATGGCGGTTCCCTGGAAGTCTGGCGTGTGGAGCCGGATGGGGGGTCCCGCGGGATCGTTGTTTTTGCACACGGTTGGGGACGCAACCGGGACCGCATGGTTTTCAGGGCCAGGCTATTTGCCGATCTTGGCTTTACAACGGTTATGCACAGTGCACGGGACCATGGCGGCTCCAGCAAAACATTTCTCGTCAATGCGGTCAAGTTTGCCGAGGACATCGAGGCCGTTCTGGAGTGGATCAATGAACCTGTCAGTTTATATGGCCACTCAGCCGGTGCGGCTGGTGCTATCATTGCCGCTCACAGGAACCCCGAGAAAATCAGACGACTTTTTCTCGAAGCGAGTTATGCCGATACGAAAGAAGGTCTCTTGAGTCTCTACAAGTGGGCCAACCGGTTTTTCGGGACTGTTATCGGTCCCATGATCATTTTCTGGTGGAATCTATTTTATCCGGGCGCCATGGATCAATACAGCCCGGCCAATCTGGCACCTGATCTTCACATACCCGTGATGATCATTCATGGTGAGAAAGATCAACGATTCCCGGTGGCGTTTGCCCATGCCTTGAAGCATCGATTCCCTGCCAATAAGGTGGATATGTATATTGCGCCTGGTGTCGACCACAGTGACGCGAGCCATACGCCCGGTTATTTGGGAGCGATCCGCTCGTTTCTCAATCACACGGGTGAAGAATGAAATCCAAATTCATATTCGCAGGATGGCTGGTGGATGGCAGCGGGGAGCCTATCCGAGAGAATGTACTGCTGACCATCAATAAAGGGGCGATTACTCACATCGCGGATGCCATACCTGAAAAGCTCCGCCAACAAGAATTAATCGATTTTTCACATTGTACTTTGCTGCCGGGATTGATCGATGCCCACATCCATCTTTTCATGTCAGGGACTGAAGATCTGGATATCAGGGCAAAACAGTTGAACTTGACGTTTGATGACGTCATTGGCGGTATGGAAGAGCGGCTTGGCAATTTACTCGCCTGCGGAATTGTGGCGTGCAGGGATGGTGGAGACCGACATGCGTATACCATGCAATATAAGAAAGACTATCTGGATCGGAACGTTTTTCCGGTTCAACTCAAAGTGGCTGGTGCAGCCTGGCACCAGATCGGCCGGTACGGCAAAATGATCGGGAAATCTCCCGGGGCTTCTGAAAAACTGGGCCTAAGCGTATGCAATCAGATCCGATGTATCGATCATATTAAAATAGTCAATTCAGGATTGAATAGCCTGGTCCGCTTCGGTAAAGAGACACCCCCTCAGTTTGATGTCGTGGAATTAAAAGAGGCCGTAACCGTCGGCAAACGCTTCGGCTGTAATACCATGGTGCATGCCAACGGCAAAAAACCGGTTGAAATTGCCCTGAAAGCGGGTTGTCATTCCATAGAGCATGGCTTCTTCATGGGAGAAGAAAATCTCAAGCGCATGGCGGATGAGCAGATATTCTGGGTGCCCACAGCCGTGACCATGAAAGCCTATCGCGATGTCTTTGGACAGCGCATCAAAAACCTTGGATCACGGGATCATTCTCAAGATTCATCCATGTCACGAATCAATGAAATGGCTCAGGGGGCTTCAATGAATCTGGAGCACCAGTTAGAACAGATACGCCGGGCAAAAGAACTGGGTGTACCGATGGCACTGGGCACCGATGCGGGAAGCATCGGGGTCCACCATGGCAGGTCCCTGAAAGAGGAAATACGGTTGTTCATGACAGCAGGGTTTTCAGTGCCGGGGGCCGTTCAGTGTGCAACACGTAACAACGCACGCTTGCTCAATTTAGGTGATTACGGCGTGATTGCCAAAGGGGCGCCGGCCACATTTATCGCGGTAACCGGCCCACCGCAGGATCTGCCGGACAGTCTTGGCAGTCTAACGTCCCTGTACATAAACGGTAAAGAATATCGTAAAAAGAGATAATCCGAAACAACAGTTGAAGGACGCGTGAACGGTGCGGAGGAATCCCCTGGATACTGTCTTCACGAAGATGCGTTGGGCCTTTGATGTGTGAGGATCATTTGGCTTACAGGTTTTTTGCATGTGCCAGCATGTTTTTATTGATGGCCACATTCATCCAAGGCTGGACCCAATCATGGTGTTTTTCAACAAAAGGAATGTACACTAGGACAAAGCTTCTGGGTGTTATCTGGATGTTCGGTAGGAGGCTCATCACCTTTCGTCTTGGTTTTATCATGCCGGACAGGGTCAATTTCAGACTTTCGAGACCTTCTTTCAGGGGCAGGTTGACCGGGTGCAGGTTGTCACCGGGTATTCCCTGTAAAAGCTTTCCAGCAGGTTGCGCAACGGTCATGGTTTGGGAAAGCTGGATAAAAAACCGGGGTCGAACCTTGAAAGCCGGAGCCCAGAAGTGAAACGCCGGATCCGGCATCCCGGGCTGGACAGCCTTGGGAAGATTGGCTTCCCGAACAAGGTCGGCATAGGAGGTCAGTGATATGCCGGATATGTCCGCCTTGATACGCCAGAAGGGCAGATAGCGCAGATGTTCTCCTTCTCCAGCGAGATGGACCGCGGTGAGTTTTGAAAAGCCATTTTTGTCTGGTTTGTACACTGCGTTACAATTCCCACAGCCCAGTACCAGGGAATCCCGTTGTCCCTCAAGATCCCATCCACAATGCGGGCACAGTGTGGGCAGAAAACGAATACGCCAATTCAGGCGGTTGCCGGCATACACGGAAATGTCAAAATCGTCCGGAAGCTTTTTCGTTATGGGTTGGTTCAGGATTGCATCTACGAGACACCCGTCAAAATAGAATGGTGAATAGATGATACTGAGCTTATCCCCGATGTTTGCTTGATGGACAATGGGTCTGGGCAGGGATGCGTTGAAACGTCTGTCGATGATATGGATCATTTTGGAAAATGACAGGGTGGGTGTGAGAAACCGCCCGTTTGTGGCGGGTGAAGCAAAACGAAGTTTTTGCGTCTGGCTGCGTAGCCCCAAGGATATGGGGAAGCGTTCGTCATCGACGCCCTTGTGGCTGACATCCACCAGTTGGTGTTCCATCCGGCTGGCAAGACAGGAGAAGCGCATGCCTTTAAAACGCCAGTAGGGGACGTATATGAGTTCTTTATCCCCGGGTGCATTGCTTGGCAGCACGTAGCGAAACTGTTTAGCCTGAAGATATGATTTTACCCGGCAGTACTGGCATTGGAACAACCTGTCGGTTTCTTCCAGTGTTGTCGGGGCGCCGCACTGGGGGCATTGGTAATCAATCTGGAAACGGATGGGAAATGCTCCTCTGTAATTAGCGCTAAGCATTAAGCGATAAGCTGTAAGCGGCTTAGAGCTTAATGCTTACAGCTTATCGCTCACCTTTCTATATTCAGTGAACGCGAAATGAATAATCCCCTGGCGCTTTGCGAACTCACCGCAAGGGCTCCTAACATCAGCACTGGCCATATACTTAAACAGGCATGACTGTCAAATGACCGTTTTTCAATATTGGATTTTTCATTAGCATGCGCTGATGCAAGGTGCCCTAATTGGCTCAAACAGCGCAAATCGCCATTGGATCACCCATTTCGCTCTATCGGTGGTGAACCCCGAAAGTCGGGCCTTACGTTTTAGGTAGTAGATGGTGCCAAGAGCAAAATGCAAAGAGCATCCAGCCCACAACCGTCAGGATGTCCCTATTTTTTCTCCACAACTTCCGCAGAATTTCGAATCCGACAGGTTTTCTGCACCGCATTGGGTGCAATGCTTGGGTTTCGGTTTTTCTTCGGCGGGATGCCCGCAGCGTGAGCAGAATTTAGCGTTGGCTGTCAGGTTTTTCCCGCAGGCTGTACACTGCCGGATAACAAGTTGCTGGTGGCCGCAATAAGGGCAGAATTTAGCGTCGGCAGGGATCTCGTTGTGACATTCCGGACAGGGAAAAACGTCTGCCGGGGTTTGTTTTTGGGTACCCCCCGCCCCGCTGAAATACTGGGCAAACATGGCAGGCATCATGAGCCCCAGACCGGTTCCCATACCCATGCCGGCGCCGGAGGATTCGGCCTCCGAGGCTTTTTCCATGGCCATGGCGGCTTTCATTTGCATGAGCTTGTTCATGTCGTTGAACACACCCATCCGGCTCCGGTCGTCAATGGCCTCTTGAACGTCGGGCGGCGGTGTAATCGAATTTAAATACAGGTGCGTCAAGGCCAGGCCGAAATGGCTGAAATCTTTCTGCAGTCGCTCCACCAGTCCTTTGGCCAGTTCGTCATACTTTGCCGGCAGGTTCAGAATGGAATCGATGGTTTCCCCCATGTAATCATTGAACCTGGATACGATGACGCGGTTCAGGTACTCATCGACTTCTGTCGTGGTGTAGATTCCCTGGGTACCGACCATGCTGTTAATAAACAGTACAGGCTGCACGACCTGCAAGTTGAAGATGCCAAATGCTCGCAAGCGGATCAAGCCCAGTTCACTGTCTTTGAAGGCTACAGGATCACGGGTTCCCCACTTGAGATTCGTGAAGACCTTCAGGTTGATGAAATAGACCTCTGCCCGCAACGGGCTATTCATGGCCCAGGGAATACTGGCTATTTTTGTGAGAATCGGTATGTTACCGGTTTTGAGCGTATGCCGTCCCGGTCCAAAAGCCTCGATTGCCTTGCCTTTGTAAAAAAAGACCCCTGCCTGGCTTTCCCGGACAGTCAACTGGGCTCCATATTTGATTTCACCGGATCCCTTTTCTGGAAGCCTGTGCACCAGCTCCTGACCGGTATTGTCAAACCATTCTAAATTTTCTAAAAAGATGAGATTGTCTGTACCCATAGTTACATACTCCCAACCCGATTAAACCGGAAAATCCATAAATTTCAATGTTAAGAGACCAAGATGTTGTATCGGACAGTTTATTCATTGTCTATCTGGTCCGGATTCATAAAAGCTTTTGCGTACGCTAAAAGCAAATTGCTGTTGATAACCAGGTCGTGTATATCGGGATCGATATGACCGTCTTTTTTTAAAGTAGATAGAATTTCCAATGCCTGGGAGAGTTTCATGGGCTTTTTATATGGCCGGTCTTTGGCCGTCAATGCTTCAAAAATATCAGCTACTGCCATGATGCGTGACTGCAGGGGCAGTTCGTCTTTGCTGAGGTGTCTGAAGTAACCGGAACCATCCAGTTTCTCATGATGCCCGGCAGCATATTCAGCTACCATGGCGTGCTTTTTTGGAAAGGGCAGTTCATTGAGCATCTTATAGGTTAGTTCCACATGATTTTCGATGATCTTTCGTTCTTCTTTGGTGAGGTTCCCTTTGCGGATACTCAGGTTTAGCACCTCATCTTCGGTGAGATAGGGATACTGCCTGTCATGCTTGTGGTATGTTTTCCGGGCGATTTGTTGAAGCTTCACGAGTTTTTCATCATCCATGAACTCGACGGCCTGGTTTATGGTTCGAAGAAAATCGAAATCCCTTTTAACCGTGTCGAGTTGTTTAGACAACTCCTGGTCGAGACGGGAATTCGTTTCCAAGTCGAGTTTCCCTTTGGCGGACAATTCAAGCTTGTGTTTCAGACAGCCGTTTTCTATGGATGCTGCGATGAGGTCGAATCGGGTTTCTACAAATTCAATCCGATCAAAAAAGGACTGCAGTTTGGTGGCCTTGTCTACAATGACCTCGGGAGTGGTAATTTTGCCGATATCGTGCATCCATGCCGCCAGACGTAATTCCTCCATTTCATCGTTGCTGAAGCAGATATTCTGAAAAGGCGCCCGGCTTGTCTCATTGATTTCTTTGGCAATCATCATGGTGAGATCAACCACACGGGTAATATGCCCGCCGGTGTAGGGTGATTTTTCATCCATGGCGGTTGCGATGCTCTTGATGAAGGCATAGAAAAGATCGGTCAGGTTCTGGATCAGTTGGGTGTTGGTCAGCGCAACGGCCCCCTGGGAGGCGAGGGATACCACCAGGTCGATGTAATCCGGGGAAAAAGAGATGATCTTTCCGGTCTCCAGATCCTGCGCATTCAACAGCTGAAGCACGCCGATGGTCTCATTTTCGTGATTCTGCATGGCAAGGACCAGCATTGATTTGGATCGGTAGCCGGTCGATTTGTCATAACCCCGGGTTCCGGAAAAATCAAAACCTTCGGCATCATAGACATCCGGGATATTGATGATCTCGCCTGTCAGGGCCGCATACGAGGAAACATTTGCATGATTAGGCTTGCCCTGGGGGTCAAACAGAGGCACGTCGGGGAGATCGATTTCAGCACCGCTTGTCCCACCAAGCCGGATTCCCATGGCATCGGTCTGAAGAATCTGGAACTGGAGAGCCTGCTTTTCCTTGTCCAGAATATAGAGCGTCCCGGCATCGGCGTTTGTCAGGCTTTTGGCCTCATCGACAATCATTTCGAGAAGCTTGTGGATATTCTTTTCCACGGACAGGGCCGCACCGATTCGGGTAATTTCCATGAGGTGTCTGGTGAGGTGACTTTCAATGGATTCATCCCTGGATGGGACATAGGAGTATGGGCTAGGTCCTTTTGAACGGGTGCCGGATGGATCGAAGTTTGAAAATGTACTCATGGCTTCACCCCGTGGTGTATGAAAGACATCGGTCCTGTTGTGTTCAAAAACAAACCACCGCGAAGCGTTTCAAGGCTTGAGCAGCTTACGGCTAAGACTATATAAGTTTTTAATATATCATAATATATCGACGGGTGTAAATAGCATAACTTAGATTCATCCCCGGATTAAGCGGCCAGGATCTGCTTAAGCGTGGCAATTGATTTAGTGTAGTCGGGACTTTTGAAAATGGCCGATCCGGCCACAAAGATGTCGGCGCCGGCCGCAGAAATATCGCCAATGGTGTTTTCGTTAACACCGCCGTCGATTTCAATGCGTGTCTCAAGCTTTTTTTCATCGATTTTTTTTCGGAGTGCTCTGATTTTATCAAGGCAGTTTGGAATGAAATTTTGTCCTCCGAAGCCGGGGTTTACACTCATCAGCATGACATGGTAAACGTTTTCCAATTCCCAGTCCAGTGTCGACAGTGGGGTAGATGGGTTCAACACAAGCCCGGCCCTGGCGCCTGTTTCTTTGATCATCTGTATGGTCCGGTTCAAATGACCACAGGTCTCCACCTGAACGGAAATAAGATCGGATCCTGCATCGGCAAACGCCTGTATGTACCGTTCCGGTTTTTCTATCATCAAATGAACATCGAGCGGCAGATCAGTCACCCGTTTGGCGGCTTTGACAACCAGTGGGCCAATGGTAATATTCGGCACGAAGTGACCGTCCATGACGTCGATGTGTATCCAGTCGGCGCCGGCTGCTTCAACAGCCTTTATTTCGTCCCCCAGTCTGGTAAAATCTGCCGACAATATGGATGGCGCAATCAATTTCATGTTTCAACTCCCCTAATTACTACCAATTTTGAATGATTAATTTTAAATTTTTAATTGAGCTGAAGCAGCTGGCGCATTCCCCGTAACTTGTTGCGAGGCTCTTCAATTGGTTATAGGCAATAGTTAAAGAGAGGGTAGGTTGCTTTTAGCTGATAACCCTCATGCTACCCTCCAACCCTCCAAACCTTAGACCCTCCAACCCCAAATGGTTTACAGACAATGGTCTATGGCGCATTGTATACCTGGGTTTTCACAAGCTCACCATCTACATAAAGAAACAAGGTCGCGATGGTATTGGTGGGCACCAGCAGCCAAAGTTCCTGGCCTGGGCCCATGAAGTTGTTGTAGAGTTCGCTGGATACCCCCATGCTGTCCAGTCGGACCTGGACATGTTTGTTCAGAAAACCGGAATCTATTTTATACCTGAAAAATCCGGAGCGTTGGACCTGGCCCGCACCTGGTCTGGGACCCGATCCGGGTTTCCGGTTGACTACCAGGTCAATGGGCGACTTTTCAAGAACACGGTAGCCTGAATTCGGGTACTGTCCTACGATAGTGTTGTCGGGCTTGTCCTGATGAAATTCATACCGGAACCGACCAACCTGGAGATGACTGCGTTCGATATATATGACAGCCTCATCAACGGACAAACCTCTCAGGTCAATCATTTGATAGGCTCTGGGGCGCTGTCCCATACTGACCAGCAGGTTCACACAGCGATCACGGTTGACCAGCATGCTGTAAAGAGGATCCTGTGCAATGACAATATCCTTGTCGGTTATCTCATCGTCATGCACATAGGTGTCGTGCCCCGGGCATAATCCACTTTCTTCCAGCAGGAGACGGGCCTGTCTAACAGGGAGCCCGGTGACATTCGGCATGGTAATGACTTTCGGTCCTCTGGATAGAAGAATCCTCAAGTCCCTTCCTTTCTTGATTTCCGAGCCGGGTAGGGGTTCCTGCAAAATCACATGATTCTTGGGATAATCATCATTGTACTCGGAACCTTTTATCTTGGTATTGAGTCCGAGATCCGTGAGTATCTCCAGTGAATAGACCACATCCTTTCCCAGCAGATCCGGCACGACCACCGTATCTTCGCTTTTGATGATAAACGTCAGGGTCAGATAGGCCGTTGTGCCGGTGATGATGAGAAACACGATCAGCAGTACGGATATTTTGGCGACACGTCGTATCATTGCAACCGTTTAAAGCGAACGGAAAAAAAGCCATCCATATGGCTGGTATAGGGATACGTTCTGAAAAAACCATCGCTATCCACAAAAGGCCGGACAACTTCAGCGAGCGTGCCATGGGACTTGTGGATGGTAAAATTCGGGTGCTTTTCCATAAATCCGGCCACCACCTGTTCATTTTCTTCCGGCTCCATGCTGCAGACAACATATTGCAGAATCCCACCAAGTTTTACCATGGGTGCCAGTGTTTGCAGAAACGTGGCTTGCCGCTGCTGATAGTGCGCAAAATTTATTTTCGATAAAGACCATTTTGCATCGGGGTTTCTTCTCAGCACACCCAGACCCGAGCAGGGGGCATCCAGCAGGATTCGGTCGAATGTTCTCGAAGGATCTTTTTCAAAAGGCGTGTTCAAGTCATGCGAATTGGTGGTGACAATCGATATGCCAAGATGCATCATTTCAGATCGAAGCTGTGAAAGTTTCTGCTTTTGATGATCCATGGCGATGATGCGCCCCCGATTTGACATTAACTGGGCGATATGCCCGGTTTTTCCTCCCAGACCGGCACAGGCGTCCAGAATGGTTTCACCGGGCTGGGGATTCAAAAAACAGGAGACAAGCTGTGCGGCTTCGTCTTGCACCTGAAACCAGCCCTTGTGGAATGCGGTCAGGTTTGCAACGGGCAGTTTAGGATGATTAAAAGAAACACCGTCCAGGGAATAGGGTGTTGCCTGTACATCCGCAGCCTCGTCACCTATCAGCCGAATCAGGCTGTCGCGGTCGGTTTTGAGACGGTTTGTCCTGACGGTTATGGGCGGAATGGTGTTGAATGCTTCACATAATTTACGTGTTGCAAGGGGGCCGAATCGATTTACCCAGCGCTGGATCAACCATTCCGGAAATGCTTGTGATGCCGCAATGGATGCCACGGGATGCTTTTGAAAATCGGGAAAGCCGACACCCTCATATTCGACACTCGCTTTTCTCAGCAGGGCATTGACATAGCTGACGGTCCGAATATCGGCAACGGTCTTGGCCAGCTCAACAGATGTGTTCACAGCTGCGGATATGGGAACACGCGTGAGATATATGATTTGAAAGAGACCCATGCGCAGAATATTGAAAATTTTGGGATCTATCTTATCAGGTTTGGTATGTGAAAAATGTTTGACGATCCAATCCAATCGGCTGCGCCATCGGAGAACACCGTATACCAGGCTGTAAATAAAGGCCTTGTCCAGTTTTGACTGTTGACCGGAGCTGAAAACGGACTCGATAATCGTGTCGAGGGTCACCTGTGAATTATCGAGTCTGTTCAGGATGTCGAGGGCGGTTTCGCGTGCCTTGTCTCTTGTTTTCTTCATGTAAGAACCGTGCCCGCTTCCATGCTGCAGCCACACAGGTACTCTTTTGTTAAGAGGCATTTTCCCGAGGCACCTTGAAGCTCTTCAATGAGAAGTGCGCCTTTGCCCGTGGCCACAAGTATTTCATCCGGAAAAGACATGAGCACGGTTCCGGGTGCCGCATGGGTTTCTTTATCCAGGGGTTTTGATTTGTAAATTTTCAATCGTGTGTCACCGCAGAACGTAAAGGCGCCTGGCCATGGGTTGATTCCCCTTATAAAATTGGCAATATCTTTTGCCGGCAGATCCCAGTTGATATGGCCGTCTTTTTTTTTCAACATCGGGACATAGGTCGCCCTGGTTGGATCCTGGCCTGTCGGGATGAGCTTTCCGGTGGCGAGATTTTCCAGTGTTTCCAGCAGCAGACAGGCCCCTTCCCGGGCCAGCTTGTCATGAAGCGTTATCGCGGTGTCTTCAGGAGAGATGGCTATTGCCTGCTGCAGGAGGATGTCGCCGGTGTCGAGACCTTCGTCCATCATCATGGTTGTAACACCGGTTTCTTTTTCCCCGTTGATAATTGCCCATTGAATGGGAGCGGGGCCCCGGTATTTTGGAAGCAGCGATGCATGCACATTGATGGCTTTAAAGGGCGGGAGTTCGAGAAGATGCCCGGGCAGAACCTGGCCGAAGGCGACAACCACGAGTAAATCCGGTTCAAACCCTGCAATGACGTCACGGAATGTTTCGGGTTTGACACTCTCGGGCTGTGAAAGCTCATATCCATAGCGGATAGCCGATTCCTTGATTGGGGACGGCATGATTTTTCGTCCACGTCCTCTGGGTCTGTCCGGTTGTGTTACCACCAGGACCACATCATGGCGGCTTTCATGGAGTGCCTGAAGGGAAGGGACGGCAAACGCAGGTGTTCCCATGAATACGACCCTGAATGGTGATGTGGTTTCGATATTATTCTCCCCGTTTGATCTGTTTCCGTATGCGTCTGGCGTAAAGCTGTCTCTTGAGCGGGCTGATCCGATCGATGAAAAGTTTGCCGTTCAGGTGATCGATTTCATGCTGCAGAACAATGGACAAGAAATCGTGAGCCTCAAAGCGAAGCGGCTTTTCATTCCTGTCGTAAGCTTCCACCAGGATCGAGGCAAAGCGCATAACATCCGAACGATACTCCGGTACACTCAGGCAACCTTCATTCTCAGATAAAACCTCCCCTTCGTTTTCGATAATCCGCGGGTTAACAAGCACATTCAAGGAGCGGTCTTCACCCTGGGGCGATATGTCATATATGAGCATGCTCTGGTCGATTCCCACCTGGATCGCGGCCAGTCCTATCCCGGGTGCCTGGTACATGGTTTCCTCCATGCTGTCGATAAGTTCCTGAAGGGCACCATCGATATTCTCAACCGGTTTGGTGGGCTGCTTCAGAAATTTGTCTGGATAGGTTACAATGTCGAGTATGGCCATGGGATATCCTGTTCAACGATAGTCCGGGATGTTATTAGCTGCCGACTATAATCCTCTTAAATCAATATAACAAAGGGTTCCAGGGGTCAAGGGGTTGAGGGGGTACACGTTTTTTGAAAAAGATTAAGCGATAAGCAGCTTATCGCTTAAAGCTTAGTGCTATTCCCTCGAGTCCTGAGTTCAGGTTTCATTTTACAATAGTCATTTTATGCGGAATTGCAATGAGATAGACGCCGGTTTGTCAAGATATCCCGTGCCCGTAAAACATCTTGGGCAATCTGTTGAGAAAGTGCCGATATCCCTGAGAACTTGATTTCATCCCGGATGCGCTCGATGAATTTGACGTTGATGGATTGACCGTAAAGATCTTTGTCAAAGTCCAATATGTGTACTTCGACGGTCAGTTCATTATCGTCAAAGGTGGGGCTGTAGCCGATATTGGCAACACCCTGGTAATTTTTCCCCAGGCAGTCGACGGTGACGGCGTAGATGCCGTTCTTTGGATAGAGTTCTTCTTTGAGTTTGATGTTTGCCGTTGGAAATCCCAGGAGTTTACCGCCCCTGTTTCGTCCAGGGCTTACGATACCACTGACCTGGTAGTAGCGGCCCAGCAGGTTATGAGCTTCGCTGACCTTTCCATCTAGCAGCAACGCCCGGATGCGGGTACTGCTGATGCGTGATGAAATATTATTTGAGACCGGAATCCAATCCACCACAATGACTTCAAAGTCAAAAGCTTCCGCATACGATTTTAACAGATTGAGATTTCCTTCCCGGTTTTTCCCGAAGGTATAGTCTTTTCCCACGACAATGGCCTGAATACCCATGCGGCCAAGCAATACATCCAGAACGAATTCTTTGGCTGTAATGGCTGCAAATTCTCGGGTAAAAGGAACACAGATGAGAACGTCGATTCCCGACTTTGCGATCAGTTCGATTTTCTGAGGGTAAGGGGTGATGAGTGGGGGATGCCCGTTGTTTTTAAGGACGCGAATCGGGTGAGGTTCAAAGGTCATGGCAATGGCCGTACCTTTTCTCATGTCAGCCTCCTCCATAACCGTATGAAAAAGTGCCTGGTGCCCGATATGAACCCCGTCAAAATTGCCGATGGTTATGACTGCATTATGGAAGGGGTTTACAATTTCTTCAATATTTTCAATAAGTTTCATTCATTTTCCCAACAGGAATTAATGCCTTGACATCAAAAATAAAAAGATATACCTATAGCATCCTATGAATTGAATCAATCCCTTTTTGTTCGATACAGTTACAGATTATGAAAGGGACTGATCAACGCCAATCCCATCGTGCCGAAGTGGCGGAACTGGTAGACGCGCTAGGTTCAGGGTCTAGTGTGGGTTTCCACGTGCGAGTTCGAGTCTCGCCTTCGGCACCACTTTTTTTTTAACCTTCTGTTTTACAACAAGTAATTTTCCTGTAAGCTTCGACACTATCGGTCAAATCCATCGCTAACAAGATGTGCCATAGGTGCCGACCATGCCTAGCACACCCAGAAACCCCAGTTATCTTATACGAAACGCATATTCATAGTATTTCAGAATGAATGTTCCCAGAAAGTTGCAGCCCAGTTTTGGTATAAAGGAGTTGCGGTATTCACTGAAAACAGGCTATCGTGGACAGGCGAAACATAAAGCCCGTTTCATTGCAAGTCAAGTATATGTGTTGTTCACGTATTTGAGGAGCGATCAGAACATTTTGAGCAAGGTGATGAAAGATCAGATTTTTTAAATCGGGAAGGTTCAGAAAACATGTACGGATTATCATCTGACAAGGAGCAGCAGAAAACCCGTGTAGTTGAAAATTTTATATCTATCCTTTCAGAGCATAATCTCTGTAAAGATATCAATGGTTGGAGCAAACTGTCAGAAGATGATCGGGATTTTATTTTGCATACCCACGATGGTGACATCCTGTTGCAGGTAAGCCAGATTGCAGAAGAAGATTTTGCTTTCCCCATTTCCAGGGCGGAGTACAATTCCGGCAGGTATCATCAATTTATAACACAGGCGCACGGAGAGATTCCCCTGGCGGTTGACAATGCTCGTTTAAATACATCCATAAAGCGCAGCATCCAGAGGGAGCTTGAAGAACCTTACATGCAATCAGACCATGAAATACACTGGTTATTGATATTCAGCACCTCTGCGTATCCGGAAATTGACTGCTGTGTACGGGGCCGCAAAAAGGACAGCGAGTCTGTATCCATGGCTCGTGACTGTTTAAAAAAATATGATTCGATCCTGTTTGATCAGATCTGGTATTCAAACCCGGTAACAATACCCGTTCGGATCTGGCCGCATAGCTCTGGTCAAACAGCAGCGTGCTCGATATAAGAAAAACAGATCTGGAAAATCCTTGATGAAAAAACAAACTGACCCACGTATGCACTCAGCGGAACACATCTTGAACCAGACCATGGTTCGTCTGTATGACTGTGGCCGTTGTTTCTCTGCCCATATTGAAACAAAGAAGTCTAAATGTGATTATTACTTCGACCATGAATTGACAGGGGATGAGGTGGATGTGATCCAGTCCCGTGTTAACCGTGTCATAGAATCTGACCTGCCGGTTTCAGAGACCTTTGTTTTGAAAGAAGAGGCGCACAGGGTTGTATGATACGCGAAAAGCTTCCAGAGGGTGTTGATGGCAGTGTTCGGATCGTACATATGGGCACCTATGATGCCTGCCCTTGCATCGGTGACCATGTGACATCCACAGGGGAGATAGGTGATTTCAGAATTACCACTACCAGTTTTAAAGAGGGTGTTCTGCGTATCCGTTTTAAATTGTCATGAAATGTTCAGGCTAAACAGGAACACCATATCTATCCAGAATAAAGGTCAAATTCTTTATTGCGTTCTCGTACTTGATTTTTCCGTAGTTGTAGTAATCAAACTCAATTTTCGACACATTCAATTGGATCAGACTCCATAAAAACCAGTAAATATCCGGAAATGGTTTGAAAAGATCTATATAAAAGAGGGTCCGATCAAACTTTCGTCCATTGCAATATTTTTTCACAATATGTTTTTCCACATCACGGGGCACGAGAATTTCCTGAAACATATCGGCAATGTCATAATATTTGGGAGCCATGCCGCCATACTCCCAGTCGATGATGTACATGGACGAATCATACTTGTGGGCTGCTTCTTCTTTAATGAGAATAAAGTTGTCGGCCAGCAGATCGTTGTGACATGCTGTATATTCAGATTCCGGGATATCGATAATACTTGACAGCTTGATGAGCCTTTGAATGGTACCTGCTATATCGAATTCCGGATATTCCACTTTGAGTTGCCGCAGAATGGCAGACATTTTCATGACTTCATGTAAGGGATTGAACACCCGTTTGAGCTTAACGCCGCTATTGTGAATTTTTCGAACCGGATCGACTATTTTTGAATGAAGAGACATGTCCAGAAAATGATCGTTGGTCAACACGATAGCGTCATCGATGAATTCAACGATGGTGACACCTTTTTCGGGCATGAATTTAACCAGGCGCGAGCCAACCCCTATTTCTGCCATTTCCTGGATGGTATGCGCTTCATTTTCGCGGTCGATAAAAAGATCTGTCTTATCCCCATAGACCCGGACCGTACAATCGCCTTTTTCAGATTGGATTCGATAGAGTTTATTGGTAATACCACCGCTCAGTATGGAGATGTTTACATGGAGTCCTTGCCATTCGGGCAGCAGTTCATAACAGATGTCTTGGGTGAATTCACTCTCTAAGAGGCTTTTGGCTGTCGGCATGCTAATTCTCCCTGGTCAGCTATTTTTTAATTTGCTCAATGTTTAAAAATATTTATAATTTATTGAGCCCTTGAAGGAGTCAATTACTTTTTGAAAATCGAACACGGAAACAGTGGGCGTACATTGCGATATCATTTTTACTGAAAATGATGTGTTTATTAGAATGAGCGGAGTAAAAATCCCGCCTGCTGGGTCACGGTTATTTTTCAATCAAAAGTGGCGGGGTTTACCTGCAGAAATGCCTACCATGACGTGTTGAACTGTACTTGCGTCACCGAACAAAAAACTTGACAACACCTTGCCCCGTGATGTAAAAAAATGGTTCCTTCTGTCTGTGTTCTCGGATCTCTCCAGATTCACCAAAAGGAACACACGGTGTTTCAACCGTTTGAGCAATTTGGTTACATAAACCAAAGACCAGCGTATGTTTCAAAATAATTTAGGGGCGTATGGTATTCTCCTGGGTATCCCATATGGCGCGACGGAGAGCTGATTGATGCTGTGGGTGTCAGTGGTGGCGCGGTGGAACAGATCGCAAATGTGAGTGCACTTTGCTGTAGTATTGTGATGCAAGAAGATTTGGTATTTAAAAGAACTATCGGTACGATTCAAGAACTTAGCACCGCGGCTCCATTGCTTGTTGATACGATTGACCGGATTACTTTTCCTAAGCGGTATTTGGTCGATCATGTTGACACCCAATATACCCCAATCTGAAAGGAGGCAGGTAGAATGAAAAGACGCGAATTTATCAAAAAAGCAGGTGTGGGTGCAGCAGCGGTAGCAGCTACCGCAGTCAATGCACCCTTTGTGCATGCTGCCAAGAAAACCACCATCAAATGGCGAATGCAAACTTACGCCGGCCCGGCCTTGGCAGCGCATGTCTGTAAACCGGCCATCGATGCGTTTAACAAAGCCGCTAATGGAGAGATGGTGATCGAGCTCTACAACTCCGATCAGCTGGTGCCAACGGGTGAACTTTTCAGGGCCATGCAGAAGGGTACCATCGATGCCGTCCAAAGTGATGACGACTCCATTGCAGCGCCCGTGGATGTTTCCATCTTTGGCGCCTATTTTCCCTTTGCCTCACGTTACTCGCTGGATGTTCCAACGCTGTGGAACTGGTATGGGCTGAACGAAATCTGGGAGGAAGCGTTCTCCGAGGTAAAAGGTGTTACCTGGCTGAGTTCTGGCGCCTGGGACCCCTGTAACTTCGCTACCACCAAGCCCATTAGAAGCCTCGCAGACCTCAAGGGTCTGAGAGTGTTCAGCTTTCCCACCGGCGGTAGATTCATGCAGCAGTTCGGTGTTATCCCATGGCCCTTCCCTAGGAAGACATCGAGATGGCCGTTCAGACGGGCGAACTTGACGGTGTTGCCTGGTCCGGCATCACAGAGGATTATACAGTGGGCTGGGCGGATGTCACCGAGTATTATCTGACCAACCCCATATCCGGCGCATGGGCGGGTTCGTATTTTGCGAATTCCGATTCATGGAATGCCCTGCCAGAACATCTGAAAACCTTGTTCCGTCTGCAAATGGACAGTTGCAACTATTACCGGCAGCACTGGTATTGGTGGGGAGAGGCACACTACCGCACCAAGGGCGGAAAACTTAAGCTTACTTCGATTCCCGTGAAGAGTGGAAGCAGGTGGAAGATGCCGCAATGAAATTTTGGGACGAGACAGCCGCAAAAAGCGGCAGAGAATGCCAAGGTTGTCAAGATACTTAAAGATTATGCCCAAACCATGAGAGATGCCGGTCCTCCTTACCGGTATTAATGAATGGGTACCAAACGTTTATTATAGCATAACGGCGGCCTTTCCTGGCTCCACTTTAGATTGCCGGGGAAGGCCCCCTTAAGACCGAACAAAACCCATTGAGCGATATTTTACAAGAGATGAACCGGGTTATTTTGTCAAAAGGTCCACGAAAATACCCGATCCGTATTCAGTGGATTAAAGATGTTTCGTGAATCGCTTCTGCACGATTGATTCGGTACAGATCGTGTAAAAATCGCTTGATTCAATTATGGGTAAAGGTACCAAAGGAAAGGGGCAAAGATGCCTAAAGCAATTAAAGTCTTCGTACGCGTGTCGATGCAACGAACAAATTTGTCGGCAAGTTCTCCATGTATCTTGTCTTTGCTATGATCGGGGTCCTGCTATACGAACCCATTGCCAGAACCTTATTTGACAAGCCCCATATATGGGCGGTGGAGATCGCACAGTTCACCATGGCTGCCTATTATCTGCTTGGTGGGGGGTACTCCATGATTCTTAAAGGACATGTCAGAATGGATCTTCTCTATGGACGATGGTCAGAGAAAAAACAAGCGGTGATGGATGCGATAACCATGCCCTTTCCTGCTTGTTCTATCTGGTGTTTCTCCTCTGGGGGGGCCTTTCCAGCCTGAATATGCCATCGATATACCAGCAAGTAAATTATACTGCATGGGCACCCTGTGTGGCCCCATCAAAATTGATTATGGGAATAGGGATTGTGCTGATGCTATTGCAGGCTATTGCGACATTTTTCAAGGACCTGGAAAAAGCATACGGCAAGGGGGAGAAGAAACAACATGAGTTATGAAATAATTGCCGTTTTGATTTTTTTCTCGATGATGCTCATGCTTCTCACCGGGCAGCGTGTTTTTGGTGCCATTGGTGGCGTGGCAACAGTTTTTGCATTGATGCTATGGGGAGAGGGTGCGGCGGAGATGCCCTTTAACGCGAGTTTTGCCCTGCTGAACTGGTATCCGCTCCTGACGCTGCCGCTGTTTATATACATGGGATATATGTTTTCCGAGTCGGGAATAGCCAGCGATCTTTACAGAATGTTTCATGTCTGGATGGGGCCATTCACGGCGGGCTTGCCATCGGGACCATGGGGCTCATGGTTGCCGTATCAGCCATGAACGGCTTGAGTGTGGCCGGCATGGCCATCGGGGCCAGCCTTGCCATGCCTGAAATGCTAAAGCGAAAATATGACAAGGTCATGGTTACCGGCGTCATCCAGGCGGGAAGTTCCCTGGGGATCATGGTGCCCCCCAGCGTGGTCCTGGTTCTTTACGGTATGATCGCCAGACAACCGGTGGGCCAGCTGTGGCTGGCCGGTGTTTTCCCCGGACTCTTGTTAGCGGTCTTGTTTATTGCTTACATCGCTATTCGATGCAGACTTCAGCCGCACCTGGGTCCAGCCTTATCCAAAGAAGAGCTGGCGCAAATCACCTGGGGAGAAAAATTTCGACTGCTCAGGGCCGGGATCATTCCCCTGGTCATTATTTTTTCCATGACAGGCCTGTTTCTGATGGGGATCACCAGTCTGGTTGAGTGTTCTGCAGCCGGTGCGGCGGTAACGACCCTTGTGGCTTTTCTCAAAAAACGATTAAACCGGCAGGTGCTGGAAGAGACACTAAAGCTTACCCTGAGCGTCAGCTGCATGTTCATGTGGGTGATTCTGGCAGCACTCTGCTTTGGTGCCGTTTTTGACGGTCTTGGTGCCGTGCATGCCATAAAAAGACTGTTTCTGGACCAATGGGGTCTCAGTCCCTTTGGGATACTCGTGATGATGCAGCTGTCCTACATCCTGATGGGTATGTTTCTGGACGACACGGCCATGCTGATCATTGTTGCACCGCTGTATGTGCCCCTGGTTATCGAACTGGGTTACAACCCGATCTGGTACGGTGTTCTGTATACGATTACCTGCCAGATTGCTTATATGACGCCGCCTTTTGGCTATAACCTGTTTCTGATGAAAGCCATGGCGCCCAAGGAGGTGTCCCTGGCGGATATATACCGTTCCATTGTGCCCTTTGTACTGGTCATGGTACTGGGTCTGGTCGTTTGTATGTTGTTTCCCCAGATCTCCCTGTGGCTGCCCGGTATCTATTTTGGGTACTAAAATCAAGAATTATTACCAATAAACAAGGATGCAAAATGAATTTACCAAATATTCAGATAAAAAAGATTCTTTATGCAACCGACCTGTCGGAAACTGCTGTTCACGCTTTTTCCTATGCCCTAAGTCTTGCCGTGGTATACAATGCCAGCATAACCATGCTGCATGTGGTTTCTGAAAGTTCTGGCGAAGAATTCATATCCAGCATGATCAGTTCCAAGACCCTGAAAGAAATTAAGGAACAGCATCATATCAGAAGCCCGGAAAAATATGATCGGAAAGAGACGGGAGTTTGGTGTCATAAAGGATGCACTTCAGGCATTTTCCGACGAGGCAATGGCAGCCAATGACAATAATCAAAACCTTCTCACCGATGAAATTTTAATCGAAGATGGCCCTCCGGCTGAAACCATCGTTAAAACAGCCAAAAAACAGAATTGTGATCTCATCGTCATGGGGACCCACGGCCAAGGTGGTATCACGGAACTTCTTGCAGGGCAGTACCGCAAAAAAAGTAGTCAAGCAATCTTCTATTCCGGTTCTGGTTATTCGTTTGCCAAAGGCTAAAAAATAATCCAATACAATAAAAACTCCCCGCTTTTGGGCGGGGAGTTTTGTGAACACCGGTTGTCGCTGTTTCTATCCTCCACAAATAAAACCCCAGATCTTAATCCTATCACCATCCTTTCACAATATACTCTTCGGGCTGGGGGGTATTGTTCACCAGGAAGGTTTTTCCTGGTTTTTTCGGAAAATTAAAGTAGGCTGACAATTCCTTGAGGGACAAGGGTTCTGACAAATGAACGGTATTGTTTTCATCTATTTTGCCTTGGCCGTATTTCTTTAGAACTGTATATAGATATACCTTGATTTCCATAAGCGATCAGAGATTCTCGAGTCCCAGCTGCTTCAAGTTTTTCTTTTGAAGGTTCACCTGTTTTACTATCCCATTCCCGGGCTTCATAGTACTCATCCAGCATGCTGTCAAAGTCTCGGATCGCACACCGCGTTTCATTTTCGTAGAATCCAAAAGCTGGTTGCTGGGCGGCTCTTTCAGGCAGGCGGTCATCTTTTCTCTGCAGGCCCTCGCGTATGTTGAACATTCGTTGAAGGTTGAGTACACGCTCACCCACTGCCATCAGATCCTGACCGCTGGTTTCCCATCCCGTAGCTGCCGAGTAGATATCTGCCAGATGTTCTAGCGAAATATCGGCGTACATGAAGAATTTGCAGGTATTCAATATGTCGGGTACCACGAGTCCATCCTGCAGCATTTTAACGCCTTACCCTTTGCCTTTTTCATCCCACCTGTCTACCTTTTCAGGGTCGGGAAGACCATATTTCATTAAACCAAAATCCATTTTGCCGGAATCCCAGGCCATGCCCTCCAAGGGCTGGATATGGCACATGCCTCTGTTTGCCAGTACCATAGGTTATTGCCAGGGCCTTGCCAGATCTGGCGTCGTGGGCCGGCCCTTCAAGACCTTTTATGTGAACGGCAAAGGCTTCGGAACCTTTTCCAATCAGCTCGGATGCTTTTTTAACGCCTTCGGCCAACGTGTTACCGATGCCCTCCCTGAGAGCCATCATTTTGACCAATACGGGCAGGACATCCGGATTTCCCCAGCTGAGATCCAGACCGGAAACATCCTCCTTTGTTAACATACCGTTTTCATAGCATTCCATTGCAAATGCTATCATGGCACCCGCAGTTATGGTATCAATACCGTATTCATTACACAGGTAGGTACTGTGAACGGCCGACTCGACATTTTCGTTCAGCACGAAGGCCGTAAATGCTGAAAGAGACTCGTACTCGCTGCCTTCATGGGCCGGGGTTTCAAATTTGCCCGATTTTACATCGGCGATCCTGCCGCAGGCAATGGGGCAGCCCAGGTAGCATCCGTTATTTTTGACCAGATGATTTTTAAAAAAGGCATCATATATTTCTTCGCCTTTTCCCCAGGAATTGGCTTGCCAGTTTTTCGTGGGCCAATCACCGCCAGCATCATTGCCGCCTATGTCACCAGCTGTTCCATGCTCGCGGAATCCATCGGCGGTTTCGCTGGCTCGGATAACATCCATGGCGTTTTTGATGGCCGTTTTCAATTTGTCCGGGTCTGCCACTGGTGCCTGGCATGAACCTTTGACGGCGATGCCCAAAAGATTTTTGGATCCCATGACGGCGCCGCCACCGCATCTTCCAGCAGCACGGTGACCTACCATAAGGGTGGCAAACTTGACCTGCTTTTCTCCGCCAGGTCCGATACACAGCACGGAAATTTTTGTGTCAGCCAAAGTTTCCCTGATCAAGTCAGTCTTTTCTGTGACGGTTTTATTCTTCCAGATGGCCGGCAGGATGAAGGGAAACTTCTTGGTCATTTATAGAAAGAAAGACCGGCTCAGCTGAAGCGCCCTCAATGATGAGGGCATCATAACCGGCTTTTCTAAGGTCAGGGCCGAAATTTCCACCGCTTCTGGATTCCCCCCAGACGTGTGTCAACGGCGATTTGAAGCAGACCATGATACTGCCCCCGCCGGGTATTTTGTTGGCCGTCAGAGGGCTGGTGGCAAAAACGATTTTATTGCTTGGAGAAAGCGGATCAATACCTTTTTCAAGCTCATCGTAAAGCACACGGGCTCCGTACCCTACGCCACCAATATACTTTTTCAATATCTCAATGTCGATGTCTTCTGTTTTTATCTCACCGGTATCAAGCGAAACTCGTAGCTGCTTGCCGTAATATCCATAAAGTGCTTGGTTCATCGATTCCTCCTTTGATCAGTACATAGGGATTTAGGAAGTTAGCTAGAAGCTATCTTAAATTTTTGAGATGGCTTCTAGTAATTATCGTAATCAATGGCAGTTTTAGCGGCCTCTAACAGGGTACCCAATAAACTTCTGATGATTTTAAGATATTGTCAATATGTTTTCCCAATCTATTGAGATATTCGGGATAAAAGCTTGTCGATTTTATCCCGGGCATTGAGGGTGTCCAACCAGTCTTTGGGCAGGGCATCGAATCCATGATACGCACCCAGCACCATGCCCACGAGCATGCCCCTGGCTGCGGAATCCCCGCCTGCCATGACGTTTTCAACCAATGCTTCCTTGAAGTCATTCTCGTATTGGGTGATCAAGTGGATCGTACCTGGAAGGGCAGCCTCTACACTGCACATCTGACCGAACGCTGCGATGATGGTGCGGGTGTCCTTGTCTTGACTTGCCAGACCCAGGGATACGGTGTCCCCAATATCTGTGTCTTGAAAATAATCCTCCAGCAGATGGGGAACGGCTTCTGAGGGTTTTTCGCCTGCCAGCGCACGAAGGGCCAGCCTTACAAAAAACGCGGCACTGTCCAGGACAGATGGGTTGTTGTGAGTCAAGGCGGTCTGGTATCTGGCAGCCTGAATTGCCGATTCCATATCGTTGGCATACCTGTACACAATGGGGGCAATCCTGGCGGCACCACCCAGGTCGTCTGAAGATGATCCGCTTTCCAGGATGTTGTTTCCTTCGGTCATATTCTGGCGTGTGGCGAGCGTGGCTTTGTCACGATATCCCTCGTAATCATTGAAAAAAGATTGCCATGCTTCGGCAAACTTTGTCTGATCAAATCCTGAAGCGGTTGCCAGCGATTCCAGCAGCAACAGCATTTGATCACCGTAGTGGGTGAAGTCTCCTTTTTTCTTGCCGGCATGGTAGCTGACCAGGGGGTCGAAATACTGTTGCACCCGACCGAACTTTTTGTCGATGACATTCGTGTTGTAGACCCAGTGGGGTCCCAATGCCAGCGCATCCCCCACGAATGAGCCAAAAACCATTCCCTTTTTATTCTCTTTCATCTCCACTCTCCTTTTACGACCAACACATTCTATCACACATTTGTTTTACGACATCTGAACTGAATCTTCCCCGTTGCTATCAGCGGGGAAGATTGAAGAACCTCGCAGCAAGCTACGGGGTTAGCACTCGCTGTTTCGGTTCAGATTTCAAGACCGATAATAGATTGACAAATATAGATGCTCACCCATATCAACCGTTTTGGCCGGGAGTAATTTGAATGGCCGCAGAAATGTTTCCAGGGATTCCGGTGAAATTCTTATTTTCATGGGAGGCCCCGGCGGGCTTTCTTTCTTTTTGAACTCGATCACGGCCAACTGGCCGTCCGGCTTCAATGTTCTTGCCACCTCTTTCAGGGTGCCCTGGTCTGTGTTGTCTTGAACAAGGTCGTGCAGCACGGTGGCCATGAGGCATATATCCACAGAATGATCCGGCATGGGTATGTGCCGACTGACATCGGCAACATGGGGGAAAATGTTGTCGATATTGCTGATTTGAATCTCGGTTTTCAATGTATCGATACCGTCTTCCCAGAGGTCAACGGCAACTATTTTTCCTGACGAACCCACGTAAGGAGAAGCCGCCATGGCATAAGCCCCTATACCACACGCGACATCCAGCATGGTGATGTTTTTTGTCAAACCGATTTCAGAGAAGAATTGATTTGAATCGATCAGGGAAAAGCTGCTTTTACCTGCAGCTATGGGTTTATCCTTCATAATATACACCCCACATCATCCTATGATTTTATTCGTGGAACGGTTTTATTTTAAGTACGATTCCGCCAGGATGCAAGGAAAAGATAGACAGCATTGGATCAAAAGAGCTTGGGACATCTCCAAAATCGAGTTCACAGTTGATGTTTTGGTAGATTTGATTTAGGTTTCCACTTCTATTCAACTCAGAAGCGACAAGGTCGCGTTTCGTAAAATTGTTCCCACGATTTTATTCGTAGAAGGATGTTATCCCTATATGGATTCACCCTCAGAAATCATCGATTCAAAACACAGAACGATGATTATCTTTTCTGCGCTGCTGGCGCTGTTTCTGGGTGCCATGGATGCCCTGATCATGACGGCGGCCATGCCGACGATTGTTGCAGAGCTCGGTGGGTTGCATCTCTACAGCTGGGTCTATTCAGCCTATCTTCTGGCACGGGCTGTTTCCCTTCCGGTATTTGGGAAGCTGGGCGATCTTTTTAAAAACAAACACATTTTTTTGATTTCCATCGTCATCTTCCTGCTGTCGTCTGCCACGGCCGGCTTTTCGCCCAACATGATGTTTTTGATCGTCTGCAGGGTGTTTCAGGGTGTTGGTTCCGGCGGAATATTTGCCATGGTCTATATCGTACTGGCGGATATCTCGCCGCCAGGTCAGCGGACCAAGACCATGTCCTTTGCCAGTTCGGTCTGGGGGATTGCCAGTGTTCTGGGGCCCACATTGGGCGGTTTCATTGTCTCTTATGTATCCTGGCGATGGATTTTTTTTATCAATGTGCCCTTGGGCCTGTTTTCGTTAGGGGGTATCGCCTTTTTCCTGGTGGAGATAAGGGAAAAACGCAGCAAAGTGTCTCTGGACCTGCTTGGTGTGTTGACCCTTTCCGTATCCATCGTGGCATTGCTCAGTCTGTTTCTGGTTGGGGGCAGAGATTTTGCCTGGGGATCCCCGCAGGTTATGGCGCTTCTGGTGGTAACTATTTTAGCGGGAATCGGGTTCATTCATTGTGAAAAGCGTGCTGAAGATCCGATCATTTCCCTGGAATTATTTAAAATACGAGGCTTTGCCATTGGAAATGCTTCGGTGTTTATGAGCAGTTTTGCCATTTTTGCTTTTTTTGCCTTTGCACCTATTTTCATTCAGGGTGCCCAGGGCAAGAGCCCCATGCAGGTGGGTATTGCCATGCTCTCCCTGAGTCTAGGATGGTCCATCGGCTCCATCATCTTCGGTCAGATATCGCATCGACTTGGGGCAAAGACAGCGGCAGTCATGGGTGCCATGTGTCTGGTGGGGGGCTGTGGTTTATCCCTTACATTTGATACAGAAACTTCCATGCTATTCAGCTTTCTCGTATTTCAGCTGGTGGGTCTCGGCATGGGTTTTGTTGCTTTGGCAACGCTCGTGATTGTTCAAAATGCCGTGGATCCCTCTGACCTGGGGGTTGCGACCGCTTCTCATCAGTTCATGCGAACCTTTGGCGGCACGGTGGGTATCGGTATCTGTGGCGGCTTGCTCATGTCCAGGCTGACGACCACCATCGACAGCTTGGTGAATAAGGGTGTTGGGGGGATTCTGCCCGAGACATTGTTGACTCAGTCCCAAAGAAGTTTTGAGAATTTACTGCGTCCGGAATTTCAGGCGCTGTTACCGGAAGCTGCAAGACATCTGCTTCAGTCATCCATTGCATCCAGCGTTCAGTTCGTCTTCTGGGTTGCCCTGTTTATTTCACTAATTTGTCTGGTTATCTGTTTTCTGCTTCCCGACAGCGGGGTTGAGTAAAGGAAGGGTTCGAGGGTCCGAGGGTGATACAAGGGTTGGAGGGTAGCTGACGGCTATGAGCGGACAGCAGCATCCCAGCCTCCAGGCATCCTGACGTCCCAGCGTATAAAGGGTTCGAGGGTAGCTGAGGGCGAGCAGCAAAAGGCACCTAACAGCCTTCAGCCTAAATCGCTAAAAGCCTATCAGTACCCCGGCCACTAAAGAACCGGGTGCTACGGAGACAGGGGAATGAAAATTATCAGAGGAAAAAAATGAATCGTCCATCGATTTTAGAATTGAGACAATTATTGGAAACCTATGTAACAGAGGAACCATCCCGGTTGAAACATGAGGGGTGGTGGCGAAAGCCGTTACTGGTTTCAGCACCCGTTGACCAGAGATTTGACATTTTGACGGAGATTGCCATGGATGAGCATCTGCATCCACAGGATCTGCTGAAAACAGCCAGGTCGGTCATCGTTTTTTTTATCCCTTTCGTCAAAGAGCTCATCAAAGAGAATCGTTCAGGCAACCGGCCCTGCAGGAACTGGGGGATTGCTTATGTTGAAACCAACGATCTCATCAACCGGGCAGGGGAGGTCATCGCCGATTTTCTTAAAGCGGCAGGCTATGCATCCGGGTTGACGCCGGCCACCCACAACTTTGACGAAAATCGACTCATGGCGCGCTGGTCCCACAAACATCTCGGCCACCTGACAGGTCTGGGACGGTTTGGATCCCATTTCATGCTGATAACGCCGGCGGGCGTCTGCGGGCGATTTGGCAGCCTGGTTACCGAAGCAGACCTGGGTGACAACCCACTCATGAGAACGTCAGAGGCCTGTCTGCTCAAAGCGGGGAAAAAATGTGGCAAATGCATCGAAAGATGCCCGGTGAACGCTCTGACAGAGAATGGGTTTGATCGCCGGAAGTGTTGGGATCGGTTGAATGAAAACCTGCATACGCTTGATTATTATGCAGACCTGCCTCAATCCACCCATGTGTGCGGAAAGTGTAACACCATGCTGCCGTGCAGCTTTATCAATCCATTGAGCAACGTTGAAAGCAAGTAGAGGGGTATTTGATGCTGCAACAGTATTTGCAGAAATATTTTGGGTTCAACGCTTTTATGACAGGGCAGGAAGATGTCATCCGCAAAGCTGAAAATAAAAAAACTGCCCTATTTCGGCATCCTTGACACGTACCCTTTTTTGGAAGTCAAAAGCTGGATTTCGGAAAAAGGGATCAAACCGTGATTGAAAAAATAAAATCTTTCATCGCCTGAAAGGTGGCCTCGCTGCGATCGAAATGGGGCGAATGACCGCATTCAGGAAGCATCAGGGATTCTGTCTTCCCGGCGGACTGCGTTACAATTGCTTGGAGTTGTGCCGGTGAACCGTAGGGGTCATTTTCCCCTTGAATTGCCAGCACGGGGACCTGAATATTAGGAAGATATTCTTCCAGGTTCCAGTGTTTGAAATCAGGGTGAAGCCAGGTGTTGTTCCAGCCCCAGAAGGCACAGTCGGTGTTTCGACCATGGTATTTTTCAAGTTTTTTGCGTAAATTCCCTCCCACATACCGCTCCCGTGCCTCACGAATCGACCGGATGGATATCTCTTCGCAGAATACATGTGCAGCTTCGGTGATCAAGCCTCTCAAGGGCGGGGCCGGTGTGCCGCCGGCATATATAATTCCAATGGACCCGCCGTCTGAATGTCCGATGAGAATACATTCCTTAACCCTGTTTCTGCTAAGCAGTTCAGGCAGGATATGCAAGCCTTCATCATGCATGAAACGCACCGGTCTGGGGAGGGAACAGGCATCTGATCGGCCATAGCCCAGACGACTGTATATCAGCAAGCCACAATCGGTGGCCGAAGCCAGTCTGCGTGGAAAGTCGCGCCACATGTCGACACACCCCAAGCCCTCGTGCAGGAAAACAAGCGTCAAGGCTTCATCCGGAGGTGGTCCATACCAGCAGGTTTCCAGGCGCTTTTTGCCGATATCCGTATGGGTAGTCTTCAGCATCGTTTCAACACAACCTGGTCAGATGGTTTCGGAAACCTTGAGTGATTCAATCTCCTGGGGGGTAAAGCCAAACGCTGCCAGGACGGTTTCCGTGTCCTGGCCAGGAATGGGTGGTGGGCTCTTAATCTCGGGTTCGGTCCTTGAAAAACGGGGGGCAGGGGCTGGCTGCAACACGCCTTCATTTTCGACAAAGGTTTTTCGATGCTTGTTGTGAGGGTGCTCGGGTGCTTCCGACATGGACAATACCGGAGCAAAGCAGACATCACTGCCTTCCATGATCTCGCACCACGCTTCCCGGGTTTTGGTCTTGAACACGAGCGAGAGTTTTTCCTTCAGCTGAGGCCATCGGGCGAAATCGAGCTGGTTCTGAAAATCCGGGTCATCGATTTCACCGAGTTTCAACAGGAGTTCGTAAAACTGGGGTTCGATGGCACCGATGGCGATATACTTGTTGTCTGCGGTTTCATAGGTATCATAGAAATGGGCACCCGTGTCCAGCAGGTTGGTTCCCGGTTTGTCCGCCCAGAGACCGGCGGCCTTTAGCCCGTATATCATGGTCATGAGTGCGGCGGAACCGTCTGTCATGGCAGCATCCACCACCTGCCCCTGTCCTGAGTTTTGGGCCTCGTACAATGCGCAGACCATCCCAAAGGCCAAGAGCATGCCGCCACCGCCAAAATCTCCCACAAGATTCAACGGTGGCACAGGCTTTTGATCTTTACGACCGATGGTGTGCAAAGCGCCGGAAAGCGCAATATAGTTGATATCGTGGCCGGCCGCTCGTGCCAGGGGCCCTTCCTGACCCCAGCCCGTCATTCTGCCGTAAACAAGTCTGGGGTTTCTTTTCAGACAGACATCGGGTCCGATACCCAGCTTTTCCATGACGCCGGGGCGAAACCCTTCCTGGAGCGCATCCACCTGCTCCAGCATCCTGAGCAGGGTCTGGACACCTTCCGGCGCTCTGAGGTTGATGGAGATGGATTTACGGTTTCGAGTCAAAAGATCGTATTTGGGATCAGACAATGACAACCCGCCTTTTCTTTCCACACGGACAATTTCAGCACCCATGTCCGAGAGCATCATACCGCAGAAAGGCCCCGGTCCGATGCCACCGACCTCGATGATTTTAACGCCGTTTAATGGACCCATGGATATGCCTCCTTGATACTATTTAATAAAAATGAATCTATTCTGATCTAAAACCTCAATGAAGAGTTGGTAAATACGAAGCACGAAATCTCAAATCTCAATCAATCTCCAATGACTGCTTGTATTTCGCAAATGCCGGTCCGTTAGAGCGCCAGACATAGCAAGTGTTTTTCAATCTTTTCATGGAATAGGTTTTGAGTGCCTGGGAATCGTTTGGCAAACGGGTTGCTGCGGTCCAGGCACCTTGCACAGCCGCTGGCGCCATGGCCATCAGGAGCGCCATCAGATGGGCGCAGCCTTTGGCACCTCCCACAAGGCTTCGGGCTTTTGCGGTAAAGCCGGACACAATTGACATGCCTTTGATGCGTTCGAGGGATCGGCGTGTTTCAAGGCAGTCATCGTTGGGAACTGTGGGCATTTCCACGTCGATGTCTTCAATAATGAGTTCCGGTCCCCGGACTTTCATACGGATGATCATGTTGTGGACAACACCGGGTGGTATTACATCACCGCCGGAACGAAAGGAGTCGATTAATCGATCGTCTTTCAGATGCCCTTCGACGACAATGGTATCCTCGGCATAGGTTAAGATGGACACATCAATGCTGCGTGTGTGAATTTTTTGACAAGCTCTCGTATCGATCATATATTCCTCTATTGTTTATGCTGCGCTACATGGAATTGGAGAGTGAATGGGATGCTTTTCAATTCGATATAGGTATATAGCACAAGACGGGAGCGATCTGAAGCGGCAATGTCGCGTTTGATAAAATCATATATGCATGTTATTTAAGGAATGAAATTATGAATGAACCAACACTCGAAATCTTCTCGGATACCATCTGACCGTGGTGTTACTTCATTACAGGTCGTATTGAAAAACTGAAAAAAGAAATGGATATTAACATTCGCTGGCTGGCATTTCCATTGCACCCGGAAACACCGGAAGAGGGGCGAACCCTGGAGGAACTTTTTGCCGGTCGTTCGTATAACATCCCAGAGGCGCTGTCGCATATGAAGACAGTTGCCGATGCTGAAGGTCTCCCTTTTGGCGCCCGCACGAAAACCTATAACAGTCGTTTGGCCCAGGAACTGGCCAAGTGGGCCGAAGATCAGGGCCAGGGAGATGCTTTCCACCAGGCTGCTTTTCGGGCCTATTTTGCAGATGGCAAAAACATTGCCAGGATGAAAAACCTGCTCGATATCGTGAGTTCCGTCTCCCTGGACCCGGATGAGGCCAGAAAAAGTATCGAAAAAAGAACCTATAAAGAAGCTGTGGATGCCGACTGGCAGCGTGCACATCAGCTGGGTATTACGGCCGTTCCCACTTTCTTGTATGGGGCGGGCCGTCTGGTGGGAGCCCAGCCGTATGAAGCGCTGAAACAGTTTGTGGGTCAATGGATATGAGTCTGGATAGGCCGTCGCCATCCGGCCGTGTTGAAATGGTCGGAAACATTTGTTCCGGGGGGAACCAGGGTGTCGAACCAGGCCAGGTCTTCAGGTAACAGGTGGATATTCTGGGCCGAGACAAGATCATCCAGGTGCTCTGGTGTGCGAGGGCCGATAATGACTGAGGTGATGGCAGGCTTGTGCAAAATCCATGACACGGATAGTGATGCCGGTGACCATTCATTTTCTTTTGCCCGCTTGCTGACCTTTTGAGCTATTTTTATGCCTGCGTTTGTAATACGGTCTGCATAGACGTTGGCGCAATCCAGTAAATTGATGCCGTGGTCAAGGGCCTTGTCTATCATCAGCAATGAGGTGGGTTCGTCTGTGGGCCCACCAAGATTCATCGTGCCCAATGTCAATTCTGAAACCATCAGCCCCGAGCGGCCTAAACGTCTGTATTGCATATCCCTGATTCCTTAATCCTGTTTCTGAAAAAACAGGGTCTCAATTGTTTGGTGTTGATAGGTTGTGGTTAAAAATGTGGTTGAAACCAGACCGGCGTCATCACCAAAAAAGGTTTACTTGAATGGTAATCTTTTCCGATTATCGTTGATGCTGAGGGTTTTATATTCCCCCTTCTGCCAGTTTTCAAGATCGGAAACATACCATTTTGAAAAACGCCGATCAGACGGTCCCCCGGCCAAATTGGAACGACAGTCATCATTGGAAAGATCAGACACGATCCGATATGACGGAAAGAAGGTCGTATCCCGGTTGTCGCTGCGGTAGATCTGACCCTGGTGAATCGTTGCACGACCACCGATTCCCGTAATTGGCCCCCGGTCGAACCCCAGAAAAGCGGGAAGTTTTCCTCCGAACACCAGATGACGCATTATGAAATTCCGTGATTTTCCCCATGGTTCCACGGGGATGTCCAGGGCTTTTTGGGCAGTACGCTCATAGAGTGATTCTCTGCTTTCCCCGCCAAACCACACAGAGGTTTCAGATAACAAGATCCGGTCAAAATTCTGGTAGAAATCGATAAAGACGCCTGTCTCGTCGGACAGGTGCTGGCACACATCCTTGCCGAATCCATTTTTCCCAAAGGTTTCCGAGATGAGTTTTCGGTAGAAAGCTTCAAAGAGGAAGGCCCCCTGGGAGTCCCGGTCATAACAAAGGTCCCATTCCCTCAATATCCGTCCTTGTTCTGTGTCGGGAAGGAGTGGTTTGAGGATGGCCATGTAGGCTTCTGCCTGTCTGGAAAAGAGATCGAATTGCATCTCGAACATATTTTCAGTCACAAAATCATCTCGCTGTGCAAGGAGATCGTTGATACGGTCTGCACGGTACGAGCCCATGGGCATATTGATAGGTGCCACCTTGCCGAAGGCATTCAGGTCATGATTGGCTGTTGCAAAAAAACCCTGGTCAGGGTTCAATGCCCGTGGCAGGTCTTCATGACTCACAAATCCCCGCCAGTCATTGGCCTTGTCCCAGCCTGGCAGCGGCACCAGACCGCTGACGCCCTCCCGCCGCACTGGCACAAGACCCGACATCTGGAATCCGATGTCACCGTTGATGTCGGCAAAAACAAAACTCCACGCGCTCTCCTGCCTGCCAAGTGTATCCATGGCCTCCTGTACGGTGGCCACATGCCACATGTGCAGATAGTGCTCCAGAGAAACCGCTCCGGATTTGTCTGCCGACCAGCGGGTGGTCAGGTAGTATCCTTCTGTTTCAGGGTCACCATCCAGGACGCCGTGGTCATTTTCATAGAAGATCACTTCTTGAGGAGGATTCTTTTTTCGCAGAATCGTTTCCCTGCGTTGGGAAAAGGGTATCCATTGATCACCTTCCTCGCGATAATACTGACCGTCTTTGCACTTTTCGACCCATGAATCGATGGCGTCGATAAAGGCATAGGTAACGCCCCAGGCAATATTCCGGGTGCGGCCGGTGAGTATACCAGGGAAACCTGGCATGGTGGCACCCATGGCAAATTGATCTTTGATTTTGAGAACAATTTCACACCAGATGTTGGGAAGCCGGTTGACTTCCAGATGAGGATCGTTGGACAGGATCGGTTTTCCGGAGACAGTTTTGACACCGGAAATGACCCAGTTATTGGAGGCCATCATACGTGGTGCCGCGGTTTGCCACAAGACATCCGGTGGGACCACCCGTTCCTGCAGAGAGACTTTCTTCAAAAGATCCATATCAAGACCGCCCAGATGTCCCGGAAAGAGTTCTTCGAGATGCGCCTGCGAGACACCTGCCTGGATCATTTCCATGAGTAGACGCTCTATTTCAGCCTGGGATTGGCTTAAGGTCAGATATCCCACCATACGGGTCAGGGTAATGATATCCTCTGCTTTCCATGGCTCGGGTGTGTATCCGAGCAGTTTGAGTTCCCAGGGGTATCTTTGGGCAAATGCGGTTGAAATGCCATGGGCATAGGATGCAACAAGCTGCTGGGTTTCTTCCGGTAAGGCATTGACAGCATCTTTTACATGCCCGCACCAGTTCATTTTTCTGAAAAAGACGTCGATTGCCAGCGATGCATCGCTGTCGTCGATCAGTTCGCAAAGCCTTCCCTGGCCAAGGATGCGCATGAGCAGCATCTGCAGACCCCGGTCGGTAGCGTGAACGTAGCCCTGACCCCAATAGAGATCTGCCAGGTTGTCAGCCTCAACATGAGGAACCCCATTTTCGTCACGCCAGATATCAATATTATCTTTCATGACAGAATCTCCCCGTTGATATATTAGCTTCTCAACAATGTTGTATCAAGGTTGTAGCGCAGCGTTTCAGCGCTGCCCGAAACCCGTTATGGCAGGGCTGAAGCCCTGCGCACCAATTACTTTGCAAGATAGATTAGAACAACGCTTGAAGCGGAAACGTCGCGATTCATAAATTTGTACAACAAATTTATTAGCATAAAAAGTTTTTTTGAACTACTAAAAACCGCAACTTCTTGAAAAGATGTGTAAACTATGATTCTGTTGGCAGGACAAAACCAATGAATGAAAGGAGAGACAATCATGGATATCCAGAAAATCATGGTTGTGGGATCGGGTCTCATGGGGAGTGGCATCGCGCAGGTGAGTGCACAGGCAGGACGTGATGTTCTGTTATATGAGGTTTCCGATGAGGCCTTGAAAAAGGCGGTCAAAAACATTGAATGGTCCGTGGGACAATTGATTGAGAAAGGAACGCTAGGTGAAACCAGCTCAACCATTATCGGTCGTATAAAGACGATTCAAGACCTTCCAACGGGCAAAGATGTCGACCTGGTGATAGAGGCTGTTTTTGAACAATGTGAATTGAAGCAGGAAATTTTCCGACTGTTGGACGGGATCTGCAGCCCGGGAACCCTGTTTGCAAGCAACACATCCGCAATTCCCATTACGGACATTGCAGCGGCCACCAACCGGCCGAATAAATTCGTGGAGCGAATTTATAATGGATCATTTTAAAGTTAATTCCAAAGACCTTTTTTTCATCCTCAAAGAGCAATTGTCATACGGTTCCCTGTGTCGGCTGGACCGTTACAAAGATCTGAACGAGCCTACTTTTGACATGCTGGTAACCGAAGCCATCAGTTTTGCCAGGGGTGTTGTGGCGCCCCTCCAGGAGATCGGTGAAGCCAGGGGGGTCGGTTTTGGCGGTGGTTCCGTTACCTGCCCCAGAGAATTTCAAAAAGCCTTCAGACAATATGGTGAGGATGGGTGGATCGCGGCGGCCAGGAATACGGAATACGGCGGACAGGGTTTCCCGCATATGATGCGCATTATCATCAATGACCTCATGTATGGTGCCTGCCAGTCATTTAATATGGCACCCAGTCTCACCCATGGTGCTGCCCATTTGATCGAAAGTTTCGGCAGCAATGCGTTAAAGCGCTTGTATGTTCCGAAAATGTTCAAGGGCGCCTGGGCCGGCACCATGTGTTTGACCGAGTCCGAGGCTGGATCGAATCTGTCGGCGATTCAAACAACCGCTGTACCTGACGGAGATGCATACCGCATCAAGGGCACAAAGGTGTTTATCTCCTGGGGCGATCATGACCTGACCGAAAACATTATCCATCTTGCCTTGGCACGAATTCAGGGTGCTCCCCCAGGCGTGGAAGGCATTTCGCTGTTTGTCGTGCCAAAGATACGGGTAGGGAAGGGTGGCCGTCTTGGCCGACCCAATGATGTCGTTTGCACCGGTGTGGAGGAAAAGCTGGGCTTGCATGCATCTCCTACTTGTGTGTTGAATTTCGGGGCCAGGGATGGATGCATCGGCTATCTGTGTGGCAGGGAGAACAAAGGACTCTCTCACATGTTCCAGATGATGAATTCGGCCAGGATCAACACGGGTGTCAGTGGCATGGGTATTGCCGGTACCGCCTATCTCAATGCACTGGCATATACAGCACAGCGCAGACAGGGCCGGGATATCCTGGGCACTAAGACAGGTGATGTCGCCATCATCGATCATCCTGATGTTCGCCGCATGCTCCTTTGGATGAAGGGAACCGTGGACGGCATGCGTTCCATGATATACAGTTGTGCTTTCTGGCAGGATTTTGCTTTGGAACTCCCCCAGGGTCCTGAGAAGGATCACTATGCCAATCTTGTGGATTTCATGACACCCATCATCAAGGCCTGTTGCTCTGAATGGGGATTCAGGGTTTGCGAGACAGCCATTCAGTGCCTGGGGGGATATGGATACTGTAAAGATTACCCCCTGGAGCAATACTTGCGGGATGTCAAGATTCTGTCTCTTTACGAGGGCACCAATGGCATCCAGGCCATGGATCTTTTGGGTCGTAAGATGACCATTCGGGGAGGGGCTTGCTATGGCGCTTTTCAAACGGAAATTACATCTTTTTGTCGGACGCATGAGAATCACCCCGGTCTTGGGCAACAGGTCAAAGCACTGGCAAAGGCGATGCAGCAGCTCAAACAGACCACCGGTAAATTGGCAGACATGAAAAAGAAGGACCCTCTTCAGTGGGCTTCCAGGTCTTATCCCATGTTGATGGTGTTTGGCGAGATCGGCATGGCCTGGCGGTTGCTGGACATGGCCCTGGTCGCATACGACCCTTCCCGACCAAAAGGCAGAAAACATGATTTTTATCGTGGCAAGGTATTCCAGGCACGTTTTTTTGTCGATGAAACACTGCCCGGAACCCTTGCTAAAATGGACACTTGTCTGAGAGAGGGACGGGAGGTTGTTGATATACCGGAAAGGGCCTTTTAGCCGGAAGTGGTTTTAAAAACTCCTCTCGAATTCAATCTCTGTGTTGAGGTGACACGTTCAATCCTCAAAATACCATATGTATTCCTGCGGTTAAACGAGTCACCTCGCCTTGACCTTGAGCACGATTGAAGATTTTGAAACCACTTCTATTTGATTTACGTAACAAAATAAGCTGCGAAGCAGCATAAATTAAATCGCTCTGCGATTTAATCTGGGGGTAAAGATATGAAAGAAGTCGTTATCATCAGTGCCGTCAGGACGCCGGTGGGGCGTTATATGGGAACCCTGAAGGATATTCAAGCTTACGACCTGGCTGCCGGTGTTTTAAATGCGGCTGTGGAGAGGGCAAACCTTTCCCCGGACCAGGTGGACGAGGTTATCATGGGGCAATCCTATCAGAACGGCGAATATGTCAATATCGCCAGGATGGCCCTTTTGCAGGCAGGCTGGCCGGATCATATTCCCGGTGTAACCCTGGACAGACGATGCTGTACCGGCCTGGAGGTCGTTCGGTATGCTGCGTCTCTGATACGATCCCATGAAGCGGAAATCGTTCTGGCTGGCGGTGTGGAGAGTATGAGCAATGCAGAATTTTACCTCCCCGGTGGCATCAAATGGGGTATCGGTGGCCAGGGGGGCATGCCAAAGGGCCACGGAGATGTTTCCATCTGGGGTCTTCCGTTTTTTGATCGCATCCAACGGGCCCGGGTCATGTCTCAACCAGAGGCCCGCTATGGAATTCTTCCATCCATGATGTCCTGGGCGGAAACAGCGGCGCAAGAAGAGGGCATTTCAAGGGAAGCCTGTGACCAGTGGTCTTTGGAGAGCCACCGTAAAGCGGTATTTGCGGTATCAGACGGCAGATTTGCTGACGAGATCCTCCCGGTGGGGATACCCGGTAAAAAAGGGGATGTGGTCCTGTTTGATGCGGATGAAACACCTCGACCGGATACATCCATTGAGAAGTTGGCAGGTCTTAAACCGGTCCTGGGGGGGGTCTGCACGGCAGGGAATTCGTCGACAGAAAGCGATGGCGCAGCTGCCGTGGTGGTGACATCTGCAGAAAAGGCCCGGGAACTCGGTGTTGAGCCCCTCGCGTCTGTCCAATCTTGTGCGGTGGCGGGTGGGGATCCCCGGAGAGCTTATTTGACGGTACCCCTTGCGGTGAAGAAAGCTCTCGCAGCATCCAAGATGACCCTGGACCATATCGGATGCATCGAGATTCAGGAGGCATTTGCGGCCCAGGTTCTGGCGGATTTAAAGGCCATGGGCATAGGCGGCGATGAGTATGGAAAAATCAATGTCAACGGCTCGGGGATATCTCTGGGGCATCCTATTGCCTGTACGGGGACGCGTGTGCTGGTGACACTTCTGCATGAGATGAAACGTGGTGGTATTGAATATGGATTGGCAGCCATTTGCGGTGGGGGCGGACTCGGTATTGCAACGGTGCTGAAAAGGTGATTGTGAGGCTGTTTTCTGTTGCTATGAAGCATCTCCAAAAGCGTTGAACCCAATCTAAGGTTGTTGGGCTTGAGAATTCCAGACCTATACGTTCTTCAGGGTTTCAATCTCCCGGGCAAAAACCAAAAAAATCGAGTCGATGATCCAGTAGACAATGGCAATACCGATGGTGATGACAATGATTTCCTCAGAGAAAACACCTTTCTTTTTCCGGCTCGACATAGTCCACCTATTCTTTCATGAGGGGATGAAAAGGGGATGCGGTGATAAACGGGTGTAGCTATATCAAAAAACGGCTGATGCTGTCAATCAAGCAGTGTGCTCAGAACGGAAGTATTGACGCCCATATTGAATTTGATGCCCATTCCCTGAGGGCTGGACCACATAACTTCTCCGATGACTTTGATGGATTGTTCTTCCCCATGGAGGGGGATGGTCATACTAACCGATTCACCGACAGGGACTTTTTTATCCGATTGAATAAAGACACCCCAGCAGTTAATATCCGTAATAAAGTCGATGAAGCTGAGATCCATGGTTGCATAACCGACCTTTAGCGAACACGGTTGACGGGGATGACGTCTACGATCTTTTGATCCTGTTTTTTCGGGGTTTTTACCCATGTTCGAGTGCCTTTTATGTTAGCTCACCGGAAAAGTTATTGGAGCATGAATCGCTGATTTTGTCAAATCAATGATGTGGGTGGGGTGATTGGAGGACAAAATGGTGCAAAAAATTAAAAAAAAGTGAAGATATATTATATAATCCCTTGACATAATTATTTAAAACTGACAATTGATATATAAGTTTCTGTACCTGTAAAAACGATATATAAACATAGGAGTATTTTTCACGATGGCACTTACAAAAGCGGATATTATCAATACGGTTCAAGCCGATGAAGGTTTAACCAAGCAGCAGAGTACGGATATCATTGAAACACTCATAGAGATTATCAAAAGTACGCTTCAGTCCGGCGAAGATGTTCTCATCAGCGGATTCGGCAAGTTTTGTATCCGTGATAAAAATGAGAGAAAAGGCCGGAACCCCGCTACCGGAGACGATCTGATGCTGGCGCCGCGGAGAGTTGTGACCTTTAAGTGCTCAGGTAAACTGCGGGACCGAATCAACTAGCATCTGACCGGCCCGGAGTTTTTATTGCGGATGCCGGCCCAGTCTGAAATAAATTAAAGTGACATAAAAAAATCCCTTGTATTTGCTGCAAGGGATTTTTTTATGAAATATCCAACCTGACCCGAATATATCACGCTCCTGATGATTAGAAAATTATTATGAAATATTTAGGTCAAACGATTGTCGAGGTTGCCGTTGCTACAAGGAAGATGCTGTTCTGCTATAGTGAACTATGCGGTATGGCATCTGACGCCGTAGGTGCGGTAAGATCGGCAATCGCTCAACTTAGGTTAAACTGTCTCGATGTCTGCATCCCAGGAGCAATCGATGCCATTCTTCACGGACTGGTAGGCAGGACACAGGTCCGCATAGACCTGAAGGGCCCTTTCCGCCTTTTGTAGAAGGTCTTTGGGGGCCTCGAATTGATATTTTATTCGTATCTTCGTAATTCTCAGGACTCCGTCAACAGCATCTACATCGCCTTCGACATGGGCCACCAGATTTTCAGTTGCTGATATTCCGCGCGCATCCAGCGCACCGGCAAGGGTTCCCGTCAGTCAGCCGGCAACGCCGGCAACGACATGGTCGAGGGTTGCCGGGTATTCCGGTCCTTCAAGTTTTCGTCCGTACTTTTCCTGATAAAAATCCTTGATGCCGCCGTGGATACCAAAGTTTATGGGCTCATCAAAGTTTTTCAAACGGGCTGTTCGATGCGCCCCGGCGTGCTTCTTTATTGTCAGGTAACTGGTATAGGCAACGGTCATAATGGCACCTCCCTAAAGTTGTGTTTCAGATTGTAATCCATATCCGGATTTTTCAGGACCTGGAAAATCCGGATTAGTACATGGCTTCGATGAGATCGCCAAAGGCTTTGTTGATAAAACTGCGTTTGACCTTCATGGTGGGGGTAACTTCACCATCCTCTTCATAGAGTTTTTTCGGCAGGATGGTGAACTTTTTGACCTGTTCCACCCGGGACAAAGACTCATTGACGGCCTTGATTTCGCCTTCGATAAGTTTGTTGATCTCTTCGTGCTGGGTAAGATCCTTGTAGGTGGAAAACTGAACTTTCTGGTCCTGGGCGAACTTGACGACATTGTCTTCATCGATGATAATCAGGCAGGACAGGAACTTGCGCCGGTCTCCAATAACCACGGCATCGTTGATATAGAGACTCGCCTTGAGTTTGTTCTCGATATACTGCGGGGTAATATTCTTTCCACCCGCCGTGACAATGATATCTTTTTTACGGTCCGTGATGGTCAGGAACCCGTCCTCGTCAATGGTCCCCACGTCTCCGGAATGGAGCCAGCCATCCACGATGGTTTCAGCGGTGGCTTCCGGGTTCTTGAAATAGCCCATGAACACACCCGGTGATTTGACGAGTATTTCTCCGTCATCGGCGAGTTTGATTTCAACCCCTTTCAGGGGTATGCCCACCGATCCAAATTTAACGTGTCCGATTTCGGAAGTGGTGGTGACCCCGGTACCCTCGGTCTGGCCATAGCCTTCCACAAGGTTCACACCGATGGCATGAAAAAAATGGAGGATTTCCGGCGCTATGGGGGCAGCACCGGAGTAGGCGACTCGAATCCGGTCGAAACCCATGCGTTCTTTGAGTTTTCGGAACACGGCAAAGTGAGCCAGCCCAAATAAAAATTTAACAGAGAGTGGAATCGGTTCAAAATTCATTTCCAGGGTGGCGTGTTTCTTACCGACTTTCATGGCAGTCCCGAATACAAGCCGTTTGAACCAGGTGGCATCGGACATGCGGATCATGATGGCGGAGTAGTACTTTTCCCATATTCGCGGTACCGCGTGTGCAACGGTGGGGGAAATTTCGATCATGTTGTCCACGACCGTATCCGGTCTCTCGATAAAATTGACCTTATGACCCACCTGGAAGTGAGCCAGAATGGTAAAGAGCTGTTCAAAAATATGACACAGGGGTAGAAATGACATAATGGCGTCGTCGTCAAACATAGGGTTATTGGATGTAAGGGCACCTCCCATCCAGACGCAGTTGCGATGTGACAGCATGGCCCCCTTGGGAGGACCGGTGGTCCCGGATGTATAGATGAGGACGGACAGATCTTCGGGATCGATCTGGTTGATTCTGGTTTGAAACATGTCCGGTTTTTCCTGGGCGGCCTTTTCTCCCAACGCCATCAGGTCATCGAATGACATGACCATGGGATCGTCAAAGTGGCGCAGGCCTTCGGTGTCCCAGACAATGACCTTCTTTAAATCGGGCACGTTGTCTCGAAAATGCAGCCACTTGTCCAGCTGTTCTTCATTTTCGACAAAGAGAAATTTGGCGTCGGCATTGGATACCACATATTTCACCTGCTGCCAGGCATTGGTGGCGTAAACACCGGCAGCCCCGGCGCCACAGCACTGAATACCGACACTGGCATAGACCCATTCCGGGCTGTTGTCACCGATAATGGCGGCACAGTCGCCTTTTTTGAGACCCAGGGCCATCAGCGCGCAGGCAATATTCTTTACATTTTCATAATATTCGTTCCAGCTGATGTCATGCCAGAGTCCGAATTCCTTCTTACGCATGGCAGTTCGGGAACCCCAATTTTTTACAGCCGTCAAAAATGCGGCCGGTACGGTCTGAGCTTCGGTGTTGATTGAGTTCATTGGGTTTGTTGTGTTCATTGTGTTTAGTGTTTAGTATTTCGTGTTTGGTGTTTGGTGTTTGGTGTTATGTGAGGCATGTGCTGCAATGTTGTTGTTTCGGATAGGGTGTAAAAGCAAAGAACCCTATCAACCCAATCAACATCCCAACGCACCATAGCGGCGCAGCCGCGTCATATAAATTTGCGCAGCAAATTTATCGCCATGCCTTCTTACGTTTCCAGCGTTGATACCCTTTGACGGAAGCCTCCGATTTAACGCCCATGTAAAACTCCTTGACGTCTTTGTCTTCCATCAAGTCGCAGGCATTGCCTTTCATGACAAAGCGGCCGTTTTCGATGATCAGCCCGGTTTTCGAAACGCCCAGAGCCATACGGGCATTCTGCTCCACCAGGAGGATCGTGACTCCCTCGATGTTGATGGTTTTGATAATATCAAAGATATCCTTGACCAGGATAGGGGAGAGACCCAAAGACGGTTCATCCAGAAAGAGAAGCTTTGGTCGGCTCATGAGGGCGCGGCCAATGGCCAGCATCTGCTGTTCACCGCCGGAGAGGGTTCCGGCCCACTGGTTCACACGCTCCTTCAAAATGGGAAAGTAGTTAAACACCCTGTCAAAATCCTGGTCGATTTCATTTTTGTCGTTGCGGATGTAGGCTCCCATGAGAAGATTTTCCCGGATCGTGAGCTCCTCAAACACTTCCCGGCCTTCCGGTACCAGGGTGATTCCCATGCGGACGATCTTGTCCGTGTCCAGGCCGTCGATGCGTTTGCCCATGAATTCGATGGTGCCCTTGTCCGGCTGGTCTTCGATGAGACCCATGACCGTCTTCAGGATCGTGGATTTCCCGGCGCCGTTATTCCCCAGAATGGCGGTAATGCTGCCTTCCTCAACGGTGAGGGATGCGCCCCGGATGGCATAAATCAGATCGTAATAGGTTTCAATATTCTTTATTTCAAGCAGCGCACTCACCGTCGTCTTCTCCTAAATAGGCTCGCAATACTTCAGGATGTTTCTGAACCTCTTGCGGCGATCCCTCGGTAATGGTTTTTCCGAAATTTATGGCCAGGATACGGTCTGAAATGTCCATGACCATGGTCATGTCGTGTTCGATGAGCAAGATGGTGATGCCCAGCTCATCCTGGATATCCTTGACCCAGAAGATCATGTCCTGCTTTTCTTCGGCATTCATGCCGGCACAGGGTTCGTCCAGGAGAAGCAGCTCCGGTTCCAGTGCCAGAGCCCTGGCCAGTTCGATCTGCTTCTGGGTGCCGTAGGGCAGACCACCCACAAATTTGTTGCGGGCCGACTGAAGATCCAGGAGATCGATGATTTCTTCCACTTTTTTGCGATGAGACGTTTCCTCTTTACCTGCAAAGGAATTTTTTCCCCATAGAAAGGCGCCTCTGAACAGACCGGTTTTCATATGCAGATGCCGGCCGATCATGATATTTTCCATGGCGTTCATGTTGTTGAAGAGCTCGATGTTCTGGAATGTCCGGGCAATACCCATCCTGGCGACTTTGTCCGGTTTTTTGCCCCGAATCTTGCGGTCTTTGAAAAGGATCTGACCCTTGTTGGGTTTGTAGATTCCATTGATGCAGTTGAACAGGGTGGTTTTTCCAGCACCATTGGGACCGATAATAGCGTAGATCTCGCCCTTTTTGACCCCAAAGGAGATGTCGTCCAATGCTTTGAGACCACCAAAGCTGATGGACAAATTTTTTACCTCAAAAAAAGACATACAATTTGTATCCTAAATGGTTATTCTATACTGTCGGCCGTGATGCTTATTAACATCACGGCCGACAGTGTGATTTATTTGCTCATGGGGATATAATCCGTCGGCGTCCAGTATGTCAGGATTTTGGTTTTAGCCTCGGCGGTTGCCTGGCCCAGAAAAACTGCAGAGGCTCCCAGACGGCACATAGGATCATTGGGATCAAAGGGCGCATAGCTGACCGGTCCAGCAGTGCCACGGAAATTTTGGAGTTTTTCCATTTCAGCCACCAGTTTTTCACGGGTCAGATCGCGGCCACAGCGCTTCAAGCCCTCCACAAAAGGCTCCGCAAAGGTGAAACCGGCGATGAAGAAAACACCCCAGCGCTCTTCCTTGGCCGCAAATTTTTTATAGGCATCGTTGTAGTATTTTTTCAGCAGCGGATGGGTCGGGTTGTTCAAATCGTCGATACTCCCTATTTCCAGCTTAGTACTTGACGCTGCCAAGCCAGCAAAAATGGTGCCGGCAAAACCGCCTTTGGTGATGTGCATCATCAGGGGCACGTCGCTACAGGTGCTGGTGCTCATCCACTGGGGTGTAAACTCCATGGCCTTGCCGGTGCCCTGCAAACGGGCCACATGGCCTGGGCTAACAAACAAGAGAACCGCCTCGGCCTCGGCCTTGCGGAATTTCATGATGTGCGGTTTCATGTCGGTATCGGATAGGTTGACCGGAATGGCTTCCACCAGTTCCATGCCATATTTGGCCAGTTGCTTCTCAGCCCCTTCCAGCCCCTGTTTGCCATAATCATCGTTCTGGTAGGCGATGGCGATGCGTTTAAATTTCAATGTGCCAACAGCGTACTGGCACAGCACCTGGGCATCGCCAAGGTAGAGCGGATAGTCGTTGAAAAGATACTTGTTGGGCGGTTCAACCCAATGACGCGATGCAGCCGCCGGACCCACCCAGGGGATCTTACGCTCCATGAGATAGTCTTTAACCGCCAGGCCGGGAGCCGTGCCCACACCAACCACCCAGGCAAACATACCAACTTCTTCCTGGAGTTGTTTGACGCCGGCCTTGGTTTTGGCGGGATTGTAGCCATCGTCAAAGTAATGGTGCACCAGTTTACGGCCATGGATGCCCCCTTCGGCATTGATCATTTTAAAGTAAGCATCCGTACCACGGGCCACGGAACCCCAGGGAGCTGCCGGTCCGGTTTGGGGGCCCCATTGGCCCACGTGGATCTCGGTATCGGTTACACCTTCTTCGGCCGAGGTCGTCAAGGTCAGACCAAATAGCATCACCACCATCACAGCAAAAACGCTTAAAAGATTCTTTTTCATTCTTCTTCTCCTTTTTTGTTATTTGGTGTTTGGTGTATCGTGTTTTGTGTTTTGTGTTTAGTATGTTGTATTTGGTGTTTGGCATGGTATCTCGTCAATCTGACCAAACACAAAAAACTAAACACTAGTTTACACCTAAGTTGAGCGATTGTCGAGGTTGCCGTTATTCTTAAAATTTGAAACGCTCATCTAGGTTATACTTTCTTTACATAATGCCTGGCAAACAAGCCACTCGGTTTGAAGCACAGTACCAGGACTATAACCACAAACGCTACAACGGATTTGAATTCGATGGATACGTAGCCACCGAAAAGGTGTTCCACCACACCCACGATATAGGCGCCGAAAACGGCTCCGGGCAAGGAGGTCATGCCTCCCACCACGGCACCGGCGAATCCCTTGAGCATGGGGTCCCACATCATATAGGGTTGCATCAGGACTGGCGCAATCAACAGACCGGCCACACTGCCAACCACAGCCGATATGCCCCAGGTGATCATGCGGATCTGGTGGGTCTTGATGCCCATCAAGGCTGCTGCGTTTTCGTTTTGCTGGGTGGCTTTCATGGCCACGCCGATTTTGGAGAACCTGAAAAAGAGAAACAGGATCAGCATAATGATCAGGGCCACCACCAGGGTCAGCATATCCAGGGTACTGATAAAAATATCGCCAAGAATGATGGCGTCGTAAGTGGAGATGGGAAAGGGCATGACGTGTTGTTCGGCACCGAATTTCCAGGAGACAAACCCGATCAGCAGCATTTCAAGACCGATGGTGATGATGATCAGACCCAGGACATTCGGTTCCTTGGCCCGCCGGAGCACGGCAAATTCCAGAATGCAGCCCAGGATAAATGCAAATATAAGTGTCGCGGGAAAGGCAATGTAATAGGGAAGTCCATAAGAGCTGAGTAGCATATAGGTGATAAAGACCGGCAGAAGCGCCATTTCGCCCTGAACAAAATTGGGGACCTCGGAGGCCTTGTAGATCAGAACCATCCCGAGCCCCATGAGCGCATAGGAACTGCCCACGGCAATACCGCTGAGCACCATCTGTAGAAAATCAACCATTTAATTCCTCTTAAAATAGCGGCGAAGCCGCGTTCTATTCTAAAAAGTTGTTCTTCGATTTTTAGAATGGCCACATCTTCCAGTATTTCTTGGTTCGTATCCAGATACCGTAGATGCCCAGGGGTTCAAAAAGCATGATTGCGACCAGGATCGATCCGAATACTATCATTTGAATGTTGGAAACGCCGGTTAGGGTAAAATAGCTTTCCGACAGGGCTTTTATCCACTGTCCTATATAAGGAAGTTCAAGGATATTTCGAAGTTGCAGATCAAGAAAACCGAGCAGGCAGGCCCCGGCGACCGGTCCCATCATGGAGCCGAGACCCCCCACCACCGCCATTGTCAGAAACATGACGGACATGAAAAGGCTGAACAGTTCTGGCTCGATAAATCGCAGCACAAAGGCATACAGCCCGCCGCCCACCCCTGCATAAAAAGCGCTGACGGCAAAGGCCAGGGTTTTATACAGTGTCAGGTTGACCCCCATGGTTTCAGCGGCGATATCGGCGTCACGGATGGCGATAAAGGCCCGGCCGACTTTTGTGTGGACAAGATTGCGGGCCAGGACCGCCAGAAGGATGGTGATGGGAATCAAAAGAAAGTAAAAATCCTTGTCGGTGCTCAAATGCCAGGGGCCGATGGTCAGTTCCGGCGCGTGCAAACCCTGACGTTCTCCCAGAATTTTGATTTTGCCGATAATCTGGGTGATGGTAATGCCGAATCCGAGGGTGGCGATGGCAAGATAGGGTCCTTCCAGCCGCAGGGCCGGTAGACCCAGCAGAAAGCCGAAACCTGCGGCAATAAGTCCAGCCGTGGGCAGGGCCAGCAGAAAAGGAAAGTGCGCGTGGGTCATCAGAGCAACGGTGCCATAGGCGCCAATGGCAAAAAAACCGGCATGCCCCATGGATATCTGCCCGGTGTAGCCCACCAGAAGGTTGAGACCGATGACAACGATGACATTGATGGCCATGTAGTTGGCCACATACACATAATAATTCCTGGCGACAAACGGGAAGAGGGCGAGTCCGATAACCAGAATACTCAGCCAGAAGGCGATGGCACCGGATGTAAAGAACTGTACATCCTCATAGTAATCCCTTTTCATGTCCATGGGCGAATTCTCCTGGATGCCGGGTCAGCAATTGTTGAACCGCAACAGCGAGTGCATTCCCCGTGGCTTGCCGCGAGGTTAGCGAGCGAATCAAAATTAGACAGAATTCCTTACGGTCGAAGATTCCTCGTAGCTTGCTGTAAGGAATCTTCAAATGAGAGGTCAAAATACTCATGGAATCCCGTTTTAGTCAAGGAAAAAGAATTGCAGGATGTCCCGGATGTGCGTGTTGACTTCTGTTCAATAACAGATAAAATCGGGTAACGAGTTTATTAGGAGACACCCCATGTGGAGCTTTATAGACAGGATACCATACACCATTCTGTTAATTTTGACCGTGCTTATGCTTCTAGCGCCTTTTCGGCCCATGCCCCACGTTGTTGAGAAGTTGATGATGCTCAAAAACAGCACATTGTACAGACCCATTGATATCTTCGACCTTTTTTACCATCTGATCCCCACAATAGTACTGCTAATGAAACTTTACAGGGATCGTAACAGGTAAGGGAGAAGCTCATATACGCTCAGGATGTTTGGACGCTATGATGCCTGGAAACTGGGATGTTGCTTTCCGCTGATAGTTGTTCGTGACCCTCGAACCCTTGTATCACCCTCAGAACCTTGAACCCTTCCGTCACTTCACCACCCTCAGCCGATGCGTATCTTTCAGCTTTTTCCACATCATCTTGATCAGCACCATGGGCAGGTTTGATTTGTCCAGCTTTTCTTTTTCTGCCGCCGCTTCACATGCATGAGTTAGTGTTGCATCCTGGGACCAGAGATCGAGTTTTTTCTGGATATACAGTCCCAGGGTCAACTGCAGCGGGGCGAGTTCCTCTTTTTTCAGATTGGCCATGAGCGTCCGATCCTTCAGGTGCATCTCATTGATGATATTGTCGACCGCTGCTTCCACTGTTTTTGGTGGAACCGCTGTCTTCAAAGGCTGGGCAAGCAGATTCTGCACTCCCATGGAGTGGTTCATACTGGTCTCTGTCAGGTTCAGAAAATAGACGGCCTGCAGGATGTCAAGCGTTGCCGAATATATGTTGTCATCCTCATTTTCGGTGGGGCCTGTAACATGAAGTATGTTGAGATCGTTATCGATAAGCCAGTCATTGATCAGGGATGCGGCATTGAAGGCATTCGTGCTGCTCAGGTCTACATGGAGCAGCGGTGTACTGTATCGTTGGATCGTATTTTTTGTGGTTTTTACATCCTTGGATAATGTTCCATGGGAAAGCATCAGCGTCCCGTCGGATTCCCGGATATTTTTTTTAAAGGTTTCAACCCGATGGGTTGTGGACATTTCAGTCAGGTTGTATTTATTCGCTTTCATGTCACCGAACTCACCGTTATTTTTGGGTATCCATCCACCATACGCCATGCCGACCTTGATGGCCGCATCAAGGGCAGCCATTTCTACACCTGTTCGACCACCGGATACAATTTTCTCAATCATAATAGGGGACGTTCCTTGATAAGTTGATAATGTTGCATCATAATAATCTTAAATTGCTTTCTTTTGCGATTTTTTCTCCACGGCTAGCTGATTGGCTTACGGTCGACGGTGATATTTTTAAACGTTTGGCCAAGTCCACCATGGTTATACCGAGTTCTCGTGATGCCCAGAAACATAACAATCTTCTGGCCTTTACCCGTAGGGGTTGTCTACCTGCTGACAAAACGTCTGCTTTTTCCATGCCTAATACTTCGGCGACACGAGCGACAACGGTATCAAAAGTGTATCCTTTGGCTTTTAATAAATATTTTTGTTCATATTCATCCCTACAGGATTGAAGGACATTTTTGATAAAATCACTGTCGCCCAAGATCCGTTCATCTCCTTTCATGTACGCTTTTCTTCTTCTCAAATCCTTGAGAGCGTGCCAGCCACCAACACTCCTGACAAGGCCACCACCAACGAGATCCGGTCTTTTCCCCGCAGATATTCCTTTTTGTATGTATTTCCGGTATCTCCGGCGCGCTTGTGATAGCCTTTCAGAAAAAATAGCAAGAATATATTCAGTAGTTTGCCAGTCGTTCTTATCGTTACCAATTATTGTTGCATGACCACTGTATTTGTATCTATCAAGCGACTCAAGATCCGTTACAATACCTGCTCGGAGGGAGTTCAAGTGGATATATCTTACCAGTTCTAAAAGATATGTGTCTTCCTGGCAAAGAATCGATTTGTATCGGTTCTGAAATAGATGGCCCGCACGATCATGTTTGCGATTATAATAGACTGCGTAACCCGTAAGAAGCCGTCTCATAATAGTTGAGATCGATGTGTTTCCGGTTTTCAAAAGCAAATGAACATGATTGGGCATTAGGGACCATGCAAAGCAAAATGCTGCGTCATCTTTCAAGATGTTTTTCAATCGCTCCAAAAAGTTATCTCTATCGGCATCATCTCGAAAAATTGGTTTTTTTTCGATGCCTCTCACAATAATATGATGCAAAGCCCCAGGGGCGTCTATTCTTGATTGGCGTGGCATTTGTGTTTTATTGCAGACAAATTTTAGATTGTCAACATATAAAGGAACGTCCCCTAACGTGATAAAACGCTTGAAAATATATTTTGAGCGGATATAGATGTTCGGATGCTGGAAGAAAAAATGCATATTCTTGAAAAAATACCTTTATCTTTGCCTTTTGGGGAAATCAGGCGCCAGCTTCACCTGAAAAGGGGTGCACGCTGGGACGAAGTCAAGACTCTCATCCAGACGATCTTGCCGGATATTCGGGCAAAAGCGGTCTACCGGGTTTGCTATATCGATGAAAAGCAGGACCAACTCATCGGTATTGATGGGGTGCGTTTCAGGAGCCGGGTGCTGGCAAAAAACCTGGCAGCGGTGGAGCGGGTGTTCCCATTTGTTGTTACTATCGGAAGCCATTATCTGGAGCAGATGGATGCCCAGAAAGACCTGGTGGTGAAATACTATCTGGATGTGATCGGCAACATTGCCCTGAGTACCGTGCGAAACTATCTCGAACAAACGCTGCAGGCGGGGTATGGCCTCGAGGGTATGTCCTTTATGAGCCCGGGGTCATTGACAGATTGGCCTCTGGAAGAACAGCGGCCTTTGTTTGCTTTGTTTGGGGATGGGAAAACCCCCATCAATGTTTCCCTTAACAGCAGCTGCCTGATGATTCCTGCAAAATCGGTGTCCGGTATCTATTTTCCCACAGAGGTTCCATTTATCAGTTGCCAGCTTTGTGACCGCAAGGATTGTCCTTCTCGAAAGGCTGCCTATGATCCAAAAATTGAAGCGGGATTTGGTGTGTCATAGAACAACCTGGTGGTTGACGCTCATTCGCTGATCACGTTTGGCAGAACCTGATATATGTTCTTCGAGGGTTACTGCAACGACCTCTTCTTTCCGATATCGATGGTATAGGATTGACAATCAAGAAGACAAAACGTTAAGTTCAACGATAGGTTTGGGTGTTATACCCTTTGATTACAAAGGTTATTCGGGTCCAGTCTTTTTCAGCAATTGTGACCCAAAGTGACGTCTGAATTGTGTGGACGCATATTTTTCTAGTTTCCACTCAGGGACACCGCATGCGCCGCAGGCCCCATTGAACCATTTGTTGCGAAGCCATCTTGCCGCGCGGCTGTTTCGGGAGTTGTTCACCATGAATGTTTTATTGCAATGGGTTGTGATACGGGCCTGGTCACCCATGATGTCGATGGATTTGATACCGTGGAGGAGACCGCTTCTGGCTGGCCAGAGTTTTATCTTCTCGATCAGACGGAAAAGCTCCACCCGTTTGCGGTAAAATCGTTTGGCTGGTTTTTTTGATTTCATCGTTCGATATTCTGATTAACTTGATATAATATGACAACCTGCTGCCATGTAAAGATAAATAAAAATTTCTCGTCAAATTTCATGAAATGTTCGGGCTAAAGCACCGACCACCATGGTTGCCACCCCGATCTGAAGCGGGTCGTGGAGGAGTCTGCCGCCGATGGCTGCCAGCGCTGACCTGTCAAGGCCAAGAGGCATACCGGGAGCACTGATAATCGTATGGGGACTGATATGCCGCGCCCCAATGAAACCGCCCGCCGGGGATGCATCGACCATGAGTGCGTGTTGATGCAATGCCAGATCAAGGTTGTACAAAAATTGAATCTCAATATCCGGGTCGTTCTTGAATTCCGTTGATACGCGGTCGTATGCTTTTGTTTCGATGTCGTAGACAGAAATACGGCACCCCGTTTTTGCCAGGGCCTTCACCGCGCTCTGCCCCACCGGACCACATCCCAGGACAAGTACCTTTTGATCGTTCAAGCTCTCTGCCATGAGGTTCAGACCCGCCACGAAGCCCCTGCCGGTTGCATCGGCATTGTCCATGAGTTTGCGGTGCTGCATATCAAGGGCGACAAACCGATTTTCATCGGCAAACATGAGGATGTCGGCCTTCTTTTCCACTGCTTCGGCGATACCCGAAGCATCCGTACTCCGTGTAGCAAAGGCTCTGCAACCGATGTGGTTGACAATCTTTGCCACAGTCCCACAAAATCCTTTTAATACGCCGCCACCCGATGTCATGGGTATGACACCCACAAGGGTGTGTTCCAAAGATGTCTGGACATCTATTTCAGTCACTTTCATTGCCCGACAGGCAAGCTGTCGCAGGGAGCAACCGGTTTTTTTCATCAGTGATGATTCGTATGCGGGCAGTTCTTCGGAAATGCCTTGAATATCACTTGATGTCAGCCGGGTCACTTGAATGATCCTTTCAACGTCAGGGATGGCTCGTCAGCACCATAATGGAACGGGCTGTGGTCCCTGTAGGTGTCGAGATTAAAAAAACGCATAATATCGGCGATAACCGCCTCCCGTTTCTCCCATGCCGTGGTTCTGTTTTCTGCGGAAATGATCAATGTCGCCACCCAATCCGTCCGGTTGCCCGTCTGGGAGGTGATGGCTTCATCGGCACCGAAAAAATCCTCTACCAGATGGAGAGCGCCTGCGGATGCCATGGCATGTTCACCCGTGACAACCAATGTGCTGCCGCTAACCCTGATATGCTCATACACGACACCTCTCTGGGCAACAGCAATACCCGCCCCATTGTGTGACGGCCGGCAATGTTGCTCTGCCAGCAACTGAAGCATGTTGACACCGGTGGAGGTATGCACGGTTATGGGTGTCTGGCTGGGGAGGCGCGCATCGATTTCGAGAACTCTCAGTACCTCATAATCCAGAATGACTTCTACGTCCATCAAACCCTTTAATTTTAGGGCGTTGGCAGTGGTGACGGCGATATGTTCGAAATCCGCAATCATTTTTTGGGAAAGACCCGAGGGGGCAATCACCCGCTTGCAATCAAAGACCGGATCCACTTCAAGTTCGGTTACCTGGAGGGGACAATAGTTTCCCGGGTAGCCGATGATTTCCAGGGAGTATGAGGGGCCATGGACAAATTTCTGAATGACCTGCTCTCCGGGTGCCGTTGCAAGATGAGATTCAAGTTGTTTTGAATCATGAACAACACAAATTCCCTTGCTGCCGCTGCTTCTACTTGGTTTGACGATAACAGGAAAACCACCGTCGGGATAGGATGATGGGGTGGGGATGTGGATGCCGGCGAGCAGTTTGTCCGATTCAATCTTGGAGGAGGTGATGGCATAGGCATCGAAATCGAAAAGAATGCGTGTTCTGTCATTTTGTGCGCAATTTTGGAGACACGCTAAAGCGTCATGGTTCTCCAGGGCCGGTATGATTAGGTCAAACGGTTGCAGAAAGCGCTTCAAGTCTGTTTGGTTGGTAATGTCGGCAAGCAAAAACTGGTGGCAGAGACCCGCAGCCGGCACATCGGGCGCCCGATCGATGATTGTCACATCCCAGCCGGCTTTTTCGGCAAGATATGCCGCTTCAAGCCCTTGAAGTTTACCACCGATGATCGCTACTTTCATTATCGAATATTGTTCTTTCTTTAGGTGCCTTATACATGTGCTGGCGTACCGGGGTCGTGGATTCTTCCTCCCGCTCCAAAATGGTTAAAAACTTCCCGAGTGCTCAAATATTTAACCGGACGCCGTCTAAATAAGACAGGCTTCGACAGAACCTGGCAAGGTTCCTGGATTGGTGGGAGGCCATCAGGAGGCGTTCGAGACCAAAACCGATTCCGATCCAGGATTCACTTATCTTCCATGGCCGATCCAGAGGATGTGGCCCCATGGCGGCAGAGGCAATTTCGAGATTGTCTTTTCCGGCGACGATATCGATGGTGTCGCCGTATATTTCCGAGGACACTGTCTCAAAACGAAAGTCTTTCACGTCTGCTGCCGTGGCCACACGTGCGCCCAGATTCAGGATTCTTTCTTTCCGGGTTTTCTCGGGGGTACCCATTTCAACCAGGTTCAACATGGTAAATTCACCGGCGTGTTTCGCTCCCTTGGATTCTTTTCGGAAGCAGGGGCCAATTTCAAAGATTCGTACAGGTCGTTCCCAAACGCGGAGCAGGTCAACCAGGAGATAGTAGAGATGGGGCGCCAGCATCGGTCGCAGGCATTTATCGTCCTGGAGCCAGAATATTTGGGAATTGAGCGGGTGCTTTGCATCGATTGACATCTTCTTCAACAGTCCCCTGGACATGATGATGGGGGTCGTTACCTGGGCAAATCCGGCTTGCGTCAGAATACGGACAAGCCTGGTTTCAAGCCGGCAAAGTTCGGGACAGCCGGGCGTGGTTTGAAATTCCGCCAACTGCTGTCGCTGAGTCATCACCAGTGATTTTTCCAAGGCTTGATAAGCATTCTCACGCGCGGGTTTGTCATCGAAGGTCTTTTTCAATGCCGCGCCCGGGGCATTCAAGGCATTCAGTCGTCGTATCTGTGTTTGTGTCCAGGAGATTGTCATTGTTTTAGGTGTTATGTTTTAGGTTTTAGCTTAGCTACAAGCCAAGGGCTAAGAGCCACTGGTATCCGAAGGATCAATGGCGGGGAGTACGGGAGTTGCACCCGTCTATGTGGATTTAGAGTCCACACGATCCCATTGCGATCCACTCCCCGCAGTCGTAGCTGGAAAGCTTGGAAGTTATATGCCTGGAGGCTCCTATTGGCTGTCCGCTATAAGCTGATAGCAGCTTTCCGGCCTCCCAGCCGCCAATCTTCCTAGCCTGCTAACAATTCCTTAACCTTGCGCACACCGTCGCTTGCATCCTGGGCATAGGCATCGGCACCGATTCGGTCTGCCCATCGTTGGGTTACAGGAGCACCGCCCACAAGGGTTTTGTATTTATCCCTTATACCGGCTTTTTTTAACTCCTCTTCGATCTGTTTCTGCACGGCCATGGTGGTGGTTAAAAGGGTGCTCGAACCGATAATATCGGCTCCAAATTTTTCAGCCTCGTCAATAAAACGTTCGATGGGTGCGTCCCTTCCGATATCCAGTACATCGAAGCCATTGGCTTTGAACAGGGCCACGACAATGGTTTTTCCAATGTCGTGTACGTCGCCCTCGACCGTCCCCACCAAAACTTTCCCGGATATGGTTCCCTTACCTTCTGGAATGGCCGCATTGATAATTTCCGTGGCTTTTTCCATGGCCGAGGCGGACATAACCAGCTGGGGCAGAAAAAGTCTGCCGGTTTCGAAAAGGTCGCCCACTTCATTGATGCCGGAGATGAAACCGTTGTTCATCAGGTCCAAAGGATCCATACCCATGTCGATCCCCTTTTTGGCGGTGTCAACGGCTTTGTCCACATCACCCTTCAGGATAGCCTCCATGGCTTCCTGGTAAATTATTTCAGACATGCTACACTCCTTTCAATCGCAAATTGTGAAAACACATATGTTCATTTCCGTTAAGATGCAAAGAGATCTGCCCGGTAGGCCTTGAGGTATGACATGCAATAATCATCCCTGCCGGCAAGGGCTTCTGCTGCAATGATATTGGCCATCATTTTCTTGTCCAGCGGGTTGACTATGGCCCCATCAAGTCCCTTGGCAATGGCCATGCTCATAAATGTCTGATTCAGAAATTTTCTGAGAGGCAGGCCAAATGAGATATTGGAAAGACCACAAACCGTGTGAATACCGTCAAATGTATTCATAATTTGTTGGATGGCGTTCAGAAATTCCACTCCAAAGTTGTTGTTCGTGGATACGGGTTGAACCAGTGGATCTACATAGATATTTTCCAAGGGGATACGATTCTGGATGAGACCGTTGATCAGTTTATCGGCAATTCTCATTCGATCCGAGGTGGTCTCCGGCATGCCTTCGTCGCTCATACAGAGGGCTACCACCTTAAGATCGGTTCCGGCAATGATGGGCATCAGGGTGTCATAGCGTTCTTTTTCCAGGGATATGGAATTGATCATGGCTATGCCTTTGTGGGCAGCCAGCGCTTTTTCGATGGCCTTGGGGTCCGGGCTGTCTATGCAGCAGGGTTTATCGACGGCTGCTTGAACAGTTTTCACCAGCCATTCCAGGTATTCAGGCTCTTTACCGACAAAAACACCGGCATTGACATCAATAAAATCAGCACCGGCTTCGGCCTGATCTCTGGCGATTTTTGCTATGCTTTCCCCGTCCTCTATTTCAATGGCCGTGCCAATGGTCTTTCGGCTTGCATTGATCAGTTCTCCAACAATTAACATGGTGAGCTCCTATTAGTAGCGTTAGTATGTTGCCGTATGAGCGGCGATGCCTCATTTTATATCAATGTAAAACAATTTCGGGCCAGGGACCTGTCGTTTCCATTCAAAATTATGATATTTTATAAAAAAAGCCAAGACATAAATCTGAGGTATACGTTTTGAGCGTTAAGCCGCATGCGCTCAGTGCTTACAGCTTACTGTTTAAATGCCATGGCCGGTCTTCCAAGGGCTATGAAAGTCAATTCGGTCTCAAGAAATACCTCTTTGTTTCCTTTCGCTCTGGCCTTTTTTTCTTTTCGGATTACCTGCACCTGCACATGTTTGGCACCGGCCTGACGTGCCATATCTTCTGCCAGGGGTGTCATGTGACCCATGGCATATTCAACGGCTTCTTCAATATTAGAAAAATCCCTGGGGCTGTGAGGGGAAAGAAGCCGGACGTTTTGACTTCCGCTTATGGGTCGGATGCGGATTCTGAGTCGTAAAACCGTTTGACCGCTGACAGCTCCGATAGCGTTGGCTACCTCCGCAAATTCAGGAATTGAAAGCCCGGTCCTCAGGATATCTGCGGCTCCGGGCATATATGCTGTTACCGGCGCACCCAGAGCGACCAGGGGATGCTTCAATCTGATTTCTGGAATCAATTTTCCTTTCTGGTCTTGTTTGAGGGCTTTATTCAGCAGAAACCCGTCAGTTTGCACCTGTTTCCAATCAGGATTCCCCATTTCGTCTGTGATAGCCTTGGATGCAATGGCTGTTGCGGTCTTTCTGGACACGGTTTCCACCACCTGTTTGCAGAATACTTCTGTGGGCAATCCAAGATGGGTGGATAGAAGTTTGCCCGCCAGTAGAGATGCCTCTGCATCCCATTCCTGAAAACATTTCAGGACGTGCAGCGCATCCGTTGGAGTGAAGCCTGCGCATTGAATTAGACCTGTTTCTGCAAGGTTCTGGATACGTTTTGAAATCCATGGGTCTGCATAAGCAGCGGGGCCGGTGATGGTTGTCAGCGGTTGGGGTCCATCATCCAATTTTGCCAATAGTGTTGCGTCGTTTTGAGACAGTTGGGGTTGTTCTGCTTTTCCCGAAATCAGAAACTGGGTAGCATCCAGATCAGATTTGTCTGAATTACCAAGGGCTCTCAGTGTACCCATTACCTTGTCCGGGTATTCACTGGCCAGTTTGCATAGCGGTATGACACGATTAGGACCTATAACCAACTGGTTTTCGGAAGACACACGGACATGGCTATCTCCTCCAAGTCCTATGGTGTGAACATCTACGGCTTCAACCATGGTCCGCCATCCGCCAATACAGGCTCCATTCGGATTGAGCGACGGCGCACCTTCAATGAGCTCGACAATATCAGTGGTGGTTCCGCCCATGTCCACAGCCCATGTATTTTTTCCCCCGGTGAGTTTCAGGGCCCCCAGTGCGCTTGCGGCCGGGCCGGAAAGGACCGTTTCGATGGGCCGCTTCAAGGCCCAATCCGCTTGAACCAGGCTTCCATCACCCTTTACCACCATCAGTGGTGCCGGAATGGACAGGGCTTTCAGGGTGGCACGGACATTGAATATCAGATCTTGTATGATGGGAATCAATCGGGCATTCAGGGCCACGGTTGTTGCCCTGCGGATGGCGTCCAGACGCGTGGAAAGTTCATGACCGCAGGTCACCGGAAGATCTGTAAGGTCTTCTATCCATGTTCTGACCTTTAATTCGTGTTCCGGGTTGAATGCACCAAAATAGCCCGAGACGCCAAAGGCATTGATTTTTTTTCGCCACTTTAAAATGGTATTTTTGACGGCATCTTCGTTCAGGGGTCGACGTTCGTTGCCCTGCTGGTCATGCCCACCTTGCAGATAGACCACATTGGGTGTTCCCAAGGCATGTTGGAAACGGTATTGATGGATCAAGTCCCGGTCATACCCTATCAATAGAAGACAAACAGGGACGCCGTGCCCTTCTGCAATGGCGTTGGTAGCAAGGGTCGTGGACAGACCCACAAGGCAGATTTTTTTGGGGGAAATAGCTTTGCGATTGATGGTCATAACGGACGTGACAGCCGCATGGATACCGGTGGAAAGATCCTGGTGCGTCGTCAAAGACTTGGCACTCGACAGGACTTTGCCGTTCTCATAATTGATCAGAACCGCATCTGTATATGTCCCGCCCGTATCGATACCCAATACAACTGTCATGCCATGGTTCCTTTGCAGAAACTATCTCAAAAATGTCTTTTGTCCCAATCTTTGTGTTGATTTTCCCTTATAAATCGGAACGATTTGATGACATGTGCTTTAGAGGGAAGTTGAATTGAAAGTCAAGCGGTTAATTTAATGGTGAGTCGATTTTATGTGTGGATGATTTTTGCCGACCTGGGGTTGCGAAGTTTTACAGGTTTGACCCGATGCTTGCGGATTTTCATGTTGAGGATTTCGACGAATATCGAAAACGCCATGGCAAAATAGATATACCCCTTGGGGATGTGCAGCGCCAGCCCCTCCCCCACCAGGGAGATGCCTATGAGCAAAAGAAAGCTCAGCGCCAGCATTTTGATGGTTGGATGATTATCGACAAACGAACTGATGCGCCCCGCTAAAAAGATCATGACGATAACGGCGATAACAATGGCCGCAACCATGATACTGAGTTGCTTGGCCAGGCCAATGGCCGTGACCACGGAATCGATTGAAAAAACAATGTCCAGGATCATGATCTGGGTCACCACGCTTGTAAATGTTGCTTTTTTGACCCGGTCCTGTTGTACGTGTGCTTCTTCGCCTTCCAGATTGCTGTGAATTTCGAGTGTGCTCTTCACCAGAAGAAACAATCCACCGGCAATCAGAATGATATCACGACCCGATATCTCAAAAGAAAAAATCACAAAAAGCGGTTGGGTCAATTTCATGATCAGGGTAATGGAAAAAAGAAGCAGAATTCGTGTGGCCATTGCCAAAATCAATCCGATTGTTCGTCCTCTGGCCTGTTGATGTTCGGGAAGTTTGCCGGCTAAAATAGCGATAAAAACAATATTGTCGACACCTAGCACAATTTCAATGGCACTCAATGTCAATAAGGCCAGCCAGATATTCGGGTCCATTATCCAGTTCATGGGACGTTTCCTTTATCGATGAAAATGTTTGCTCATTATCAGACTTTAAGAAGTTAGGGTATTGCCTGTCAATATGCTTTAATCGTTTCAATCTTGACCGGCAACAAAAAATCCTGGCGACATTAAATATAACTATCTAAAATAATGTTGTATACTCAGCTAACACCGCAACCGATCCCTTGCTAAACTGAAAAGGATCTGTTATCGTTTCCTATTTGAGGTAAATTGGTAAAACCAAAAGGAGGTGATTTCTTGAGACGCAATATGCGAGCAGGAAAAAGCAGGGATGGTGGCCTAGAATTCAAGGTCTTTACCGATGAGGAAATGGATGAAATTCATCTGGCCACACTTGAGGTTCTGGAAAAGACCGGTCTTTTTTTCGAGGATGAAGAGGCGCTGGCTGTCCTCGATGGCGGAGGCGCTGTCATCGACAAAAAGAACCGTATAGCCAAGTTCCCCCCTCACATGGTTGAGGACGCCATCCGTTCAGCACCGCCAAAAATTGTGTTGTACGGGCGTGATTCAAAAAACGACTTTATTATGGAAAAAAACCGCGTAGGCTTCACTAATTTTGGGGAAGGCGTTTTTATTAACGACCCATACACGGGGGAGCATCGGGAGACGACCAAGGCGGATGTGGCTGCCTCGGCTCTGATTGCCGACTATCTGAGCGAAATCGATGTTTATGAACGGGCCGTTGGCGCCAGTGATGTGCCGACGCAGACGGTGCAGCTTCATAACGCCGAAGCCTGGCTGCCCAACACGACCAAACATGGGTTCATGGGGTCCGGCAATGGATATTTGACCAAAAAAATTGTTGAAATGGCCGCTGCCATTGTCGGCGGCAAGGAAAAACTGAAAGAGCGTCCCATTATTTCGTTTATTACCTGCCCGGTGAGTCCGCTGCAGCTTGTTAAGGACAGCTGTGAAATTATCATGGAATCCGCTCGGGCAGATTTGGCCGTAAATGTTTTATCCATGGCCATGGCCGGTGGCTCGTCTCCAGTGACCTTGGCCGGCACCCTGGTGGATCATAACGCGGAAATCCTTGGAGGACTTGTGCTCAGTCAGTGTACCCGTAAAGGAGCGAAATTTATTTACGGCAGTTCCACGACGGCCATGGATCTGAGGCTGGCTGCCGCATCCGTGGGATCTCCTGAGTGTGCTTTGATCAACGCCGCGGTGGCTCAAATGTCCATCTACTATCTGCTTCCCAGCTGGGTCGCTGGCGGGTAGGGCGACAGCAAAGTCTGTGATGCCCAGTCCGGTCACGAGAAAACCATCACAGGCCTGTTACCAGCGTTGGCAGGTGCCAACCTGATTTACGGCCTGGGTATGATCGAAATGGGCATGACCATCGATTTCGGCCAACTGGTTATGGACAACGAATTTGCCAAGATGATCAAATTCTTGCTGCATGGAATCCCCGTCAACGACGAAACGCTGGCAGTGGACGTCATTCGGGAGATTGGGATAGGGAAAAATTTCCTCAGTCATGATGCCACGTTCAAACACATGCGGTCTCAATCCCAGCCTAAACTCATCGATCGCAGGATGCGGGAAGAATGGGAGGCCTCCGGCAGTACAGATATATATGCAAGGGCTTCGGAAGAGGCGCGGCGTATTTTAGAAACCCACAAGCCTGACCCGCTGCCCGATGATGTTCTGGCCACCATGCGAGCGATTGTGGAGGAAGCAGAAAAGGAACTCAAAGTCTCCAAATAGATAAATACCCGGGTCCAAAGGGCCTGCTACTGATTCGACCCTATAAGGGATTAATATTATGCACATTTAGCGTATGATAAATTCTAAATCCGAATATCGAAATACAAAACAAATCCAAATATCAAATGCTCAAATGAATGAAGATCCTCGCAGCCCCGATAAACCGGGATCTTCGACAAGCTACGGGGTTAAAGCTACGGGGAATGCGCTCGCTATGGCGGTTCAAACATAGTGCTCGAACTTGTATCTCCACGGTCTTGTTTTGATCATTCGAATTTGGATCTTTAAGTATTGCCTTTCGACGTTGCTCGGGGTGGTGAGCCTGTCGAACCGTTTAGGATTTCGAATTTCGTGCTTCGGATTTAAGTAACTATCGCATTCGGCATAGCCAAATATCTCTGACCTAGCCCAAAGGACCAGGTTTTAAATAACGTGAAAAAGGAGATCTTATGGGAAAAATAATGACACGAATGGGTGATGGGTTTCCCGTTGAAATGACTGAAAAACAACTCATGAGCGATCTGGTTGAAGGTGCGGAAAATGCTGCCAAATACGGCAGGATTGCCCCTCTTTCAAAAGAAGCGCTGCTATACCTGTTCGATCTTTTTATGACACCGTATCGTTTTGTGGGTGTGGAACCTGGTAATGAAGTCGTACTTTCTTATGACGGTGCACCCATCAAGATGATGCGCACTGCCATCGATGTCCATCGTGTTCAAGCATTGCAGGTCTATGAAAAGCTATTGGGAGCGGATACCCTTGAACTGGGTCATATCGACTACAGCTACAAGCAGGTCAAACCGATTGTGAGCATGGAACAAACCGTTCTGGAGCAAGTATTGATGGTGACGCACCCGCCACTCTTCTACGGTGCCATGCCGAACCTGGGTTTGTATACCCAACCGGACGGTCCTTTTCAAAATCCCTCGGAACTGTTGACCATGGGAAAGATTGACGAAGTTCAAAAATCTTATGAGAATTCAGTAGAGGCCGCTGTCAAAGATATTGTCTTTGTTGCCGGCGCCATGGTTGAATCCGGAGCAGACGGTGTCAATCTTGATACCGTAGGTGCGGCGGGGGATGCTGATTTCCTTGCCGGTTTGAAGGCTTCTGAAATTCTGAATGAAAAGTATCCCGGTATCTGTATTGAACTTGGAATGGCAGGGGAATTTGTTCTAGGAATGCACGGGGATTTGAGGTACCAGGGCGAACGCTTGGCCGGTATGTATGCCCATGATCAAGTCAGGATGGCGGAAAAAGCCGGCGTGACAATTTTTGGACCGGTGGTCAATGTCAAAACCAATCATTCCTGCCCCTGGAATCTGGCTCGGGCCATTACTTTTACCAAAGCCTGCTGTGACGTGGCCAACATTCCGATCCATGCGAACATGGGTATGGGCGTCGGCGGTGTTCCCATGACCAATCACCCGCCGGTGGACATTACATCCCGCGCCTCTGCGGCCATGGTGGAAATCTGCCGGCTCGACGGGTTGTAGGTTGGCGTAGGTGATCCGTTAGGCATGGCTATTTCCCACGCTATTGCCTCGGGCATGGGTGGAATGCGGGCTGCCGGAGATCTGGTGGCACGAATGCAGATGACCCGTGGTATGAAGATAAACGACGCCAAGGCCTATGTGGCAGACAAGTTGCGTGTTTCAGTTCATGATCTTTCCGATCCGGTGGTAATGACGGAAATCCGTGAAGATTTGGAGATGGGCAGTCTTTCCCCACTACCTGGATGTGTGAAGGGAATTGAGGCTAAAATTCGTATTGCCAAAATCCTGGATATTGACATCAATTGTGTCAAGCGATTAGAGAGCAAAGGACTCATATAGATTCCACTGAATAAAAATAAATCGGGATACGGGCTTCCCTGTATGCCGTCTGCGCGTAAACCAGGGAAGCCCGGACAAATGCCATAGCGAGCGTTTGCTTATTGATCAGTTTCAATAATTTAAAAGGGGATTGCTATTGTAAAAGCAAATCCCTTTTTGTTGTGGTGATTGTTTTTGGTAACACGCACCTGTATCAGATCGATTCAGAAGCGTCTACAATAACATACCACATAGTGGCACGATGGTCAAGTTTGATTGTTCGGATTTGTTGTCAGGACACCAGAATTTTTCGCCAGAAACCTATCACAGAATCCCGCATGGCTTGGGTGTCCTTATATTCTTTTTTATGAAGGATTTCGTTGAGCATCATGATGATGATGCTGGTGGTCTCTTTAATCTGAACGGGATTAAACTCACCGGAATCGATCCCTTTCTTTAAACAGTCGCTGATATAGGATTTCAGCCATTTCTTGTGTTGTTTTGTGTTTTTTGTGTAAATGTTGTCCGGGTCGTTTAGTTTTGCGGGTCGGGGAGACAAAATGAGAGCCATTTCATTGGGCATTTTTTTGACAAGCGTGAAGTGTACCAGAAAAAGGCTTTCAATTTTTTCAAACAGGGTATTGGTTTCCGTTTTCAACACGTCCAATTGGTTGAAGTATTCAGAAAAGATCGAATCAAAAATCGATGTGTAGATTTCATCTTTTCCGGAAAAGTGATAGTACAGAAGTGGTTCTGTTACACCGGCTTTGTCTGAGATTGTCTTGGTTGTCGTTCCGTCAAAACCCTGTGAGGCAAAAAAGCGGGTCGCTGCTTTGATAATGTTGTTTTTTTTCATGGCATCGATACCTCATGGTTAGACCTAAGATGAGCGTTTCAAGTTTTAACAATGACGGTCTCGTAAAAAGTCCAACTTCTGCGTTGTGCTGCATTTCGTAATCATTCAACGTACGAACCGTACGCCTCATGATTACAAAACTTGCACGCCTTGAACCGAAATAGCGAGCGCATTCCCCGTAGCTTGCTGCGGGGTTAGCGAGCGAATCTAAATTAGACAGAATTCCTTACGGTCGAAGATTCCTCGCAGCTTGCTGCGAGGTTCTTCAATTTGAACTTTTTTTCGAAACCGTCTGATTCTGACTTTTTACAATTTCATCAAGAATAAGGGAGAAAAAACAATTTCAAAGGATATGTTTATTTAGCAATTGCTATATGCTACAATGTAGTAAATAGGCTGTCAAGAATAAAAAAAAGGGGTGTCCGGTGACAACAGACTGTATTTTCTGCAATATCGTGAACGGCAAAACAGAAACGGAATTTTTATTCGAAAATGAATCCCTGGTGGTTTTCAAGGACATTCATCCGCATGCGCCGGTGCACCTGCTGGTGGTTCCTAAAAAGCATATCCGCAGTATCAACGACCTGGGAATATCGGACGACACCATTGTATCATCCCTGATCTCAGCGGGGAAACATATGGCCAATGAAGTGGGAATAGCCGCTTCAGGTTACAAGCTTGTTTTCAATGTGGAGCGAGGCGGAGGCCAGATGATTTTCCACCTGCATCTTCACCTTCTTGGGGGGTGGAAATGATGAACTTGTTAGGCGACATTTTAACCGAAACATGTGCCTCCTGATTTGTCTGGACAGTAATTTCAAACTACTTTGATTTGTTGTTGAGGACCGGAACGACTCCAATCTCTGTGGTAATTTCAAATTCAACATTCGATGTTGGACGTTCGATGTTCATTCAGTTTTTGACATCGGGTTCTTTATCTCAACGTTACTTCGCTCAGTTTTATGGTCTTATTGCCGACCATCGGTATTTGACCACTTAGTTGGATGGGTATGGTCGAACGGGGATCGATGAAAATAGCAATGTCTTCCTGAAATCCGAGGAAAGAGAAGTCTTCACCTTTTTTCAGCTCCGATGCCAGCGGTTGTACCTCGAGTACGATTTTAAGTGCCTGGATTTCGCCCTGACGACGAATGTCACCTTGCTGTTTTTTTTCCATGAAGTCAACCTTCAGTGAGTGAAATCCTTCTGGTTTAAGCCGCACATGAAATAATTGTCTTCTCCCAAAAACACAAAAAGAAAGCGGCTGCATGCTTTTGGATATTTCAGCGACTGAGGCCGAAGCAATATAAATCAGTACCAGACGTTCGGTGATGTTGGGACATCCCAGTTGATCCAGGTCGTAGGCATAGAATGTATCTTTGACATCTGTCCATTTGTCTGGTTGTTTTAATAATTCCTGCTGATCTTTCGGCTCCCGCTGATGTCTAAAGACACCCTGCTCGGTGAATCGGTAGCGTTTTTCAAAATCTTCATTGCCCCTTCGTAGTCTGATCCTTCCCAGCGCTGTTGCATCTTTTGGATTGAACCAGACCTGATTGATGGTCTTTACGGGCGGTTTAAATATGGAATCGACCCTATAGTGGACGGTGATCCTATTGGCATCCGGGCTACAAGCCTTTATTGGAGCGCCCTGGGGACTCTTTATCAATGCTGCTTCAACTTCTTCAGCCGGCAGTGATTCCAACTGCACCTGGACGTCTACATCCGCTGAGAAGTTTTTGATTTTGTACGATAGTTGTGTCCACGATACACGCTTTTGATCAAGTTCGATTTGAGAATAGGACTGGGCTCGGGTTGAATGTGGAAAACCCGTTAAGGCAATAGCCATAAAAGAAAAGACAAACAAAAAGAATTGTTTTCGAATCCCCATAGAATGGTTTTCCTGCCGAACAGCAATAAGGCGCGCATTCCCCGTGGCGAGGCAACTGATCTCGCCGAAATCTTGCCGTGGTGTTTTTAAATGATGGTTATAAAACCGTTAACAAATGATGCATGTGTGAAAATGGTAACAGGACAGCCATATGTCAACCCATTTGTTTTCCAGACGGAGCAATTTTGAACACCCGAGCGCACGATGCGGCTTGACACAAAATCATCCTGTTGTAATACTCAGCGCTTACATTGTCCGGAAAGTCAATCCCTGTTGAGAGCACTGACAAACCAAATGCAAGGGGACCCTGTAAGGGGCAATGATGCACAGACCCAAGATGGCAAGGATATGAAAATGAAGAAACCTGTATTGTTAATACCGGTGGAAAACCAGGTGCGTGAACTGGACGCCAAGCTTTTGCTGGCGTGTGTTGCCGCCAAACGGGATTTTACTTCCATCATCGGGCCCAAGAGGAAAATCGAAAACCACATCGCCTCTTTTCCCCGCGGAATTTTCTTGTCCAAATCTCTGCGGATCGTGAAACGCAGATTTTTCCCGATCTCACGTTTGCTGGGTCATGAAATAGTAGCCTGGGATGAAGAGGCGCTGGTTCATCTGCCGGCCGAAACCTATTTTTCACGCCGGCTCTCACCTGTGGGAATGGAGAACGTGTCTCACTTGTTTGCCTGGGGTGAGGACAACGCCGAACTGTGGCGGCAATATCCCCAATTGCCCCCCGGAATTCCGATTCATATCACCGGTAATCCACGCGTGGATCTGCTGCGGCCGGATATGCAGGGGTATTATAAACCCGAGGCCGATCAGATCCATAAGACTTACGGCGACTTCATTCTTATCAACACCAATTTTAATCATGTCAATGCGTTTTATCCGACCCAGAATTTATTCCAGCCGGTGAAGGTGCCTGGGGAAAAAGCCAGATTCGGCCAGGCAGCCCGGGGGATGGATCGTGAGTACGCTGAGGGGTTCCGGGATCATAAACAGGCCGTTTTTGAGGATTTCCAGAAACTGATACCCGAACTGGACCAGGCCTTTCCGGATCACACCATTGTGGTGCGACCGCATCCCACTGAAAATCAGGATATTTACCACGAGATTGCCGCCCGTTGCCGGAGGGTAAGGGTAACCAATGAGGGCAATGTGGTTCCCTGGTTAATGGCTGCCAGGGTGCTTGTTCACAACGGCTGCACCACGGGTGTGGAAGCGTTTGTCATGCGGGTGCCTGCTGTTTCATACCGCAAAACAATCAACGATTTCTACGACGATGGTTTTTACCGGTTACCCAACCGCTTGAGCCATCAGTGTTTTGATTTTGACGAATTGCGGACAACCCTTGCGCGTATTCTTGATGGTGAACTGGGTGTTGCCAAGGGGGAGGGGAGAAAAGCCCTGATCGAGCGTTTCCTGGCGGGACAAGATGGCCCCCTGGCCTGTTCACGGATGGTCGATATTCTGGACAGGATCGCGGACGACATGCGCCGCACGCCCGAACCGACGCTAAAGAAACGGCTGGTGGGTTGGTACCAGGCCACCCGGCGTCGCGTGCGAAAGACTCACAAAGCGTATTTGCCGGGTTCCTTTAAGTCAATCGCTTTTGAACGGCACCGCTATCCCGGGATTACCCCCAGGGAGCTTACAGACCGGATAGCCCGTTTTCAGCGGGTGCTCGGAGAAGACACCCCGCTTCAATTGCGCCAGATCCGTGACAAGATATTTAAAATCAGCCGTTGAGATTATCATCGTTCTGCTCGACATATCCGTCACTGAACCCTATTGTTCGTGTGAAGACTGCCGAACGATGGACAGCCGTTCAAGGATCAGCCCTCGACATGCTGTAATGCTGATTGATACGTTGCGGCTGTCATTTCCTCAATGCGTGCCCGCTGATCGTTATCGATCGTTTTAGATTCGGTGACACCTTGATGTTTTCCAGGGGAGTGGTCTGTTCTAATGCTGTCAGGCGATTGGATGGGGATCTGGTTGAAGGTCGGTTCCAGAAGGATGTTTTCATAGGTGATTCCCAGAAAATTCGCCAGATGGCGCATAACGGGTTCCCTCTGGTCTGTCAGACTTTTGAATTGAATGAGGCAGACGCGATCACCAAATCTTTCCCGGGCTTCCATTGTAGCCCGGACACTTTTCTTCCAGAGGCCGAGTGCTGATTCAACATCCCCGAAGATTTTCGGTTCGAACCTGGAAGCAGAAGCAAACCAGTCCACAGGATTCCTGATGATGGAAATCAGTCTGCCGTCAGGGTATATTTCAAAGAAGTTATTTTCCGCCTGGTTCTGTACGCTCAAACCGGGTGCGTAAGTTGTTACGAATTTCTTGTCAGGTCCATGGTTTTGATAATTGAGCCAGGCCCCGAGACAGGCGGTCATATGGGCATCAAATACATGGCGCGTGTTTAGCGGTTGAACGGATTCCATATATTTGATGAATAGTTGTTTTTCAAGAACCGGTAGATAGATGAAGGGAAATCGAGCATTGTCTGCTTTGTCTTGTTTGAACCTTTCCCGGATACCGTCAAGGATTGTGGCTCTGGAGAAGATTTTCAACCATTCTTCCGGGTTGCCTTTGATATCAATTTCCGGCCATGAACCCGTGCCAGGGGCCTCAACCGCGAAAGAATGCGGATATGTATGCAGGTTGGAGTGCCCGTCCAAAAGACGGCCCAGAAGTGATCCCCCCGAGCACGATACTTGAGAAAGCAGCACAAGGGGCGTTGTTACCGGTGATATATGCTGCAAACAAATCTGAAGAATATCCTCCAGGTGAGACGTCCCGGCGTCGCTGACCTGTCTGATCATTTTTCTTCTGGGTCCATCTTTTAGATATCGTTCCAGCTTTAACCTTTTTTCCTCCGTAATAAGGCGACTTAAAATCCTTTTACCAAGTTTTTTCCTGGTATCCATTTTTTTGATAAGCTGATAAAACATATAATGTGTCCCTTTGCTATGCAAACGTCGGTGATTTTCTCAAAGTGCAATTTACGATAAACTGTTCATAGGCATCCAGCACATCCCTGTTGCTATCACCTCCGTAGACTATTTCTGCAAGGAAAGCCGCGACACTTTCTTGATTATACGGTACCTCCGTCTTTCGGGTCTGCAGGGATACCAAGGCGTTTTTCAGCTCCAGTTCATTGCGTATGATCCAGCAGGCACCCAATTCTTCAAACAAAGTTGTATTGTCATGCAGGTATTTCAGGTAAAGAACCGGTTTGTTCCGCATGAGCGCCTCGGTTATGACGCTGGAACCGACAACCAGAAGAACATCGGCCCACCCGAACAGATCCGCCGTAAGCATATGGGATACATCCGGCAGCGGGTAATTACCGAATTGATCTATGGCGTGCGTCCGGGTGTGGGGTTTGATCACGGCTTCAATTCCGTTAAGTTCGGAAATCAGTTGACATGAGGCAAACATGCGTTCCAGATCAAGCCGGCATTGAGGCTTGGAAGGCATTAGAACAACTTTTAATTTTTCCGGACTGCCGCTGAGTGTTGCAGATGCTTTTGGAACTATTTCATTGTTTTTCTCTATCCAGGTGCGGCAGTATCGAGCACTTCCGAGCACGGCAATTTTGTTCTCGGCCACGCCGGCTTTGATCAAAATGTCTTTACGTAATTTATCGGATGCGATGATGTAGTCAAAACGGTTAAATTTGGCAAATCTTCTTGTCTCCGTTGATTTTGGCTTGGTTGTTTCATTGGTATACAGCTGAACACCATGTGGCAGTGTCAGGACAGGTATGGACATCTGTCGGGCGGCTTTTAAAAAAGCATTAACAACGAGCGATCTTGGCATGATGTAGTCAAAACAGATTGCCTGCGCATTGGTGCGCTCTAAAACCGAACGTGCCCACCGGCGGCCATAATAAATTAAGCGGACAATTTTATAAAACAGGGTTCCTGCAAGACCAAACAGTTGGCCCAGCAGTTTTGGCAGACTTCCGGATGAACCTTGAGAATTGTGTGTCAGTTTCTGCTGGGCATTGTAACTTGCACGAATGAGCCCATAAAGGAATTGATGTACCGGATCCCGTTTTATATCAAATGCATCGTACAGATAATCGACAGTCACACCTTGATCTTTTAAAAACCGGAGGCGATAATCCTGCTGGATATCGTATCTTAAGTTCATGCAGAAAACAGCCACCTGATAGCGGTCTTTCCGCAGTTTCCATACCACAGGTGTCAGGTGGTCTATATCATTGAAATGCCTTACGAAAAATAAATACACACTCGTAACCCTCACGGAACTCTTGCGACAGGTTTAGCATGGCACCCAACAGGGCGTTCACGGAATCGACGTAACCATGTTCATGACCTGCGAATATCTGTCGCCCGTCATGGTCTCGATGGTATCCAGTTCTTCCCGGCTTAAAGTCTTGTGCCTTTCAAGTGCACTGATCATGATACCGGGGTTTTCAAGTTTAAAACTCGTATTCGGTTTTATGGGTATTTTATTGAAGGTTGGCGTCAATAAAATGTCTTCAAAGCGGATGTTAAGAAATTCAGCCAGATAGCGCATCACCGGCCCGGTGCGTTGTACCAAATCATCGAAGGTGATAATACAGACCCGATCGCCATAGTCTTTTTTGTTGCGAACCATACTGCGGGTGCTTTCATTCCACTGGTTCAGCGCTAATGTGATATCACCATATTTGTCCACCTGATGACGCTTTGCAGAGGGAAACCAGTTTTTAGGATCACGCACAACAGAGATCAAGCGACCGTCAGGGTATACCTTGAAAAACGACGCCATGTTCGAATCCATAAAGGCCATTCTAGGCGTGAAGGCGGTAATGAACCTTTTGTCTCCAAGACGATTCTGGTTGTTTACCCAGGCACCGAAATAAGAAGTCATGTACGCGTCAAACACGTCTCTTTGGCTTATTTTATTTATGGATTTAAAATAGTTCAGGAAAAGTTTTTTCTGCAGGAACGGCAGAAAAATAAAAAGGAAGGTATCCTCGTACTTTGCCATTTTTTTATATCCATACCGAAAATGCCGTACCACAATATCTTCGAATAGAATTTCAAACCATCGATCCGGGCGGTTGCCAAGGTCTATGGGGGGCCAGATATATTTTTTAGGATATCCGAACTTTAATTCATGCGGGTGGGCATGCACTTGTGGGTGGCCATCAAAAAGCTGGCTCAGCATAGATCCCCCCGAACGCTGGATTTGTGAAATCAACGCCAAAGGGGCAGATACCGGTTGTATATGTTCCAGCCAGGATTCATATGCGTTGGCCAAAAGTGTCCGGCTGTCATCAAGTGTATTGCCGGTCAATCCGGAATTCAATCCAGGTTTAAATTGAGGTGTCAAACCCATGACGTTATCCTTGTTACGATTTCAAGCATTTTATAATATGTTTCTCAGATAATTTTCATGCACTGATCCGGAAGAGACTTCGGCAGATTTGTTCTATATTAAGTCGACTGTCATTGCCGAGTATTTGCTGAAAACGTTCAACCCTGTTACGAATCTCGGCAATAGGGACTTCGGGATACTTGTTTTGCTGGTGTTCCAGCGATCGGGTAGGATCTGCCTTGCGTAGTTTGAACCATCGCCGTACCCGGCGAGTATTTGCCTTGAACCATGCTTGCAGACGATCACCCATCGGTGGCCCCGGGAAATTGGATAAATCGGACGCCGCCCTTTCAAGAACATCAACGATTTTTTCACAGGCCAGCGGCCCCTTTTGTGCGGCCAGGTAGTGGTCAATGAGTTCCTGTCGCCCGTTTCCATTTCCAACGCCAAGCTCACCGTCAAGAATTTTTTTAAGGGTTTGTCGCAGTTCCTCTAAATTGAAGCACGGGTGACTGAGCATGTTCGGCAGACGGTAAAAGCCATGGTCGTATTCGTCATTTGTTGTGGCTCGATAGCTGACCGCCGGTACCCCCATGGCAAAAGCCTCGACACTGGTGGTGCAGCCATTGTGGATCAGCACTTTGCAGGCCATCAGCCAGAGCACGACATTGCCCTCGTTTATTACGTGCACCCGCCGGCAGCCCGAAGCGATTTGTCGATAGATCTCGGGATTTTCTACCTGGTGGGGACGCACGACAATGGTGGTGTTGGGGAAAGCCTTTTCAAGGGCCGGGATCATTTCTTGAAAATGTTCGAAAGTTGCTTGTTTAAGATCTCGCAATCCTTCGGCATATTCGCGGGGCATACCCCGGGCGGCTCGTCCGAATTTTGGTATTTCATCTGGATTGTCAGTCGGCAGGAATAGATTGCGGATGGGAGAAAAAGCGTTCACATGATTGAAGTTGGTATTGATCAGAATGAACTCCCCGTAAGTCTCCCTTATTTTGCTGACTTCCTTTTCATAATACGGTTGTATCTCGGGGCGCAGCAAATCATTGCGGGGGTTGCCGGTAATATGGATCGGTAGATCGGCTGGCAGGTCGGGATACTGGCGCCACAATTCGGCGTTATCTTCTCCCCATGCAAAAAGATGGGACAGACAACCGATGGATACGGGTGAGAGTCTTCGGGAAAAATAGGTATCTGCCGGCAGGTGGACCAGGGCATCTTCATCCCAGGCCGCGATTTCATAGCCCAGCTTGCGGGCAATTCTTAAAAACTTGCTGTGGCCATGCAGCAGGGATTTGGCGAGGTATATGCCTCTTGGGAAATCCGTAATGCGCGATTCCATTTCCCGCTTGGAGCCGATGATGGACGGCAGTCCCCGTATAGCTGCGATGCAGGCCAGCAAAAGCTTGGCATCCAGCTCGCGCACCTGGTTTTCAACCGGGATCAATAAAACAGGATTTTTCGACGTCATGGTCCCGGTAGTCTCCTTTCACATGTCTAACCGAAAAGTCTGAATCATATCCATACCATAATAAATTAAATCTGATTACGGATGTAAACTTATTATCTACCACAAAATTCGACAGCATTGCAAGCCAAATATAGGATGGTTTGCCATACCTAGAGGTATGGATAAGAGATGCATAAAATACTAAAACGCTTGACAAAATTGAAGTCAAAAGATAGATAATGGCCCACTATCGGCAAAGCTGAGTGCGTTGTCACGAATCGTTTGATGCAATCTGAGAGGGGTGTTCGTTGAAAATTATAGATATCTCGGTACCGGTCAGCCCGGGTCTTCCGGTGTGGCCTGGCGACTCCCCGGTTGTCTTGGAACGTTATCGGGCGCTTTCAGAAGGAGATGAGTGCAACGTTTCACGGATCTGCTGCAGTGTGCACACCGGCACCCATGTGGATGCTCCGGGACACTTTATCGACAATGCCTCGACGGTCGAAGACCTGTCCTTGGACACACTTATTGGGCCGGCCATGGTGATTGAGGTACCGGCAGTCCGGTCTATTGAGCCGGATTTTCTGGAAAGTGTTTCGCTGCCTCACGATACCAGCCGGCTGCTTTTCAAAACACCTAATTCGGACTTGTGGCGAAAACCCGATCACAACTTCCATTCCGATTTTGTCGCTCTCAGCCCGCAAGCGGCGGCCTGGATCGTTGAACGGAACATTCGACTGGTGGGCGTCGATTATTTGTCGGTGCAAATGTTTGCCGATCCAGAACCGTTGACCCACCGTACGTTGCTCAAAGCCGGGGTTGTTGTTGTGGAGGGATTAGATCTGCAGGCTGTTCGTCCGGGGTCTTACCAGCTGATTTGCCTGCCGCTGAAGTTGGTCGGCAGCGATGGGGCGCCTGCCCGGGCAGTACTCATTGAAGGATAACTCATGAAAATTGTTGCCGTATTACCGGCCCGTATGGGATCGACCCGCTTTCCGGGAAAGCCGTTGGCACCCATTCTGGGCCGCCCGATGATCGAGCATGTTTACCGGCGCACGGCCATGTGCCCGGCATTGGACGATGTTTTTGTGGCTACCTGCGATCAGGAAATTATGGATGCGGTCAACGCCTTTGGCGGCAGGGCCATCATGACATCCAGTTCCCATCAACGGGCCAGCGACCGGGTGGCCGAGGCAGCCGAGAAATTCAGCGCGGATATTATCGTTATGGTCCAGGGCGATGAACCAATGACTTATCCGCAGATGATAGAGTCCGCAGTGGCACCCTTGCGCAACAATGATAAACAGATCGCCTGTGTCAATTTGACGGCGCGCATTCAAACGGAAGAAGAATTTGCAGATCCGAACACCATCAAAGTCGTCATGGATGCCGATGGGTTTGCCGTTTACATGTCCCGGGAAGCCATACCCACCCGGCGAATTCAGCCCTTCGATCAGCTCGCGACTTTCAAGCAGGTGTGTATCATCCCGTTTACTGCCGCCTCACTGCAGGAATTTATCCAACTGTCCCCGACACCCCTGGAAGTGGCCGAGTCCATAGACATGCTGCGGTTTATCGAGCACGGGCGCAAGGTGAAAATGGTACAAACCGCATATTCCACCCATGCCGTTGACACCAATGAAGATTTAAGACGGGTCGAAGAATTGCTGCAAAAGGATTCATTGACCAAAGAATATCTGTAACCTCAATCAAATCCGGCTCGATCGGATTAGGAGAATACAATAGCAATGACTTGGAATGTTCTGGTTTCCGCTCCATATTTTCTCCCTGTGATGGAAACCTATCGGCAGCGTCTTGCCGAGGAGGGTGTTAAACTGATTGGTGCCCGGGTCAACGAGCGCTTGAGCGAAGAAGAATTACTTGAGGTCGTGAAAGACATTGACGGCATTATTTGCGGTGATGACCGGATTACTGCGCGTGTCCTGGCAGCAGCTCCCCGGCTTAAGGTAATTTCCAAATGGGGCACGGGGATTGATTCCATTGATGCGGAGGCGGCTGCTCAACGGGGTATACCCGTGTGTAGAACCCGCAATGCCTTTTCCGAACCGGTGGCGGATACGGTACTGGGATACATATTGACGTTTGCCCGCAAACTGCCGTGGCTGGATCGGGATATCCGGCAGGGCCGGTGGGAAAAACCCCGCCTGATGGCCCTGGGCGAATCTGTTTTGGGTGTCGTGGGAGTGGGGGATTGCGGCAAGGCCGTTGTGCGGCGCGCCAAAAGTTTCGGGATGCGGGTTCTTGGCAATGATATTGTGGAACTGCCCGATGACTTCGTGGCGACTACAGGCCTGGAGGTTGTTTCACTGGAAAAACTTCTGGCCACGGCGGATTTTGTCAGCCTAAACGCGGACCTCAACGACACATCCTACCACCTTATCGGCAAGAAACAGCTTGAGCTGATGAAAGCCGACGCATACTTGATCAACACCTCACGCGGTCCGGTTCTGGAAGAACCTGCTTTGATAGATGCTCTGCAGCAACACCGCATCGCCGGTGCCGCTCTGGATGTATTTGAAGAAGAACCTTTGCCGGCGGACAGTCCCTTGCGGGTCCTGGACAACTGCCTTCTGGCACCCCACACTGCCAACAGCAGCCCGCGGGCATGGGACAGGGTACACGAGAATACCATACGAAACCTGCTCGAGGGTCTTCGCAAGGCTGAAAAATGAACCACCCCGAATCATCCGTGGTTATCCGCACCTTCAACGAGGAAAAATTTCTGCCGGATTTGCTGGCGGCAATCGAACAGCAGTCCTATCGCGACTATGAAACCATTGTCGTCGATTCAGGCTCGTTGGACCGCACCAGAGAGATTGCGGCCCAAAAAGCCGACAAGTTGTTGCCAATTGAGAGCCGCGATTTCACCTTTGGTCACTCGTTAAACATCGGGATTCAGGAAACATCCGGCAAATATATCGCAATTGTTTCGGCACATACACGTCCGTTTGATGAACACTGGCTGGGAAACCTGATCGAACCCCTGCGCGACGCCGACACCGCCATGGTCTACGGGCGACAGCTGGGGGGGAAATCATCCAAATTCAGTGAAAGCCAGGATATGCGCCGCACGTTTGGCATGAAACGTATGATGTTACAACCGCCCAGGTTTTTTGCCAACAATGCCAACTCAGCCGTTCGCAAGGATCTGTGGCAGCAATATCCATTTGATGAGGGGCTGCTGGGGCTGGAAGATATTGACTGGGCCAAATACTGGATGGAGCGTAACTATCACGTTATCTATGAACCCCGGGCGGCCCTTTACCATATCCATGAGGAAAACTGGCGACAGGTCCGTAGACGATACTACCGCGAGGCGGTGGCGGCCCGCTGGATCGGGATCAGAGGGACCAAACATGCAATTGTCAATCCGTTAGTGGAGGCGGTCAGACTCGTTTTTGACTGGGGACGCTTCCTGTCTGCAGGTGAAAATAGGAAAACTGACACAATGCGATTCCGGGACATGTTGCGGCAGACAATCCGCTTTCGAGCCAACAAGAGCATCGGCACCGTAAAGGGTTTGTTGGACGGTGGAATCATGAAAAATCCAAATCTCAGGGAAAAGATACTCTTTGACCGCACCTATAAGGCCGTGGTCATTCATGGTGCGCACCAAGCCGCAATCGAGGAAATTGAGATTCCGGAGGTCAAGCCCGGGGACACGTTGATCCGGGTGGCCTACGAAGCTGTCTGTTCCACCGACATCGAAATTTACGAAGGAACCCTGGGGTATTACCAGAATGGTACGGCAAAATATCCCATCGTCCCGGGTCATGAGTTCAGTGGCCGGGTGGTGAATGTGGGACCCAACGTCAATCACCTGGAAGCCGGCGATCCCGTTGTTGTGGAATGTATTCAAAGTTGCGGCAGCTGTGAGGCATGCCAACGGGAAAATTGGATCGCCTGTAGACAGAGGACGGAACTGGGCGTTATCGGTAGAAACGGTGGTTATGCGGAATATGTGGTAGTACCCGGACGGTATGTTCATCGGCTGCCGCCGGATTTGGAACTGATGAAAGCCTGTCTTTGTGAACCCCTGGCGGTTGCGCTGAAAGGACTCAAACGTCTGCGGCGAACCTGGCGAGACAGAAAGGCCCAAAGACACGTTGCCGTGGTGGGTGCCGGATCACTCGGGCACCTTTGCGCCCGGGTACTGGCACGCTGGGGCCATCATGTGACAGTCTTCGACCATAACAATCAAAGGCTGGGATATTTCAGCGGTTCCGATATCAGTGTTTCAGACGATCTGGCCGGTCTGGCTGATTTTGAAAATCTCGTGGAGGTGACAGGCAATCCAGATGCCTTGGATGCTATTCTTCATCAGAGTCCAGCCGGCGCCAGGATTCTCCTGCTGGGTCTGCCCTATGCCCACCGGCAATATACGTTTGAAACCATTGTCGCCTATGATAAGATGCTTGTAGGCTCCGTAGGCAGTGCGGCCAAGCATTTCGATCTGGCAATCGAATTACTACCTCAAATAAAGACCGATGTGTTCATGGAAAAAGTACTCCCGCTATCCAGATTTAAAGAAGCCTGGGAAATTGCAAAGAGCGGAAAGCATTTAAAAGTGATTTTAAAACTTCATGACAGCCCACTTTCATCCGGAGTGGATAGAAAAGGATAAAATACGACATGTACCTGTTTTTTGTCCGGGAGTTCAACGACATCGATCATATCACGCCTATTGTCTGGAAACTGCAGCAGGATAATTATCCGGTGGCTGTTTTCTGTTTGAATCCGGAGTATGACCTTCATGCTGATTACCGTCTCCGGTTTCTGAGAAATCAGGGAGTCAAAGTAGCTTATATTTTTGATGAATTCAGTCGGAACTTAGGCCCGACCCACCGTGTCATGCGGTTTGTCGGCAGGACCTCTTTTGCACTTGCCAACAGGCTTGACCATCATTCCCGGACCTTCTTTTCTGCCGGGTTGGCGACCCTCCAAAAGTATGCCAGAAAGATCGGCAAAAAAGTCTATAAACGCTGCAGGCAGAAATTTTACGACATTGCCTGGGCGCGTGACATTATCGAGCAATCTGGAGCACGGGTTGTATGTTTTGACCATGTCAATCCAAATCGATACGTTGTCGACATACTTTTAACGGCCGCCGGCGAAAAATCGGTCCCCTCTATTGCGCTTCCCCATGGTGTGTTCATATATACCAATAGTTTTGTGAGGACCGGTTCAAGCGAGGAAAGCCGCTATGAAAAATTCAATCGCTTTGATTACATCATTACCCAGAACAAATTGCGTGCAGATGTTTTAGCCCGGGCAGGCGTAGATAAAGAAAGAATCTCCGTGATGGGCAGCGCTCGCTACTGCAGGGAATGGATGGCGCAGAACAAAAAGATTTTACCACGTACCATGAAATTAGTGACGAAAAACTCTGGGCGATTGAAAGTTGTTTTTATGACAACCCGTTTTGCTTACCGGATTGATGTTGAAAGGATGCTGAAGACCTTTGACCTGCTGTCCGAGATCGAGGGAATGGAAATTGTGGTCAAACCCCATACCCGGTCCGGTCAGGAAGCGCAAGTGTATGAAAATGTTCCCCTGTCAAATGTCTATGAATATTCATCGGTGGAGTTGTGTGAATGGGCCGATGTCATGCTGGTGATAGGCTCCAGCATCCTCATCGAAACCCTGGTTCAAGGCAAACCGGTTCTCTACCTGAAATACCTGCATGAGAACACCACCGAGTACGAAGAACTGGGGGCCTGCTGGACCATCCATGATGAAGCTGAATTGAAGGATGCTCTCTTGTCGCTGCAAAGCAATGAAGCAGATCTGCCGTATACGGAAGAAAACAGCAATCGATTTCTCTCGGAAATTATCTATGGCGGGCGTGGCGAAAGGGACGTGCTGGGGGATTATGAAAACTTCATTGTCAGCCATGCAGCCAACTGAGTGTAGTTTGTTTAGCCTGCAACCGGAAGGATACGCCTGACGTGCAGCAAAAGGGATGTTGGGCGTAATTTATCAGCAACTATTAAATATTGTTGTGATATCTGATGACCGGATAATCCTGTGTGAGGTGGTTGACGCTTCCATGACTTCCTGTTCAGAATTTGACGACTTTGTCGATTATGGTCCGATAAAGATCTGATGTCATTGATTCGATCTTTTTCAGTTGTTCCGAACCAAGCGTTTTATATCTGTATAGAGTACTTTCGATAATTTTTGATTTTTCAAGCTTGAAACTGGTATTGGCACTGATCGGAGACCCGTTAAAGGTTGGTTGGAGTAAAACATTGTCAAATTCAATATCCAGGAAGTTACTCAAATATTGCATGACGGGCTCCGTTTTGGCGATTAAATCTTCGAAGCGAACGATGAAAACGTTTTCCTCCGAGGCCTCTTTGTTTCTTATCGTCGCATTCACGCTGTCTTTCCACTGATCTAAGGCCCTTGTTATATCTCCGTAATCTTTTTGTCTATGTTGGGAAGCGGACGGAAACCAATTCTTAGGGTCTCTGACAACAGAAATTAATTTTCCATCGGGATAGATCTTCCAAAAATTGTCCATGTTCTCTTGCAACATGGCCATTCGTGGAGTGAACGCTGTAACATACTTTTTTCGGTTGCCTTTGAGATTGCGATTGTTAAGCCAGGCATTAAAGTATGACGTCATGTAGCCGTCAAATACATCGCGTAAATGCAACGGGATTATGGAGTTAACATACTGTAAAAAAATCTCTTTTTGCAGAAAAGGCACAAAATGAAATGGATAGACCTGAACCGCCTTCTTGCCTTTTTTATATCCTTCCTTTGCATGGTCAAGCACAATATCTTCGAAAAGAAGAAGGAACCACCTCTCTGGAGAGTCGGAAAGATCGATTTTCGGCCAATAATATTTTTTCGGGTAGCCAATTTTGAGTTCGTAAGGGTGGGCGTGTATCTGCGGATGGCCGTCAAAGAGTTGGCTCAAAAGCGAGCCGCCAGAACGCTGGATTTGGGATATCAATACCAATGGCGCATTTACCTGGACAATATCCATGGTATCTAAATGGTCGTTACCACCCAGATTTACTGCTGGTTTGTTACATTCAGCTTTAATTCTTTTTATCCGGGATCGGCATTTGAGATATTTGTCGGGGCTGATTGTTCCGTATGCGAAAAGCATCGAAGCGGTCATACTGGAGCCGAATGTTAATTTTGAAAGGGCATGTGCCAAGCGTTTCTTAATCATCTTGAATAATCTCATTGATAAATTTTCATAAATTGTTAGGCTCTCTTATAGCCTTCATTATAAGAAAGTTTCAAATTCTGTGTTTATTTAGGTTTGTTTTAGTTCGCTATAATTTTCAATAATATCTTCAAGCGAATCAGAATTTACCTAATAAGTTCGCTGCCTAATTGTTCAAGTGTGCAGTTCTTTGTCAATCAAGGAGGTTATTAGTACCTCTGTTTTGCCTGTAGGAAGACCAACGTGGATTAGACGCAGTTTTAAGTGTTTGAGATCCATTATTTTGTAGATAGCTAAATGGCATCAATATCATTAACTTTAATAAGCATTGCCTTACCAGGTAATAAGTAAAACATTTTGGAATGAGAATTGGTCCGGACAAAATCGTCTACCGCTTTTTTGAGCTCTTTACAACTAAAGTTTCCATAGTCGTCAATTATTATCATGCTTCCGGAAAGGGTTCGGCGTTCAAAGAAATTTAAACAAAACGTTGTCACTGATAGAACATCAACATCAATATACTCCATTCCAAAGTTTGTTAGTGGTCAAAGTGTTGAGCTGCCTCCAGAAAATTTCCCTTATGTATCGTTGCATTGGACGCGTTGAGGTAAGCTTTTAAGTCCTCAAATGACACATCTCCAATGAGCGCTTACACTCAAATTTGTGCCACTAACCTGCTAATCGCCGCACAATTAGCTGTAAAACCTTTCATCGCGCGCTGATCCGAAAGAACTGTTTGAATATACGCTCTGTCTTTAGTTCTCTTTTGTCGCCGAGAATCTGCTGAAACCGCGATATTCGCATGCAAACCTCTTCAAGCGAAATCTCTGGATAACGGTGTTGCTGGAACTCCGGCTTTAAATGTGAGCCGCGACGATGAGACTTGGACCGTTTTTTCAGTCCACGCCGGGTTGCTCTATACCAGCCTTCTAACCGGTCTCCCAAACCTGGACCTGACGATTCAGGCCGGTTTTTCAGCATGTCTTCGAAAACATCAATAATCCGCTCACAAGCCAAAGGGCCGTCTTGAGCCACCAGATAATGATCAATGAGGGCTTCACGCTGATCGCCATCCGCAGCTCCTAGTTCACCGGCAAGAATTCTTTGCAGCATTACGCGCAACTCTTCGAAATCAAAGCACTGATGACTGAGCATATTGGGAAGGCGGTAAAAACCATCATCGTAGACTTTATTGATCGTCGCCCGATAGCTGATGGCAGGAACACGCATCAAATAAGCCTCTACTCCAGTGGTACAGCCGTTATGAATGAGCGCTTTAGCACCCATTAGCCAGGGGATCACATTGCCTTCGTTGTTGACCCGCACCCGCTCACATTTGTCCGCAATCCTTTGATACACTTCTTGATTTTCAGTGGGATGCGGACGAACAATAATCGTGTAGTCCGAAAATGCCTTGTCAAGAGCCGGTATGAGTCGTTGAAAGTCTTCGAAAACAGCCTGTTTGTGTCCCCATAAACCTTGAGCATACTCCAGAGTCATGCCTTTTGCAGCCCGACCAAACTTGGGTTCTTCCCCTTGATTTTTTACTGGTTGAAATAAATTCATGCTTGGATAAAAAGCATTGACGTGATTAAAATTAGTGTTAACCAGAATAAAATCCCCGTAATTCTTGCGGAGCTCGTTAACTTCCATATCATAAAAGACACGGATTTCAGGCCTCAGCATGTCATTACGGGGATTTCCGGTAATATGGATTGTTGCACCAGCGGGAAATTGGGGATATTGACGCCATAACTCGGCATTATCCTGGCCCCATGCAAAAAGACGCGATACATAAACCATCGCGTCAGGAGATAGCCGGCGCGAGTAATAGATTTCGGCCGGGAGGTGAACCAGGGCCTCTTCATCTAAAGTTACGATTTCAAGGCCAAGCTGGCGCATGATCTTGAACATTTCCGCTCTACCGGACAACATACTTTTGGATAGATATATGCTCCTTGGAAAAGAAACAATGTGATACTCTATCTCCCGTATAGGCCCAATTACCGAAGGAAAGCCCCGTTTGGCCGCAATACAGGCCAGCAGAAGTCTGGGATCAAGCTCACGTACTTGATTTTCAACTGGAAAAAGTAAGTTTATATTTTTAGCATTCATGCGCTTCAATGATCTCCCGCAAGCACCCCAAACGACAACACCATCAACCTGTTTGGTCAATCAGGCTCTATAATATAATCTCTTTTAGGGTCTAATTCCCCTCGGCTTTGCCGCGGGGAGTGGCTTCATTACTAAAATCTCTATAATAATCTACCGTTAGCTCATCCGTTTTCATATGGAAGGAGATCCGTCAATTCAAATATTTTTCAAATTGCGTATTGACTAAAGCCTTTTTTATTTCAGTATAATTTTCAATAATATCCTCAAGGGAATCAGGATTTACCTTAACGAGCTCGCTGGTTAATGGTATAAGCTCATCAACACCAAGGAATGTTAAAACCTTGCGGATTTCTGTATCAAAGTCCGCAGTCAATGATTCATATGAAACCTCAAGGTATGGAACATCTACTTAATAAAACGCTTTCTATACTTAGCGAAGCGTTTTTCACGTCTTGAAAAATCTTCTATAAGGACTTTTGGATCTATGTGTACTTTAATTGGTTCAACCGATTGGGTCGTATGAAATAAATTGCGGGTATTAGCGATTTTATGCGACACAAGTCTTTTTAAAAGATTGTATCGTACTAACTGAATAATTTTGACATCATTCTGTTTGACCCAGGAAAGTATCACCGCATACTTTCTGATTTGTGAATAATTCACTTTGAAACCAATGGCCTCAGCATTATGATTTTTGGCGTACATGTCGGATAGAAAATCATAAATAAGTTTATTTCGGTTAAACCGGTGAGCGATTTGTCTTTTTAAAGAACCTGATCGATATTTATAATAAGGCGATATTGGATTATCGACCTGGAGAAAATGCGGTTTAAACCACTTAATGGGCGATAAATTATATTTGCTGAATAACGTTGTATGCCTCGGGCAATATATTTGAGGATGACTGTTCAAGCAGCTCATGAACCAGGCGGAACCGCTTCGGGGTTGAGTTATAATTAAAAATTTAATCATATACCATGTCTTCCTCGGAAACTATTCATTTAACGGATTGATAATGCAGTTTTCCAATACTTTTAAATACAAAGGATAAATATGTGTCTTAATATGCGATCTGTCCTCTTCAGGTATATTCACCTCTCTTCTTATTTTATCTTTTACTATTGCCTTGGTCTTTTTGTGTCCAAAGGTGGAGTTGTCATTTGCGTAAGCTGGGAAACTGCTTGGATACTTCGCAGTTTCGTCAAATTCCAAGCCGGCATGTTTCAATATCGCGTCTACCGATTGTTCGGTATTTTTAATAAGATGATCAAAGCTTATTGCAAATGCATTGTTTTTGTATTTTTCGTGGGCCCATATGGTGTTTGTAAGGGTTTTTTCATACCGGTCCAATCCGTTATTCTTTAGGTTTTTCGTATGCTTTCTGGCACTGTTCCACCAAATAAAAGGATCTCTTATCAGGATAAAAATCTTTCCATCCGGATAATCTCTAAAAAAATTTTCCATTGAACTTTTTAGTATTGTTATTCCCGGAACCGGTGCAACAATATATTTATATTTGTCATAGAAATTTGAATGGCTACAGTTTAAATAGGCATTAAAATAGGCGCTAAAAAAATTGTTCAGTGTCGTTCTTTGATCAAATGATTCATTTTTTATCTCGAGCTGGAGAAATAGTTTTCTAAACAATATGAAATCAAAAACAAAATCATCATGCTCACCCTTGGACTTATGATATTTTTTTAAGCTTAAATATTTTCGTGCCAGATTGCGTGGTATTAGCGCTTCAAAGCGCTTATTTATATTTTTCTTGTCTTGTAAATCAGGCCAATGATATTTATTTGGCCTGCCAATCTGGAGCTCACCATAATAGCTCAAGATCTGATGATGATCCCTCAAAAGATTATTGAGCAGGTGCGTGCCGGATCTTTGCAGTCCTGAAGTGATTAATAGCGGGTAATTATAGGTGTTATATTGCTTCTTTCTTCTAAAAAGTAACCTGATACATGATTTTGTTGATAGAAAATATGGATTAAATTGCAGTATCGGGGCAGCATCTTTTTTTAAACGTTTTGCAAAAGAAAGATTCATATCTTCACCACCGGTGCCCAGCACCCATAGACCGCCGATTTTTTTGTATTTAGAAATTCAATAAGCTGTTTTAAGCCTGCTGCATCGATATCCTCATTTGCAGTTAGTGGTGTATCGAATACCGGCACGATTCTCCGCACTTGTCTTGTTTTAATCATTGTTATCGACTCCTCTAATATTTTTGTTCGGTAATCGTTTTGATGAGCCTCGTCCGGGGATAATCCCCAGAACTTTGGGCAACTTTTTGCTATTTTCTAAAGGATCGGTGTTATCCATTTCAAATCTCTTTCCCTTTGTGAGCGTTTAACCTAAACGATATATCTTGATATTGTCAATTCCAAATATTTATCCACAGATATTACAGATTGTCATGCATGTGTGATAGTGGTTGTGAAAGCCGACTGATAAAAAAAAGCATGTCATCTATTTCGCCAAACGTCGAGCAATGGAACCCACAAAGCGTCGGACGATGCTGCGGTCGGCTTTGTGGGAAAGATTTTGAATGTAGACAGATGAATACTCGGGTTCGATCATCGGTTTTTCGGAAAGCACCCAGTCGTCAAGGTCATAGCCGATCAACGCCATATAGTTCCTGTAGGCTGGTTTGAACAACTCGATATCCTGTTCAGTATACCAGTGTCGCCAATCTCCGGAGGCTTTTTTGCGTACGACTTTCGCCTTGCCCGTTGAAACGGGAACTTCTCCATCTGCCTTGACAGCAAAACCCAAGTATTCGTTGAGTGACGACAAAGTCTCCAGAAATCATGTCTTCATATTTAAATAGAAACCAATTGTCTCCCAATCCCTTGACAAAGGCGTGCATCCGGTCGTAGCGAACCTGCTCTTCGGAAATGACGTCTTCAATCGAACGGGGCCAGTCGTTGTGTCCGCTGTAGCGGCACAGTTCCGCAAAAGAAATCGATGCCGGATTTTTTTCCTTTTTCAAGACTAGTTCGAGATGTGCCTCATACTGTTTTTTCTTGCCCTTGTGGCCTTTGTGCCAGCGGTAAAGCATGCGGCTGATGGCTGCGTCACGGGGATCCCTGGCAATCCAGAGCTTGCGATCATATGATTCTTTTTGCAAATGTTCTTTGTACAAATCAAAGCTTTTGCCTTTACGTTCTTCATAGGTGTGCTTGTATACCGCGTTTTCATAGTCGCCGATGTGTTGTCCGGGCTGACCACCGGAAAAAGCATGGCAATCTGGAAGCCCACCGGCTATTTTGTACACCATGGCAGTGGTGCCTGATTTTCCTAATCCCAAGATTAAAACTTTCATATACAACCTCCTGACCTCACGTTAAGCGTGGGCCTATTTTCTATGGAAAAAACTATTCGAGATTCCGGCTGTAACCTTTGCTCAGGTGAAAATCCGAAAGAGCACGTCGCTGAGCTGCTCAACTTTCAGCTTGCCGGTATCGCCGAGAATCTGCTGTATTCGTTCAATCTTCTCGTTCAACGCCCCAAGACTGATACCCGGAAACTTGTGGCGCTGGAATTCCGGCCGATTGTGTGAATTTGGGAGGAATGACAACAACCACTTTACCAGCCGGCGTCCGTTCGCTACGGAACAACCACTTATTCGATCATAAAAGATCGGTTTTGGCAATTCGGATCGACCTGCCATCATTGTTTCAAGGACATCAACGATCCTCTCACATGCCAGCGGACCGTCCTGGGCCGATAGATAGTGATCGATGTTCGATTGTCTTTCATCACCATAAGCAGCCCCGAGTTCACCGCCAATAATTTTCTCGATTGTCAAGCACAGTTCCTTAAAAGTAAAACACGGGTGGCTGAGCAGGTTGGGTAACCGATAGAACCCATTGTCGTAGTAGTCATTGACAGATGGGCGATACGTGATTACCGGAACCCTCATCACATAAGCCTCTACCCCGGTCGTACAGCCGTTGTGCACAAGTACTTTTGCTGCCAGAAGCCAGGGAACGACATTGCCGTCGTTTGTCACCTGGACATGCTTACACCTTGCAGCAATTTTTTTGTACGCTTCATGATTCTCGGTTGGATGAGGTCTGACAACAATCGTCAAATCCGGAAAAGCCTCGTGCCAGCTCCGGGATGAGCTTTTTGAACGCATCGAATATGGCTTGTTTGTGAGCCCGCAGTCCTTCGGCGAATTCGCGGCTCATGCCTCTGGCGGCCTTGCCAAAACGGGGTTCTTCACCGGGATTTTTCACCGGCATGAACAGGTTCTGGTGGGGATAAAAAGCATTGACGTGATTGACATTCGTGTTGATGAGGATAAACTCGCCATGGGTTTTGTGATAGCGCTTTGATTTCTTTGGCATAGAAATCACGCATCTCGGGCCGCAGCATGTCACCGCGGGGATTTCCCGTAATGTGGATCGGTGTCTTGGGAGACAGGTGTGGATATTGCCGCCATAAATCGGCGTTATCCTGACCCCATGCAAAGAGATGGGAAACGTGTTTTATTCCTGTGGGTGAGATCCGGCGCGAAAAAAAGGTTTCGGGTGGCAGGTGCACCAGGGCTTCTTCATCCCAGGCCACGATCTCGTGACCAATCTTGCGCATGATCTGGAACATTTTTCCACCGCGGGCGGTCATGCTCTTGGAAAGGTATACGCTTCTTTCAAAAGAGGCGATCCGGTTGTCAATTTCCCAACGTGATCCAATCAATGCGGAGAAACCCCGGCGAGCCGCTATACATGCCAAAAGGAGCTTGGGATCGAATTCGCGCACCTGGTTTTCAACGGGAATGATGAGTGATTTTTTCACTTTTGGGCCTCTAAGACTTCCCAGCGTTCGGCAAACGCTTCAAAAAGTTTCGGTTCGCTGGAAATAGCACAGATTTCCTGATTGATCCAAAACGACAGTGTCGACCAGTTATAGCTGCCGAAAATAACCCAGCGTCTTTTTTTTTGCTCCACCAGGACAAATTTATTGTGCATGGGCACGTTCTCGGCATGGGTGACCCGTCGAAAGGGTATCCCAGCTGCGGTCAGCTTCTTTTCGGTCTTCAAAGGGACGCGTCTGAGGGTCGGCTCTGCCAGTATTTCAAGTGAAGCCCCCCGGCGGGAAATCTTCAGCATGGTCCTGACAGCGGTCGTCCCGTTGAGGTGCGAGGCTGCAACACGGATGCGGGCACCTTCACCGAAACGCTTGAGGAAGTGCCCTGCCGCATGGGTTCGGGCCCGAGGCAGGAAATGAATTTCCGTGTTCGTCCCACGCAAGGCACGGTTACCGTTTCCAAAAAAGGGCTCAAAGATTCGGTGTCGTGCCCGGTGTATCCATCGTGCATGCTTCACCAGACCGCCGACCAGCACCGGTTCGCTGATGCCCACCAGCACGTTATGGGCGCGGTTGTGGTCGCCGATTTTGCGAATGACATCCGGTCTTTCTTCCGGGTCGTTGCCGGACGGGTTGAAGGACCCGATGAAAGCAATCGGTTTGGGATGTGAAAAACAATATAGCTTTTCGTGTAGATTGGGGTTGCCCATCTTTCTCCCCGGCATGGGTACGCGCGGCGGCAGGTATACGGTTCGAAATCCTCTGCCCAAGGCCCTGTGTCCCGGTAAGCATGGCAACCACGGCGCTGTTGGCGTGCGATACGTGGGGATTGCCTTCCAGGGTCACCCTCACATGAACATTCCGGCGATGGGCCCGGAGCAACTGCTCAGCCAGCCTCTGGTCGCGGAAATAGTAGGTAACCCAGTCAATTGTTCCGCCCGCCGGAACCGCTTCAATCTGCTCGGCCAATAGATCTCGCAAGCGACCTGTTGGTTGATCGGGTCCACCAAAATAGATTTCATAATGCGGGCTGGCTGACAATTTCGGTCTCCATCGTGCGAAAACTAATTTGTGCAACGTTAGTTTCTTACAAGGTTATTTCTTTAGCATTTTATGGCAAAAATTTTTTTCATCACGAAAACACGAAAGTTGGAAAGCACGAAATTTAAGCCATCTTTTTTTCGTGTTTTCGTTATTTCGTGCTTTCGTGATTAATTTTTCCTGTTCGGTTCCGGTTTATCCGGGTTAGGGTAATCTTAGGGGCTGCGTCTCACTTGGAAAGATGTGACCTTACTCCGTTTGTGGACTGATCTGAAAGATCTCACTTGAGACCTGGTCTACTTGTGACACGCTGCGGTCGCCAAGAGCCTTCTTGATCCGTGAGACCCTTTCACGCACCTCATCAAGGGAGGTTCCCGGATAACGATGGCGATGAAACTCCGGCCGGTTATGCGAATCCGGGAGGAAAGAGAGAAATTTCTTTACCAACCTTCGCCCGGTGGCTACGGACCAGCCATTCACTCGATTTATCAGCGTTGGCTCCGCCAGTTGGGAACGTCCTGCCCCTAGCGCCTCAATAACGTCAACAATTCGCTCACAGGCTAACGGGCCTGTTGTCGCTGCCAGGTGATGATCAATCAGAACCCTGCTTTTGTTGCCATCCACAGCGCCAAGTTCGCCACTCAAAATCTTCATCAGGGTTGCCCGCAACTGTTCGAAATTAAAACATTCATGACTCAAGCGATTGGGTAACTGGTAAAAGCCGTAGTCGTAGGTATCGTTGACCGTCGCCCTGTAGGAAATGGCCGGCACACGCATGACATAAGCTTCCACACCTGTGGTACAACCGTTGTGGATAAGTGCCCTGGCGGCCATAAGCCAAGGGATCACGTTGCCTTCGTTGGTTACCCGCACCCGCTCGCACTGAGCGGCAATCTCGTGATAGACGTCGTGTTTTTCTGTCGGATGTGGTCGGACAACAATCGTATGGTTCGGAAATGCGCGTTCCAGGCAAGGAACAAGTTCTTTGAAATCCTTGAATATGGCCAGTTTGTGATCCCGAAATCCTTCGGCAAATTCCCGAGTCATGCCTCTGGCGGAACGACCGAACCTGGGTTCCTGATCTGGGTTTTTCAGGGGCAAAAACAGACCCTGGACCGGGTAAAAGGCATTTACGTGATTAAAGTTGGTATTGACCAGGATGAAATCTCCATAGCTGTTGCGAATTTTTGCGATGTCGTCTTCAAAGAATCCGTGCATTTCTGGGCGCAGCATGTCATTGCGCGGATTGCCGGAAATATGGATCGGCAATTGGGCCGGCAACTGGGGGTATTGGCGCCACAAATCGACATTGTCCTGACCCCACGCGAACAGATGGGACAGATACCGCATTGCTTCAGGGGAGAGTCGTCTCGAAAAATAGGTCTCGGGCGGCAGGTGCACCAGGGCCTCTTCATCCCAGGCAACGATTTCATGCCCAAGATTGCGTAAAATCTTGAACATCCTGATGCTGCGAACGGTCATACTCTTAGAGAGGTAGATGCCTCTTGGAAAAGAAGCAATATGAAAATCCAGCTGCTGGCGTGACCCTATCACCGATGAGAACCCCCGCCGTGCTGCAATACAGGCCAGCAGCAGCTTGGGGTCGAGCTCCCGCACCTGATTTTCAACCGGAATGAGTAATAACCTATTAATAATATTCCCCAAATAGCTATTTTTCAGTTGTATTCCGTTCCCGCACCGTTTCCAGGATAGACGCTGCCAGGCTCTTGCCATCCAATTTATGATACGCCAGCACTTCCGGGGGTGTACCACAGGCCGGATACTCGGTTATACCAAATTTCATGTACCTTTTGGCGCGTAATCCATCCCGTTTTTGGGCGGTATTCAAGACCTGATCTCCCAGTCCGCCGTATTGGGAATGATTATCCAAAACAAAGACGGCTTCAATTTCCCCCACACTCTCTTCAAACCAGTCTTCATCTATTTGATTGAGCCATGGCAAGTTGACCACTTTCAGGGAAACGTTTTGTTCCTGCAGTGTTTCCGCAGCAACCATGGCCTCATTCAGCATGACCGGGCCGTAGGCGAACAGGATGGCATCCTGCCCATCCATAACAACCGTGCCTTTGCCGGAAATAAATTGGTAGTCATCCGGCAATGGAATGGTTCTGGGTGACGGTGAAATCGCCAATCGCATCATGCAGCTTTGGGTCGCCTCATTGACACACCATTTCAAGGCTTCTTTGGTCTCGATTGCATTGGCAGGTTCAATGGTAGTCATGTTCGGCAACGCACCCAAGAGCGATATGTCACGGACGCTTTGATGAGATTTGCCCGGGCCGGCGGGAATCAGCCCGGCATAGTGGCAAACGTAAATGATTTTGGTTTTCTCGGTGGCGTTGTTGTAAATCTGTTCGTTGGCACGGGAGGCCAGAAATACCCCGAACGAATTGACAACCGGCAGCATGCCTTGCAGGGCCAGACCGCCGGCAGTGGAGACCATGTCCTGCTCGGCGATGCCGCCTTCGATAAATCGTTGCGGAAAGGTGTTTTCAAAAAGTCGCAAGCCGCAATCCGCCGACAGATCAGCATCCATAACGACCATGTCCTCTCTGTCCGCCCCCAGTTCCACCAGTGCCTGGCCATACGCGGTGACGACCTTTTCAGCAGTGTCCTTAAGCTTCACCCTGTTTTTTTCTCTTGTTTCGATGACTTCAGAAGCCAGATCTTTCAGACCGGCCCGTTGAAGTTGCTTGTTTATCCTTTCGGTAAGCTCCCCGTATCCGGCTTCAAAAGCATCGTCATCAGGCGCACCGGCATGCCATTTGTATAGATAGTTTTCGTCCGGCAATTCCGCCGGACCTTCCATAAACGAAATGCCTTTACCTTTGACGGTGTCGGCAATCAAGACTTTGGGTTTATCGGTGATTCCCTTGAGTTTGGAAAAGACCTGTGCCAACGCAGCAAAATCGTGTCCATCGCAGCGCTCAACATGCCAGCCGAAAACGTTGAATTTGGATTCCAGGTCCCCCAGGTCAATGATGTGTTTGAAATTCTTGTCCGATTGAAATTTGTTAAAATCGACGATAACGGTGAGGTTATTGACTCTCTGATGCGCGGTTGTCTGCAACGACTCCCAGATCTGTCCTTCCTGCAGTTCTCCATCGCCGGTCATCACCATGACCCGACCACCGGCCTTGTTGGCGTTTTTAGCCCATGCCATTCCTTTGGCCTTGGAAATCCCCATACCCAGTGAGCCCGAGTTTGCTTCTATCCCGGCGATACTGACATCCGGATGACCATGGGTGCCGCCGTGGCGTCTCAGATTTATGAACTGTTCTTCAGAGATGATGCCCATGGCATACAGCACCGCATAGTGTCCCGGGGCATCATGACCCTTGGAGGAAAAATAGATGTCCCGGTCAGGATGGGAGATACCCACTTCTGAAATATTCATTTCGGCGAAGTAGAGGGCGGTAACGATGTCCAGGGAACTGAAACTGGAACCCAGGTGTCCCGATCCTGCACGTTTGACCGTGGCAATGGCATTGGCGCGGCACATATCGGCCAATAATTGTAGTTTTGTATATTTGTCTATGTCTGCCGCGCGAACGCGTTTGAACTCTTTTTCAGGAATCAGTTTAATTTCTAACATATAAGGTGTGCTCCTTTTTCATTATATTTATGCCGAACGTTTAATAAATTTTTCTCAGTCTGATCCACCAAGGCAGAAACTCAAGTTTTCTCCTGCTGTGAGATCGACGGCAAACAATTATTTTCCGTATGCAGATTGAATGACCTGGGGCAGTGTTGCGTCACCCTTTTGAACAATGAGTTCCGCCAGTTGCCAGTCATATTCATTGTTGACGTCAAATCCCTCATAACCAGTGGTGAAAAACGGCATCACCACATTGCCCGCGATGGTCTGATCTTCAAGTACAACCCGCGACCATGCAATCTCCAGACTTGCATTTTGAACATGTATTTCCGGTAAAGAGGCATGTTGACTACTATGCCAGGGTTGTTCGACAGACCCCAGCGGCAGTAGGGGCATCATCCGGTTGCCCCGAACAACCCACATTTTTCCAGGATGTTGGGTGCACTTTTCCACCGCCCGCAAGGAGTCCACGCCCTGCTGGCACGAAAACGCCTGCCAGGCACGTTGGATGGTTGCCGGCAGTCGAAACGGGCTGGTCGGCCGCAATATGCTGAAACAGTTATATATAGGATCCGTCTCTTGGAGGCGGCCAAGCGTAAACGCCACCCATTCAATGTCAGGTGACTGGTCGCCGGCCAGCGCTGCAGGTCTCAGGAACGGTACTTGCGCCCCATAGTGTTTTGCGATTTCCGCATAATGCTCCGAGTCTGTTGAGACGATCACATCGCTGAAGATACCGCTGTCGATGGCGGCTGCAATGGTATACGCGATGAGCGGGTGACCTGCCAGTGGTCGAATGTTTTTGTCCGGCACACGCTTGGAACCAGCCCGGGCCGGTATCAGTGCAACAATGTTGCAATCATCGATATTCATTTTTTTACAGCTTCTCCGGGTCAATATTTATGAGGATGTTTTTCAAGTCGGAATAGACGTCCAGGGCTTCCGTTCCTGGCTCCCGTGTGCCATTGCCGGACTGCTTCAATCCACCAAAGGGCATATGGGGCTCGCTGCCGAAAGTGCCGGCGTTGACCACAGCGACGCCTGTCTGAATCTTTCTGGCAGTACGCCATGGCCCGGTGAAAGTTGCGGGTATGAATACAGGCGGTAAGGCCATAAGGTGAATCGTTGGCCAGTTGCAAGGCTTCGTGAAAATCAGCGACACGGTAAAGACAGGTTATGGGCCCAAACAGTTCGGAGGTGGAAATATCGTCTTTGGGATCAACGTTCTCAATCAAGGTGGGTGCCATGTAAAAACCATCTTTATGGGTATCATCGGTCAGGCGGTGGCCACCGGTCAAAACCACAGCACCGTTCTGCTGGGCATCCTGGATTGCCATAAGCATATTATTGAGCTGTTTTTCATTGATCACCGGGCCCAGATCATTCTCATCGTTTGGTCCGACACTGAGTTCACGGGTACGTTCCATCAGCATGTCACGAAATTGATCATAAACAGCATCAAAAATGATGATACGACTGCCTGATGCACAGCGCTGTCCGGCATTGCTGAAAGCCGAAAGCAATACCCATTTTGCAGCCGACGCCAGATCGGCATCGTCGCAGACCACCAATGGATTTTTGCCGCCCAACTCGAGGGACACCTTGGCCAGCCGCTCACCGGCAACCGAGGCAATTTGACGACCCACCGCGGTTGACCCGGTAAAACTGACAACATCCACGCCCGGATTGGCAACCAGGGGCGCGCCGGCCTCCCGGCCGTACCCCTGGATAACATTGAGAACTCCCGGCGGCAGACCTGCTTCATGTGCTAAACGGGTAAAATACCAGGCGGTAGCCGGTGTGTCTTCCGCAGCTTTCAATACGGCGGCATTGCCGCAAATCAATGCGGGAAACACCTTCCAGGCCACATTGGCAATGGGCGTGTTGGCAGCGATGATCAACCCGGCGACCCCCAGCGGCTGTCGCACGGTCATGGCATACTTATTGGGCACCGCGCTGGTGGTGGTACGGCCGTAAAAGCGGCGGCCTTCGCCCGCCGCAAATTCTCCTTGAGCAATGGCGCCGCCGGTCTCACCAAGCGCCGAGGCAAAAGACATGCCGGTTTCCATGGCAACGATCGCGGCGATCTCTTTTTGATGTTTGCGCATGGCCTGGGCGATGTCGTAAAGGATATCACCGCGCTGCACCGGGGTTCGTTCTGCCCAATCTGCCTGGGCAAGGCGGGCGGCCTGGATTGCATTTTGAACGTCTTGTGACCCGGACCGTGCAACCAACCACAGTTTACGGCCGGTATCCGGTGACAATTTGTCAAAAGTTTCCTTAGATATTGCCGCACACGCTTGACCGTTGATCCAGTTTGGAATCGTGTCGGGGAGGCTGTTTGGTTTCATTGTAACTCCGTTTTATGTTTATTTCGTCATCTTAAACCTGCTTCTTTAGGTCAGGTCAAAGGTGCTTGGCTATGCCGAAGGCGTTAGTTATTTAAATCCGAAGCACGAAATTCGAAATCCTAAACAATACCTAATGATCCAAATTCGAATGATCAAAACAAGACCATGGAGTTACCAGTTCAATCGCCATGTTTGAACCATTTGAGCATTCGATATTTGAATTTGTTTCGTATTTCAATATTCAGATTTTGAATTTATCACACGCTGAATGTGAATAATATTAACTTTTATAGGTTGAATCAGTGCCTGGTCCTTAGTCAGGGTATCTACTTACCATGCCGTGAAACCGCCATCCACAACCAGTTCAGCACCGGTTACATAGGCGGATGCTTTTGAGGCCAGGAAAAGCAGCGGTCCATATAGATCTTCAGCGTCAGCCATTCTTCCCATGGGGACGCGATTGCAAAATTTGCGTTTGAATTCTTCGTCCTGACCCCCCAGCACACCACCGGGTGACAAGGCATTCACCCGCACACCATGGGGGGCCCAATGTGTTGCCAGATAACGGGTTAGATTGACAACCGCGGCCTTGGATGCGCCATAAGCCGGAGGCTTGAGAAACGGCAGTTCTCCGGAAAGGTGGTCATAAAACCGCGCATCAGGTGAAACGCCGGCATATAACGAGCCGATATTGATAATCGAACCCCGGCCGGCCTTGACCATCCGGGAACCGAACACCTGGGATACCAGAAATAACCCCAGGGTATTGACCTCAAGAATCTCCCGGTTCTCCTCCAGGGGTATATCTTCCAGTCGATAGGCTTTGGACGAAATGGCAGGCGGTCGGTCGATGCCGGCATTGTTCACCAGAATCGTGGGAATTCCAAAGGCAGAAAAACAATGCTGATATGCGTCTTCAAGCGCTTGACGATCCCTGACATCGGTACGACCCAGCTTCAATCGGGTTTCATCATAATCCGCCTGCAATCGAACAAAATCTTCGGAAATCTTAGATTCAGGCAGGTCCAGAGCAAACACCGATGCTCCCGCACCCAGCAAGGCTTCTATCCAGATGGGACCCAACTTGCCCAGTGCTCCCGTTACAACGGCAATTTCAGTCTCCAATTGGAACAAATTTTTCACGATGCCGCCTTTGCCAGATGCTCGGAGCCGTTTAATGCGTCAAAGGTGATGGCATCATCTTCCTGCATGGCTGCGTGGGTTACCCGACCGATGACTTTGTCGATATCGTAAGGCGGCAAACCGTCACCGGGTGACTTGAAAGCGATGTCTTCGCGTCGTATCATATGACCGGCCGGTAAATCACGTGCAGCGACCATTTTTTTGCCCATCTTGGTGATGGGGTTTATCTCGCTGGGATAAACCTGTTTGACACCATCCCCCATGGCAGCTTTGGTGCGCTGCAGGTCTCTGACCAGCTTGCGGAAACCGGTGGGTTCCAATGAAAAAGCATGATCCGTGCCTTTCAATGTATGGTTGAGGGTAAAGTGTTTTTCGATTACCCTGGCGCCCAGCATATAAGCTGCTACGGCCATGGCAATGCCGTTGTCGTGGGAAGACAAACCAACGGTGACACTGGGGAAGCGCTCGCGGAAAGTCGTAATCACATTCAGATTGAGCTCTTCGAATTCCGCTGGGTAGCCTGCCGTGCACTGGAGTATACAGAGCTGCTGGTTGATGGGCATGATAGCGTCATAGGCCCGGTTGACATCCTCCATGGTTCCCCCGCCTGTGCTGAGAACCATCGGTTTATTAAACCTGGCAATGTGGGTCAGCAGGGGAATGTTTTTTAGATCCCCGGAAGCGATCTTATAAATCGGTATGTCGAGTTTGGCCAGAAAATCAGCGCTGTTGAAATCGAAGGCGGTGGAAAACATGGTAATGCCGATTTCATCCGCATAATCCATCAAGGTTTTGTATTCAAATTCGCCGAACTCCAAAAACTCCCGATGCTCGCCGTAAGTTGCTCCATAGCTGTTGGGATTATCATAGGGTTTGGTATACCCGGCCTTGGTAAACAGGCTCCGATTGTCTCTTTTCTGGAGTTTGACCGCATCAGCCCCGCTTTCTTTGGCCACCCGGAACATCTCCTTGGCAGTTTCGAGATCGCCCTGGTGGTTATGCCCGATTTCGGCAATCACATAGCAATCACTACTATCTTGAATGACCTTTCCATTTAATGAAAGTTTACGCATTGTTACTCCTCCCCATAATCTCTATGTTAAATGCATTTTATATATTCAATCTTTTTTCAATCAATGCTTGATGACTTCGTTATGTAAAAGTCTTCAACAACCCTTAACACAGAGCCATAACCAAGAGCAGGTCATGAACACTGTAAAATTTATTGAATGGATGTCCACAAAAAAACAATCACCATTGCCATTGCTGATGAAGGTCGTCAAAATCAACCCAGCTTTATGGAACTATTGCCAACGATCTGGATGCCTGACAAATTCTGCCGTAAAATGGTTTCAACTTCAAAACAATGCATTTTGTGTATGAACCGCCCATGTGGTTACGCATTTACCGTCATCTAACTCAAAAAGGATTTGCCTGTATGGTGCCGCCCCTTCCATGATCCCCAAAAAAGCGGGATCGTATCAAAAACGATCACCGAGATGCGCCATGCTGCCCGCTTACATCGGCCGGTGAACTGACCGCCGTTTATGTTCCCGATGTTCAGATGAAGCCATGCGCGATTTAATCGAGCCCGTGGTGAGCTGTATGCAAATGTAAAGCCAAACAGCGCCTCAAAGCTTTTTTGCTCAGAAACGGCTCACATTCACTGGCAGTTCCAAATGGTCCAAACCTATTTTAGCTGGCTATCCGATATCGCTATGCGCTATCCGGCCCAGCAGGTCGCTCTGCAGGAATATATCGATGCTGTTCATGAGAACCTTCACCGTGTCGATCGGCTCACCGATCAAATCCGACAGATGGTGCCTGGTTGGCGTTTGGCTCGATTGTCTCTGCCTTGCAGCAGCCCGTGGTGTCTCGCTGGTTGTAGCGGTAACCGTGTTTGCAGAACTGGCGACCTAAGCCGCTTTAAAAAACCATCACAGTTGATGCTTATCTCGCTTGATTCCGTCTGAGCATTCCAGTGGAACATTAAAAGAGCGCTATCACCAAAACTGGTAACTGCCATGTTCGCAAAGCATTGGTGGAAGCTGCCTGGTCATACAGATGCAAGCCCGGGTCAGTCTGCTCCTCAGCACAAAAAAATTCAAACAAATCACAGATCTCCCTCACAGCGCCATGACCACCCGGACGTTTGGTCTGATAGAGCGCGGTGGGTACGACATCCTGATATGCATCCTGAACCACAATGGGCAAGGCAACGCACTCAAGACAGGGCAGGTCGTTGATGTCGTTGCCCACAAAAGCGACTTCTTCCAGGGTAATGTTTTTTTCCTGAACAATATCGTTCAGCACGGCGCGTTTATCCTGGCAGTCCTGAATGCAGGAAATCTTTAATTTCCTTGCCCGGGCTGATACCACAGGATTGGCCTCGGTGGATATGATAACGGTTTCAATACCCAATTTTTTCAGTTTTTGCAAACCGATGCCATCGCTGCGAAAGCATCGCACGGCTTCGGTGCCGTCTTCAGATACAAAAACCATATTGTCGGTAAACACACCATCGAAATCAAAGGCGATAAGACGGATACGGCAGATAATTTCGTCAATACCATGCTGTGGTTGTTTTTTTGGCATATCAGGCTGTAAACCTTTTAGGTCTTTTCGACCACCCATTCCGCGCTGCTTGCAACCGTATTCAGTGTCGATGTCGGTTGAGGACTCATCGGGTCCGGGCCATTTCCCGCCTGCATGATTTTCCCCTCCTCAATACGGTAGGCTTTATCGGCTATATCAACAAGGGCCGACTGATGCGAGATAGCCAGGATAGTGAGTTCTCCGCTAAGCTCTTGCAAGGTATTGCAAACAGCGGATTCGCTTTCCGGATCCAGGCCGCTGGTGGCTTCGTCTAATATCAACAGTTTGGGTTTGTGTACCAGGGCCCGTGCAATGGCGATACGTTGTCTCTGTCCCCCGGACAGTTTGCCGCCACGCTCGCCCACCATACTCTGCATGTTTTTAGGCATGTCGTTGACAAACTCCCACGCGCCGGCAGCATGCAGGGCGTCCTGTGCATCTGATGCACTCAGATCGGGATCTCCCAGGGTAATATTGTTCAGCACGGTATCGTGAAGCAATATGGTATCCTGGGGAATGTAGCCGATCATTCTGCGCCAGCTTTTCAGATTTATTTCAGCCAGGGGCAAATCGTCGATCCACACCTCCCCCTGCTGGGGCCGCAGGAGACCGGTTACCAGATCCACCAAGGTTGTTTTTCCCGACCCTGAGGGGCCTACAATGGCAATGATTTTGCCCTTGGGAAAAGTGAGGGATACATTTTGCAGCACCTGCCGGTCGTCATAGGCAAACATCACATTTTCCAGGTGAATTGCTTGTTTCAGCGCAGGCGTCCGGTCTCCACCCATATCCTCTCGCTCACTTTTCACCGTTTGGAGGGTTTGCTGTAAAGACCAGTAGGCGCTTTCATTGATGATCATTTCCTGATAACGTTCTTGAACCCTGTTCAGTCGCTTCAGTAATCGGGAGACAAGAAACACCAGCACGATCACGCTGGCCAGTGTCATGTGCCAGTAAGTTAACAATACATAAATCCCGCCTGCCAGAAAGATCGTTACCAGTATATGTTGAAGGGCCAACAGAAATTCTCTGTTCAGAACTTCTTTCTGTAACGCCTTGTTCAAACGGTTGGTCCTTTTTTTCATCAGATGGTCGGATGCATTCTCTCGCGCCATGGTCCTCAAGGGCTTGATGGACTGCAAGGTGTCGGTCAACAACGACAGCAGGGATTTCCGTAGATTTGTTTGACGCCGGCCGGCACGTCGGGATTTTCTGAGAAAACGTTTTAAAATGAATAGGATCGTAAAGCCCACCGTGAGCGAGATCAATGTCGCTTTCCATGATACCAGAAATGCCAGGATGCAAAAAATAAGTGCATGCAAAAACTCCGCTGTCATGATGACACCGCTCTTATAGGCTTTTGATGTCCTGTTTGTTTCGGTTGCGATGGAATTGGCAAGGCCTCCGATTGGTTGCTTGATAAAGTACTGCCAGCGGCAGGCACGCAGGGCATGTAGCAATTCGAGTCGCAGGTCAGTGGCGACCTGTGCAACGGTATATCCGATCTGCTTGTTGGCCAGTAACATTAATCCACTTTTCAGTATGACGGTGGCGACAAGGATGATCAGGAGCATGCCCAGGGTCGGTGTAACGCCCAGAAAGGCAAAGCCATCTGCAACCATCCGTTCCAGCATGGAACCGGCGGTACCATTTCCAGCAGCGGAAATTGACTCTGCATCGATAGGGTTGCCAATGGTAATGCCGATGATGGGCAGGAGCATGGTAAGCCCGACACCTTCTATGACGCCCGCTAACAATAAGCGACAGGAGCATGAGGAAGCTGGCGAGCGGATAATTGCGGGCAAATGTTATTAAAAGACGCATGATGGTTATTTAGTCGTTTAAACCTTCTTTTCCTGACTTGGCGCCGTCCGTCGTTTCCTTCACGATGGTAAATGCCTGGCATATGTGTTCTATCTGTTCCGGCGTGTGCGCGGCGCTGACACTGCAACGCAGCAGGCAGTTGCCGTCCGGGGTGGCCGGCGGAAAAACCAGATTGACGTATACACCCTGCTCCAGCAGACCACTCCAGAGTGCGAAGGCTTCGGTCCTGTCTTCCAGTCGCACGGTAACAATGGGGCTTAATTCCGGCCCTGTCAAGAACCCAAGTTCCTGTAGCTTTCTATACAATCTGTCCGCATTTTCCCAGAGACGCTGACGCAGTTCAGGTTTCTTTTGCATTATTTCCAGCGCCTTCCGGGTGGAGGCAATGACTGAGGGTGACGATGAGGCCGTGAAAACATACGGGCGACTGGCATACCGGACAAGATTGAGCTCGGGATGATTGCTGGTGCAGAAACCGCCAATGGCTCCCAGGCTTTTGCTGAACGTACCCACCACAAAATCGACACCACTTTCCACACCGGCTTCCTCGGCCAGTCCGCGTCCATTGGCACCCAGGACACCCAGAGAGTGAGCTTCGTCCACCAATAGAGAGGCTCCGAATTTTTCTTTGACTGCGACAATGTCCGCCAGGGGCGCACGGTCCCCAAGCATGCTGTAAAGACCTTCCACTACGATCAGGACATTGTTGTTTCGTTTTTCAAGACGTTGCAGCCGCTTTTCCAGGTTCTGGACATCATTGTGGCGAAACCGATGGACCTCTGCGCTACCCATTCGGCAGCCGTCATAAATGCTGGCGTGGCAATCCGAATCCAGCATGATGATTTCACCGGTACCCATCAGGGTGGAGATCATGGCCAGGTTGGCGACATAACCGGTTGAAAACACAATGGCTTCCTGACAGTTAAAAAAATCAGCCAGTTCCCGCTCCAGTGCCACATGGCCTGAAAAAGTCCCGTTGGCCATTCTTGAACCAGTGGTACCGGTACCTTCTTTACGGGCGGCATCACAAGCGGCGTCGATACAGTCGGCATCAAAAGAAAGACCCAGATAGTTGTTGCTCCCAGCTAAAATCATGGGTCGACCGTTTATGATAGCCTCGGTTCCCGAAACAATTTTTTCCATGACGATATTGAAAAATTCATCACAGCATTTTTCCAATTCCTGACGGGTCTCAGCCAGTTGCTGAAATTTATCAAAAATAGTCATTATTATTCATCCTCGATTAGTTTTTGAATCTGCAAAACAAAGTCTTGAACGGTGCGAACGTCCGGCATTATATTCAATGGTATGGAGATATCAAAACGGTCCTCCACCGATTCCAGAATTTTCATGACTTTCAGTGAATCCAGGTCTAGATCGGCTACCAAATCCGTATCTTCATGGATATCCTGTTCCTCTGGAACGAAGGATCTCAGCATCTGGTTGAGCTCCTGTAATATATTTTCATATTCTGTCATACCATAACCCCCTGATTCATCACTGTCTATATCTGACTTAAAGTTTTTTGCAACCCTTCCGGCAACAAAACGCGTGGTGCCCAGCCGGTGGCACGGCTCAAAGCGGCGTTGTCACAAACCCAATCGGAATGGCTCAGTTCTCGCACTTTACCGGGGGTCAGCATGGGTGCATAGCTGAAAGTCCAGGATGCGAGCAGGTTCAATACTGAGATCAGCCTGACCAGAACCATGGGTATTTTTATGCTGATAGCAGACTTCGTGCGCAGTTGTCTAAACGTATTGGCGACATCATACCATGAATAGCCCCCGGGATGTCCGTCGTGCAGCTCAAACGTGTCGGACGTACAGGGACAGTCCAACCATTGAACAATCGCCTCGACCAGATCTTTCACATAGAGTAAGGAAAAACGAGCATGACCGGAACCGAGTATCGGAGCGATGCCCTTTGCCATCCATTTAAATACCGGCAGCAACTCTTTATCGCCAGGACCATATATGGCACATGGTCGATAAATGGTCCAGGGTAACCGGCCGGACGCTTCAACCAGCCCTTTTTCTCCCAGTCGTTTGCTGGCAGCATAGTACGATAGGTGGGGTTCCCTCGCGGCTAGTGATGATATCAACAGAAAACGCGGCGCTGGTTGTTGGGTTACCGCCGCTCGGACTAGACGCACCAGACCGTCGGCATTGACCCGGTTGAATTGCTCACGCGTAGCACCGCGTACCGCACCAGCGCAGTGTATTACAGCTGTTGCCCCATCAACCAGGCGGCACAGGCTATCCAGATCTGCAAGGTCACCTTCAATCCATTTAACGGCCAGATTCTCCGGCCGTTTCCAGGCTGATGCCGGTCGGATCAAGGCTTGAATTCTGCACCCTGTGCTTGCCAGCTGTTTTGCCAGTTCCGCACCGACAAAACCTGTCGCACCTGTTAATGCAATCACCTCAGACATGTGATGCTGCCACTAGCATCATTTTAATTTGAACATTAAGAGCGATATTTATAGCTGAATTTGGCAAACACGCTTCCTCTACTGATCAGCCTGAACGGTTTGATCTGTTTGTAAATGATTGATTATATGTTTTTATGGTAATAAATGCAAGGCTAGACGGCCCGCCGACGGAGCGTCGCATCGTAAAGATCCTCCGCGGGGCCGCTGGAGCGCTCAGCAGCGATCTGTTCCAGATACTCTTTTTGCGCTCCGGAGCGAGATAGTTTTCCAGACGTCGTTCTATGTAAGGTATTTCGGGGTACCAACTCTATCAGGCAATCAACGCCGAATTCCTCTTGGATCTGGCGGTGCAATCGCTTGCGCAAGTCGGCGCGTTTTTCTTCGTTGGATTCACGGCATTCCACCATCATAACGGCCCGTTCGTTCCCATCAGCATCGGTTATCGAAAATGACGATGTGTCTCCGGTACGCACCTCGGGCTGTTGTTCTGCCAGATATTCAAGGTCTTGGGGCCAGATATTGCGACCGTTTAGGATAATCAGGTCTTTTTCACGGCCTGTTATCACAATGCTTTTGCCAACTCGATATGCTAGGTCTCCCGTGTTTAACCAGCCATCGGGAGACAACACTTCGCGGGTGGAAAGGAGATCACCAAAATAGCCGGACATGATACTGGGACCACGAACATAGAGCGTGCCGCAATGTCGTTCAGGTAAGATCTCTCCCCGCTCATTTCTTATTTCTACTTCATACCCTGGCAGTGGTGCACCGCAGTTGGTAAAACTGGTTGTGTGCACGGATTTTTTGTCTTGCGAAGGATGCAGCGGTATGGCTTTTTGCTCCATGGCCAGTGTTTCGGTATTCACATGGTCCACGTCAACTCCCTGGCCAAGCGGTGAAAACGTTACTGCAAGAGAGCATTCCGCCATTCCGTAGCACGGTATAAATGAATGTCGGTCAAAGCCGCTGGGAGCCAGCAGGTCGGCGAAACGATCGAGTGGTTCTGTACGAATCGGCTCTGCCCCGACACCGGCAACCCGCCAGGACCTGAGATCGAAATTTTGAATTTCTTTCTTACGCACACGTCTGGCAGCCAATTCGTATCCAAAGGGCGGACTGACGGAAACGGTGCCTTTGTTTTGTGACATCAAGGTCAGCCAGATTCGGGGGCGCATGGCAAAATCCCGGGTGCTCAGGTAATCCACTGACAATTGGGCAGCCATAGGGGCCAGTACAAGGCCCACGAGTCCCATATCGTGAAAGTAGGGAAGCCAGGAAACTGCCCGATCTTCCGGTCGGACGTGAATACCATGTTTGATAATGGCATACAGGTTGTTTAGCACGGCTTTCTGGGTGATCATGACACCACGCGGAAAACGGGTGCTGCCGGAAGTGTATTGCAGGTATGCAATCTCATGTGGTTCCGAGGGTTTTAACGGGGTACTGGATTCCGGAAGGTCATAAAACTCCTGGGGGCTGCCCAGAAAACGCATTTTCAGATCCTGGGCGGCTTCCTTCAAATACGAAAGAAAACCCTCCGGTGCCATGGCGATATCAGCCTGACAGATAGAAAGGAGTCTCTTCAGTTGGGAAACGTATGCCTTTCGTCCACCCAGATGAACGGAAGCCGGCAATGGTACGGGTATTAAACCGGCGTATTGGCAGGCGTAAAAGAACCGCATGAAATCAGGATGGGTATCGGCGACGATCGCCACCCGTGAGCCGCGGTTTGTTCCCAGGTCAATCAACCGGCGTGCCAGTGCCTGTGCATCGCTTTTCAGTTCTGCGTATGGCAACCTGGCATATAATTTTACTGCGCTGCTATAATAGTTATAGCCTGTTTTTCCCTGAGCTGCATAATCGAGCGCTTCTGCTAACGTAGAAAAGTCGGCGATCCGCAACGGCAGACCGCTCGCGGCAGGTGTAGCATCCATAGCAACTATAGCCTCCTATATGCAATCATGTCGATGAGGTGTCCTTCCATTGCAGAAATCGCCTTACCAACCGATTATTCGTAAATCAACCCAGATCTGTTGTTTTTTTGATATTTACTTCAAAATCATTTTATCGAATGGCTTTTACCTGATTTAGACATAAATGTCAAATGGTTGATAAATTAATTTTAGAAACCATATAAAATCAAACATAATCCTGAAAAGTCAAGTCTGTTTTTCAACAACAAGTTTTTTCACCAATTCCCAGTCGCTGACCGAATCGACGTCCACGGCGGCGTCCGCAAAAGGCATGATAACGGCACCTGCCTTAAATCCAAGGCGTTGGGATATGCTGCGCAGGGCATCATCCAGCGACAGTCTTCCCAACAGGTAACGTAAAACCGGTACCCATCCTAATTTTCGTATCATACGCAACGGTTTTTTACGCTCAGATTCTACCTGGCGCCAAAAATCCGCTGCCGGACGTGCTTCCGGGGTCATGAAAGCAAACAGGTTGCATCCACAGTATGCACCATCCTGCAGTCGTGTGGCGGTTCTACGGGTTTCGGGGTAGATTTTCATCACATCTTCATGCCGGGCAACACCCACAACCACATCACAATTAATGGCCCTTGCCGCGATGCAAAAATAGTCTACCATCTGTGCGTTCAACAGGGCATGATCCGCAGTCGTCAACAAAACCGGAATGTTCTCCGGCAGGGTTTGTAAAACATGATATGCACTTGAACTGGGCGTCTGCCGATTTTCGAACCAGGCAACCTTTCCCGTTTCAATCAGGTTTCGAAGATCAGATTCCCGGTCTACAATATGTTTAGGCGGGCCACACAAAATCCTCTCATCAATTTCCAGGGATTCATCCAGAGCGTTTAAAACACGAAAAACCATCGGGATGCCGTCAATCGGCGCCAATGATTTGCAGGGGACGCCGGCTGCTTTAGCAACGGGATCGTCTGGGTTGCGGTCGGCGGCCAGAACCAGGGCTGTAAATTTATCTGGGTGCTGGGTTTTCATGTCATTGAATGTGGGACAAACGTAACGCTGAGTTTTACTTCGAACCCTCAGCAACGCAGGATCTGAAGTTCTCCGGCTTTCCCGCAGGGTAAACAACATGGCAAAAAAGATACCATCCTTAAAATTCACCTGGAGAAATATCCAAGCAATGGTCCTATCGCTACGATAGTGCATATAATAACAACTTATTATCTATATTTTGCCATGTTGTTTATGCAACGATAGGGTTAATTGCTTGCTATAAATACGGTAGGTTTTATAAACCCGACCGCCGAGAGATTCAATTATGGCGCGCATTCCCTTATTGTCCTCCAGGATCCAGGAAAGCTCCAGTTCCTTAATGCCGAGACTTATGCCACGTTGTTGGGTGCTGCTGATTACGCCGAATGCGAGGGCCGCTCCCATGAGGCTGTCGTGAAAACGGCAACGAACACCCATCAGGGGAATGCGTGCCGATTTCGGGTATTTTATTTTAAGCCGCCATAATACTTTAAGCCAGCCCAAGGGTAAAAGCCTGCCGTTTAAGTCCCGTATGACCTCGTTTAAATTCGGTAAAACAACAATAAAGGCGGCCGGGTTGCCATCGACTTCGGCAATTTTCACCAATTCTTCATCGGCCAGCATTTTCAAATCTTTGCCCAGGTGATTGAATTCCTCGTTCGTAAAAGGAACAAAACTCCAGTTCTGTGACCAGGCATCATTGAAGATGTCTCTAATTATCTCTAACTCATCGAGAAAATTTAGACATATTCAGATTTCTGATGTGGATTCGGTTCCTGGATCTTGCCATGACGGCTTTAGCCGCTGCAGGCATCTCAATGTTCGCATTTATGAGATAAGCCAGCAGGTCTTTTGTCTTGTGATAGCCATTTTCTTCGATTCGACCAGCGTAATAAGGGCATGCATGGCCCATCATCATAGACGGCGGGGTGTCGAAACCGTCCACCAGCAATCCCAGTTCCTGGTTGATGGACAGGTTAAAAGGACCGTAGACCCTTTGCATTCCCTGGTTGCCCAACCATGCTTCCGCCTTGTTTAGCAAGGTGCGGAAGAGCTGGCCGTTGTTTTCTGCCTCCAGCATCCCGAAAAAACCGGTGGCGTCCTGATGACGGTCTATATGCAGCTGGTCTATTTGGGCACTGATCCGTCCTACTGGTTTAGCATTCCGGTAGGCTACCCAGGAACAAAATTTTGCATGCATAAAATAGGGGTTTTTGGGAGAAAGATGCATACGCCGTTCAAGCAGCAGGGGCGAAACCCACATGGGGTCGTTGGCATAAAGCGACCAGGGAAGGCGGATAAAATCATTTAAGGTCTTACGGTTTTCCACCTTAACGACCCTTATTGCCTCCTCGGAATGTTCGGGTTGACGTTCCAATGGCTGTTTTGCGACATTCATGCAATGGTCCCGGTTGCTTTTAGTGATCTGGTTGTATCGCAACCACATAATACCGGATAATACCTGTGATGAGCGATTGCCGATCTTAGGCAAAAATTTGGTGCATGATACACAGGCAGTAAAACGAGGTCAATATTTAAACCTGGGCTGAGGGATTTTTATCTCGATCTGCACCAGTCTATTGCTGAGCAATGTTCGTAAAAAAACTTAACAGATCCAGTGGGTTGCCCATGTTTTTTGCGAACCCCCCGTCATCAAGATCTCGGCACATCTCTTTAGATATTTTCCACTTTTTGCAAAGAACTCTTTACAAAAAAACTTAATTTTGTATTGTAAAGAGTTTTCGGGCAATGTGTAACATTATTGAAAGACTCTGGGTTTTTCAATTGATAGGCATAACTATGGTACAAATGGAAACAACTCTATGAAGGCCATCATATTAAGTGCAGGGCAGGGGAAACGTTTGCTGCCGCTGACAGCAGATCGTCCTAAATGCATTCTTCCTATTTTGGGGCAGACGCTGATTGAATGGCAAATTGACGAGCTTGCCAAATGCGGGATCGACCAGGTGACCGTTGTTGTGGGGTATCGTGCGGACAAAGTCGAAGAAATTCTGCGCTCGCGTTATGACACCAGCCGGGTCCGTACGGTTTACAATGATGCATATGCCGTTTCGGACAACCTGGTAAGCTGCTGGACAGTCCATGATGAAATGAACGAACCATTTGTTTTGCTCAACGGAGACACCTTGTTCGAGGCGGCTGTGTTGCAGCGTTTACTCGAGATAAATGACCATGCCATAACTGTAGTGATCAATCAGAAAAACGACTATGACGCAGACGACATGAAGGTCGAGTTGGAAGGATATCGACTCGTCAAAATCGGCAAGGATCTCGTACCCGGGCAGGTTCACGGTGAATCCATCGGTATGATCATGTTTCGAGATCAGGGGCCAATGTTGTTCCGGGATGCCATTGAGAAAGCCCTGAGCGATCCTGCGGCACAGAAGAGATGGTATCTGTCGGTCATCGATAACCTGGCCCGAACGTTTCCGGTGTGGACGTGCCTGATCAACGATCTGCAGTGGTGTGAAGTCGATTATAAGGCCGACATTAAACAGGCGGAAAAAGTTGTGACCGCCTGCCGCCCCGGCCGACAGAGGGATGCCGGAGACAAGTCATGCCAGTTAAAAGGAGTAAGCCCGTCGAATCCCTAATCCAGACATACCGCATTAAAAAGTCAACCACCTTCGGCTAAAGCCGCACATTGTTAAACTAAAGTTTTCGCCTAAAGGCGAGGGATTTTCTCCCATTCCCCAAATGGGAGATTAATGGGACAAAATGATTATTGACCGTTATATAATGCGGGAAATTATCAAACCAACGATGGCGATATGTGCGATCCTGATCGTTATCTTTGGCTGTTACATGGCATCCCGTTTCCTGGCGGACGCCCTTGCCGGTCAATTGCCGGGTACGACGGTCATCCTGCTGATCCTGCTTAGAATTATCATTGCGCTGGAGGTGTTGCTGCCCACTACTTTGTATTTGTCGGTGGTTGTCGCCCTTGGACGACTCTATAAAGATTCCGAAATGACCGCTCTATTTGCTTGTGGCGTTGGTATCGGGGGGGTGGTGCGGCCGGTTTTTTACTCAGCCCTGATCATTGCCGTAATTGTTGCCAGTCTGTCCCTTTTCATCAGACCCTGGGCGTATTACCGATATTACCGTTTAAAGGCCCAGGCGGAAGTAACGTTTGATCTTTCACGCATGAATGATGAAACATTTTATGAAACTGCAGACGGCGAGCGGATAATCTATGCCGAAAAAGTAGATCACCAGCAAAATAAAGCCAAACGCGTTTTTATTCGAACTGAACATAAAGATGCTTTGCAAGTTATTCATGCCCGGCGGGCCAGTCAGTTCAGGGACCCGGCATCCGGGAAACAAATTCTGGTATTCCGGGATGGCTATCTCTATGAGTTTTCACGCACAGGAGACCATGGAAGGGTCCTTCAATTTAAAAAATCAGCCATGTCCATGGAGCCCAAAGAAAATCTGCTGCTGAGGTATCGTGTTAAAGCCGCCCCAAGCGGATCCATTGCCCGGTCAGTCGATATTGAAGAAATAGCCGAATTCCAATGGCGGCTTTCAACACCGTTGGCCACACTCATGCTGGCGCTGTTGGGGGTTCCCCTGAGCCGCTCATCGCCACGCCGTGACAAATATACCAAAGTAACCTACGCCGTAGTGATTTTTGCTGTTTATTACAACCTCAGTGCCTTGGCAAAGAAGTGGGTTGAAAAAGGTGTTCTCGATACCTTTCCTGGAATCTGGTGGGTCCAGTTACTGATGGCCGGGCTATTGCTGTATCTTTACTGGCAGCCAATGATGGTTTTCTTCCGGCGAGGCAGGCAATCATTCAAATGAAAACGATCGATCGATATATGGGCAGCAGTTTCCTGCGCAGTTTCGGGCTGGTTGTCGTGATATTGGTTGTGTTGTTCAGTTTTCTGGAATTGTTGTCCCAGTTGGATGATGCCGGCAAAGGCAATTATCAGATCCGGGATGTCTTTATATTCATAGGCCTGACCCTGCCGAGACGCATGCTTGACCTGATGCCTATCAGTGCATTGCTCGGCAGCGTTGTGGCCCTGGGTTTACTGGCTGACCACGGGGAGTTGCTGGCCATGCAGGCCGGCGGAATTTCAGTTCAGCGGATTTGCTGGTCAATGTTTGCCACCGGAACGGTTCTGATATTGTTGACGGCCCTGCTGGCAGAAATGCTTGTGCCGCCGCTGGACCAGCTGGCCCGAAAAAAAAGAGCCCATGCCATATCCGGTTCAGAATTCACACTGACAAAGCAAGGCTTCTGGTCGCGTCGTGGTTCAACGTATATCCATGTCGGCAAGACACTTTCCGGCGGTGTTGCCAACGATCTGGATATTTTCGAGATGGATGAAAAGGGTCGTCTAAAGACGTATACCTATGCCCGGGAGGCTATCATCCGCAACACGGACCAATGGGTTCTCAAGGATATTACCCGTAAAGCATTTACCGATGAGGGTATCCAGACAACACGCATGTCCGGCTTGACACTCGATTCGTTTTTAAGCACGGAACAGATCGGTTTTTTTGAGATACCGGCCGACAGCCTGTCTTCTTCCGATCTTTACCGGTACGTTGAGGCCATGCGCGAAAACGGACAAAATGCGGATCGTTATACATTATCCCTGTGGCGCAAGTTAAGTGTGCCGTTGTCGACAGGCGCCATGGTTTTGCTTTCACTTACCTTCATATTCGGTTTCACACGCAGGATCACCGCCGGTAAACGTATCATGATAGGTTCTTTTGTAGGGGTTATTTTTTATTCCCTCGATCAGGTTATCGTCCATCTGGGACTGCTGTTGAGTCTCAATCCCATGATTACCGCAATGACGCCCCTAGTCTTGATTGCAGGTATTGCACTTTGGAAATTACGGCGGGTGGCATGACCATGTTGAGTAAGCATACAGGAGAAATATTCCAGCCCCCTTCGAGGATTTAATATGAGCGCCCAACGCCGAGTTTGGGCCAAAAGATTTTTTTGAGATGGGTTATAGTTGCTGCTCACGCTCCTTAATAAAGCGGTCGTCATCCGGCGAGTAAAGACGAACCTCAAATCTTACATCCCAACCGGTGCTGAGGGGTGCTATACGATAGATATGGTAGCGGGCGCGGCGTTCAGGTTTGCGGCTCAGGGCTGTAATCGAGGGTACACCGATGACCGGCAGATTGCCGACCGGTGTTTGCAGATAGCGTTGCAGGGTTCGGTGTGCATGACCGTGCAGTATCAACTCGGCGCCATAACGTGCCAGAAGTGACTGCAATGCAGCCGCATCGGTCAGGCGTTTTCGCCAGCTGATGGAACCGGCTACCGGTGGGTGGTGGATCAGCACGACCCGATAAAATCGTTTGCGGGCGGTTTGAGACAAGATTGTAGCCAGTTTTAGCATTTGTCTTGCACCGATACTGCCCACGGCCAGATGCGGCGCGCTGGGCTGTGCGGTGCACACGCCAATAATGGCGACACAGCCCCTGGTGCGCAAGAATGGGAAGAGGGTGCTTGTATCTTCTGCGAGGTGGTCATCCTTTCGGGGGGTGTCCGAGAGCATGTAGTCGGTCCAGTGGGCCATGGTTTGACGCCAGTCGGTTTTGACGTAGGTATCGTGGTTGCCGGGAATGATGGTGATGTTTGATGGGGGACCCAATGACTGCAGCCATTGTCCGGCTTTTTCAAATTCGGCCGGCAGGCTCAGGTGGGTCAAATCGCCGGTGACGGCAATGTGATCGGGTTCAGTCCGGGCAAGATCGGTTTTAAGGGCTGCCAAAACGTGGTCGCCATGCTCGGCGCTGCGTAGCAGTTTCCATTTTAAGTACCCCAGCAGGCGTTTACCGGCCAGGTCCCGGCCGGAAATATCCTTGATGCAGGAAATGTGCGGGTCGGACAGATGGGCCAGCGTAAGGGTTTTCCGACCTGCCGGGTCATCGGTTTTAGGGGGGATGTTAAAATTTTTAGAAATCATTTGTGGTTGATATAGTAATTAGGTACATATTGCAACCAGTCGCTGGTGCTAGTACCCCAGTGACTTAATAGGCAGAACCCGGATGGGTACTGTCGCAACGATATTAGAAGCTATCTCAAAAAAGTTTTTGGCCCAATTTCTGTGTTGGTCCCTTGTTTCAACTCCTCGAAATACTTCAGTATGTCTGCGGGTTGAAATTCGGGCCCGCCTTGAACTTGAACCAAAACCCTTATTTTGAGATAGCTTCTAGTAAAAGTAACAGCTCATTATCTATTCTTTGCCAGGTTGTTTGTGCAACGGTGGGGATTATTCACAACAGGAGCTCTTATATGTCTTTATTTGCCCACTTCATCGGTGACAGCCCCGTAAAGATCTGGGGATTGACATCCTATACACGCAACATGCGTGTGCTGAAGAGTGCCGGTGTGACACATCTTGTGGATGACATTGCCGCCGTGCCGGACAACGGTTCGGTCCTGTTGCTCAGAGGCGATTTGCTGTTTGACGACCGGGTGATCAACTACCTGGTGCAGACGCCTGGTACCCTGCTGAGGGTTCCGCAAGGAGCCACAGATGCCTTTGTTGCCGCGCACGTTGCCGCTGACCAGGCCACTGAAGCACGGGATGCTATTACGGAACCTGCCACCGCAGTATTGCCTTCGGGAGTAAAGATCGAGACGCTGGACAGGCTGTCCATATCCTTTCAACAACGGCTGCTCAAGTTCGACCCACCCTTCGTGTTGCCCATCACACCTGAAAATAGACAAAATTTGGAACGCCGGCTTTTTGACGGGTCATATAAAGGGGTAACCGATTGTGTCACCAAATGGGCCTGGCCGCGACCGGCGCGATGGGTTGTGGGTCAATGCGTACGCTTTGGATTTCGACCAAATCACGTAACCGTCCTGGGCTTGTTTCTGGCCATTCTGGCCGGAATTCTGTTTGCCTATGGCTGGTATGGCTGGGGCCTGCTGGCGGGCTGGATGATGACATTTTTGGATACTGTGGATGGTAAATTGGCCCGTGTTACCGTTACATCCAGCAAGTTCGGTCATTATTTCGATCACATCATTGATCTGGTCCATCCACCAATCTGGTACATTCTCTGGGGACTGGGAATGTCGCAATTGAGTTTTGGCGGGTTGTCACGCGGCACTGTGTTCTGGCTGATCGTGGCCGGATATATTATCGGGCGTCTCGTAGAGGGCGTATTTCTGACGTGGCTGGGCAAATTTGGACTATTCTGCTGGCGTCCCATGGACTCTTATTTTAGGCTGATTACGGCCCGGCGAAATCCCTGTTTGATTTTATTGACGGTCGGTTGGCTTGCGGGTTTTCCGGATTGGGGCTTGTTTGCAGTGACCGTCTGGACCGTGGCAACCAGTATGTTTCTATTTGTGCGTCTTTTGATGGCATTCAAAACACGGCTGGCTCATGGCACCCTACGATCCTGGTTTTTAGATATCGACCAAAACAGCCAACAGCAGCCACTGGCGGTAAAATTGTTTACGCACCGGGCGGTTGATTGAGAGAAAGGCTTCTGGCGAGGTATACATGTTGCCCGTATATAGTGAACCCGGTCAAAGACCCCATATCGGCGTGTTGATCAATCCCCTCAGCGGTGGTAACTTGAACGGTCTGGGATCCATACGGCGCATTATCAGGGACAACCCGGGAGTGATTCATCGTGATGTTCAGACACCCCGGGAGGTTTTAGACGCCCTGTTGGATTTTGCCCGCAGGAATGTGGATTTGTTGGCGGTCAATGGCGGTGACGGTACGGTGCAGGCGGTGCTGACCAACCTTTTTCTCCATCAGCCCTTTAGCACCATGCCGCTGCTTGCCGTCCTGCAATCGGGTACAACCAGTATGACTGCCAGGGATGTGGGGTTTTCAGGGTCCCGGGTTAAATCCCTGCAGAAGCTGTTTAAATGGGCCGATACCGGAGACGGTGAACCAAACGTGGTCCAACGCCCGGTTTTACAGGTTCAAGCACCTGGCCATCAGACGTATTATGGTATGTTTTTTGGCGCGTCAGCCATCTACCAGGGGATTGAATACTTTCATCGCAAGATAAATACGAAAGGCCTGCGGGGTGAGTTAGGCCCCGGTATCACCATCCTGCGCTTTTTATGGTCTGCCGTCCGGCAACGCAGTGGCTTCATACCGCCCATTCCTGTTTCTGTCACGGTGGACGAAACCCCCCCCCAGAGATTCGATTCTTTTGTGGTGCTCGTCAGCACGCTGGAACGGCTGTTTCTCGGGATTCATCCATACTGGGGTATAGAATCGGGTCCTTTGCACTACACTGCCGTGCGGGCCTATCCACGGCATCTGCTCATGGCGCTTCCGGCCTTGCTGCGTGGTCGCCATAGCCGTATCGGCACCAATGAAAACGGTTTTTACAGTCACAACGCCCATGAAATAAAGCTGTCCCTTGGGGGCGGTTTCACCCTGGATGGACAGCTTTATACCCCTGAGAGCCAGGAAAAACCCACCGTGGTGCGGTATGGCGGTGTGGCGAATTTTATACGGATATAATGTTGAAAATTCCCCCTCAATTGATCGACATCATCAGTCGTAACGCAGACCGCACAGCTTCGCCGGCGGTCAAGGTATTGATGGATGAAATCCTGGAGCGTCATGGCGAGTCCGCCAAGGCCATCCTGTTTTACGGCTCCTGTCTGCGCTCGGGGGACGACCTCGATGGACTGGTGGATCTCTATTTGCTGGTGGACGACTACCGAAGGGCCTATAAAAGTCGTTTGCAGGCCGCTTTGAACGTGCTGCTACCGCCCAATGTTTACTACCTGGAGAAAAAATACCAGGGTCACATGGTGCGGACCAAGTATGCTGTCCTGTCCCTGGCGGATTTTCAAAAGGGAACGTCCATGCGCTGGTTTCATTCCTATCTGTGGGGCCGGTTCTGCCAGCCGACTGCGTTGCTGTTCGCGCGTAACGACAAGGTAGCCCAGCTGGTATTCAAATGTTTTGCCCAGGCTGTTATGACATTTGTCCAGCGTGTGCTGCCGAGGATTTCGCCTGAATTTACCGCCCGGCAGCTGTGGGGCAGGGGTCTTACCCTGTCCTACGGTGCCGAGCTCCGATCGGAAAACCCGGAAAAGCGGGCCCGCCTCTTTGATGCCGCTGCAGCGTATTACGAGGAAATCACGGGTATAGCCCTTCAATCCCTTTCTTACCCCCTTAAGATCCACAAAAGCGACGCTTTGCCACGCTACAGCGTGCACATACCAGCAGGAAAACGACACCTCAGCCGACTGGCCTGGAAACTTCGATCATGGCAGGGCAAACTGCTTTCCATGCTGAGACTGCTCAAAGCCACAGCCACCTTTGAGGGGGGGGTGGACTATATCCTGTGGAAGATCGAGCGTCACTCGGGGGTCACCGTCCAGGTGGAGCCACGACTGAAACAACGCCCGTTATTGGCCGTGTGGGTGCTGGCCTGGCGGTTGTACCGCAAGGGTGGGTTTCGTTAAAAATAAAAAGATTTACTTTTATCTCTTGACAAATCAGAATAATTGGGAATATAATCCCAAATAATGCATTATGGGTTTGTCTTTATTCATAACGTGTGACGGAAATCCATGAACCAAAAACACTTAAAACATTTGTCTGCAGCGGTCCTCAGACTGCTGCGTCCGCTGGTGCGGATACTCCTTAGAAACGGGGTCTCCTACAGCACCTTTGCAGATTTTGCAAAATGGATCTACGTCGATGTGGCCAGTCAGGAATTCGATATCGAAGGCCGCAAGCAGACCACGTCACGGGTTTCGGTTATCACCGGGTTGTCCCGCAAGGAGGTCATGCGGGTGAGAAGACTACCCAGACCGGATGATAGTGAAACCGCTGAAAAGTACAACCGTGCCGCCCGGGTGATTGCTGCCTGGCGGCGGCACAAGAAATTTCTGGATGCCGAGGGTCAACCGGCGCCACTTCCCATGACCGGTTCCGAGGTTTCCTTCACGGAACTGGTAAGGCGCTTCAGCGGCGATGTGCCGGTACGGGCAACCCTGGATGAGCTGATACGTGTCGGTGCGGTCAAGCAGCTTGAAGACGGAAAGGTTTGCCTGCTCACCCGAACCTATGTCCCAGCCCACAGCGATGCCGACAAACTCCATATTCTGGGAACCGATGTGGCCCTTCTTATCTCCACCATAGACCATAATTTGAACCCCGGTCAAACAGGACCGTTTTTTCAGCGTAAGGTCGCATACGACAATCTTCCCGATGAGGTTTTGCCGGAGTTTCGGAAGCATTCCGCGAAAAAGGCGCAGTTATACTTGGAAAGTCTGGACCGCTGGCTTTCGCAGCACGATCGAGACGACACCCCCCTGGTTAAAGGCAGTGGGCGAAATCAGGCTGGAATCGGCATCTATTATTTTGAAGAACCCTACTCGATCGAGGAAAAATGAGATGAAAACATATCCCTTAATAAAACGACTGATCGCAATTTGTTCCGTTTTATTGCTAATTTCCTGCGGCGGCGGTGGACCTAGCACCGGTGGCGGCATTGGAGGCACCGGCATTATCAGCAGTGGCACGGTTTCTGCCCACGGCAGTATTTTTGTCAATGGTCTCGAGTTCGACACCAGCGATGCCGTCATCATCGTCAATGGTGAAAATGTCGGCACGGGTGACCAGATTGTGCTCGATTATCTGGACATCGGAAAGGTGGTACTGGTGGAGGGTACGGGCGACATGGACGATAACAGTGCTGTGGCGAATCGCGTGACATATACTGACAACGTTGCCGGACCTGTGGAAATTATTGCCGATATCAATGCCACAACCAAAAATATTGTGGTTCTGGGTCAGAGCGTCATACTGAATGTTCTTACAAAGTTTAAAGATACGACCTTTGAAAATATTGCCCAAGACGATCTGGTGGCAGTCAGCGGTCTGGTGGATGATGAGGCTAAAATTCGAGCCACTTTTATAGAAAAGACAGGTGTGTTTGATCCGGTTAACAACAATATGGTCGGTGTTACCGGTTTTGTTGCCAACCTGGATGTCGACCTGGAAACCTTTCAGATCAACGATCTCATCGTGGACTATTCGGGAATCGATCCAGACGATCTGCCAACAGATTTTACAGACGGTTCTTGGGTGGAAGTGGAGGGTACCCTCGATGCTGACGGTGGAGAAATGACTGCTCAATCAATTGAGCCCGGAGATGCGATAGATGACGTAGATTCCGATCAGATCGAAGTGCTCGGTTTTGTCACGAACGTTGATTCGGCTACCGAGTTCACTATAGGCAATCAAATGGTGCAGGTTGATGGAAACACCGAATACGTCGACGGAGATTCAGCGGATATTTCAATTGGGATAAAGCTCGAAGCCGAGGGGTATTTGGAGGACGGCATCCTATACGCTGATGAAGTTGAATTCTGGGGTCCGGACCAGGTTGAGTTGGAAGGTCTTGTTACAGACATCGCTTCAGACTCGGAATTTACTGTTGGGGATCAGGTGGTGCAAACGGATGCGGGGACGGTATTTGAGCCGGCAGACCTGGATATTGAAGCGGGTATGATGGTCGAAGTCAAAGGCGTCCCGGTGGATATTGCGTATAGCGTGATTGTTGCCGACAAGGTGTCGCTTGAGGAAGACTAGATTGATGGGTGAAGTAGTATAATTATAGCGTTTGTTTGAATAGCGTTCCGAAACTGCTTCGGCAAATAACGCCGAAGCGCCAGTAAAAAGTCAAACGGAACATTCTTATGGCACTGTCTATAAGTTGCAGAAGCAAAAGGTTGAACAACGGCTGAAAAATGACGGCAAACTGCCGATAAACATATAAAAAAGCCAGGCACGAGACTTTGGCGGGTCGGAGTGCCTGGCTTGGAAAACCTGAGGGCCTTGCGGCGCGCTCAAGTGCTTGATAATATAACAAAGCATTTGCCGTGTCAAGGGGCTCTCCAGAATCATCCGGAGGGCTTTTTTTGTCTCCGGATCAAGAAGGGAGGTCATTATGTTTAAAAAAAGAACTTTAATGTCAACAAGCTGGGTTTCAGGACTCGTGTTTGCCGTGTCTATCTTTATGGGGTTGTCCGGCGGTATTGCCATGGCAGCGTGTGAAGATGATGCCGAATTCACCACCAATTTTCGACTGGACGATTGCAGGTTTAAGACTACGGGGGAAAATCCCTTTTTCGTCCTCAGGCCCGGATACAGAGTCGTTCTTGAAACACCGGAAGGCGAAGATGAACGTGAAAAATCTGTGGAAACCGTTTTGAGGGAAACAAAACGGATTAATCTCGACGGTCGCAAGATAAGAACCCGGGTGCTGGAAGAACGCGCATTCGAATGGGATGAAGAATATGGGGAGTGGGTGGCAATCGAAATCTCCCTGAACTATTTTGCTATCTGCAAAAAGACCAACGCGGTCTACTACTTCGGGGAATGGTCCCGTGACTGCGAGGAGGGTTTTGACGAAGACGATTTTTGTGAGGAAGGAGAAAGTAACGAGGGTTCGTGGGAAGCCGGGGTCGACGGCGCAATGCCGGGCCTGATGATGCCGGGGACACCGCTGCTTGGCGCCAAGTACTTCCAGGAAATAGCACCACCCGATGCCTTGGACCGCGGAGAAATTGCGGCAATGGGTTTGGTTTGGGAGAATGAAGAAGACGAATTCACCGATTGTATTTTAATCTACGACACCAATTCTGCTAAGGGTGAATGTGAGGAAGACGATCCGAAAATATACTGCCCCGGAATCGGGCTTGTCCAGGACCAGGATCTTGAACTGGTCTCCTTTGGCTATGTAGACGATGACGACGACGAATAGACGTGTCGGTCTTTGTAAGATAGAGCATCAACATCGTCAACGTTGGATTTATCTAAAGATCTCAGCGCCAATTTGAGTGGCGTTGCATCACTGCTCTGAACTCCTCCTACTGAGCAGTATACACCATGGGTGCCTGCACCCATGGTGTATATGTTCCAATATTCTTAAAATTTGAAACGCTCATCGTAACTGTTAGCCCACTACTTGGGTTTTGTTCTTTGGAATACCACCTCGAAGCGTTGCTTCAACGTCGCCTGAAAATAGATACCGGCCAGCTGGTCCGTGTCCGGATCATAGGCCAGGAGGTAGGTCGACCCCTCATAATTGACATCGCTCAGTTCCACGAGCACAACCACGTAACTGTCTTTCAGCTGCCACTGCGCACGGGAAACGTTGATTGGACGGGGGTTGAAATAGGCGGCCTTTAACCGGCCGTCCGGGGCGGGGTCACTCAGCTCCAGTAAATATCCACCGTCGGGTCGCAACCACCGGCCAATCAGTCTGGACGGGTCTGGCTCTGCCGCCGCTGCGTTATTTTCCAAGATCCGGCAATCCATCGTCACAACCAGGGTCAAAAGAATCACACCGGCTATCCACCAGCCGCTACGGCATGTGGTTGCTGCCCGGTTCTGTGCTGCTTGTTTGTTTTTTCCGTTCATTTCTGTCTCCTGACAAAATCTGCGATATCGTGGCCGATTTTTTGATTCGGATGCCGTTCAATCATCTCTTGGGCAATCTCCTGGGCACGCTCCCAGCGTCCCCGTTTCAGATAGAAGTCTGCCAGGGCATAGAGGTAATCGATGTTGTCCGGCTCTATTTTGACGGCACCCATCAAAGAGGTTTCGGCCAGACTGTCCCGACCCAGCTGCTGCTGCAGCAGTCCCAGGTTGTAGCGGGCACGGGCGTGATGTGGCATGTCCGAAACCGCCGCTTTCAAGTACACTTCAGCATCTTCATATTTCTTTTCTTCGGCCAGCAGGAGGGCCAGTGAATATTTGATCTGAGGCAAGTCCGGATGCCGTTCGACAACCGCCCGCAGAAGAACTTCCGCGTCGCTGTTCCGGCCCATGCGGTTGTACACCCCGGCCAGATTGACCTTGGCCGGATAGAACAGATCGTCAATCTCGATAGCCTTTCTGTAATGCGTCACCGCCCGTTCAGTCTGGCCGAGATTGGCATACATGTTCCCGAGGTTATGGCGAGAGGCGGCAAAGTCCCCGGTGTGTTCCGCAGCCTTTTGATATTCAGCCAGAACCCCCTCGAATTTTACCCTTAAGTCACCGGTGATCATCTCGGTGGGTAAAATCGTCAATCTCTGGGCGGCTTCGATACGCACGGCTTTTACGGGATCGTAGAGAAGTGGCGACAGAAGACTGAGCATTTTCAACGGGTCCGGTTCGTTCAGTCTCCTTACGGCTGTCTGGCGCATGATGGCCTCTTCATCGGCCAGTGCCCGGGTGAAGGCAAGACGGCTTTTCTCACCCCCGTAGGCGGCAAGCTGCTCCAGGGCGGTAGCCCTTGCGATTGCCGGGTACAATCGATCCCCTGCCAGTTCGACCAGCGCGTCGAGGGCTTCGGGTTGATGTTCACGTCCGGCGGCAAGGATGCTTCCGTAATGGGGTCGCTGTTTGGTGCCGTACCACTTCACCATATACTCCTGAGACCACTGGTCGCTTTTGTCGTAGTGACAGCGGTTGCAAGCGTTGGGTGTTCCCAGACGCACACTCAGGTCCGGGCGCGGAATGCGGAAACTGTGGTCCGGCCGATAATCGATTCCCATATAGTATCGTCCGGGCATGTGGCATTGTTCGCACTGTGCACCGGACCCGACATCAAACAGGACTTCCCCGCTTGCGTCCCTGATCGCCTCGCCCTTTTCCCCCTGCATCTTATGAAAATGGTGATTTTTACTGTCGTACTCGGCCGCCTTGTGACATTGCAGGCACAAAATATTGCCGTCTTTGATGCGTCGTATGCTGTGGACATCATGGCAGTCACTGCAGCGGACATCCCTGGCATACATCTTGCTCTGCATGAAGGAACCGTAAACATATACCTCATCGAGTATCTGTCCGTCGGCAAAATATAGGCCCTCCGTGAGCAGGCTGGGAATCCCGTAATCCATAAAATCCACCAGCTGATGCGGATTGTCATCCATGGAGCTTCTGCGCGCATGACACGGGGCACACAGCTCGATCTGCTGTCTTGCGCCGAGCCCGTTTGTTTTGACCGTCAGTGCAAAATTCTCTTCCCGGGGCCGGCCCATATCCGGCATCCTTGCCCAGGCCACATGCTGTGATCCGGGTCCATGACACGCCTCGCACCCGACACTGATTTCCGACCAGCTCGTTTGATAGGTCCCCGACGCCAAGTCGTAGCCCTTTACGAGATTGGTTGAATGACATTCGGCACACATACCGTTCCAGTTCTGGGCGTTACGAGTCCAGTACAACCAGTCGGTGGGATCGATCTGTTCATCCGGGGAAAGGTGATACCACTGCTTTTTTTTATCATCCCAGGCAATGGGCAGGCACTGCATCCTGCCCCCCGGAAACGGCACCAGGTACTGCTGAAGGGGAAACCAGCCAAACGTATGGGTGATTTCAAAGTCTCCCATCTCACCGCCCGGGCCCTGGGTCCTTACAAAAAAGCCGCCGTCTTTCCGGTAAAAAATCGATTTTGTGCCAAAATACTCAAACACGGCGTTGTCGAAATCACCCAGGACCGTCTCCGGGGTGGCCACGGCCATGGCCATGCGGTGGTGGGAAGTGTACCATTTGTCATATTCCGTGCGGTGACAATCTTTGCATTCCCCGCTGCCCACAAAAGCGGCATCCGCCGATGCCACGACCGCCCGGCCCTTGAAATCGTTCGATCTCATGACGTACAGCGGAATCAGGGCAACAATGACAAAGCTCGCTATGATTCCCGTGATCTTCCAACGTTTCATAACACTAAGCGTTACTTTCGATTTTTTTGGGGTAGACAAGCTGTTCTTTCCGGAAGCTGGACCGTTTGATCAAGGTTCCGGTTTCCACACGCACCCTGTTGTTTTCGATACGAACCATGAAAAGGTCCATGGCCCTGGATGCGGGGGATTTGAGGACATTGCCCCGGATATCAAATGTGGATGCATGGCACGGGCAGATAAAACGCTTTTCGGCATCGACCCAGGGCAGTGTGCAGCCAAGATGCGTGCATTTTCGATAAAGCGCTAAAAAACCACCGTCCTCGAGACAGGCCAGGTAGAAATGACCCCTGGGAAAGGCGGTTACCGAACCGGGCTTAAACGCACTTACCGGCCCCGCCTCTATGACACCCCCAAAATCGCCTTTCTTTTGGGGGGATTTTCCGGGTTTCAGAAAGGACACAACCAGCCATATGACTTCGGCAAATGCTACCAGACCGAGACCCGCCCAGAGCGTGTACAGAAAACTGCGTCTTTTGGGTTCGGTTTCAGAACGCTCTTTATCGGTTGGTTTCGACATATTTTGATATCATCCCCAGAAGATAAGGGCCATATTTTTGCCCCTGAACAAGGCCCCGGTCAAGGTTAACACGATAAAGGCGACAACTTGGAAAACAAAAACAGACTGTACCGCTTCATTTTTCGAGACCGAAAATTTCTTTCTCAAAAGTAGATAGGCGCCGGAAAGTGCAGCGACCCATGCCACAACCGGCACAACACCCGTGGCAACGAGGGAAGGCATTGAAGACGCCACAGGGCTTCCTCCCATAGACAACTCATGCAAAATGATCGACAACACCGTTATCACACAGGAGATGCCGGATGAATAGATCAACAACCGTCGTCCTCTAGTAGAGACAAACCAGATTCCTGCGGCATCCTCCTCATAGCGCAGATAGGGCACCGCAAACAGCGCCGTCAGCACCATAAGCGGGACAACAAAGACGGCAAACGTCGGGTGAATATGCAGCAGCAGTTCCTGAAATCCGGCAAAATACCAGGGTGCTTTGGTTGGATTCGGACTGAGACCCGGATTCGCCGGCCCTTCTAACGGGGCATTGATAAAAACCGCCACGAACAGCAGCGTGGCAATCAACACCGATGCCGTGACAACTTCACGCAGAAGCAGATAGGGTATCGTGGGCACACGCACGGGCGTCGTGTGTGTTTCTCCGGGCTTGCGGGGAATGACCACCCCACCGGCTTTACGGATCCGCCAAAAATGAAAGGCCGCAAGCCCCGCAAGCGTGGCCGGCAGTAGTGCCGTGTGGAGGGCGAAAAAAATACGCAGGGTGGCGGGTCCGATCTCCGCCCCGCCTCGCACAAAGGCCTGTAGTCCGGTGCCCACAAGCGGTATATACGCCAGCATGCCGGTGGCAACGGTTACGGCCCAGTAGGCAAGCTGGTCATAGGGCAGGAGATACCCGGTGAAGTTGGCCAGCAGGATGATCCCAAACATCAGCCAGCCGATGATCCAATTGAATCGACGAGGTGCGTGAAAGGCACCGGTAAAAAAAACCCGCATGACATGCAAAAAGACGATGAGTACCAGCAGGTTGGCGCTCCAGTGATGAAGGTTGCGAACAAGCTGTCCGAAAGACGTGTCGTTCTGCAGGGATAGAATGGACGCATAGGCACCCGAGGGTGTCGGCTCGAAGACAAAATTGAGCAGTATCCCGGTGGCAAACTGCATGCCCACCAACACTGCAGCCATCCCGCCAAGCCCCCAGGTAAGGGAAAAATGCAGTGTTTTTTCCGGGACCGTTGGCGGCCTGAGGTGTAAAAGGAAAAATTTGCGAGGTAGCTTTTTTCGTTCTTTATCGGTCAATTTAGTCATTGGGGCAGTCGTAGACATATATACATCTGTAATCGATCGCCTTGATTTTTCACGAGAAAGGAAGAATCTACTTACATCTGGCGCCCGGCAAAGACCTCTACCAACGGCACGCCTGCCGCTCCGGATGGCGGCTTGACCCCTAAGAAAGTCGACAGGGTCGTCGCAATATCAACCGTCAGTACCCGACGATAGACATGCTGGGCAGGAATCTGCATTCCTGCAAAAGCGATGGGCACAAATGTATCGTAGCGCCAGGGCGATCCGTGCGTTGAGGAAACATGCAGCCCGTCAAAATCGGCAATAAACCAGTGGGGCTCGAAAACGAGGTAAATGTCCCCGGAACGGTTGGGGTTGAAGTTGTTCAGCACGGCGTGGTTGATCTGGGTGTCGGGCAGGTCGCCTTCCCGCAGTTCGCTGCTGGAAACAGCCTGGGCAACCCCCTCAAATTTCTTCAGTTCTCTGGCGATGGCCTGTTCCACTTCCCGCAGATCGAGGCCGTGTTCCTGAATCACATCGTGGTCCAAATAGAGGTAAGGCTGGCTGTAGCTCTCGATGAGTTGCTGATCGATCCCGAACTGCTTTTTCAGGGCCATGAAAGCCTGTTCCTTGTCCCAGGAGGCGGGGTCGACAAATCCGGCCTCGATGCCAAGCTCGTTCAGATAACCCGGCACCTCCGGGCAGCCGTGGTCGGAAGAGAGTACGATGAGCGTGTTCTGTAGGCCGACATGTTTGTCGACAAATGCGAGCAAATCCGCCATGGATCGATCGAGACGCAGCATGTTGTCCTCGCTTTCGAGACTGGACGGGCCGAATACGTGGCCGACATAATCCGTTGAAGAAAAGCTGATCCCGAGGTAATCCGGCACATCATCGGCCCCCAGTTGCTCATGGGTGATCAATTCCTTGGCAAATGCCAGGGTCAGCTCGTCCCCCACGGGGCTGACTGTCAGCAGGGTGGTAAAATATTTGCCGTCAGGCTCACCAAAGGGATGGGGAAAAGTTCGGCCGTATCCTGCCAGATCGGTTTCCCAGGAACGATCATCGGCCTCGCCGAACAGATAGGAAGACGGATCACGCATCAGCTCCCAGGACTTGCCGGCGTACGCTGCGGCCGGTTTTTTGGCGTTCCATTGGGTAACCCAGTCGGGATAGGCATCGTAATAGTAGGTGCTGCTCACGAACTCGCCGCTGACCTTTGAAAACCAGAAGGCTTTGCCGGCATGGCCCGCCATGGTTACGGCACCGCGATCCTTGACCGACACGGCAAAGATTTTTGATTGCCCTGCGGTGTGAATGGCCAGTTCGTCACCAAAGGTGGACACCATGATGGCCGCGGGCGAGCGACCGTCGCTTTTGGCAGCCTTCTGGGTAGGATCGATCTCGGCATCCTTGTCGACACCCCCGCCGGCCGTGAGCAGCCGATAGTGATCGTCTTCGATATTGTAAAATTTGCGGCCTTCGCTCCGATCGAACCAGAGATTGGCGACCATGCCGTGCACGGCAGGATGTGCCCCGGTGGCCAGGGTCGTGTGACCGACAACCGTCTCGGTATTCGCATGGTCGTGGTGGGCGTCGGTATAAACGGTTCCCTTTTCCCAGAGATAACGAAAACCGTTGTCACTCAGACGGTCATAGTACCGGGTCGGGATATCGCCGCGCAACGAGTCCACGGTTATCTGCAGAACAAGACGGGGGCTGCTGGGTGCGCCTACCGTAGGTGTGGCCGCCATCAGAACCGCTGCAATTAGAACAACCGCAAATACACTTTTTTTCCAATTCATGCTTTTCCTCCTTTTTCCCAACACTGCCGACTCTCACACTCGCGTGACGGCGGGTGAATGCTGCCTTTTTTAGTCAACCGGGAATCAGCGGCGCCAGGTCTCCCCGACGCGATTGCCCGGCTTGCTCTGTCCGTTTAACATTCCTTCTGCAGCGTGTCAATTCGCTGTACAGTTCCCGGCCCGACCAGACGGCCGGTTTTTTTCCTTCGGTGTCCTTTTTGAAAAGCCTGCTTTCCAGTTCCGCCACCGCCGTTGACAGCTTTTCACTACCTGCCACGGCCAGGAATTTCCGGAGAGAGCCACCACTGTCACCGGAGGACTGGCGATGCAGCCAGGCCAGGAGGCGATTGTACGACGCTTTCGCATCGTTCTGGCGGCAAGCTACACCCAAACGCTTAAAGTACGCTTTTTCCGTCAACCTGCGATCACGCTTCCATGCCTGCCAGCGGGACCGAAGCGGCGCCCTGAACCGCCAGGCGATACCCACCAGCAAAGCCAGGCAGACAATGCCTCCCAGGAGTATACGCGTGCCGGTTCGATTCGTATCTGTTGCCGCACCATCCACGGATGCATCGGCCCCTGATACAGGTCCGCCGGAAACCGCGGCCTGCAGGGAAGGGAGAACAATTCTCTTCAGGGCTTTCCCGTTGAGGTCCCACCACCAGATAGTAAGCTCCGGGAGCTCAAACGATCCCTCCCGCTCAAACACATAGGTCACGGTCTCAATGCGTTTGCCCTTCAAGCTTCCGCGTTCATAGCTGTCTTCGACAATCGGCTCGACCGGATACACTCCCAGTCCGTCAATTTTTGAAAAGACAAGCGGCGCAAACGCCATGGCCGATATGTCCTGTGCGTTCAGTTCGATGGTTCGCTTGAGAGCCTCCCCGACCTTGAATTTTGGAGAATCCGGGTTCCATTGTTGGCGGGCGGTGAGTTCCGTGGTGCTGACGATTCCCGCCAGCTTTTCGGCCCCCGGCGGCACACTGGCTTCAAAGGCGATGCTGGGAATTTGCATCTTCTGGGAGGACTTCTCCGCTTTTCCGTCCCAGTTGCTCACTTCCAGCTCGACATCAGTGGGGGGTACCGTAATGGTTCCGCCTCGCTGGGGGAAAAGAGACATCTCATAACGCTGCCCCGTGTATGCACTGCCGGCAACCGTCTCGTTCAAACGGACTCCCTGGGTTTCCAAGCGGACCACATAGGCCCCCGACACCTCAAAATCCGGCATCCTTTTTATCTTTGCCCATCCGTCGCGGGCCAGAACATCGACCTGCAGCAGGACACGCTGACCGACCCAGATTTCCTTTTGAGGCTGAACAGCGGCGCGCACGACGATCGGTTCAGGCGCACTGGCAGATACCCACCCAGCCGGGACCAGTGACACGAGCATGACAAAAGCGGTGATCATTCGTATGGCATGGGCATGCTTATTTTTCATTTGTTTTGCCCTTCATGGCCTGCTGGTAAGCAAACTTGGCCTTTAAAAACTCACCCGGCCGGGTCTGCACCTGCCGCAGCCAGATGGCCCGCATTTCCGCGGGGTTCTGTGTCCCGGACATCACGGTTCGATCCGGCTGCCCCCCGGATCCTTTGTTGTCACTGAAAACGTATTCGTCCGCCCCCAGCATACCACCGGTCATATCCCCGCCCTCTTTTTTGACCCGCTCAGCTCTTGCCACGGCAACGCCCCGATTGTCCAGGGCCTCCTGCCAGTCCGGTTTGAGTGACAACGCGCGGTCTAAAACCTCGACCGCTTCCTGGTACTTGCCATGCATGATCAGCGCGGTGCCTTGGTTGTACAAGGCTTCGGCGGACGTCATCTGCCCGTAGGCGGCCGCCGCATCTTGAAGTTCTCCGGCCCGAAACAGGGCGGTTGCCCGCCAGGCCGGGTCCACAAACCGTTGCGCCGCTTCTCCATACGCGCCATCGCGCAAGAGCCTTTGTCCTTGCTGATCGGCGGTGAGGAAAAGAGAAATCAGCGAACGGGAATTGCCGGCAGCCAGGCTTAGCCAGGCGACAACCGCCACAGTGAAAACCGAAATCACCAGGGTTGCCTGCACCAAAAGCCGGGGACGAAACCACCCGTTACCCGTCTTTTCTTTTATTTTCGAACCCATCATTTTCTAAGCACTCTTTTATATTTTACTCCCAGCGAACACTCCATCCGCGGCGGGCCCACAGCAGTGTGACCAAAAAAATAAGGGGAACCAGGAGATAGCCGCTATCTTTCGATTGCATCTGCTCCATATCGGATGTTACCTGGGAAACATTGCTTTCAGCACCCTGGGCAACCCTGCGCGTGTCCCTGTCATCGACGGTCATCTCCTGAACCTGGGCTCCCAATGCCTTGGCTCCAGCTTCGATACCGTTCTGCTTTAGCAGCTCGCGGCTGCCGACGGCGGCCAGAATCTGCACCGGCAGGCCTGCCGCTTTGCGATACTCGCTCATGGCCTGAACCTGCCCGGGATCGATACTGTCGGTGATGACCAGGATGGACCCGGCCGTTTTTCTCCGGGCAAACTGCTCGGATGCCAGGGCCAACGCCTCGGCAAGGGCATCCCCTTCGGCCGGCATTACCTCCGCTTCCAGGGCGGCGGCCATCTGCTCGATGATCTGGGTGTCCGGCGTCAGGGGCATCACCAAATGCGCACTGCCGCTGTAGGCAATGAGACCCGTCGGACCGTCACGGCGCAGGGCAAACAGGTCATGCATTTTGTGGCGGGCGCGCTCCAGTCTCGACGGATGCAGGTCTTCGGTCTTCATGCTGGGGCTCAATTTCATCAGAATCATCAAACCCGCCTTTTCCTCTGCGAATGGCGACGGCTGGACCTGCCAGCTCGGCCCGGCAAGTGCGGCGATGAGCAGCATCCAGAGAATCAAAAGGACCTGGGCCGGCCGCAAAAACTGCCGCCCTTCTGAAGGACTGTGCAACAGATGCTGCAACAAATGGGGGGCAATAAATTCGCGGAATTGCCGGGAAGGGTTTTCGTTCCGGCGCATGGCGAGCCAGACAATCCCGACGGGTATCAGGGCCAGGAGCCAATAGGGTCGCAGAAAGTGAAAATTGTCAAAAAAAGCGGTCATCGGTTATCTGTCTCTGGTTTGTGTTTCATTGCGCATCATTAAAGTTTTGACGCTTCAATCGGCGGATTTGATGCTGCTGGCGCACTGCCGTAATAATATGGTAGCCCATGCTGATGATCAGGGCCAGCGCCAACGGCATATGGAAGAGATCCAACCGGGGCCGGAAGGAGATCGTATCGACTTTTCTGGTTTCGATACGGTCAATTTTCGCATAGATGCCTTCCAGTTTTTCTCTGTCGGCGGCGTAAAAATATTGGCCGCCGGTTGTCTGTGCCATGGTCTTCAACGTCGCTTCGTCAAACTTCTCCTCACCGATGGACGTGGGGTCGCCAAAAGCAATCGTGTGAATGGTGATCCCGTTGTCTTTGGCAATGCGGGCCGCTTCCGTGGGGGGAACGCGACTGCCCGTATCGTTTCCGTCGGTCAGTGCGATCATGACCCGCTCTTTAACCGTGCTGCGTTCAAAGAGGGTAATCCCGAGTCCCAGAGCATCTCCCAGGGATGTTTTGGGGCCGGCCATCCTGGGGGCTGTTTCCTGGACCAGTTCCCGGACCACTTCGAGGTCCTGGGTAAACGGCACCTGAACAAACGGCGCGTTCCCGAAGACCACCATCCCGACCCGGTCACCTTTTCTGCGTGTTAGAAACTCGTCCAGAACACCCTTGACGGCATCCAGACGGCTCATCTTGCCCCCATCCTTATCACGGATATCCTCGGTCTCCATGGAGCCGGAAAGATCGATGGCCAAAAGAAGATCGCGGGTGGGCACCTCTTTTACGACCGGCGGCTCCAGCCATTGGGGCCGGGCCAGGGCGACCACCACCGCACACCAGACGAACCCATAAAATATTGCCTGTGTGGCACTGCGGCGCCGCACCACGGCGCCGAGCGCAGGCTGCTGACCCGTTGCCCGGGCCAAACGCTGAAAAAAGGGTATGCGCACAGCGGAACGTGATTCACGGTGAGACGGCATCACCCATCGCAACAGCAATGGCAGCGGCAGAAGCAGTAAAATCCAGGTATAGGCAAAAGTGAACATTTAAAAAGCCTTATGGTCCAGAACCGATGGATGTTCCTGTATCCATTTCCCGGCCAGGGTGCACACTTTTTCAACGTGACGGGTGGATATTTCCATGGCGCCGCCCACCGGTTGATAGATTCCTTCTGAAAGCAATTTCCCGGTCGTGGCAAACTGCCCGCCGGTCATGCTTGCGTCCAAAAACGAGAGCCATTTCTCGCCGCTCAGCGATGCCACCTTCTCCCGGGAATACGCTGTCAGTGCCACCCTTTTTAACAGGACCGACACTGCCAGGACAGCGGATTTTTCTCCACCTTGAGCCCCAAGGCCGGCGCGGATTTTGACCAGCTCCCGCATCCCCTCCCGGCGATAGGCATTTTGCCGATAACGGAACCAGGCAATGACACCGCCGACCAACGCCCAGAGCAGCGCCAACCCGACGAAAATCCACACACCATCGGCAGGCGGCCAAAACCCTACCGCGGCAGGTTCTATGACATCATGGAGATTTTGCAGGCTTGTGGTGTCAGCCATCTTGTTTATACTCCGTTTTGACTACGCCTATGGCACTCTGGGCGCATAGCCCAAAAGGTGCCGCACCTGTTCAGCCACGCCGCCTTCAGTAGTGATGGGCAGCATGGGCACCTGTATTTCCTGCTGCCAGGCCAGGATCCGGGAAATACGGCTCTTGGATATTTCGGTCACCTTGCGCCGGACTTTCTGCTGCCCCATATTCAGTTCGATCTGCAGTTCCCCATCCGTGATCACCAGGTCTTCCGCGGGGGGCAAATCGGTGGCGCTGGGGTCGTGGACCACAACCCCCATAAGATCGTTGTGCTGCGACAGGCGCAGCATCAGGCTGCGGGTCTCGTCATCCGCCCCTTCAAAGTCACTGATAACGACAATCAGATAATCGTGCCCGGCCAGGCGTGCCACAGTTTCCAGAACCCGGTTCAGCATGGCCGGGTTGGGCGGCACGTCATGATCCACCCGCAGGGCGCGATTCATATCCACCACCGTCTGCAGCACCCGCATGACATTCCGGCGACTTCGATGCGGCCGGATCTCAACGATATCCGTGTCATTGAAAACAAGTGCCCCCACCCGGTCCCCCTGTTGAAGGATTCTCCAGGCACCCAGGGCTGCCGCCTCTGCGGCGGTGACCGATTTCATGTAGCGTTTGGTTCCGAAAAACATGTCTATCCGCTGGTCGACCACCAGCAGCGCAGGGCGTTCACGTTCCTCGGTAAAAACCCTGATATGCGGTTTTCGGGTGCGGGCGGTGACCTTCCAGTCGATGGCGCGAACGTCGTCGCCGGGATAATAGGTACGCAGTTCTTCAAAGTTGAGGCCGCGCCCGCGTACCTTGGAGGCGTGCCGACCGGCAAGCAGACTGTGCAGGGGCTGACGGGGCAGAAACGAAAACCCTGACGCCTTGTGCTCAAGCGCCAGCAGCCGATGCAGACTTGCGTAGACCCGGCTGTCGGTATATTCGTCGTCCCGGTGCGCCCTGGCACGGGCGGAATCCTTTTGTGTGATTCGGTTGCTCTTCATCTCTCGTCGACCTATACCACGGCCACCAGCTTGACCACTTCATCGATGACCTGGTCGGTGGTGACGCCTTCTGCATTTGCCTCGTAAGAAAGGACAATCCGGTGGCGCAGACAATCCTTCGCGATAGCCTGGACATCGTCGGGGGTGACAAACTCCCTGCCCTTGAGCCAGGCATGGGTGCGGGACACCTTGTCTAGTGCGATGGAACCACGCGGACTTGCCCCCACCAGGATCCAGCGCTTCAGATCGTCGCCATAAGCATCGGGGCGCCGGGTCGCGGCGATGAGGCTGACAATATAGGATTCGACAGCCTTCGACATTTCCACGGCCGCGATCTGCGCACGGGCGTCAAACACCACCTGTTGGGACATGCGTTCAAGCTCGACAGCTTCCCCCCCGCTGACTCGCCCCGCACCAGCCGGATGATCTCTATTTCAGCGTCATCGTCCGGATAACCGATCACAACGTGCATGAGAAAGCGGTCCATCTGGGCCTCGGGCAAGGGGTAGGTGCCCTCCTGTTCGATGGGGTTCTGGGTGGCCAGCACCATGAAAAGATCCGGGAGCCGGTGGGTCGTGCCGGTTACCGTGACCTGCCGCTCCTCCATGGCTTCCAGCAGGGCGGCCTGAACCTTTGCCGGCGCACGATTGATTTCGTCGGCCAGGATCAAGTTGCCGAAGATGGGGCCCGGCTGAAAGCGGAACTCCCCCTTTCCCCCTTCCGAGTAGTACACTTCCGAGCCGGTCACGTCCGATGGGAGCAGGTCCGGGGTGAACTGGATACGTCTGAAATCGGACTCGAGGAGTTTGGACAGCGTTTTGATCGCGCGGGTCTTGGCAAGACCGGGCAGCCCCTCCATGAGCAGATTGCCGTTGGCAAGCAGGCAGATGAGCAAACGCTCGACGATGTGTTCCTGGCCGATGATCGACCGGGAGATTCCTTGTTGAAGTTGTGCTATTTGTTGGCGACTGTCCATTTTTAATATAGCCTTTGTCAGTTTGGTTGTATGTGTTTGATGGGCGGGCCATAGCCCCTAAGTAAATCTATTCGTCCTGTCTCCTTCATCGATAGGTGCTGCACCGACGCCGGAGAGGCGACGGCGCAGCACATAAACGAATTATTACTGGGTCGGGTTGCTCTGCAGCTTCTGCAGTACCTGCTCCAGGTTAAAACTTCCGGGCTTCTGTCTCGGAGGGAAGTCCTTGTAGGTTGCCAGGTGCCGCGAAACATATGCCACGGCAGGCAGAATCAGATAGGCCCGTTCGAAGCGCCAGATGTTATACATCTCCGCTTCATGATCAGCGCGTTCAAAGGGGTCGCCGAGCATGTCGATGAGCTTGGGCACACGCAAAGTGACAAGCGGTTCCTGCCAGACTTCAAAGCCATGGGCGCGCTGCTCCAGGAAAACCATCTTCCAGCGGCCGTAACGCAGATTTGCCAGGTTGCCGTCGTCCGTCCAGTAGAAGAACTCCTTGCGCGGGCCCTCCTTGACTTCACCCTTGAAGTAGGGGAGCAGGTTGTAGCCGTCCAGGTGGACCTTGAAGTCCCGGCCGTTGGCCTTGTGTCCTTTGAGCAGTTTTTCCTTGACATCCGGCTCTCCGGCTGCAGCCAGCAGGGTGGGCAGCATGTCTTCGTGAGAGAACACGTCATTGTAAACCGTACCCGGTTTGATCACGCCGGGCCATTTGATGAGCGTGGGAACGCGATAACCGCCATCCCAGTTGGAGTTCTTTTCGTTGCGGAACGGTGTCATACCGCCGTCCGGCCAGAGGAAGATTTCAGCACCGTTGTCGGAGGAGTACATGATAATGGTGTTGTCCTCTATCCCCAATTCTTTCAGCTTGGCAAGAAGCTGTCCGACGTGGCCGTCATGTTCCACCATGCCGTCAGCATAGATACCGAGGCCTGTTTTCCCTTGGGACTCTTTTTTGAGATGGGTATAGACGTGCATTCGCGAGGAGTTCCACCACAGAAAAAATGGTTTGTTGGCCTTTGTGGCCCGCTCCATGAAATCAAGGGAAGCCGTGGTAATCTCCTCATCAATCGTTTCCATGCGCTTTCTGGTCAAGGGACCGGTGTCCTCGATGTTGCCGTCGGTGCTGGACTTGATCACGCCGCGCGGGCCAAAGTTCTTTTTGAATTCCGGGTTCGGCGGATAGTCCGCGTGTTCAGGCTCCTCCTCAGCGTTGAGATGGTAGAGATTGCCCTGGAACTCGTCAAAACCATGGTTGGTAGGCAGCATTTCGTCGAGGTCACCCAGGTGGTTTTTTCCAAATTGACCAGTCATGTAGCCATGGTTCTTGAGCAGTTCGGCGATGGTCGGGTCTTTCACCGAGAGGCCCTCCTTTGCACCCGGCAGGCCCACCTTGAGCAGGCCGGTGCGGAACGGGCTCTGGCCGGTGATGAATGCGGACCTTCCGGCGGTACAGCTCTGCTGACCGTACCAGTCGGTGAACAGCGCCCCTTCCTTGGCAATACTGTCGATGTTGGGTGTTTTATATCCCATCATGCCCCGATTGTAAGCGCCGACATTGAACCATCCGATATCATCGCCCCAGATGATCAGGATGTTGGGCTTGTCAGCCGCCAAGGCGGAGGTGGCACCAAACAGCACACATGCCGCGGCAAGCCAGATGAAACAAAAATATAACGCTTTATTGCTTGATATTATTTTCATCATTCCCTCCTTATTTTAAAAAGCTAAAAGACAGCTCAGGATGGCTATTCCCTGAGCGCGTTTCACTATTGACACCGAAAAAACGTTCCTGCCCTGGTCCATGCCTGCGTTCGGCAGGATTCAGGGCATTCTCTCAACTTCAACCTGAAATTCCTGTTGCAGCACTGCCTGGAAATAGATCCCCACAAGACGGTCCTGTTTCGAAGCTTGTCGTGTGGATACGGTTAGCACTTGCAGGCTTCCTTGATCGCGTTCAGAAACACCAGATCGTCAAAAGGTTTCGGAAGGTAAGCCGCAGCCATGCGGTGTAATCTCACTCATCTAATCGCAGGTATCTCATTTTTGAAGTTAGAGGAAACCATCAGATACTAGTTTCGTCGGTTTTTACCATATTGTCTTGCTCTGGGCAACAACATCTGCGGTTTTGCTTTTTGAAAAAATATGAGACGAAGGTCCTATGCCGATTCTCCAAAGTCCAATTGATGCCGGAATTTTCATTTGTTAAGAAAAATTCGGTTGAAGAACTGCGCAGCAAGCTAGGAAGAACGTTTTGCCGTGCGGCAGAACCTACGGGAAATGCACTCACTGTTTCTGTGCAGAAAGGGGTTGCAAGCCAATGCCAAACGATATTAACTTTTCAGTAATAAACATGATTATACAATTACAAAAAATTTGAAATCTAAATGGTGGAATATTGACATTAATAAGGAAAGTAGTTAGTTTTTTGGGTTATATGGAGGTGACTTAACACCTGTCCATTTTCTTAGGAGGCTATTATGAATGTGAAAAAATTAGCACTATATGCGGTGGTGATTGCTCATCGCCGTTGTCATGCTCTCGGGAACCGGGTTTGCCGCTGAAAAACCCAATATCCTTGTCATCTGGGGCGACGATATCGGTTGGGCCAATATCAGTAAATACAATCATGGCATAATGGGTTACAAAACACCCAACATCGACAGAATTGCCGATGAAGGCGCCATGTTTACCGACTGGTACGCCCAGCAATCCTGTACTGCCGGACGCGCTGCCTTTATCCTGGGGCAGCATCCTTTTAGAACCGGATTGCTGACCATTGGTATGCCTGGTTCAGAACAGGGCATTAAAGATGATCAACCCACCATTGCGGAGTTGTTAAAACCGCTGGGATATACTTCCGGGCAGTTTGGGAAAAATCATCTGGGGGACAGGGATCAGCATTTACCCACCAATCATGGGTTTGATGAGTTTTTCGGCAATCTGTATCACCTGAATGCCGAAGAAGAACCTGAAACCTATTACTATCCCAAAGACCCTGAATTTCATAAAAAATTTGGCCCAAGGGGTGTTATTCACAGTTATTCCGATGGTAAAATTGAAGACACCGGGCCCATGACCCAAAAACGGATGGAAACGGCCGATGATGAGTTTACCAACGCTGCCATTGATTTTATGGAAAGAGCGCACAAGCAGGACAAGCCGTTTTTTGTGTGGCTGAGCGCCACCCGCATGCACGTCTGGACCCGTTTGAAAAAAGAAAGTCAGGGTGTTACCGGGATAGGTCTCTATCCCGACGGTATGGTTGAACACGACAATGCCGTTGGAAAAGTTCTTGATAAACTGGATGAACTGGGAGTGGCCGATAACACAATTGTGATGTATTCCACCGATAACGGCGCTGAGAAATTCACCTGGCCGGATGGTGGAACAACCCCGTTTTATGGTGAAAAGGGGACTACCTGGGAAGGCGGGTTCAGGGTGCCATGCGTCATCCGCTGGCCGGGGGCGATCAAGCCGGGAACTGTGGATAACAATATTTACTCCCATGAAGACATGATGCCCACCTTACTGGCCGCGGCCGGTGTTCCGGATGTTAAGGAAAAACTGCTCAACGGTTATAAAGCCGGGGATAAAACCTATAAAGTTCATCTGGACGGTTACAACCTGCTGCCTTTCTGGAAGGGTGACGAAGAAGAAGACCCCCGTAAAGAAATCTTTTATTTTGATCAGGGCGGAAATTTAAACGCCATCCGTTATAATAACTGGAAACTTCATTTTACGCTTTTAGAGGGCGCCATAAACACCGCCTACCGCAAGCAGCCGGCGTGGCCTGTTTTGATAAACTTGAGAGCGGATCCCTATGAAACAGCCTGGAAAGAGTCTGCCATGTATATCCGCTGGTTTGCGGATAATATGTGGACATTTGTACCGGCCCAGGCCATTACAGGACAATTTTTAAAGACATTTGTTGATTTCCCGCCGGTTAAGGGTTCATCCCTTGGCATCGATAAAGTGTTGCAGCAACTTACGGCCACCCCGCAGAATTAACAGGTCGTTGGCATGATATAAACCCTGTGCCGGAGCCAAAGAGATGAATTGACTTCTTTTTGGCTTCGGCACTTTTTAAAAAAATCCGTTCAGCAGACTCGTTCCTGCCCACCATCCCAGACATCCACACCTCAGTGTCTCCTTTTTGGCTTGCCGATGGTTTAGGGAGCGAATAGGAGCCCGCTATGAGGATCAAGTGGATTACTTTCATTGCGATATCGTTAATAATGATCGGATGCGCGCCGCAGACCCAAATTCAAAAAATCCATATTCGGGTAGATCAGCAAAATACAGGCGAAGTGGACATTTTCACTTCTTTCGATGAGATCGGAAGATCTTATAAAAAGGTAGCAGAGCTTAAAGTTACGGATAAACGGCCCCTCAATGAGAAAAATAGAAATGTGATATTAGGAAAACCTGTGGCTTCGTTGGTGATTTTCATGCCTGTCATCTTGCTGGTTGCCGGCATATAACATCTTGTGAATCGCGATTTATCGAGTTTTAAAGAAAAAAATCCCTATTGATCGTTCCGAATACACCTTGTATAGTCCTAATAAATCTATCAAGAAACATGATAAAATTGTGTCGCTTATCGTTATTTTAATCCGGATTTCAAAACGATCAAATCACAGTGCGGATTTTCCGAATGAACAACGATCATCCCTCCCAAAAAAGAAAAAACGTTCAAAAGAACCCAAGGTACGGTACCCATAGTTTAAAAACGTTCATCAACGTTTTCGATGATCTTCTGGGTTCGATTCGTGAACCTTTGCTGGTGCTGGATGCCGATCTAAAGGTTGTAAAAGCCAACAAGTCCTTTTACCTGACATTTGACGTCAAACCAGAGGACACGGAAGGCCTATTAATATATGATCTTGGAAACCGGCAATGGGATATCCCAACACTTAGAGAGTTACTCGAAAACATTCTCCCTCAGAACACCATATTCAATGACTTTGAAGTGGAAGCCAACTTTAAGACCATTGGCCACAAAATTATGCACTTGAACGCCAGGCGGATATACAGAAAATCGAATCAAACCCAGCTGATTCTTCTGGCCATCGAGGATGTGACCGAGCGCGAGTATTATAAGCGACATCTTGAGAAAATTGTTGAAAAGCGAACGGCCGAACTTATCGTCGCAAGGGAAACGGCGGAAAACAATCAACATTTAGCTGAAACCGCTCTTTCAGAAATAAAAAAACTCAAGGATCAACTGGAAGCTGAAAGAGAATATCTGCAGGAAGAAATTAAACTGGAATACAACCATGAAAACATTATCGGTCAAAGTGACGAGATAAATTACGTTCTCTATAAGGTTGAACAAATTGCTGCCACCGATACAACCGTTCTGGTTCTTGGTGAGACCGGAACCGGCAAAGAACTGGTAGCGCGGGCGATTCACAGCTTGAGCCTGTCAAAGGATCGCGCATTGGTTAAAATGAATTGTGCTGCACTGCCCTCAAACCTTATTGAAAGCGAACTCTTCGGCCATGAGAAAGGAGCCTTCACCGGAGCTCATTCCAGACGCCTTGGGAGATTTGAAGTCGCAAATGGCGCGACCCTTTTCCTGGATGAAATCGGAGAATTGCCATTAGAATTACAACCCAAGCTGCTCAGAGTGATCCAGGATGGCGAGTTTGAACGACTGGGCAGTTCCCACACCCTCAAAGCCGATGCACGGATTATTGCCGCCACCAATCGCAATCTGGAAGAGGAGGTCCGCAAAGGTCGTTTCCGTGACGATCTCTGGTACCGGTTAAATATTTTTCCAATTACCATGCCGCCACTGCGGGTGCACTCGGATGACATACCGCTTCTGGTGAATTTTTACGTCAGAAAAATTTCCAAACGGTTGGGTAAAACCATAGAAAAAATCCCGGGGAGTGTCATGGATGTTTTACAGAATTACCAATGGCCCGGCAATGTTCGGGAATTGGAAAATGTTCTTGAACGGGCGGTGATCAACTCGTCAGGACCCAAGCTGCGCCTGGTTGACGAACTCAAGAATCCGTTCAAGGGTTTGAGCCCAAGCTTAAAAACGTTGGCAGCGGTTGAACGGGACCATATTATTCAGGTGCTTGAGCAGACCCATTGGAAAGTGAGCGGCAGAAACAGTGCGGCCGAGATCCTGGATCTTGGTCGCAGCGTATTGCGTACCCGCATGAAAAAACTTGGAATCCGAAAACCATAAGGTCTCGTAAAATCAATAATTAGCTCAAAACATACCCTTTCTCGCATTCCTACCTTTACCACGTCGATAAAACCATAACATGTGGCCATATATGACCATTGGTTGAATATGGCCAATTTTGTTGACACTTCATTTTTTCCTCATTCTGGTGTGAAACACTATATTTATCGAATATATTCAATGAGATAGATTCGAAAAAAACTACCGGGTGCAACCTGGCACGAAACTTGATTATGCTTTTGAAGTAGATCGGAAAATAATTTTCAAAACTGAAGATTAAACAGAAATAGTGAACCACAACAGGGGGAAATTCCTCATGGCAAGGACGATCGTTCACAACAAAGGAAATCAGGCAAGAATTTTGTTATCCAGTGTTTTTGGGCCTTACGCTCAGGACGACGCATATGGTAGCCGTGCGCTCAATCCCATGGAGCTGTACCAAAACCAGGTCACGCGAACCCAGGGGAGTTTTTCCCTGCGCATGTTTCATCGTTCTTTTGGATTGATGATGCTCCAGGCAAACATCCATGCGCCCTGCACGCTTTTGGATTTTCCATCATTGGAGCGGTTTGAACTGGAAATAAAGAACCAACTCTATGACGTTGTGGGTATTAGCGCTATCATGACGAATGTTGCAAAGGTTCGCGAAATGTGTGCGTTGACCAGAAAGCACCTCCCGTATGCGTCGATAGTGGTCGGTGGGCATATTGCCAATAACGCAGACCTTGCCGACATCATCGACGCGGATCACATTGTAAGTGGAGATGGGGTTAAATGGTTCAGACACTACCTGGGGCAGGATGAAAATGCACCCGTGCAGCACCCCATGGCCTATTCAGGTTTCGGTGCCCGGATTTTGGGGATCACCCTTCCGGAGTCACCCGGCCAAACGGCAGCAATCCTGATTCCATCCGTGGGGTGTCCTGTGGGCTGCAACTTTTGTTCGACTTCTGCCATGTTCGGCGGCAAAGGCAGGTTTATCGCCTTCTACGAAACAGGGGACCAGCTTTTTGACACCATGAGCAGGATTGAGTCAACACTCAAGACACGTTCATTTTTTGTGCTGGACGAGAATTTTCTGCTTCACCGCAAAAGAGTGCTGCGGCTGCTCGAGTTGATGGAAAAAGGCAATAAAAGCTGGTCGCTGCATGTGTTCAGCTCGGCGCGGGTGTTGCAGTCATATACGATCGACCAACTGGTGGCATTGGGAATATCTTGGGTGTGGATGGGCCTGGAAGGCGAGAACAGCCTGTACCCGAAGCTGCGAAGCGTCGACACGCGCTTGCTGGTAAAAACACTGCAGTCCAACGGTATCCGGGTTCTGGGTTCTTCGATTATCGGCCTGGAGCACCACACCCCGGAAAATATCAGCCGCATCATCGAGTATGCCGTCTCCCACGACACGGATTTCCATCAGTTCATGCTCTACACCCCTGTGCCGGGTACCCCTCTGTTTGAACAGCACCGTAAAGAGGGAACGCTGCTTCCGGAACCTGAGATTTCAGCGGCGGATGCCCACGGGCAGTACCGCTTCAATTACCGGCATGCATACATCCACGACGGCCGGGAGGAACAATATCTGATAGATGCGTTTGAGAGAGATTTCGAAAAAAACGGACCGAGTCTGGCCCGCTTGATAAAAACGACCCTCAAGGGTTGGCAAAAATACAAGAACCATCCCAACGCGCGTATACGAAAACGGATTGGCATGAAAAGGACGGTGCTTCGGACAAGCTATGCCGGTGCGGTTTGGGCCATGAAAAAGTGGTATGCGGGCAATGAGCGCATGACGGCAATGATGGGTGAGCTGCTGCAAAGCCTGCATGAAGAATTTGGCTGGACCACGAAACTGATCGCCGCACTTTCAGGTCGCTACCTCTATATCATGTTGAAAAGAGAAGAAAAGAGATTGGCACAGGGCTGGGTTTATGAACCGGTCCCGTTTTATGAAAAAAACCCCGCGGCCATTGCACTGGAAAACCAATCCCGACGGCATCCAAAGCAGACAATCTTTCGCAAACAGTGGATTGCGAGAAACATACGGGCGGTGGACACATCACCCATCGGAATGAGCAGGAAGGCTCATTAGATTGATAATACAACCCGACTACACGACACGTAAAACAGCTGATTTTATCATGACTGACCTATTTTCGTATCGTGTCCCATCTCATCCTATATAAAGACAAAGCAGGAGGTACGCCATGAAAGAGATTATCGAAGCCATTGCCCATGCCCTAGTGGATGAACCTGATCTTGTTTCCGTCAGAGAGTTTGATGGGAAGCATAGGTCCATAGTGGAACTCAAAGTCGCCAAGCCAGACATCGGGAAAGTCATCGGAAAAAAGGGCCGGATCGCCGTTGCCATGAGAATCATATTGACCGCTGTTTCGGCAAAGGCCAACAAAAGAACATTCCTTGAAATCCTGGAATAATCGAAGAAATCCGCACCCGAGAAAGGTGGCCGCAATGATCGTTGTCAGAATTACCATGAATGCCCTTCCGGAAAAGCAATTAGAGCTTTCGCAAACCCTTCTCTCCATGATTGAGCCAACGGGAAAGGAAACAGGTTGTTTGAGCTATGCGGTAACTTGCGACATCGAAGACAAGAACCGTTTCAGTTTGCTGGAGGAGTGGAAAACCCGTGAAGATTTGAATCATCACTTCCGATCTCATCGATTCGGTGTCTTACTTGGATCAAAAGCCCTTTTATGCGAATCGCCGAAAGTACAAATTGACACGGTTTCCCTATCGGAAGGAATGGAGGCAATCCACGCTGCCAGGAGCAAACGAAGCGGACCCGAATCTTAGAATTGGTCGGGGTAACATTTTTGGCGCTTCGCCTAAAAATCGGAAATCGGACAGCAGCTTTCAAAAAAAGTGATGACTCAATTTCAAACAACTATGAACTTCAAAAAAGGGATAATCACCCGAAGATGGAATGAAAGCTAGCAGATGGAAAAATTCAACCAGAAAGCAGAATGGAGGCAGCATGCAAACAACAATCGACACCAAGGATATTGACCAACTGCTGGCGGAGGCTGATGAACTCATTCAACAGATTCATTCCGATGCCATCAAAGACATGGAAGAAGTGCATCAAATCCAATTTGAACAGCACGCGGAACGTTTGAAAGAGCTCAAGTCCAAGGTTGGGGAAAAGAGAGTTAAGGAAAGAACACCGGAGAGCGGCACTTACGGTGAGGGAATGCACGAAGCGATTGTCGATATTATAACGGCCATGAAAAACTTAGCCGGCAATCTTTCCTAATGTTCGTAAATCGCCCCGGGAGGAAAAAGGAGGGGTATATGTCAAAAAGCGGAGAAAAAGAGCCACTGGAAAATTTAAAGGAACAGTTTAGCTCTTTCTTCGGCCTTAAAAGCCCACAGGAGAAAAACGAGGGATTACCTCCTAAGGCTCATTTCAGCATCTGGTATGCCCTGGCGGCCATACTTTTATTTACCTATATGCAAGAATATATTTTTTCTTCAAAAGTGGAGACGATCCCCTACAGCCAATTCAAACAATACATCATCGAAGGCAGTGTCGGCAAACTGACCATCAGCCCTGAAACTATCAACGGTACACTGAGGGGAGATTCGGCTCAGAAGTTCATCACCATTCGGGTGAATGATCCCGATCTGGTGAAGGATCTGGATGATCACAAGATCAATTACTCCGGGTACTATGAAAGCAAATTACTGAGTTCGCTTCTCTCGTGGGTTATTCCCATTGGCATATTTTTTCCGAAAGTGAAACCAACGTCACTTTCGACGATGCCGCCGGCATCGATGAGGCCAAAGAAGAACTCCAGGAGGTAGTCGAATTTCTAAGTACTCCGGAGAAATTTCAGAAATTGGGGGGAAGGATACCAAAAGGAGTGCTTCTGGTTGGCCCACCGGGGACTGGTAAAACCCTTCTGGCCAGGGCCGTGGCAGGGGAGGCTAAAGTGCCTTTTTTCAGCATCAGCGGGTCGGAGTTTGTGGAGATGTTTGTCGGCGTGGGAGCGGCCCGTGTTCGGGATCTTTTCTCTCAGGCTGCCGCTCAAGCCCCCTGCATCATCTTCATCGACGAACTGGATACGCTGGGCAAAGCTCGGGGGATGAATGTCATGGGTGGGCATGACGAACGGGAGCAAACGCTCAACCAGCTCCCAGAACGACTTGCAGCGGGCTACCGATATTGCCCGGTCCATGGTCACGGAATACGGCATGAGCGATCGCCTGGGACTGGTGACCTATGAGCGACCGCGCCAGCCGATGTTTCTCCCGGATAGTTTCTCTCCCGGTAAAAATTACAGTGAGGCGAAAGCCGCCCAAATCGACGAGGAGGTCACGCGGTTTGTCGAAGAGGCCCATGACAGGGTTCGCAAAATCCTCTCTGAGCGGCGGGCGATCCTTGATGACCTGGCCCATCTGCTTTCGCAGAAGGAAAGCGTGCAGGGAGAGGAGCTTAGAGAAATGCTGTCGGCAGCCGCAAAGGCAGCTTATATGGCAGACGCCCAGTACCTGAGTAACAAATCGGGATATGTAATGAAAACCTACCAGGATATAAAATTGGCAACGTACATCGATTCCATAATCAGCTATACCGAAATGCTGCTTGGTATTCGTTTCACGAAAGTTAAAAAGAATCGGTACAACGCTCCATGCCCATTCCACGCTGGCACCGAAGACAATTTTATGGCGTATGCGAATAAAAATAATGAGGTCCGATTCCATTGTTTCGGTGACTGCAAAGGCGATTGGGACATTTACGATCTGATCATGCTGCGTAAGAACTACCGTTTCATAACGGCACAGCAGGTTTGGGCTGAGCATCTGGGTGTCAAAGATTTCAAGTCTGACGATGGCAGCAGCACATGTATTCCTGAACCTGACGAGACACCAGAGCCCGATGATCCGATTGACTTTGTCGAACCCATGAAACTTGATCAAAAGAGTGTTGCCACTTTGGAAGAGGCCGCCAATTTCTACAATGACCTTTTGATGTCGAATGAAAACCGGTTCAAGCGCATTTGGGAGTATCTCGCTCGCCGGGGCGTCGGAAAAGATGTCATTAGACGGTTCAACATTGGCTATGCGCCGCCGTACAGCGATGAACAGCACCAAGGCAGGGCGCTGATAGACGGCTTCCTGCCACGCTTTGAAAAGGACAATGAGACCTTCGAGGCATTCATGGATGCTGGCTTGGTCAGATTGTTAAACGATAACAGCGTCAAGGGATATGGATACTATTGCCGACAGATCGAGTTCAGACGGAAAGATCCGTTTTCTAGAAATTACGGTGATTCTTTAGCCGGCCGGATTGTTTTCCCCATTTATGATGCAAATGCCTGCCCGACCGGATTTGTCGGCAGACGTCCGGGCGACAGGGGGGCACGCTGGCTCAAACAACAGTATAGAGAAGTTCCCCTTTCCAAGGGGGGCAGGCTTTACGGCATTGAAAAGGCAGCGCCATATATCCGCCAGTACCGGACGATCATACTGGTGGAGGGCATCTTTGATTATTTTGCCTTCTACAACCTGCTCCAGGACCAAAACAAGCCGGTGGTGGTTTCGACATTCGGTTCCTATGTTACCCCCGAGGCGGCGACCATTCTCAAAGGTCTTGATATCGAGCACTTCATTGTCGCGTACGATTGGGACGAACTTGGTAGAAACGGCATCGAACGGATTGCGGCCAAATCAAGCGCGTGGGTCTATTACCTTGGCGGCCTGGCAGAAGGTCAGAACCCTTACGATATGTTGAAGCCGGTGGTCGACGCCATCAGCGGGTTTTCCCTGGGAACACCTGATGACCGGTGCGCGATGCGCCCGGAAACGATAGGAGGTAAAAATGGATGATATCATTTTGTTTCCCCATTTACCGGAACGCCTCGCGGGTCTGGAGGAGTTGGCAGAAAACCTTTGGTGGAGCTGGAATCCAGGTGCACGAATGCTCTTCAAAACACTCGACCGGCAGGGCTGGAAGGAAAGCGGTCACAACCCCGACAAGATGCTCAGGGAGTTACCCCCCGAAATTCTGGAAAAGGCAGCCGCCGATGTCGACTATCGGCGTCAATACGATGCCGTGCTGGATGTGTTCAATAGCTACATGCAACAAAAAGAATGCCGCTTGCTGGGATCCGTTTCCTGGGATCACAAGTATGCCGTGGCTTACTTTTCCGCCGAATACGGTCTCCATCGCTCCTTACCCTTTTATGCCGGCGGGTTGGGCTTTTTAGCGGGAGATTTCATAAAAGAATGCAGCGACCTATGTATCCCGCTGGTCGCTGTTGGTTTCATGTATCCAGAGGGTTATCTCCATCAACAGATCCGAGATGACGGGTGGCAGGAGAATCTCGTTGAGCCCATCAACCGCGAGGCCGCCCCTATTTCCAAAGTGATGGACAGGGACGGACGACAAGTCTTCGTTAAGGTTCCGCTGACCGATCCCCCCATCTATGTGGCGTTGTGGAAGGTCGCCGTCGGGCGTGTTTCCCTCTATCTGATGGACACGGATGTCGAAATCAACGACCCCTGGAACAGAGGCATCACCGCCCGGCTCTACATCGGTGATCTTGAGCAACGCATGCGCCAGGAAATCGTCTTAGGACTCGGTGGCGCAGAGGTGCTCAAGACGTTAGGGATAGATCATTACCTCTTACACTTGAACGAGGGCCATGCGGCTTTCGCGCTTTTGGAACATATCAGGAGGCATGTGCAAACGGGCAGCGAATTTGCTGCAGCTTGCCGAAAAGTCATCGATTCTACAATCTTCACCACACACACCCCGGTTCCTGCAGGTCATGATGTCTTTCCCTTCCAATTGATCGAAAAGTATTTTCATTCCTACTGGCCCGCCCTGGGTCTTGATCGCGATGCGTTTATAAAAATGGGAATTCACCCGGAGCAGCCGAATGCCGGGTTTAATATGACGGCTTTTGCACTGCGCTTATCTGGTAGCCGCAACGGTGTGAGCAAACGGCATGCCGAGGTCTCGCGGAAGATGTGGCGCAGCCTGTGGCCAGACGTGGCGGAAGATCAGGTTCCCATCGATTACGTCACCAACGGCGTCCACGTGCCCACCTGGATCGAACCCAAAATAAAGCTGCTGCTGGACAAGTATCTCGGGAGCGATTGGCTGGACAAGCATGACGATCCAGCCACCTGGCATCGTCTGGACAACATCCCCGACACAGAGTTGTGGCAAACGCACCACTGGCTCAAGGTAAAACTGATTGATGCGATCCGGGAGCGCACCCGCCTGCGCTGGGCCGATGGCGGGGGCAGTTCATCCGTTATGCTGGCTGGAGGTGCCTTCCTCGATCCTTCGGTTCTTACGCTCGGTTTTGCCCGCCGGTTTGCCACATACAAAAGAGCCCTGTTGATCTTCCAGGATCTGGAGCGTCTTAAAAAACACCTCAAGGACCGCTGGCGTCCGATCCAGATCATCTTTGCCGGCAAAGCCCATCCTGCCGACGACCCCGGCAAACGGCTTTTGCAGGACCTGATCAACCTGGCTCGTGATCCGCAGCTTGGGGGAAGAATCGCCTTTGTGGAAGATTATGGCGAACAATTGGCCCAGTACCTGGTGCACGGAGTTGACGTATGGCTGAACAATCCGCTGCCACCTTTCGAGGCCTGCGGGACCAGCGGCATGAAGGCTGCGCTGAACGGTGTACCCCATTTAAGCGTACTGGACGGTTGGTGGGGAGAAGGGTTTAACGGGAAAAATGGCTGGGCTGTGGACCATGATGCAGATTCCGACAACCCGGATGGCAGCGATGCCGAAAAGATTTACCGTCTTCTGGAAGATCAGGTCATACCGCTTTATTACAAGGTGTCGGCAAACGCCATTCCCCTCGGATGGGTTCGACTGATGAAAGAAACCATTAAAAGCGCTGCAGCTGTTTTTTCCGCGCGCCGGATGGCCAAGCAATATATTGAAAAATTCTATGCCACGAGTTTTCAAAGGGTACTAGAGGAAAAAGATGGGCCAACACAATCTGAACCGCATCTTTAGACCGCGTCATGTTGCTGTGGTGGGCGCCAGCGAAAAGGCGGGAACCATCGGCAACGCGCTGATGAGAAATCTTATTGACGGCGGGTTTTCCGGAACGATGCTGCCGGTGAATCCCAAATATAAAACCCTCCACGGGCATGAATCCTTCGGATCGGTTTCCGCATTGGAGACGGTTGTGGACCTTACGATTATCGCCACGCCGATTCATACCGTTGCCCACATCGTGAGTGAATGCGTCGAAAAAAAGGTCGGCGGCGCTGTTATCATTTCGGCGGGGGGCAAGGAAGTCGGCGAACAGGGCCGCGAGATAGAGGAAAAGATTCGGCGGATATAGAATTTCAGGACTATTATAACATTCTTGGGATCGAAAAAACCGCTTCTCAAAATGAGATCCAACGGGCTTATCGGAAACTTGCGCGTAAATTCCATCCTGATGTCAATAAGGAAAAGGATGCAGAAGAAAAATTCAAAAAAATCACCGATCAGGCCTATTTCCTAAACAAACAAAGCCGCAGCCAGGAAGCGGAAATTTCACTGTCATTAAGTGATGTTTATCATGGTACATCAAAAATGATATCCTTTCAGGTTTATGAGGATGACGGGCAAGGACAAATCAAACCGGTTACCAGAAGCCTGGATGTAAAAATTCCCAAGGGATTAACCAATGGTTCTGTGATCCGCCTTGTTGGGCAGGGTGGAAAAGGTATGGGCGGCGGCGCGCCCGGGGACCTGCTGCTTAAAATCAATATCATTCCTGATCCTGGATCTTCTTGAAAGAATATCACAGCTTGAAAAAGAACTTCATTTTTACCGGAACAGGGGGTAATTAAATTGAGAGGAGTGGGAACAACACGGTTCAATGTGTGAAGAGTCAGATGCAAAAATAATATATGGACATTTCCCAAGCAAAGCATATCCAGCAGGAATGACTGTGAAACAAAAGATGGTACATGTGATTAGCTATGCCATACAATGGAGGTACATGAATGATAAAATTAACACTCCTTAGACACGGTGAAAGCATTTGGAATAAAGAGAACCGTTTCACGGGCTGGACGGATGTAGACCTGTCAGAGAAAGGGATTCAGGAAGCGGCGCAAGCCGGGAAAGTCCTGAAAAAGGAGGGATACACCTTTGATGTGGCCTTTACCTCAGTGCTCAAACGGGCGATCCGGACCCTGTGGATTGTTCAGGATGAGATGAATCTCATGTGGATACCGGTAAACAACTCATGGAGATTGAATGAACGGTGTTATGGCGCCCTGCAAGGTCTGAACAAGGGCGAAATGGCCGCAACATATGGTGAGGAGCAGGTCCTGAAGTGGAGGAGAAGCTATGATATCCGGCCACCGGCGCTTGAAAAGACAGATGAAAGATCCCCCGGTAATGACCCCAGATATAAGCACCTGGACAACAAGGACATTCCATTAACGGAATGCCTAAAAGATACTGTGGAGCGGTTTCTCCCCTACTGGCACGAGATCATCGTGCCCCTAATTCGTTCAGGTAAACGGGTCATCATATCCGCTCATGGAAACAGCATTCGGGCGCTTGTCAAATACGTCGATGATGTATCTGATGTTGATATTGTAAGTCTAAATATTCCCACGGGAATTCCCCTGATCTACGAACTGGATGAGAGTTTGAAACCTATTAAGAATTATTATCTGGGCGACCCAGATGAGATCAAAAAGGCCACCGAGACAGTAGCCCGGCAGGGAAAAGCATGATATTTTAGCTGCCTATATGCAATAACGAGAACCCAAATGAACAAAGGAATCAAGGATGATTTACACCGTCACATTAAATTCTGCGCTCGACCGTTTCATTGTCGTTGAACAGTTACTTGCGGAAGACACTACCCGCATATTATCCGAAACGGCTTATGCTGCCGGCAAAGGCATTAATGTGTCCCGGGTGATTCGGGAATTAGGTGGGCATAGTGTTGCCCTTGGGCTCGTCGGCGGATATGAAGGCTTACAACTGGAAGGATTGCTTATCAATGCGGGTGTAATAAGCGATTTTACAAGGATTTCAGGTGAAACGCGGACCAATATTATCCTTCGTGAACAGACGAAAGGCCGGCAGTATGTTATCGGTGCCACCGGTCCGGAAGTTAATGCAACAGAAATCGGTCTGTTTTTTCAGAATGTTAACCAAATTCAGAATATGGAGTACTTGATCCTGAGCGGGAGCCTCCCTCGCGGCGTTACACCGAATCTTTATGGTCAACTTATCCTTGCCGGGAAAAAAAAGAATGCTTTCATCGTTATAGACACAGATGGAAAATCACTGCGCGAATCCATTGAATATCAGCCGACATGTATTAAACCAAATACATACGAGCTTTCCCGACTGGCGGAAAGGGAGTTGCAAACCGAGTCGGAAATTATGGGCTTTTGTGAGAAAATCCACCAGAAAGGAATTCCATATATTCTTGTTTCAAGAGGAAGAAAGGGACTGCTTCTATCTTCGGTCAAACAAAAAATAAAGGCAATTGCTCCTCCGGTGGAAGTTGACAGCACCGTAGGCGCCGGGGATTCGGTGGTGGGGGGATTTGTACTGGCACATTCCCAGGGCAAAGACCTTGCGGACTGCGTCCGACTGGCATGTGCCGCGGGAACGGCAACCGCCCAAACGCCTGGCACCGAGTTGTGTCATCGTGCTGGTGTGGAAGCTATCTTGCCCAGGGTTGAGCTATCATTGTTGGCAGTTCAGGATTAACGAGTTCTGTCAAAAGGATAAAAGAACTTGAAAAGAACGGAGCCGGTGCCATTGTATTAAAATCGATATTCGAAGAAGAGGTGGCTTACGAGTATGCGGATTTTATAAAGCAAAGCCAAACACAGGGAGAAACGGTAAGATACTTTGACTACGATGGGCACAGAAATCCCATTGAGTATTATGACTATGTTATCCGGGAAGAAAATTTAAAAAAGTATCTTGCACTAGTTGAGGGAAGCAAAGGTGCCGTTTCCATCCCTGTCATGGCAAGTATTAACTGCTATTATCACTCGGTCGAATGGATTTCATATGCAAAGCATCTGGAAACAGCAGGCGCCGATGCACTGGAATTAAATATGTTTTTTCCGCCGACGGATTTTACGCATACCAAAGAGGAAAAAGAGCTAATCTATTTTCAGATCATCGAGAAAATTACCAAAGAAATCTCCATTCCCATTGCCTTAAAAATCAGCCACTATTTCACTGATCTTGGACCGATGATATTAAAATTGTCCAATACCGGAATTGCCGGGCTGGTGCTTTTCAATCGATTTTTCAGCCCGGACTTTGATATCGACAGGCTTGAGGTAAAACCTTCCTTTGTTTTCAGTACGCCGTCTGACTTGGCGATATCGTTGCGATGGGTTGCCATAATGTCGGAAAAAATCGGCTGTGACCTTGCTGCTTCAACCGGTATTCATGATGGTGACGCGGTCATTAAGCAACTTCTAGCAGGCGCCGATGCTGTTCAGGTTGTATCCAGCCTGTATAATAACGGGCCGAATTATTTAAAGGAGATGATTAACAGGCTCGAGAAATGGATGGCAAGTAAACGATACACACAACTTTCGGATTTTAAGGGCAAGATGAGCCAAGATAAAGGTCGGGATCCATCCATATATGAAAGAGCTCAGTTCATGCGCTATTTCGGCGGCAAAAAGAACATTAAAATATAAAATTGGTGTGACATGAAATTAAACAGATTCAAGTCGTTGCTGATTATCCCGGCCATTTTGATTGGTTTAGGAATTTTTATTTATCAAAAGAAAAACAGTTCCAAACCGGTTCAAATACCGATTAAAGAGAGGGCAACCGCTGTAAGGACAATCCATGTCCCACAAACGACAGTACTCCCTTTTGCAATGGCAACCGGTTATGTACAGCCGGGTCAGGTGTGGCAGGCGATTGCTCAGGTTAGCGGGAAGGTTGTCGCGCTTCACCCGCGTCTAAAACAGGGTGTATTGATTAATGCTGATGAGATCCTGGTGAAACTTGATCCCAGTGATTACGATCTGGCGATTGCATATGCTGAGACAGAAATTGAAAGCGCCAACATCCAGTTGGCTCAAGTCGATGTCCACGAAGGAAACGACAAGGCATCTTTGGCCATTGAGCGTCAAGCCTTGAAAATAGCAAAAGATGAACTTCAACGTAAGCAGAAACTGCTTGATTTCGGATCTCTGTCACCCTCTGATGTTGAAAAAGAGCAACGGAATGTGTTGGTGCAACAACAGCGCGTGCAGGCTTTGCTTAACAGCATCAATCTTTATCCGGTTGACCGCAGGCGACTAAAGACGGATTTGGCTAAACGTGAAACCCAGCTTGCCACTGCGAAACTCAATCTTGAGCGTAGCACCATTCGCATGCCTTTCAACGGTCGCATTGCCTCGGTCAATGATTGAATATCAGCAATTTGTAGGACAGGGCAGCGTCATGGTTATCGCAGACAGTATCGATACGGCCGAGATTTTGGTCCAGATGCCCATGGCACGACTGGCCAATCTGGTTCAGTCCGATGTGGTTGTCGATGCCGAAAATGCGGATTATGCTGAAATCGGCAAGCTCACTGGACTTTCCGCCAGTGTTCAGCTGCAACAGAACGATGATCTGATTGAATGGAATGCTAAAGTAGCACGCGTCGGTCATGAACTTGACCCGCGCACAAGAACCGTGGACATCATCATTGAAGTCGATAAACCCTATGGACGCATTCAACCCGGCAAACGTCCCCCCCTTGTAAAAGGACTGTTTGTTGATGTGCGGCTGTCCGGTCGCCCCCAAATGGAAAGTATCGTTGTCCCCCTGAGCGCGTTGCAGGACCGCCAGGTATATGTTGTCAACACGGAAAACCGTTTGCAGCGGCGCAATGTGATTCCTGGAATTCGTGGTTCTGATTACGTGATTGTCAAAGAGGGTCTCGAACCGGATGAACGGATTGTGATATCTGATCTGGTGCCGGCCATCGAGGGCATGCTCCTTGTACCTGTCGATGATGCAAAGGCTTTGGCGCAACTGCTTTCATCCGTTGGTGGGGGTATCGATAAATGATTCGCTTTTTTGCTACCCATCCAACAGCAGCAAATCTATTGATGCTATTTCTATTGGTGGTTGGACTCGCTTCGCTGCCGACATTGGAACGCGAAACATTTCCAGAATTTGCCCCCCAGGAACTCCAAATTACCGTGGCCTATCCTGGAGCCAGTCCCGAGGATGTTGAGCGCACCATTTGTCAACGTCTTGAAGAGGCGATTGATGGGGTCAATGATGTTGAGGAAGTCAAATGCCAGGCCCTGGAAAACAAGGCCACAGCCATGGTCAAAATGACTGAAGGCGGCCTATTTTCGCAGTTCATGGATGACATCAAAAGTGAAGTGGATGCCATCGATAATTTTCCGGAACAGGCAGAGGCGCCTGTAATCAAACAACTGGGTCGTACAGATCATGTGGTCTCCATTGCCATAACCGGACCGATGACGACCACAGATCTGAAGGCATACGCCGATCAGCTCAAGGACCGGCTGCAGCGACTTCCACTGGTGTCACAGGTTTCTCTGGACGGATTTTCAGAACACCAGTTTCAAGTCAGAATAGCGACGGAGGTGTTGCAGCGCCATGGTATCAGTATCAGCAATATTGCCAATGCCATTACAAGACAAAACATCGATCTGCCGGCCGGTTCGGTTGAAACAGTTCAGCGCAATTATTTGATCCGCTTTATGAACCAACACCGAACGGTGCAAGATCTAAAAAGACTTGCGATTTTGGGTGCCGGCGATGGTGGAGGAGAGCTTCTACTTGGCGATATCGCCGATATCGAGGATCGTTTTGAATTGGATGAAGAAAAAATTCTGTTTAATGGGCATCGAGCGGGGCTTCTCGAGATTTATAAAAACAAGTCTCAGGATACCTTGCGGGTTTTTGATGCGGTCAAGACCTTTGTTGAGCGCGAGCAGCAAATGGCACCGTCTGATGTCCAACTCAGTTTGACCAATAACAACTCAAGCGTTGTGCGTTCGCGCTTGAAGATTCTGGTTACCAATGGGTTGCAGGGTCTTGCACTGGTATTTATCGTGATGTGGCTGTTTTTTAAAGTCCGCTTTGCCTTCTGGGTTGCCATGGGTTTGCCGGTCTCTTTTCTGGGCGGTCTTTTCATCATGTCACTCATGGGGCAGTCCATCAATATGATTACCATGGTGGCATTGTTGATTTCCCTTGGATTACTGATGGATGACGCCATCGTTATTTCGGAAAATATTGCAACACATCTGCGTCAGGGGGCGTCCGCCTTAAAGGCCGCCATAGAAGGAACCAGGCAGGTCATGCCCGGCGTGCTCTCATCGTTTTTAACATCCGTGGCCGTGTTTGCACCCCTGGCGTTTCTCAGCGGTAATATGGGCAGGGTATTACAGGTAATCCCCGTGGTGTTGATCGCTGTATTGGCAGTCAGTCTTCTGGAAGCATTTCTAATACTTCCTCATCATCTAGAACATGCCTTAAAGCATGATAACCAGAACAACCGGAAGGGGTTTCGGCATCGTTTCGACGATGGCCTCGAATGGTTTCGCAGGCAAGTCGTCGGACGCATTGTTGATGTCGTGATCGATTGGCGATATCTTTTTCTGGGTCTGGTTATTGCCGTTTTTCTCATGTCTGCAGGGATGCTGGCTGGCGGTCATTTAAAGAGGGTTGCCTTTCCGGACATCGACGGGGATTCCATGGAGGCAAGGCTGTTGATGCCCCAGGGAACACCCTTATGGCGGACTGAATCAATGGTGAAAGAGATCACGGATGCGCTGAAAAAGGTTGATGATCATTTTACGCCGCTGCAGCCACAGCAGAAACAGCTGATCCAGGATGTGATGATTCAATATAACAAAAATCTGGATGCCAACGAGGTCGGAACCCATGTGGCCACCATCCGTGCCGATCTTTTGACTGCTGAGGAGCGGGTGGGACGTACCGATGACTTCTTACAACACTGGCGCAGTGAAATTGGTTCCCAGCCGGATATCATCAGTTTGAACTTCAAGGAGCCGCAGGCGGGGGTGGCCGGTGTGGCCATTGAAATACGTCTGCAAGGTGACGACCTGGACCAGTTGAAGCAGGCTTCTCTGGCGTTGCAGGAATGGCTGCAGGCAGTATCAAGGCGTACTGAATCTGTCCGACGACATGCGTCCCGGCAAAGCGGAGATCCGGTTGAAACTGAAAGAGGGCTCCCTTGCTTTCGGTCTTGATATGGTGACGGTCGCGACACAAATACGAGACGCTTTTTTATGGTGTGACGGCCCAAGAGGTGCAATCGGCCGATGAATACTACGAAATCAGTGTCTTGCTCAACGACATCAGCCGTAAGAACCTGAATGATTTACTCGATTTTCGTATTGTCACGGGCACCGGACACCTGGTTCCACTGGGCACGCTTGTGCATGTGACAATGGACAGAGGGTATGCCCGCATAAACCGCGTTCAAGGGATACGAACGGTAACCATCACTGCTGATGTGGATACCGAGAAAGGTAATCCAAATCAGATACTCGCTGCCACCCGTCAGCAATTTCTGCCGGGATTGAAAGACAGGTTCCCGGATATCGGGATCGAAATAGAAGGGCAGGCAGCAGAATCGAATAAAACCGGTTCCTCCATGCTGCGTGGTTTTATGGTGGGCCTGGTGGGGATTTTTATTCTGTTAAGTTTTCAGTTCCGAAGCTATATCGAGCCTGCAGCAGTCATGGTGGCCATACCGCTGGCGATGATTGGCGTTATCTGGGGTCATGTATTCATGGGGCTCGACATATCAATGCCGAGCATTATGGGTGCCGCCTCTCTGGCAGGAATCGTCGTTAACGACTCGATTCTGCTGGTGGCGTTTCTGAAAGTTCGCGTCCGCGAAGGGTTTTCAGTTCCCGAAGCGGCAAAAATGGCCAGCCGGGAGCGCTTTCGTGCTATTCTGCTGACCTCTCTGACGACCATTGCCGGGTTGACGCCGCTGTTGCTGGAAAAGAGTTTGCAGGCCCAGATTTTAACGCCTCTGGCGACCAGCATTGTCTTTGGTCTGCTGGTATCGACCCTGCTGGTATTGCTGGTGGTTCCGGCGATATTTTGTGTTTTTAATGATTTCGGATGGGTCACGGTAGAAAAGCAGCAGGATTCTAGCTTGTCTTAATACTGCACATGCATTCTAAGTTAATAGTCGATACTTTTTTCTTAAAAACTGTGAAAGCTCATTAATCATGGTAAACGCCTTTTCGACCGTTTTCTCCTTGTCCGGGTTGACCAGGCAGCAGGTTGCCGGTGACAAAAGGCTTTGGCGCAGTAGCATGTCCAAATCGATGCCTTTTCGGGCAAGCTGATCCCAGATGTTTTCGAGCTGCTTTCCCAGTGCAGTTATGTTAGCGGTTGAGAAGTCTTCAAAGCCGGTTGGCACGATACCCCACACCAGAATACCACCCCGTTTCAGATAGCGCAGGATACTGTCCCCATAGGAAGCAAAGACTTCTCCATTGGTGAACACATCCAAAGAAAGCACATCCAGATCCGTGTTCAGCAAAAAATCCCAGTCAGGGTTGCCACATAGATGGATACCGCGGGGACGATCGACCATAGCGAAAAAATCATCCATGTCCTTTTTAGCTTTTCGATCATCATAACCCGACATGGCTGAAAACAGAAACTGCAGGCCCGGTTCATCAACAAACATAAATGCATTTGCATTTCGTTTTTTTAGGCGTTTCAATTGTACATTAATGCGTTTGGCCATAAATTCAAACATGAACGGGCGAATCGTGTCATCAAAAAGAATTGGCCGTTCATCCTGGTCGAGAATGTTGAACCCAAAACTGATGGGTCCTTCCAGTTGGCCTCGAATTGCAGGCCGGTCTGATAGATCGAGTTCCAAGAAGCGATGATATACCACTGAAAATGTCGGGCTGATGTCAAAATAGGAGGGATCATCGAACCGGGCTTGGGCTTCTTCAAATTCTTCGATAAATTTATCCAACGAAAACCTCAGGGTTCGCTTTTCTAAATCCAGCAGGATGCCCGGAAAATGTTCTGAGGCCTGAACGTACATATCTTCATAATAGTTGTAATTCGGCAGTTGCGGCCAGAAGGGTATATCCAGAGACAGGGCGGCATCGAGTGCTTGATCCACATTGATGTGAGGCATGACCGCCATGGCGGTGGTAAGTAACTTTCCCGGTATCGGCATATTGGGATCCTTTCAGGTTTGTGGAACAAGCGGGTTAGGTTGTCTTTTCCCGGATATTTAAACGCGTAGCGAGATTGTGGAGGTTGCTTCGATGCATCCCCAATTCTCTTGCAGCCGCGGCCCAGTTACCTTTTTTTTGGACTAAAATACGTTGGATCAATTGTCGCTGAAAGTTCTTGGTTGCTTCACGGAGCGAATAGCCAGAGGGCAATGGCAATGCTGATGGTTGGAAATCATGTTGAGCAATCTCAGGGGTCGATGACAGATCGTCACCTAAATGATTTGGGCTCACAACCACTTGCTCCCCCGGGGGGAATTCGGCCGAGGCCTTGAGAATCGATCTGGATAAAATATTCTCCAACTCTCTGACATTGCCGGGCCAGTCATAAGCACTCAACACATCCATGGCACCCGTACTGAGCCTCACCGGTCCAAGCCCTAGTCGTCTTTGCGTTCGTTCGCTGAAAAAGCCGGCCAGCAGTGGAATGTCCGCTTTTCGTTCTCTCAAGGCCGGCACCCTAAGGGGATAAACATTGAGACGGTGAAACAGGTCCTTTCTAAAGTTGCCTTTCTCGACTTCTCGTTCGAGGTTTCTATTCGTGGCTGTCAGCAAGCGTACGTTTACCTTGATTGTTTGTTCCGACCCTACACGTTGGATTTCTCCTTCTTGAATTGTGCGTAGGAGCTTGGCTTGAATAGAGAGGGGCAGTTCGCCGATTTCATCAAGAAACAGGGTACCATTATCGGCCACCTCGAACTTGCCGGCCCGGTCCTTATTGGCTCCGGTAAAGGCTCCTTTTGTATGCCCGAAAAGTTCGGAATCCGCCAGTGTTTCCGGTATGGCGGCACAGTTTAGATACAGCATGGGGCCGTCTTTTCGCGTTGATTCAGCATGGATCGCTCGAACAACCAGCTCTTTTCCAACACCGGTTTCGCCCGAAACCAGTACGGTAAAATCCGAACCTGACACAAGCTCGATTTCTCGACGTAATCGGACCATTGCCGGACTGCTGCCGATAATTTGTTTATCTTTTCCGATCTGAACATCTCTCATCAAATCAGCTGCAATTAGTCCATGTCGCTTGGCGCTTTGCTCTAACGCTTCGATCAGGTTGACGGTTTGTATCTGGGCGCCGGCCATGGCCCCCACAGCTTTTAAGAATCGCGGTTCAAGATTATCAAAACTATGCGGGTCTTTTGCATCGGCAGTTAATATGCCCGCCAACTGATTCTCCACCCGTAAAGGACATCCCAGACAGGCATGAATATGCTGAAAAGCATCCGTGTCTGAACGTAATAAACCGTCAAACGGATCGGGAAGTTGGGTGTCGGAAGGAAAGAGCACGGGCTCTGCTGAATTGCAAATGATGTCCAGCCGCGGGTGGTCGCTGCGAGGAAATCGACGGCCCATGGCATCAGCCTTCAGACCAACCGCTGCCATGGGTACCAGCGTGTCTCCTTCAAGGCGGAGTAAGGTCGAGGCGTTGTATGGTATTACGCGCCCAATGACAGTCAGCAAGCGTTGATAGCGATCCTTGGCATTCAGGGCACCTGTCAGATCAATTGCCATTGACATTATCGTATCGAATAAATCCATAGTTGTTATAAATATAACAATGTTATGATTATAGCAACACATTTTATGTTAATAAAATGATAACGTTTTGTATAACTATCTGTAATTTAATGAATATAAAATGTGGCATGCCTATTGCTATATAAGAAAATAACGAACAAATTTTAGAGGAGGTGCCCAATGAAACCCATCAATGATCTAAAAATGGAACACGAAGCAGTCAAGGTCACAATGAGAATTTTGGATAGCATATGCAACGATGCTGAAAAATCGGGTCAAATTGCAAACCCGGATCATTTGGAGCAATTGTTGGAATTTTTCAAAGTCTTTGTCGATACGTGTCATCACACCAAAGAGGAAGAGCTGCTGTTCCCGGCCTTGGAAGACGTGGGTGTCAGCAGGGAATCAGGGCCCATTGGTGTGATGCTCAAAGAACACCAACAGGGTCGTGAATATGTCGTGAAAATGAAGGCTGCCCTGGCCCGATATTTGGATGATGACCGAGCAGCGGCCCGCGATTTAATCAAATCTGCACGTGCATATATAACCTTGCTGAATCAGCACATTGATAAAGAAAACAATGTCCTGTTCCCAATTGCTGAGAAAAATCTTTCCGATGAAAAGCAGGCAGAGTTGTGGGAGGGATTTGAAACGATTGAAACACAAAAAATTGGTGCCGGAAAGCATGAAGCATTTCATAAGATGATTGAGTCTCTTGAGAAAATCTATCTACAATGAATTATGCTGAACAGTTTTTTAAATGAAATCAGATGGGAAGGAGGAAAATAAAATGACGAATATACTTAAACTCAGAAATCTTTTGGCTTTATTGGTTGCTTTTGAAATTCTTTTCTTTTGGAGTATTCGTGCGGAAGCGCACTGTGACACTTTAGATGGACCTGTTGTAGCAACAGCCCAAAAAGCCCTTGATGCCGGTGATGTTACGCCACTGCTCAAATGGGTGTCCAGTGAGAATGAGCAAGAGATTCGTACCGCTTTTATTGAAACGATGAATGTCAGAAAGCTGGGGGGACAGGCTCGAGATCTGGCTGACAGATACTTCTTTGAAACGCTGGTCCGGATTCATCGAGCAGGTGAGGGTGCGCCCTTATACAGGTCTTAAGCCAGGTACGGCCATCGATCCAGCGGTTGCTTTGGCAGACAAAGCACTTGTCAGTGGCTCTGTCGATAAACTTGCTAATGTGCTTAGCCAGGCCATGGCTAATGGTATTAGGGATCGTTTTCAGCGTGCACTGGATTCTCAGAAAACTGCAGACGAAAGCGTTTCCGCCGGTCGTGAGTTTGTCGAGGCCTATGTAATTTTTACCCACTATGTGGAAGGATTACATGCCTTAATTAAGGGTGGGGCAACACATGATGGACATTAACTAAAGATTGACGGAATAATGTTTCAATATAGGCGACAGGCATGCATTTCGGATAATAGAGAAAAGCTGTCTGTTGCCGATCAACCAGCACACAGAACACTTGCAAAGATCGCTTTTTAAATCTTATAAAGGAAAAAATCATGAATGATAAAATGGAAAATCTCAAAGGTGTTCCGTTCAATTTAGAAAACAACGTCAAGTACGCTGATGGTTCCGTGGTAAGCCAAACACTGCTGAAAAAAGATATTGGAAATATAACACTATTTGCATTTGATTCGGGCCAGGGTCTTAGTGAACACACCGCTCCATTTGATGCGGTTGTCTATATTTTAGACGGGAAGGCTGAGATCACAATCGGAGGAAAAACCTCTACTGTTAATGCAGGGGAAATGCTGATTATGCCGGCCAATGTTTCTCATGCGCTGCATGCACAAGAAAAATTTAAGATGCTATTGGTTATGATTCGTGGCGAATAGCTTATACTTTTTATAATCAACTCAATTAGCTATTTATTAAATAATAAGAGAGGTAACTTGTTATGACAAATCCAAAGCTTAGAGCCATTTTTCTATTTATTCTCACCCTGACTTTTGGCGTCTTGATTTTCGGGGGATATATCATCAACAAGGCAAAACCGCCTATTCCAGTGCAAATTATCGCACCATCCGGTGATACAATCATTACCGGAGAGGATATAATCGATGGGCAAAATTATTATTTCAGTCGAGGCGGGCAGCACATCGGTACCATCTGGGGGCATGGCTCATACCTGGCTCCGGACTGGTCAGCCGACTTTCTGCACCGGATGGGACTCTACCTGGCCGCCCGTCATCATGGTCTCCCGACGGCAGATGCACGTGATTTCACACACAGGGATTTTGAAATCCTGGATACCCAGGAACAAGCACGTCTAAGTGTTATCGTCCAAGAGGAGATCAAAACAAACAGATTCAACCCTGAAACTGGTGTGCTGAAACTCACCCAATTCCAGTCTGAAGGGTTAGCCGCGTTGACGGATTATTATACAGGGCTTTTCCAAAACGGTAACGAAAGAATGGGGCTTCAGCCAGGTATCGTTCATACCAAAGAAGAAGGACGCCTTGTGACTGCTTTTTTTTCATGGTTGGCCTGGTCTGCCGGAACCCAGCGACTGGATGCAGCGTACACCTACACTTCCAACTGGCCCTATGATCCCCTGGTGGGGAATGAACCCTTGCCGGATTTCTTGATATGGTCAATTGTCAGTGTGATTCTTCTTATCTTGGGAATCGCGGTGGCGATTTTTGTGTATCTTCGTTACATCGGTCGGGACGACTATGAAACCAATCTGCTGGTCGATTTTCCTGAACCCGCTCCCACGCCCAGCCAAAAGGCTACCCTGCTTTACTTTTTAACCGCCATTGGCTTGCTCGTCATTCAGATCGGCATGGGTGCCGTCACGGCTCATTATACGGTAGAGGGGACCCATTTCTTCGGGATTTCCCTGGCCAAAATTCTGCCCTATGCTGCTGTGCGAACCTGGCATCTTCAATTGGCGGTCTTCTTTATTGCGACCTGCTTTCTGGCGGCAGGCCTTTTTATCGGACCCTTTGTGGGTAAAGAACCGAAACGACAAGGATTGTGGGTGATCGTTCTCTTTGGTGCCATCGTTGTCGTGGTGCTCGGTTCCCTGAGCGGAACCTGGCTTTCCGTGGCAGGTGTTTTCGGAGACCAGGGTTTTTTCCTGGGGCATCAGGGTTATGAGTTCATCGAATTGGGACGGTTGTGGCAGTTGTTGCTCATAGCAGGTATGTTGATTTGGCTGGTATTGGTATTGAGAGCCATCTGGCCGGCACTTAGCGATGAAAAAGATAACGGCGGGTTGACCCACATGCTCCTGTACGCTTCTATCAGCATTCCCTTATTTTACATGGCCGGCCTGTTATACGGCAAAGGAAGCCATCTTTCCGATGCGGAATACTGGCGCTGGTGGGTGGTTCATTTGTGGGTAGAAGGCTTTTTCGAGGTCTTTGCAACGGTTGTGATGGCGTTTTTGCTTTCTCACATCGGAGCGGTCAGTAAAAAATTTGCCTTGACGACGGTTTATTTTACGGTTTTTCTCTATCTGGGAAGCGGTGTCATCGGCACCTTTCATCATCTGTACTGGGCTGGCACACCCACTCCAATTATCGCGTTGGGCGCTGTGTTTTCCGCACTCGAAGTTGTCCCGCTCTCCCTCATGGGTTTTGAGGCGGCTCACAATTTGAGGGTCATCAAATCCGGTGGAAAGGCCTACGCTTATAAATGGCCGATTTATTTCTTTGTCTCTGTTGCCTTCTGGAATCTGGTTGGTGCCGGGATGTTCGGGTTCCTGATTAATCCGCCGATTGTTCTATATTATGCCCAGGGAATCAATACCACGCCGATCCATTCGCATACTGCCCTTTTCGGTGTCTACGGGATGCTGGCCATATCACTGCTTCTTTTTGCAGTACGCAACATCGTGTCACGAGCCTCATGGTCTGATAAAATGTTGAAATGGAGTTTTTGGGGACTCAATGGCGGTCTGGCAAGTATGGCTGTCTTCAGCCTGATACCGTCCGGGTTTTATCAACTCTATTTTGCGGTTAAACATGGGTTGTGGTTTGCCCGCAGTCCGGAAATTGCATCCGGGCCGGTGATTCGAGCATTCAGCTGGGCACGTTTGGTTCCAGATGTGATATTTGCCGCCGGTGCCATTGTGCTGTTTATATTTCTGTTGCGGGCAATTTGGATGACGTTTGTTAAAAAATCAGAGATCTCAGTGCTCAGAAACTGAGCCTAAAACAACAGGTAACCATATAACAAAATCAGCGCGTATTTGTTTCATCAAAAAAAGGGAGAATATCATGAGTATTAATGTAAAAAACAATATTTACTGGGTTGGGAAAATAGACTGGGAGTTGCGGAAGTTTCACGGAGACGAATATTCGACGCATCGGGGTTCTTCGTATAACTCGTATCTGATCAAAGAAGATAAGGTGGCCCTGATCGACACGGTCTGGAAGCCATTTTCCAAAGAATTCGTCGAGAATCTGGCCCAAGAAATCGATCTGAATAAAATCGATTACATCATTGCCAATCATGCCGAGATCGACCACAGTGGTGCCCTGCCTGAATTGATGCGCCACATCCCGGACACACCGATATACTGCACCAAAAACGGTGTCAAATCATTGAAAGGACATTATCATCAGGACTGGAACTTTCAGGTTGTCAAAACCGGGGACAAGCTAAGCCTGGGTAACAAGGAACTCATATTTGTGGAAGCACCCATGCTGCATTGGCCCGACAGCATGTTCTGTTATCTGACCGAAGACAATGTGTTGTTCAGCAATGACGCCTTTGGACAGCATTATGCATCCGAGTTCATGTTTAATGACCTGGTGGACCAGAATGAACTTGCCGGTGAGTGCATCAAATATTACGCGAATATTTTAACGCCATTCAGCCCACTGGTTACGAAGAAGATTCAGGAAGTGTTGTCCTTTAAACTGCCTCTGGACATCATCTGTACCAGTCACGGAATCATCTGGCGTGACGAGCCTGTTAAAATTGTCCAACAATACCTGGAATGGGCCAATGACTATCAGGAAAATCAGATTACGCTTGTATATGACACCATGTGGAACGGTACGCGTGTAATGGCTGAGAACATCGCCAATGGCATTAAAGAATCCGACCCAAAAGTTAATGTGAAACTATTTAACCTGGCCAAATCCGATAAAAATGATGTCATTACAGAAATTTTCAAGTCCAAAGCGATCCTGCTTGGATCTCCGACCATCAACAAAGGAATCCTGGTTTCGGTGGCTGGCTTGCTTGAAGAGATAAAAGGGTTAAGATTTAAAAACAAGAAAGCTGCCGCTTTTGGTGCCTATGGCTGGAGCGGTGAATCGGTTAAATTGATATCTGAAAAATTAACATCAGCGGGTTTCGAGATAGTGGATGATGGTCTAAAGGTATTGTGGAATCCTGACAGCGAAAGCAAGACCCAGTGTGTTGAATACGGGAAGACGTTTGTTGCCAATATCCAGTAAGGAACCGTGAAAAATGATGTGTGCTTAACGTTTTTCAGTGAATGGTTTTCTGCTGAAAGTAATCTACGAGAAGACTTTTGTATTAAAAGGAGGATATTATGGAACACGAAGAGGTTTGTTATACACGAGAAGTTGCCTTGGAAAAAGCGATTGAGATGGAGATGAAAAGTTTTCAAACGTATAAAGAAGCTTATCTGAAAATCTTGGATCCTCGCATCAAAGATCTTGTAAAAAACTTGGCCCTGGAAGAATTGGATCATAAACACATCCTGGAAAAGGCCTATTTCGAAGAGACAGTGGTGCTTCATCAGGAGAGCCTGGCAGAGACCCCCAGTATGCAGCTTTCGCTTATGTTGCAAGAAAAGCCCCTGGGAGAGGATGCAGACGATCAGGAGGTAATGACATACGCCATACACGATAAAAAGCGGCTCGTTGATTTTTATCAAAATATGATGACACAATGCGCCGGTGCGCCCATGGAAGAAATGTTCAAGAAATTGACTGAAGAAGAAAAAAATCATCTTGCCCAGCTCGAGGAGATGTACGAAGATGTTTACATGCCAGACAACTGATGAAATAGGTGCTTTATTGCCATGGAAATAAAAACATCCAATATTATCTTATATTGCCACAAATGGCATGATACGGTTGCATTCTACAGGGATGCGTTAAAATTTCCGATTAAATTTTCAAATGAATGGTTTGTTGAATTTCACTTGAACGATGCCGCAAGTTTGAGTGTTGCAGATGAAGAGAGATCATCAATCAAAAGCTGTAACGGTAAAGGATTTACTATTAGCCTGAAAACAGATGACATTACCACCGTGTATTCTTCTATGGAGAAAGCAGAACTTCATCCTACGCCGATAAAGAAAATATGGGGATCCAAACAATTTTACATATGCGATCCTGAAGGAAGCAGGGTTGAGTTTTGGTCATGAAGCACGCAAAGGTGATGTAATTATAAAAGGCCCCTGATTACGATCAGTCAATTGCCTTAAAGGTTGAATGCGGCAAAATTCTGATACAGAGCAAGGAGCTTAAACAATGGGAAATGGAGCGAAGAAAGACAAGACCGATAGAAAAACGACCGAAACTTCCATGTCAAATGCATCCAAACCCATCTGTCAGGAAGAGGAATGCATCGGCAAAGTGACCGTTAAAAACCATGAAGATGCTTCAGAGCGTGTCAAGACTGCGGGGGAGATGAAGAAGCCCACAGCTCGGTCTTCCATGAAATTCGGCAAAAAAGATGCCTGTTGGGATGAGGAATGCATCGGTAAAATTTAAAAGCATTCATACGGTATTACAATTGATGACTTGGAAATATAAGCTAAAACCCATATAGATTCAAAGTTTGCTGTTGAACCCATCAAGTCTTAAGCCGATTCCATAGAATCAATTGAGAAGATAGCTTTATTAAATGATAACAGTTGGTTAAATAATAAATGTCGAAACCCACCCAAATCCCCCTCGATTCAAAGTTTCATAAAGAGTTTTTTTGACCCTGCGGGTCCTAAAACGGTAATGACTTGATCATTCCCACCAGATATTAGCGGATCTGAGGTTCAATAATTGTTCGTATTTAATGCGGGAGCATTCTCGGAATTTGTTGTAATCTTTATCGGCGCCAGTCCAAGGAACATTGATATTACCGTTTCAAACCTTTGAAAAAGCAGGAGGGATATATTGACCGGTATCGTTGTGGTTCATTCTGGGATTGAAAATTTTAAGTCAAATGATGTCAGACCCTGGAGAATACCATTTATATTCCTGAAATAATTGATAAATGGACTATGGCAAGTATTCTTGCATCCAAATATCACATCATCAGCATATCTGTAATTATCCCCTTAACTCTCGATATTTGCCTTCAATAGAGCAAGCCCTTCTTCCCGAGCTTTAAGAATGATTTTTATTTCCGTGTTTTCAAGATCGGATCGTTTAAGGATGTGATTGGCAAGTGCCTTGCGATAAAGCAAATACTCTGGTTCGCAGAAATGCAGGGCTCAACCGTAACCGTGTAGAGAAGGTCGTCGATCGGTCCGTTTTTGCCATTCCGGTTACCTTCGGAAAGATCGACCCGATGGTTTTCAAAAACAAGGAAACAGTGCACCATCGGTACATAGGGAAGCTGGTAGCACTCCAAAATTTTACTCGTTCCTGTCACCAGGGCTTCAGTCATGGCATAGATGCCGATGTGTTTGTCGATAGGAATTTTAGCTGGGCGGAAGAGTGGCGATGACCGCATGCTTAGTGGTGCAACTGCCAAGCTTTTCCTTGAACAGGATCATCAGGTATCGTCCCGGTCGGAATTGTAGCCGTAAGGCAATTCATGCACGTAGCGGCAAGCATCATGAAATGAATCTATGCCCATACCCAAAAATGTGTGCGCCATCGGCCCCTTATCCACAATCGTTTTATCTGGGAACACTGTATACGGCTGCATCTTTTCCTTTTGTTTCGTTACCTCGGCGATCAAACTGCGGACTCTCGCCATAAAATCAGCTTCCATTGCCTTCATGATTGAACCATGATTGCGTGTTCAGACAGATATTGACCAGCATCAGCATCACCGGCACTTCGATCAGAACTCCGACGACCGTGGCCAGGGCCGCTCCGGATGACTAGGCCGAAAAGCATGGTCGATGTGGCGATGGCGACTTCAAAATGATTCGAGGCACCGATCATGGCGGCCGGGGCGGCATCCTCATATTTCAACTTCAGAACATTTGGCCAGGCCATAACCGAGGAAGAAAATCAGGAGCGTCTGGATAAACAGAGGAACGGCAATCCAGATGATGGTCAGCGGATTGGCCAAAATGACTTCACCTTTGAAGGAGAAAAGCAACACCAGCGTAATCAGCAAGGCGATGATGGTAATGGGCGTCAGAACGTGCAGGAATTTTTCTTTAAACCATGTTCTCCCTTTGCAGCGATAATCCATCGGCGCGAAAAATAACCGGCCACCAGCGGCAAGGCCACATAAATCCGTCGACAGCAGCAGCGCCTGCCACGGCACGGGAAGCCTTCCGACCCCCAAAAAGAATCCGCCCAGGACACCATAAAGCACCAGCATGGTCAGTGAATTGATGGCCACCATCACCAGGGTAAGGCCGTCATTACCTCGTGGACAGAAAGCCCCAGACCAGGACCATGGCCGTGCAGGGCGCGATTCCCAGCAGGATGCAGCCGGCCAAATAGCTTCGCCACAGGGGAACCTCCAGCATTTTTACGCCATCCACAAGCACAACCGTACCCGACCCATGTGTGGCGCCAACGGGCAGATCCAGGCCGAACGGCATCTTGACCAGATCCACCGCATCCGGCCCGATGAATCCGTAGAAAAGCCCGAGAAAAAACATGGCGATGGCATACATGGTAAAAGGCTTGATCCCCCAGTTGATAAACAGGGTCAGAAAAACCGGCTTGCCGCTTTTACCGGCTTTGATGACCTCGCCGAAATCGATCTTCACCATAATGGGATACATCATGAAAAACAGACAAACGGCAATGGGGATGGAGACCACGGGTGCCCCGTTTACGTAGATGGCCATACCGTCCAGAGTTTGGGCAAAACCAGGAGCAATTTTGCCCAGAAGGATTCCGCCGACGATGCACAATAGCACCCAGACGGTAAGGTAGCGTTCGAATATACTCGTCATTTTCCGGTCGTTGGTATTGATGGCATCTGTGCTCATTGATCGATTCTCTCCTGAGTGTGCTTAATTTTAATACGATCCAGGTAGCTGTGATTGTCCAGAGTCTTAATGTTTCGACTCATTTATCATTCCCTCAAGCTTTTTTCTAAAATCAACTATTGAGAAAAGCTGGTTTTTGGCCAGTTTTACTGCAGTTGTATCTGAATAGACAATCAAGGGCAGACGGTAGTCTTCCGGATGATCGCTACCATGAATTTTGCCATGACCGGCATGGTCACTAGTGACGATTACCAGATAATTTCGTTTATCGATTGCTGTTTTAACCAGCGAGGATAGATAATCATCGATAAAGGATAATTCTTCCAGATATTCCGGCGAGAGCCATCCGTATTGGGGCCCTACTTGATCCAGGCCGCTGACGTGGAGGAAAACGAAATGGCGGCCAGTGTGTCTTTATAAACGCTTCGGCTGAATCAATAGCATTCCTCGACCACTCATGCACATCGACTGCACTGTTGATCAGATATCCCAGCTTCTCTTTAGAATAAAAAAAACCGGTTTTAAATCCGTTTTGTTTGCACTGTCGAAAATTGTCATTCTTATCGATGTGGCTCGCCCGGCGTCCAGTCGTTATCCACTTTCCCACTTTCCTCAGGTGACAGACCGGTGAACATGGCCGTGTGCGCAATCAGTGTTTTAGGCGGGTCTGTACTTCGGCCATTAAGGGTATAGGTGCCGGATTCCATCAATTGCTGAAGTGTTGGGATATTCGCTTTCTGTAAAGCATGTGGATGTAGCGCATCAAGGGATATGACGATGACATTTTGTAAGCTTCAGCGTATCCCAGCTCCAACATCAACAAGAAAAATTATCATAGCCATTGTTAATATTGAATGTATCATTTTTCTGGAAGTCATATCATATAACTTTTTGCATTGATTGGTTGGATTACAGCAAAACTCATCTCATGGTATTTAGAATAGTTAGCTCCACAGATTATGGTTTACCTTCCGGGAAATTTATGATTTTTCTGTATCATCATTGAATCACGCCGATAATGTAAATTGGGATAGTGGGACTTATGTTGCTGTCGGTCGTGACATTTAGGACATCCGCGTAACGGCCTTTTTTCGTCCTCGTATTCTTGACCCGAATGATGTATTGGTTTTTCCCGTCGGTGACACTTTCTATTAAATCGTAATTAAAAAATTCTCCATTTTTGGCTTTTAGCATCCCAATGGTGAAGGGGTAATCCTTTCTGGGAATAATCGTCACATCTGTATGGGCTATTTTTCCGGGTTTTCCTCTAAATACCACTCTTTCAGGCCTGATCTCGGCGAATTTTTCCACCATGCCGTTGATACCCACCTGCATCCAGGGTCGGTTGGGGTCGTTGGTTTGGATACGTATACTTTTCCGGACTTTCTGACCTCCGTAGCCGCCGGTGTTGAATTTGACCTCGATAATTCCCTCTTGCCCGGGAGGGATCTGCCGCGTGCTGGTCGCGGCCGCGCAGCCTCAGCCGGATTCTATCTTGAATATCTTTAAGAGCTCATTGCCCCGGTTCTGAAGAACGAATCTGTGTGTCACCTTGGTGCCTTCCACCACAGATGAGAACTCATAAATGCTTTCCGGCAGAAATGCCTGTGGCCCGGCTGCTAGTGTGTCAGCAACTGAACATAAAAAAGGAGTGAGAATGACGAAAGACGCTATTACGATCGATCGTTTTATTGACACAAGACCTCCTAATATTTTCGGATAGGACCATTTGGGGGGTGGTGCTCTTTTATTGCCGGAACTGGTTGAAGTGTGAAAAATGTTGAATAAAAAAGGTATCCGGAAACAACCAGAAAAGACAAATCCCTGAGTACTGTTAAATAATCGGAGCCCCTTTCGCCAGATGTGGTTGAGAAACAACCGCAGCTTATATCCAGCCCTCTTGCCAGGTTGAACAGCAGCGTCGTAAAAAACGTTAGTAGCATCAGGTTACCCAGCACGGCAGCGCCGGGAATCCAAACATTGATGATCAGACACAGTCCCAGCACCAGCTCCACCCAAGGCAGCAGGATCGCAGTGATGTTCACTAGGCTGTTAGGCAGCACCTGGTAGTTGTAAATAACCTCGGCGAAAGCCTGGGGGTGGAGCAGCTTGTCATAGCAGGCAAACAGAAAGATCAACCCCAGGATGATCCGGGTGGCGTGATAAAGGAAATTGTCACGTGCGCCGGTTTTTTCGTGTTTTTTACGTGTGCGATCGCTTACCATGCAATCAAATTGTTTGTTCATAACATTGTTCCCTTTGTCATGACGACAGGCCGAATCCATGGAATAATGTTTGTCTATCTTCGGGTTCCTTTTAAAAAAAATTCTATTTCATTTTGGAGATATTCCCAAAGTTGCCCCTGGTCCTCTAAAAGCGTCCATATCTGATCGAGATTTTTCCACTGTTTCTCTTTCCCGTTCTCGATTTGCGATAAAACAACGGATTGAGCGTTCAAACAGTAATCGTCAACAAAATGTTTATTGTCTTGTTTGTCAACGTTAACAACTTGCATGGTTAATCTGCCGGTTTCTAATTCATGGCCAAACCCGATTTCCACGGCATCGCGGACTAATTCTTCCAGCATTGTGCAGGATGGACAGCGAACTGTCCCGTGAAAATAATATACGATAATTGTGCTGTTCGGGTTTTGAGGGGAGCCAATCGCAATATAGGTAGAGCAAGATATCATAAACACAACAAGAACAATGAGAACCTTATTCACGGCATTAGTCTCCAGATTTTGTCGGTAGGGCGGCTTGCTGCCAAACAGTCCAGCCGTTTACCAGTACCCGAACATTTTCAAAAGACATTTTTTTCAGATAAAGAGCAAGTTTGAGACTCTGGTCACAATGCTCGCCGTCACAGTAAGTGATGATCATGGATGCGTCATCAAGCCGATCGATCAGTTCCATGAAATAGCGGTCCACCTCCTGCCAGGGAAGGTTCAATGCGCCGTGGATATGACCATCTGCATACTGGTTTTTGGGCCGCGCGTCCACAAATAGGACTGTTTGCCGCTCGAACAACCTTTCGGCCTCATCAAGGCCGATCGCCAGGTTCTCACCGGCGACATCAGCGAAGCGAGCCTGCTCAGACCAGTCACCAACATAGGGGATAGCATCGGAACGAAAATTGTTGACCGAAATACCGATCACGCACGCTGTGATGACCATCAGCGGAAGCTGCCATGCGGTTTTTTTCAAATTATCCCTAAACATCGATGCGCCTTTCAAAAAAATCATGCTCAGCTAACGAACGGCCCGGCGATAAAATAGACACCCAGCAATGCGATCACCACTCCGGCCCCACGTCGGAACCACATGCCAGCCCCCTGCCAGGCGCTGTTTTCGGTTACTCTGCGTACCAGCGCCGTGGAGCTTCCGGCCACGGCAATGGGTAGGCAGTGGCCTATGGCAAAGAGAACCATCATCACCGAACCGGCCATGATTTTCTGCTGCACAGTGACAATGGCCAGAATGGGTGCGATAAAGCCGAATGTGCAGGAACCGGACAGAATGCCGTAGACCAGACCCAGACCGAAAGCGCCGTGAATGCCGCGCAGATTGAGACGGTACAGTAGGGACCCGGACATGGTGCAGGCCTGAACGCCGAGCATACCGAGGGCCACCCATATCAAAACGATGCCCACCAGCACCTGCCACCAGGTACCTACGTCGCCGAACATGCGGCCCAAAAGGGCGCATACGATGCCGACCACGGCAATGGTGATGAAGAGACCTATTGAAAAAGCGATGGCGTACCAGGCGGCCCGCCGGGGATTGACAGCGTTCTGCTGGCCCCCCACATAGGCTACGATCAACGGGATAGAGGCGAGGTGGCAGGGCGAAAACAGTACGCTGATCAAGCCCCAGGCAAAAGCCCCGGCAAAAGCGATAGCCGATCCTGTGGTCATCCATGCATTGATTGTTAGCAATAAATCGTTGATCAATTGACGTCTTCCTTAGGCACACCCAGCTCGTCAAACATAGCTACGATGCTTTTTTTATCTAAGAAACCAACATGACGCTTAATTTCTTTACCTTGCTTGTCATAAAATATCTGAGTTGGAATACCCCGGATACCAAAACGCTGAGCCTGTTCACGATGTTCCCAAACGTCAATAAAAATGATAGAAGCGCGACCTTCGTATTCTTTTTGAAGCTCCTCAATGATTGGTGCCATCATTTTGCATGGAATACACTTGTGTGCTCCCAAATCCAACATTGTTACTAAACCAGGCGTCGGTACAGGCGGTATATCTGACTTTTTTAGATCGTCAGCGAATACTGTCACTACACAACACAAAAGCAATGCTTCGATTAAAGCAAACCACTTCAATTTTGTCATCAAGGTTCCTTTCAATAAAGAATAACTGTGCAAGTAGAATATTGGCTAATTCGAGCTCGAATTGTTGAATTTATTCCCTTCCACGGCGATAATGCATGAGGCCTCATCCTCATACTGTTCATTATTGCTTATTAAATGGGTTAATCAAATTCGAAGCCCTTTAGATAATCGGATAGTTTTGTACGGTTCTCATTACTCAACTCTGGACAATGGTCAGCACCCCGGCCTCCCTCCATCACCTGAGCAGCAAATGTCATGCATGTTGGTTGCCCACATTTTTTGCAATTGGTTTTGGGTAGCAGCTTCAATATGTCCATCAACTTTGGTTTTGTTTTTCCTTTGTAACAGGGATTGATATCGGCACGCTCATCCCAGCACTTGTTGATTTCTATGCTTAACCATTTTAGGATGCGATCAGCCTCCTGTTCGTCTTTTAAGGCGTTGATGGCGATTTCCCGAGCACCCACCTTAATAATCCTGCCATGATGGTGAAACATTACTTCCGGAGGATCATGCAAATACTTGGGTCCCGCCCAACACTGCGTTAAGATAGGGCAGTGCATCCCCCACATCTTCGTTTAGCAATGCAACACAATGTACAGACTCAAAACTGGAGTTACACTCTGGCCGAAAAATGTTTTTTGTATAACCGGAAAGTAACAAAGCTGAACCTCCCGCAATGTAGATTTCAGTTATTGGCTTCCCGATTTTATTTTCCAATCCAAGATTTGATATCTTCTTTGCTGGGAATCTTACCAACGGATTTTACTTCTCCATCTACCACCACCGCTGGAGTGCCCATCACGCCATAACCAGCGATTTTCATAATGTCAGTAACTTTTTCTACATCTGCATTTACACCTGATTCGGCGACAGCTTCCTTAACCACCTCTTCTGTTTTCTGGCATTTAGCACAGCCAGGGCCCAAAACTTTGATTTCCATTTTAAACTCCTTTGCCTAATGCAATATCGATTATTCTATTTTTCACAATCACATGAAATGTTTCCTGCTATAATTTCCTTCCAATCTCCAATGACATCGTGAGTCCAACAATCATCGGCACCGGCAGCTTCGCGCATAACCAAGGCCAATATATACGCCAACTCTTTAACTGTCGCACCAGCCTCTAATGCCCCTTTGAAATGTTTCAGTACACAAGGTTTTGAGCGACCTTTTATTGATAGTGCAAAACAAATGAACTGGTACGTTTTTTCATCAATGCTGCGTTGGTCGGCATAAAGCGTATCCATTTCATCCAGTTTATCGGAAAATTCCGGGAAAAACTCGGCTAACATTCTCATGGTGCTTCTCCTTTCTTCATGAAGTTTGATTATGCGTATTTAAGAAACCTGAAGACGGTTGCATTGAAATTATGCTGCAATATAACCATACAGCATACCTGCAATCGTACTCATAATGACAATGATACCGCAAAAAGTCGCTGTTTTCTTCACTCCCATCACACTGCCGATCACCAACATATTTGGAAGGCTTAGCGCCGGTCCAGCAAGCAACAAAGCCAGGGCCGGTCCTTTACCCATGCCAGCCCCCAATAGTCCCTGAAGAATGGGGACCTCGGTTAAGGTTGCAAAATACATTAAGGCTCCGGAAAGGGATGCAAGCAAATTTGCCCAGATAGAGTTGCCGCCCAAAAGTGACTGCACCCATTGATCAGGAATCAAGGCCGGGTGCCCCGGGCGGCCTAACATGAAACCAGCCACCAATACACCTGCCCCAAGAAGGGGAAAAATTTGTTTCATGAAGCCCCAGGAGGACTCCACCCAGCTCTTACACTCATCTTTGGTAAACCACATCTTGAGCATGAACCCCAAAATTATCAGAAGGGCAATTGTGATATACCACTTTGCGGCAAATATGATCGGCCATAACCCGGTTGATCCGGTTGCAGGCTTGGCGAAGGCGGCGAATATCAGGATTAAAACCATCGTTAAAATATATAAGGTATCCTGAAACAATGTCCGTCCTGTAGCCTCAGGGTCCGGGACATAGATCTGTCCTTCGGTACGTGAGGCGTCATCCTTGCGAAAGATTACCGCCATTAAAAGACCAGTTATCACGGCAAAAACTACCGCACCCACCGCTCGCGCAAGACCCAGTTGCCAACCTAATATCTTTGCGGTCAACGAAATGGCCAGCACATTGATCGCAGGTCCTGAATAAAGAAACGCTGTAGCTGGACCGACTCCAGCCCCACGGGTGTAAATACCAGCGAACAACGGCAATACCGTACACGAACACACCGCCAGGATTGTCCCTGAAACAGAGGCTACAGAGTATGATAAAATTTTATTGGCCTTCGCTCCAAAATACTTAAGGACCGATGCTTGTGACACGAACACGGCAATGGCCCCTGCAATAAAAAAGGCGGGTATAAGGCAAGTCAGTACGTGTTCCCGGGCGTATTCCTGCAGCATCATGAAGGCTTCCAGCCCGGATTGTCGGATAACAGGATGGCTCCATGGCACATAAAAAGCTGCCAAAAAGACCCCCACGATCAATAACAAGTTTGGTACGTTCTTTCATTTCTTTCTATCTCCTTTTTTAAAGCCGCATTGGTAAATCGCCATAATTATTTATAATTCGTCATATAGCGATATTAAGAGCCCAAATAAATTAACTGCCGCAGATATCTTCCCGACGAATCGTTGGTAATTTTTCAACGATGTCAGCCAATCCAGGGTCATCATCAAGCCAATGTTTTAAACTGCCCAATAAATTAGCAGCATATGGGCTATCGGTACCGTCAGCCAAGCTATAATTGACCCACAACTTGTCCTTATAGTAGGTTGTCAAACCAGCTTCTTCAAGTATTTTAAGATGTTTACTGACGGTTGACTGCGCAAGGCCTAAAGCTGCCTGAATTTCACAAACACACATTTCTTTGTGCTGCAAAAGCTTTACCATTTTTACACGGTTGGGATCTGACAAGGCTTTCATAACTTTGATAAATTTTTTCATAGAACCTCCATATCGATGAAGCGGAATATATAGATCTGTCCAAGTGCTGTCAATTAAAAAGATACCATATTGCAGCAATTTGTTTGTTTTGGTGAAGAATACAAACCATATAGAGAGTGATTTTAAATTTTAAATATACGACTTGACCGGTAGCAAGGTACAGGTCTTAATATATACAGGAGGCTACTATGAACGATTTAATCTGTTACTGTTTTGGGTACTCTGTTGATGATATTCAAGAGGACTATCGAAAAAATGGCAAGTCAACGATAATGGAAAAAATTCAGGTGGAAAAGAAATCTGGTAATTGTCGGTGTGCGACCCAAAACCCAAAGGGAAAATGATGCTTGGGTGATGTCCACCAGGTGGTGGCTAAAATCCAAGGTAAACCTACATTGAATGTGATCGGATAAATTTGTGAGGATTGAAAAACAATTCAATGATATGATTAGGCTGGGCTAGGGTGGCAACACAAGAATCAACTTGCTGTATCTATAAATCCTATAATTTACCGTACCCCCATATCTTGTGGTCTTAATAATATTAAGGGGTTAGGCAACTAAATCATACAGTATTAACCGGGCGGCATTCTTCAGATTTGCCGTAATCTCTATCGTCACCAGCCCCAGCAACATTGATACTACGGTTTTAAATCTTTGAATAAACATGAATAACGTATTAGGCTATTTCATCTGAAATGTAGTCACGCAAGTCGGACTATCATCAAAGGTTGCGAGGAATCCATTAGCAGCGAGACCCAAATGTTTGATCGACAATGAGATCAATCTCTCTCTCGGCAGCCAGAGCTCCATAAAGCCATTTCGCAGAGTGTTAACAGTCTGGTCAATTACGATCTCTCCGTTTTGATCAATACCTTTTACCTCGAATGATTTTAATACCATTTCCCCCTGACAGGAGGTCATAAAATGAATGGTTCATTGGTGCGTCTGGTTCATATAGGGCGCCACCGCCACAAGCATTCTGTCTTTCGGGAGGCGAATTTTCGTTAATTGACCATCTGAAAATTTGAATATCACTTTTTGGGTTGTGGCATAGCTTTTGATATCACTGGATTCCCATTTCAGCTCGTTGGCGATGGCGACGGCTTCAATAGCACTGACGTTCTTTAGTCTTTGTCGCAGTAATCCTTCATCGTATGCAATGGCTTGAGTTGAAATCATTAATATAAGTCCGATCGCCACTATACCCGGCATAATTCTAAGTAATTTCATCTTATTCCTTTCTTCTAAAAAATGAGCGATTTTTCTTAAAATCATGCTGTTTTTCTTTACAAAAACACAAACCATGATTGCCACAGTGTCGTATATACATCATGAATATAAACATAGATTTACAAAATGAAATAAAAGTTGATATTTATCGATTTGCTAAGCGAAAACCTTCGCCTTTGCATATAGTATAGCGAAATAAAGTTAGTATTCTTATTGGCTTAAGAATAAAAAGGAAAAAATAGGGAGAAATTAGAAAATTCGGCAGCTGTCTTTAAAATCGGTTGTCTCAGCCAATGAAAATTGGACAGCAAAACGGGAAAGGACATAGAGAAAAACGCTACAAATCAGATAATGGAGTCGCTTCAATCAAATGAACGATATCGTTTCCTAAGTTAACATCTTTTTTTATCTTCCAGCCTACCTTTTGAATATTGTCTATGGTTCTTCGATTAATATTCGCACCCATAATTCGAACGGCAATCGGATTCATTGCATCAAAAAGAAGCCCCATAAAAAAATTGTGGGGCCTGATATGCTCCAAAAGCAAAAGCTTGCCATCTGGTTTACAAACCCTTCTTAATTCTCGAAGACCTGCCAAAGGATCCGGAACAGAACAGAATACAAACGTTCCGAAAACAGTATCAAAGCTTTTGTCTGGAAATTGCAATTGTTGAACATCCATTAAATGAAACTTGATATCGATATCGAGTTTGAATGCAGACTTTTTTGCATAGGATAACATTTTTGGACTAAAATCAATTGCGGTGACATCCACGTCCAATGGATAATATGGTAAGTTTTTTCCCGTGCCCACGCCTACTTCGAGGGCGCTCGGCCCGCTAATCATTTTCATTAAGCGATTACGCCAGTTCTTGAAACGCAGATATTCCATAGGGACTTCCAACGAATTGTATAAAAAAGCGATACGATTATACCTCCCCCTGATTTGATCTGTTTTACTTTTTAGCAATTTCATCTTTGTTTGATTCCTTTTATCTCAAGCCGCTTTATCGGAACGAATTCCTTTTAACCAATCGGGAACCGTGTATTTCTCGCTTTTCCAGTTGAGACCAATATCAATAATCATTCCCGGCTTTAGAATTGAATAAAGGGCTTTAAGTGCAAATTCCAGCACAGTTATCTGCTGGGCGACGTTGAATGGTTCTCCCAAAGGATGTCCGAAAGGCCAATGCAAATAAATGGTGCGGGGTGGTTTCACCTTTTCAGTATAAGATCTTAAGATCGATATACCTATGGTTGGGATGCCTACTTTTTCAATTTCTCTCTGAATCAATCCAACGGATTGGTTGCAAATCCCTCAGCCCGGTGTCAGGAGAACGGCATCCACATTATGTTGCAGCAAATCGGCTGCAGCTGTGGGAGCACTTTTTTTAATCAACTCTTCGATGTGTGAACCGGTAATATGTCCCATGAAGCTGTAGTGCCGTTCTGCGACGCTGCCTATAATACCTGCAGCTGCCATTTCTTTGAGCCTTGTAACCGGAAAAACAATGTTTAAGTCTTTGTCGGCATCTCGATGGTCGTAATAATCATGCGTTATCTTAAAGTCCTTTTCGATGGTTTTTGGATCAATTTTTCGAAATGAGGGATCACCTGATGGGTCATGCATATCAAAAGGTTTTTGATATTGGTGGTGTATTCCGGCTGTTGTCACCAGAGCAATTTTTAAAGCAGACAAGGGCTTTTTTACCTGGGTCCATGGAATATCTATAAATGCAAGCGGAGCATAAGACGAGATGAGCTGCTTCGATAATGTTGTTGAATAGCTGGATGCTATACTTATCAGTTTATTCTTAAAACGGCTAAATACGCTCATGAAAGATTCCATTTAAAAAAAATATTTGTATGCTTCTAATGATGTTGTCAAATAAAGAGAGCAATGGCTATGCCAGCAATTGTTATTTTTTCAACCAGATTGGTTTAATTAGGTGTGGATACGGAGTGTTAATTATTGTTAATCATATATTATTTCAATTTTACGGACTTAAGGATATTAGGATAATCACCTTTTACGGCAAACGATAACTTG
>CAVUUM010000025.1:0-199925 GCA_963744665.1 uncultured delta proteobacterium | reverse complement strand
TGAAAATGATGAAATTGCTAAATCCAACTTGACGGATATGGCCATGAAAATGGCAAAGGGAGCCGCGGTTTTTTCACCCCTAACGCATAGCAAAATGGGTAAAATTGTTTATTTTCAGACAGAGGGCATGGGCTTGAAGCACTATTTTTACCGTGTTGACGCCCTGCTAGTCTGGCTTCAAGTTGAACCGGGAAATGCAAAACCGGTATCCGACGATCTATTCAATTTTGACTTTGCCTCCCTGAAAGCTGACATGAACCTGTGATATATCGTGGCTACCGCCCGCAAATTTATCCTCTCAAAACCGGTGATACCATCATTGCAAAGCCAACGAACCCTATTTGGGGAAAGTTGTGTTTTTATGTTATCACCCCCTCAGTTACTGACCCGAAATTGAATAGGCCTCCTATTAGGATTGACGAAAGAAGCCTTCAATTATTGACCACTGCCGAAAAGCAGTGATTACATCATCCCCGGCGACCTACCTTAGGTTGTGATTATGTAACAACAGCTTAAAATATTATGATATCGGATAGTTGACATAATCAGCTGGAAGCCTTCATACTCCCAAATGAACGATTGACGATCCTTTGAATTGTTAATCAACGACAACCTCTATCAATAAAAATCCAATCGGGGTTCAAGGTAGATTAGAGCTGAATAAAGGCTATCAAAGGAAATCAATTGAGCTGATTCCTCATCTTTTGCATTTACGTTCGAAATGGGATATTTGTATCGCCAATAACACAGACTTCTATTTCAGATATGCTCTGAGAAATAAACGCTACCTCAATAGGGGAAGTCTCAAAATGCCGTCAATTGATTTCGGTTTTCGTGAGCTTGAAATTTTTTCTAAGGTTGTCGAATTGGGAAGTTTTTCCAAGGCTGCCGAAGCTGTTTTTCTGGTCCAGGCATCGGTAAGTGAAAGGATCGCCTCTCTTGAGAAAAAAGTTGGAACCCGGTTGCTGGATCGTATGGGAAGAAAAGTGATTCCCACTGCTGCCGGAGAGCTTTTGCATAAACATGCCACCCTTATTCTTGAAATGAAAGAGGCGGCTCAATTGGAAATGGAAAAATTCCTTGGACTGAAACAGGGAGACATTTCCATAGGGGGTAGCACCATTCCTGGAGAATACATTCTTCCGGCGCTCATTAGCAAATTTAATAAAAAGTATCCTCATATATCAGTACAACTGAATATCTCAGACAGTAGTGACATAGAAAAACGTGTTTTGGCGGGGCAACTCGAATTAGGCGTAATTGGCTCAAAGAGCAAGCACCCAAACATTATAAGCCAACAACTCTGGGAAGACGAACTGGTGCTTGCTGTTCCTGATAATCACCCGTTTGCTTGCCGAAAATCAGTCTCTCTGAACGAACTAAGGAACACGCCATTCATACTTCGGGAACAAGGCTCCGGAACCTTGAAGATCCTGAAAGACTACCTTCGCAAATCCGGTCAAGACGGCACTAATGCGTTTCAAGTTATTGCTCGGTTCGGATCATCAACATCGGTTAAAGAAGGAATCAAATCTGGCCTCGGCCTGTCCATCCTTTCAATAAGAGCCATTGAGACGGACTTGAAGGCCGGACTTCTCAGGGCTTTGAAGATCAAGGGGCTATCTATTTCTCGTAACTTTTTTCTGATTCGCAATAAGCTGCGGATCGCCTCACCGTCCTGCCAGGCCATGCTTAATTATTTGATGGCCACTGTATCCGAAAATAAAAATTAACCTCCTCTCTATCACACCTTTGACTTAAGGTAGCCGGTCGCATCTCACTCCATCGGAAAAACCTTAATTCCACAATGAATATTTCCAGCCCTTCAAAGTGCTATTGGGGATTCCGATAAATATGAATTTAACTATCAATATTTCCTGTTTGACATATCGATATTAGCTATAGTATTTGATCGTGTCTTTATTTTATCTTCCAAGAGGTTGTTTTCCATGATTCATGATTTTGGCTTTACCTGAGTGGTCTTATCTTTCTAACCGGGTTTGTTAGACGAAGCCGTGTGCCAAAATCGTATCCTCCCTGACATCACCAAATCGTCATTGGACAAAAAGGACCTTATTTATTGTCCAACGGACTCTCCCGGATTCTTGAGCATCTGAATAGAAATCTAAGCTGTAGCCCTGAAAAGGAGAAAATCTATGAAAAAAGCTTTTATCCAAAGTTTTGTCATTTTCAGTATTTTTAGTCTATTGGTTGCACCTTGTTTTGGTGAGGCCCTTCAAGCTTTTGAGGGGCAAGAAGGAACTATTAAAATTGCCGGTGGTACGGCCCACATTCCTGTGATGAAGGAGGCTGCAAAACGGATCATGACCCGCTACAAAGATATTTTAATTACCGTGGCTGGCGGTGGTTCCGGTCTTGGTATCAAACAGGTGGGTGAGGGACTTGTGGATATCGGCAACTCAGGACGGAAACCCAAGCCGGAAGAAATCGAAAAATATAAACTGAAAATGTTCAAATGGGCTATCGACGGGGTCGGTGTCGTGGTCAATCCGACCAATAAGGTTCAATCTCTGACAAAAGACCAGTTGAAAGATATATTTTCAGGAAAAATCGATAACTGGTTAGTTTTGGGAGGCGTGAAGCATGCGATTACCGTTTATACCCGGGACGAAGCCAGTGGCACCCGTGCCGTTTTCTGGGAAAAAGCACTGGACAAAGAGAGCATCAGCACCAAAGCACTTTTTGTCCCGTCCAACGGAGCTATGAAAACCGCCGTCGCCAACGACCCCTATGCCATAGGTTATGTTTCTGTTGGTCATATGGATGAGACGGTAGCGCCCGTGGCACTTGACGGCGTAACACCGACTCTGGATACCGTCAAAAGCGGGCAGTACAAAATCGCCCGTGGGTTGTACAGCAACACCAAAAGTGATCCATCAGGCCTGACGCTACTGTTTATCAACTATCTGTTCTCCTCGGAAGGACAGAAAATCGCATCAGAGAAGGGATTTATCCCTGTGAAATGAGCAACTCAAAAGATATTATAGCCAGAAACATATTTTTTTTGAGCGCAGTTGCCAGTGCGGTCATGATCCTGGCCATATTCGGATTCATGATCGCATTGGGAATTCCCCTTTTTAAGGCGGGCAATTTTCTGGCCATTTGGACTGGACCATGGGCACCGCATGAAGGACTTTATGGTATATGGCCCATGATATCCGGCACACTTTGGATCGCCTTACTGGCCACGGTGCTTTGCCTTCCCGTATCCTTAGGCACTTCTTGTGTGATCACAAGTTTGGGTGGTCCGCGTCTTCGCAAAATGCTGGGGGCACTGGTTCGGTTCATGACCGGCATCCCAACGGTTATTTACGGTTTTGTGGGAATTTTTCTCCTGGTTCCGCTTGTACGCGAGGGAATCGGGGGGCCGGGGATGTGCGTGCTTACAGCTGGTGGAATGCTGGCTATTTTGATTAGCCCCACGATGATCTTGTTTTTTACAGACAGTCTGATGGCTGTGGATTCGTCCTATGTTCAAGCGGCAAAGGCACTTGGAGCCAATCGTGTCCAGCGGTTGTTATATGTAATGGTACCCAGGGCCACAGGCGGGATGGCAGCCGGTATTATCCTTGCCCTGGGGAGAGCTCTGGGCGATACACTCATCGCGCTGATGCTGGCTGGAAACGCTATACAGGCACCCCATGCAATATTGGATCCCGCCAGGACGTTGACCGCGCACATTGCGCTGGTAAAAGCCGCTGATTTCGATAGCCTGGAGTTTCGCTCTATCTTTGCCTGTGGCATCGTGCTGTATCTTTTTGCAACTGCAGCCACTGTAGCGGTGAGACTCATGTTGCGAAAAAGAGAGGTGTCGTCTTGATGCGGGGGGTTATGGAAAAGGTCGCCGTCTTTCTTAGCTGGACGATGACCCTTGTCCTCTGTCTGTGTCTGTTTATATTTTTAACCTACTTATTGACCAAGGGGCTACCGAGCCTTGGGACTGAACTGATTTTCGGCAAAGCCGAACCCCTGAGGGTTCTTTTGGGGCACGACCGGGTATTCGACGGCATTTTTCCGGCCATGGTAGGTACCTTTTTCCTGGTGGTATTGTCTGCCTTGCTGGCTTTGCCCGTGGGCGTATGTTCCGGCATCTACCTGGCTGAATATGCAAACCCCGGAATGAAAAAGCTGTTCGGCGGCTTGTTCGACATTCTGGCCGGTATCCCGTCTATCGTTATTGGTTTGTTCGGTTTCAGCCTATCGATTTTTCTGCACAACCATTTTTCTGACCGTTTCGGGCCGTGCCTGCTAATTAGTTCGCTTTCACTCGCGGTGCTTGTAATTCCCTATATTGTCCGCAGTACACAAATGTCACTGGAAGAACTTCCCTCGGACATTCGCAGAACCGCCCTTGCCTTGGGTGCGACTCGATTGCAGAATATCGCCTATGTATTGATCCCGAACGCGCTTTCGGGTATCAGTTCCGGCGTCTTTTTAGCTATTGGCAGATGTGCCGAGGACACGGCTGTCATTTTACTTACAGGGGTGGTGGCTACGGCGGGGGTGCCGTCATCCCTGCTGTCACAATACGAAGCCCTGCCGTTCTATATTTACTATATTTCGAGTCAATATTCGAATCCTGCAGAACTTTCCAACGGGTATGGCGCTTGTCTTGTTCTGCTGGGAATTTGCGCTGTATTATTCATGTTTGCATATGGTTTGAAAAAACACTTATCTTATCGGATGCTCTACCGAGTGTAGCTAATGCTGTATCCGTTGGATTAATAGGGTGATGATGGAGACAAAAAATAAGATTATCGTCGATGATGTCAGCTTTCATTATGGTCCGAACCGGGTGATCGATAATGTAAACGCCAAATTTAAGACACATGCCCTTACCGCTATTACCGGGCCTTCCGGTCAGGGAAAATCAACGCTACTAGGGATGTTCAATGGTATGTGGAACGATACCCCCGGTGCACGCTGCACGGGGGAAATACAGATTCGACTTGGAGGTCGATGGATTTCACCATTGAAAAAAGAAATACCCATGCCCCTGCTACGCCGGAAAGTTGCCATGATTTTCCAAGAGCCTAATCCTTTACCCATGAGTATTGCCAAGAATATGGCATTCCCCCTGAAGCTTGCCGGCATTCGTGATAAAAACATCGTGAAGGAAAAAGTTCAGAGGGCACTGGAGCAGTCATTTCTATGGAAAGAGGTGAAGGACCGTTTGGAAGAAAACGCGGTGAATCTTTCCGGCGGTCAAAAACAGCGCTTATGCATTGCCCGGGCACTCGTATTGGAACCGGAAGTACTGTTATGTGATGAACCGACAAGCTCTCTCGATGCTAAGGCTGTGGGAGTTATTGAGGAGCTTCTTGTCAGTCTCAAGTCAAATTGTACCCTATTGGTGGTATCCCATTATATGGATCAGGTGCGAAGAATCGGGGATCAAGTGATGGCACTTGAGGATCAGGGATTGAAAAGAATTTAGAAAAATGGTGTTAGCATTTACTACCGATTCAATTTGTTAATCAGTGGTGCTTGGAAAGCGAGGAATACATAAAGAATTGTTTGGTGATAAGGTTCTGGTCCTAATACAAGCCTATTGGCAACAGTCCGCAGTTAAGGTATCTTAAACAAACATGCAGTTTTGGCTGATTTGTGATATTGGCAAACTATCCCATTCCACCCATCCAAACAGGAGGCAACATGTCGACTCAGGCCAACAAGATCCAGACGCACAGATTTGAATACGCCACTCCCGAGAATCCCGCAGATTTCAATCCCGCGGACTTTGTTGAGAAAGCGATTTCCTGGGTGAAAAGCCTGGTGAAACCGGGCGAGAAAATCGCTCTCTCCGCATCCGGGGGCGTCGACAGTACGATCGCCGCATTTCTCCTCGACCGTATCGTCGGCAATGACCTCCATGCGTTCTTCATCGAAGACGGTTGCCGTCGCCTCATAAACGACGAGCCCGAGGGGGAAGTCACGCGTGAGATCTTCAGTAAACTGAACTTCACGGTCCTGGAGGTGAGGAACGAAATTCTCCCGCCACTGGTAGGGCTTTCCGACGGTGAAGAGAAACGCAAGACGTTTATCGGCAATTACAGGAAAGTATCAGACAGGCATATTGGCCAGGTAGGCGCCTCATGGATCGCGGATGGCACGATCGCGCCGGACATTATCGAAACCGAAGGCGGCTTCAAAAGCCAGCATAACGTCGGCTGGAATTACTCTGTTGGGAAGATTGAGCCGCTGGCGTCGCTCGCGAAGCCTCAGGTCAGAAAGGTCGGCGAGTTCCTCGACCTCCCACCGTCATTCACGCACCGGATCCCCTGTCCCGGTCCCGCACAAATCATCAGAACTGTTGGCGAATTCACTGAAGAGAAGCTCCGTACAGGCCAGCTCGCGTCCGACATCATCGAGCAGGAGACTGAGAAGTATTACACTAAGAAACACGGTAGGCCCTACCTTTACGAAGAAACTACTGGCATCCGTACGCCCTTTCAGTACTTCGGAATTGCGCTCGACCCGAACATGGAGCCCGATCCGGTCCTGGCAGACCTGGCCCGCAGCACTCTCGGCGTGAACGCGGAGTGCTTCAAAATGGATAACCAGACGACGGTTGTCCCCGAAGAGGGAACGCGCCCCAAGAACCCTATATACAAACCTGTCTCGTGGATAAAGGTCGACGGCCATATCGACTATGACAAACTGAACGCGCTCTGTGTCGAGGCGTGGAGTAAGCTCGAGCTTCCGCGCATTCTTCTCGAGCTTTGCGCAAACGATGCACCGAAAACCAGGTATGTCATCGGCATGCGGGCGGTCGAGAGCGCGGCCGCGAAGCTGGCGCGTCCCGTCCGGATAGACGAGGCGGCGCTCCTTGAGATAGGCAAGAAAATTGCCGCGCATACCGGCGCGTCGAGGGTGGCGTACGATATCAGCATCAAGCCACCGGCAACAATCGAATTCGAGTAGCTGTCGTTCAGGGATGTGGCTGCCCTTCAGGCAGCGCCAGAGAGGTAACAACAGGATTTGCCAACAGGCAGATGGAGGCTATCCCAATTCCGCTACACTACATTGGAAAGCCTCATCCGCACGATATCTCCAACATAGACCCACACAGCTACTTATACAGATATCCAGCACGATATATGTATCGGCCTAATTTCCAAGATTTCTGTGCTTTCCGGATATCCTTCACACCGAAACAAAAAGAATCCCAATTAAGATTCACAAAAGACGCCTTGGAAATTTGTTTACATAATCCCGTAAATCTCCAAAGAGCTACAGTGATAGATCCCATCTAATTCTTCTGACTTATATGGCGGAGAATGGAATTTCATCCATCCCAAGATCTGCAATCTGTCAAATATCTCCAATTTATTTAGTAAGGCCGTAGTTGACACCAATAGTGGCATATCAAAACCGGACGATCACCCCATGAACCCGATTTCCGGAGACGGATTTCGGGTTTTCTCTATGCGTCAGGACAAAGAGCCAAAAGAATAAAAATGGCCGAAATCTGGCTTACGGGTGGGGCATAGGGTGGGTCAGAGTTATTTTTAGGAATAAAAAAGGGGTTATGAATCATCATAACTCCTTGATATTGTTTTGGTACGCCCGGCTGGGATCGAACCAGCGGCTTTCAGCTCCGGAGGCTGACGCTCTATCCACTGAGCTACGGGCGCATGTGGCATAAGTAAGTTAGGAGGATGTTTCTGTCAAGTATAAAGGTTGGGTGAAAGGTGTTGAGAAAGGGATGCCCTGGCTTCGCCTACCACGTAGAGGGAGCCTGCAATGCAGATGACATCATCGGGCGTCGCCTGGTTGACTGCCCTTTGGACAGCCTGTTGGACATCCGGCAGGAGCATCATTTCCTTCCCATATTGCCTGGCTTCGGCATACAGCGTTTCCGGGGGAAGACCCCGATCGATTTTGGGCCGGGTAAATATCACCTTTTGCGTGATCGGGATAAGGGCTGACAACATGGCCTTATAAGGTTTATCGTCCAATATGCCGATGACCATGGTAATGGGACGCTGGTCTGTTTCTTCTGCCAGGAAGGTTGCCAGATTTTGGGCAGCAACCAGATTGTGGGCGCCGTCCAGAATGATCCTGGGAGACTCGGAAACGATTTCAAGTCTTCCGGGCCAGGAAAGATTCAACAGACCCTGTCGGCAGTTCTCTTCGGATATCGAGGCCCCGCCACGACTCAGGCATTCACAAGTGGCCAGAGAGATGGCGGCATTATCCACCTGGTGCCGGCCCATAAGGCGGGTTTTCATGTCGGGCCATCGGTTCTGCATGCCAAAGTAGGTAAAGGTGCTCCCTGATTTCCGGCGCACCCGGAAGTCTTTTCCAAGGCGCAGGACAGGGGCTGATTTTGCGGCAGCGATGTTGTTCAATACGGACAGCGCCCCTGTTTGCCTGACACCTGTGACCACAGGGACGCCTTTCTTGATGATGCCTCCCTTTTCAGCGGCAATTTGTGCCAGGGTGTTGCCCAAGTAGTCCTGATGCTCGAGAGACAGGTTCGAAATGATACTGATGGCCGGTCTGACAATATTGGTGGCATCGAGCCGTCCGCCCATGCCGGTTTCAATAACGGCCCAGTCAATCGTTTCCCGGCCAAAATCGTAAAGAGCCATGGCAGTGGCAAATTCAAAGAAAGTCGGCTCCCGGGATCCATGATGGACGTTTTTAACGGCTTTGTAGGCAGCAACCACCCGGGCGTTGGATATGGGTTTTCCGTTGATGCTGATCCGTTCATTGAAGGTTACCAGATGAGGGGATGTATACAGTCCGGTCCGGTACCCGGCTGCATTCAAGATCGAAGCGATACCCGAGGCAATGGAACCCTTGCCGTTAGTGCCTGCCACATGGATGCAAGCAAAATGATTCTGGGGATTCCCAAGCTCCTTTAAAATACGCCTGATGGTTGAAAGCCCCAGTTTGATACCGAATCTTCTGAGGCCATACATGGCATTCAGACAGTTGCTGTAATCTTTTTTGGTGCCCATTTATTTGCTTTTAGATGTGATGGTGGTTTCAGGATTTAGGTATTAAGTTTTAGGTATTAGGTGGCCACGAGCTTTAAGCTTTAAGCGGTAAGCAACTTAGGGCTTACAGCTTATCGCTTAAAGCTAAAAAAAACCCGGCAGTTTATGGAAACGCTGCCGGGCAAAAAAATGAGCAAAAGCTTATCGGTACCTGCGTCTTGAGGCAGCTATCCGTTGACGTCTCAGCGCTTCACGCTGTTTTCGTCGTCTGTATTCACTTGGTTTTTCATAACTTTTTTTAATTTTTAACCGTTTGAAAAGCCCGTCGTTCTGAATTTTTTTCTTCAAGATCCGCATGGCTTTTTCAAGGTCGTTGTCGTAAACCTTTACTTCAATAGCCTTCAAACTTCATCGCCCCCTTTTCCCACGATATATGCCATAGCATTCTCGATCGTTGATTATGTGAACAGAAACTTATAATGATTTATGGAACGAATTGCAAGCAAAAAATTGATTTCCCGGCAACCGTTTGGGCCGGCAATCCACCTACAATTTTGAAAGCAGCTCGGCGGTGACATCCTTGACACTTGGTTCACCATTCAAGGTGATATACTTGAGGCCTTCTTCCTGTTCCGCAAGATCTCTGAAGTAGTAAGCCGATGCCAACGTGCCCACCTCGGTATCATAATATATATTGTGCCGTTTGTTAATGGCCTCTTCATCCTGGTCATCGTCGCGTGTTTTCAGGTCGCCGCCGCAGACGCGGCACTTGTCGCCGTCCGGTTTGATGACATCGATAAAGATGTTGTTGGGGTGGTTGTTGTCATTGACGCATAGTCTGCGGCCCATAATTCTGTTTTTGGCTATTTCACGGTCGAGCAGAATCTCCACGACAATATCAAGACGCATACCGGCGGCCTTGAGGGCTTCGTCCAGCTTGATGGCCTGATTCTTGTTTCTTGGAAAACCATCCAGGAGCCACCCATCTTTACAATCATCTCGTTGAAGGCGGTCGAGAATCATGGGGATGGTAATGTCGTCTGGGACCAGATCGCCTTTGTCGATGTACGCTTTGGCCTGGGCCCCTAACTCGGTGCCGTTGGAGATATTTTCACGAAAAATAGCACCTGATTCAATGTGAGGGGTCTGGTATTTATCCTTGACGATAGAGCCTTGTGTACCTTTGCCACTGCCATTTGGGCCGAAAAATAAGATGTTCATGGTCGTCTCCTTTCCTGTATTAGAATGTCTTCCACATATTAAGGCGCCGAAGACATTCAAATCCTGTAACGATTTTATACTGATAACGTCAAAATGGCTTTGATTGAAAAGACGATGGCCTGTTAGGTGCTGCCTATGGTCGGGCGGGCTATCTTTTCCTGCAGCCTCACAGTCTACAGCCTACCTGCCTGTAACGGTACATAGCTTCTACAAAAACCGATTGCCAATGTCAAGCTTCAAGGGTGGGTTGTCGGCGATTACATCCGCTGGGCAACATCGATAATTTTTGCTGACAACGTTTCCTATGCCAGAGTGTTAACTGTAAAATCCCGCTGTGCCAGATCTTCTTCAATAGATCTAATCGTTTATCCTATCGTTGCATAAACAACATGGCAAGGTTATAGATAAGCTTTATTGGATTATATTTTATGAGGTGTTTATACCAAAAAGCTTGACAGGCAACGAATCATGAATTATCTATACGCGTAAATCAAGGCAACGAACCCGCCTTTTGAAAAATACCTGCAACCCATCTCAAATAATGTGATGAGCGCCCTGTCGACGCTGTAACCCGTTGATACAACTGTTTCAGGCACTATCTTTGTCATTTGTTACCTGCCTGTTCGGTTATTGCATGGTTCGGGGCAGGGGTGATCATGTTTTCCGGGGGGTTCAATAAAACATCTGCAAGGTTAAAATAATCACGAAGCATTCTAAATTTCCTCGACACGGCTATCAGACGCTAAACCGCCTACAGTTCAGTTTCTCTTTTCATTGCTGATATCGATCGATTTTGCAAATTAAGGTGCCGGCGCGGTGGCTCAATATATGGGAAAACAGACGGTAGACTGTGTTCAAAAGACACCTGGGAACAAATTTTACCGATGATCACATTAATCAAAGAGGTAGGTAATCCATGAATATTGTTGAACTAAAAGAGAAAAAAATCAGTCAACTCGCCAAGATGGCCAAGGATCTCAAAATCGAACAGGCTGCCGGCATGCGCAAACAGGAGCTTATCTTTGCCCTGCTTCAGGCCCAGATAGAGAAAGATGGTCTGATATTCGGAGAGGGTACATTGGAAATCCTGCCGGACGGTTTCGGCTTTCTGCGGGCGCCCAACTACAACTATCTGCCCGGGCCGGATGATATTTACGTGTCTCCATCGCAGATCCGCCGGTTCAACTTGCGTACCGGGGACACTGTCTCGGGTCAGATTCGTCAACCAAAGGAATCCGAGCGATATTTTGCACTTCTGAAAGTTGAGGCCGTCAATTATGAAGACCCGGAAGTCGCCCGGGACAAGATTCTTTTTGATAACCTGACGCCGCTGTATCCGGATAAAAAGGTGAATCTTGAATCGGATAAAGATAACTATTCGACACGTATCATGGATCTCATGACGCCCATCGGGTTTGGTCAGAGGGGGTTGATCGTATCTCCTCCCAGAACGGGCAAGACCATGCTGCTGCAGTTTATTGCCAACAGTATTGTGGCCAGTCATAAGGACGTGGAGCTATTTGTGCTGTTGATCGATGAACGGCCTGAAGAGGTTACCGATATGGAAAGATCGGTCAGGGGCGAGGTGATCAGTTCCACTTTTGACGAACCCGCTGAAAGACACGTCCAGGTGGCCGAAATGGTGATTGAAAAAGCCAAGCGGCTCGTAGAGCACAAAAAAAATGTCATTATTCTGCTGGACAGTATTACGCGATTGGCCAGAGCATACAACTCCGTCATGCCACCCAGCGGCAAGATACTCTCGGGTGGCGTGGATTCCAATGCCCTTCAACGCCCAAAGAGATTTTTTGGCGCGGCACGAAACATCGAGGAGGGCGGCAGCCTCACCATCATTGCAACCGCCCTTGTGGATACCGGCAGCCGTATGGACGAGGTTATTTTTGAGGAGTTCAAAGGCACTGGAAACATGGAACTTCAGCTGGACAGAAGGCTGTCGGATAAACGACTCTTTCCGGCCATCGATATCAACAAGTCAGGGACGCGAAAAGAAGAACTGTTGCTTGATGAAAAGACACTAAACCGTGTGTGGATATTGAGAAAATTGCTTTCTTCTCTAAATCCGGTTGATTCACTCGAATTTCTACTTGAAAAAATGACCGGAACAAAGGATAATAAACAATTTCTTGAATCTATGAACACATAACAGGGGGTTAAAATTTAATGAAAGCGGACATTCATCCGAAGTATACGGAAACAAACATCAAATGTGCATGTGGCAACATTTTGGAGGTTGGCTCCACCAAAGAGAATATCAGCGTTGAAATCTGCTCGAAATGTCACCCTTTTTTCACGGGGAAACAAAAGCTCATCGATACGGCCGGCCGCATTGAAAGATTTCGCAGAAAGTATGAGAAATTTCAAAAGAAAGCGGAAAACTGAACCGTAAACGAATGAACCTGGGGGCTTTGTCCCAATCCCAAAAGCACGAAACCACGCGTTTTCGTGTTTTTGTGTTTAACGCCCGTTGCCTTGTTGTGGCGTGAAGGGGTGTGCAGGGTCGATTGGACCCAATAGACGCGATGAGACTAGCAGGCAACCATGTTTGACAAACTGATCGGCATCGAAAAACGGTATCATGAGCTCGAAGGGCTTCTGAGCGATCCAAAGATAATTCAGGATTATGAGGTATATCAGAAGTATGCCCGGGAGCATTCAGATCTCAGTAAAATTATGGCCATATTTTCTGACTATCGGGCGGTCGCGGTTGGAATCGACGAGAGTCTGGAGCTTCTCAAGGATGAGGACCCGGAAATCAACATACTGGCACGGGATGAGATCGACCGTTTGAACGATAAAAAAGCGTCTCTGGAGACAGAACTCAAAAAGCTTCTGATACCCAAGGACCCCCTGGATGGTAAGAATGTTATCATCGAAATCAGGGCCGGTACCGGGGGGGAGGAGGCCGGGTTGTTTGCCGGCGATCTTTTTAAAATGTACCAGCGTTTTGCCGAGCTTACGAACTGGCAGGTGGAAATTCTCGACCATCATGCAACAGGCGTGGGTGGCCTGAAGGAAATCATCGCGATGGTCAAGGGTAAGAATGCCTACAGCCGTTTAAAATACGAGAGCGGGACCCACCGTGTTCAACGAGTTCCTGCGACGGAAACCCAGGGCCGCATACATACGTCCGCTGTTACCGTGGCTGTTTTGCCTGAGGCGGAAGCAGTGGATATCGACATTGATCCAAACGATATCAAGATCGATGTTTACCGATCCACCGGACCGGGAGGACAGTCCGTCAATACAACGGATTCCGCTGTGCGCCTCACCCATCTTCCAACCGGTGTCGTGGTAACCTGTCAGGACGAGAAGTCGCAGCACAAAAACAAAGCCAAGGCAATGAAAGTTCTGAGTGCACGCCTGCTCGATGCCAAGATACGGGAACAGAACGAAAAGCGCTCCGAAGAGCGCAAGAGCCAGGTGGGCAGTGGTGACAGAAGTGAACGGATCCGGACCTACAACTTTCCCCAGGGACGGGTAACGGATCATCGCATCGGTCTTACCCTCTATAAACTGGACAGTATTCTGCAGGGCAATATCGATGAGATAGTGGATGAACTGACAACCTATTACCAGGCCCAGGCATTGAAGAATGAACATTCAGGCGACAGACAGGAACAACCCTTGGACCATTCTTAAGTTACTCAATTGGGCGGCCTCCTACTTTACATCACACGATATCGACAACCCCAAATCCACGGCTGAAATATTGTTGTCCCATGCACTCATGCTGCAGCGGATTGATCTGTATCTGCAATATGACCGCCCCCTGAACAGGGATGAACTATCAGCATTCAAACAGTTGGTTCAACGCCGGCGGAATAGAGAACCTGTAGCTTACATTGTGGGGAACAAGGAATTCTGGTCGCTGCCGTTGATGGTCACGCAGGATGTCCTGATACCCAGACCCGACACCGAGTGTCTGGTGGAAACAACTCTGGGCATTCTGAGACACAAACCCGCTGGTTCGCCTCTTCGAATTCTGGATCTGGGAACCGGCTCCGGCGCGGTCATTCTTGCCCTCGCTTCCCAGTGTCAGGGTCCTGTCTATTTTGCTTCCGATATTTCGGCAAAGGCAACAGCCCTTGCCAAAGCCAATGCCCTAGAAAATGGGTTGACCCATGTTCACTTTTTTACAGGGGACTGGCTGGTACCTGTGCGGATATCGGCCAGGCCCTTTGATCTGATTGTATCGAACCCGCCGTATATTCCCAGTGGCGACATTCCCGGTCTGCAGCCCGAAATTTGTCGTTACGAGCCTTTGGCAGCCCTGGACGCAGGTGCCGATGGTCTGGCGTGTCTGCGGTACCTTGTTCAAAATGTGTGGTCGTATCTGAAACCGGGCGGCCACCTGATTGTGGAGATTGGATACAACCAGAAAGACGATGTGGCGGCACTTGCCCTGGCTGATGGGCGATACGAGGCCATCTCCGTTCGGAAGGATTACGGCGGAAATGACCGGGTGGTTTGTATGAAGAGAAGGGTTCGAGGGTCCAAGGGTGATACAAGGGTTTGAGGGTAGCTGACAGCTATCAGCTATTGGTAGCAATAAATGACGCGCGAAGCGCTAATAACGTCCGCAGGACTAATATCGCACGAAGTGCAAATGACGCCTGAAAGGCAAAGATCGCCCTCCAAACCTACTTAAAAAAAACCTTGCATCCCACAAACGGATTTGCTACAAATCACTGTTTAATAATAATCTACCAACACCACACGCTTTTGGACCTGTTTCCCGGTGCTTCAGATGGAAATTCTTCTATTGGAGTCGGAGACGGGGAGGAAAAAAGCGAAGGAAAAACCAAGAGAAAAGGAGAAAGACATGGCGTACATTACGATGAAAGAGCTCCTGGAGGCCGGCGTTCACTTCGGTCATCAGACCAAACGATGGAATCCCAAGATGAAGCCCTATATCTTCGGGGCAAGAAACGGCATTTATATTATCGATCTGCAGAAAACGGTCCGGATGTTCAGGACCGTCTACGATTTCATTGTGGATACCGTTGCAAAAGGGGAGTCGGTGCTGTTTGTTGGAACCAAGAAACAGGCCCGGGAGTCTGTATACGAAGAATCGAATCGATGTGAGATGTTCTATGTGCACAACCGGTGGCTCGGCGGCATGCTGACCAACTTCAAGACCATCAAGCAGAGCATCGATCGGCTCAACTATCTAAACACCATAGAAAATGACGGGTCCATCGAACTGTTTCCCAAAAAAGAGAGACTGAAACTCGGCAAAGAGCGGGTCAAACTCGACAACACACTGGGGGGGATCCGGAACATGGCGAAACTTCCCGGGGCCATGTTTATTATCGATCCGAAAAACGAGGCCATTGCGGTTCGTGAAGGCCGGCGGCTGGGTATTCCGATTGTGGCCATAGTGGACACCAATTGTGACCCGGATGATATCGATTATATTATTCCTGGTAACGATGATGCCATCCGGGCCATACGATTGATCTCCTCCAGAATTTCCGATGCCTGTATCGAGGGCAGGGAGCTGTACGAGGAAAGAAAACAGGCGGCCTCAGACAAGCAAATCGAAAAGGACCTCACGGCCGATGTTACCGATGATCTGAAACCGGGTGAGAGAAAAGTCATTTCGGATGGTAGTGAGGGACCCGTTGTAGAAATTATCCGCCGATCCACCAAAGAGGAAATACCCTCTGAACCGGAAACCGAAGCAGCTGCAGTGGAAGAGGCGCCAGCGAAAGCTGAAGATACAGGAGAATAAATATGTCAGAGATTAGTGCAGCAATGGTTAAACAGCTCCGTGAGAAATCCGGAGCAGGCATTATGGACTGTAAACACGCATTGGCCGAGTGTGATGGTGATATTGAAAAATCCATTGAATACTTGCGCAAAAAAGGCCTGGCTACTGCGCAGAAAAGAGCTGGAAGGGCCACCAAGGAAGGTGCCGTGCAGGCGTATATCCATATGGGGGGAAAGATTGGTGTGCTGGTGGAGGTCAACTGTGAAACCGACTTCGTTGCCAAGACCGATGATTTTACGGCGTTCGTAAAAAACATCGCCATGCATATTGCCGCCAGCAATCCCGTGGGAATTCTTCCGGAGGATGTATCCCCGGAGGTCATTGAAAAAGAAAAGGAAATCTACCGTGCTCAGGCACTGGAGATGGGAAAGCCTGAAAAGATGGTGGATAAGATTGCAGAAGGCAAGCTCAATAAATTTTTCAAGGAGAGCTGTCTCATGAATCAGGTCTATGTTCGGGACCCCAATATGACCATTCAGGACTATCTGAACGATGTCATTGCCAAGACCGGTGAGAAGATCAATATCCGACGGTTTGCACGATTTCAGGTAGGAGAATAATTCATGCCTGATGCCAGGTACAAGAGAGTGTTGCTAAAATTGAGTGGCGAAGCCCTCATGGGGGACCTGGCATTCGGTATCAGTCAGGAGATGCTGACCTATGTTGCCGGGGAAATTCAGTCCATCTATGAGTTGGGTGTCGAACTTGCCGTCGTTGTAGGCGGGGGCAATATTTTCAGGGGTGTTTCAGCCAGTTCTCATGGCATGGAACGAACCTCGGCGGACCACATGGGCATGCTGGCGACAATCATGAACAGTCTTGCGCTCCAGGACGCACTGGAAAAGAGTGGCATACAGACCCGTGTTCAGACAGCTATCTCCATGCACGAGGTAGCTGAACCCTATATCCGTAGAAGGGCTGCGCGGCATCTGGAAAGAGGCCGCATCGTTATTTTTGCAGCCGGGACAGGCAATCCGTATTTTACCACCGACACAGCCGCAGTTCTGAGGGCCCAGGAGATTCATGCTGAGATTCTTTTCAAGGCAACCAAGGTGGACGGTGTCTATGATGCCGACCCGGTTGACAATCCGGGTGCTGAGCGTTTTGACGATATTACCTACATGGAGGTTATTGAAAAGCAGCTGAGGGTCATGGACATGACGGCCATCTCCCTGGCGATGGACAACCATCTGCCGCTGGTGGTGTTCAACCTGAAGAAAAAGGGGAATATCAAACGTGTCGGCTGCGGTGAGGCTATAGGTACCTATATTCACAACTAATGCCCATCCATAAATGGTCTTTTCACGTTCTCACGGCGTTGGGCGCCATGATTTAACTCCTCAAAATAGCACGCTATTCCTCCGAGTTAAATCTGACACCCGCCTTGTCAGAACGCGAAAATCCCTATTTCTGGACGGACACTAACTAGTGAGGATAATTCGATGCTGGATGACATCTATCAGGAAACGCGAGGGCGGATGGGCAAGACCATCGCCGCATTGAAAAACGAGTTGAAACGCGTCCGGACAGGCCGAGCTTCCTTGTCCCTGCTGGATGGCATACGGGTAGACTATTACGGGACACTGACGCCCCTCAACCAGATGGCAACATTGTCCGTTCCAGAGAGCCGTCTGATTACCATTCAACCCTGGGATGTGTCGGTCATCAAAGAAATCGAAAAAGCCATATTGAAGTCCGATCTGGGTCTTACACCTTCGAGCGATGGTAAGATCATCCGGATATCGATTCCGCCCCTCACCGAGGAGAGACGCAAGGAACTGGTCAAAGTGGTTCACAAAATGTGTGAGGACCACAAGATTGCCCTGCGCAACATTCGACGGGATTCCAACGAGCTTATCAAAGGTTTCAAGAAGGAAGGTGATATATCAGAAGACGAATCCTTCAAGGGCCAGGACCAAGTTCAAGAAATTACCGATGACCACATCAAGCAGGTAGACGCTGTTTACAAAGAAAAAGAGAAAGAAATTCTTGAGTTCTAATATGTTTCACCCTAGCCCAGGGAATCCTGACCTTTCAAAACTTCCTTCGCATATTGCCATTATCATGGATGGAAACGGACGTTGGGCTAAACAGCGTTTGATGAATCGTATCAATGGACATGAGAAAGGGGCCGATGCTGTCAGAAGGATTGTCCGTACCTGCCGTGAAATCGGCATCAAGATCCTGACGCTTTACGCTTTTTCCACGGAGAACTGGCAGCGACCCAAAGCAGAAGTCACCGCCCTGATGGATCTTCTCAAGCGATTTTTAAAGTCCGAATCAAAGGAGATGCACGAAAACAACGTCCGCTTAAATACCATAGGACAGACACATCGAATGCCAAAGGGTGTGCGTGATCTGCTGCAGCAAAACATGGAAATGACGGCTTCAAACACGGGGCTGATGCTGAATCTGGCACTCAGTTACGGCGGCAGAGCAGAAATCGTTGATATGGTGAAGCAGGTTGCGACCCATGTAAAAAAAGGTCGCTTAGAACCCACTGCCATCACGCCCGAGATTGTGGCCGATAATTTATACACCCGGGGAATGTGTGACCCGGACCTGCTCATCAGGACCGGCGGTGACATGCGTGTCAGTAATTTTCTGCTGTGGCAGATCGCCTATACGGAGATTTTTGTTACGGATACCCTCTGGCCGGAATTTTCACGCGAAGAATTCATGGCCATACTGGGTGATTTCCAGAAACGGGAACGCCGGTTCGGCCGGATTAATCAGACGTAAATTACTTATGGTGAATTGTGTTTAGTATTTAGTGTTTTGTTGAAACACCAAACACCAAACACCAAACACCAAACACTCCCGTAAAAAGACCGCTTTTATGGTTTTTTTACACGATCATCATTTATGCCATGCATTTAAAACGCTGGATTACAGGTCTTGTTGCACTACCATTTCTGATTTACATCATCATCAAGGGGGGTGTTCTCTTCTCGGCATTTATCGGGCTTCTGGCACTGATGGGCTTCTGGGAGTATACCCGTGTGGTTTTCAGTGACAGTCGTGAAACCGCCAGGGGTTTTATTGTTCTGGCTGCCTACCTGTTCATTCCGGTGATCGTATGGGCGGCGCACACTCATGCTGCCGGCCTCATGTCCCACATAGTTACCCTGTTTTTTCTCGTGACCGCACTTTTGTCCGTCCTGTTATACAAAAATGATCGCCTCGTCTTTGAGATAACCAAAAAGACGGTGCTTGGTTTTGTTTATATTCCGGTGCTGCTCTCCTATCTGATCCTGATTCGGGATGGTGAGCAAATGGAAGGGGCAAAATGGATCATTTTAATACTGGCAATTGTATTTGCAGGAGATATCGGAGCACTCTACACGGGCACGTTTTTTGGAAAACACAAACTGAATCCGGCGGTGAGCCCGAAGAAAACCATTGAAGGGTCACTTGGTGGTATCGTTGTCAACATCGTCGTCGGGGTCTGTTTTAAAGCGCTGCTTCTGCCGGAATTGTCCTGGGGAATCAGTTTTCTTTTTTTTATTTCACTGGGCATCATGGGTCAGATGGGCGATCTGTTTGAATCCGGGCTCAAGCGTGTGGCAAAGGTCAAGGATTCCGGCGGGATTTTTCCCGGTCATGGTGGGATTCTGGATCGAGCCGATGCAACGATGTTTGCAGCACCCGTTGCCTATCTGTTTAAGATGTATTTGTTTTAAAGGTAGGGTCCGAGGGTTCGAGGGGGATACAAGGGTTGGAGGGTAGCCGACAGCTGTAAGCGGAAAGCAGCATCCCAGTTTCCAAGCAGTCCAGCCTCCAAGGGGGGCTGAAAGCTTACAACCATTGGCGGCAATAAATGACGCGCGCAGCGCTAATGACTTCTGAAGGACTAATATCGCACGAAGTGCAAATGACGCCTGAAAGGCAAATGTCACCCGCCACCCCTTTTTATCATTACGCGATAGTGTTGCTTTTATGAAGAGAGGTATATGAAAAACCTGACTATTCTCGGTTCAACCGGCTCCATCGGCACCAATGCCCTCAAGATTGTCGCACAATTTCCCGAACGTTTTTCAGCAAAGGTTTTGACTGCCGGAAATAATATTTCCAAGCTGGCCGAGCAGATAAAGCAATTCCGACCGGAATTGGTAGCCGTATTCGACGAGACCGGGGCAGCGGATCTGGAACGGGCACTTCCAAAGGATACGGGTGTCAAGATTGTGTATGGTGCGACCGGGTATCAAACCGCAGCTGCTTATGAAACATCCGACATGGTTCTGACGGCAATTGTGGGTGCAGCTGGTTTGATGCCGACCATCGCAGCCATCCAGGCAGGTAAGGACATCGCCCTGGCCAACAAGGAAACACTGGTCATGGCGGGTGAACTGGTTATGCAGCTTGCCCGGAGAAGCCAGGTGAACATTATTCCGGTGGACAGCGAACATAGCGCCATATTTCAGTGCTTGATGGGACAGCGGACATCTGATCTGGATGTTTTGTTGATAACGGCTTCAGGTGGTCCTTTCATTGACATGCCGGCTCGCTCGTTTGCGGATGTCAGTCCCGAAGCCGCTCTCAATCACCCGAACTGGCAGATGGGGCCCAAAATTACCATCGATTCGGCCACGCTCATGAACAAGGGGCTGGAGGTCATCGAAGCCAAGCATCTTTTTCACGTGGAAATGGATCGGATTCGGGTTGTGGTGCACCCCCAAAGTATCATTCACTCCATGGTTTCCTTTCAGGACGGCTCTATTCTCGCCCAACTCGGGATCCCTGATATGAAAGGCGCCATCGCCCTGGCTTTATCCTTTCCGGAGCGACTGCCCCTGGAGCAGCCATTACCCGATTTTGCCCATATCGGCTCTTTTACATTCAAAGAACCGGACATGCACAAATTTTCATGTTTGGGGTTGGCCATGAAAGCCGGCCGGACAGGCGGGACCCTACCGGCCGTGTTGAATGCAGCCAACGAGGTGGCTGTGCATGCGTTTCTAAAGCACCGGTTGCTTTTTGACAAGATTCCGATTGTTATCGAACAGACCATGGCAACGCATACGAATCAGCCGGCCCCATCCCTGGATGATATTTTGGCTGCTGATCAGTGGGCCAGAAAGACGGCATCCGTGTTGATTGAAACCGGACCGGTCAAAGCTTGATTTCTGCAAAATAGCTGCCGAGGTTGACGGAGCTGAACATCATCCTTATTATTACGTGACGGAAAAAAGACAGCATTAAGCTCTAAGCCGCTTACAGCTTAATGCTTACAGCTTACAGCTTACAGCTTATAGCTTATCACCTAATTTCGAGAGTCAACATATGGGAACCAGTATACTTGCATTTATTGTCGTGCTGGGTGTCTTGATTTTTTTTCATGAATTGGGGCACTTTTTGTTTGCACGCATGTTCGGGGTCGGTGTCGAAAAATTTTCCCTTGGTTTCGGTCCTCGGATATTCGGCTGGAAAGCCGGACTTACGGATTACCGTGTGTCTGCCATTCCCCTGGGGGGCTATGTCAAAATGGTAGGGGAGGACCCTTCCGTGGAAATGGATCCCGAAGACATCCCTTTTTCATTTACCCATAAGCATGTCATAAAAAAACTTCTGATCGTGGCTGCAGGACCTTTATTCAATGTTCTGCTGGCAATTTTAATATTTCTGTGTATTTTCCTTTTTTCAGGCACCTATATTCTTCGGCCCACCATTGGAGACGTACAGGAGAATATGCCGGCCCATGAAAGCGGGCTGCAAAAGGGAGATGTCATCCGGGCTATCAATGGGCAGGCGATTTCCACATGGGAAGAGATGGCAGAAGGCATCACGGCGAGCAATGGCCGACCTATTGTCTTCTCGGTTCAACGGCTGGATGAAGTGATCACCCTTGAAATCAAACCCATTGCCAAGAAAACAAAGAACCTGTTCGGCGAAGACATTCAGAAGTACTTCATCGGTGTGGCGTCGGCAGGAGATGTGGAGAGCAGGAAGCTTGGCATCGGCGAGTCCATAGTCGAAAGTGTCCGGCAAACTTACAGCATTGCAGAACTGACCGTTGTCAGTATTGCAAAGCTTATCAAGGGAACAATCTCCACCAAAACCATCGGCGGGCCCATCATGATTGCAGAACTCGCCGGTCAGCAGGCCAAGGAAGGTGCGCTGAATTTTGTTTTTTTGATCGCTCTTCTCAGTGTCAACCTGGCTATCATCAATTTCCTGCCCATCCCGGTACTGGATGGCGGGCACATCCTCTTTTTCCTCATAGAACTCATTCTCGGCAGACCGGTGAACATGCGTACGCGTGAAATTGCCCAGCAGGCCGGTATCTTCATCTTGATCACATTGATGATCTTTGTTTTTTACAACGATATATCGCGAATATTCACGAGCTGATGGTAGCTGCCCTAATTGGCTCAAACAGCGCAAATCGCCATTGGATCACCCCTTTCGCTCTGTCTGTGGTGAAATCCGAACGTTGAGGTATTAAATTTTAACATAGCTCTGGGCTGAAGGCTATCGTTTTCCGTTGCTGGTTTTTGCCTTGAAACTACCTAAAACGATGGTTCATGACGCGTGTGGCACTGATGACATCCACAGGAAAAAAACGAGTTTAATCCACTCGTTAAAATAGCGGCGAAGCCGCGTCATATAAAATCGCGCAGCGATTTTATTTGGGTATTTCATTTTGCCCCTGTTTTTGATATTCCGGGTAGCAATTCACAGAACCTTAAATCTTGGCCTGAAAAAAGCGACAAGGTCGCGTCATGTAAAATCGCACGGCGATTTTATTTAAGGAAGGTTGTCTATGCCCCACAGACTTGAAATTACACTAAAACCCGAGATGCCCGACGCTGAAGGTGAAGGGATTCGAAAAAAAGCCCAGGATTATTTCGGCATCCAGCTCCAGCAGGTAAGGGTTGTCCACATTCTTACCATCGATGCGGAATTGTCGGCGGAACAGCTCAAAACCATTCAGACAGAGATTTTTACCAACCCGGTCACGCAGATTTCATCCTATGCCCCCCTGCCAATGATGTTTGACTGGATCATCTGGGTGGGGTACCGGCCCGGTGTCAGGGACAACCCCGGGAGCACCGCCATCGAAGCCATCCAAGATGTTCTGGGTATCTCGCTGGGTGAAAACGAGGCAGTCTATACGTCCAGGCGCTACTGCATCCAATGCAAGGGGCTGCGACCCGAAGAGGCGGATAAAATTGCAGGGGAACTCCTGGCAAACGATCTTATCCAGCAACGGAAAATATTTTCAAAAGATGTCTGGGATCCTGCCGTGGGTGTCGGCATGAGTACACCGCGGGTTGTCCTGGACCATACACCCACGGTTTCCGACATCCCCATTGACAGTGATGCCAGGCTCATGCAGTTGAGTGATGAACGGAATCTGGCTCTCAATCCCAATGATGTTCCCACCATCCGGGCCTATTTTCTTGAGAAGACAAATCAGAAAGAGCGTGCTGAAAAAGGGCTTCACAACCCCACGGACCTGGAACTGGAATACATTTCTCAAGCCCGCAGCGATCACTGCAATCACAACACCTTTCAGGGCCTGTTCCGGTACACGGACCTTTCCACCGGTCAAACAGACAGGATCGACAGTCTTTTCAAAACATGCATCGAGGCACCGACACTTCAGCTCAAGGCGCAGAAACCCTGGGTGGTATCGGTTCTCTGGGACAATGCCGGCGCTGGAAAGTTTGACGACGACCACCATTATGTCATTACAGGAGAAACGCATAATTCTCCTTCCAACATGGAAGCTTACGGCGGGGCCATTACGGGCATTGTCGGTATTTACAGGGACCCCATGGGCACGGGCAAGGGCTCTAAGCTCATTATGGGCAGCTACGGGTTCTGCGTGGGGCCGCGCAACTATGAGGGTGATCTCAAACCCCGGCTCCACCCAAGACGACTTTTGGACGGCGTGATCGAGGGGGTTCGGGACGGGGGCAACAAAAGCGGTATACCCACGACCTACGGCCAGGTCATGTTTCATCCGGGATACATGGGGAAGTGTTTGGTTTTTGTAACGGCACTGGGGATTATGCCGGCCCTGGTGCAGGGCGAACCTTCCCATGAGAAAGAAATCGAGCCGGGTGACTTCGTGGTCATGAGCGGCGGAAGGGTGGGCAAGGACGGTATCCATGGCGTCACCGCAGCATCAGAGACATTTTCTGAAAACACACCTGCCGGGCATGTACAGATCGGCGATCCCTATACCCAGAAAAAAATGCACGACTTCCTGCTGGAGGCCCGCGATGAAGGTCTCATGCGGTTTATTACCGACAACGGTGGTGGTGGGCTCTCTTCATCGGTGGGTGAGACTGCCCGTTTTTCCAATGGTTGCGACATCCAGCTTGAAAAAGTTCCTTTGAAATACGAGGGTCTTGACCAGTGGGAGATCTGGATATCGGAATCACAGGAGCGAATGACGGTGGCGGTACAGCCGGAACATATCGACCGTTTTCTCGAACTGTCGGCGCTGCATGCGGTTGAGAGCACCATTATCGGCACATACACCGATTCGGGCAAGCTTCACATCACGTACAATGGGAAAACCTGCGCTTATGTGGACATGGACCTCATGAAGTCGGGCTTTCCCCAGTGGGAGTTCGATGCTGAATGGATGTCACCGGCGCAGCGGGGGCTCTACGAACCGGTCCTCAACACACCCACGGATTTCAACCGGCTCCTGCTGGATCTGCTGTCCCGTCCCAACATTGCCTCAAAGGAATGGATAACCCGGCAGTATGACCATGAGGTCCAGGGAACGAGTGTGATCAAGCCCCTGATGGGTGCGGAAAGGGACATGGCGAGTGATGCAAGCGTTATCCGGCCGGTACTCACTTCCGAAAAGGGGCTGGCTTTTTCACAGGCACTTCTGCCGTTCTATTCGGTCATCGATGCCTTCCACATGACCACCTGCACCATCGACGAGGCCGTGCGCCGTCTGGTGGCTGTGGGGGCCGGACTGGATCATATCGGCGGGGTTGACAATTTCTGCTGGCCCAGCATTCAGTATGATCCCCGGACAAATCCGGATGGTAAATTCAAGGCGGCCCAACTGGTTCGATCCTGCCGGGCCCTGCGTGACATGTGCCTTGCATATGAAATACCGCTTTTGTCGGGCAAAGACAGCATGTATGTGGATGGTCATCTGATGGGTCGCTACGGTGAATCCCACAAGATTTCAGCGCTGGAGACACTGCAGTTTTCAGCCACCGGCATTGTGCAGGATGTGCAAACGTGTGTTACCATGGCGTGCAAGGTCCCTGGAGATCTCGTCTATGTGGTGGGTGTTACCCGGGACGAAATGGGGGGATCGGAATATTATGAGCACCTGGGGTATGTCGGTTGTAATATCCCCAAGGTGATTCCTCAGGATTTTCTCAAGCTTTACCATGCTGTGGCGCATGCCATAAACCTGGAACGGGTGGCCTCCGTGCATGGTGTCTATCGCGGCGGTCTGGGGGTACACCTGGCCATGGTGGCCATGGGCGGGAACCTGGGAATGGCGCTTACTCTGGATGCGATCCCTGAACAAGGGTGTCGTGGCAACGACGCATTGCTTTTTTCCGAATCAGCAGGGCGGTTTATCATAACGGTGGATCCGGGCAACAGGGAAGCCTTCGAGACGATCTTCAAGGATCTGCCCTGTGCCTGCATCGGCAGCGTGACCCAAACACCAGAACTGAAAATTACGGATATGGACGGCAGGTCCATGGTGGCCACGCCTGTTGCCGATCTTAAAAAAGCATGGAAAGCATCATTTGGAGCCCTCATATGAAAGCGGTGAATGTACTGGTCCTGACCGGATATGGATTGAATTGTGATAATGAAACAGCCTATGCGTTTGAACTGGCCGGCGCATCAGCACGGCGGGTACACATCAATGCCCTGATCGCCGGAGCCGTGAGTCTGTCTGATTTTCAAATACTTGTTTTCGGGGGTGGCTTCAGTTGGGGAGACGACCATGGTGCGGGTGTGATTCAAGCCGTGCGGATGAAAACAAGCATCGGCAGGGATCTTTTTGATTTTGTCGAAAAAGGCAATCTGGTTCTGGGCATCTGCAATGGATTCCAGACCCTGGTCAATCTGGGACTTCTGCCGGGATTCGACCTGGCCGGTCAGAATCCGGAAAATGCCATGCGCTCGGTGGCCGTGACATTCAATGATTGCGGCAATTTCCGGGACCAATGGGTGAACATGCGGGTCAATTCCGCGTCGCCCTGTGTCTATACCCGGGGTCTGACAGATCTGGAGCTGCCTGTCCGACACGGTGAAGGCAAATTCTATACCGATCCCGAAACCCTGAAGCGCCTGACGGACAATCAGCAGGTGGCCCTTCAGTATGCCTTGCCGGATGGTCGCCCTGCAAACCAGGCATTTCCTCACAACCCCAATGGATCGATTTCTGATATTGCCGGCATCTGTGACCCCACCGGCCGGATATTTGGACTCATGCCTCACCCGGAAGCCTACAACCACTGGACCAATCACCCGGACTGGCCGCTCTTGAAGGAGAAGCTGAAAAGGAGGGGAGAGCCCTTTCCTTCCGGTCTGACCCCGGGGTTACAAATGCTGGAGAATGGGGTCAACTATTTTCGTTGAGCTATAAGCATAAGCTGTAAGCGATAGAGTGCGTTTATGGATTATCGCTTTGAACCTGATCTGCTATTTTCCCGACAAGACTGAAAATCTAACATATATTGTTTACTTCATCTAATCTAAGGCAAGCATAGAGTACTTAATAGTGCTTGGTCTGAAGATTTCTTGAGATCATGTGCAGAAGCAGCTGATACTCTAGATCTCACTGGCAGATTCAGTGCGATTACCGAGAAATAGCCTGGCAATATTCGGTTATTGTCCGCCTGGTTCTTCCATAGCCTTCAGCAATGTTTGACGGAATTGAAAGGCAGACCTTCGCATTGGACAGTAAGACCGATATTGTTCTTCTTCTGGGAAACGCCGGGTAGCTTGATAGACATGGAGCGAAAAGTGGTGTGCTTTCAACCACACCTTGAAGGTTTTAAAGTTTCTCTCCAATTTATGTTCTGACATTACCCTAGTTGTGACTCTCCGCTTATAGCTTTACGCCACAGCTTATAGCTCAACCCTTGTATCCAGCTTAACCCTGCTCAGTCCCAACTCCCCCTCACCCCATCCTCGCTTTTTACAATCCGCGGACTTCCGGTGATGTTGACGTGAATTCCCAGATATCGGTTTTGGGCGTTGGTCAGATAGATGTGGCCACCGAGCCCATTGGGGAGACCCAGAGGGTCGTAACGGATCCGCGGTATACCCCCGGCAAAGGAAACGTCAATGAGTTGGATATCCTCTGAAATGCGTCCTGTTTGAACAATTCTTTCGTCGGGTTCCCGGGTCCAGAACGTGTCACGGTCGAGCCCATTGTCCACAAAAGAGATGTAGTCGCCCTCCAGCAGCTTGTTGCCATCCGGGTCAAAGGAGACGATGACTTTCCTGTTTTCCTTGACGGCATAGAGCCTGGCGTGCTGCAGAACGTGGTATAACTCGGTGGTGGCGACCCGCAGTTTACGATTGGTTTGCCAACCTTTGAAATTGGGGATCGCCAGGGCCATCAGAATGCCGAGAATAGAAATGACCGTAAGCAGTTCGATCAATGTGAAACCATCCCTTGTCCGCATGGTGTGCGCCTCCATGTCTAACCAGTAGATAGCATTTGACTTTTTTGATATTTTGTCGTAATGGTGGCGCATCATCACAACACAATCAATCCTGGAAATATACGCAATGAATACCCATTATACTTAAGTATATTTCGTCTTGTCACCCATGTAGCACCCGTTCGGTCTGTAAAGCATCTTAATGGTAGTATAAAAATATTTAATACCTATCCGGTACCGTCTTCCATGGATGGCTATTTTCGGGTTCTATATCTTCAATCGGCACAATGGCATGATAAAGCTATATATACTAAAATATCAATAAGTTATAATGATAATACAGCCCTGAACGGGTGGTAAGAACGTCATTGACATGAAAAGTGGCATACAAATTGTATTGCTCTGGGGCAGGGAGATAGCATCATGCAAAAAACATCTGGTTTTACACTCATGGAGTTAATGGTTACCATCGCCATTATTTCGATACTTTCAATCATCGCCATACCCAATATTATCGCCTGGGTACCCAAGTTCAGGATAGGGGGTGCGTCCAGGGACGTATTGTCCATCCTTCAGAAAACACGACTTCAGGCGGTAAAAGACAACACCAATTATGTCTTGATGTTCGATACCGGGAATGCCAGCTACACTGCATTTCTGGATGATGGCGGTGGAGACCCGGCCAATGCCGGCAACGGTGTTTTGGACGGAGGCGAGAGGACGCTTGTCCAGGAGACACTGGCGACCGGTATCGATATTACTGCCACCACCCTTCCAGGGGATCTGGTGGTGTTTAACACGCAGGGAATCGCATCGAGCGCGGGAGCCATCACCCTGACAGACACCAGGGGGAATGCCCGACAGATTGCCCTTGAGTTGGCAGGCGGCTCAAGAATTCAATAATATGAGATTGTTTTTAACAACGTCCGGGAGCAGGAATGAAAATGAACTATCCACATCTTAAAAACAGGGCAGGATTCACACTCTTGGAAGTGATGATAGCCATGGCGATCGCCGGAATGGTCATGACGGGCATCTACCAGGTATACGCACGGCAGATGCGCATCAACAATACCCAGAGGCAGGTTGTGGACATGCAGCAGAACATTCGGGTCGGCATGTATTTCATGGAAAGAGACATCCGGATTGCTGGACTCGATCCGTCGGGTCTGGCGGATACCGGTATCGATGTCGCCTCTGCCGATGCCATCACCGTCTCCCTGGATATAACCGGTGGTGAAGCCGATGGGATAGACAATGACCGGGACGGCACTGTCGATGACGCCGGGGAATGGTTCGATCGTGTACCAGAGCAGGTGACCTATGCACTCAGCAACGATGCCAACCCCCAGGATGGTGTTAACGACGCCCTGCAGGGCACCAACAACAACCCCTGTCACCTGATGCGCAATGGACAGCGTCTGGCATCCAACATCGATGCCTTGAATTTTGTTTACCTGGGGATCGACGATGCCGTTGCCGGCTGCGAAGAAAACTGTCTCCTGGTAAACCCCGCTACACCAGAAGAGCTGAGAAATATTCGTGCTGTCCAGATTACGCTCATTGCCCGGGCCGGAGAAACGATTCCCGGCTTGTCAGTACCTTTTACGGATGACAATACCTATTCCAATCAACCCATTGCCGGCAACATCATTCTGCCGGTGCAAAATGACGGGTTCCGACGGGTCCGTCTTGTTTCAGAGGTGAAATGCCGAAACATCGGTCTCATGTAAGGAGAAGATTCATGTTGTCAACCATCAGAAAAAATGCCCAATTCGTCAAAGGGAATACCGGTTTTACCCTCATAGAGGTGCTTATCGCCATGGTCATATTTGCCATCGGTATTCTGGGTGTGTTCGCCCTGCAGACCGGATCCATCAGGGGCAACACCAGTGCCAGGGGTGTCACCGACATCGCCTTGATAGCGACGGACAGGCTGGAAATGTTGCGAAGCCTTCCCTATGACGATCCCGCGCTCGCTGCCGGTGTGTATGTCCTCAACCAGGCAACCGACAGGGTCGACAATAATTACAACGGGGAAATTGATGAAGATGTACCCGCAGACGAAACAGGACCGCTCACGATTCAATACACGGTGACAACCGACTGGCCCATCGAAAGAACCAAAACCGTGGTGGTGACGGTCACCCATGACGGGGCTTCCGTGAGAAAACAGGTCACCATGCAACAGATTATTCCACTGATTATATAACCTTCGGGGAACACACCATGAAAACCATGAACTCATATATACAAGATGACTCAGGTTCCGTTACCATCATTACCGCTATTCTGATTCTGGTGATTCTCACACTCATAGGACTGGCGGCCATGGATACCACCACGGTGGAGCTGCAGATCGCCGGCAATGATCAGCGCAGCCGCATCGCATTTTACAATGCAGACAGTGGTGTCTACGGTGTCCCAAAGATCGTATCGCGGATCGTCGATGTCAGCAATCCGGTGGGCGTTGCCAATGAGGCCGACTCCATTGCACCTGGCGCTGCCTGGGATGCCACCACCGACCGGGATATCTTTTTCGACCAGGTGATGGGGTATGACCCCTATGATCCTGCATTGGACGTTGTCTTGGGTCAGGGCGGTTTTAGTACCCAGGTCGATGTCGAACGCGTCAGAAGCCGGGTTCTGGCCGGCGGTGGCGCCGAATTCGCCAGTGGCACAGAAGGCATCGGTGTCGGTGCGAGTGGTGGTGTGGCTGTTTATTATGAACTCGACTCCTGGGGGCAGAGCACCCGTGGAGCTGTCTCCAACGTGATTGCCGATTACCGCAAGGTGGTGGGCGTGCCAGGAGGACTATAAAATGAAAAAAATCAAACTTATAATAAGTCTATGGATAGTGTTTGCTTTTTTGCTTGGGTTTGCAACAGCCCATGCAGTGGAACCGAATATGGCTGACTACACCGCCTATCCGGTGTTTATGGCCACCGCTGTGCAACCCAATATTCTGATCATGCTCGACAACTCGGGCAGCATGAACGAGCAGGCCTACACCGATGAATATGGTGGCAGCGTATCAGACTGTGGAAGAGCGACTGCTTGGCTGCAGGATTCTCAAGACGATGCCGAGGAAAACCTTGACACCGACGTTGTCAGCAACCAGCTACAACGATCTGTTTCTAGGCGGAGGCGCGGCGTATACCTGCCTCCTGTATGACAAAGATGGTAACTGTAAGAAGTGGAGCAAAGATCCAATACCTTTCGATTCCATGGTGGGGCTGCGGTTCCGGAACGTTGCGGTGCCGCCGAAAGCGGTGATCACCAATGCCTATATTACTTTCAAGGCCTATACCAATGGTAGCGGCAACGCTTCCATCACCATTCGGGGAGAGGATGCGGGCAGCCCAGATGTTTACTCAGCAACCAACGAGCGATATTTCCGACAGGGACCGACATCGGTTCGGTAACCTGGAATATCACCAATGACTGGGCCGCGGGCGCTTCCTACAGCACACCGGACCTGACATCTATTGTCCAGGCGATCGTGGACAGGGACGACTGGGATTCTGACCAAAGCATGGCCTTCATGTTTACCGGGTCAGGATCGCGATCGGCCAGGTCCCATGACTACGGCGATGGCAGTTCGGCACCGGTTCTGGTGATCGAATACTGATGAAGAATGCGATGAGACCGGCGGCAGTACCCGCTACTACGGGTATTTTGATCCGGATGCGCGCTACAGCTACAGCAGCGGATTCGTGAGGGATCCCAACGGGGCCTGGGACGGCAACTGGCTCAACTGGGTCTGCATGCGCAAGATAGACGTGACCCGCAAGGTTCTCATGGGCGGTCTGGCCACGGCCCGGACCGGCGGTGGCAACCAGACCCTTTACGGCGAGAGTCCGACCGGCCATGCGTTTTTAAAGGAATACGACGGGACCGGTGTCTCTCCGTACGACGGCCACTATTATTTTGGCATAGCGGACGGTTATATTTATGTCGATTCCGACAACTATCCCTATGATGGAACAAAGTACACCATCAGTGTCAAAAAGGATATCAACTATGAGCCCCAGGATTTTCTGGACGGCAATCTCTCGGGTGTGCTGCAGCGGGTAGGGGACAAGGCCTTCTGGGGCAACACCTGGTTCGATACCGGCACGGGCAAGGATGGCAGCGGCGGGTTCATTGCCGCACCCATCGGCACCAATATGACGTCTCTTGTCACCGACCTTCAGAACACGGCGGCGGACACGTGGACGCCCCTGGCGGAGTCTTTTTACGTGGCCAGCCAGTACTTCAAGCAGGAGGCTGTCGAAGACGGGCTCGACTACCAGAACGGCGTCACCGGGCCGTTCAATGATGTGAACGATCCCTACTACCACGATCAGGAAGTCTGGTGTGCCAAGAGCTTTGTCCTTCTCCTGACCGACGGTGCTTCCACCATGGACGGGATGATCCCGTCCAGATCTCAAGGACTATGCCGATGGAAAGGAAACGTTTCTGAGCGGCGACGGGGTCGATTGTGATGAGGACACCGGTGTGGGATGTGAATTTCCGGACGGTGGTACAGACTACCTCAAGGACGTGGCCCACTTATGCCCGCACCACGGATCTGCGGGACGATATCGAGGGCGAACAGAACATCTATCTCTACACGGTCTACGCCGCGCTTGGATCCGTCGACCCCAACGCCCGCAACCTGCTGAAAGAAGCGGCACGGCAGGGCGGTTTTGATGACCATAACGGCAATGGGTGGCCGGACGGTGACCAAAGATGGGATGATACCGGATGACCGCAAGGAGTGGGACAAGGATGGAGACGGCGATCCCGACACCTATTTCGAGGCATCGGACGGATATGGCCTGGAAGCCCAGCTCATGGCTGCCATCAACGATATCCTTTCCCGGGCGGCATCGGGTACGGCCGCGTCGGTTCTGGCCACCAATGCCGAGGGTGAGGGCAACCTGGTCCAGGCTTATTTTCGACCCAGTAAAATCGAAGGCACGGAAGAGGTCAAGTGGCTGGGATACCTCCAGGCCCTGTGGGTCGACCCCTGCGGCAACCTCAGGGAAGACTCCAATGGTGACCAGCGTCTGAATTTGAATGAAGATCTCAATGGCAACGATCTTCTGGACGGCGGCGAAGACGTCAACGGCAACGGTGTTCTCGACACACCGGCAACGGAGGACAAGATCGTTACCTACTATTCGGACGCCACCACCGCCGATACCCTGATTTACCGGTACACGAAACACTATCTCTATGACCACCCCCTGGATTGTAATGGCGAGGGAGACCCCAGTCGATTATGTGTACGAAACCCTGGCATTGGAAGAGATCACCCCCATCTGGGAAGTGGGCAAGGTCCTGGCCAAACGGGATCCCGATACCCGGCAGATCTTTACCTTTGTCGACCACGATAATGATCAGGCCCTGGACGAGGATACCTATGGCTCCTTTGATTCAGATGGTGAGGTGATCAGCTTTGATACCGGCAATGCAGCGGCCATCAAACCCTATCTGGGTGTCATGGATTCTGGTGGAACGGGTGTCTGGGACTATCTGGGTGCTGCACACGATGAGCGGGTGAACAATCTCATCGCCTACATCCGCGGCACAGACCAGACCGGTATGCGGTCGCGCACCACCAACGGCCAGGTCTGGAAGCTGGGGGACATCGTTCACTCCACCCCGGTCACGGTTGCGGCGCCCGTGGACAATTACCATGTCATTTACAGCGACCGCTCCTATCAGAATTTTCTGAACGCCAATCGGGGTCGGGAAACCGCCATTTACGTGGGTGCCAATGACGGCATGCTGCACGCCTTTACCTCCTGGCAGTACGACCCGACCAGCGGTATCCTATGACGCAACCCATAGGCCGTGAAGATATCGGTGAAGAGACTGTGGGCCTACATTCCCCAGTCTCTGCTGCCCCATCTCAAATGGCTGGCAGACCCGGAGTACACGCATGTGTATTATGTGGACTTCAAACCCAAGGTGTTCGACGCCCGCATCGGTGTTGCCGATGCAGCCGGCGACCCCACCTGGCGCACCATTCTTATCTGCGGGTTCAATATGGGCGGGAAACACATCTGGGCCGAAGGCGATTTTAATGACGGGAACGGTGTGACCACACGCCATTTTTACCCGGCCTATGTGTGCATGGATATAACGGATCCTGCCAATCCCAAACTTATGTGGGAAAGAACCTACACGGAGTTGGGTATGACCCGGGCGACACCGGCGGTGATCCGTATTGAAAATGGAACCAAAGCTATAAGCAACGGGTTTTCCTTGGGGGACTGGTATGCGGTGTTTGGTTCCGGCCCCACGGACTACGACGGGAGCAGTACCCAAAACGGGTATGTGTTTGTGGTGGATTTAAAGACCGGTGAGCCCATCTACCCGACAGGCGCCAGTGACTGGCAGTTTGACACTGGAACGGCCAATACCTATATGAGTTCACCGGCCTCACTGGACAAGGATCTGACCAACAGCGTCGATGCCATTTATCTCGGAGATACGGACGGCAATCTTTACCATGTCAGTACGCTCGAGGCTCAGACCTATGATGGAGCGGGAAACCCCCTGGAAAGGACCCCGACACTGGATAAATCTCAATGGTACATGACCAAAATATTCAGTGGCAACCGGCCCATCACGGCGGCGGCATCCCTGAGTGTGGATGCCATGGACGATGTATGGGTCTATTTCGGTACCGGCAGTTATCTCACCGAGGCAGACAAGGTCAGCAATGACCAGCAATACATGATCGGTATCCGGGACCCCTTGTTCAAGCAGAGTCCCAGCGCGCTGCCCCTGGGGCTTGGTAATCTGTTTAACGCAGACCCGTACACGGTCTATACGAACGGGTATGTCGACGGTGGTCTGGCGCGTATCTACAACTGGTATTCGCTGCTGGACGTGGTTCGCAACACCGAAGACCAGACTAGCTATCCGGACTACTATGACGGATGGTACCGAAGTTTAGAGGCCACGGATCCCTCAGAGCGGGTGATCACCAAACCGGCCATTCTGGGTGGCGGTGTCTATCTGCCGGCTTTTACACCCAACGCGGATGTGTGCGGGTTCGGCGGGGTCAGCAATTTTTACGGGGTCTACTATGAGACCGGTACGGCCTATTTTAACCCGCTCCTGCCCAACGGAACAACCGATGTGGCGGGTCAGGACTATAAGGCCGTCAAGTTCAAGATTCCCCTGGGCGAGGGCATGCCGCCACCGGCCGTGGGTATCCATGCCGGTCGGGAAAAAGGGGCCAAGGCCTTCCTGCAGATGAGTACCGGCGAAGTGGTGGAAGTGGATATCGAAACGCCGTTCAACATCAAGAGCGGGCTGACCACGTGGCGAACCAACTAAACGCGGAGATTTCATGAAAGTTGGCGAGCATTTTTGCTCGTCAACTTTCACCTTCGGGCGCTCTCTGATGGGCCCATTTACCGCGTTATCAGGAAATTGCAGTAGAATACTACAGCTGCATTCCTGAATGCCTTGTAAATGAGCCCATCAGAGGCGTGAAAGATCCGCTTAAGCGCGGATAAATTTTCGATACATAATGAAAATATGATATTAATAACCAGCCATAAACATGACAGAAAAGGTGGCATCATGAAGATATTTAAAAGATGGCCAAATAAACTGGCGGGAATTCTGATCCTTGCCCTGGTGTGCCAGATGATTTTCCTGGGAACTGTTGTTGCCCAGGAGAAAACCGAACTGCGCAGGCGCCCGGTTGCAAGTCCTGACGATGTGCGCACCAAGAGTATCAATCTCAAGATCATCGGTAAGACCCCGGAGATGATCCAGACCCAATACATGAACTTTGTGGTGACGGAGTCAACCGAAGTGGTGGACAGAAAGGGCAACGTAATGGAGCTGGCAAAGATGCCGGTTCCCTGTACGGCAAGGCTGCACTATGAACCGGGCAGACTCAACAATCCTTTTGTATGGCGGGTTGTCTACAAGGGTCCCTTGAGTGGCGCCCGGACCGCATGGTCTGCACCCACCAAACAATAGAAACTGCAACATAGCATGTATAGAGGAGGAACCACCGTGATAAATCGAATCATACTCATGCTGATGATTCTACTGACGCTTCCGGCACTTGCTTCGGCAGAGATCTACAAATACCGGGATCAAAACGGCATTCTCCGTTTTACGGACAATCTCGCGGAGGTGCCCCTTGCACAACGGGAAAGCGTCGATGAATACCAGGAGATCAAGACCAGGGAAGATGTGACTGAGCCGGCACCCGATCATGCTACTGAGCAGGCGACCGGTCAGGATCCCCATGCAACGGAAAAAGCACTTCTCGATGAAAAAGGGGCTCTTGACATTGAATACAACCAGCTGACGGAGATGCGCAAAAGCCTTGAAGCGGCACCCCAGACCGGCACACCGGAAGAGATTGCCGCTCATGAAAAAAAGGTTAGGGATTACAATGCGCGCTTGCAAATATATGAAGTCAAGCAGAAAGCGTTTCGGGCAAAGGTGGAGGAATACAATAAAGCCTCTTCCGAGAATTGATTCATCAGCTGTAAGCTGTAAGCAATAAGCCATAAGCCATAAGCAGCTTACCGCTTATGGCTTAAAGCTTACAGCTACCCTCGAACCCTTGAACCCTGGGACCCTCGAACCCTCAGTTGCAGGAACATGAACGTTATTCAATCCATGACACCTGATTTCAGATATACAAAAGAAGGAAAACAGAAGCCCTATGCCCCTCGACGTCAACCACCCCCTCTCGGATGAAAGTATCTGTAAGGTTCTTGTCAGGCAGCAACTGATTTCGGCACGCAAGGCAGATGAAATTCTCAAGAGAAAGACCTCGTTAAAAAAAAGACTTTCCAAGCAACGAGAAAAAAGCCTTGACCCGGATCTTCCATCGTCACGCATTGAAACGCTTGTCACCATGATTGATATCATCGATGCGCTGAATTTGAAGCAGGAAACACGTCCGGAGCTTGCCCTTGACGAAGAGGCCATCTACCTTGCCCTGGCTGAGGAATGGAAAATTCCCTTTAAAAAAGTCGACCCTGTAAAGCTGGACCTCAATGTGGTCACAACCACCATTCCCCGGAACTTTGCCATAAAGCACCTGGTGCTTCCCATCGCCATCAATGAGGGGCGCTTGACCGTGGCCACTGCCAACCCCTTCAATACAGAAGTCCTGGAGGATATCGCCAGGGCCAGTAAACTGGAAGTCGATACGGTGGTCAGCACACGGACCGACATTCTGAAACTCATCCATGAATTCTTCGGTTTCAAGCGTTCCATCGCTGCTGCCGAAAACCAGTTCAATACGCCGATTGTGGACCTGGGGAATCTGGAACAGTATGTGCGGCTAAAATCCATGGATGAACTTCCATCCAATGATTCGCATATTGTCAATGCCGTGAGCCACCTCTTTACCTATGCATTTGATCAGCGGGCCAGTGATATTCATATCGAACCGAAACGGGATACCAGCATGGTCAGGATGCGTATCGATGGTGTCTTGCACACGGTCCACAAAATACCGAAAAAAGTGCATCCGGCCATTGTCAGCCGGATTAAAAATCTCTCACGAATCGATATGGCCGAAAAGCGGCGGCCCCAGGACGGGCGCATCAAGACCGAAAAAGAGGGCGTCGAGGTGGAGATTCGTGTGTCCATGATCCCCACGGCTTTCGGAGAAAAAGTGGTCATGCGGATCATGGACCCGGACATCCTGTTTCAGGATCTGGACGAACTGGGCTTTACCCCCACGGACCTGATCCGCTACAACCAGTTCGTCAGCATGCCCAATGGTATCGTGCTGGTGTGCGGACCCACCGGGAGCGGCAAGTCTACGACACTATACTCCACGTTGCGTAGCATCTATACCCCTGAAATTAACATTACGACCATTGAGGACCCCATCGAAATGGTTCATGAGGACTTTAACCAGATATCGGTGAATCCGGTAGTGGGTGTCACCTTTGGTTCGATTTTAAGAAATATTCTGCGTCAGGATCCGGATGTGATCATGGTGGGGGAGATGCGTGACCTGGAGACGGCCGAGAATGCCATACAGGCGGCCTTGACCGGGCATCTGGTCCTTTCGACACTCCACACCAACGACGCGCCGGCTTCCATCACCCGGCTCATCGATATCGGTGTGCCGCCCTTTTTGATCCAGGCGACCCTGAGGGGAATCGTTTCCCAGCGATTGGTGCGCAGGATCTGTGACCGCTGCAAGGAAGCGATTCAGATCGATACGGCCGAATTGAAACAGATGGGGCTGCGTCTCGGGAACTCTGAAACAGTCACGGTATACCGCGGTAAGGGGTGTCAGCACTGCCGGGGTACCGGTTACAAAGGGCGCGTAGGTATTCATGAAGTCCTGCCCTTCACCGATTCCATCCGGAATCTGACCACAGAGACCACCGATATATCCGCCATCCGGGAAAAAGCCATGCAAGAGGGAATGGTGAGCCTGCGGGAAAACGCCATCAATAAGTTTCTGGCAGGGGTTACCACGTATCAGGAGGTTATGCGGGTGACCTGGGAACAAAGTTAGAAGCGGTTTTAACCATTGTGTACGATGACAGGTTAATCACTTTTTCCAGAATGTTAGGGCGTCCTTGCCTTTAATTTCTATCAGCTCCCTGGTGACCGCTCGCAATCGTTCCGAAAGGATTTCTGAAAAAACCCGGTACAGGATATAGCCAAAAGCCATTTTGTCATTGCCGGTCAGTTTTTCTACATATTCGGTATCAACTGCGATACATGCCACGTCTTCTTCTGCAATGGCTGAGGCCGAACGGGGCGAATTGTCAATAAATCTCATTTCGCCAAAGACGTCGCCCCTGCGTCTCATGATTGTGACACTTTTTTTCTTTTTGGTTATCTTGACCTTGCCATAGAGAAGAAAGTATACCCAGGGATCGACAGCGCCTTCCTGAATAATCTCTTCACCTGACGTGTACGTTCGCAACCTGCTCATATTCAGCAAGGTCTGAAGCTCGTCCTGCTTAAAGGGCCCAAATATGGGCATCTTTTTCAGGTCGTCGATAATTTTTTCATTTCCTAACAGATAGTCGGTTTCTTTCATTTCCAATTATTCATCCGGTGGTGTGTGAACCAGGGCGCCCGGATAGGCGGCTTTGTCGGTCTGGGTAATCAACACGGTGGCGGTTTCCTGCTCGGTGTGCAGGACGACGAGCCGGCCAAATTCGACCGGAGTGAGGATTACCGATTCTTTCCCCTGCAGTTTCACCTTTTCTTTTTCCTGGTAGTAAATATTGTAAATCTGGCCTTCCTGAACATTATCTGTTTTGCCCTTGTCGATGAAAGCAAGCGACATGTCACCGATAAGTTGCGCATGTTCTTCCGAGACAATGATTTTCCCGATTAAATCGGGAACACCTTTTGTAATGGGTATTTTGGTTGACCTTTGTTCGTAGGGTAAAATGAAATCGTCGATGGCAAGGGCGCGAAAGGATTTGACGACTTTTGCAACGATAAAATCTGCTTCCAGTTTGGCAACTTCAACGATACCGACGATGTAATACTGGCCTCCCAACTGCCTGTTCCGATTACGGTCTGACGTGGGATCCAGTTTTCGATAAATCGTGTACTTACCCCCCTGCATAATGGGACGGGCGTCTTTGTCTGCATAGCTGATATAGACCGTGTTCCCCTCGTGGATCAGAACATTGTCGTCCTTGACTTTGAAGATGAACCCAAGGGGATAGACAGGTTCTTTACGGATGAAACCGACGGCGTCCATGGGCGGGTACGAATAATAGACGGTTTTTTCTTCCGGCATGGGTTCCTGGACGACTTCAGCGGCCGTTTCCTGAACGATTGGCTCAGGCTCCGGAATATTGAAGGTGAAAGTGTCTTTGCCCTGTTTTTGAAAAAGCCGAATTCGTTCACCGGGATAGATCCAGTGGGGATTGGGTATCTGTTCATTTTCCTGCCACAATTCGGGCCAGTACCACGGCGAGTCAAAAAATTTGTCCGACAAGTCCCAGAGTGTATCCCCTCGCTGGATCGTGTAATAAAACCCAGCTTCGTGTTCTATGGTTTCTTCGGCCTTACTTAATGTAACGCTGGGTGAAAAGGCGAGGGTTATTGCAACGGTTACGGTCAAGCACTTGAATATCTGCATAATACGTTTGCCGTTCATCACACATCTCCATTTATGTTATCGGTTGGCATTTGCAGTCGACAGTCCACTTAAATACCTCATTTTTAGGTGTTTTGTCAAGCATTTCAATAAAAAAGCCCTTATGCACACATGCATAAGGGCTTTGTCGTATTGTTGGTAACAGATGGGTAGATAAACGCTTACATCATTCCGCCCATGCCGCCCATGCCGCCCATGCCGCCCATGCCCGGTGCGCCACCACCGGCATGGCCGGTATCTTTATCATCGGGCTTTTCAGCGATCATGGCTTCCGTGGTCAGCATCAGCGAAGCTACGCTGCCAGCATTCTGAAGGGCAAAGCGAACCACCTTGGTGGGATCGATGACGCCGGCTTCGATCAGGTCTTCATATTTGTCGGAAGCAGCATTGTAGCCAAAGGCGCCCTCACCGTCCTTTACCTTGTTGATCACCACTGACCCTTCCAGGCCGGCGTTGTTGGCAATCTGGCGCAGCGGCTCTTCGATGGCCCGCATGACAACTTTGACGCCGATTTTCTCCTCGGCCTTGATCTTGATTTTCTCCAGGGCTTCAGACAGCGCACCAAGGCAACACCGCCGCCGGGTACGATGCCCTCTTCCACGGCCGCCCGGGTTGCGTTCAGTGCATCTTCAACGCGGGCCTTCTTTTCTTTCATCTCTGTTTCGGTGGCAGCGCCGACATTGATGACGGCCACGCCGCCGATCAGTTTGGCCAGTCGTTCCTGGAGTTTTTCACGGTCATAGTCGGAAGAGGTCTCTTCGATCTGAGCACGGATCTGCTTGACGCGACCTTCCAGGGCGGCCCGGGCTCCAGCGCCGTCCACGATGGTGGTGTTGTCTTTGTCGATGCTGATGCGTTTGGCCCTACCCAGATCGTTAATGGTCAGATTTTCCAGTTTGATGCCCAGATCTTCGGACACCACCTGGCCACCGGTCAGAATGGCGATATCTTCCAGCATGGCCTTGCGACGGTCACCAAAACCGGGTGCCTTGACAGCGGCAACCTGCAAGGTACCGCGCAGTTTGTTGACAACCAGTGTGGCCAGGGCTTCGCCGTCCACATCTTCGGCAATGATCATCAGCGGTTTGCCCATCTTGGCCACCTGCTCGAGAACCGGCAGAAGGTCTTTCATGTTGCTGATCTTTTTTTCGTTGATCAGAATGTAGGGATCTTCCAGGGACACAACCATTTTTTCCGGATCGGTGACAAAATAGGGGGAAAGGTAACCGCGGTCGAACTGCATACCCTCCACGACGTCCAGGGTGGTTTCCATGCTCTTGGCTTCTTCCACCGTGATGACGCCCTCTTTGCCGACCTTGTTCATGGCCTCGGCAATGATGTTTCCGATGGTCTCATCGCTGTTGGCGGAAATGGTGCCGACCTGGGCGATTTCACGCTGGTCCTTGGTGGGCTTGCTCATCTTTTGAAGTTCTTTAACGGCCACTTCCACGGCCTTGTCGATGCCGCGCTTGATGGACATGGGATTGTTACCGGCGGCAACCAGTTTCTGGCCTTCTTCATAGATGGCGCGTGCCAGAACCGTGGCCGTTGTGGTGCCGTCACCGGCCATGTCGCTGGTTTTGCTGGCCACTTCTTTAACCATCTGGGCGCCCATGTTTTCAAATTTGTCTTCCAGTTCGATTTCCTTGGCCACGGTTACGCCGTCTTTGGTAACGGTGGGAGAGCCCCAGGATTTGTCCAGTACCACGTTACGTCCCTTGGGTCCCAGGGTAACCACTACGGCGTCCGCCAGGGCCCTTACGCCTCTGAGCATCGCTTCACGGGCTTTCATGTCATATTTAATTACTTTTCCAGCCATCGTTTATCCTCCTTTTATCAGTAAATTGAATTATTCAATTATGCCAAGAACGTCGTCTTCACGCATGATCAGATACTCTTCACCTTCGATTTTTACCTCGGTGCCCGAGTATTTGCCGAACAGTATCCGGTCACCCTTTTTAACTTCCAGGGGTATCCGTTTGCCATCGTCCGATTTCCATTTCCCGGCCGTGACTTTGCCCTCTGCCGGTTTTTCTTTGGCCGTGTCAGGGATAATGATGCCTCCCTTGGTGGTTTTTTCTTCTTCAACACGCTGTACCAAAATTCGGTCCTGTAATGGTCTTATTTTCATTTCTTCCTTCTCTCCTTTTTTGATGTTCGTTAGTAAGCAAAACGAATGATTAAAATAATTGTTTAAAATTCCTGCTGCAAATTGGTAAGTCAAAAGTAAGCACACATTCATGTTTGTAAAGAGCTGTTTTTAAGGTTTTTTGGTGATGCCGGCTCCTTTATTTTCGGGACTTTTTTTTTCAGATGATGCCGATGTCTTCTTGTCAGGTGATGCAGTTTTTTCGGGATTGGCAGAATCCGTACTCTCGCTTTTTTTCTCGGAGGCGGCAGCGGAATCTTTGGACCGATTTGCATAGTCGGTCACGTACCATCCCGTACCTTTCAAATGGAAGCTGCTTCGGGAAACAAGTTTGTGAAGCCTGCCGGAACAGTGTCTGCATCGGGTCAGAGGTTTGTCGGAAAATTTTTGAAGGGCTTCTTCAATCGTGCCGCATTTTTTACATTGATACTCGTAAATGGGCATGTGGATCCTCCTGAAAAAGGTGTTGTAAACAGTTACTTATAAAAAATTCTGACCTAATATAGTGAGTGTTTTTACGTTGTCAAGAGAGTGAAATCCAATATGAGTATTTTACCTGAACTGAACGATTTTTGCCGAAGAGATGTGCCGAGATTTTGATGAGGGAGGGTTCGCAAAACCTAGGCATATTGTTAGTATTTTGAGGAGTTAAAAGGTAAGCTTAACTCAAAGATTGGGCTTAAAGACATTTTTGAGATAGCTTCTAAGTGTTTTCAAGTTCATCAATGGGCTCGCGCCATTGGATATAAAAATCGAGAACTTCTGTGAGACCGTCAATGCGGACCGGTTGGAGAATTTTGTGGGTCAGTTCATGAACTCTGGCTTCTTCAGCCATTCTTTCCTCGTGCGCTGCATTGAAATTCTGCAGAAACTTGCTGAATCGAACGATGTGAATGAGCTCGTGGGTGAGGATGTAGAGTGTAGACGGGAGAAGTTCAGTCGCTGGAATTTATCTAGTGCCGCCAGAATTTCATGATCCTGCAGACAGATTTTATAATAATCATACGAGGAAGATCCCAATGGGGCTTCTTAAGACGGCCTTCATAACGGACAACCTGAGCAAATGGACCGGGAACGATCTCATCGCTTGAAAGGTCGATGCGGGTTTTGACATCAAATTTTGGGCGGAGCCACTCAGAAGCAGACATTTTATAATATTCGCTGACAAGCTCTTCTGCCATGGCAACCGACTCGTTGACCACATGGATGTGGTTTTTTGAAAAAATCTGTCTTTTTTTCAATTAGGAGGCCTTATTGGATTGTCATCGTCATTTGCTTATGAGAGACGTCTTAATCGCCTCAAACAGCACAAATCGCCATCGAATCACCCATTTTACTCTATTAATAATGAAAACCCGAGCTTGCGTTGGGTATTATTAACATGACTGTTTAACGGGATCAACATGATCCTTTGAAGCGATAATTTTAAAAAAATTAAAAAGCGCGTGAAAAAGTATGGACAAGTTCGTTATAGAACTGTTATAGAATAAAATTACATTCACAGAATCAATTTAGATTGGAGGTGATCAATTGGGCAGTGTTATCAAAAAACGGCGCAAAAAAATGCGCAAGCACAAGCACCGAAAGCTGTTGGCGAAAACGCGTCATCAGCGAAGAAAGGGCAAATAAGGATTTAAGCCTCTAAAAGCTATTTCAAAAATTGGGTTTTGGTTTCCCGCAAAGAACGTGGGCTCTCTATCAAGTCAAAGTTGAAAAGTGGTTGAACCCGATGCTTTCTGTAGAACTTGTGGGAATTAAACGCTATCCCAACACAGAGATCGGGCGAAAAGATATTTTTGCGATGGCCAAATAAATAAAAAAGCACCGCTACCAATATGGTTTCCGGTGCTTTTCTATTTTGAGAGGGCTTCTAATTGTTTATCAGGGTGTTATAGGGCTTGTCATAAATTTTCATGCCCTGGCGCGCACAACCAAGCATGAAACAAAATCTTTATATTGAATTGAAACCGCATATTGAGGTCGATACATAAGTGAAGCCATAGAGCGCGACATAAATATGATCGGTCAGCCTGGTGAACAACAAATTGTTGGCTTAGACCACGAAAATGAAACTACGATAACACAAGGCTGACACCGCGGTTTCACCATTAGAAACATTTAATTTCAAATCTGATTCGTCTCTCGTTAAAGGCTTATAAATATGTGATCAAAAAGAAAAACCGTTACTTGTTTCTAATGAAATTTTCATGCCCTGGCGCGCACAACCAAGCATGAAACAAAATCTTTATATTGAATTGAAACCGCATATTGAGGTCGATACATAAGTGAAGCCATAGAGCGCGACATAAATATGATCGGTCAGCCTGGTGAACAACAAATTGTTGGCTTAGACCACGAAAATGAAACTACGATAACACAAGGCTGACACCGCGGTTTCACCATTAGAAACATTTAATTTCAAATCTGATTCGTCTCTCGTTAAAGGCTTATAAATATGTGATCAAAAAGAAAAACCGTTACTTGTTTCTAATGAAATTTCAAGCTAACAAAAGAAAAATAGAAGAAACCGATATGATAATAATGAAGCCATAGACGCGACATAAATATGATCGGTCAGCCTGGTGAACAACAAATTGTTGGCTTAGACCACGAAAATGAAACTACGATAACACAAGGCTGACACCGCGGTTTCACCATTAGAAACATTTAATTTCAAATCTGATTCGTCTCTCGTTAAAGGCTTATAAATATGTGATCAAAAAGAAAAACCGTTACTTGTTTCTAATGAAATTTTCATGCCCTGGCGCGCACAACCAAGCATGAAACAAAATCTTTATATTGAATTGAAACCGCATATTGAGGTCGATACATAAGTGAAGCCATAGAGCGCGACATAAATATGATCGGTCAGCCTGGTGAACAACAAATTGTCAGCTTACAACCACGAAAATGAAACTACGATAACACAAGGCTGACACCGCGGTTTCACCATTAGAAACATTTAATTTCAAATCTGATTCGTCTCTCGTTAAAGGCTTATAAATATGTGATCAAAAAGAAAAACCGTTACTTGTTTCTAATGAATATGTTCCGTTTGCGTTTTACAGCTTCAGGGATTTCCATATTTTTTTTAAACGGACATATCAAACCAAAGCATAACTTTGTGCCCACCGGATTGATGATGGAATACGGCCGATTGGTCGTAACATAAGGCCGCAGAAACATCATCAATCCGGCAGGGCACGCCACGGGTAATGCAGATTAATAATGATAGGTCCGTTTAAAAAAAATATGGAAACCCCTTTTCGGCTTAAGCGGGACGTTATTTTGACAAATGCTATAAGCTGTGCAATGAATTTAAGGGAGGTCCGAATATCCTTTGAGATATTTGAAGAACGCTGAATCCGTCGAAAGAACCAGCTCGCTGTCTTTGCCCAGTGCCTCGCCGTAAAGTTCGAGGGTTTTGGAAAACGAATAAAATTCCGGATCGTCCAAAGCTTCGGCATAGATCCTGGTGGACTCCGCATCGGCCGTACCCTTGATTTCCTGGGCTGTTTTATAGGCTTCGGATGTGATCTGTTTCAGATCTCTTTCCTTTTCACCCATATTTTTCTGGCCTCGCCTTTTCCTTCAGACCGAAATTTTTCAGCAATCTGCTTGCGTTCGGCGATCATTCGTCCGTAAACCGATTTCTGACCTGCTCCACGTAGTTGATCCGCTTGATCTTGACATCCACCAGCTCAATACCGAATGGCGAGCTTGGGCTGGGCCTGATCCAGGATGCCCTGGGTGATTTTTTCCCTGCCGACGTCAATGGCGTAGGACGGTTTGCTTTTCGCTTTCATCCAGGCCGATTTCAAAGGTGTCCATTTCGCGGTTGGTGTTCGAACCGTTTCAATAAGCCGGTGGATGTGATGAAGTTTCGCACGGCCGGATCGATAATGTCATTAAGGCGCCCATTGGCGCTGAAGCGGTTGTTGACCGTCTGGAAAAACTGACCGGGTCGACAATTTTCCACCTGGCAAAGGTGTCGACCCAGATATATGTCTTTTCAAGGGTGGGGATCTGGCCGGATCGCCATCCCACCCGAGAAGATTTTTGGGAAAAAATTGGCCTTTTGGATAAAAGGAACCTTGAATTTAATACCAGGGATTCATTTTTGGGCTTCCGACGATTTACCAAACTGGGTTATAACCACCTGTTCGGTTTCATCCACTATGTAAGCGCCATTATAGACGAGTATCACGATACTGCCGCAATAATTATGAGAAACCTTTTGTTTTCATTTTGTAACACCTTGTTGTTGTGCCTAGATTAAGTAAGCGGCAATAATTTTTCTGGTCCGAATCGATGATGTATTTTTTGCCAAGCTTGGGAAAGAGGTCTTTCAGGATTTCGAGGTATAGCCTTCGTGGTGACATCCTTGGCTTTAGCATATTCCTTGTAGAATGCAATAAACCTTGCCGATCTCCCTTGGCCCGGTTGACCCTGTCCAGAGCATACCCTTCGGCCGCCTTGATGGTTCGATCCGCTTCACCTCTGGCAGCGGGGATGGCCTTGTTGTAATCTTCCTTGGCCTGGTAGATCATCTGCTCTTTTTCCTGGGTGGCCTGGTTTACCTCGTTGAAGGAGGGCTGAACCGGTTCGGGAACATTGGTTTTTTTCATTTCGATGGTGACGATGTTGATACCTGTTTCAGCATTGTCCAGTTCCTTCTGCAGCACCCTCTTGGCTTCAACAGCGATTTCATCTCGCTTGCTGATGACCTCGTTGATGCTTCGGTCCCCCACAACCAGTCGCATGGCCGCTTCCGACATGTCAATCAGCAGTCCGGGCGTTCCTGACCTTGAAGAGATAATTGTAGGGGTCCTTTATCCGATACTGGACGATCCACGGCACCAGACCCACGTTCAGGTCACCGGTCAGCATCAGGGCGACGTTCATGTTTTCGCTGGACGAGACATAGCGGGAGTTTTGAACCCCGCTGTGGTTGTAACCCCAAATTCTTCCGTGTTGACGCGGTTACATTGACCTTGGTGACCTTTTCGATGCCTGCCGGCAACTTGAAATTCAAGCCCGGTTGTTCGGTGCGTACGTATTTTCCGAAACGTTGCACCACCCCGACCTCATCCTGTTTGACCGTGTAGACGACCGAGGAGCCAAAAAACAAGGCCGCGAGGATCAGAATCATCAAGAAGTCCCCCCGGGAGTTTGAACCTTTTGACGTTTAAACAGTTCCTCGACTTGCGGGGGAATGCCTTTGCCATCCTGTTGCTGTTGTTTTAATTTTTCCCAATCCCAATTCATGATAATTACCTTGTCGTAGGGTGATAGATGGTTTTAAAAATTTAAACGCCCATGGCGAATTCCATCTGAAACTAACATACTAATTTAAAGTCCTAAGGTCTCCAAGTCAAGGAAAAAGGAAAAAATATAAATTTCCACAATAACGGACAGGGGTTTTTATTGACGAACCTCGCCTCGAATATGGTAAAAGAGACGGATAATTGAAGAAACACCAAAACATACCAAACACAAAAACAACACCAAACACAAAAACACAAAATTGTTGCGCGCATGACCAGATCAGACAAAGAAAAACGATCCTTTGTACATATCGGCAATGTGATCCGGGACATGCTGAAAAATCATCGCCTGGGAACAGACACATCCCTTATCCGGGTCTGGGATGTCTGGGGAGACGCCGTGGAAGAGGCGATTGCGGCAAATACCCGCCCGGCGGCATTCAAGGGAGATCTGCTTATCGTGAATGCAACGAGTTCCAGTTGGCTGCAGCAGCTCAGATTTTTAAAGCCGGAAATCATTCAGAAGATCAACCACGCCCTAGGGGATGTTCCGGTAAAGGATATCAAATTTAAGATCGGCCCGGTGGACTGATGCAGGACAGACTCACCCAGGATACGTTTTTTAACGGCAAGGTGACGGTCAAACAGGATCGGGATGGGTATCGGTTTTCCATCGATGCCGTTATTCTGGCGCACCGTGTCAGACCGAAACCGGGTGAGCGGGTTGTGGATCTGGGAACGGGTTGCGTATTGTACCATTGATCGTCGGTTTTCGCCATCCTGAGATCCAGATGTTCGGTATAGAGATTCAGAAAGAACTGGCAGATATCGCGGATATCAATGTCAGAGATAATGGCATGGAAGGAAATATCCGAATTTTCTGCCGGGATATGCGGACCATTCGACCAGCCATGTTCCAGGGACCCGTCGATATCGTGGTCAGCAACCCGCCTTTTCACAAGGCGGCTTCCGGCCGGATCAATCCAAACCCGCAACGGGCCGTGGCAAGGCATGAAATCAGGGTAACCCTTCTTGATGTTGTTAAGACCGCCGGTGACATTTTGAAGAAAGCCGGGTTGTTTGTGCTTGTTTATACCTCCGAGCGCTTACCGGAGTTGGTCAGCATATGAGATCTTGCAGGATTGAACCGAAAAATGTGCGCTTTATCCATTCCAGGATGAAGCAGTGAATCAAAACTCATGCTGATGGAGGGCGTCAAACAGGGAAGACCGGGCCTGAAAGTGGGTCCGCCTATCGTCATTTACAATGAAGATGGTACATATACGGAAGAACTTGAAGCCATGTTCCTTCCAAATTAGTATTTTAGCATTTGTCAAAATAACGTTCCGCTTACTCCGAAATGGGGTTTCCTATTTTTTTTAAACGGACATATCATTATTAATCTGCATCACTCTGGCGTGTCCTGCCGGATTGATGATGTTTCTGCGGCCTTATGTTACGACCAACCGGCCGTATTCCATCATCAATCCGGTGGGCACAAGTTATGGTTTGGTTTGATATGTCCGTTTAAAAAAATATGGAAATCCCCTTTTGAAGCTGTAAAACGCAAACGGAACATATTCATTAGAAACAAGTAACGGTTTTTCTTTTTGATCACATATTTATAAGCCTTTAACGAGAGACGAATCAGATTTGATATTAAATGTTTCTAATGGGATAAAGCTCCCCTTTAAAACGCCGATACGCAGTAGACTTGCCAGCCACATGCTGTCAGAGATGTCGGTTTTTCTTCCCGGCACATTTTTGACATGCTTGGCATTAACCAGAATAACTTTAAAGGCATCTTCAAGCACATTATGCACCGGTCGCCAGTAAACGCTCGTTGCTCTCCATGGCAACAACAGGCATGCATGTGATGACAGCCATGATTTTAGCCGATATAGATCGTCGGTGAAGGTCGAGAATTCTTGAACCATAAATGTCTGTTCACCATCCGATTCAGTAATGATGATGCATGCAGAAACCGACTTTTTATGAACATCTAATCCGCAACAAATGGGGTGCACAACAGAAATTATTTTGTTATTATTTTTCCGTGTCATAGCTGTCCTCCTTTGGTTTATAAATTTTCATGCTTCATATTTAGAGGATAGCTATGACATTTCAATATAAAGATTTTGTTTCATGCTTGGTTGTGCGCGCCAGGGGATGAAAATTTATGACAGACCCTATAGAAGCCAAATGTAAAATCGTTCTCGATTTTTTCATATTGACATCTCGGTCATATCAATTGTAGGGGTAAAAAAATACAAATTCCGAAGGTTGTCCGAGCGGCTTAAGGAGCCGGTCTCGAAAACCGGTGAACGCGTAAGCGTTCCGTGGGTTGAAATCCCACCCCTTCGGCCGCCCCGCTGTTCTAAGGCCCTTATTGACTCCAACGGCGCAAATCTCCGTTGGTAATCCATTTCCACTTTCCATGGCTAAAACCGAAATTGAACCGAAACAGCGAGGGCTTTCCCCATAGATTATTGCGCGCTTCTTCAATGTCAACTTACAAAGGTACGTCCCCTAAATGATAGCGTCGTTATTTTTAAAAAATCATGTGGCGATTTTATGACCAGTGTGGCTGGTTCCCGATCCTGTTGCCCATGACTTCGAGAGTGTCCTGGATCACCACAAAAGCCCCGGAGTCAATATCCTGTACGATGCGCTTGATGTGATGCAGTTCACGTATGCTAACCACGGCATAAAGGATTCTTTCAGTCTTGCCGCTATATCCACCCTGGCCATGGAGTTGTGACCCCCCGGCCCATCCGGTACAGGATGTCTTCTGAAATCTTTTCCCACCGATCCGAAATAATGAGAACAACCTTGCGCTTGCTGATTCCCGTGATGACAAGTTCCATCATGCGTGTGGTTATATAGATATAAATGAATGAATAGAGAGCGGTTTCCAGGGAAAATAAAAAGCTTGTTGCCACCAGATATCGCGTTGAATGGATAAAAACGTTTTCCCAATATATGGAATATCGTTTTAAAAGAATTACCGAAGAATATCCAAGCCCCGGCAGAACCGCGGGATCGAAAGGGTCAACCCGCCACCAATACCGGTAAGGATGCCGGCAAAAAGAGCGGCAAGGATTTTGTGGTCTAAAGGAACACTTACGTGTACATACTCAAGGGTTCCGGTCAAAGTCAGCATACCGACAATGCTGTAAATAAATAAACGGCGGCCCACAAAGGCCCAACCAACGGCAAAAAGGGGTATGTTCAGCACGAAATAGAGCATTGCCACCGGCAGAAAAGAAAACAGGTAATGAATCACCAGGGCTGTGCCGGTGATGCCACCGCTCAGAAATTCGTGAGGTATGACGATGCCGTTGACGGCGATGGCGATCAAAGTGTTGCCAAGACGATGAAAACGGAGATTCCGAATGATATCGATGGCAATGTCGAGGCTTCGAATGGGTTTGTTTTTTCTGCATCCATGAAATGACTCCCTGTCCCGGATTCTCACAAACCTGAACGAAAATATGAGCGCATTCCTGCAACTTGCTGCAGATTACTTTTCAAATGTTCGGGTTATGTGATCAATTCGGGCAACATTAGAGCGTGTCCAAGGATTGTCAAGACCGATGGACCCAATCTTGACATTTTTTTCAGGCTATGGCATTTTAACAGGGTATCCAATGCATTTAACAAGGGCTGTCATCAAAGGGGCAGTAGCTATAATATTCTGTAATTAAACATTAAAATGATTGAGGATGATTGCGGATGTGTTGTTGTGAAAAAAAACGCAACATATTCATTGATCAAACCGCAGAAAAGCATTATAACGCCATCCCTGAATAGCTTGATGACCCACAAAAAATACGGAGAGATGTCCGAGCTGGCTGAAGGAGCACGACTGGAAATCGTGTGTGCTGTTAATAGCGGCACCGAGGGTTCGAATCCCTCTCTCTCCGCCATAACTCATCTGCCGACAAACAGACGCAATTTTTCAGGGGTCTCAGCATTTTTCCCGAGGGTTTCCCATCCATGTCTTATTTGGTTCTTGCAAGAAAATACCGCCCCCAAACATTTGATGAGGTCGTGGCCCAAACCCATGTCACCCAGACGCTGAAAAATGCCATTTCATCCAACCGACTGGCGCACGCCATTCTGTTTACCGGGCCCAGGGGTACCGGAAAAACGACCATCGCACGGATACTGGCCAAGGCAATGAACTGTGAAACAGGCCCGGTACCGTACCCTGCAACACCTGCCGTTCATGTTCCGAGATTACTTCCGGCAGCTCAACGGATGTTTTCGAGATCGATGGCGCATCGAACAATGGCGTGGAACAGGTCAGAGACATCCGGGAAAATATCAAGTACCTGCCGGCGCACAGTACCTATAAATTATATATTATTGATGAAGTCCACATGTTGAGCACCGCCGCTTTCAACGCCTTGTTGAAAACCCTGGAAGAACCGCCCGCCCATGTCATTTTCCTGTTTGCAACAACGGAGCCGAGAAAAATTCCCATTACCATTCTGTCCCGGTGTCAGCGGTATGACCTGAAACGGATCGAGGCTTCCGACATCACCAGGCATCTGATATCCATCTGCGGGAAAGAAGGTATCGATATTGCCGATGAGAGTTTTGATCTCATCGCCAGGGAAGCCGACGGCAGCATGCGGGATGCCTTGAGTCTCTCGATCAGGTGACGACCGGTGCCGGCGAAACCGTGACGCACAGCGAAGTTATGGATGTCCTGGGGGTGGTCGATGGGGCGGTTGTCCACGAGCTTGCCCAGGCGACCTTCAAGGGGGATGCCCCGCAGATTCTGAAAATCATTGATACGGTCTATCGGCACGGCCATAGCATCGTTGACCTGTATACCCGTTTGATGGAACATTTCAGAAACCTGTTGGTGATCAAATTGAGCCCTGATGCGCATACGCTCATGGATATGCCTTCCCACGAGATGGATATCTTGAAGAATCAGGTGCAGGGGGTTTCCCCCTTGCATTTGAATCAAGTCCTGGAGGTGCTTTTCAGAGAAGAACGTACCATTAAGTGGTCTTCAAGACCTCAGATGGCCTTTGAGGTGGTGATGATCAAATTGCTCAATATCAGACCGGCACTGCCCATCCATGACCTGATTGAAAAGCTCGATGACATTCAGAAACAATTTTCATCGGGACAGGATCTTTCCCTGTCTGAAACGCAAAAAGAGTTTGAAGCGCTTGGTGAACCATCTGTCATAAAACCGTTGGCAGACCGGCAGGAGCACACACCTCCTGTGGAACCATCCTTGTCGGAGCCGGTTTTATCGGATGCGGGTGATGAATCAGACCCATGGCAGGCAATCCTGGATGTTATTTCGGAACGCTATCCGTCTCTGGCGCCCAATCTGACCCATTCCCGGCTGGTGAAGCTGTCCGGAAATACGCTTGAAATCGAGGTTAACGGAAGCGACTTTAATTACAAACGTATGCGGCGAAAAGAAAATATCAAAATTTTAGAGCAGATTTCCGGGTCTTTTTTCGGGCGACAGATACGTGTCGTCATTCATCCCGGAGTCAACATGAACGGTCAGCCCAAAAGAGAAAAAATCGATGCAGCCAACCGGTTGAAAAAAGATCTTCTGCAGCATCCTCTGGTGGCTGATGCTATCGAGATTTTCGACGGCAAGCTGGTGGATTTAAAAACAAGTTAGTTCTACAATATTTCGTGATAAAAGATCTTTTTTTCCGGTTTATCCGGGTCGGGAGGTTTAAAGATGAAGGGTATGGGTAAAATGATGAAACAGGCTCAGCAGCTTCAGTCAAAAATGCTGAGAATGCAGGAAGAACTCGCAGACAAAACCGTGGAAGCCAGCGCCGGTGGCGGCATGGTCCGGGTTGTGGCCAACGGCAGACAGCATGTCGTCTCCCTTGAAATTAAACAGGAAGTCGTGGATCCGGAAGATGTCGATATGCTTCAGGACCTGGTTCTTACGGCTGTCAATGATGCGTTGACACGATCCCAGGAAATGATGTCGGGAGAGATGAACAAGCTGACCGGTGGGATGAATATACCGGGGCTTGTTTAAAAATAGGGTTCGAGGGTCCGAGGGTGATACAAGGGTTCGAGGGTGGCTAACAGCCATGGGCAATCAGTTAAAACAACCTACGATTTGAAATGCTAAAGGCCTACCAGGATTCAGGAGAATTTATGAACCGCTAACAGCCAAAAGCCAAGAGCCATATGTTCACGCGACTCCTTGTATGCCGGGACGCTAGGATCCTTGGAAGCTGGGATGCCGCTTTCCACCGATAGCTATTCGCTACCCTCGAACCCTTGTATCACCCTTGTATCACCCTCGGACCCTGAATAATACCCTGTCTTTCTATGCCTATATTTTAGAAACAGGCACAACTATCGCAATAACAAGGAAAAAGAGGAACCATGTATCACTATCCGCCTTCGGTTTTGAATCTGATTAAACACCTTTCCAGGCTTCCGGGTATTGGGGAAAAAACGGCCGAGCGACTGGCCATGCACATTCTGAAAATGTCTCGCAGAGATGCCGAGCAATTGTCCCAAAGTATCCTGGCCTTGAAGGAAACCATCCAGATATGTTCCATGTGCTTTGCCTTGAGCGATACAGAGACATGTAAAATTTGCGGCGACCCATCCAGAGAGACCTCTCTGGTGTGTGTGGTGGAGCAGCCGGGGGATATGGCTTCCATCGAAAAATCAGGTGCCTACCGGGGACTCTACCACATTTTGCAGGGGGTTCTTTCCCCCATGAACAATATCGGACCGGATGATATTCACATCAAGGAATTGCTGACGCGTATTGCCTCAGGCAAGGTTACGGAGGTGGTTCTGGCCACCAGCACCAGCGTTGAAGGGGAGTCCACGGCCGGTTTTATCGCAGAACGGCTGCGTTCACTTCCCGTCAAGGTGACCCGCATCGCTTCCGGTGTTCCCATCGGAGGAGACCTCAAGTACGTGGATCAGGTAACCCTGCGGCGGGCCATGGAGACACGGCATGCCCTTTGATGAAGAGGTGGAAAAAGATGCGGACGCCCCGCCTTTTTCCTGCACACAATGCGGAGAGTGCTGTATCGGCTATGGCGGTACCTTTGTCACCCACCAGGATATCGAGAGAATCTCAAGCTATATCGGTGTCGATCCGCATGGGTTTGTTGAAACGTTTTGTTGTCTGTCGGGAGGCAGACCGGTTCTGGCTCAGCAGGATGACGGCCATTGCGTGTTCTGGGACAAGGTATGTACGATTCACCCGGTAAAACCCCAGATGTGCCGGAAGTGGCCCTATCTCGAGAGTATCCTGATCGATTTTGACAACTGGAACCTCATGGCATCCATGTGCCCCGGAATAAACAAGAAGGCCCCGCCCCATACGGTCAAAGCCTGGGTAAAAAAGACACGTTCCCCTACGGACCCTTGAAGCGCAAAAGCGAGCGCATCCCTGACCTGCCGCGGTTCTATAATTTATCAAAAATTAAACAGAACATACGTATGGCAACGACGCTAAAACCGCGTGATGACAAGAGTTCTGTGCTTGACACAATATAGGAATTGTGCCATCGTTTATTGGTTTTCCAGCACACCTAACCCGGAAATTTCACGAACCTGATCGGCCTTGGCACAAGGCATTTGAGCCTGAAGCCGTAGAAGTTTACTGCGAGAGGCGGAATCATGAAGACAGACATGACGTTTGTCTATTTATTTCTGTCAATTCTTTGTATCTCATGTGTTTCCCACCTCCCTTCTTTTGCCGCATCGGAATCTGCCGATTTGTCGACGGCACCCATCAACGCGTCGGCAGAAGGTGTTGGGGTGATTATCGATGACAATACGGCCTCGGCAAGAGACCAGGCGATCCAGGATGCACTCCGACTGGTTGTGGAGCAGGCTGCCGGCACCATGGTGTCGTCCGAAACACTGGTTCAGAATTATGAAGTGTTGCGGGATCAGATATATTCCCAGAGCCAGGGCTATGTCCGGCGATACGAAGTGACAGACGAGTCAACCCAGGGTAATCTGTACAAGGTGACGATTCAGGCTACCGTGGCTGCGGGGAACTTGAAAAATGACATCCAGGCCCTGGGGCTGCTCATGGGCAGGAAGAATATGCCCCGGGTCATGATCATGGTGGCTGAACAGAATGTCGGGATGCATTACTACAGCTATTGGTGGGGTGTCAAGGCAGGCACCGCCGACCTCAGCATTACCGAAAATGTGCTCATGCAAAAGCTTGCCCGGAAAGGGTTTCATGTCGTCGATCATGCCATGACGTCAAAGACCCTCAAGATCAAAGCCCCCTACAAGATCGAGTCTCTCAGCAATGATGCCGTTCGAGACATCGGCAAGGTCTATGACGCCGAAGTCGTGATCTATGGCAAAGCACTTTCCAAACTGGCAGGTTCTGTGCTGGGATCTTCCATGAAATCCGCCCAGGCCGATGTTTCTTTACGTGTTGTCAATACCGATACCGGCCGGGTCATTGCATCGTCCACACATCATGCGGCGGCGGTGCATCCAAACGAGGTTACGGCCGGGGCGGAGGCGCTCAAGATCGCAACGGATGCCATTGCCGACCAGCTTCTCACACAGATTGTAAACCAATGGTCACAGGACGTCGACAGCGGTAGCTTGATTCGCTTGGTGGTCTCTGATATCCCATCGTACAGCCACCTTGTGAAATTCAAGGAAATGATTCAGAAGCGGGTGAGGGGCGTCAGTGGTGTATACCAGCGTGATTTCAACACGGGGACGGCAACATTGGATGTGAGTGTTCCGACGACATCCCAGAAACTGGCCGATGAGCTGATGGTGATCGATTACGGCGAATTTGTAATTGACATCACCAACATCACCCAAAACAGTGTCAACTTGAAAATGAAATAAAAATAAATCCATACAATGAATTTATACGACGCGACGCGGTCGCTCTAATACAGATTTTACACATCATTTGTCCGGAGGTAATTTATGAGACGATCCCACGTGTTGATGATGCTCTTTCTGGTGCTGGTATTTCTGGCGGGTTGTGGTGGCATGCCAGCCCTGGGACCCCAACCCGATCCCACCAACCCCATCAAACGCCTGGCAATGCTGCCCTTAAGAAACGACACGACGGATGTCGAGGCACCTAATTTTGTGCGTGAAAAACTGGCTGAGGCAATGCAGAAACGATTTTACAATGTGCAGCCCTTGGAGGAGACGGATCGCATTTTAAGAGATCAGCTGGGAATCACTTTAGGGGGACAGCTGGGTATGGCAACAACGGCCCAGCTTCGCGAGGCACTCCAGGTGGAAGGGCTTCTCTATGGTACCCTCATGAATTTTGAAGAGATCACCACGGGTATTGTCAACGTGCGCAAAGTTCGGGGCAAGTTCCATATCATCGATACGAACACCCTGTCGGTTTTCTGGAAAAATGGCATCGGGATCAAAAGTCAGGACACTTCCGGTGGTACCGTAGGATCTGTTGCGGGCGCAGTTGCGGTGGCCGGCAGTGCTGATAAAGAGGTTCCATGGGTTGTCATCGAGAGTACATCGAGCAACCAGAGTGTTCTGGAAGGATTTGCCATGGGACTGACCAAGAAGCTTGTCTCAAAAGCAGTGGGTATGCATCTGGCCCATGAAACCAACGAAATGATATGGCGGCTCGTACAAAACCTGCCATGGGGTGCCGGGAATGCCGTGGGCCCCATTCTGACGGCAGCAACGGCCATGCCCGTTGGTATGCCCAATATTCAGATGCCGCCGCCACCCGCCATTGGGCACATGAACTATGGCGATCGGGATTTCAAGGCCGTCATGGTTTCGTCAACCTTTGACAAGTCACAGGGGCGGGAATTTTCTTTTGAAATGCCTATTGCCAAGGCCGGTGAAAAATTCCGTATGGAAATGGATTACACCAAGATGTCAGGGGCCCAGGGCATGCCACCGGCCATGAGCAGCGTGGTGATGATCCACCGGGGTGATGAAAAACGTACCTATTCTCTTTACACAAACAAGAAAAAATATATGGTCAGTGATGAAACGGACGAAGGCTACTATGAGGAGCCGGATGTTACCAAAACCTTTGTGGCCAACGAGACCATCGATGGCCATCCCACCAAGAAATACCGGATTACGATCAGCTACCAGGGACAGGAAAAACAGGAGGGCTTTATCTGGGATGCAACGGACCTGGATGACATGACGATCCGCAGCGAAATCGAAAACGAGACTGTCAAAATGACATCCACGTTAACGGGTATCGTCATGGGGGCACCGCCGGCAGATCTCTTTGAAGTGCCGGGTGATTACACGGAAACCAGTAATTTTTTAGAAATAGTCATGGAATAACATTTCAATCTAATTTAGGAGGCAAAACATGGTGAAGGCTAAAAACATTTATCTGCTGGGGTCGCTACTTCTCATGGCAGCCGTATTGATTTTCAATGGATGTGCTGTAAAGACATCCGGAGAGGTGCGTGACGATTCCTCACTTACGGGTATTTCCGACGAGCTGGCTCCCTCCGGAGATTATACCGGCCCGAAACTTCGGGTGGGGGTGGTGAATTTTCAGAACAGAACACCCTCCAAGCATATGGGTATTGGTGAGGCAGCGGCTGATATTTTGGGAACAATTCTGCAAAAGACCGGCCGGTTTATCATTATTCCACAGCAGGATGTCGCTTCAATACTGGATCAGCAGGCTATGGGCGCTTCAGGAGCCATCAACCCGGCTACCGCTGCAAAAATGGGCAAGGTTCTGGGATTGAATGCAATGGTCACCGGTGCGATTACTGCTTATTCAGAGGCTGAAGAAGGTTCGGACTATCTGGTTTACAAAAAGAAAAAACAGATCGCCCGGGTCACCGTGGATTACCGGATTGTCGATACCACCACAGGAATCCAGATGGTAGCCGACTCGGGGCAGGGCGTTTATGAAAAGAAGACCGGTGGCGCTCTTGGATTAGGCTCCAAGTCGAGCTACGATGCCGATCTTCGGGACGGTGCTTTGCGGGATGCATTGACCAAAGCCATGGTCAATATGCTGCCGCAGTTTGAACGTCAGGAGTGGAGCGGTCGAATCGCCAGCATCAAAGGTCGGACCGTCTACCTGAACGCCGGGCAGAAAACCGGTTTGAAAGTGGGCGATCTCCTGATGGTACAGGAACTGGGAGAGGAGATTATCGATCCCCAGACAAACGTATCCCTTGGCAGGGCTCCGGGACCGCTCAAGGGCGAGCTCATGGTAACCGGTTTTTTCGGCAGTGACGGATCTGTGGCTATCATCAAATCAGGCGCAGGTTTCAAAGCGAACGATCTGGTGAAGTATAAATAAAAAAGGGTCCGAGGGTTCGAGGGGGATACAAGGGTTGGAGGGTAGCTGACAGCGCTACGCCAAGCGCACCTAACAGCCTTTAGCCTAAACCCCTAAAAGACTAAAAAGGGTTCGAGGGAGTAGGGTTCATTGAGTTTCTTGGGTTCATTGGGTTGATGAAACAGGAAAGGGTTGATAGCCATCATGCCTTTGTAATCATGAACAACTCAATAAACACAACGAACTTAATGAACACAATAGACAAGAATAAGGGTTCGAGGGTCCAAGGGTGATACAAGGGGTAGCTGTGAGCAATAAGCGGTAAGCAGTAAGCGGTAAGCAGCTTACAGCCTATAGTCTAAACCGCTAAAGGGCTAATAAGGGTCCAAAGGTACCAGGGGGCTGCACATACGGTGCATCTCCCCGGGCTTTCTGGGCCCTTTTTTGTTACAGGGTTTAAGTGATGATTTTTTAAAGATGAACGTCCAACATCGGTTCGAACATTTCTTGTTCGATATTCGATATTCGCAGTTTACTAAATTAATATCAATCCAAGCCCTCCCTTTTGTAGAGGATCCAGATAGGTTAAAGGGGCCGGTTGGAAACAGGGCAGTTTTTTTACCTATTTGATCAGTTCATTTGTTTCCGCCGCAGGCTTTTCCTGCCGATGCGTGATGACAATATCCCGTTTGGGGTAGGGTATCTCGATGTTGTGCAGGTCAAACGCCTCTTTGACCCTGTCCGTTATCTCGGAAATGGTGTTCATCCGTTTTCTGGCGTCCTTGATCCAGACCCGCACCTGGAGATCGACGGCGGATTCTCCAAACATTCTTACCACCACTTTCGGTTTGGGTTCCTTGGCGACCCATTCAATGGCATCGGCGATATCCAGGATGATTTTCTTGGCTTTGGGCAAATCGGTATCGTAGGCGACGCCGATATTGATGCGCACCCGGATTTGGGAAGATATGATGGTGTAATTGACGATATCCCGTTTCATGATCTCGTTGTTGGGAATGATGATGACGATATTGTCGGTGGTCTTAATCCGGGTGGCCCGGATGCCGATATCAATGACGTCTCCCCAGGTGGAACTCCCGGAAGGCGCGGTCCAGACCTCGATGCGGTCGCCAACCTCAAAGGGCCTGTCGATGATCAGCAGCATCCCGGCTATCAGATTGGACAAGGTGTCTTTTGCCGCAAAACCGATGGCGATCCCTAAAACGCCCGCACCGGCGATAAAGGGCATCACGTTGATACCCAGAAGATCCAGAGCCAGGACCATGGCAACCAGATAGATGATCACACCGGCGAAACGGTTCAGAAGATCTAAAATGACATTGTCGACCTTGGTCTCTGTTTTGTCGGCAATTCGGTCCTCAACCACTTGCAGAATGACAATGGTGATCCTTGCTGCGGGCACAGCCAGAAAGAGTAGCATCAGGGATTGAAGAACGGTTACCAGAACAGGAAGATTCACCATCTGGAAAATATAGATACCCGTGGAAAACACAAGGACGATGGTGACCGCCCAGCCAAACGATTGGAGAATAAGGGCATTGTCACGAATGATCTCGAATTGGCGGCCTTTTCTCTGAAGGAACGCCAGCAGAAGTTTCAGCACAAACCAAAGGAGGACAGCCAGGACAACCGCCGTCAGCGCCTTGCTGAAAACCGCCGAATAGGATGACGGGTCACCGGTCAGTTTGCCGACATATTGTTGGATTGTTTCCCAGAGACGCATATTGATCACTGTTCGGTGCTCATTCGGTTTCCAGAATTAAGACAACTTAGCTCTTCACGGAATTCTGTATTCTGTCTGCTGAATTCCCCGATTCATATAATTGATGACAAACATAATGCCGGCGGGCCCTCTTAGACCCGGGTATCTATGAAATTTACGCGTTAGAGAAGAGACCCGCCTTGATGTATTCCCGGTTCAGGCGAGCAATATTGACAATCGATATTTCTTTGGGGCATTCTGCTTCACATTCCCGCTCGTTGGAGCAGTTCCCGAAACAGAGCTGATCCATGGCTTTCAACATGGCTTGAACCCGTTGAGCTGCCTCGGGCCGGCCCTGTGGCAGAAGCGCCAGATGAGAGATTTTAGCCCCCACAAAGAGCATGGCAGAGGCATTGGGGCAGGCCGCGACACACGCGCCGCAGCCAATACAGGCTGCAGCATCCATGGCTTTTTCGGCAACTTCCTGGGGAATGAGAATTGTGTTGGCATCCAGGGCGCCACCGGTATTGGCGGATATATAGCCGCCTGCCTGGATGATCCTGTCGAAGGGACTCCGGTCCACCACGAGGTCCTTGACAACCTTGAAGGCCCTGGCCCGAAAGGGTTCGATAAAAAGGGTGTCGCCGTCTGAAAAGTGCCGCATGTGGAGCTGGCACAGGGTTGTGGCTTTTTCGGGGCCGTGTGGACGTCCGTTGACGACACAACCACATTGCCCGCATATCCCCTCCCGGCAGTCATGATCAAATGCGATGGGTTCTTTGCCCGCGAGTGTCAGCTGTTCGTTGACCACATCGAGCATTTCCAGAAACGACATATCCGTGGAGATACTGTCTGCAGAATAGGTTTCCAGACGACCTTTGGTATGGGAATCTTCCTGGCGCCATATTTTCAGTGTCAGGCGGATGTCTTTTGTCACTTGTAACTCCTTTGGCTTAATTTGACATTCTCGAAGACAAGAGGTTCTTTGTGCATTTCAGCATCTCTTTCCGGTCCTTTATATTCCCAGGCAGATACATGGCAAAAGTCCTCATCGTTGCGCTGCGCTTCATTTTCTTCGGTCTGGTATGCTTCGTTGAAATGCCCGCCGCAGGATTCCTGCCGTTCCAGGGCATCCATGACCATGAGTTCTCCGAATTCTAAAAAATCAGCCACTCTGCCGGCTCTTTCAAGGCTCTGGTTGAAATCTTTTTCTTTGCCGGGGACGGTAACATTTTGCCAGAATTCTTCACGCAGCATCTGAATCTGACCACGGGCTTTTTCAAGATCGGCGTTGTTGCGTGCCATACCGCAATGATCCCAGATAATATGGCCCAAGGCCCTGTGAAAGTCATCCACAGTCCGTTTCCCGTTGATGGACATGAGCTTGCTGGTGGTTTCCCGGGCCAGGTTTTGGGCGGATATAAACGCGGGCTGGTCTGCATTGACCTGCTCCAGGTGCGTTCCGGCAAGATATCCCCCGATGGTATAAGGAATGATGAAATATCCATCAGCTAGTCCCTGCATAAGTGCGCTGGCACCCAGCCGATTGGCTCCGTGATCTGAAAAATTGGCTTCTCCCATGACAAAAAGCCCTGGGATGTTGCTCATCAGGTTGTAATCAACCCACAGACCGCCCATGGTATAGTGGACGGCCGGATAAATCATCATGGGTGTTTCATACGGGTTGTCTGCCGTAATCTTTTCATACATCTGAAAAAGGTTGCCGTATTTTTTTTCGATGACATCCTTACCATCCCGCATGATGGCATCTTTGAAATCAAGAAAAACGGCCAGACCGGTTTCACCCACACCCTTGCCCATGTCGCATTGATCCTTGGCATTTCTGGAAGCCACATCCCGTGGAACCAGGTTGCCGAAGCTCGGATATTTGTTTTCGAGGTAATAATCACGCTCGGATTCCGGAATATCGCTCGGGCGTCTTTGGTCACCGGGCTTTTTAGGAACCCACACCCGACCATCGTTTCGAAGACTCTCACTCATGAGCGTCAGTTTGGACTGATAGGTGCCATGCACCGGTATGCACGTGGGGTGGATCTGAGTAAAACAGGGGTTGGCAAAACACGCCCCTTTCTTATAGGCACGAAAGGTGGCCGATACATTGCTGGCCATGGCATTGGTCGATAAAAAATAAACGTTTCCATAGCCGCCGGTACAGAGCACCACGGCATCCGCAACGTGACGTTCGAGATCTCCGGTGATGAGATTCCTGGAAATGATGCCCCGCGCCTGGCCGTTGGCGATGACGACGTCCAGCATCTCCTGGCGGGGGAACATGGTCACCCGGCCGGTCGAGACCTGGCGCATGAGGGCACTGTATGCGCCCAGCAGCAGCTGCTGGCCTGTCTGGCCTCTGGCGTAAAAAGTTCTTGAAACCTGTGCCCCGCCAAAGGATCGGTTGGCAAGCAATCCGCCGTAGTCCCGTGCAAAAGGAACCCCCTGAGCAACGCACTGATCGATGATGGCATTACTGATCTGGGCCAGGCGATAGACGTTCGCCTCCCTGGATCGAAAATCTCCCCCCTTGACGGTGTCGTAAAAAAGACGCCAGATGCTGTCGCCTTCATTCTGATAATTCTTGGCAGCATTGATGCCGCCCTGGGCTGCGATGCTGTGGGCTCTTCTTGGGGAGTCCTGGATACAGAAATTTTTCACATAATAGCCGAGCTCCGCCAGGGATGCAGCAGCAGCACCGCCTGCCAGACCCGTGCCGACGACAATAATGCTAAACTTTCTCTTGTTAGCCGGGTTGACCAGCTTCAGGTCGAAACGATGCTTGTCCCATTTATCGGCCAGCGGGCCATTGGGTATGTGTGCATCCAACTGCATAAAAATCCTCCTTATCCCGAAAATGAAAGGTATATCGGGAGGTAGCCGAATCCGAATCCAAAAATTAGACTCAATACGATACTGGCCCCCATGATCAGCGGCATATATTTGGGGTGATTGGCACCCAGGGTCTGGAACAGGCTCCAGAAACCATGACGGATATGCAACGCAACGATAACCATGGCTGCAATGTAAAGAATGACATAAGGGGTGCTTTGAAAAGTACTGACCACAATCTCGTATATGGTGGTGGTGGATTTGTCCACAAAATGAAAATTCAACAGGTGAAAAATAACGAACCCAAGAATGACAAAGCCGGTATACGGCATGGTTGCGGAGGCGATAGTGCGTCCACCCGCCCACTTGTTCATGTGGTAGCGCTGTGGCCGGGCCGTGAGATTCTGGAAAAACAGGATCGTTCCGGTGGTGATGTGAACAAGGGCCAGTGCCAGGAGCCCCCATTCGGCCAAGGTGACAAGGGGACCCAATCCATGAAGGTGTTCGGCATAAGAATTGAACATGTCTCCGCCGCCGTACAAGGTCAGGTTGCCTGCAAGGTGTGCAGACAAGAAACCGATGAAGCAGCAGCCTGTCAGGGCCATTAAAAGCTTTTTTCCCATTGATGACCAGATAAAATTACCGATCCATTGCATGCGTGCCTCCAGAAACTCTTTATAACTTTTTACTCAACTTTTGCGTTTCCTGAATCCCGATCTTTAACTCCTTGAGAGAAAAATAAATTTTTATTGAGTTCACACCTGTCTGTCAACATAATTTTTGAGCCACCAGGTGTCCCAATCGGTTTGAGCGATGGCTTCGGCAATCTGTCTGCCGGTTTTGGTCTGCAGTCTTTTCAGGACAGTGGGAAGCCATTTAAGGGGTGGTTTAAACCCGATATCCGCGAGTGTCTTCAATTCGATGGCCAGGGAGATCTGGTCTGCGTCTCTGGCCAGGCACGCTTCCAATGTCTCTCCTTTGTTGAATTCATGCACCAGATCCGAGATATCGGATCCCAGGGATGTATCGCCACCCATGTGATTCATGGCCGCGTCTTCATCGGCACTCACGTACTGTTTCTGAACATAGTTGAGATCTCCCATACGCGATTCCGGCAGGTCGTGTACAAGACACATGCTCATCAGACGCAAGGTATCGACCCCGGTTTCAATCCTGGCCATGACCCAGGCAATAAACAGGGTACAGAACGTATGCTCAGCAACGGATTCCCTGCCGGCACCCAGGAAGTTAAAACCGGATCTGGGTGTCCGCTTCAAGTGGGCTGCCTCAAACAAGAGATTGGCGATGTCTTTCATTCAGTTCTCCTTTACGCAAAATTCTTGACACATTAACGATGCTCGTATATGACTAAATAGATTTATAATTAATTCTAATTAAGGCTAATTATCGACATCTAAAACGTGGAGCGAACCGACGATGCAACAGATCAACTTGATCAACATGATTAGCAACGCTGGATTGATGGTGCAGTTTGTGCTGCTGCTGCTGCTCTTTTTTTCAATTACATCCTGGGCGATCATATTAATAAAATACCGGTATATCAAGAGGGCCTATCAGGAATCCGCTGTGTTTACGGAGCTGTTCTGGAAAAGCAAAGATCTTTCAAATGCTTACCGGCAGGCTAAAGAGCTTCAGGGAAGTCCCATCGCGCGTATCTTCCGGATAGGGTATGTGGAACTGAAGAAGATCAGTCAGAGCGGGGTTTCAGAGGGCGGCCATGACGTCCCGGATAGATCCTCGGGATTGGGTGCCCGTTTCGCGGGAATGGACAATATCAAAAGGGCGTTGCGAAGAGCCATCAACACCGAGACCACAAGAATGACACAGATGGTGCCTTTTCTGGCGACAACCGGCAACACCACACCCTTTATCGGTCTGTTCGGGACGGTTTGGGGGATCATGAATTCGTTTCACGGCATCGGCATGCGGGGGTCTGCCAGCCTGGCAGTGGTGGCGCCTGGAATATCCGAGGCCCTGGTGGCGACAGCTGCAGGGTTGGCAGTTGCCATACCGGCGGTGATCGCCTTTAACTATTTTATGCAGAAAATAAAGATTCTGGAGTCCGAGTTGAGCAGCTTCTCCGCCGATTTTCTCAACATCATCGAACGGGATATTCTGTTGATGGAAAGGGGGCGACGATGAGCCTGGGTGGAAATGATGACCGGCTGATGTCGGAAATCAACGTGACCCCCTTTGTGGACGTCATGCTGGTTCTGCTGATTATCTTCATGGTGACGGCCCCCATGATGATTCAGGGGGTCGAGGTGTCCTTGCCGGAGGCAACGTCCAAACCTATGACAACGGTGCAGGAGCAGCTGGTTGTCACCATCGATCAAAACAATCAGGTCTACATTAACGATTTTCGTGTCGGCGTTGAGAACCTCAAGGAAAAACTGATGCAGATCACAAAAAATCAGAAAGCCGACGAGATTTATCTGCGTGCGGACAAGACAGTGGCCTATGGCATGGTTGTCTATGTCATGTCAGAGATAAAAGGCGCCGGGATCGAAAAACTGGGAATGATAACAGATCCCGTCGATGACACGGAAAATGACCGTAAAAAATAACCATAGGGCGCCCCATCCAAAGGATTCGGCATCCCTGGCCACGCTTTATGGCGGGGGTAACGAAAACCGTCTGGTCATGATCGCTTTTACCGTTTCCCTGATCTGCCATTGTCTCATTTTTTCGCTGTTGATTTATGCACAGACCCATAAACCCAAGCGGCGACCCGCACCCATCATCATGAACGTCAGCCTGGTTTCTCTTCCGGAATATACTGGACCGAGCAAGCCGGTTGCGAAACCATCCGCTTCAGGACAAAAAAAGGTAAGCAAAAAAAGTGTAACCGTCAAAGTGAAGCCGGCTTCCAAACCGTCAGCTGCCCCCAAAACGGTCAAAAAAAAGGTGTCACTCAAGAAAAAGACCTATAAATCGGAAAAAGTCAAAAAGAACACCCTGGAAAAGTTGGAAAAAAAGATCGAATCATCCACGTCGGATAGAATTGCCAAGGCCATTGATGAGTTAAAGGCCAAGGTTGACAAGGAAAAAGACCGGGCGCCATCCAAAGAAAGTGCGGTCAAGGTTCCTGAATCGAAACGTCTTGGGGGAGACGGCGAAGTCAGTGGTGGAAAACTGGCTGAGATCATTGATATCTATCGCGTGGAAGTTGCCTATCAGGTGCAGCAGAACTGGGCCTTTCCGGAACAACTGGCCGATGGTCGATCTGATTTACAGACCCTGCTCGTATTTAAGGTGATGCCCAACGGGGAGATAAAAGATCTTTTTTTTACAGATCGATCCGGCAACAGCCATTTCGATGAATCGGCTTTTCGTGCCGTCATGAAATCAAATCCCGTGGATCCTCACCCCAGATCGGTTTCCGAGCCATATGTTCAAATGGGATTGCGTTTTACTCCCGAGGGGATACAATAACAGATGGAATCAGCCCAATATACAAAACCCATAACTATTGTTTTGCGTGCCATTGTCGGATGTATTGTGGCCCTGATGATGTTTCAGACAAGTGTCCATGCCGACGAATATGACTATATCGACATCAACAACCCCTTTCTGCGTAAAATACCATTGGCCGTACCCTGGTTTAAAAATATCTCAGGCGGATCGGACATGGAAGCCCTGTCTGTCAATTTGCCGAACCTCTTGTCTGATACGCTTGAATTTACAGGTTATTTTAAAATGCTCGACCGGCAGGCATTTCTCATGGATTCAAAAAACCCTGATATTCTCGCCACGCAGATCAATTTTCGAAATTGGACGGCTATTGGCGCCGAGTTGCTCATAACCGGGGGGCTCCAGGTGAAGGACGGTATCATGGAAACGGAGCTGCGCCTGTTCGATACCATCAAGGGAGAACTGATTATCGGTAAGCGGTATAAAGGGAGGGGGGATGACACAACGCGCATGATAAGACGATTTTGCGGCGAAGTGATGTTTCACCTGACAGGTTACAGGGGTGTTTTCGACAGTAAAATTGCGTTTATATCATCCATGGGAGGAAAAAAAGAGATATATATCAGTGAGTTTAACGGCCACAATCCAAAGCAATTCACCCGACACGGGGACATTACACTTTTTCCGGCCTGGTCTTCAGATGGCAAATGGATGGCCTACACGTCGTATGCCAAGGGCCGCCCTGACCTATATATAAGAAATTTAACAGAAAACAAGACGATTACCCTCGATGGAAAGGGTATCCAGATTACACCGGACTGGGTTCCGGGGAAATTTGAGCTGGCAGCGACACTCTCTTTTTCAGGTGATCAGGAAATTTATTTGTTGACCGGAGGGGGGAAAATTATTAAAAGATTGACGAACAGTCGGGGAATTGATGTTGAACCGACATGGTCCCCTACCGGAACACAAATGGCTTTTGTTTCCAAACGGTCCGGGACGCCTCAAATCTATATCAAGGACATGGCATCGGGTCGTGTCCGGAGGTTGACATTTCAGGGAAGGTACAACACCCAGCCGGATTGGTCTCCAAAGGGGGATAAAATCGCGTACTCCGCCATGGACACTGGCGGGATCGATATCTACACCATTGATGTGGATGGCAGCAATCGCGTACAGTTGACAGAAAATCAGGGAGATAACGAAGCGCCATCCTGGTCGCCCGATGGAAGCCTGATCGCTTTCAATTCTACCCGTGAAGGCAGATCAAAAATATATATCATGACGTCGTTCGGAACGGATCAGCGGCGCTTGATATCAATGCCGGGGGAGCAGACAAATCCGAAATGGTCTCCAAGCGTTATTTCCAATTAAACCGAGCAAGAAAGTAAAAAGGAGGAAAATATGCGGAAAAAATTATGGATACTCATAGGTCTGTTGGTAATTGTCCCGGGACTGCTATTTACGGTTTCATGTGCAAAGAAAGTTGTCCAGTCTGAACCGACGGTTGAGCAAGATATTGCGTCTCAAGATGCGGCAGCTGATCAAGAAATAGCTCTGGCTGCCCAGGAAAAAATTGCCCAGGAAGAGGCTGCCAGACAGTGGGAAATGAAGGCTGAAGAGGATCTCCGCCAGACCCAGATGGCCGAACAGGCTGCAAAAGAGGCAGAAATGGAAAGAGCCGAAATGGCCGCCATGCAGATGTTCATGAATGAGGATATCTATTTTGATTTTGACAGTTCTGCCCTTGGCGATATGGCAAAGAACGTGCTTGCCCGAAAAGCTGAGTGGCTTCGCATGAACATGGATGCTTCCGTCATCATCGAAGGACACTGTGACGAGCGCGGCACCAGTGCTTATAACATCGCTTTGGGTGACCGCCGGGCTGAGAGCGCCAAAGCCTTCCTATTGGATCTGGGCATCGACGCCAACCAGCTGTCTTCGATCAGCTATGGTGAGGAACGTCCCGTAGACATGGGGAAGAACGAAGAGTCCTGGGCTAAAAACAGGCGTGTGCATTTTGTGGTTGAATAATTCCGGCGCGTGATTTCTCAAGGGCATGGAAAGATAAACGGCAAGCAGCGGTATGACTGCTGCTTGCCTTGTTTTATCTGTCTGCTTTGTGGCAGACTAAATTTTGTCCCTGCAAACAGCCTTATGACGAGAATCTTCCCACCTCGGCAAAACAGGGTTTTGGATGAACAGCAGGGATGAAAAAAGAGTGGTGCTTATGAGATTCAAATGGTTTCTCTCAATTGTTGTTTTGACAATGTTTCTTGGTTGTGCTCACCAGGAAGACGTCATTATTCTTGATCAACGGTTAGCGAAGATGGAGGCCCTCGGGAAAAAACTCGATCAGAAAACAGCCAGCCTCGAGAAAAGGGCCGTCAGCCTGGAAAGAGTAAACGAGAGCAGCAGCAAAGAAATCGAGCAGAACAGGGCCTATCTCGGCATCAAACTCTCTGAATTTGAAAAAAACCTCGGGAATGAAGACATCCAGCTCAGAACCGAGTACGCAAAACTCAATGCGGGTATAGAAACGCTCAAGGACGATGTTCAACTGCTGAGAGGTCGACTCGAAGAATCGGAATTCATGATGCAGGAGCGGTTGAAGACCGGGGAAAATGCGGAAAAAGGAACCCAAATACTGATCGACAAGCTGTCCATTAATCTTAACCAGATGGAGGTCCGTCTCCGGTACATCGAACAGTACCTGAACCTGGAATCGTCAGGGTCACTTGGTGTGCCGAAAAAGCCTTCTCAAAAAGGAGAAAAGACACTTACCGATCAGCAGCGATATGTTGCGGCCAAGCAGGCCTTTGATCAGGGTGATTTTGAAACGGCCCGTCCCGCCTTCGAAATGATTATCAAGGATTTTCCGAAATCAGAACACGCGGACAATGCACAATTCTGGATAGGTGAAATCTATTACCGGGAAAAGTGGTATGAAAAAGCCATCCTGGAATATCAGAAGGTCATCGAGAATTATCCCAAAGGAAACAAGGTCCCCGCATCTTTGCTGAAACAGGGTTTTGCTTTTATCTCGCTGGGGGACAAGGCCAATTCCAGATTGATATTAAAGGAGCTGAGCCAGAAATACCCTGAAACCAATGAAGGAAAAATTGCACTTCAGAAATTAAAAGAACTTCAATAGGATTTTGAAGAACCCCACAGCCATGCATCACCTTCCCGGCGTTCTTTGCGGCACCTTGAAGCGCGCGACATGATAAAGATTATCGGCATAGACCCTGGCTTATCTGCAACCGGTATCGGCATTGTCTCGGGTAAAGGGCTTTCGGTTCAAGCCTATTCATATGGCACCATCCACACCTCAAAAGAGTCTTCTTTACCGCATCGTCTTGATAAAATCTATTCAAAACTTATGGAAGTCCTGCAGAGAGAACATCCTGACCACATGGTGGTGGAAGATGTTTTTTCGTTGAACAATTATCCCAAATCTGGAATTCTGCTGGGGAAGGTCACGGGAATTTTGTTGCTGGCAGGATTCAAGGCCGGTGTTTCCGTATCTGAAGTTGCGGTCAGGGAAGCCAAGAAGGTATTGACCGGTAACGGGCGTGCAAGCAAACAACAACTCGAGAAAGCGATCCGCAGAAAATTGAATCTGGTTGATCCCATAAGCCCTTATCATGCATCAGATGCACTGGGGTTGGCGCTGATCGGGTTGTATCGGTATGGGTAAACAGAGGGTCCGAGGGTCCGAGGGTGATACAAGGGTTGGAGGGTAGCTGAGGGTTAGTAGCGAAAGGCGCCTAACAGCCTTCAGTCTAAACCGCTAAAGGGCTAATTGTAAATATAATGAACCAGACCAGCACAGGTACAGGCGTATTATGATCGGATATATCGAAGGCACCCTCATGCGCAGGGATGAGGATCACATCCTGCTCCTGACCAATCATATCGGATATGAAATACTGCTTCCGGCGGTGGTCATGCGGTCCTTGAAAGGCACCCAGGTGGGAGATACGATTTCTTTGTACATTTATCACCAGCAGACCGAACGTCAGCCAAAACCGGTATTGATCGGTTTCAACCTGGAAGTGGAAAAGGAGTTTTTTCAGCGTTTCATTTCCGTGGAAGACATCGGCCCTCTCAAGGCGGCCAGGGCTCTTACCCAACCGATTAGGGAAATTGCAAATGCCATCGAATCCAAAGATGTCGGCCGCCTCAAGGAACTGAAGGGAATCGGCATCCGTACCGCCCAGAAAATTATCGCCTCCCTGGAAGGGAAGATGGGAAAATTTGCCCTGATGCGTGAAGACGAAAAACAGGATCTGCCCGAAATCGAAGACCTGGAAAAGCAGGTCATCGATGTGCTGGTGAAGCAGTTGGGACACAAAGTAACGGATGCCAGAGTCATGGTGGCGCAGGCGATCAAACAGGGCCCGGCATATACAACCGCCGAGGAGTTGTTTGATGCTGTGTATCATATTCAAAAGAGCAACCCTATTTAAAGGGTTCGAGGGTCCGAGGTGATACAAGGGTTGGAGGGTAGCTGAGGGCCAGTAGCGAAAGGCACCTAACAGCCTTCAGTCTAAACTGCTAAATAGCTAAAAAGGGTTCGAGGGTCCGAGGGTGATACAAGGGTTGGAGGGTAGCTGAGGGCCTTTAGCGAAAGGCACCTAACAGTCTTCAGTCTAAACTGCTAAAAGGCTGGTAAGGGTCCGAGGGGTGCTAACAGCGATCAGCCGACAGCAGCATCCCAGCTTTCAGGCACCCTGGCATCCCAGCATATATTTGAGAAGAACCATATAATATAAATGCGTTACAGAATAGCCGGGATCTTAACCCATGACAGATAATTTCAAAAGCGGGACCATCGGGCCACAGGAGATTGTTTCCGGTGATTGTCTTCCCTGTGATGAGGACAGTGAAATATTGTCCCTTCGACCGGCCAGGCTTTCTGAGTATATCGGTCAGGGCGAGATTGTGGAAACATTGGAAATTGCCATCGAGGCGGCCACCAGGCGCCGGGAGCCCATGGACCATGTTCTGTTTCACGGCCCCCCCGGCCTTGGAAAAACAACCCTTGCGCATATTATCGCCAACGAAATGGGGGGGAAGCTGACCACGACATCGGGTCCAGCCCTGGAAAAAGGGGGGGATCTTATCGGTATGCTGACCCATCTCGAAGAAGGCGATATCCTGTTTATCGACGAGATCCACCGTACACCCAAGTCAGTGGAAGAGTTGCTGTACCCGGCCATGGAGGATTTTGCCATTGATTTTGTGTTTGACAAGGGCATTCATGCCAGGAGTCATCGATATCGCCTGAATCGATTTACCATCGTGGGTGCTACCACACGCGCAGGGCTTCTCTCCTCTCCCCTCAGGGATCGTTTCGGCATCTTCAGAAACCTTGATTTCTATGATGAACGGGAACTGGTTCAGATTTCAACACGATCCGCAAAGCTGTTGGATATTCAAATGAAGGCGGCAGCGGCAGCGGAACTCTCCAAACGTTCCCGGGGGACGCCTAGAATTGTCAACCGTCTACTCAAACGGGTCAGGGACTACGCCCAGGTACGGGCTGACGGTGTGATCACATTCGATACCGTAGAGGCGGCATTGTCCCTGGAAGGCGTGGATGCCAAAGGTTTGACAACGCTGGACCGGAAATATTTGAAGACCATCATCGACTTTTATCACGGAGGGCCTGTGGGTATCGAGGCCGTTGCCGCAACCCTTCAGGAAGAGAGCGATACCCTGGTGGATGTGGTTGAGCCGTTTCTGCTTAAAACAGGACTGCTCATCAGGACCTCATCGGGCCGCAAGGCTTCCGAGGCCGCTTTCCGACATCTGGGGCTCAAGATCGATCGGCAGCAGACACTATTTTAAATAGCTATAAGCATTAAGCCATAAGCTGTAAGCGGCTTAGAGCTTAATGCTAAATGCTTACGGCTTAGGACTTATGGTTAAAGGTTTTACGTTTACATGAAAAAGTCTAAATCCGAACACCTTTCATACAAGGAAATCCGTTGGCATCTGTTAAGAGTCAAGAAAAACGGCAGCCTGAAGCCGGTTGTTCATTTCAGAGGCGTGGTCATGGTTGTGGCGGGTTTGATTCTGGCCATGATTGGTGCCATTGGATGGCTGCTCATCGAATGGCTGGATGTCAGGGGGACGCTGGTGGCGTACCAGGAGAGTGTTTCAAGACAGAGCCAGGTCATCGAATCGATCAACCTTGAAAAAGAGGGCGCCCTGGCCCGCCTGGCCATTGCAGAGTCAAAACTGAAAGCGGTCGTTTCCGGTCCGCCAGTGGAAAAAGAAAATAAACCCCCGGTCTTGAAAAAAGAAGAGAAAACACCGGCCGAAAATAAGAGCCGTCCCGTTGACGCTCCCGAAACACCTCCGGAAAAAGCACCGATCCGGACCATCAAGACGGCCGAGATGTCTCCGGTACCTGACGACACCGACATGGATGTTGTCATCGAAAAGGTTACCGCGGATAACCTCTTTGTCTGTGCCAGTCCTAACGATGCATCGCTGAACATCGAGTTCAAGGTTATCAACATGGGGACCCGCAAAGAGCCCGTATCCGGACATGCGTTTGTCATACTGAAAGATGCGCATGCCGAGCAGGACTTGTGGCTGGTGGTGCCCAGCGCCATGCTGATGGATGGAAGACCTGTTCAATCAAAGGGACAGCGATTTCGAATTTACAATTACAGGACCATTAAATTCAAAGTTCCGCACGAAAACCCCGGTGTGTTCGTGCAGGCGACCATCTTTATCTTCAAGGACTCGGATGAATTGATATTTGAGAGGGATTTTACGCTGGAACTCATAGATGTATGCCCTTAATGGGGAGATACGCTGGGGGCCGACTACCGTAGTTCTTACTCCGGCAATTAAATAGGTTAAGGCGGTCATTCCCGCGAAAGCGGGGCACGAAGTGAAGCTTTAGCGCTATCCAGAAAAACACTGGATGCCCCGGCTAACTACTTGCCGGGGCAGGCTTATCAAGCTTGTCCCCGACCTGATCGGCGATCCGGCATGACGGGTTTGCATATTTAGTTGCCAGGTTAATACTTTTGCTTATGTAAATGAAAACGAGGCAACAACCGGGAAGTGATCTGAATAATATGCCCCCTGCACGTGATCCCTTACTACCACGGCGTTTTCAGGCGTAATGCCATTTGTATGCAGGACCCAGTCGATGCAGTCCTGGCCGGGTTTTCCAGAAAATCCATGATGGGTACCGCACGGTGGGTCGTCAAAGGCATTGTAAAAGGAAATCCCCAGACCTTGCCTGGCGGCCGATTCATCCACAAAGATCCGGTAGTGGGGCGAATCAAAGGGTGCGTTGAAATCACCCATGAGAACGGCAGGGACAGGGTCGGGCCGCTGCGCGAGACGTTGCATGATGAGTCTGGCGCTGAATGCCTGAACAGAAGCAGAAAAATCGAAATGGGTGTTGATGCAGGTTACCTTGCGTGACATCCTCTGGAAGGTGCCGATGGTGCACTGCCTGGGCCACTGGCTATTGTGTGAACGGCTCGGTATATCAGGCATTTCGCTCAGATAGAAATGCTCTGTGTTTTGTACCTGCCAGTCTTTTCGGAAAAAGATGAGGTTGTTCTGCCAGAAAGGGGGCGCGGGTTGTCGCCGGCCGATCAGTTGGTACTCACCGAGAATGGCTGCAAGATCGTCGGCCTGAAAGTCATTGACCTCCTGACATCCGATAAAATCCACCGGGTATGCCCGAAACAACTCGGGTATCAGTTTTTTGCGATGTTCCCAGGCATTGGGTCCGTCCTTTGCCAGACCGAAACGAATGTTGAAAGTCATCACCGAGAAGTGGTCCATGTTGGAATGCATGATGGTATGGATATTAAGAAAAAAATAGAAGCGTGTCAACGGAAGGGTTCAAGGGTTTAAGGGTGATCTTTTCCCTTTCGGGCGTCATTTGCACTTCGTGCGACATTAGCGCTACGCGCGTCATTTATTGCCGTTTTCCGCTGATAGCTACGATAAATGACACGAAGTAAATGACAATTAATGACACGCAGCAAATAACAATGGTTTTCCCTCCAACCCTCTAAACCCATCAACCCTCCAACCCTTGCATGCAGGTATGCTTTCACTGGTTTAATTGGGGGATGGAATCCTATTTTATTAAAGCAGGAGACAAAAAATCGCTTGACATCCTGAAATATATGACTTAAATATCCTGATTCATTTTAAAGCATTCGTGAAAGCGCCAATTGTCGTTCAAAGGTGATTTCCCAGGGAGAATTGATGTGAAAAAGTATACAACCAGTGCCAAAAAAGAGGACAACAAAGATAAATGGTGGCTTGTCGATGCAGAGGGGCAGGTTCTTGGCAGACTAGCTTCCTCCATTGCGGCGCACTTGAGAGGAAAACACAACCCCATGTTTACGCCCCATGTGGACACCGGTGATTCGGTTGTGGTTATCAATGCAGAGAAAATTGTGCTCACCGGCAGAAAATGGGATCAGAAAAACTATTACCGCCACAGTGGGTATATCGGTGGTCTCACAACCATCCCCGCAAAAAAAATGCGGGAGGATCGACCCGAAAATCTGATCCGTTTTGCAGTGAAAGGAATGTTGCCTAAAAATAGGCTGGGCCGGGCGATGATCAAGAAATTGAAAGTGTACGCCGGCGACGCACATCCCCATGAAGCACAGCAGCCTGAACCCCTGGCGTTTTAGTGATGTGCGCCTCTTCAAGGGAGCGGCGGGCAATGAATCAAAGACAAATCAATTAAATTACCAAGAGACAAGAGTTGAGGAAACCTATGGCAGAACAAAACGTATATTATGCAACCGGCAAACGTAAAACCTCTATTGCCCGGACATGGCTGGAACCGGGAACCGGCAAAATTACGGTTAATGACCGACCTCTTGATGATTATTTCAAGGTGGGTACGGCCAAAATCATCATGCTGCAGCCGCTGTCACTCACCAATACGCAGGAGAGCTACGATATCAGGGTACGTGTGCTGGGTGGCGGCATTACCGGTCAAGCGGGTGCTATCCGTCATGGCATCACCAAGGCCTTGCTCCAGGTGGAGCCGGACCTGAGGCAGGTGCTGAAAAGGGCCGGATTTATTACCCGTGATGCCAGGGTCAAGGAGCGCAAGAAATACGGGCAGAAAGGTGCCAGAGCCCGCTATCAGTTCTCCAAACGTTAAAACCGGTATATATCCTTACAGTTTTCAAACCGCCCCATTCCAGTAACAATTTTATTTTGGAATGGGGCGGTTTTTTTTTGCTATTATGTGTGTTTCAAAATTATTTGTGACATGAAACCATGACGTATAAATTGATTATGGAGTGACCAATTATTCAGTTTGCTGAAGGAGAAATTCAATGCACAAGAATTCGGTAATGAATGCTTGCCAAGCAGTCCATAACGATTTGCTCTCACATGCAAAATCGCATGGCCCGATCAAGTGTAAGGGGTGCTTACCTTCGATGCAATCCCTTCGCGATTGCCCCCGGCCGATCTCATTCGGGCCGAAATGGATATGCGCCCCATTCCCAGGCGGATCTCGATTGTGGATTCGGGATCGGACGCTCGGGTACCATACTTGTGGCCTGGCTGTTAAAACAGGGTCACACATTGGATGAGGCGCTCAAGATGCCCAGGCACACCGGCAGAACCCAAGAGCCGGCGGCAATGGGAATTTCTAAATGCCTACAGTCTGTCGATGGGGTTGCTTCGACGCCAGAAAGGGGGTAAAAAATCGAGAAACACGATCTGTAATTCGCTGGACATAAAAAAAACAGCCATTCTTTAACCATCGTCATACCGTAGTTTTCGACAAAGGTAAAAAGCTCATTCTCGCAGGTGAGCGGCTGATTTCTATCATCACAGAAATGGGGTCCATGCCCACGAAATGTTTTTTGATCTTGGCATAAAGCTTCTGGAAGACTTTTTCCATGACAAGAACATCTCCCATGGCTGTATGCGGTGTGGCTTCGATATCCAGCTTCATATAATACCTGAGAAACTGAAGACCGTATTCGAAAAGGACACCGTCTCTGTCCAAATGGCGTGCAAGTTTATTGGTGCAGACGACTTTCTGGGGATAAAGGCCTTCATTATTAAGCATGACGACATCGAACTTTGCATTGTGACCGACCAGAACAAGGTCATCACGGGTGAACATCATCTGCAGGTTCTTGAATATAGGGCTACCCCTGAATGGGGGTTTATCGGCAACCATCTTGTTGGTTATATGATGGATGGACATGGAACCAATTGAGATTTTCATACCCGGATTAAACAATTCATCCGCCATGGTTCCTTCATCTGTTTTATATGCGATCTGACAGAGCCTGGCCTCTGGGTCGGATCCTGTTGTTTCTGTGTCTAGGTAGATGAACATTTTTTAATCGCCTTCGGGTCCAATTCCCTACGGTTCTACCGTTCGGCAGTGCTTCGCATGCCGCGAGTCGTCATTCCGGCCAAAGCCGGGCACGAAGTGAAACTTTAGCGCTATCCAGAAATATAAACTGGATGCCTCCGGCCAACTACTTACCGGGGCAGGCTTATCGCGTCCGGCATGACAATAGATACCCCGTAGCTTGCTGCGGGGGTGTTCATTCTGTTATCAGAACAACTCACCCACCGTCAGCGCTTGATAAAATCTTTCACCGGATATACCAGGATATTGCCTAAGCGGTAGGTCCTTTCCCCGCAGTAGATACCGATCATACGGTTTACTTTGACTTTTTTTGTATCTGCCAGATACAGCACGCTAAAGTATTTCTATCTCCTCGGGATAGGTGGTCAAAGACCGCAATCCGTCCGGTGTGACCACATGGGTGTTTTCCACTCCCACAACCCCTTTCCCGGGAAAGATGAGCTTGGGTTCCAGGGCAATGACCATGTTTTCCTGGAGACGGAGCTGCTGCCCCTTGGCTAAAAATGGATATTCGTCCAACTCTATCCCCACACCATGTCCGATGAAACGGATCCGTTGCGTTTCAGCACCCATAAAATAGTCATCATACCCGGCTTCTTCGACGAAAGCCATGGCCATGTCGTAGATATCGCCGGCAGGGGTGCCCGGCAGCATTTTTTTCTTCAGCAGGGATTGAAGCGCCAGCATGGCCTGATGCGCAGCGAGCATGTCATCGGGAAGACGACCCAGTGAAAAGATGCGTGTGTGGTCTGCCAGATAGCCCTTGTAGGCAAAGACATAGTCGAAGAGAATGGGTTCATGACGCTGGATTTTTTTGAAGCCGGGCCCCTGGGAAAACGCGGGACTCATGGCCGCACCGCCGGTAGGGGATGCAAGGGCGCTGGGGATGGCAGCCGATGCACCGGACATGAGGTGTCCGTAAAACATTTCACTGCCCCACAGGCGCATACGTACCATCCCCTGGTGACCAAGTTTCCTGGCCCGGGCTTCGATCCTGCCGGCGAGTTCAACTTCGGTGATCCCTTCCCGAAGCTCTTCTTTTACAAAGGATGCCACCTGATCCGATAACGCGGCCGCCTGGGTCATCCGGTCTATCTCAAACGAGGACTTGACAGACCTGACCATCCGGATGTCGTGGGATACATCGACAATTCGGGCTTCGTCAAAAAGATCCCGGTATTTGTGATACAGGTTGACGGGGAGGACATCCAATTCCATGCCAAGGGTCTGAGGTGACTTGCAGCCATTGTCTCCTAAGATGGATCGAAGTTGTGAAAGACCGGATAGGGGAAGGATCGTATCCAGATTCGATTCCGCTGTGGCACGATGGATACTTTTGCGCACCATGAGAATCGGCGGGGCGTCAACCGGCACATAGAGGTGGCCCTGCTGGGTGGTGCCGGAAAAGTAGTAAAGGTCACTGCTTTGAAGAATCAGGGCGGCATCCATCTTGTTTCGGGACAGACGTTTTTGGAGTGCGGCAATACGGTTTTTCAGTTCTATAGCTGGAACGTTATCATCGGTCTGGAAATGCGTTGTGGGGTCTGGTGCGGTCATGGTTTCCTTTCGCGTTAATCTAATAAGTATCGATTTACAATTTTATTCCATTTTGAAGATAAAAAGCAAGTAGTTACTCAGGTGGGTAGTCCCTTAACTGTAACATTTGTGTACTTTGTGAAAAAAATAAGCAATCACGAAAACTCGAAATTTGAAAAACACGAAAATTATGAAAACGCTCGTAGCGGGCTGCGAAGAATTCATTCTATTTTGGATTTGTGGTTGATGATCTTTTTCGTGTTTTCGTGTTTTCGTTCTTTCGTTCTTTCGTTCTTTCGTGATTAAAGATTTTTTTCTTTTCCAGCCTATGATCCCACCAAGCTGCATCTTGTAAAAATCAACCGGGTAATGCTATAGGTAAGGCATGGAAAGAATCGACTACTTCATCCGGCGGTTTTTACTCGTGATTCCCACTTTTATTGGGATTACGCTGCTCTGTTTCGGTGTCATTCAGTTTGTTCCCGGAGGTCCTGTGGAGCAGGCCATTATGCAGATGCGTGGCGGTATCGGCGCATCGGAATCCGGAGGGAGTGCCGGGGCCGCTACAAGCATTTCAGCGGACCAGCGCAAGGCCATCGAAGCACATTTCGGGTTCGATCAACCGTTTTATAAAAGGTATTGGAAGTGGCTGGTCACGGATCGTATGGGGATGAGGATGGAATCCTATCGATTTCCCAACAAAACATCGTGGCAGTTGATACAGGAACGATTCAAGGTGTCTCTGGTATTCGGGATCACCGGCTTTATCCTATCCTATCTTGTCTGCATCCCTCTGGGCATCTTCAAGGCCTTACACCACGACCGATCGTTTGACATTGTTTCGAGCATCGTCGTTTTTGTGGGATATGCCATTCCGCCCTTTGCCTTTGGTATGGTGCTCAAAATGCTTTTTGCTGGTACGGTTGAAGGGTTGTGGGATATATTTCCGATTTCAGGCTTTCATTCAGACCTGTTTGACCAGCTCACGTATTGGGGCAAGATAAAGGATATTTTCCAGCACATGTTCCTGCCGATCCTGTGCTATGTGATCGGCAGTTTCGCCGTGCTGACACTGCTCATGAAAAATTCGCTCATAGAGCAGATCGGGAAAGATTATATTCGTACGGTACTGGCCAAAGGCGGTAGCTTTTCCCGTGCCATCTGGGGGCATGCCCTGAGGAATTCCCTGGTTCCCATTGCAACCGGTTTCGGGTCCATCCTCACGGTCATGTTTGCCGGCTCCGTCATTATCGAGCAGGTTTTTGAAATCCCCGGAATGGGACGTTTGAGCCTTGAAGCCATTGTGGGAAGAGATTATCCGGTTTTCATGGGGATTCTTTCCATTACCGCTATATTGGGACTCGTCGGCAATATCCTCTCAGATTTTTGTTATGTTCTCATCGACCCGAGAATTAATTTTCAAGAGAATTGAAACCCCCGATGATATCACGTTTTGTAAAAAATCCCATGACCCGCAGGCGGATATCACGTTTTAAAGAGATGAAACGTGCCTATATCTCGCTATGGATGCTTGCGCTTCTGTATCTGATCAGTCTCTGCTCCGAGATCATCTGCAACAATGTTCCCCTTTATGTAAAGTTTCACGGCAAGTCTTATTTTCCTGTGCTCAAATTTTATCCGGAAGATACTTTTTTGAGAAACGGCAAACATACACGGCCTGACTATCACCAGTTGAATACAAATTCTGAATTTCTGAACAGCGATGAAAATTTCATGGTTTTTCCACCGATCCCCTATGGTCCGTTTCAAAGCCTCGACCCGGCGCTTATCGACGTTTCAGATCAAGTGGTTGCCGCATTTGAACCGCTTCCCATGGTGGGGACAACCAATATCCGAGAGGATTTATCCATTGCAAAATCTTTCAGATTTGGCCCATTCATGGGTTTGACAGACAAGGACATCCAAAACAGACCCGTCACCGACTATGTCAAGCTTCCACTAGAACTCAGGACCGCCATCCAGCTCAGGTTTGAAGGAAGGGAAGCACCTTCTCTCTCCATGGAGACCACGGGACCCGAAGGTGCACGTATTACAGCATCCCTGTCGACCCACAGGGAGACGATCCGCAAACCAAAAACAGTCAGAATTACGTTCAGAGAGAAAATGACGCCGGGAGCCGATGGCGGGAGTCAGGCCTTCGAGGTACGGTTCGATCGAAATCTGAATATTGTCGGGGAGGTATCGAAACCGGGGGCAACACGTAATTGGGATGCGATGCTGGCAGCCCAGCAACGGGTCATTAAAGAAAATGTCCGGAATCGATATTTTGGCCCCGTGGACAAGCTCAGAATTTCCCTGGACAATCGAACGTTCCGCGTTGAATTTATCAAGGAGGATGTCAGATTCCCTTTTCGACCGGTCAAGGGACACATCATGGGCATTGACGGGGCTGGGCGAGATGTTCTATCACGCATTCTTTACGGGCTGAGAACGTCCATGTCTTTTGGGTTGCTGCTCGTTGTGGGGTCAATGGTTCTGGGAATTGCTGCCGGAGCGCTTCAAGGTTATTATGGCGGTCTTCTGGACATATCAGGTCAACGCTTTATTGAAATCTGGAGTGCCCTGCCGTTTTTGTACATCATGATACTCATGGGGTCCATTTACGGCCGGAGTTTTTCTTTGCTGCTGTTCTGCTACGGGCTCTTTAACTGGATCGGGATATCTTACTATATTCGGGCGGAATTTTTACGCCTGCGCAAACTTCCCTTTGTGGAGGCAGCCAAATGTATGGGTGGGTCATCCTTCAAGATTATTTTCAAGCATATTTTACCCAACGGCATGGTTCCGGTGATTACCTTTTTTCCCTTTTCACTGGTGGGCGCCATCGGTTCACTGGCTGCGCTGGATTATCTCGGTTTCGGCCTGCCGTCACCCACACCGAGCTGGGGCGAACTGCTTTATCAGGCCCAGCAGTATCGGTGGGCATGGTGGTTGATTCTCTATCCATCCCTATCTCTGTTTATTGTCATGCTCCTGGGGGTGTTTGTGGGTGAAGGCATCCGGAATGCGTATGACCCCAAACGATACACGAGGCTGAACTAATGCCGCAGACACTTCTTTCCGTATCGAACCTGAAGGTGTCATTCAAAACCGATGACGCTTATCTTACTGCGGTGGATAATGTGTCTTTTGACATTCATCACGGGGAGGTAGTGGGACTCGTGGGAGAGTCCGGATGCGGAAAGTCGGTGAGCGCGCTAAGCCTGCTGCGTCTGATCCCTTCTCCACCGGGAAACATCGAGAAGGGCAGAATTCTGTTCAAAGGCAATGATCTCTTGACGGCTGGTATCGAGACGGTTCGCAAGATACGCGGCAAAGAGATCAGCATGATATTTCAGGAACCCTTGTCCGCCCTATCTCCTTTGCAAAGAATCAGTCAGCAGATGGTGGAGACAATCCAGATACATCAGGATATGCCTAAATCAAGGGCCCGGCAGATGTCGCTTGAATGGCTTGGAAAGGTAAGAATACCCGATGCAGTGGAAAAGATGCATGCCTATCCATACCAGTTGTCAGGGGGGATGCAGCAACGCATCATGATCGCCATGGCCTTGATGATGAACCCGGAGCTGCTTATTGCCGATGAACCCACAACAGCCCTGGATGTGACCATACAGGCCCAGGTATTTCAACTGATTCGTGAGATGAAGACAGAACATACTTCCATTCTTTTGATTACCCACGATATGGGTGTGGTATGGGAAATGTGTGATCGGGTCCTGGTGATGTATGCGTCCAGAATCGTTGAAGAGGGGAAGACGGCGGACATATTTTCGGCGCCGTCACATCCCTATACCTACAGTCTTTTAAAATCGATTCCCACATTATCGGATGGCAAGGGACATCGGCTGGCCGTAATACCCGGCAGTGTTCCTTCGCCGGAGAATTATCCCTCCGGGTGCCGATTTCGTGATCGATGCCCCTTTGCCTTTGAAAAATGCGGAACAGAGATGCCGGAACTGGTTCCTGTATCAGACAGCCACAGGGCGGCTTGTTTTATTGCGGGGAGGTTTGGCTCATCGTAGATACCCATGGCCTTTTAGGTGGTCAGAGATAATTAGCCACGCCGGAATCCATCCGAGGGGGAAGCAAGGATCTTTTGTGATGATTTCCTAAATATGAACGTCCAACATCGAACGCTGAACATCGAACATCGAATGAAAACGAATATTGAACTGCAACAGCGAGCGCATTCCTCGTAGTTTGTTGTGGGGTTCTTCAATACCGAAGTCTGTTTCTTCATCTTTCAAATTCAACATTCGATGTTGGGCGTTCGATGTTCATTTGGTTTTGTGTATGGGATAGTATTAAAGATAATGTGTACCACATGATGATAAAGCAGAATAAAATAGAGCCCCTCGTCCAGGTGGAGGGATTGAAAACCTGGTTTCCTGTCCGCAGAGGGATTCTGTCCCGAACCATTGGCCATGTCAGAGCCGTGGACGGTATTTCCTTTGTGCTGCAGAAAGGAGAAACAATCGGTCTTGTGGGGGAGTCCGGCTGCGGCAAGACAACCCTGGGCAGGACCCTTGTGGGGCTGGAAAAGATCCATGGGGGTCATATTACGTTCCAGGGCAGGGCTCTTGCCGGTCTGTCCCGCAAAGAACTGAGAGCGTTGCGGCGCAAGATTCAGATCATTTTTCAGGATCCCCTCTCATCTTTGAATCCGCGCATGAATGTTCTGGATATCGTTACGGAAGGGATATCCGAATTTAAACTGATCCATGGCGATCGTGAGCAAGCGGCCAGGGATATCCTGAAAGATGTGGGCCTCGATGCCGATGCATTATACCGTTACCCCCATGAATTCTCGGGCGGTCAGCGTCAGCGCATCAACATCGCCCGGGCAATATCGCTCAAGCCTGATTTTATTGTCTGCGATGAGCCGGTGAGTGCCCTGGATGTTTCCATACAGGCCCAGATTATCAATCTGCTTCTGGATCTCAGGGAGAAATACCATCTGTCCTATCTGTTTATCTCACACGATGTGAGTGTTGTCAGTCATATCGCCAACCGGATTGCGGTGATGTATCTGGGGCGAATTGTGGAGTGTGGAGAGACGGGTGACATCGTTTTTCACCCAAAACATCCCTACACCAAGGCACTCATCTCTGCGGTTCCACGTCCGGGATCCCACCGGGCGCAGTGGTCGGCACTCGAGGAGAAACCAACATCTCAGTCTATCCCCCCACAAGGATGTCACTTTCATCCCCGATGCCCAGAGGTTATGGATGTCTGTCGCAAAGAGGCACCTATAGAAACGGAAACGGCAGGTCATACGGTGAGTTGCCACCGCTACAAATGAAAGAGCCTATGGCAAAAGGGGCGTAACCGCAGACACCTAATTTGTCTTGTAATCCCATTATCCGGTCTCCTTTTTTACGTTTTATGTGTTCTCGTCCTTCAACTTCAGAGATTCTGACTCATGTTATTCTGAAAACATCTCATCAAAAAAAACAGAAGGCTCTTTGGGGGGCAGGGACAATCCCTGGCTCATGGCATCGGTCAGATCCGCTTCCGAATCTCTGTCGATCCACCAATACCAGTACGCACTGGTTTCGTCACCGTATTTGGAGAGAACGGTATCGGGCATGCCGAACTTGTTCCAGTACAGGAGGCGTGTATAGTTGATGTTCCACAACAGTACATAGGGATGTGCATCGTAGATCATCCGGTCTATTTCTCTGTAAATGGCGTTGCGCTTCTGAATATCGAAAATGTTTTTCTGCTTTTCAATAAGGGCATCCACGGTCGTGTTCTTGAATCCCGTGATGTTGTTGCCGCTTTTTCTCTCGGCTTCCTTGGATGACCACATGCTTTCAGGATTCTTGAAGATTCCGGATCCCCAAGCTGCCCAGGTCATCTCGAAGTTGAACTCATCCATGTCTTTGGCCCAGGCTGCCCAGTCCTTTCTGTCGATGATCAGCTCAATGCCCACATCCTTTAAATCTTCTGCATAGATGGCCAGAAATTTATCCGTGGATGCCTGCCGGGTCAGGAATTTAAAGGAGAACGCCTGGTTGTCTTTCTCCAGAATACCCGTGGCCGGGTTGACGATCCAGCCGGCTTGCTTCAGCAGATCTCTGGCTCTGGTTTTGTCAAATTCAACCAGCTGGTTGGGGCAGGGGTGGTTTTTATCATAGAGATCTTCAACGTAGGAACGATGTAGAAAATACTGGCTGTACATGAGGGTGCTGTTCATCTTGGGGCGGTCCAAAAGATGGGCCATGGCGATTCGAACCCGGATGTCATCAAAGGGTGGTTTGCGCATATTCATGGCAAAGCCCTGGAAACCGATGGGATTCTGGTTGTAGATTTTTTGTTTTACGATCCAGTCTTTGGAAAATTTTTCGCCCTTGGTTTCATTGACCCACAGCCGAGAGGTATAGATGGGGAACAGGTCGAATTGTCCTTTCTTGAACGCCTCGAAGGCATTCTCTCTCTCGGCATAGAACCTGAATTTCATTGTTTGAAAGTTACCGGTGCCCGCCGAACGCTGGGAATGGATGTTCCACCAGTCCTCGCGGCGCTCCAGTGTCAGAAAGATACCCTCGTTAATAATGCCGATTTCATATGGCCCGGAGACTACAGGGAACTCAAAATTGATCTTGTTAAAGTCTTTTCCTTCAAACACGTGTTTGGGTAAGATATTGAAACCGCCCACAGCACCCAGATTCATCCAGTGTACATCTTTGGCCTGGAAACGAATGGTGTGTTCGTCCAATACCGTGGGCGATGAAAATCGCTCGAGACTGACCTTGTGAGGGCCGGTTAAATTTTTTGGATCCAGAATCGTGTCAAAGGTCCACTTGACATCATGAGCCGTGATGGGGCGGCCGTCACTCCAGCGGGCATTCTTGTGGATCGAGAAAACGAAGGTCTTTTTGTCATCGGAAATACGCCATGTTTCTGCCAGGCCGGGTTCGTATTCAAGGGTGATGGGATGCATGGAGAGCAACGTTTCGAACAGGGCTCCAAAGACTTCCACTGTAAAGCTGTTGTTGTCGAGATAGTAGTTGAGGCTTTTGGGGTATTGCCCGGCGAGGATGGTAATTTCCCCTCCCACAACCGCATCACTGCCGGCGACGGGATTCGGATGATCCTGCCACCCCGGTTTGGGAAAGGTCTCCATGCCCCGGACAATCATCGGTGTCAGGACCAGTAACACAAACGGAACATATATCCAAAGGCAGATATATGCGCTGGGTGTCTGCTTGTATCTCATGGTGGAAACGATTTCAGCACAATAGGGTTTTCAGGGCAAATTTCCGAATTTAGCGAACACGAAATATATAATCTACCAGCGCTGTGTGTACCCAGCCCAGGGATTCTGATTTCAGTGCTTGCTATCTGGTTGTAAAGGCTGTTCTTTGTCTTTATTACCCTCGGTTGTCTTGGCAGCCTCAGAATTCAGACCTTCCAGTTTTAGCTTGACGGCTTCGGATTTTTGCTTGATTCGCGTGGCTTCCAGTTCATCCATCTGATAGGAAAGGGCTTCCTTGAGGTAACCCCTGGCTGCTTTCAGGTCCTCCGGGTTGTTTTTGCTGGCGGCAACATCGGCTTTGTACACCAGCACCATGAGGTTGATAGCATCGAGACGGCTTTTGATGATCGCTTTCATCACCCGGGTGGTGGCATATTCCCGGGACAGGTGGAGATACTCTTTTACACCGTCGAAATCAGGCACGCCGGGCACCTCGAGGAGATTGTCGGCCTTGTCGAGATAGTACTGGTAGATAATGGGAAAGACTTCCTTGGCGGTGTAGGTGTCTTTGATGGGTTCCGCCAATTGCAATCCAGGAAAGCTGATGAGATGCCTGACACCTTTGGGTGCAAATTTACCCTGCCAGATATCTACGGCATCTTTACCGGGCTTGACATAATAGTGTTGTGTGTTCATCCAACTGGCGATGACCACGATCAGCATCAGAAGGACAAACCCTGCTATACCGTAATACATCATTTTTTCGGCAGGATCGGCCGGTTTTGATCCAGACGGCGGTATGTTATCGGTGGAAGCCGGTGTATGCGGATAGGGTGTCTCTTCCTTTGGCAGGGGTTTCTTCTCAATGGGGGCTGCAGGCGACTGCTGGGCCGGAGCAGGGGCTGTGGTTTTTTTCGTCTTCTTTATTTCGGTCTTGGTGGCCTCTACCTTTCCGGCCGGCTGTTTCTCAACAGGTTTTTTGGTCTTAACCGTGTTTTTTCTGGGCTTGACATCTGTTTTTGGAGCGGCAGTTTTTTTTGCCCCGGCAGAGACCTTTTGGGCTTGCTTGGTCTTCTCTTTTTTGTCAGTGGCCGATTTCTTTTTAGTGGTAGACTTGATCAAGCTGTTTTTTCCCATGAAAAACCCCTTTAAAATACAATGAAATTAGCGTATAAGAACTTTTCGAACAGAATAAAACTATAAATTATCAGGATCTTTTTGTAAACATTTTTTTGAAGAACCTTGGCCATTGAATCTAACACAAAAGAAAACAGCACTCATCAGAAGAATCACCGCGTTGAAATCGGTTCTGATTGCCTTCTCCGGGGGCGTTGACAGCACCCTCCTGCTGAAGATATCACACGATGTTTTAAAGGAACGGGTCGTTGCTGTTACAGCGATGTCGGCTCTTCAGCCCGCGCATGAAGCAGAAACCGCCATGGAACAGGCCAAGGCCATGGGTGTACAGCATGTCACGTTCCATGCCCGGGCACTGGCGGACACTGAATTTGTCAAGAACGAACCTGACAGGTGCTATCACTGCAAGCGTTTTCTTTTTCAGGATTTGTTGTCCATGGCGCATGACTTGGGTTTGGCCCATGTGGCTCATGGCGCCAATACAGATGACGTAAAGGATTATCGGCCGGGTTTTCGGGCCGCAGACGAATTGGGAATTGTTGCACCCTTGATGGACGCCGGTCTCGGGAAGCAGGACATCCGGGCTCTTTCCCGGCAGCTCAAGCTGAGTACCTGGGATAAACCGGCCATGGCCTGTCTGGCATCCCGGATACCCTATGGCACCCGATTGACCGGGAAACGGCTTGAAATGGTCGATGCCGCTGAAGAGGTGCTTCATCAGGAAGGGTTTCGTTCCTGCCGGGTCAGGTATCATGATACCATCGCCCGCATAGAGGTTCCGGAAACGGATATCCCGCGCTTTCAGGATAGCGCCCTGCGCCGAAACCTGGTGGGAAAAATGAAAAAACTCGGATTCGCCTTTATTACCGTCGATCTGGCAGGATATGCGCAGGGCAGCATGAACCAGGGTATCAAAAAATGAAGTCCCTGTTGATTTCAGGAATGGTTCTGGGACTGAGTGCCGGGTTGTCTCCCGGTCCCATGCTCACCCTGGTCATCTCACAAACCCTGAGACATGGTATCCGGGAGGGTGTCAAGGTGGCCCTTGCCCCCCTGTTGACGGACACACCGATTGTCATGGCTTGTTTACTGTTTTTATCTGTTTTTTCAGATATGAGACCTGCTTTGGGCATCATATCCATGTTCGGCGGTTTTTATCTGTTTTACCTTGGCCTGCGCAGTTTTCAATTCAAGACCGTGCATCTTAAGGAAGAGGTCGATCCCAAGTCCCTTAAAAAGGGCCTGATGGTCAATTTCCTGAATCCAAGTCCCTATATGTTTTGGGCATCCATCGGCGGGCCCCTTGTATTAAAAGCATCCAGTACGTCTCTGGTTGCCGCTGCTGCATTTGTTATACCTTTTTATGTGTTGCTGGTGGGATCCAAAATTGTGGTGGCGATTATTTCCGGTAGATCCCGAAACCTGATGAAAAGCCGCCACTATGCGATTATTCTCAGAATACTGGGACTGGTTCTGATGGGATTCGGGGTGCTGTTCTTGAGGGATGGGCTTAGGTATGTGTTAGGTGGATAACAGTCTAAAGCCTAAGAAACCAAACAACCTAAATTATAGCGATTTTATTTGCATTCTGAAAAAAAACACTTATAATGAGCATATGCTTATAAATAGCTTGAAAATTGCATGTGCCATCAGGAACAGGAGGCGTGATGGTAAGACCTAAAAAGGATCGGCTGGTTGGATTTAATCCCAAAATCAATTATTTCAAACCACGAGGTATTCCAGTACTTGATTTGGAAGAGGTCTGTCTTACTGTTGATGAACGTGAGTCCATTCGGCTGGCTGACCTGGAAGACATGTCCCATGAATCAGCCGGGAGACAAATGGGTGTTTCCAGGGCGACTTTTGGCAGGATCGTCCAGTGTGCCAGGAAAACCATTGCCGATGCTATCATCAACGGCAAGGCCGTCCGGGTGGAAGGTGGATCCTATAAAATGATGGATGGCATCCGTCGATTTGAGTGCCAGACGTGTCACCATGAATGGAAAGAACCTTTTGGCACGGGGCGGCCGGAGCACTGCCCGTCATGCAAGAGCATTGATTTTTATCGAACAACCCAAAATCGAAAATAAACGTATCAAGACAGACCAAAAAGGAGACGGTCCCCATGACCCAGATACAGGAAAGTATGAACGCAGCGACCCAGAAAAAAGACCCTCAGGCGGAGCAGGATGCTGCCGTAGAAAAAACATTGAGCCATATCAAGCACAAACTCATCGTTATGAGCGGAAAGGGCGGGGTCGGTAAAACCAGCACCTCCATCAATCTGGCCATTGCGCTGGCCAATAAAGGCTACCAGGTCGGTATCATGGATGTCGATCTGCATGGGCCGGATGTTCCCAGGATGCTTGGGCTCAAAGGTATGCTCGATTTGAGCGGCAGCAAAAAACTCGAACCCATGCACCGTATGGAAAATTTGAAGGTTGTTTCCATTGAATCCCTGACCATGAGCAAAGACGACGCGATTATATGGCGGGGGCCCATCAAGTATTCAGCCATCAAACAGTTTATCGGTGATGTGGAATGGGGCGATCTCGATTTTTTGATCATCGATTCACCGCCGGGCACCGGTGATGAACCCCTCACCATCGCCCAGACCATCCGGGATGCCAAAGCCATCATTGTGACCACACCCCAGGAGGTGTCCCTGGCGGATGTCCGCAAATCCATCAGCTTCTGCAAGACCGTGAAAATGGATATTTTCGGAATGATCGAAAACATGAGCGGTTTTGTATGCCCGCACTGTGGGGAGAAGGTGGATATTTTCGGATCGGGTGGTGGGGAGCGAACAGCTGCAGCGGCCAGCATACCCTTTCTGGGGAGAATTCCCATGGATCCCAAAGTCGTGTCCTGTGGTGATGATGGTTGTTCGATCCAGGAGAAATACGCAGACTCGGAGGCGGCAAAGGCAATAGCCAGCATCGCCGACAGGGTGGCGGGGCTGGTTGAATAAGCTAAAGCTATAAGCTTTAAGCGGTAAGCTGTAAGCAGCTTAAAGCTTATGGCTTACCGCTTATAGCTACTCAAAACGAAAACTCAAAACCAAAATAGAACATATCCTCGGAGAGCTTGTAGTCATCGGAACCTTTGTCGAAATGAACGACGATTTTCTTATAACCCAGAACAAGGGCCGCCGATTGAACGATATATCCCTTTGCACGCAGATTGAACTCGGTGTAGTCGTCTGTATCCCCGAATGACAGGGTGGCGGGTGCGAAAGTGATATCGCTCAATACCATGACGGGGAAATTATAATAGACTTTTCTGAAGTCGTATTCGCCTAGAACCACAAATCCCAGACCTGCCAGATCATAATCATCACTGCCATCCTCTGCCGTTCCCAAAACACCTTTTAAACCCAGACCGAGGGTCAGGGCCGGCATAAAGGCCTCACTTTTAAGGGCAAAATGCAGATTGCCGACGGTGTAGTCCTCACCGCCGAAGATAAAGCCACCACCAATATTGAGAACAGCCTCCTCCGCTATGGGTGCTTCCGATTCAAGACCCAGGAAAACATCGTCGGAATTGGCATACATCTCAAAACGGTAAGACCTGCCAGCAGCCGGTGAAGCAGCCATGACAAGGGACAGGACCATGAGGGTATATATCAATTTTATTATTCTCTGCATTCAGTGGACTCCTTGTTTAGCAGTAAGCAATAAGCAATAAGCTGTAAGCAGGGCTGATCGTTTCCAGTTTATGGACCAATTGCACTCGATGTTAAAATGTACGGCCATTCGTCTCTAAAAAGCGGCAAAGCCGCGACAGATGAAATCGCGGAGCGATTTCATTACCACAACCTTTCGGCATGGGCATCCGGCAGACCTGCCTCGATGATTTTATTGGTGACCTTGGCAATATGATACGGTATGAATTTAACCTGAATGAGGTTTTCCGTTTCATCCCATATGGCATATTTGGCGGTGTTGTCGCCGTCTCGAGGCTGCCCCACGCTGCCGACATTGATAATATATTTTTTTTCTTTGCGTAATTGCATTACGCCCTTGATCAAGGGCGCTCGTATCACAGCACCGTCCCTGTAGCTAACGAATTCGAGTTTGTGCGTGTGACCCACAAAACACAAATTCTCTGCCATAGACTCAAAAACACTGCAAAAGGCCGGTTCTTCAATCTGGAAAAGATACGTAATGACCGAATCCGGTGGGAAGCCATGCACAAACCGGGCCTCCTTTTGGGAGACGAATGTTTTCAGGTTCGCGATGAAGGCAAGGGATTTTTCAGACAGCATCGGTATGGTTTTCTCTATTGATAAGCGGGCCAGGGGGTTGAACCATGAAAGGTATTTTGGATCGAGAACAGACAGTTCATGGTTTCCCAACAGCGTAGTAATATTTAGCCGGCGAATTGCCTGGACTACCGATTCAGGTTCCGGGCCGTATCCCACCATATCCCCCAGACATATGGTGGCGTTGACATTGGATTTGTCAATATCTGCGAGGACTTCCTCCAGCGCGTCCATATTGCCATGAATATCGGATATAATTGCCAATCTCATCTCAAATCGCTCAATTTAGGAGAAAGTATGAAAATACCAGAAAATCAACTCCTTGCCAAAGAAAATATGTATCATGGCCCCCATGGAGAGAAATGGTCCGAAGGGAATCGCTAGTTTCATATTTTTTCCTGACCGGATCATGACCAGCAGACCGCAGAAGGTGCCGATGGCCGACGAAAGAAATACCGTCAGCAGCACCCCTTGCCACCCCACAAAGGCACCGATCATGGCCAGAAGTTTGATATCCCCACCTCCCATGCCTTCTTTGTGTGTGATCAGGCTGTAAACCCATGCCACCAATAAAAGACTGCCACCCCCCACCAGTATGCCCACCAGGGATTCCACGTAAGTGATGGCCGGGGAAAAAAACGAGGCGGCAAAACCGATGGGGATGCCCGGCAGGGAGATGGCGTCGGGAATAATGTGGTGGTCGATATCGATAAATGTAATGACGATCAATGCGGATATAAATAGATAGATGACCAGGGCTTCCAGTGTCAGACCAAATTTGAGGTAGGCGCAGACGGCAAACAGACCGACCATCAATTCAACCAGTGGATAACGGATGGATATGACGGTTTGACAACTGCGGCACTTACCCCTGAGCAAGAGAAAACTGAGTATGGGAATGTTGTCATAAAACCGAATGGGGGTATTGCACCCGGGACAGGCAGACGGGGGATATACAATCGATTTGGAATTAGGCAGTCTGTAAATGCATACATTTAGAAAACTGCCGATACAGCTACCGAAAATGAATAAAATCAATTCTATCATATTACCGCGTGTCTATGCCACAATTTACAGGTTTTGTAAATGATAACTGAAATGTCTTGTGTAGAGCCGACTTGGTTTGTGAAATCTCCGGGTTAAGTCCCATGATGATTTGATAATGGGTATTGTAATAAAGGATATCGGTCTTATAGTAGTGTGTTTAATAGTTTAAACGCTCAATTTAGAATGAAAGGGACCAGGAATACAGATGGCTGAAACGGATAAAGACGATTTAATAAGTATTATCGAAGATGACGGCCTGGAGGAGGAGATTCCCAAAACACTTCCCCTGATGCCGGTACGGGATGTCGTCATTTTTACCGATATGCTGCTGCCGCTTTTTGTCGGAAGAGAAAAGTCGGTACGAGCCGTAGAGGAGGCGGTTTCCAAAACGCGGTTTCTGCTGGTGGCGACACAGACGGAACCCGGTATTGAAAACCCAAAAGAAACCGATATCTATACCATCGGAACCGTATGTAAAATTTTGCGCATGCTGAAACTGCCTGATGGACGGGTTAAGGCGCTGGTTCAGGGTATTGCCAAGGCAAAAATCAAGAAATATGTCCGAAAAAGATCCCTCTTTCGGGTCAATATCGACATTCTTGAGGAAGAACCCATGGAACAGCTCGATCTCGAGACCAAGGCCCTGATGCGCATTATCCGTGAGCATTCAGAAAAGATTCTGGCTCTCCGGGGCGAATTGACGGGTGATGTCAGCGCCATCCTCGAAAGTATCGACGATCCCGGCAAACTAGCCGATCTGGTTGCCTCCAATCTGAAATTGAAAATCGATGAAGCCCAACAGCTCCTTGAACTGATTAATCCCATTGAGCGGCTTCGGAAAGTCAATGACCTGATCGCCAAAGAACTTGAACTCTCGGCCATGCAGGCCAAGATCCAGTCAGATGTCAAAGACGAGATTTCAAAGAGTCAGCGTGATTTTTTTCTTCGAGAGCAGGTCAGAGCCATACATCGGGAACTGGGCGAACTGGATGAAAAGGGTAAAGAAGTTCAGGAATACAAGGTCAAGATTAAAAAAGCGAAAATGTCCAAAGAGGCCAACCAGGAGGCTTTCAAACAGCTGAAACGGCTCGAACAGATGCATCCGGATTCTGCCGAGTCCGGTGTCGTGAGATCCTATCTGGACTGGCTGGTGGAGATGCCATGGCAAAAGTCCACAAAAGACATGATCGATATTGTGAAGGCCAAAGAGGTGCTGGACAAGGATCACTTCGGACTCGAAAAAATCAAGGACCGCATTCTGGAATACCTGAGTGTTCGCAAGCTCAACAAGAAAACAAAAGGACCGATCCTCTGCTTTGTGGGGCCGCCGGGTGTGGGGAAAACATCCCTGGGGCAGGCCATTGCCAAGGCCATGAAACGGAAATTTACACGGGTTTCCCTGGGAGGGATCCGGGATGAGGCCGAAATAAGGGGTCATCGGCGAACATATGTGGGCGCACTGCCGGGGAGAATTCTCCAGGGTCTGAAGCAGTGTGGGACCAAGAACCCGGTTTTTATCCTGGATGAGATCGACAAGGTCGGTTCGGACTTCAGGGGTGATCCATCATCTGCACTTTTGGAAGCACTCGATCCGGAACAGAATAATGCCTTCAGTGATCACTATCTCAACCTTCCCTTTGATCTGTCGAATGTCATGTTCATCCTGACCGCCAATATGGTGGATACCATCCCGTCGGCCTTGCTTGACCGTATGGAGATTCTGACACTTTCCGGTTACACGGAAGAAGAGAAATTGGTTATTGCGGAAAAACACCTACTGTCGCGTCAAATCAAGGAGAATGGCTTACGAAAAAAACAACTGTCTTTGAGCTCCAGGGCAATGGAAGATATTATCAAAGGTTATACGTCCGAGGCCGGACTTCGGAACCTGGAGCGGGAACTTGGCTCGCTCTGCCGAAAGGTTGCCCGCAAGATAGCCGAAGGCGAGAAAAAGCCCTTCAATATTACCAGGACCAACCTTCATCGGTACCTGGGGGTGCGAAAATTTTATCCTGAAATGGATCAGGAGGAAAGCCAGGTTGGATTGTCTACCGGTTTGGCCTGGACGCAGGTGGGTGGAGAGGTTCTCTATGTGGAGGCGTCTCTTATCGGCGGCAAGGGCGAACTGATCGTTACCGGACAGTTGGGGGAAGTGATGCAGGAATCTGCCCGTGCCGCATTGAGCTATGCCCGTGCAAATCTCAAACGTTTTCATATCAATGAAGAAGCGCTGGAGAATATTGACGTCCACATCCACGTACCGGCAGGCGCTATTCCCAAAGATGGCCCATCAGCAGGCATTGCCATGGCAACCGCTCTGATTTCGGCCTTGTCGGGCAAGCCCGTGGACAAGGATGTTGCCATGACCGGCGAAATTACCCTCCGGGGCAGGGTGCTCCCCATCGGTGGTCTGAAGGAAAAAGCATTGGGTGCCTTGCGGGCCGGCATTAACACCATCATTATACCGGAAAAGAACAAAATGGATCTGGTGGATATTCCGAATCACGTCAAGAAGAAAATCCGTTTTGTCCAGGTGCGTCAGATGGAGCAGGTACTCGAAATTGCATGCGGCATAGGAAAGCATGAAGATACTGGCAGTTGACACCTCTACATCTACCTGTACCGTGGGGATTGCCAACGCTGACGGGGTTTTGGCCGAATCTGTCGATTCGAACGGCCAAACACATGCGCGGCATCTCATGGGGATGATCCATAGCAGCATCGCCGCTTCCGGAATTCCTATTCAGGAAATCGATGGATTCGCAGTGGTGACGGGCCCCGGCACCTTTACGGGGCTGCGTATCGGTATCAGCACCGTCAAGGGTCTGGCCTACGCATTATCCAGACCTGCTGTCGGTGTTACCAGCCTGGCTGCCCTGGCTGCCCAGGCAGACCTGCCCACAAAATTAGTTTGTCCGGTCATGGACGCCCGTAGAAGTGAAGTATACTATGGCCTTTATGAATCTGAAGGGGGAGACGTATCACAGGTCGGTATGCACCACGTGGCCCCACCCTCGGAACTTACCAAGGATATTCGTTCGTCCTGTCAGTTCATCGGGAATGGCGCCCGCCTTTATCGGGAAACGTTTGTGGCGGCTTTGGGGACGTTGGCCCGGTTTTCGCACCCATGTCAGGACACCATCCGTGCAGAGACCATCGCAAGACTGGCCCTGGAGCAGTTTCAGAAAAATGAAACACAAAAACTGTCTGTGGTGGTGCCATACTATATTCGCAAATCGGATGCCGAACGCCATGTGCAACGATAATAAGGGACTGTAGATAATATACCGTGTATTATTGACATGATATAGAATCAATGATATTAAAAAAAGTTTCAGGAAACAACCCATGAGTGCGGGTGTATAGAATGAATAAATTTTCACGGACAGACCCCCCCAGCCAGACCGCGTTTCCCATAGACAGAGCGGGAATCCCCTTTATCGGGATTGCGGCATTTGCCACCGCTGTTTTTGCTTTGTTGGGCATTGCCGTACTGGCGCTACCGGGTTTGCTGGCAACGCTCTTTATCTGTTATTTCTTTCGTGATCCGGACCGGGTGACACCGGTGCTGGAAGGTGGTGTGGTGTCTCCTGCCGACGGAAAGGTCATCAAGGTGGAGCGGCTGGAGAACACGCATTTTGCGGAAGGCCCATGCCAGAAGATCAGCATTTTCATGTCGATCTTCAATGTTCACGTAAATCGAATACCCTTTAACGGGCGAATAGGGAAAATAGCGTATTATCCCGGGAAATTTTTTTCGGCCAATCTGGATAAAGCCTCCCGGTTCAATGAGCACAATGCTGTTTACCTGGAAACAGGAAATGGTCAGACGCTCTGTTTTGTTCAGATCGCCGGTCTTGTCGCCCGAAGAATTATCTGCAGGATACAGGAGGGGGATTCGGTTGCCCGGGGTCAACGATTTGGACTGATCTGTTTCGGATCGCGGCTCGATGTATATCTGCCGGTTGATGCACAGGTCACGGTAAGTGTCGGTGATGTGGTCAGTGCAGGAACATCTCTCATAGGGAAGTTGATATGAAAAATAGACGGTTTCAAAAAGAGAACCTTCGCAGAGGCATCTATCTTTTGCCGAACATGTTTACATCCATGAACCTGTTCTGTGGTTTTTATGCGGTGATTGCCTCCATTGACGGTAAATTTGTTGCCGCCGCCATAGCGATTATCATTGCCGGCGTCTTCGATAACCTCGATGGGAAAATTGCCCGGGCTACAGGCACTACAAGTAAGTTCGGGATCGAATATGATTCTCTGGCTGATTTGATTTCCTTTGGAATCGCCCCCGGTCTGATGATTTATCTGTGGGCTCTGAGACCCTTGGGGAGAATCGGCTGGCTGGCAGCCTTTTTATTCATGGTATGCGGGGCCCTGCGTCTGGCGCGTTTCAACACCCAGATTGAAACGGTCAACAGTGATCATTTCATCGGTCTGCCCATACCGGCGGGTGCAGGTATGAATGCCGTTACGGTTCTGATATTTCATAGATTGAACATCCTGGGGAGCACCAACGCTATTCTTCTTTTAGTCATGCTTTACTGTCTCTCTTTTCTGATGGTCAGCTCCATCAAGTACAACAGCTTCAAAAAACCGGAACTGTTCAGGAAAATGAATTTTAATTCGCTGGTAATTGCCATATTGATATTCATCTTTATTGCTTCCCAACCTTCCATTGCGCTGTTTCTCTGTGGGATTCTGTATGTTCTGTCCGGACCTGTTATGATGTTGAGGCGCTACAGGCAAATCAAACGGAAAGAAGTTGGGAAGGTAAAAAGAGAAGAAAACACATCGCATCGGTCCTGACATACGGTGTCTAGCGTAAACGCCTTATTAGAGCGGCAGCATCGCATTTTATAAAATTATAACCCGAGGTTATCTAAGGATAAAAACCCTTACCCGCCATAGAACAGGCGGGTAAACATTTTTTGATCATTGCCCAATTGGCTGAAAAGGAGGAAAAGAGGATGGGATCCAAGAAGTTCAATGTTGCGCTGGCCGGTGCAACGGGTGCGGTGGGTAACCAGATGATTACCTGTCTGGAAGAAAGAGATTTTCCGGTGGATAAGATAAAACTGCTGGCATCAAGCCGCTCAAAAGGGCGGGAGCTCACTTTCAGGGATCGCACGGTCAAGGTGGAAGCGATGACCGAGGATTCCTTCAAGGGGATGGATATCGCGCTGTTTTCGGCGGGGGGGGGCACCAGCACCCATTTTGCCCCGTATGCTGCTAAAGCGGGCTGTGTCGTGGTGGACAATTCGAGTGCATGGCGCATGGATCCGGATGTCCCCCTGGTGGTGCCGGAGGTCAATCCACTTGCCGTAGCCGGGTATACCAGGAAAGGAATTATCGCCAACCCCAACTGCTCTACCATTCAAATGGTGGTTGCCCTGAATCCCATCCATCAGAAGTATCGGATCAAACGGGTGGTGGTATCCACTTATCAGGCGGTATCCGGAACAGGCATAAAGGCCATGGACGAGTTATCTGACCAGACCCGCGCCATCATGAATTTCTCGGACCCGGTGTCAAAGGTCTATCCACACTGTATCGCCTTTAACTGTTTGCCGCATATCGATGTTTTTCAGGAGAACGGCTATACCAAAGAAGAGATGAAGATGCTCAACGAAACCCGCAAAATCATGGAGGATGACAGCATTCAGGTCACTGCGACAACGGTTCGTGTGCCGGTATTCTACGGTCATTCTGAGGCGGTGAACATCGAGACGGAGGCGCCCATATCAGCAGAAGACGTAAAATCCATGTTGGCGGAAGCACCCGGTGTCAAGGTGGTGGATGATCCCTCGCAGAATGTTTACCCCATGCCCATTGATGCGGCAGGCCAGGATCTGACTTATGTGGGCAGAATTCGCGACGACGTCTCGATTCCCAATGGAATCAATATGTGGATCGTCGCCGATAATATTCGCAAGGGGGCTGCCACCAACACGGTCCAGATAGCTGAAATTCTGGCCAAGGACTATTTGTAGAGGGTGATCATGGAACGGATACCGATAACAAAGAATGGATATGAAAAACTCAAGCGTGAACTGAGTCACCTCAAGTCCGTTGATAGACCGCAGAATATCAAAGCCATCGAAGATGCCCGGGCACATGGCGACCTCAGTGAAAATGCCGAGTTTGATGCGGCAAAGGAACGCCAGGCATTCATCGAAGGTCGCATCAGCGAACTGGGATACAAACTGGGGAATGCCGATGTGATTGAACCAGACAATCTGCCCAAGGATCGGGCCGTGTTTGGTTGTGGCGTCGTATTGGAAAATGTCGATACGGGAGAGAGTGTCGAATACCAGCTGGTTGGCCCGGACGAATCCAATATCGAGGAGGGGCGAATTTCCGTTAAATCGCCTCTGGGGCTGGCCATCATCGGCAGGGAAGTGGGCGAGGAAGTCTCGGTCCAGGCCCCGGCAGGAAAACGTACATATGAACTCGTGGAAATACAATAATTACGATATATGTTAAACGCAGGAGGTACACAGTGGCAAGAATTACAATCGAAGACTGCCTGGAAAAAATACCCAGTCGCTTTCAGCTGGTTCACATGGCAGCCAAAAGAGTGAGACAGATTCGGGAGGGTTCCGAATATCTCGTGAGTTCACCCAAAAACGAAGATATCGTTGTTGCGCTTCGTGAAATTGCAGCGGACAAGGTAAGGGTCAAAACACCCGATATAGAAATAGAAGAACCCAACGAAGTAGTGGAAATACCGGAAATACTGGAAACGTCGGAAACAGAAGAAACAGAAGAAACAGAGGAAACTGCGGAAACCAAAGAAACAGAAGATACAGAAGAAACCAAAGAAACAGAAGTGTAGCCGACTGTTTTGCCGAAGCATAGCTACGTATATAAGGCTTTGAACAGGGCAGTTGGCAAGGCGCTGCATCGATACGACATGATATCGGATGGCGATCGAATTCTGGTGGGGCTTTCCGGCGGGAAAGACAGCCTTTCACTCATGTGGCTGCTCAACGAACGACGGACCCGGATTCCCATCGACTATGAATTGTTTGCCGTTTATGTGGATCTGGGGTTTCCAGGAGGGTTCAGTGATGCCCTGCGGGAACACGGAAAAAGAGCCGGATACACGGTTCGGATTGTGTACACGGACTACGGTGTGGTCAGCCATGGGCCTGAAAACCTTGAGAACCCATGTTTTCTCTGCTCCCGTTTGCGTCGGAAGCGATTATTTGAAATGGCCGAAGAACTCAGATGCAACAAGATCGCCCTGGGCCACAACAAAGATGACATTATTGAAACACTGTTTATCAACATGTGCTATGCAGGTGAAATCAGCACCATGCTGCCCTCGCAGTCTTTTTTTGATGGCAGTTTTCAACTGATCAGACCGCTTTCTTTTGCAGATGAAGACAGCATCAGACGGTTCGCTAAAGAGCAGGCCTTCCCTGAATTTGTCAACCCATGCCCCACGGCAAAAACTTCCAAACGGATGGAGATCAAAACCCTTTTAAAACAGCTCTATGCCGGTAATAAAAAAATAAAGGGCAATATCTTCAGGTCCATGAGTCATGTACGGACGGCGTACTTATTGAAACCCGAAACCCGAAAATCGAAATCCTAAGCAAAATCAAATAATATAAATCAAAATGATCAAAACAAGTATTCCGACGGCGATACAAACGTGCTATGTGTTTTTCTTTTGAACATTCGATATTTGGATTTGTTTCGTATTTCGAGATTAGAATTTATAATATTTAAAAATGGAACCATATTAAATTCCAGTCAGTTGTAAGGTATTGCTGTTTGTCTAATATGGTGGAGATTATGTAAATGCAGGACGTTCAAAACCAACGTGATTATCGCAATATTCCCATTGATCGGGTGGGTATCAAGAACCTCAAATACCCCATTACCGTCCGGGATAAGCGTGAAGGCCATCAACCGACCGTTGCCACCATCAATATGTATGTGAACCTGCCTCACCGGGACAGGGGCACCCATATGAGCCGCTTCGTCGAGATGCTGCACCTGTTTCGTCCGGCAGTCTCTTTAAACAATTTCTCTGTGATTCTGGAAGAGATGAAACGGCACCTCAATGCGGCTTCGGCGCATGTGGACGTCACATTTCCGTATTTTATCGAAAAAAAAGCCCCCATAAGCGAATCCATGGGGTTGATGGACTACACCTGTCGCATTATCGGTGTCAGCGATTCAGAAGGCAAGATCGATCTCGTATCCGAGGTCATCGTTCCCATTTCTTCGGTCTGTCCATGCTCCAAGGAAATCAGCGATGCCGGTGCTCACAATCAGCGGGGTGAAGTCCGTCTCAGTACACGGTTTAACAAATTTATATGGTTGGAAGATATGATCGAGCTCATCGAGGGGACAGCATCTTGCGATGTCTATTCCATCCTGAAGCGTGTCGATGAAAAGCATGTCACGGAGAAAGCGTTTGAAAACCCCAAATTTGTCGAAGATATTGTACGGGATATCGCCATGAAGCTGAAGCAGGATGATAATATTACATGGTTTACCGTGAGTGCAGAGAATTTCGAATCCATCCACAACCATAGTGCCTACGCTGAAATCACCAGTCAAAGTATGTCTGCCTGAGTATATCGCCTGACGCAATTGTTATGACACCGCTATTGACAAAAAAGCGAATAAAGGAAGGCACGGCTTATCTATCCGCCCGTGACAGCGATCTTGCCCGTCTCTTTGCAGTGAATGGTGTGCCGCCCCTGTGGGCAAGAAAGCCCTGCTTTTCGACATTGATTCATATTATTCTGGAACAGCAGGTATCCCTTGCTTCAGCCATGGCGATGTACCGTCGACTCTTGGATAACCTGGTGCCGTTTACACCCAATACCTTTGTTAAAACCGGTTCACCCTATCTGCGGTCGCTGGGTGTCACACGACAGAAAGCAGCCTACTGCATCCATCTTGCCAACGCCATTCTTGAAAACAGACTCGATCTTAAAGCCCTTTCAAAAATGGATGACCCTGATGTCCTTCAGACGCTGACGCAAATCAAAGGTATCGGACCCTGGACGGCGGGTATTTATCTCTTGATGGCGCTGCGCAGACCGGATGTCTGGCCGCCCGGGGATATTGCGCTGATGAATACCCTGAGAAAGGTGAAGTCGCTTGAGGCGTATCCATCGCCTTCAACCCTATCCGGCATCACGGAAGTCTGGCGTCCTTTTCGGTCCGTTGCGGCCAGAATGCTGTGGCATCACTATTTGTCTGAAAAGGCTCGAACCGGTTCGATCAAAAAAACGGATTTCACCTTGAAACAAGATTGATGGGAACTGGACAATGCCATTTCAAATCGCTGTAACTTTTCCCGCGAATGAACGTGAACGGCAGGCAATCCATGCCGTGCTCGATGATATTTCGGACATTCTGTATGTCCCTGAACTGAAGGTATCTGAACGGGAACAGGCATTTCGGAAGGCGGATGTAATCCTGGCCAAGAGCTTTGCTGAAACCGAGATTCAAATACAGGAAATCGTTGAGCTGAAAAGGTCACGACTCATTCAATTGATTTTTGCCGGGGCAGACAGGATACCATTTGCGGCCATCCCTGAAAACATAGCAGTGGCGAGCAATGTGGGAGCTTTTGCAGAGCCCCTGGCTGAACACGTACTGGCTATGATCTTGTGTCTGGCCAAGTCGATCATACCGCGGCATGTCGAGCTTGGGCATGGAAATTTCAACCAGACAGCCTATAACAAGGAACTGAGGGGCGGCATTTGTGGGATTGTCGGGATGGGCGGCAACGGTGTTGCCATTGCACGCCTGATGAAAGGTGTCGGCATGGCAGTTCATGGGATCAATCGATCCGCCACATCGTCTTTTCCCCTGGATTTTATAGGAACGCCCGCCGATATGGATGCGGTCCTGAAAAGATCTGACGTGGTCGTGTTGACGATTCCCCTGACCAGACAAACCCTTCACCTGATAGGGCCTCACGAACTTCAACTCATGAAACCGGATGGCATCCTTATCAATGCCGCCCGTGGGAAGATTGTCGAACAAGAGGCACTGTATAAGCATTTAAAGACCACGCCGTCCTTCAAAGCCGGTATCGACACCTGGTGGTCCGAACCGGGTGATCCGTCGGGATTCACATTGGAATACCCTTTTTTCGACCTGCCCAATCTGCTTGGATCACCTCACAACGCCGATGACGTACCAGGGGCAATGACGGCAGCCACAAAAATTGCCGCGCAGAATATTCGTGATTTTCTTGAAGGTAAAGCATTAAAGGGAATTATTAAAAGATCTGATTATATTGTATAAACTGATATCTATTATGAGCGTTTCAAACTTAAATAATAGAGGATAAAAAATATTTGTTGGTGGGAAATGGAGAGATGCTGAAAACGGTCTTGATAAGGGCTGTTTGAAGGCCTTCGTTTTGGTATCATAGGGATCAATGACATCAATCAATCCCACGTCGGCGGCAGCGCCATTCGGCGGTATGAAGGAAAGTGGTATGGGGCGGGATGGTTCTTCAGAGGGTATCACCGAGTACCTGGAGACCAAGTTGGTCGGATCTGTCTGTATAATCCGCAATAAATACCTCTTGACTCCCTGATCAAGAGATTGTTATAGAGAACGAGACCGACCGGTCTGTCCCTTCCTTTTCAAGGAAAATTGACAAGTGAATCTTAAAGAAACCATTGTTCACGAATCCATGAAGCTCTTTTCCCTGAATGGTTTTTTGAGTACGTCCATTCAAGATATCCTTTCGGCTGCCAACACCTCTAAAGGTGGGTTCTACAATCATTTTTCAAGCAAGGAAGATCTATTCTTTCAGGTACTGGATGAGGGGCGCAAAATCTGGCGTGAAAAAAATTTGTGCGGAATCGATGAAATTAAGTGAACCTGTTGGCAAAATAATAAAGCTGCTCGAAAATTATAAAAACAAATATCTCCTGGATGCTGAAAATTTTCCCGGCGGATGTATATTCATCATGTTCGCGGTTGAGCTTGGGGACGCCCGCCCGCACCTGTCCAGGGAAGTTCAAAAGGGTTTTACAGGTCTGAAGGCAATGCTCAAAAGACTGCTGGACAATGGTCAGTCATCGCCGGTAGCATACAAGGGGATACATACCGACACGATTACAGAAATCATATTTAACGGTATGCTGGGGGCTTCCGTGAGTTACAGCGTGGACAGATCCCGTGAAGCCCTGGATAAGTCAATTAACGCCCTGATCGATTATCTCAATAAACTAAAAAAATAGAATAACAGGAGGAAGACGGACAATGATCGATTTTACTTTCACCGAGGAACAGGAAATGTTCAGAAAAGCGGCCAGAGAATTTGCCGATACAAAACTTGCCCCCCAGGTAGCGGAAATGGAGAAAACCGGGGAGGTCAGTGATACGGTGGTCAAGGCCCTGGGTGAGGCGGAAATGATGGCCATTACGATCCCGGAAGAATACGGCGGACTGGGGCTGGGGTATACTGAGCGTCTGATCGCTTTGGAAGAGATCAGCCGGATTTCCGTGGCAACCGCCATGATGTTGCAGGTCTTTGCCCTGGGTATCGAACCCATCGTCAAGTTTGGTTCTGAAGAGCAGAAACGCAAATATCTGCCGGGTCTGGCGTCGGGTGAGCGCCTGGCGACCACGGCCGTGACCGAGGCCACCGGCGGATCCGACCCCACCGGTATCAAGTCTGCCTACACCAAGGATGGTGACACTTTCATCGTCAACGGTCGTAAATGTTTTATCACCAATTCGCATCTGGCCGACACGATTACCATTCTGGCCAAAGCAGACGACAATCCCAAGGCTTTCTGCGCATTTGTCATCGACAAGGACATGCCGGGCTGGAAACCCACCCACAAGGAGCACAAAGTGGGTATGCGTGGCTGCAACACCGGCGAGCTTTCCTTTGAGGACCTGAAAATCGGCCCGGGACAGCTTCTGGGTGAAGAGGGCAAAGGGCTGAGGGTGACCATGGCCGCCATCGGTGATGTGGGCCGGGGCGGTATGGTCGGTACCGCTCTGGGACTTCAGGCTGCTTGTCTGGAGGAGTCCATCAAATTTGCCAACCAGCGAATTCTCTACGGCAAGCCCATCAGTGCCCTGCAGACCATACAGAATAAAATTAGCGGAGATGAAAATCGATCTGGAAGCGGGAAGATTGCTGGGGTACAGGGCCGCGGCCATCCAGGATGCCGGCGGCCGGTCCAGCAACGAATTCGCCGTAGCCAAATATTACACCACGGAAGCGGCTCAAAAAGCAGCCAAAATAGCCGTGGATATACATGGTGGGTATGGCTGCATGGAAGAGTATCCGGTATCCCGTTTCTGGCGGGACGCCGCCGTACTGGGGCCCTCGGCCGGTACCTCGGACATCATGAAGGTGATCATTGCCCGTTGGGCCATGTCCTAATAGATTAGCTGGCTAAAATGATTCAGGGATAAGCAAATGTTAAAATTTGTTGTCTGTGTCAAGGCGGTGCCGGATCCCAAGCAGGCCTGTAACCTGAAAATCGATCCGGTTACCAAGACACTGCTGCGATGCGATGTGCCCATGGTGCTGAACCCGCTGGACAAACATGCCCTGGAAGCCGCACTCCAGATCAAGGCTGAGAATGGGGCCCACATCTGCGCACTGAGCATGGGGCCTCCTGATGCAGGCAGTATCGTTAAAGAGTGCATGGCGCTGGGTGCCGACAAGGGTATTCTGCTATGCGACCCATGTTTTGGCGGGGCCGATGTCTATGCCACGGCGTATACACTGGCCAAGGGGGTTCAGAAGATCGGTGATGTGGATGCCGTGTTTTGCGGGATGGCCAGCAGTGACGGGGCCACCGAATGGGTGGGCCCGGAAATGGCGGTTATGCTGGGTATGCCGGTGGTGACCAGGGTCAGGGAAATCATCATGGGTAATGACGAATCATGGGAAGTGAAAGCGAGCGCTGGAAAATGGGTACCGACGGATGCGGATCAGGCTGCCGGCATTGCTGACGGTGACGCGGGATTTAAACGCTCCCAGAGCACTGAGTTTTTCGGGCATTATCAAGGCCAGAAAAAAGGTCATCACCCAGTGGGGACTGGATGATCTGGGGGTACTGGCCGAAGCAGTCGGCATCAAGGGTTCTCCCACCATCGTGACGGAAATGCGCCCCGTGGAAAATACGCGTAGGGTCACGTTTCTGGAAGGAACCCGGGAGGAGAAGGCGGAACAGCTTTTACAGAAACTGATAGAAGGGGGGGTGCTATAGCCCGAATATTTGCAATACGTGACAGAGCGTTTTATTCCGCTGAGCATTTGATATTTGGATTTGTTTCGTACTTCGATATTCGGATTTAGAATTTATCACACGCTGAATGTGTATAACATTAACGTTTATTGGTCAGTGCCGGGCCCTTTGGACCCAGATATTAAAGTTGAACCAGATGAAGAGAACCGATGCAAATGAGTGAACATAATGAATCATGATAACGATCCAATATGGGTCATTGCAGACCAGGAAAACTGTAACCTTTTGCCGGTTACGCCACAGCTTGTAGGACAGGCGCGTTTGCTTGCCGACGTCCTGGCAACTTCGGTGGAAGTCGTGCTGCTGGGGGAGGGGATCGACACCCATACTGAAAAGATATTTGCCGCCGGTGCGGATCGCATTTATGTGGGCGACCACCCGGATCTGGCGATATATCATCCGGAAGTCTACACGGATGTCATTGTCAAACTGGCCCGGGAGCACCATCCCCAGATCATGCTCATGGGGTCCACTTCCACAGGTCGGGAACTTGCGCCATTGGTGGCGGCCCGGCTCAAAACCGGTCTGACAGCCCACTGTATTGATCTGCGTATCAATCGAGAAGGCATCCTCGAACAAAAGATCCCGGCCTATGGCGGTGAGATCACCATTGTCTGCCCGGAGAGAAGACCCCAGATGGCCACCGTGGCCCAGGGTGTATTTCCCAGTCCGTCTCCAGAAGGGGGCCGGGGCAGTGAAATCATTTCGATCCGGGGTCCATTTCTTTTTTCCGACCGGATTCAAACCCTGGAGCTTGTGATGGAAGAACCGGATGGCATTCCATTGGATACGGCTTCATGTGTTATTGCAGGAGGGGCCGGGGCCGGAGATCTTCATGGCTGGAACCAGATTGTTGAATTGGCAGCGATATTGAATGCGGGTCTGGGGTGCACGCGGCCTGCGGTGGATGAGGGTTGGGCGGAACTGGACACCATGATCGGCCAGAGCGGTAAGATAATCAACCCGGAAACCTATCTTGGTATCGGGCTATCCGGTGAGCAGCAGCACATGGTGGGCGTCACCGGTGCAAACGTCATGATGGCCATAAACAGTGATAAAAAATCGCCTGTATTTGCTCAGGTGGATGTCGGAATCGTCGATGATTGCCGGGATTTTGTACCGGTGATGTTAGAAAAGATAAGGGAATATAAGCAACGGCAGGTCAGCTGCCGGTAAATGTAAAGGAGATAGAAACATGGCCATTAAAACACGTGACGACTATCTTGCCGCACTTAGACAAATGAGACCGAATATTTATAAATTTGGAGAACTGATCGAGGATGTCACGACCCATCCGGCCACCAAACGAACTGTTGAGAGCCATGCCCGGTGTTATGATGCGGCCAACGACCCCGACCAGGAAAAAATGTACACCACCACATCGATTTTTTCGGGAGAAAAGATACAGCGCTGGAATTCCATGATGCAGGATGAGGGGGCGCTCATAAGCAACATGAAGTTCAAACGTCAGAATTACCGCCGTACCGGTACCTGCACAGGCGCGGTCTGTGTAGGCTGGAATGCCATGAATGTCATGTGGGCTATTACCGAAGAGATGGATGCGGAATACGGGACCGATTACAAAATGCGTTTGAAAAACTGGATTTTGCACGCGGAAAAAGAGGGCCTGACGGTTGCGGGAGCCCTGACCGACGCCAAGGGTGACCGCAGCAAATCCCCGTCTCAACAGGCCGATCCAGACACCAACCTGCATGTGAAAGGAGGTTCGCGAAGACGGCATCGTTATTCGCGGGGCCAAGTTGATGATCTGCGGCACGGCCGCTGCCCAGGAGATATTTCTTTTGCCAGGCAGTGGTTACAAGGATCCGGACAAGGATTATGCCCTGGCTTGCGTGGTACCGAGGGACATCCAGGGGTTGACCATCGTGGAGGCCCGGCATCCCAGTGACAAACGCGAATTTGAAAAGACGTCGGACGTGGAAGTGCCGAATACGGGTATTACCCAGGGATGGCTGCTTTTCGATGATGTCTTTGTTCCCAACGAGCGTGTCTTCATGTGCCGGGAGGCCAAATATTCAGGCAAGGCGATTCAATATTTTACCGCCAACTACCGGGCTTGCATCGGTGGCTGTGTCACCGGACAGGGGGATGTCATGATCGGGGCCTCGATTCTGATGGCGCGGGCCAACGGTTTGAAGGCCAAAACATTCATGAACAAGCTGGTGGACATGAGTATCAACAACACCATAACCTTCGGACTGGGTGCCGGTGCCTGCGCCCTGGGTTTCCAGCATGATTCGGGATCGTTTTTTGCAGACCCCCATACGGCTCACACCAACAAGGTGATGGTGGCAACGCTCCCTTATGAGGTCAAACGTCTGACCCAGGAAATCGGCGGCGGCATCGTTGAAACCGGCTGTATGCCCTCCTATGAAGATGTCTCTCACCCGGAATACGGCCTGTTTTTGCAAAAGTGCCTGAAGGCAGGGGATTGCTCGGCGGAGTCCCGTTTCAAGGCTGCCCGCCTGTCCGAGTGGCTGAGCATCGGGGCCGGGGTTCCGGGCTGCATGCATGGCGGCGGATCGCCGGACGGTGCCAAACTGGTGGTTCGATTTACGACACCCATGGAAGAATATGTCGAATACGCCAAAAATATAATGGATATTCCTGATGATATTCATGAACCCCCGGTGCCGGAGAAGAAATAGAACTCGGCTGACACGTTACTTGGACTTGAACCTTGGGATCATTACAAATTCCAGACAAACCGGTTTTGCTTGACGGTGGCTTAGGACGCGAATTGCGGTTCAGGGGGGTGGCTGTTCCAGAAACCATCTGGTCTGCCGGAGCCTTGTTGACCGATCCTGCCGTGGTGCGCCAGATTCATTTGGATTACATCGCAGCCGGGGCTGATATCATTACCACCAACACCTATGGCATTATCCGGGCTGACCTTGCTAAAGAAGGCATTGAAGACCGTTTTGCCTCACTCAACACACTTGCCTGTGATTTGGCTATGCAAGCGCGCGATAACGCGTCACGAGAGGTGATGATTGCCGGTTCACTACCGCCTCTGGGGGGAAGTTTTCGTCCCGACCTTGTAGGTTCCAGCAATAAAATCGAGGCCCTCTATACGGAGCAGGCAGAACTCCTGGCACCTCACGTAGACCTGTTGTTGTGTGAAACCATGTCCAGTGCTGCAGAAGGACATGCCGCGGCCAAAGCAGCCTGTGACACCGGTAGACCGGTCTGGGTAGCCTGGACACTGCACGAGGACCAGTCCGGCAACCTGAGAAGCGGTGAATCCATCACAGAAGCCGTGCAGGCACTTCAGGACTTGCCTGTGCATGGTCTGCTGGTGAACTGCTGTGCGCCGGAAAGCGTTACCCGCGCCATGCCCCGCCTGGTGGCGACCGGTACCGAATGGATCGGTGGTTATGCAAATACATTTACTCCCATTCCAGAGGATTGGGAGCTTGATGGAGAAAAAGAGACCGACGGGTCATTGACCCTTCGGTCGGATCTGAATCCGGAGAGCTACGCCGCTCACGTAATTGAGTGGATTAAAAGCGGCGCCACCGTTGTGGGAGGGTGCTGCGGCACCCGGCCGTCGCATATCGCTAAAATTCGTTCTATCATGGATACCAATGCCCGGAGAGCAAACCATGTCATTTGAGCGTCTTTTGAAACCACGTTCCATTGCCGTTTTCGGCGGAGCCCAGGCCCAGGAGGTAATTCGCCAGAGCGATCGCATGGGGTATGAAGGTGAGATCTGGCCGGTTCATCCCAAGAAAACAGAGATCCTGGGGCGCAGGGTCTACCGTTCGGTGGCGGATCTGCCGGGAAGCCCCGATGCCGCGTACGTGGGTGTCAACCGTTACCTCACCATCAATATTGTCAGAGATCTTGCTGAAAGAGGTGCAGGCGGTGCGGTCTGCTATGCCACCGGCTTTATCGAGGCGGGGGAAGAGGGTTCCGAACTCCAAGCGCAGCTGCTGCAAGCCTCGGGTGACATGCCCCTGGTGGGGCCGAATTGCTACGGGATCCTCAATTATCTTGACGGAGCCATGCTCTGGCCCGATCAACAGGGCGGCCGGCGGGTTGACCAGGGTGTGGCCATCATCACCATGTCATCCAACGTTGGCTTCAACCTTACCATGCAGCGGCGCGGTCTTCCCATCGCTTATATGATATCCCTGGGAAATAAACTGAAATTCGATCTCCACGATGCCATTCACACCTTTGCCCGGCAGGATCGGGTCACAGCGCTTGGGCTGTACGTGGAGGCCATGTCTGACCCGAGAGCCTTCCAGGCGGCAGTCGATATTGCCAGGGAAGTGGGGAAACCCATCGTAGCCATCAAGACCGGTCGCTCCGAGGTTGCCAAAAAAATAGTCGTATCGCATACGGCGTCTCTGGCTGGTTCCGATTCTCTGGTGAGCACGCTATTTGAACGTCTTGGCGTGGCGCGCGTCGATTCTCTGGAAGCGCTTATTGAAGCGTTGAAGGTGTTGCATGTTCTCGGCCCATTAAAGGGTGGTCGGATCGGGGCCATGAGCACCTCGGGCGGTGATCTCACACTTCTGGCTGATGCCATGGGACCGGGCCTGAGCATGCCCCCGCTGTCTGATAGGGTGGCAAAGGGTCTTCAAGAGACCATACACGAACTGATGGTGGCTGCCAATCCCTTTGATTTTCAGATGTTCGACTGGGATAATGAGGACCGTATGGCCGACAACTTCAGCGCCTTTTTGGCAGAGGATTTCGATGTGGCGCTTTGTTTGCTCGATTATCCCAGGGAAGATCTTTGTGACCAGTCGACCTGGGGTGGGGCCGAGAGGGGTTTTGTCCGGGCAGCACGGCTTACAAACACCAAAGCTGCAGTGCTGGCCACATTTTCCGATACCATTTCGGAATCGGTGGCGGCGCGTTTGATGAAAGAGGGCGTTGCCATGCTTGCCGGTATCGATGCCGGTATGGCCGGCATACAGGCGGCGGTGGATGTGGGCGCTGCCTGGGGCCGACCGTCCAGTCCACCGTTACTCACGAATTTTAGTCAGCAAGGGGAGACTTTTGTCAAGTTGCTGGACGAGGCCGAATCCAAGGATTTTCTTGCCCGGTGTGGTGTGCCGGTCCCCTTGGGACAAGTTGCCCGCAGTGCCAAGGAGGCGGTGCAGGCAGCCGAAGCGCTGGGCTATCCGGTGGTCGTCAAAGCCCTGGGTCTAGCGCACAAAACCGAAGTCGGGGGCGTAAGACTCGATCTTGATAGTCCAAACCAGGTGTCCAGGGCGGTGATGGAGATGTCGAACCTTTGCGAATCATTTCTGATCGAGAAAATGATCGGCGGCGTCGTGGCGGAGTTGATTGTGGGTGTGGCCCGTGATGAGCAATTCGGACCCTATCTTTTGGTGGGAGGCGGTGGTATCCTGGTGGAGATGATGAAAGACAGCGCACCGCTCTTGTTGCCGACTGGCAAAGAGCAGGTGCTGCATGCAATGGGGCAGTTGACGTGTGCACCCCTTTTAACCGGTTTCAGAGGGTTACCGCATGCCGACCTGAGCGCTGCCGTCGATGTTATCCTGTCGGTTGCCAACCTGGTAGAGAAAGACCCGTCTTCCATTGTCGAGCTCGATATCAACCCCCTGCTGCTTATGGCGGAAGGACAGGGGGTGGTTGCGGCCGATGCCCTGATCAGGCTGAACACGAAAACCATTGTGGAAAGGAACCCGAAAACATGAAACATAAGGGCAATGGGATCGAGAAAACCATCGTCGAGAAAGCCAAGGAACTGGGCGCATCGTTAGCGGGGATAGCGACTGTTGCTGACCTGAAGGCCTCCATTTCCTATCAAATATACGACAAAAGGCCGTTCTACGAAGAATACAAAGGTGTAAAATGGCGTCAAGAGCACAAGTCCATGCTGGTGTGGGCCCTGGTCCACCCCGCATCCGAACCTGTACTCGATTGGTGGAGCATGAAGGTTCCGGGCTTTACCCCCGGCAACCGGGTGATGAGGATGCAGTCGAGAAAACTCCGGATCTGGCTGGGTGAAGAACTGGGCATCAAGGCCCTTTCATTGCCGTATCAAATCGAATACGGCGGGGCCTTTCTCAAGGATTCCGCTCATCTGGCCGGTCTGGGGGTGATCGGGAAAAACAACCTCCTGGTCACGCCGGAGTTTGGTACGCGTGTCCGTCTTCGAGGGATCTTCATGGAGGCCGAGCTTGTGCCGACAGGTCCTATCGACTTTGACCCCTGCAGTGGTTGCGACAGGCCCTGCCACCGGGTCTGTCCGAGAAACGCGTTTCGAAGTGGGGCCTTCGAGAGATCGTTGTGCATAAAGGAGAACGACAAACGTGATGCCGATGCGGAAATGATGGATGGATCGATCATGGGTATCGAAGAGGCCAGCAAGGTATCAAAGCCCTGCCGGCATTGCGAGTTTGCGTGCCCTGTTGCCCAAGGAGCTTCCCATTAGGCTTTGGTGAATTACACGCGATAACCACTTTCAAATAGAGATGAACTGACAAATACGAATAGCTGAAAGGATTAAACTGAAAATGGACAATTTACTTGACAATATCGAAGAAATCCTGTTGATGGGCCCGGGTCCTTCCTGTGTTCATGATACCGTATACGAGGCCCTATCCAGAAAAACCCTTGGTCACCTGGATCCTTACTTCATCCGGATCATGGATGCCATCAAACAGGATCTTCGAACCCTGCTCAACACAGACAACTCCCTGACGATTCCCATGTCCGGAACCGGTTCTTCCGGGATGGAGGCTTGTTTTGTCAACCTGATCGAAAAAGATGATCCTGTACTCATACTCATCAATGGTGTATTCGGCATGCGTATGCAGGATGTGGCCCAGCGTTTAGGGGCCCGTGTGGACACCCTGGAATTTGAATGGGGCACGCCTGTGATTGCCAGCCAAGTGCAGGCAAAGCTTATGGACACTTCGTACAAAATCGTTGCGGTGGTTCATGCAGAGACTTCCACGGGTGTAAAAAACCCGGTGCGGGAAATCGGCGCGCTGTTAAAAGATTCCGAAACAATTTATCTGGTGGATGCTGTTACCAGTCTCGGTGGTATTGAGATCGCCATGGATGCATGGGGAGTCGATGCCCTTTACAGCGGCACCCAGAAATGCCTTTCCTGTCCGCCAGGTTTGGCACCCCTTTCATTTTCGGAAAAAGCCGTGGCCGCTTTAGAGAACCGCAAAACCAAGGTGCCCAACTGGTATCTGGATCTTTCCATGATCATCAAGTATTGGAAAGGCGCTAACCGTGCTTATCACCACACAGCCCCCATCAACATGCACTATGGCTTGTACCAGGCACTGCAGCTGATCATGGAAGAGGGACCCGACAATGTCTACCGCCGGCACAGGGTCTGTCACGAAGAACTGGTGCATGGACTCGAGTCCCTGGGTCTTTCCATGCTGGTGGCGCCTGGCGATCGTCTCCCCATGCTCAACTCCGTGAAAATTCCGGAGGGTGTTGACGAGGCGGCTGTGCGCAGTACATTGCTGAATGAATACAAAATTGAAATCGGGGCTGGTCTGGGGCCCCTGGCCGGAAAAATCTGGCGTATCGGGCTCATGGGCCACACGGCGCGGCCGGAAAATGTTTCGCGTCTGATAACGGCCCTGAAAGCCATACTTTCCTGATCGCCATTGGTTTGAACGAAGATCACAACATACTGTATTAAATAAAGTATTGACGCGGTGAGCATCGTTTTGACATACTCAATTTAGAATAAAAATGCCTATCTTGTGATGTCCGCTTCGATTCAACAGCTTGCTGAAAGTATTTTCGCCCTTTTATATTAATCATCAAAGGAAAAGGAGATCAACATGTCAGAACTATCAAAATTAACTAAAATGTTTAAGCAAAACAAAATTAGTAGAAGACAGTTTATGGCGCAGGTATCCGCACTTGGTCTCGCAGCGACACTTTCCCCGGCCTTGCTTGCAGGCACAGCCCAGGCTGCTGCCCCCAAAAAAGGCGGACGTTTCATCATGGGGGCTACCGGCGGATCAACCACCGACTCCATGGACCCCGGGACACTGACGTCCAACATGAACCAGAACCTCAACTGGCAGATACGAAACAGTCTGGTGGAAATCGATCACAATTTCAATGCCATTCCTGAATTGGCCGAGTCCTGGGACTCAACGCCTGATGCAAAAGTATGGTCTTTTAAGCTGCGCAAGGGCGTAGAGTTTCACAATGGCAAAACCATGACAGCAGAAGATGTGATCTTTTCCATAAACCACCATCGGGGTGAAGATTCCAAGTCTGCAGCCAAAGGGTACTTGAAAAGCATTGAATCCATTAAAGCCGACGGAAAAAATGAAGTTGTTTTTACGCTATCCGGAGGCAGTGCCGATTTTCCGTTTATTTTGGGCGACTATCACTTAACCATTTGCCCCGCCGGAACGGCAGGCCCGGAATTCGAAAAGGGCATGGGCACCGGGGGATATATTCTGGAGACCTGGGAACCGGGTGTCAGGGCGTTTGCAAAACGCAACCCCAATTACTGGAAAGAGGGAAGGGCCCATTTTGATGAGATCGAAACCCTGTCTATTGTCGATACCAATGCCAGAACAAATGCATTGAAAACCGGTCAGATACACTACATGGATCGTTGTTGAACTTAAAACAGTGCATCTCCTGAAAAAGATGCCGGGGATAAATGTCACCGCAATAACGGCAACAGCCCACTACACCATCCCCATGCTTGTGGATCAACAACCCTACAATGACAATAATGTTCGTATGGCATTGAAGCTGGCCGTTGACCGTGAAGAATTATTGAAACAAATTTTGCGCGGCTATGGCGAAGTCGGCAATGATCATCCCATTGCACCCGTCAATAAATACCATGCAAAAAATCTGGAACAACGAACGTATGACCCGGACAAGGCAAAATTCTATATGACAAAAGCAGGTATGCTGGACCATGTCTTTAATCTGCATGCTGCAGATGCCGCTTTTGCCGGTGCCGTCGACGCTGCCGTGCTCATGAAGGAACAGGCCAAAAAAGCAGGCATCAACATCAATGTTGTCCGGGAGCCTGATGACGGGTACTGGAGCAATGTCTGGATAAAAAAAGAGTGGTGTATGTGTTACTGGGGCGGACGTCCCGTTGAAGATATGATGTTCTCGGTTGCTTATGCTGATGGGGCTCCCTGGAATGATACCCACTGGAGAAATGAGCGTTTTAACAAACTGCTGGTAGCTGCAAGAGCAGAACTGGATGAAAGCAAACGTAGAAAAATGTACGAGGATATGCAGGAAATATGCAGAAATGACAGTGGAACGGTTGTTCCCATGTTCAACCAGATGGTTGAGGCCAGTTCAAGTAAGACGGCCCATGGGCCTATGTCAGGTCACATGGCCATGGATGGCATGCGAAATGGTGAACGATGGTGGTTTGTATAAAATTTTTTAAATCTTGAAAAAACAGGCCGAGCACGCTGGTGTTCGGCCTGTTTTTTCTGATTCTAAAACTGGCGTGTCCAAATAACATTCCAATTGCATCCGATGATGGAGTTGCTTAATCCATGATAATCCGAATTTATCTTATAAGCCCAGTCGGGTGATATAATCCTCGCCTTTTTCAAGAACATCCTGGCGATCGGCAGGCAGAACAGGATGGTTGAGCAGATGCAGTGTTTTTTCTCTTAGCATACGTGTGCTTGTGGGCATGCCGGAATTCTTCCAGCTCTCGAGGGTCAGACTTGGCCAGATGTCGCTTTCAGGCTGGTAGTCTCTGAACTGCTCGAATGTTGATTGGGTGCCTAAATAGGAACCGCCGTGACCCACCTCCTGAATCTCGTCCAACAGAAAATTGTCTTCCATTTCAAATCCCCGGGCATATTTCCGGGCTTCCCTGATCACCTCGGAGGCCAGTACGATACTTGTGGCAGAGAGGGTTGTGGCCTGGAATACGGGACCGGCAAAGGGACACAGACCGACCTTGCCCATGATGCTCGGCAGATAATTCATCCACTTGATCCCGGCCTCGATCAGATCCCCTTCCCATCCGAGGCTGTTCCCGGATGTTCCACTGTGGGGGATGGCAAAATAGTCCATCATTTCCGCAATACTGTGGCTGACAACCAGACTCGAGGGGCTGTAAAAAGCATTCATGGTGGACATGTTAAATGAATTGGGAAGACTGCCGGCAATAATTTTTGCCCCGGGTTGTATCAACTGGCTGCAGGTAATGCCCATGAGCAGTTCCGCGATGGCGAGGGTCATACACCCGGCAGGTGTGATGGGGGTGCTGGCCCCGGCCATGACAAAATTGTTGAAAATTACCGGCAGACCGTAAGAATAGGCGGTTTTCATTTTGTCGGTGGTGCCTTTGTTCAGCACGAGGGGGGTAATGTTATTGACATAAGGGATCACAAACGGTTTTTTGCGCAACTGATGGAAACAGGTGTTCGATGAAGCTTAAGACACCGGGAAAGGCATTGTCTTTGGAAACCAATAGAATAATGGGTTTATGGGTGTTGGCCAGCAATTCAAGGGTTGAAAAATAGTCTGCCTGCTCGGGGCCATAATCATGGATCGTGCCGGGTGTTGCAATGGCGTCAAAAGCATCCAGGCTATTGGCGAGTCCCGCAATCAACCCGGTATGGCATCGCTTCCATTCTTCAATTTCGCGTGTTTCGGGGTGTTGATAGTTCAGTGTGGGTGAACCAATGGAAAATCGGGTATGGTGATTAAAATCAGGTCCGAGGCTGAAAGCCTGCTCACCACGCCGATTGTATATATCCACTTGACGGGGGGCTGTCTCCAATGCCTGTTCAACTAGTTTTCCGGGAAGTTTCACCACATCGCCCTCACATCTTACACCGGGCTGCTCAGCAAATTCCCGGACCATCTCCGGACATTCGACTTTAACACCCACCGTTTCCAATACCCACAGGGCTTTTTCATAAAACAACTTTTTTTGTTCCTCGGAGAGAATTTGTATTCGGGGTTGTACGCTACTCATGGCTATTCCTTTTTCATTATTGTATCATGAGGATTGTAAATAGCCGAAGAATTATTTACCGTCAATCCGAATTTTACACAACGGCTTCAATCACTAAGTCGGCCATATTCGGAATTGGATATTCCAGTCCCCTTTTAGTAAAATTTTGAGCTTTCTACTCGGCGGGTGGAGGCTCAGTTAGTCTTAATGAGAGGGCTGGAAATGAATATACTTTACTGTCTGTAAACTAAAAGATTCAGAGGCCATATTAAGTTAACGGACATCTCCAAAAGAGTTGATCCAAATTGAGGTTCGTGGAGTGCCGGGGGCCGGGGTTCGAGTGAGATGATGTGCGGCATCAGCCAAGTGATTAATAACTTTAAAGGGTCGAATTGTGATTTTCAAAGAGATCGTCAAACCTGTTATGGCAAGTGTTACTCTTATGCTCCGTTCACAATAAAATTGATATCTGTATTGGCGTCGTGATAAATGTTACGCGTGGACATGCTCACACTATCACTGTTGCCTCCGGTAAACGATAATACAGAAAGGGTGGTTGCTATGGTCGAAAGGTTCCAAAGCAAAGATCGATTTGATCCAAATGGACTGTGATACTAGATGAAGGCCGTTGTTACAACGGGGAATGGCGGATATGACAAGCTCGCGTACCGTGAGGTTCCCATTCCGACACTTGAAGCAGGTGAGGTCCTGCTGCAAGTGCTTGCTGCCGGTGTTAACAATACTGAAATTAATACACGTGTCGGTTGGTACTCATCCACGGTCACAGCAGGTACCGAAGATACGGCATGTGCGGAGGAAAAGACCGCCACAAAAAAGGCGGATGGCGGGTGGAATAAGGAAACGCCCTTTCCATTCATTCAAGGCACGGATTGCTGCGGCCGTATTGTCGCTGTTGCTCCTGGCGGGGATGAAAGCACCATTGGTACCCGTGTACTGGTACGGTCTTGTATGCGCCCGCTTGGTTTTGGTTCCATGGAAAATGTCTGGATGGGCTCTGATTTTGACGGGGCCTTTGCGCAGTTTGTGAAGGTGCCGGCCGGGGAGGTTTTCGCGGTGGACTGCGATTGGAGTGATGCCGAACTGGGCACCATTCCCTGCGCTTACGGGACAGCGGAGAATATGGTGCATCGCGCCAGGTGTGTGTGAGGGCCAGCATGTGCTGGTTGCCGGAGCATCCGGCGGTGTTGGCTCGGCTGTGGTGCAACTGGTGAAGCGGCGTGGTGCCACTGTGACCGCAATCGCGGGAAAGGCAAAGATGGAGAAGGTGCAGGTCCATTGGGCCAGATCGTGTCATTGAACGTGACGATGATATCGTTGCCATTCTCGGGGAAAACTCTGTGGACGTTGTCTTTGACAATGTTGCCGGGCCAGGCTTTGGCCGTTTGCTGAAGGTGCTTAAAAGAGGCGGGTTGTATGTATCATCCGGTGCGATTGCCGGTCCACTCGTGACCTTGGACATGCGCACCTTCTATCTAAAAGACCTGACGCTGATTGGCTGTACCGCGTGGGACGAACCTGTTTTTCCAAACCTTATTTCCTACATTGAGTGCGACGAGTTGCGGCCGATCCTTGCCAAGACGTTTTCGCTTGAACAGATTGCGGACGCACAGCGCGAATTTCTGGAGAAGAAGCATTTCGGCAATTTCGTCTTGATTCCGCCGCCGTTGGATGAACCGGAACAGCGAGCGCTAACCCCGTAGGTCCTGCCGTTCGGCAGTGATTCGCATGCTGCGGGGTTCTTCAATAAAAGGAGGTATTTAATGCGTAACATTATAACCCGCTACGGGGACGGAACCGTCCTTGCGTTGAGTGAAGAAGAATTAATGGAGGACCTCCAGCGTGGCAGCCAGGATGCTGCTGAACGAGGTCAAATAGATCCCCTGACCCAGTCGGAGCTCGAACACCTGCGGGATATATTTAAATGCCCTTTTCGGTTTTTGAGCGTCGAACCGGGCAATGAGGTGATTCTCACATACGATGCCGGAACGTTGAAAATTCGCAGGGTAGGCGTCAACGTGGACCGCATCCAGGCCTTGCAGATTTATGAGAAGATCATGGGGGCCGATACCATGGAGTTGAACCATGTGGATTACTCCTATAAGCCCGTTAAACCCATCATCACCATGGAACAACCCATCTTGGAACAAGCCTTGCTTGTTACGCATATCCCGTTGTTTTATGGCGCTCAGCCCAACCTGGGGCTATACAGCCAGCCGGACGGACCTTTTCCCAACCCGGGTGAATTAATGCCCATGGGTAAGATCAAAGAGGCACAACAATCTTATGAAGCCTCGGTGGCACACCTGGTGGCGGATATCGTTTCAGCTGCAAGCGCCATGTATGAATCGGGTGCTGACGGGATCAATCTGGATACCACCGGGGCTGCCGGGGATGCCGATTTTCTCGCAGCGCTTATTGGCTACAGAGAAACTCAAAACCAAATACCCGGATATGTGCATTCAAATGGGTATGGCCGGGGAGTTTGTTCTGGGGATGCACAGTGAATTGACCTACAAGGGGGAACGTCTGGCGGGAATGTATCCCCATCAGCAGGTAAAGATGGCCGAGGCCGCCGGGGCCACCATCTTCGGACCGGTGATCAACACAAACACCAACGAATCGGCGCCCTGGAACCTGGCCCGCACGGTAACCTATACCAAGGCCTGCGGCGAAGTGGCCAAGATTCCCATTCACCCCAATATGGGCATGGGGGTCGGTGGGGTGACGGTAAACGATCACCCACCCATGGATATTGTTTCACGTTCGTCCAAGGCTATTGTAGAGATATGCCGTCTGGATGGGTTGTAGGTTGGCGTGGGTGATCCCTTTCGCCATGGCGATCACCCACGCGCATGCCTCGGGAATGGGCGGAATGCGAGGAGCCGGAGATCTGGTTGCTCGCGTGCAAATGGCCCGGGGAATGCGAATAGAACAGGCCAAGGCCTATGTGGCCGAAAAACTGAAGGTGGCAGTTTCAGATTTGACTGATCCGGTGATCATGGGTGAGGTTCGGCAGGACTTGAACCTTGGCATCATGACACCGCAGCCTGGATGTGCCAAAGGCATTGAAGCGAAATTCAACATTGCCCAATCCTGGATATCAACATTAATTGTGTCAACAGGTTTGAGGGGCGTACAACGATCGGCTAACCTGAAAAAAAATTTTGAAAGCCACCCTGGTGTAATCGCAAAAGTTTTACCGATCTTATCGAAAATCCTCATACCCGGTTGCGCGCAGATAGACCTTCATGGTGTCTTCTAGAAGTTTTACCGCCTGGGTGGAATTGGCAGCTTCACCATACTCCCTTTTTGCCCGGATAAATATCTGCTCCACCAATGCGCCTAATTCAAGGGGCACCCCGTATTTTCGGGCATGTTTCATTGTCAGCCCCAGGTCCTTGCAGGCCAGGGCCATTGAAAAACCCACGTCATAGCTTCCGTTGTAAACCAGGGGTATTTCTTTATCGATGGTATAACTGTTGCCGGAACTGGCCTGAATACCCTCCAGCAGTGCTTTGGGGTCGATGCCGGCCTGGTTTCCCAACATGAAAGCCTCACCGGCCATGATCAGGTGTCCCAGGGCCAAGAGATTGGTGATGACCTTGACGATGCTGGCGCTTCCCAGGGGTCCCATGAGGAGTATCTTGCCGCCGATCTTTTGCAGCATGGGCAGCTGTGAATCGAAAACATCTTTCTCGCCCCCCACGAGCATGGTGATACCGCCCGCCTTGGCAAGGGTCACACCCCCGGTCAGGGGTGCTTCCAGAACCGACACGCCTTTTTCGGCAGCAATTCTCCCGAGTCGCTCCACCTCTTCAGCATCGGTGGTGGACATGTCGATCCAGGTACTGCCCGGGCGGATGCCGGCAAATACCCCGTGCTCGCCCTCCATGACGGCCTTCACTTGAGGAGGGCCGGGCAAAGAGGTGATGATCGTGTCCGCTTTGGCGGCCAGGGCCTGGGGGGTATCTGCCCATTCAGCCCCCGCCGCAATCAATTTTTCGGCAGCCTTGTATTCAAGATCGTGTACCATGAGGTGATAACCCTCCTTTATCAAGTTGGCCGCCATGACACCGCCGATATTACCCAGTCCTATCCATCCGATGATCATTGTTTTTCCTTTTTGTTTATAATCAGTAACTCAAGTATCGGGTTTCACCATCGATAAAGCGAAATGGGATGTTCCAATGGCGATTTGCGCTAATTATTTTCTCTCATGATCTTGACAAGCTCATTTATCACTGCTTTATAGTCATCGATGATGGCAACGTCGGCAACTTGACAATGGGTGCCCGAATGTCTTTGTTGATGGCAACAATGAATTGACTCTTTTCGATGCCGGCATAAAAAGCGGCAGCCCCGGAAACCCCCGCAACAATGACAGACATCCGCTTTTGTCATGGCCCCGGAAACGCCTACTAATCGGTGCATGGGCGCCCAGGCTGCATTGCTGCCGGACGGCTGACACCAAAATCGGCGCCAATCGTTTCGGCGATCTGATGAAGTTTTTTGGTGTCTTCATGACTGTGCATGCCGTTGCCGCCAATGACAAGGAACGTGGCCTTGGCAAGTTCCCTGGCCGGTTTAAAAGGGGTCGATTGTGACGTCTTGATGAACCGGTCTTGATGCAGGTGGGTCATGTCAACTTCGGTAACAGTCATGGTGTCTCGTTTGGCTATGGGCCGGCTGCTGGTGCTCCCTTTGGCAAGGGAGACGCAGTAGGGTTTTTTTGTTAATTCGAAGGTAGCCAGAACATGGTTCGCATAGACGGCCTTCTTTGCGATCAACTTTTTGTTTGAGCATTCGATCTGTTTTACCTGGACGAGAGACGAACCTTTCAAACGGAAAGCCAGGCGGACGGCAATTTCCGATCCCTCAAACCCGCTGGGAAACAGATACAGGTGGGCCTTTTCTTCTTTTTCAATGTTTTCGAGCGCTTTGAGAATATTTTCCGGCTGATAGCGGCGATGACGGACGAGTTGTACGGACGCGGTGGGAGCCAGGCCAAGCAGCGCATCTTTTTGCTCTTCTCTGGAATAAAAAAGAATGGTGCTGCCCATGGTGTCCTCTGAACGCAAATGCTTGCAAATAAAACCATTCATCTCCTCGGCCTGAGAAGCGATGTTGGTTGCGCAGCCATTGAGTATTCCTTTGAATATCAAATTTTTCCAGCCTTTCTTTCAAATATACGTCATAAAGCTTCTTGGCTTTCTGTTTTGGGGTCTCCCCTTGGATGAGAATTCCGGCGTCTTGCATGGCTTATGACTTCCAGGTCGATGAGTTTTTCGGTCTCTTCCGGCAGTTGAAAATCCCTGATGGACAGGATTTCGATGGGCCGCTTGCCGTGATGCATCCTGTTCTTGAGTCGTGGGAACCCGCAAATAGGCATTGGGCGCATCTCCAATAGAAAGCACACACGGTGTCTGGATCTGCTGTTGGAGTCTGGCCGTCATCTACCTGACTGGTCACCTTCAAGTGGTTCTCTGTCGACCAGTTCGATACCGGCAACCTGGGTGATGCATGGCCACCCCAGCATTTCCGCCGTCAGCAGATGTGTTTTCGCGTTTTCACCGACACTGGTTTGTCTACCCAGCAGCAGTACATCCTGGGGGGCATGTTTGCGGACATATTGGGTTAAAACAGAAGCGATGGCCCCTGGTCTGAATCGGAGATCATCCTGGCTGTCGATGCGCACGACCCGCTTGAACCGCAGCGCATTAAGGGTTTTCAGGATGGGTGTTGCGGGGGACCGGCTATGGTCAAGGCTTTGAGTTCCATGGGCACCTGATTCTTTCGGATGCATCCAAAGCTTCAGGGCAATTTCCAGCGCGCTTTCATCATAGATTGCTCAGGGTGGGTTTCAGGAAGCTGGTATCGATTTGAAGATTTTTGTCAATGACCCAATCCTCGTCGTCAATCATCTCCAAATCGGGAACATTTGTGAAGCACACCAGAATATTCATTTACTTTTCCAACGGTATGATGGTCCCCATATTCATGATGTTGTTGGGGTCGAAAGCACTTTTCAGTTTTTTGAGGATAAAATACGAGGATCCATATTCCTGTTCGATCCAATGGGTTCTATGCTTGCCGACCCCGTGGTGATGGCACATGGATCCGCCAGCCTTGATGGTCTCTTCCACGATGATTTTTTTGATGGCCAGGTGATACTTTGTGAGTTCTTCTTCGGGTTTGCAGTCCACCACATTATAAAAGTATACAAAGTAGAGGTTGGTTCCGTTGAGATAGCTGTGAGAAGAATGGCCTCCCAACAGGGTCAGGTCGGGGATCTCGTTTCGTACACGTTTCATGCACACCTCGTAGATGTCATTGATGATCCCCCAGTTTGCGGATATTTCAGTGGTATTACAGACGTTTTTGGTTTCCATGATTTCAACTTTTTCAGCAGCTAAATTGGCCGGGTCCCAGTTGAGGTGGGCAAACCATTTTTCGATCAGCTTCGGATCCACTTTGACGCATTCGTCGTAGCGGGCCACAATATTCTCGATGGCCGTGGCCGTTGCATCAGCGATTGGTTTTACGCCTTCCGCCACAAAAATCAATACGCACCTGTCTTCAGCAAAATGAGAAAAGTGGTAGGAACCATCTTCAATGTCATAAAGACGTGCGACGGACGGCCTGTAACCATTTACCATGACTTCCCGGAGGATTTCGAAACCTGTTTTCATATTATCCAGGGTATAACCCAGGAATTGGTTGTTTTCAGGAAAATATTTAAATATTTTAACAGTAACTTCCGTGATAAAGCAAAGGGCGCCTTCATTTCCGATGATAACATGACGGATGTCAGGCCCTGCGGCCCTGCGAGGTACGTTTTTTATGCGTGTAATGCCACCATCCGGAAAAACAGCTTCCAATCCTACGACCATGTCTTCGATACCGCCGTATAGGGTCGAAAACTGGCCGATACTTCTGGTGGCAACCAGCCCCCCCAGTTGTGCTAGAGGTTTTGACTGAGGTGAGTGGCCGGTGGTGTAACCCTGTTCTCTCAAACGGTCGTCAAGTTCTTGAAGGGAGGCGCCGCATTGCACGGTTGCCTGCATATTATAGGTGTCGATGTCAAGGATCTGATTCATACCGGATCCGTCAACGACAATGGAGTTTTCCAGGGCGGTTTCAAGACCGCCTTCCGTGGCCGAGTGCCCGGTTCTCGGGACCAGATTGATCCTGTTTTCGTTGGCAAATTTAATGACAGCAGCAACCGCTTGGGTGTTGTTTACATATACGACTGCGGCCGGCAGCGGTAGGCTGTACACGCCGTGATAAGCTTCAAATCGTCTGAAACGGTCGACACTGCTCTCCTTTAAAACCTGTTCGTCGGTTACGACGTGCTCTTTTCCCGCAATAGTCTTTAACGCTTCGACAATCTGTTTCCTTTTCAAGGACATTTTCTGCCTCTCTTTTCAACGACGATGCTGTTATTGCTTGAATATGGTGTACGATTTCTCCAGGATGCCGTCCGTAAAACCGGTAATATGCCTGTATACATACTGGTTCATCTTTTTGTACAGGGAGGTATGATCCGGGATGGGATGAAACACATCACGGATCCTGACCATTTTCTCGATGGCCGTCTCCAAAGGTATCATAGGCGTTCGTGGCCACAGCGGCACAGATGGCTGAGCCCAGGCCGGCGGCATCCGTGATCTCATTTCTGATGGCCGGGATGCCGAATACATCTGCAAAAATCTGCATGAACAGATCGCTGCGTGCCCCCCCGCCGGATACGATGACCTGGTCAAGTTCGATGCCCAATTCCCGGCACATGGCATCCACATGATTTTTCATGGTCAATGCAATGGCCTCCAGCATCGAGCGGTACAGATGCGCCCGGGTGTGGCGCCCGTGAAATCCGAGCATGACCCCCTTTTTGAAAGGCTTGTCCGGCGGTGCCAGCCATTCAGGAACTGTCATCAACCCATCACTTCCCGCTGCAACCTTCTGGGCTTCCCGGTTAAGAACCTCTTCGGGAGAAATGTCGCGGGATTGCGCTTCCTTGCGGACGTCTTCATTGAATAGGTTTCTCAACCAGCTGACAGTCCCCATGCCGTGGCGAATACCGCCGCTTTCATAGAGATATTCATTGGGTATGCATGCCATATTGGTGAAAAATGTGTTGGTATCCGTCATGTTTTTCTCACCATATACCATCCCACCTATATAGGTTCCAAGGGAGACGAGAGCAGTACTACCCGGCAGCAGACCTGCACCCAGGGCTTCAACCGCTTTGTCGTTTGCGGTGGCAACCACAGGAATTCCGGCTGGAATACCTGTCTGTTCAGAGGCCTTCTCCGTTACATACCCGAGGATAGATCCAGGCACTTCGAGTTTAAAAAGGTTTGATCTTGGGACATTGTAGGTTTTTATGATCTCGGGGTCTTCACTCCACTGCCAGGTATCTTTATCGATGGGCCACATCCCCTCATAATTAGCTGCCGTATCCCTGATCTGATCGGTAAAGCGGTGGGTGATATATCCGGATGTTGTGGTCACATACCGGACCTGTGGATCCTTGTGCTCATAGGGGCGGGCCAGGCGAAGGTCCATCCAACTCAGGACCGGCGAGGCCAGTGTGCCGTCTTCTTTCAGGCAGGCCCTGCAGCAGCGAATGGTGCACAGGCCAATTCCCAATATGGATTTGACATCTCCAGAAAATCGCTCCATGGCCTGACGGCTGGCTGCCACGATGGAATCCCACAAATCGTCATCCGGGTGCTCGGCCACCCCGGGCTTTGGCATGTGCATGGGTTGAAGTTCTTTTTTGCCCTGGCATATGAGATTGCCCTCAAGATCGAAAATGACCACTTTCGTACTCTGGGTTCCCCCATCAAGACCGATGACATATTGTTTTTTCATCAACGAACCAGATAGCCTCCATCAACGACAAGTATATGACCGTTTACATAGTCTGATGCTCTGCTGGCCAGGAATATGGTCGTGCCCATAAGATCCATTGTCTCACCCCAACGATTGGCAGGAATATGATCGAGAACCCTTTGACTCGTTTCCGGGTTACTTCGGGTCTTTTCCGTAATGGCAGTTTTGTAATACCCCGGCGCAATCCCGTTGACCTGAATATTGTGCTGGGCAAGTTCATCACAATAGGCTTTTGTAAAACCTGCCAGGCCATGTTTTGTGGATGCATACGCCGGTGACCATTGCCCCCCGAGAAATGAGAAAAGTGAACAGATGTTGATAATCTTACCACTTTTCTGCGGAATCATGAATTTTGACGCCTCAAAGCTGAGTTCAAATGCGGCTGTCAGATTGATGCTCACCATTTTGTCCCACTGGTCTCTGCCAAAAGTCTCAACGTCATCCGAGATGCAGATGCCGGCGCTGTTTACCAGTATATCAACAGCGCCCAATGTTGCGACACAGGTTTCGATTATTTTTTTGGGTGCGCCATGCGCTGTAATATCCATCTGCATGACCTCATAGCCAGCACCCTCTGCTTCAATAAGATCTCTGGTCAAGCCTTCATCGTCCAGAATCGTGGGTACAAACAGGTTGGCTCCTGCCTTGGCCAGTGCCAAAGCAAATGAGCGCCCAAGACCTGTATTGCCGCCCGTGACAATGGCATTTTTACCCTTTAATGAGAAAAAATCCATTGTAAAATCTTGAATTTGCATCTCGCTCCTTTCCTGGCTACTTCATAATTGAGAACAGCGTCTTGGCACTATGAACAGTTTCTATACCTTAATTCGGACCCCTTGCTTTGACAAGGCCTTTTGCAGTGAGGCAATATCCACTTGGCTACAGCAATTTTTATCTTTGATTGATAGTGCGGCTGCCACCCCGGCTGCCTGCCCGGTAACTGTGCAGCACATCATCTGGCGGGTGGCCGAATGGGAAATGCGGTCTCCTGCCACGCAGCGACCCGCCACCAGCAGGTTTTCCACCTTTTGCGGGACCATGATGCCATAAGGCACCTGGAAGTAACGGCCGGTTGTGGGTAGAATGACGATTCCATATCCATCCAAAAATTCGGGAAACATACCAATGGCATCATCAAAACGCCCCTGATTTCGAACATCATTTTCCGTCAGGTTGTATCTACCGATGATTTTTCTCGATTCCCGTATTCCTAAAGATGAACCAAAGGACCTGAGGGAGGCTTTCTCAAAGCCCGGCGTATATTTCTTCAGGGCATTGGCAGCCCACATGGCCTGCCTTCGCCCTTCGATTTCTCCACGTGTAAGATCGTGTACGTCGGTGGCATCATGACCCAGTATGTAAACAATGTTTAGATAGGTGGCGTCTCCCTGTTCACTGATGCGACTCCAGGTTCCGGCAATTGCAACGTCTCCAGGAATTTCACCGGCCTCTTTGGCCAACTGAAACGGAGCGTTGAGATACGGGCTGAACATGTTATCTTCTTTGCCCGAGGTTTCAACCCCCCAGTCCTTATACGTGGAAGGATTCGTTTTTACATGTGACAAGAAACGCTTTCGATCAACACCACTTAAAGCGAATGTCACCGTTACACCCAACAATTCATTTTTTGGAGCCTTGCGCCAGGGTGCACCAGCCAAATGAGCAATATCGGCATCTCCGGTGGCATCGATTACCCGTTTTGCAAGAATGGCCTGTCGACCGGATTTACTTTCCGTGATGATCCCTTTGATGGTATCACCTTCCATTATCGTTTCCACTGCCATACAGTGAAGGATCGGTAGAATGTCGGCTTCCTGAACGAGCGTATCCGCTACGACCTTGAATAGTTCCGTGTTGAAAGCTTCACTCTGGGACTGGGGCTCGGGCTCGGTTGCGCCCATCTGTTTGGCACGTTGCTCCAGTTCGATACCGATGCCTTGAACATCTATGGTGCCCCCATGACGGTACCAGGCGATAGACTCAACGCCTGCCTGGGTGATATTTCCCCCGAAGCACCCGTATCGCTCCAACAAAATCGTATGGACGCCTTCCCGTGCGGCAGCAAGTGCGGCTGCAAGGCCTCCCGGTCCACTGCCCACCACGAGCACATCTGTTTCTGCCAGAACCGGTGTTTCTCGAGCAGCCTCTCTAATCTGTTTCATTCGATTTCCTGCGCCTGATAGCGGCTAAAACAACCCCAAAAAAATTATTCAGTCATTTAAAACCTGGTCCTTTGGGCCAGGTCAGAGATATTTGGATTTGTTTCGTATTTCGATATTCGAATTTAGAATTTATCATACGCTGAATGTGCATAATATTAATCCCTTATAGGGTTAAATCAGCGCCGGGCCCTTTGGACCCGGGCATCTACTTCTTTGATTGGGCTTCAAATTCATCCAGCAGACTGTTAATGGTTTCTGCGGCGCCGTCAGGCAGGGCTGAGGGCTGATGGTTTTCCAGAATTGCCATGGCCTTTGCATAAGCCCTTTCAGTGAGGTCTTTTCCGGCGGTGGTGTCCATCCAGACCTCTCGGGTGTTCCGGTCAAAAATCTGGGCGGTTGACTGGGTCCTGGTTCGCTCGAAGGTGTGACGGTGGTCGAGAAAGGTCCCACCGGGACCGATCTCATGGATGAGATCAAGGGCCATGGTTTCACTGTCCACGCGGACACCCTCCAGAATTTTTCTGATGTGGCAGATGCATTCATGGTCCATGATCAGTTTGGCGTAATCAAAAGCAAGTCCGCTGTCGATGCCGCCGGCACCGAAAATCATATTGGCCCCGGCAAGGGACAGGGGCAGGGCATTGAGGGTAAACTGATAAGCGGCTTGTGCATCGGGGAGTTTTGAATCGCTGACCCCCGAACCCACACGACAGGGAATGTGGTAATAGTTACCCATCTGCGCGATGGCAGCACCCACCAGGCCCCATTCTGGCGCTCCCGTTGATGCAAGGCCGGTTTTCAGATCCATAATGGTGCTGCACGAGCCCAGGGTGACGTTCACGCCTTTTCGGGTGATCTGGGCCAGAATTAGACCACTCAATTGTTCGGCCACCGTCTGGACGATGGTACCCGCAAGAGTGACCGGACCGGAGCCGCCGGCCAGGGCCATGGTCATGATGTCCACATTGATACCCGATTCCACGGCGGCGATGAGGATCTCACAGCACTGTTGGGTCAGAATCAGGGGACTGGTGACGCAGCAAGAGCAGGTACAAATGGGTTTTTCGCGCAGTTTGTCCATGCCGCCAGTTGCCGCCGCCGCCATTTTAACAATGACATCCACGCTGGGTCTGTTGACCATGCCGATGGTGATGTGCTTGCTGTTGTGGGTAATCAACGCATGAAAATTGTGGACTGCCTGGGTGGCGGGCGACTGATCACCCGGGCAGATGGTTCGTTGGCAGAAAGCAAGTTCGTCGAGTGCGTCGATGAGGCGGTAGACCTTGCAGCAGTCCTGTTTTGTGGACGTGCGATACACGCGGGTACCGGGATCGATGATACTGACCTGCTCTCCGAAGGTGCCGAAGCCGACCCGGTTGTTTTCCAGCAAGAAATCCTTTTTCGGATCCCGGGCGTAGTAGGTGACATCTTTGGGGGTGTTTGAGAGGCTTTCGCTCACCAGCCACTCGGGGATTTTAACGATCCAGTTTTTACCGGAACGCCTCACAAAAGCACCGGCACTTTGAAAACGATCGGCCGCTTCTTCAAGCTCAACGAGAACACCGGTGTGTTTGAGAATATGACAGGCGCCATGATGAATGGTGTCCAGATCGTCATGGGTCAGAAAATTCAATCCCAGGCCATTAAAGACAGATACACCGGTTCTTTCGATCTGCAATTTCCAGTCCTTTCGTTATCAGGCATTCGATTGACAGTTGCAGCATGCACATGACTTCTTTCTGGATACCCTTTGTGCCCCTGTATATTAAACCGGTAATAAAACCAAGAAATATATCATTTGTGACCATAGATACTCCGCAGCCTGCTGCGGGGTAGTTCATTGCTTTACATCTTCGAACGTTCATTATTCGGGTCATAAGGCGATCGTAGATGCACCTTGGCCGGAATCTTCCGGCCTTCAACCATTATCTCATAGTGCCCGTCAAGAATCCATTTGTCAGTGATGACGTCCTTGTTGCTTAGATACCCAAAACCGACAGCACTCCCGATCTTAAAACCATAGGCTCCGGAAGTGATCTGGGATACCTGTTTGCCATCACGGTATATGGGTTCATTCTGAAACAGGAGGGCCTCGGCGTCATCCAAGGTGAACATGACCAGTTTGCGTTTCAAAGCGTTCTTTTTCTGTTGAACAAGCGCCTCCCGGCCTATGAAACCCTCTTTGTCCAGCCTGACGCCGAAACCGAGTCCGGCTTCGTAGGGGGTGTCCTCCGGCCCGATGTCGGATTCCCAATGGCGCAGACCGGCTTCCAATCGCAGGGAGTTTACAGCCTGCATGCCCACCAGACGAAGGTCGAATTCACTGCCGGCCGCCATGAGGGCATCAAATACGGCGGTTGCAAATCCCGAGGGAATGTAGAGCTCCCAACCCAATTCACCGACGTAGGAAATTCTCACGGCCCATGGCCGGGCGTAAGCCAGGTCAATTTCTTTGGCAGTCCGGAAAGGGAAGGCCTCGTTGGAGAGGTCGGCGTCCGTCAGTTTTGACAGGAGGTTGCGGGATTGTGGCCCCATGACCGCCAGCATGGCATAACCGTGGGTAACATCGGTAATGGTGGCCCGAGCCTCGGCCGGAATACCTCGCCGGATGGTGTCAAAATCACGTACACCCGTACCCAGGGCGGTGACAATAAAAAAGGAATCTGCATCAAACCGGGTCACGGTGAGATCGGACTCAAAGCCACCCTTATCGTTGAGAACCGGTGTGTAAACAACACGGCCCACGGGTACAGCGACATCGTTGGCACATAATCGCTGCAAAACCTTTTCCGCATCCGGTCCCTGAACCAGATATTTGTGCATGGAGCTTAAATCGTACATGCCCACGCCATTCCGAACGGCCATGTGTTCTTCGCCCTGATACGGAAACCAGTTGGCTTTGCCCCAGCTATATTTATGGACGGGGTCGACACCCTGGGGGGCAAACCAGTCTGCCCGCTCCCAGCCTGCAAGCATGCTGAAGCAGGCACCCCGGTCGGCGAGCCGGTCGTGCACCGGTGAACAGATGACGGGTCGTGCGGATGTGCGCTGGCGGTTGGGGTAGTGATGTTCGTAGAGAATCCCCACGGATTCGACAATCCGATCGTGCAGATATCGGGAATTCTGCTGCCAGCTGAAGTAGCGCCGGATGTCCACGGGCCACAAGGTCTTCTTCCGGGTATCCCTGATCGATCCACTGTGACAGGGCACGACCCACACCGGCGGCACTGGCGATGCCAACCGAATTCATACCGCAGCCCACAAAGAAATTCTTGATGCCGGGGGCCTCTCCCACCATGAAAGCGTTGTCCGGCGTGAAGCTTTCAGGTACAACCGACAGGTGCCGGACCTGGGCGGTTTCCAGGTCTGGGAAGCGCTTCAGTCCGCAGTCCATGAACACTTCAAACTGATCCCAGTCTTCCTGCAGCTCCGTGTACATATATTTTTCGGGAATGCCATTCATCCCCCATGGTTTGGACACAGCTTCGAAACCGCCCAGAAGGATGCCACCGTTTTCACATTTAAAATAGGTCCGCCCATCAAAATCACGCACCGTGGGAAAGATCTTCTCGATGCCATCGATGGGTTTGGTTATGGCGTGCATGTGTTCGGCCGCAAACAGGGGAACACTGACATTGACCATTTTGCCGACCTCCCGGCCCCACATCCCAGCGCAGTTGACTACATATTCACAGGCGATGTCGCCTGATTCGGTGCTGACACCGCAAACGGTCCCATTTTTCAAGTTTATCCCGGTGACACGTGTATGCTCAAACACGCTGGCGCCCCTCATTTTAGCACCCTTGATCAATGATTGCGTGGTATCCAGTGGGTTTGTGTGACCATCGTCGGGGAGATAAAATACCGAGACAAGATCCTTGGTGCTCATACCAGGGACAAGATCTGCGGCCTCCTTCAAACTGATTTCGTGCATTTCAATCCCGAAAGCACCGGCCATTGCCGCTCCTCGAAGCCACTCCCGCCGTCGATTGTCAGTCTGGCAGACTCCCAGAGCCCCAGTTTTAACATAACCGGTGGCTGCGCCGGTCTCTGCTTTAAGGGCAGGGTAGAGTTCAGTAGCGTATTTGGCAAGATTGGTCATCTCCCGATTCTGGCGCAGCTGGGCCACAAGGCCTGCGGCAGCCCAGGTGGTACCCGAACCGAGTTCTTTCCGCTCCAACAGGACAACATCGGTATATCCGATTTTCGTGAGGTGATAGGCCGTACTGCACCCCACAATACCACCGCCGATAATGACAATTTGTGCCTGGGTAGGAAATGGTTTGTTCATAAATTGCCCCTGATTAATGATGGCTTCTATGTAAATGCGTGATAGGATTCAATCCCCACCCGTTTCATAAACATATTGACGCAATTGATTTTAAGATCAAGACGTTCCGCTATTCTGAATTTGGCATCGATTCCCTTGGCAACATCGGGTGTCTCGTTGACACGTCCGATGTCCAGATCCTCCCGAACTTCGCTCATGACCACCGTGTCCGCCAGATCGGCAACCGTGACACCCAGTTTTTCCGCTACATACGTTTTGGCTGCATCGATCCGCATACCCCGGTTCAGTTGCATACGCGCTACCAGATCTCCGGCAGTTCGTAATCCGCCCATTCCCGAGACAACTGCATGTGCAGCATGCATTCCCAGTGGGTCGCCGACGCCCACCTACAAGCCGTCCAGGCGGCAAATTTCAACATGCGCTTTTGACGCCCGGGACAGGGCATCCAGCGGGGGCGTGAGGGTCAGAGGGACACCACCGACACCCATGCCCAGGTTGGCATGGATGGGAATATCCGAGGCCTCAGAGCAGGCTTTGGTAAAAACAAGTGATCGTGCCAGGTTGTACGGAAGTGAGTCATTGGTGAGAATGTTGATGGCCGGGCCGAAGATCGTCACCCCGGCTTTTTGCGCCAGTTTAACCTGATCCTGGGGGAAAAGTCCGGCCAGGCGCACACCGTCATACGTGATATCTCCGTGCATGCCCAATATAAACTCACCGGACATACCCATTTCTATACCCATGTCGGGATATTTGTCGTGCAGGATCTCAACAGCCTTTAAAGCCGCATAAAATTCGGCATCCCCCGAAGCGGCGGTGGTATCGAAATTGATACCGTCTGCGCCGGCTTTTTCGTAAAGTTCACTGCCCACGTAAACCATGTCTTTGATGGCGTATTCAGCCATTTCTTCATAAGCCTGCCGGGCTTCGGCAAGCTTACCCTGGGGCAGCAGGTCGCCGGGGTTGGTCACAGGACCATCGGGTTCGCTGTACAGACCAAGATTTGGCATGGCACCATAGAAAATCGGGGCAATGGTCTGCAGCACGGCCTGCTCCATGTTCGGTTTTTCATACTGAACCACGTGTTTGCACTGCTTGAAACTGTAGTCAATATGGGTCAGTTCCAGCGTGTCGGCACCCAGACCTCTCTCGAACAACAGCAATTGTTGTATTTTGCTGATCGGGATATGGGCCCGCTTGATTTTAGATGTCATATTGTCGTAAGTCAGACAGACTTCCTTGCCCACTTCAACCCCTACCACGCGATCTTTGGATTGAAAAAGATCCATCAGGTAATTTATCTCATCATCAATCAAGGTAGGTACGTTCGCGCGTTCGGCTGCGTCCTGGCTACCGGCTTCCAAATCCCTCCGGACTTCAGCCGCAGTCATTTCAACACGCACCCCATCCCCCATACGGGTCATTATTTTTCCCATTTGTGCTCTCCTTATACAGCATTTGTCAAAAGAACGTTCCGATTGCCCTCTCCGAAAACTTTGATTCGGAACACATTTATGATAACCGGTATAGTGCTGCTCATGGCAGGTTATGCGATGGATTTCTGGGTCATAGACTCCTTTGTTTGGGATATCTCAATATAGCGAAAATCGAAAGTGACGACATTATATCCTTAGCGCAAGCCGTGGTTGTAAGAGATAATCTGCAAGGTGGGTATCCCGCATAAATTTGACCAGGTATTGATGAAGTTCATTGCCGACATCCGGTTGATCCGCGATAATATTATTTAGTTGACCGGGATCCAGACTGAGATCATAGAGTTTTGACTGTTCAGCTTCAGGACTGTAAAGAAGGGCATATTTCTCAGTGGTAATGGTCGTTACTGTCGGGACTTTCAGCATGCGAAGAAAATTGTCCACGGATCTTACCGGGTCGCCTGGATTGGCGAAGGGTATGCTGCTAACCGTAAACTCGCGGCCGCTGGTTGCAGAATCGGTTATTTTCGACAGAAGCGATTGACCCTCCACGAATTCAGGTATGTCACACGACAAAAGATCCAGGACCGTTGGCATCACATCCACCGCTGACGTTACCTGTCTGTAGACACCCGCCGAGATGCCGGGAATTGAAATCAATAAGGGGATATTGACAATTTCTTCGTAAAGAGGTGAATAGGCCCATATGCCGCCTTCGACCTGTTTATCCCAGTCATCCAGCTTTGGATACGCCCCATCCTTTCCCATTTCATAAACCATTTTCCCGAAGAGACCCCCATGTTCTCCAAAGTAGAATCCGTGGTCCGAGGTAAAAATGATGGCCGTATTCTCCATGAGGCCCATGTTTTCAATTCTTCGCAAGAGACATCCCAACCAGGTGTCCACCATGCTGATCTCCCCGCAATAGGTGGCATGGGCTTTTTCAAGTCTTTCCTGGGTGAACCCGGGCACATCTTGCCAACATCCGTAGATCGGTTCGATAATCTCACCGTCATATCCCGGCCAGTAGCGTTCGGTATAGTAGGGAGGAGCATCCCATGGTTCATGGGGGTCCCATGTGTCGATGTAAAGAAAAAAGTCTTCTTTGTAGTGCCGTTCAAGCCATTGCATGGCCTTGATAAAGGTCTGGGGTGCATTCTTATCCGATTCATAACGCCATGCTGCACGCCTGTCCTGTGACTCGTGCCGCCCGTCTTTCAGTTTTTTGGCTCCGGAACCTTCCTGACCGATATTCATGAAAAAGCTTCTGAAACCGCGGTCGTAATTCATGCCGTCCCGCACGTAGAACGGGGTGTCCACAACGGCTGCCGTATGCAGCCCTTTTGCAGAAAGCATCTCCGCCAGAGTGGTCACGTTTGACGGCAAGGGAGACCACCCCATAAAAGACATGGTCCAGCGTCCTGTAAAATGATCCGCACGGGTGGGCATGGTTGGAAATCCTGCCGCATAGTGCCGCTGAAACCGTATGGATCTGGCTGCCAGCATGTCCAGAGAAGGGGTTTGAATCTGTTTGTTACCATAGGCTCCCATGTGATCGCGTCTGAAGGAGTCGGACGTTATCCAGATAACATTCATTTTTGTTCTCCTATGCTATTTGGAATTTTTATTCGATGGCATTGCAGGGATGCGGAATCGAGGGCCTATACGTTGATGGTAACCACGGGACAAGACGCATGTAAAATTACATATTGGGCTGTTGATCCAAAGAACAATTTGTTGACTTTGGATTTTTTTATAATACCTAGTAAAAATAAGATCGATCTCCTCTTCTTCGGCAAATTTAACCAGTTTCTCTCCCGGTTCAAGAGAAGTCACCAGCAGTTGCACATTATAGCTTACATTGTCATCTCCAATTTGCTCACTCACGCTGGCTTCCATCTCCTTTTCCATTTCCAGAATCTTGGAATGCTTGATGGGAAGTTCACGTGTAACTGCTTTCACAATCTCTAAGGTGGCGTTCCAGACCTTGGCATGTGCCTGGGCTTCTTTTAAGATCACTGCCGAGGGATTTGCCTCTTCATAACAGACTAAAAACTTCATGGGGTTTTCCTTTCAAATATGTCGATACCCTATCGTTGCATAAACAACAGGGCAACATTAGGGTATAACGGTCTTTACGACTCATCAATAAAGGTTGTTTTCACCTCAATGCCCATGGCGGCCTTGCGTTCCCTTTCGGCCAGCACGTTGTCAAGCCAATCCGGGTCCATCTCCGGGACCGATTCCAGCAGCAAATCTGTATATTCATGGTGGGGTGGTGTCAGAATATCCGTTTTACGGCCCTGCTCCACGATCTTGCCCTGCAGCATGACCACGATTTCATCCGCTATGGCCTTAACCGTGGCCAGATCATGGGTAATAAAAAGATATGACACCTGCAGGTCATTTTGGAGCTTGCGCAGCAGCTTCAAAATATCTTCGGCCACAAGCTGATCCAAAGCGGAGGTGACTTCATCACAAATAATCAAATCGGGTTTGGCTGCCAGAGCACGTGCAATGCAAACCCGTTGCTTTTCTCCACCAGAGAGCTCCCCCGGAAATCGATCTTTGTATTTTGGCGTCAATTCGATCATATCCAGCAACTCAAGAACGCGTTTCTCGCCCTCCTTGCCATGAATGCCATAGTAAAACTGAAGGGGGCGCCCAATGATTTTGTTGACCCGTTGCCTGGGGTTCAGGGCCGTATCCGGCATCTGGTAAATCATCTGCATCACCCTGAGACTATCCTTTTTGCGCTTCATTAAGGCCGGTGGCAGATCCTGGCCGTCATAAATGACACGACCTTTGATGGGCGGGAGCAACCCGGTTATCACACGAGCCAGTGTACTTTTCCCGCTGCCTGATTCTCCTACCAGCGCAACGGTTCGACCACGCCTGATTTTCAGATCAATGTCCTCCAGAACCAACGCTTTTCCCGTGTAACTTGCCGAGACGTTTTCCACCGCTAGAATGACATCATGCTCTGTCTTTGAAAGGTCCTTGTCTTCTCGAAGTGTTCGAACGGAAAGAAGGGCACGGGTGTATTCCTCTTTCGGATGGGCAATCAATTGGCGGGCATTGTTTTCTTCCACCAGATTGCCATAGCGCAACACCATGATCCGATCCGCCAACTGGGCCACCACAGCCAGGTCATGGGTGATGTAGATGGCTGCTGTATTGAATTGCCGGGTGATGCGCTTTATTGCGGCCAGAACTTCAATCTGGGTTGTCACATCCAGTGCGGTGGTGGGTTCATCAAAAATGATCAGGTCCGGCTTGCAGGCCATTGCCATGGCAACCATGGCGCGTTGCAATTGTCCACCGGATACCTGGTGCGGATACCGGTATCCGATGCGTTCCGGATCCGGCAGCAGCAGACGTTTATAAATATCGAAGGCCTCTTTTTCAGCTTCTGCAAAGGACATGATATGGTGCTGAACGGGCGCCTCGGCATACTGCTTGACAAGCCGGTGCGCCGGGTTAAAAGAGGCCGCGGCACTTTGGGCTACATAGGCAATCCGGACACCCTTGATTTTCCTCAAGGTCTTCTCCGACGCTCCAAACAGTTGGATGTCATCGAACAGGATGGACCCGGAAGAGATACGGCAACCCTGACGGGTATAAGCCATGGAAGCCAGCCCGAAGGTTGATTTTCCAGCCCCGGATTCCCCGATTAAACCCAGCACCTCGCCTTTGTCCAAGGTAAGGTTCAGGCCATTGATGATGGGTCGCCATTTTTCGTCACTGAATCCCTCAATCCAGATATCTTTCATCTCTAATAAATGCGTCATCTATTCACCGTATCATAATCTTGATGGCTAGTCTTTCAAGCCGCTGGCCACATGCAGAAACCAGTCGACGATTAAATTGACACCCACTGTCAGAAAAGCGATAGCTCCGGCAGGCCACAAGGGAATGAAAATGCCAAACGTGATCGCACCGGAATTTTCCCGCACCATGCCGCCCCAGTCCGCCATAGGCGGTTGGATGCCAAGACCCAAAAAGGACAATGCGGCGATAAACAAAAACACGAAACAGAACCGCAGACCAAATTCGGCTACGAGTGGCGGCATGGCGTTGGGCAGGATTTCCTGGCGCATGAGCCACCAGGTTTTTTCACCCCGCAGCCGTGCCGCTTCGACATATTCCATGACGGCGATGTCCATTGCCACAGCGCGTGACAAACGGTAAACCCGGGTGGAGTCCAACAATGCGATCACAAGGATCAAGGCACCAATGGATGTCCCGACCACGGACAAGGCCATTAAAGCAAAAATGAGGGTCGGAAACGCCATGAGAATGTCAACCATCCGGCTGAGAAGTTGATCGACCCATCCTTTCAGCGTTGCTGCAAAAAAACCGCACACAGTTCCAACCACAAACGAAAGCATGGTGGTAATGAAAGCGATTGCAATGGTGTTGCGGGCGCCATAAAGCAGGCGTGTGAACAGGTCTCTGCCCAGGTGATCGGTACCCAACAGGTGGTCACCGCTCATGGACACCCAGACATCGCCTACTATTTCAGTCTCACCATAAGGTGCCACCACCGGTGCGAGTATTGCGGCGGCAATATTGAGCAGGACGATGGCGATGCCGCATCGTGCGCTCCAGGGTGATTGTCTCAATAATTTGAAAACCGCCATTGAATGCTCTCCTTATCGGGGATTTCGCATGCGAGGATTACTGATAATAGACAGTACGTCAGCGAGCAAGTTCAGACCGATGTAGATCACGGCAAAGATAAGACAACTCGCCTGCACCACCGGAAGATCTCGTTTGGAGACTGAATCCACCAGCAACTGTCCCAGGCCCGGATAGACAAAAACGACCTCCACAATCACCACACCCACAACCAGATAGGCCAGATTCAACGCAACCACATTGATCACGGGCGAGAGAGCGTTGGGAAAAGCGTGCACCACGATAACCCGTAGCCGTTTGATACCTTTTAAATGAGCCATTTCAATGAAAGCACTGGCCAGGATGTTGATGATGGCCGCACGTGTCTGTCGCATCATGTGAGCGACAACCACCAGGGTCAGGGTCAAACAGGGAAGGACAATTGCATGAATCTTTTCCCAAAATGCCATACCGTCGTTGATATTTGAAATACTGGGAAACACAACCAACTTGACCGAGAGCAACGCTACCAATATATAGGCCACAAAGAACTCGGGAAAGGAAATGGTACTGAGCGTAGCGATGGAAATGGCCCGGTCAAACAAGCTGTTGCGATACAGCGCGGCGAGGATACCCAGCATAATAGCGAAGGGCACGGCAATCACGGCTGCCGAGGACGCCAGAAAGAGCGTATTGGCAAATCGCCAGCCAACCAAATCAGCAATGGGCCTTCCGTTTGCCAGGGAATTGCCGAGGTTTCCGCGCATGATATCACCCAGCCAGGCGAAATAGCGGATATGTGGGGGAAGGTCCAGTTTCAGTTCTTTGCGAAAGGCCGCGATTGTCTCCGGCAAAGCGCTTTGCCCCAAAATCGCCTCGGTCAGATCTCCGGGCAGCGCCTCCACCCCGATAAAAATTAACACCGAGATAACGATAATGGTCACCAGGCCAAATGCCAGACGTTTGAGTACCAAACTGAGAATTGTATTCATTTTTCTACCACTTTTTATGTTGAAAAGTATTCAGGATCAATATTATACTGTTATTTAATATCTGAATATGACTCTAATTTGCATCGTAATCAAAGTCAAGTGACCTGGAAATTTTTTCCGTATTTTTTTTGAACCGCAACAACGACCACTTCCCCGTGCTTGTTGGAACAAAGGTGAAATCCAGACGCATCAGGGCTGTTCGAAATCTTAGATCAACCGCCAATTATAATAAAGAATTTTATTGATCATAAATAGTTGCTAAAACCATCGGAAAGAGGTAATGGGTCCTGAAAATCGCTCTTATATTGTTATGATTCTACCAAAACCTTTTGTTGGCACTCAATAGTATACTACCAAGTTCAATCTATCGTGGCAGGAGGTATCATGCAAAGACGTTTTAGAAGTGGAATCAGTGCATCTTCAGGTCTGGGACTCAGCTCATTATCGCGGGATGAGCTCGATTCGATTCACTATGCCACCCTCCAAATCCTCCAGGATACCGGTATAAAGGTAATGAACGAAAAAGCACTCGAAATCTTTCACGGCGGCGGTGCCGTCGTGGAAAGACATGAGGGTTTCGGGATTGTGAGCATACCCCCGTATCTGGTGGAAGAGTCCGCTTTCAGGTCCCCGCACACATTCGTGTACGATGCCAGAAACCCTGCTGATGACTTGATCATGGAACCCAACCGGGTGGGATTTACCACGTTCAGCGGATGTATCAACGTAATCGATCCCTATACCCGGGAACTCCGGCGGGCAGCAAAAAAAGACTGCGGCGACCTGCTCAGGGTATGCGATGCCTTGGACGAGATCAGTGTGGCTGCGCGTGCGGTGAACTCGACAGATGTCATGGGGCAGGCCCAGTCGGTTCACAATCTGGAGGCGATACTCAACAATACGGGAAAGCATATCTTTTTAGGTGCCGATTCGGTGAGAAATCTGCAGGTAATGGTCGATCTTGCCTCGGCAAGTGTGGGAGGTCGGGAGGTATTTGAAAAACGGCCCATATTTACAGTGAGTGTCTGTCCCATCAGCCCGCTCACCCTGGGGGAGAACGCTTGTGAGGTAATTATGGCGTGCGCTGAACTCGGTCTGGGGATTTTGATCCTCCCCATGGCGCTGTCCGGGGGTACATCCTCTGCATCCCTGGCCGGTACCTTGGTGACGCACAACGCAGAGGTTTTGAGTACCATTGTTCTGGCCCAGTTGATGAAAAAGGGCATGCCCTGCACCTATGGCAGCACCAGCACCATACTGGATTTGAGATTCGGCACCTCTGCCATAGGATCTCCGGAGTACGGTATGATCAACGCATCGCTTGCCAAAATGGCCCAGTACTACCGGCTGCCCGGCTGGGTGGGCGGCGGTGCAACGGACAGCAAGGAGCCGGATATCCAGTCCGGCTACGAATTCACCCTGAGTGCCACCCTGAGTGCCCTTTCAGGCGGGAACATCATCTTCGGCTCCGGGGTTCTGGAGCAGGGGCTTACCATGGACTACGCCAAGCTGATCATGGATGCGGAGATGATCCGTATGATTCAAATCGCGCTGGGAGGGGTTGTCATCAATGACGAGACCCTGGCCATGGATGTCATCCACGAGGTCGGCCCCGGCGGCGCCTATATCGCACACGAACACAGTCTTCGCAACATGAGAAGTCAATCCCGGGTCAACCTGTTCGACCGACGTTCGCGGGGTGACTGGATGGAAGCAACCCAAGGAAAATGTATCAGGGATCGCGCCTATGAAAAGGCCATCGAGATCCTTGAAAATCATGAGCCTTATCCTCTGCCGGGCAATGCGGCCGAGACCATGAAAGAGATTGTCGACGCGTATGAGAAGGAGTTGAACAAGGACAAGAAAAAATAGTGCGGTTCTTCGGGGGCATCTCGATTCATTTGATAATGGTTAAACGCAAATAGTTAGCACATTCCCCGTAGCTTGGTGGAGCTAAACGGAAAGTCCACCCACGGTGCTGCAGGGTAATCTTCAATGAAAGATACATGCTGTCAAAGTAGCTACCCGAGTCCAAAGGGCCCGCGCAGATTAAACCCTATAAGGGATTAATATCATGCACATTCAGCGTGTGATAAATTCTAAATACGAATATCTAAATACGAAACAAATCCAAATATCAAATGCTCAAATGATTGAAGAACCTCGCAGCAAGCTACGAGGAATGTTCTGCCGTGCGGCAGTGCTACGCATCGACCGTATGGAATTCTGCCTCATTTAGATTCGCTCGCTAACCCCGCAGCAAGCTACGGGGAATGCGCTCGCTGTTTCGGTTCAAACTTATTGCTTAAACTGATATGTCCAAGGTCTTGTTTTGATCATTCGAATTTGGATCATTCGGTATTGTTTAGAATTTCGAATTTCGTGCTTCGGATTTAAGTAACTACCACCATCGGCACAGCCAAAGATCTCTGACCTGGACCAAAAGACCAGGTTTTAAATGACGGAATAAAAGCACATGGATGCAATCAAGGGGGAACTATGAAACGTAGACCAAAGGCCGGTATCAAACGCAACAGCGGATTCAGTCTCAATCTCATGACCGATGACGAGTTGCATGAGATTCATCTGGCAACACTGGAAATTTTAAAGAACGTCGGTGTGTTTGTGGAGAATGAACAAGCCCTTGAAATATTTCACGGGGCAGGTTGTACGGTTGACGCCACCAGCAAGACCGTTAAAATCCCGCATTATATCGTGGAGGATGCCATTCATACAGCACCGAGCACGTTTGTTGCATATGGAAGAAATCCCGAGAGTGACGTGGTGCTGGAGGATAACCGGGTGACCTTCACCAATTTTGGTGAAGGGATCGTCTTTGTGGATCCCGATACCGGTGAACACCGGGACACCACCAAGGCGGACATCGAAAAAGCGTCACGTCTCATCGATTATCTGGAGAACGTGGAGACCTATGAACGCGCCATGTGCTCCCACGACAAACCACCCGAAGTTCAGGCCATCCACAATGCAGAGGCTTCTTTGACCAACACCACCAAGCATCACTGGCTGGGCCCGGTCAACGGGTTTCAGTTGGAGAAAATCGTCGATATCTGCGTGGCCATCACAGGCAGCAAGGAGAATCTGAGAGAGCGGCCGCTGCTCTCGTTTACCACCTGCCCCATCAGCCCATTGAAGCTTACGGATCACCACTGCGAAATCCTCATGGGCGCAGCCAGGCACGGTCTGGGAGCCAACGTGATCGGCATGGCCATGTCCGGGGGTTCCGGCCCGGTTCATCTTGCCGGAACCCTGGTGGTACAGAACTGTGAAGTGCTTTCCAGCCTGGTGCTCACCCAGCTATGCAGCAAGGGAACCCCCTTTATGTATGGCAGCTCCACCTGCCCGCTGGATCTGCGCAGGGCAACAGCAACGGTGGGATCGCCGGAAACCGGCATGATCAGCGCCGCGGTGGCCAGGCTGGCACGCTATTACAGTTTGCCGTGTTTCGTCGCCGGCGGTTAGGGCGACAGCAAGGTGGTGGATGCCCAGTCGGGTCACGAAAAGACCATTACAGGCATGTTACCGGCGCTGGCAGGGGCCAACGTCATATACGGCCTGGGGATGCTCGAAATGGGAATCACCTTTGATCTGACACAACTGGTCATCGACAATGAAATAGCGGAAATGATTAAATTTACCCTAAATGGCATACCCGTCAACGACGAGACGCTGGCGGTGAACGTCATCAGAGAGATGGGTATCGGCAAGGATTATCTATCCCACGAATCCACGTATCAGCATATGGCCTCCCAGTCCCGGGCCCTGCTGATGGACCGGCGCATGCGCGAAGACTGGGAGGCGGATGGGAGCAAGGATATTTATCAACGGGCACATGAAAAAATGAGCAACATCCTGGAGACCTATGAACCGCCGCAGCTCTCAAGCAGCGTGCTCCAGGATATTCGGGAAATTGTTGACGAAGCTGAAAAAGAGCAGGGGGTGGGTTAACTACGCAACTTTCGGGATTCAGGAAACGCGAAATGAATAATCCCCTGGCGCTTTGCGAACTCGCCGCAAGGGCTCCTAACATCAACGCTGGCCATATGGTTAAACAGGCATAACTATTAAATGACCGTGTTTCATATTGGATTGTTCATTGTCATGCGCTGATGTAAGGTGCCCTAATTGTCTCAAACAGCGCGAATCGCCATTGGATCACCCATTTCGCTCACTCTGTGGTGAAACCCGAAAGTTGACTTAACTATCCATTGAACAGGGTTCAACGGTTCAAGAACTTCAGGAGGTTCACATGGCTGAAAAATTGCCTACACATGCGCAGGTTGTCATTATCGGAGGTGGTATTGTCGGTTGCAGCGTCGCTTACCATCTATGCAAACTCGGCTGGAAAGATGTCGTGGTTGTGGAGCGTAAAACCATCGCCTCCGGAACCACCTGGGCGGCAGCCGGCTTGCTGGGCCAGCTCTGGTCCAATGCCGCCTTGACCAAACTGGCGGTTTACGGCGCGGATCTTTATTCCCGCCTGGAGGAAGAGACTGGACAGCCGACAGGTTATCAGCGTCCCGGTTCCATACGGGTAGCCCAGACCAAGGCGCGCAAGGAAGAATATGATCGATCCATGCAGATGGCGCGTGCATTCGGTATAGAAATGGAAGAAATCAGTCTTAAAGAAGCCCAACGATTGTTTCCTTTGCTATATACCGACGATCTGGAAGCAGCGTGGTTCCAGCCCAACGATGGTCACACCAACCCCGAAGACACAACCCAGGCATTGGCCAAGGGGGCCAGGGCAGGGGGTGCCAGATTCATCGAGAACGTCAAGGTGACCGGAATCCATTTTAAGCCCGGCATGGTCTCCGGTCTGAGCACCGTCAATGGCCTTACCACCGACCAGGGGAAGATTGCATGCGAATTTGTGGTCAACTGCGCTGGTATGTGGTCGCGTGAACTGGGTAAGATGATGGGTGCCAGCTTCCCCCTGTATGCCGCCGAACACATGCACATGACCACCAACCCCATGGAGGGAACCTATAAAGGGATGCCGTATCTAAGGGATATGGATGGCTATATTTATATCAAGGAAGAGATGGGCGGTCTTCTTATGGGCGGTTTCGAACCGGTGGCCAAGCCCTGGGGTATGCAGGGTATTCCGGATAATTTTCAATATACCCAGCTGCAGGAAGACTGGGATCAATTCGAAATATTCATGAAAAACGCGATAAAAAGAGTACCGGCCTTTGAAACTGCAGAGATGAACAGCCTCACAACGGTGCCGGAGAGTTTTACCCCCGATACCGCTTACATGCTGGGTGAAGTCCCCGGTATCAAAAACCTTTTTGTAGCCACTGGTATGAATTCGGTGGGCATCACCAGTGCGGGGGGTGCCGGCCGGGCACTGGCCCAGTGGATGGATCAGGGCTATCCGGAAGAAGACCTGTGGGCCGTGGATGTCAGGCGTTTTTATGGCTGGCAGCAGAATACGCGCTATGTCCATGACCGCGTCATCGAAGCCGTGGGCAATCTCTATGCAGATCACTGGCCGTTTAAACAACCTGAGACCGCCAGAAATGTCCGTCAGACGCCATTTCACGACAGGTTGGCGGATCGCGGCGCCTGCTTTGGCGTGGTGGCCGGCTGGGAGCGCGCCAACTGGTTTGCACCTGAGGGCGTAGAGCCGGTGTATGACTACAGCTGGGGGCGCCAGAACTGGTTTGACTATTCGGCTGCCGAACATATGGCCATACGTGAAAACGTGGGTGTCTATGATCTCTCCTCCATGGCGAAATTCCTTGTTCAGGGACGTGATGCCGTAAAGATGCTGCAATACGCCTGTTGTAATGACGTGGATGGTGCCATCGGCAAGGTGGTCTACACCCAGATGCTCAACGAACGGGGCGGTATCGAAGCGGATATCACGGTTACACGCCTGGCTGAAGATAAATTCTTTATCGTCAGTCCGGGTGCCTGTGGTGTCCGTGACTTTGACACCCTCAATCGTCGTATCAAACAGGATGATTTTGTGACCCTGACCGAGGTGACCTCCAGCTATACCATGCTGGCCGTAATGGGCCCGAAGTCACGGGAATTTATGGAAAATCTGACCGATGCCGATCTTTCAAACGAGGCCTTTCCTTTTGCCACTGCACAAGAGATCAATGTCGCTTATGCAAGACCACTGGCCATTCGCATGTCGTTTGTGGGGGAACTGGGGTGGGAGCTATACATACCGGCTGAATTTTCGAATAACGTGTTTGATGCGCTGATGACGGAAGGACAACAATACAACCTCAAGCTGGTGGGTCTGCATGCCCTGGATTCCCTGCGTCTGGAAAAGGGTTACAAACACTGGGGCGCCGATATTACACCGGACCAGACACCCCTGGAATCCGGTTTGGGGTTCTGTGTTAAAATGAATAAAGCATCCTTTATGGGCAAGGAGGCACTGGCCCGGCAAAAGGCGTCCGGTTTGAAGCGCAAGCTGGTCATGTTCTCTCTCGAGGATCCCGAACCGCTGGTCTACCACGATGAACCCATCTATCGCAATGGGGAGCTGATCAGCGAAAATACCCATGGCGCCTATTCTCATCTGTATGGGTGTTCCATCGGTATGTGTTATCTGAAACATCCCCATGCCATCGATGACGACTGGATCATGGCGGGAAAATATGAGATCAACGTTGCCGGAAACCTGTTTCCCATCAAGATCCATCTTGAACCGATCTATGACCCCAAGAGTGAAAGGGTTCGAATGTAATTGAAACCGTCTTTGGACAGTGCCGGACCGGCCGACCTCACGTTTGTTAAAGAGGGCTTCAAGCGTCTGGAAATGGCCTTGAAAGGCATACCGGACCGGGTGCCCGTCTTTGCTCAGGTCCATGAACTGGCCATGAAAGAATCCGGTCTGGATGCCAGAGAATTCTTCTCAAATCCACACGCTCTTGTTTCAGCAATTTTGTCAACGGTTTATAAATATGACCTGGATGTTCCTTTCTTGGATTACGACATATACAATATTGAAGCTGAAGCCATTGGGCAAACAATCATTTACCACAAACATCATCCACCTGATGTTGACCGCACGGATCCGCTGATCAAGAGCTGGAATGACCTGAAAAAGATCCAACAGCCTGATTTTACGTCCCACGGGCGCTTTCCCATGGTCGTTGAAATGAACACGCTGTACCGGGAGTCGGTGGATGAAGACCCGACCTTAAATTTTTGTGCCCCGTTTAGCATGGCGGCAAATATCAGAGGAATGGAAAGCTTGGTCATGGATATCATGACCAAGCCCGCCTTTGCTAGAGAACTTTTTGACCGTTTGACCGATGAGGTGATTATTCCCTGGATCCTGTACCTCAGAGAAAAATTTCCCAATGCCCGGAGTATTTGCGGCAGTGATGCCATGGCGTCGCTGCCCATCGTCAATATACCTATTTTGCAAGAGTGGATAATCCCCTATGTTCTCCGTTTGCGGGAGATCTGTGGCCCTGGGGTTTACGTTCCCAATTGGGTGGGTGAAAGCTGTCTGCAGATACCTGAAGAGTTCCTGGAATTAAAGCTTCGGGTTTGTCCGGATTTTCTGGAAGGTCAGGACCCTGATGTGGCCAAGATCGGCCCCGCCGTTTACAAGGCCTATGCTGAAAAGAACCGGGTGGCACTGGTGCTTGGCATTGGTGCCGGTTTTCTGGCTTTGAGTCATCCCGCGCAAGTAGCCGAACGGGTGAAACAGTATATCGAGATCGGGGGTGAAAACGGACGCTTTTGCCTGTATTTATGCAATATCGGTGTAACCACTCCCCTGGAGAATGTCAGAGCGGCTGTTGCGGCTGTTCGCAAATATGGTGTCTATACCTCTTACTCATTGAAGGGCATTTTAAGCTTGTAAGATACCGTCTTTCAACAACGCTTCCATGGGCAGCCCGCCTTTTTCAAAGACCCTTAGCATGTCTCTGTTCTCCTGCAGGACTTCAGCTGTAAAACCCCTCAGCCCGCGCTCCTTGGCCAGACGGGTCAGCAAGCCGTAGAGATACGGCGCAATACCCAGTCCATGGTGTTCTTCGTCCACAAAGAAAGCCAGATCGCCGTAGCCATTTTCCTCATCTTTCGCATATCTTGCTTCAGCGATGATGATTTCCTGTCCGGGCTCATGGATCAAGGCCACCACAGACATTTCATTTTGGTAGTCGATATTGACGTAGGCCTGCATTTTGTCGTGGGGCATGGTCGAGACGGGAAAAAAGAAACGACGGTATATGGATTGCTTGGAAAATCGGTAGAAGAAGCGTCGCATGGCCTCTTCATCAGATGGTTTGATGGGTCTGAAGCGAACCGGCAGGCCGTTTTTCATCACGTGTTCGCCGCCAATTTCGCTGGGATACAACCGGGCGCTGTCCGAGAGAAAAATCTGATCCTGAAAAATAATCTTTTTTGCTTTGGCATCTTCCATCAGCTTTTTTCTGTCATCCGGGTGGGCGATGTCAATCAAGGCCTGGGCTCTTTCTCTGATGGTCCGCCATTTCAGGTTGGCAGTGCCGTATTCGGTTACAACCGCGTCGATGGATTCACGCATGTGAAACTGATTGCGAAGGCTTTTGAGCATGACCACGATATTGGGGTTCCCCTTGGCATTCCTGCTGGGCAGGCCGATGATGTTTCGGCCACCCGGAGACATATCCGTTCCGGCAAAAAGGTCGGCACTCTTTCCGGGTCCCGCAGTGATATCATTTTTGCCTGCGGTAAAGGCGATTCGGCCAAGCAGATCCACTTTATTCGCTTCATTGACCACCACAAAATTAGGGATGCGGCCGATCTGGACGGGATCGAACACCTGCTCGACACTCTGGAATTCCACCAGCGGGTTATGGTCCAACCACTTCATCAGGGCCGGTGTCCCCAGGGCGTAGGAGGCAACGGATTTTCCCCGGTACTGGGGTTTGCGGTAGTTGGTTGCGGTGCCGTTTTTCACCAGGGTCATCATGGCGTCGGAAAAATAAGGGGTGTGTATCCCCAAATGTCGTTTTTGAACCAGTTGACGACCCAGGGCGTCAAAGAGCGGTCCCACCAGAAAGCTGATACAGTCGCCATCTTTGATCAGCTGCGCAATATTGGCTGCCACCTGGTCGATCACAGGTCTGACGGGTTTGGGTTTGTAATAGGTGGGTGGCTCGGTAGACGCTACCACAAGGTCAAAGTCGGAGATGGATACAATGGTGTCTCCAAAGGTAAAGGGGATTTTGGTATTGATCTCTCCCACGACAAGTTTGGCCCTTTCCATCGCTTCCCTGGCGATATCCACGGCTACCCCGAGACTGCAATAGCCGGCTTCATTTGGCGGGGTAATCTGGATAAAAGCGACATCTATTGCAATCCGGTTGGATTTGATGATCTTGGGGAGTTGTGAAATTCTGGCTGGAATGAGATCGACACTGCTGCTGACAAGCGCCTCACTGGATACCCAGCTGGAGAAAAAGGTTTTCAAGCGGTACTTCCCATAGCCCATATCACTCAGGGATAAAAAATCGCTGTAGCTTGTCAGCTGGATAAATTCCAGGTCATTCGTATCAGGGAGCCCCGACTCGATAAGGCTCTTCATGAGGGTTCGAGGCTCGGCAAAACCACTGCCGAGAAAAATGGTCATACCAGGCTTGATATGTCTCAGTACCTCTTCCGGTGATACCAGTTTGTCCTGCCAGTTAGAATTCATGCTGGGGTGCAACTTTCAATTCAGGTTTTATTATGAGGCGTAACATAGCATCCATTCTCGTTGGTGAAAAAATGACATATCTTCCATAGGGAATTATAGATCAACAGTCAAAAGATTTGTTGCATGTATTTCAATTTTGATGGCATAGAGGGCGCGTGTGTTTTAAATATTATCTTGATAAAAATGGAATCATGGGTTAAATGACCAAATTTAGATTTTGCACCTTGATGGTGCAAAATACCATTGTCATTTAGCACAATTCTGCGGAAATTTAATGTTTGTGAATGTATTTTATGGGTGGATACTGTCTGTTCTCGTCCTCCTGATGCCGTTAACAGGAATGGCGGAGGAAACAGCGGGCAAAGAGACTCAGGCGCAACCGTGGGCCGTAACCGTGGGGCTGTTCACCCGTCACGTCAACCCGTCCAGCGACACCAATGAACATACGGGAATGCTGGGTCTATCGTATTCCGACTGGGTCATACTGGGGTTCAGCAACAGCTATCACGATCAATCTTTATTCGCTGGGAGACGGTTTCAGACAAAAAAAATACACGATTCCCGGAGCAGCAATTTTTTTGTTCAAGGCAATCTGTATGCCGGTCTTTTGTACGGTTACGGCGATCGTTTTCCCAACCTTGCCGGGATCACCCTGGCAGCGGCGCCTACCTTGGAATTCGGGTATAAAAACAGTTCTATAGAGGTGCTTTATTTCCCGACACCCAGTGGTGGGGTTTTCACCACCGTATTTAACTTTCGCTTCTAACCCTTCAGGCTGAAATGCCTTGCGCCAGAACCCATCAGGTTCGTGAAATTTCCGGGGTAAGCAGATTTTTTTCAATGCGTTTGGATGTCTCGGTCATTGAGAGCCCGCCCAGGGCGGTACACCGGAATTCGCAGGGAATACGTTTTCCCACGTCGTCCATGGCGTGAATCACCTCATCCAGGGGAATGACCGGGTCGTATCCGGCGAGGGCCATGTTCGCACAGGATACGGCATTGCCTGCCGCCATAACATTTTTCCCCAGACAGGGCACCTCGACCCTGTTGGCCACCGGATCACAGATCATACCCAGACTGTTCTGTAAGGCCATGGAAGCCGCTGCCACTGCATTTTCTGTGGTTCCCCCCATGAGTGTCACCAGGGCGGCTGCAGCCATACCCGATCCGGCACCACACTCCGCCTGACACCCCGCCACTTCCGCAGCAAAGGTCGAAAATGTCGAGATAAAGATGCCGATCAACCCGGCGGCCAGCATGGATTCGGCGATTTCGCTTTCAGATCGTCCCATGACCTCTGCCGCCCCCAGAACCGTTCCCGGCAAACCACCGCATGAGCCTGCTGTTGGTGCAGCAACAATTACACCCATGGCACTTTTGGCTTCCATTAGGGCCGTGACGTAAAGAATAATTCGGTTCAAGATACCCAGATCCAGCAGGTGTCCGGATTTTTGCTTTTCATGATAAAGAGCTGATTGGCACCCCAGGATTCTATCTTTATAGCGGGTTCCCGCCAGCCCCGTTTTAAGGGAGGATTTCATGGTCCTGACAATGTCGATCATTTTATGGTGTATCTCTTTCCGGCTGAGCCCTCCCCGGGCGCTTTCATACAGGATGGCCAGTTCTGTGAGGCTCAGGTACCTGTTGCGGTTAAAGGCCAGCATCTGTTCACAGGATTCAAAGGGCACATTCATTTCCTGGGGTGTCGAAATGGGGAGGACCGGGGGCAGGAATTTAATACTGATTGCCCCATGTTCTGCTGAAATGGCGTCAATTTGGCTGTCATCCAGGGGGGCACTGGATGTTATGCGCATGAAATTTTTTTCTGTGTGCTGTCTATTCAGAACCTGGATGTCATTTTTGCCATGAAGAATTTTCTCGACATTTTGGACAATATCTTTTGCTTTTCTTTCAAAATATACCAGGGTTTCATAAAGGTCACCCTGCATGGATACGGCATGGCCATCTATTTCGACAATTTCGATCATGCCGCCGCCAATGGACAGGGCTACCAGGTCATGGGTTTCTTGTGCATTTTTCAGACGCAATCGGTAGGTGTTTGGATGTGCGTCCCCGTATGAGCCGTTTTTGAACTGAACCTGAATACCGGCCTTACGGATCTCTTCCCGATAACAAACAAGCCGCTCATCAGAAAGCGCAAGCCCCAGAAGACCACCGCAAAGTCCCATATCAGAGCCCTGGGATTCGTGGGTTGTCGCTAATGAACCGGCCCTGTCAAATTCTATCAGGACCGATTCGATGGTGTTGCCCATGAGGGCACGTGCCAGAAGCCCGATTCTCGTGCCTGCAGCACAGTGGGAACTGGAAGGACCCCGCATGACAGGTCCGATGACATCGTTAAAAATACTAGGTGTTTTTTTCAGCATATTCGCTCGACCTATAGTGAAACCCGAAAGTTGAGTTAACCCTATAGTTGCATAAACAACATGGCAAAATATAGATAATGATTTGTTATTATATACAATATCGTAGTAATATTGCCATTACCTGGATATTCCCCCAGGTGAATTCTAAGGAGGGTGTCTTTTTTGCCATGTTGTTTACCCTGCGGGAAAGCCGGAGAACTTCAGATCCTGCGTTGCTGAGGGTTCGAAGTAAAAAACTACGACTTCACCCTCAGACGCCTTGACTCTGAAGCCCTCCGGCTTTTGCAACGTTAGGGTTAATGTTATGGAACTGCTTCAACCATATAATAAAATCGTGCAACGATTTTATTATAATAGGATCAATCTCCTAATCAACACCTTCTTTCTTGACCCCATCTTGTTTCTACTCTATATCTACAACAATAATGTTTGGTGCAAACGCAAGGGTTTTGCACCGGGTTATTTCATTATAACTGATTAAATGAAGGGGGTAGGGATGAAAAAAACGTTAATTGTTTTCAGTTTGTTGGTAATGGCCGTTTTTTTGCTGTCCGGTAACTGTTTTGCCAAGAGTCAGGCTCTGGTATACGGTACCACCGAAAAGGTTACGGACATGGATCCTTGTAATGCCTATGACTTTCACACCTGGGAGATTTTTTACAATATCTACCAGGGACTCATGAGTTACCCTCCGGGAAAAACAAACCTGGTTCCCGGGCTGGCGGAATCCTACACCATCAGCAGCGACGGGAAAGCGTATACATTCAAGCTGAAAGAAGGGGTCAAATTTTCGGATGGAACACCCTTTGACGCAAACGCGGTCAAGTGGTCCATCGACAGGGTCATCCGCATAGCCGGTGATCCCTCCTGGCTGGTGACGGACTTTGTTGAAAGTGTGGAAGTAGTCGATCAGTACAGTGTGAAATTTATTCTGAAAAACCCCGTGGCCTATTTTCCTTCTCTTGTGGCAACGGTTCCCTATTACCCGGTCAATCCCAATGTTTACCCGGCTGACAAGATCGTGAAAAACCCCACCGATCTCAAAGGGGGTAAGCTGGTGGGTCTGGGGGCGTATCAAGCGGTTTCCTTCAAGAGGGACGAAGAGATCGTTCTGGATGTCAACCCCTATTTCTCAGGTGAAAAACCCAAGAATGACCGGGTGGTCATACGCTATTTTGCGGATGCAACCACCATGCGGCTAGCTCTGGAAAAGGGTGAACTCGACTTTGCATTCAAGTCCTTCAACCCTTCGGATATCGAGGACCTGCAAAAGTCACCCAAAATCAACACCACCGTAGGCCAGGGGCCCTACATCCGGTATGTCTGCTTTCAGTGCAACACCCCGCCGTTTAACGACAAGATCGTAAGACAGGGAATCGCTGCGGCACTCAACCGGCCTGAAATCATCAAAAAGGTGTTTCTGGGACAGAACGAACCCCTCTATTCCATGGTACCCATGGGCATGTGGACCCATACGGACAATTTCAAAACAACCTGGGGCGACGGCAACATCGCCAAATCAAAAGAACTTTTGGCTTCAAGAGGGTTCAACAGCAGCAACAAGCTGACCTTTGAGTTCTGGTACACACCCAGTCATTACGGCGACACAGAAGTGGACATGGCAGCGGTCATCAAGGCTCAGCTGGAGGCCACGGGCGTCATGGAAGTGACGGTGAAATCAGCCGAGTGGGCTACTTACAAAAATAACTGGAAAGAGCAGTTAATGCCGGTGTATCTTCTGGGTTGGTACCCGGATTATATCGATCCGGACAACTATACCGCCGCGTTTGCCGGAACAGCAGGCTCCAGAGGTAACGGCATCTATTTTTCCAGTCCGACCTGGGACAACCTGTTTGTAGAGGGCCAGAAAAACGCAGACGAGAACAAAAGAGCTGCCATATACAAGACAGTTCAGCAGATGTGGACCGACGAAGTCCCCACTGCCCCGATATTCCAGGGAACGCTTTACCTATTCTCTCAAAAGGGTATCGAAGGCATCATGATTTCTCCCACACTGCAATTTATGTATGCGCCTATCAAACGTACCAATTAAATTGCTGAGATAAGATATCCGCACCCAATGTGCGGATATCTTATTTTTTTAACCAGTTGATTCGCTTGCGAACCCCGCAGTCTATATCAACCGGGCTTTCGATAAGCCTCGAATAACCTGTTTGTTTCCGCTCAATCAATGAAAAATCTCATTCGATACATCATCACACGGACCCTCCTGACATTGCCCATGCTTTTTATCCTCTTGAGCATTGTTTTTGTGGTGATTCGTGTCATGCCCGGTGACCCGGTTTCTTCCATGCTCGGTGGACACGCACCCGAAAGCGTCATCGAGCAGAAAAAAGAGGAGTTGGGGCTTAACCGGCCGTTGATCGTGCAATACAGTGATTACCTGCTGCAGATTTGTCGTCTCGATCTTGGCAATTCCATGATCTTCAATGAAAGTGTCATGGATACCATCAAGATGAAGATTCCAGCCACCATAGAACTCACTTTTTTTGGTATGCTCATCACACTGCTGGTGGGTGTGACGCTGGGGGCCTATGCCGCCGACAAGCGCAGATCTCCCCAGGACTATGCGATCCGACTATATGGCATTGTCATATACTGTATTCCAGTATACTGGCTGGGGCTGATGCTGCAGATGATTTTCGGTGTCTGGATGGATGTTCTCCCGGTGGCCGGCCGGACCGGCGCACGGGTCTTCGTGTCCATGTTTGAAAAGACCGGTTTCTATATTCTGGACACCATCCTGGTGAGGGATTTCGATGCCTTGAAAGATGTCCTCATCCATTTGATACTTCCGTCTTTTACACTGGGGCTGACCCTGTCCGGTATTTTTATCCGGTTGACCAGGGCCAACATGCTCGATGTGTTAAAGTCGGACTACATACTGGCCGCCGAGGCCAGGGGGATTCGACATCGCCGAGTTGTTTACAAACACGCCATGTTGAACGCTTTTGTTCCCATCTTAACCATGATGGGTCTCCAGGTGGCGCTTCTCATGGCGGGTGCGGTTTTAACGGAAACAACATTTTCCTGGCCCGGAATGGGACGGCTGCTGCTGGAGCGGATCTATCTCCGGGACTACCCCACCATTCAGGGGGTAATCGTTATTTTTGCCATGATCGTGGCCCTGGTTTCTCTGGTGGTGGACATTATTTATGCCCTGGTGGATCCGCGGGTGAGGTACTAGAACAAAGGGTAGGAGGGTGATACAAGGGTAGCTAAAAGCTGTAAGCAATAAGCAGTAAGCCGTAAGCAGAAGGCGGCTAACAGTCTTCAGCCTAAAGCGCTAAAAGGCTGTATTCGATTGATACATGGAGGTTTTTGATTGAAATACTCTCCCTCAGCAGGCGTGGGAAAGCTTTTATCCCGTTTTATCGGTATGGGTAAACAATATGGTGTGGAGTGGTGGATTCTGGTGGCAGGAGCCATTATCGTTGCATCGGTTCTTTTCATGGCCATGTTTGCCTCCACCATTGCGCCTTTCGATCCCCATGATCAGGACGCCGGACCACAACTGGCGCCGCCTGGAAGCGACCATCTGTTAGGCACGGATAATCTGCAGCGGGATGTGTTTTCGCGTATCGTGTTTGGATCCCGAACCATTCTGGGGGTGGCCATTCTGGCGGCCATTATTTCATCTCTCATCGGTATCAGTCTGGGACTGATCTCCGGGTATTCCGGCGGTATTTTTGACAAGAGTCTATCGTTGGTCATGGATTCAATCTACTCGTTCCCGGGACTCATTCTGGCCATAGCATTTGCGGCCATGCTGGAACCGGGAATTATCAGTATCACCCTGGCGGTATCGGTCATCTATATCCCCACCTATTTTCGCCTGGTGCGGGGACAGACCCTTAGCATCAAGGAAGAGTTGTATGTGGAGGCCGCGCGTGCCATCGGGGCGCCAGGAATGACCATCTTGTGGAAGTATATTTTCCCCAACGTGATTGCCACAACCGTGGTGGTTTTTACCATGAATATAGGGGATGCGATCATGATCGAGGCGGCGCTGACCTACCTGGGGCTGGGTCTACCGCCAAGTATCGTGGACTGGGGAATGGATCTGGCCATGGGCAAGAAATATCTGCCTTCGGGTCAGTGGTGGCTGATAACATTTCCAGGAGCGATGATTTCAATTCTGGCCCTGGGGTTTACCATGTTGGGAGAAGGACTGGCTGAAATTCTAAATCCCCGGTTACTGGAGCGATAGTTTGCAAGATAATATATTGGAAATCGAGAATCTGGATGTACAGTTTCCCATTCACATCGGTACGGTGCGTGCGGTGGAGAATGTCAGCCTCACATTGAAAAAGGGTGAGGTGATGGGACTGGTCGGGGAATCCGGTTGTGGAAAATCAACCCTGGGATTTTCTATCATCAGAATGCTCAGGCCTCCGGGAATAATTTCCGCGGGCAAGATCAATTATCACAATGAGGATATTCTCAAAATGAATGAAAAGGATATCCTGGCCATTCGCGGAAAGCGCATCGCCATGATATTCCAGGACCCGTTGACATCGCTGAATCCACTGTTCAGGATCGGGGATCAATTTGTGGAAACCATACAGACCCATGAAAACGGCGTGTCCAGAAAGCAGGCCCTGGAGAAAGCCGGGGCAATGCTGGAAAGACTGGGTATTGCCCGGGATCGCCTGTTTGAATATCCCCATCAGATGTCGGGTGGCATGCGTCAGCGTATCATGATCGGCATGGGATTGATTCTCGACCCCGATCTTTTAATTGCAGATGAACCCACCACGGCTCTGGATGTCATCGTGGAAGCCCAGTTTCTCGATCTCTTGAATGAACTGCGGGCGGATTTCAACCTGACCATTCTCCTGATTTCACACAACCTGGGTATCGTGGCTCAGATGGCGGACCGTATTACGGTCATGTACGGGGGGCGGATAGCGGAAACCGGTGAATCCGAGGATGTTTTTGCCAATCCCATGCATCCCTACACCCAGGGACTGCTGGCATCCATTCCCAATATTCAGCTGGAGCAACCGGAACTGAAAACCATGCCGGGTGCTCCCCCGGACCTTGTGGATCCGCCCCAAGGGTGTGTGTTTAATCCCCGGTGTCCCCAGGTAATGGAAATCTGTAAGAACAAGAACCCTGAACTGGGAAAGACAAGCGGTCATCGGGCAGCGTGCTGGTTGTATGTATGAAACTACTGGATGTTAAAAATTTAAAGAAATACTTTCCTCTGGATACGGGATTGTTCGCCTATCTTTTTACAAAGGAGAAGCGGGTGGTGCGGGCCGTGGATGATATTTCTTTTTTTATCCGCAAGGGCGAGGTGCTGGGTCTGGCCGGTGAAAGCGGTTGTGGCAAGACCACCACGGGACGGCTTGCGTTGCGGTTGCTGGATCCAACCTCGGGTCAGATTCTCTACCGGGGGCAACCCCTTTTCGAGTCCTCACCGGAAGAGATGCGCAAAATGCGGAAAAACATGCAGATCATCTTCCAGGACCCCTTTGCCTCGCTGAACCCACGCATGCGCATCGGTGAATCCATCGGACACCCGCTGGCCATCCATTCAAACCAGCGAACATCGGAAGTCCGTGACCATACCCTGGAAATCATGGAAAAGGTGGGTATGTCGCCGGCTTCGTTCCTGTATGACAAATACCCGCACCAGCTCTCCGGGGGTCAGCGTCAGCGTGTGGTTATTGCCCGGGCCCTGATCACCAATCCGGATTTTGTTGTTGCGGATGAGCCCATTGCCATGGCCGATGTTTCCGTGAGTGCCATGATTCTCGAGTTGATGGTGAAATTGAAAGAAGAGTTTGACCTGACCTATCTCTTTATCACCCACGACCTGGCCACCTGCAAGTACATCTGCGACAGGATTGCCATCATGTATCTGGGCAAGATAATGGAGATCGGCCCATTGGAATCCGTGTTCAAGCACCCGGTTCACCCATACACGGTCTCTCTGCTGGCTGCCGTCCCTGTACCGGATCCCAAATTCAAAAGGATGCACGCGATTCCCAAAGGGGAAATCCCCAGTGCCATCGATCCTCCATCCGGATGCCGTTTCCACCCGCGCTGCGATGTTGCCGTGGCCGAGTGTTCAGAAAGTGTTCCGGGACTGGTGGAAGTCGATCCGGACCACTGGGTGGCCTGTCCTGTTATGGCCAACAAAGGGTAATAAAACAGAGAACCTATCCAAATAGAGCGACGACGTCGCGTTCGATAAAATCGTGTAACGATTTTATTCCGGGTTGGGAAAGGAGAGGGAAAATGAAATATATCCTGACATGTGTTCTGGCTTTTTCAACGGTGATATCCTTTGCCGTTATCGTGACGAGTGCCTCCGATAACACCTCTGCTATCAAGGGTGAGACATGGGAATACCCCATAGCCGCCGGCGTATGGTACCCGGGTGATGGTGAGATTCCTGAAAAACCCATGCGATACTACCGGGCCCGGTGCTGGCCGGGGTGCCACGTGGGCAGCAGTCAGTACGGTATGTTCCCTGACACGAATCTGGAAAAGGATCATCCCATCTGGCCGACCTCCACCATCGACCGGGTGGCGGGTGGCTCTATAAAAACAGATTAGACTATTTGGATCATCTTAAAAAGAGTTGATCCAAATAAGGGTTCGAGGGTTCGAGGGTGATACAAGGGTTTAAGGGTAGGTAACAGCTATCCGTGGACAGCAGCATCCCAGCTTCCAAGCATCCTAGCATCCCAGCATACATTGGACCAGGGTTCCATTGCATTGCTTAAGACTTCTTGCCTTAGGAGCGTTCACCGATGTTTGCAGCAGACGTATATCGCCAGAGACGAAAACGCCTGGCATTGGATATGGGGACCGGGGTGATTCTTTTTCTCGGAAACACCCAAAGCCCCATCAACTTTCCCGACAATGTGTATCCTTTTCGTCAGGACAGCTCATTTTTATATTTCTGGGGGCTTGAAAATAGCGGTCTGTCGGCGGTCATAGATGTGGATGCATCCCGGGAGACGATTTTCGGGGATGAGATGACCCTGGAAAAAAGTGTGTGGGCCGGGTCCCGACCCTCGCTGGCTTCATTATGCGACAAAGCAGGTGTTCAGGATGTTGCACCGGCTGATCATCTAAGAAACGTTTTAAACAACGCAGTGAATTCCGGCAGACCGGTTCATTTCTTACCCCAATTCAGAGCAGACAATATTCTCAGACTGTCTCGCCTGTTGGATATCAATCCCGTGGCTGTGGGGGAAGACGTTTCGTCGAAGATGATCCGCGCTGTTGTGGCCCAGCGGTCCATAAAAAGTGATGCAGAAGTCCAAGAGATCGAAAAAGCCATCAAGATGTCGTACGACATGCAAATCCTGGCCATGAAAATGGTATCTCCAGGCATGCTTGAGCAGGAAGTGGTTGGTGCAATGGAAGGCCTTGTCTACGCCGAAGCCGGCAGCCGTATGGCTTTCCCAACCATTTTTTCCATTCGTGGGGATGTCCTCCATAACCCCTTTCACAAGAACACCATGCAGGCAGGTGATCTGGCTATCAATGACTCCGGAGCGGAATCACCCATGCGCTATGCCAGCGACATCACCCGCACAATCCCTGTGGGTGGAAGGTTCAATACCCGGCAGAAAGAAATATATCAGATCGTTATGGATTCCCAGGAAGCCGCTATTCAGGCCATACGGCCCGGCATCGAGTTTCGGGACATCCATACGTTGGCGTGTCACATGCTGACGACGGGTCTGAAGCAGATCGGACTGATGACCGGCGATGTAGAGGCGTCCGTGGCAGAAGGGGCGCATGCTCTTTTTATGCCTGCTGGTCTGGGGCATATGATGGGCTTGGATGTTCACGACATGGAAGATCTGGGCGAAGATTATGTGGGGTATACAGACACGATCAAACGCAGCACCCAGTTCGGGGCAAACAAACTCCGGCTGGCACGCAAACTTGAACCCGGGTTTGTGCTGACCGTAGAGCCGGGCATCTATTTCATATCGCAGTTGATGGAGCAGTGGAAAGTATCTGGCAAGTTTGACGCCTTCATCGATTTTAATAAGGTTGAAGCGTACATGGGATTCGGCGGTGTTCGCATCGAAGACGACGTCCTTGTCACCGAGTCTGGTTGCCGCGTACTGGGCAAACCGATCCCCAAAAACATTGAAGACGTGGAGGCTGTTTTCATCTTTGAAGGTGAAAGTTGGATGTCATGAGAAATACGACGAAATATTATTTTTTGGGATTGTGCTGCTATGGGTCGTTTTTCTGGTGCCGGGCCATGTTTCGGCGGACCAGCAACAAAAAGAGGCTCAAACGGCAGAGGCGAATACTGAAAGCGAAAATTGCAGTCCCTGATCTGACGGAGATTATCCCTTTGTCGGCAAACTTGTCCGGCCTTTTTACACGCCTTAAAAACGACCTCGAGCAGGGTAATAACTTTTCTGCTGTTGAAAAAGAGTATGCCGCCATTGCGGCTGACCTGGACGCGCTTATAAGGAAACTCGAGCAACTGAAGGAAACAGGCGGTAACAATTTTACAAAAATCTACGTACTCTGGCAAACGATTGAGTCAAAGAAAAGCCGGCTTGAGGACATCGGCAAACCTTTGAAAAATGAAATCAGGCGGATTGACAAATGGAAAACAAAATGGCTGTCGGAAAAGGAACGCTGGGAGGTCTGGCAATCGTCTCTGCTCAGGAATCAGCCGCCTGAACAACTTAAACGGGTCTTTAGCAAGGCGCTTAAGACTATTGATACCGGTCTTGAACTTGTGATGCAGCGTCTCGAGAATTTGCTGGCGCTGCAAGCCAAAGGCGGCGATGTTGCGAGCAGGATTGACGTGTTTGAAGCTGACCTGCGTGTTGTTTTCTCGGGTGCCCGCCAGGAATACCTGTTCAGCAAAGCGCCACCTTTATTGTCCTTTGAATTTCTTTCCCAGTTCAGAAGTAAAATATGGTCCGTATCGCTGGAATGACCTGCGACTTATTTCATTCCCGGGCATTCGCTTTTTTTCCCAGCATGGATGGTTTTTTCTTTTTCAATTGTGCTTTGCTCTGGCGGTATTTGGCGTCATCCACAGGAACAGGGTCGCATTGAAGGCGTCGGAACACTGGAAATTTCTCGCTGACAGACCTGTTGCAAGTGCACTTTTCATAACCATAGCGATACTGATCGCTGCCTTTATCCTATTCGCCATATGCGAACGCTTTGAAGTTGGCATATACCGTCGTCGGGGGTATCGCCTGTGTCAGACTTTTGGGACTGTGGCTTGACCGGTCATGGAAAAAACAGGCCGCCTATGGTGTGATGATTGTTCATATCGTCACGCATATACTGGTTTCTATCGACCTGCCGGTTCCGCTTTCCAGGATCTATATATTTCTGGTGTCACTCATGGCAATTTACTTCATCGTGCGCTGGGCCAGAAAATGTTCCGTTCTGAACGAGACCGGTTTTTATATCTGGTTGCTTCGGGTGAGCGGGGCATTTTTTGTTGTCATTATCATTTCGGAGTTATGGGGGAATGCCGGAATCGCCTTCTATCTCTTCCGGTCGATGCTTAAATCCATGGCCATCACACTTCCCTACATCTTTTTCATGTACATGATTTACGGAAGTCTACACTGGATGTTCCACTTGTCCCCGGTCTGGCGGGTGAAACTGTTGCGCAGCGATGCGGAGTCCAATGTGCAGAAAATAGGATTTCTTTTTGCAGCGGCCATCATCGGGTTTGGCTTGCTGCCTGCCATTCTCGTGGCGTGGGGTCTGTACGATAATCTGCCGGAGGCCACTGCGGGAATTTATTCTCTGGGGTTTTCCATCGGAACCCTGCGGATCAGTGCGAGTATGATCGTGACCTTGGCAGGCACTCTCTACGGCGTATTTCTCACTTCCCGGATTCTTCCGAGAGTGCTTTTGGATGAAACGGTCAGTGGACGCAAGCTGTCAAGGGGGGTTCAGCGTTCAATCGGTCAATTGATCCGCTATTTCATCGTATTTTTCGGGTTTTTATTGACATTTATGATCCTTGGTTTTGATTTCACAAAAGCCACCATCATTCTGAGTGCCCTCGGCGTTGGTATCGGTTTTGGTCTGCAAGGTATTGTCAATAATTTTATCAGCGGTCTTGTTCTGCTGTTTGAACGCCCCCTGACCGAAGGTGACACCATCGAGATCGGTGATACCTGGGCGTGTATCAGAAAAATCGGTCTGAGGGCCACCATCGTCCGGACATTTGACGAGGCGGATCTGATCATTCCCAATGCGGATCTCATCAACAACCAGGTCACCAACTGGACCCTGACAGATCGTAAAGTACGCTTGCGGGTTCCTGTCGGTGTGGCCTACGGTTCTGATGTTTCCCTGGTGGTGGAGACCATCCTGGCATGCGCAAGAGAACAAAAAGACGTGGTAAAATCACCTGCACCCGAGGTGCTGTTTATGAATTTTGGGGACAGTTCCCTCAATTTCGAGCTGCGTGTCTGGATACAGGATATTGACGAAAGGATGCAGGTAAACAGTGCGCTGTATCATGAGATTGAACGGAAATTCAGAGAACTGAATATCGTGATTCCTTTTCCACAACGGGATATACATCTTCACGGTAACGATGGCGATGCTGGATTAACCACAACACCTAGACCCGGTAATGGAGAAGAAGATGTAGTCATGAGAATGAGGAAGGGCCTGAGAGTTGGGGAATGGCCTAACGTAAAAGGAGGTATTACCCAATGCAAATAGATGATTCGACAATTCGTAAGCTGCTGACTCGCGATTTTACAAACACTGTGATCCGCATCGGCCTGATCGCTTTTCTGGTGGTCATGTGCGTGCGTGTATTTGCCCCCTTTTTAAATCTGGTGCTGTGGGCCTTGATTCTGGCCATCGCTCTCTATCCCTTGCACCAGTTTCTGGCAAAACAGATAGGGGGACGGCAGGGTATTGCCGCAACACTTCTGGTGCTTGTATTCTTGCTGCTCATCGGGGGACCTACGGTGATGCTCGGCGGATATTTTGCCAGACAAGCACATAATGTGTATACCGATTTCGAGAACAACACCGTTACCATAAAGCAACCCAAACCGGCAGTGGCTGACTGGCCTCTTGTGGGCAAAAGCGTTTATGACACCTGGAAATCGGCAGCCGATAACCTGCCTGTCTTTCTGAAGGAAAACCGGGCACAGCTCCAGAATATTGCCAAGCGTGTTTTTTCAGCCGCAGCGAATACGGCAGGCTCGGTGTTGCTTTTCCTGGGTGCGCTGATTGTGGCCGGGATCATGATGGCTTACGGGGAGTCCGGCAGCCAGGCCATACAGCGTATTTTCTCCCGCATGACGGATCCGGTGACAGGCCCGCGATTGCAGACCCTGTCCACCGCAACCATCCGCTCGGTAGCCACGGGTGTTATTGGTGTGGCCTTCATCCAGGCTTTATTGCTGGGTGTCGGTTTTGTCATGGCCGATATTCCCATGTCCGGTGTATTGGCGCTTATTGTCATGTTTCTCGGTATTTTGCAACTGCCTGCCACCATCGTTACACTTCCCGTCATTGCTTATCTGTGGTGGGCCGGTGACGCCTCCACCACGAGCAATATCGTCTTCACCATTTACCTGGTTGTGGCCGGCCTTGTGGACAATGTGCTCAAGCCGCTCCTGCTCGGTCGCGGTGTGGCGGTGCCCATGCCGGTCATCCTGCTGGGTGCCCTGGGCGGCATGGTGTCCGGCGGCATCATCGGTATGTTCGTGGGTGCCGCACTGCTGGCCGTGGGCTACCAGGTTTTCATGGATTGGGTCGACAATGTCGAAAAAGATACCGGCACCGAGCCGGGGCAGATAGAACCCTAAACAGAACAACCCTCATCTATAAGGCGAGGGGTTTCAACCATCCCCGAACGATATACTAAAAATTACGGAATGATAAACCAAAAGAAATGGATATTGGAATGATGGGAAGGGTCGTGGAATGAGAAAAGCGATCTCATTATAACAAAATTTTTATATGGATGCGTAGTCTTGTTAAGGGCTTGTAAAAATACATAAAATGATTTATAGCTAGGGATGATGTTTTTGTTTAGATCATCTGCTAATCGATTTCCAGAGAAGAAAGCGGTTTCAGGTCCCAGGTCTTTTCCTGCGTTGCTTGGGACAAGAACCATAACCGCACCTGAAAAAGAAGCGGTGGGGACGTAAGCATGCAAAGCGATTTTCTCATGGCATGTCACGAATGTGACCTTCTTCATCGCATCGATGGATTGCCCGAGGGCGCAACCAGTATATGCAGCCGTTGCGGGGCCGTTCTGGTGAGCCATAAGCGCGACAGTCTCGACCGGAGCCTGGCCCTCACTCTAACCGGTCTGGTTCTGTTTGCCATGGCCAATGCCTACCCGATTCTTGAAATCAAAAGCGGCTCCCTGTACCAGGCCACCACCATCATGGGAAGTGTGGAAATCCTCTTTAGCGCAGGCATGTGGCAGATCGCTTTGCTGGTATTTCTCACGGCCCTCTTTTTCCCGTTTTTGGATCTGGTGTCCAGACTGATCATCCTGATTCCCCTGAAGATGAACAAAAAACCCCGGAACGTGTCATCCATCATGTCGCTCATGCAGTCCATCAACCCCTGGGGGATGATGGATGTGTTCATGCTGGGCATCCTGGTTTCGGTGGTAAAACTGGTCAAGATGATGAAAGTGATCCCCGGTATTTCCCTGTTTGCATTTGTGATGCTTATTTTTGTCTTGGCAGGGATTGCGGCTGTCTTTGACCCCCACCTGGCCTGGGAAAAGGAAGAGGGGGAGAGATGATGACCCAACCATTGACGGCCCGGAATGCATCCATGGTGCCCTGCCATCGCTGTCACCTGCTGAGTCAAATACCACCGGGCGGCAACCACTACGGGATGGCCTGTCCCCGATGCGGTGCGGCCCTGCATCAGCGAAAACCGGACAGTCTTAACCGAACGTGGGCCCTGGTTATTGCGGCGATTGTTTTTTACATCCCGGCCATGGTCCTGCCCATTTCGGTTACCACAACCTTTGCCGGTGCCCAGGGCGACACCATCATGAGCGGGGTGATCTATTTTTTGCACTCGGGAGCCTGGCATATTGCCCTGGTTATTTTTGTGGCCAGCATCATGGTTCCGATACTTAAGATACTGATTTTAATATATTTATTGATATCCGTGCAGCGGAAATCAACCTGGCGCCCCCTTGACAGCACCCGTCTTTACCGCATCATCGAGGTTATCGGCAAATGGTCCATGGTGGATATCTACGTGATTACCATCATGATGGCCCTGATAAAACTGGGGGGCCTGGCATCGTTTGACGCCGGGCCGGCGGCTGTCTTTTTTGGCACCATGGTTGTCATTACCATGTTCGCTGCCATGAGTTTTGATCCGAGACTTATATGGGATTGTATGGAGGAAAACCATGACACAAGAAGGTAGTCATCATGAAACACCCGCAGCAATACCCCAAGCGGTGGTGAAAACAAAAAAATCCTTTTCCATTGTTTGGTTTGTGCCCCTGGTGGCCATCCTAATCGGCGGGGGTCTGATTTACAAAGCCGTGACGGAAAAAGGCCCGGAGATCACCATTTCTTTTAAAGACGCCGAGGGTCTGGAGGCGGGCAAGACAAAAATCAAATACAAGGATGTGGAAATCGGTCAGGTCGACTGCCATCACTTTCGGCAAGGACCTGTCCCATGTCATGGTTTCAGCGGAGCTTAACAAAGGCACGGTACCCTATTTGACGGACAAGACCCGTTTCTGGGTGGTACGGGCCAGGGTTTCATCGGGCGCGGTATCAGGACTCGGAACCCTTTTGGGCGGCGCCTACATTGCCATCGATCCCAGGGGCGACGGAAAATCCGCCAGAGAGTTTGTTGGTCTCGAAAATCCGCCTGTCATATCAACGGATGAACCGGGCCGTCAATTCAAATTGAAAGCCGAGAGACTTGGATCTTTGAACCAGGGCTCGCTGATTTATTACCGGCAGATTGAGGTGGGCAAGGTGGAAAGCTACAGCCTGGACGAAGACGGACAAGACGTCGATATTCAAATATTCATTCATGAGCCATACGATAAGTATGTTCGCAAAAACACCCGCTTCTGGAATGCGAGCGGGATCGATGTGACCCTGGGTGCGAATGGATTAAAGGTCAACACGCAGTCCCTGGTCAGCATTCTGAGCGGCGGACTGGCCTTTGATAATCCAAAGGATATTGAAGAGGACACACCTGCCGACGACAACCAGGTTTTCACATTGCATGACAGCTTTGAGGCTGCCCAGCAGGTATCATATACGCGCAAAGAGAAATGGAAGTTGGTTTTCAAAGGCTCTGTCCGGGGGCTTGAGCCCGATGCCCCGGTTGAAATCAAAGGCATGGTGCTGGGCAGGGTGGTGTCTGTTGAACTGGAGTTCGGGAAAGATCGATCTGATTTGGCTATTGTGGTTATGATCGAGACAGAACCCGAGCGATTTGCAGGAGAAACTGGTTTTCCAGATAAAGAAGCACAACGAAAATTTGTCGATAACCTTGTGACCCAGGGACTCAGAGCACAGCTTAAAACCGGCAATTTGTTGACGGGAGCGCTATTTGTGAATCTTGACTTTCATCCCCAGCTACCCCCTGCAAAGATGGTTTGGGATGAAAAATATCCTGTATTTCCGACGATATCTCAAAGTTCGGAAGAACTCATGAGTGCTGTGGGACAAGTGGTAGAGAAGCTGAAAGCTTTTCCAGTTGAAGAAATCGGCAGCAATCTGCAGACGATTGTTGCGAACCTGAAAAAGACAACCCGGCAACTCAGTAGCGGTGAAGTGGAATCGATTATACATAACGTGAACAGCTTTACCGGCCAGCTCAGTGCGGGTGGTGTGGACGATCTGGTTAAAAATTTGAACAAGACCATCCAAGACATCGGGGTATTAATCGAAAATTTGAATACAGGGGGTGACGGCGAAGTCGTGGCCACCTTGACACAGGCCCAGAAGACCCTGGTCTCCATAGAGCAGATATTGAGCGCCGAATCCAGTTTCAATCAGGAGACAACCCGCGCAATGAGGGAAATCGCCGATGCCGCCAGCGCCATTCGCATGCTGGTGGATTTTCTGGAACGGCAGCCCAATGCGTTAATATATGGTAAAGGAGAAAACGAATGAGGCATACAGTGAACATGTCAGCGCGATATGCGTTACTACTTTTGATGGTGTTTGCGGTCCTGGGGTGTTGGGGGGGCAGCAAGCCGCCGGTAACTTTTTACACGCTTACACCCATTTCTGCGATGCAGGATGCGGGCAGTGGCCAGACCAACTTAAAAGATGTTCTCATCGGTATCGGACCCTTGAAGTTCCCCAAGATCCTCGACCGGCCCCAGATCGTCACCCGCCCGGCTCCCGGCCGAATTGATCTGGCGGAATTCAAACGATGGGGGGGCTTTTTAAAGGATGATTTTCTGTCTGTCATGGCCGAAAATATGGCGACACTTCTGGGTACGGACCAGGTGGTCGTCTATCCCTGGCCGGGCGGTTTGAATCCATTGTACAGGCTTGAATTCGAGGTCCATCAATTTGACGGCAAACTGGGGGATTCCGTGGTGCTGCGTGTCAGCTGGATCTTAAAAACACCGGAGAAAACAGACAACACCCATCTGAAACGAGCGACCATTGTCCAACCCGTATCCGGCCCTGATTTTGACGCCCTGGTTGCGGCAAAAAGCATGGCCTTGGAAAAACTCAGCCGCATCATTCTGGATGAAATGAACAATATCATCTGAAACGGATGCCGCAGCGCGTCATCAACCGAAGTCCATGCAGAGTTATCATGACAAAGGGGGCAACATGAATCTGACCAAGCGTATCCTCATCAGTTTGTTCATCCTGCTGAGTATCACGGTTGTGAATGCCCATGCTGCGGGTGTCGCGGTCGGGCCGGATGGTAAGGCCAGGACCTCTAAGCTCAATCTTCCTTTTGCCTTTTACAACCAGAGTTTTGGCGCGGCAGCAGGATATGTATATGGTGTCTCTGGTTGGCCGCAACCGCAGTCAACCCTCCTGTCGACCACCATTGGCGGTACCACCGGCAGTGCCATGTCCTTTCTCATCGGTAAAGACCTGCAGATTCCGTTTTCGTTCACCCAGCGGTGGTTTGTGGATCCGGTGATGTCCGTGGGATACTTTAAAGACAGCGAGACCTATGGCAACGGCAACCCTGATTACGCCGACGACAAACGTGCCGGCGCCAACGATTCCGACGAGGATAATTATATAGAAGGGTCCGGCTGGGACAATTATGCCCGTATCAAATTCAAGTTTCTCCTTCCCATGGGCCACGGTAAGGACACCATCATCGGCACCTACAAGGTTGCAGGGGGGCATTTGATCGAGGGAGCCACCGGCGGTGAGTCCATGAACCCTTTTGCCAGTGGGAACACATTTCTGGAATTCCGGCCCTTTTACCGTTCCCAGGCGGTCGATGGCGACGATGTCGACACCAAAATCAAGACCAACGGCATGGATGTGGGTCTTTACTGGGACAACCGTGATTGGTTTGCCAATCCCAAAAGAGGAAATTCCTGGCGGGTAAAGTATTCCGAAGACTGGGGCAAATTTAACAGTTCCGGGGACTGGACGTCCATGGAGGGCGAGGTGGACCAGTATTTTGAGCTGGGAAAATCGACACTGACGTCGTGGTTTTCGGGGCGCATCCTGGCCTTGGATGTCTGGACCTCATATTCTCCTTCCTGGGATAATAAAAGCGACGGCAGCATCGAAAATCGCCCGCCCACCTATACAGGGGCAACCCTGGGGGGTCTGTGGAGAATGCGGGGCTACCCTTCCAATCGATTCAGTGACCGTGCAGCTATTTACTACTGTGCCGAACTCAGGTTCACATTGAGGCAGAACCCCTTTGATCATTGGGAATGGCTACAGAAATACCTGGGGGTGCAGTGGGTACAGTTCGTGCCCTTTGTGGAAGTGGGCCGTGTGGCCCCGGAGTGGGACGTGGACCGTTTGCACTCGGACATGAAGGTTGACGGGGGCCTGGGTATTCGTCTGATGGCCAAGGGGATGACGATTCGAGCCGATTTTGCAGGTTCGGAAGAGGGTTTCGCCACCCAGATGATCATTGCCCAGCCCTTTCAATTTTAAAAAGGATACTGAAAAGGACACTGAAAATGTGTGACCGACCTTTTGCCACAATTGCCGTAAAACGCCTGTTTTTTATCGTGCTGACCTTTGCTGTCCTGTCACTATTCGGCAGCCTCCCGATGTCATCTGCTGTGGCGCAAACACAGGCCCTTCTTCTTCAGCAGGCGCAGAAGTCAACGCCTCCTCAACCCCCCACAAAAACACCGGGTGAACTGGAAACGCAGGATATCGACAGCGTGATCGCCGTCATGGATGATGAGCAGGTCAGACGCATGCTCATCGATGAACTTAAAACCCAGGCCGCAAGGGAACTGGCCTCAACAAAAAAGAATGAAATAGGGGGAATAGCCGGGTTTATCAAGGGTATAAGAAATCGTATCAACATCATCCGCGAGCGCATCGAAGATCTTAAAACCTCAGAGGGTGTCGATGTCCAGGAAGAATTTCCAGTGATGTACAAAATCATGGGAGAAGGCGAGAAGTCTGGAAAACCTGTAAGGGCGATCTTGGGTGTGATCCTCATATTTGCAGGGGCCATGCTTTTGGATTGGATTTTCAGGCGTTATCTACTTTTTTCACGGAAACGTATTGCGGAATCGGAGCCGCCTTCATGGTCCGGACGTCTTGCACAGTTGGCAATAAGAGCGGTACTGGACTGCGTTTCCATCGGTTTTTTCACGGTGGCTGTTCTCATTCTCGGCTATGCCTTTTTAGCCAATACCCCTGGCCAACGGGTACTCGTGGCAGCGTATCTGATAGTCATTGTTATTATACGTTTGTTTGCGGTGTTGTTTCGTGTTCTCTTTTCCCTGGAGACCCCGGCATTACGGATTTTGCCCCTTTCAGACGCCGCCGCCCGCTATTTGAACCGATGGCTGATGGCCGTCGTAATCATCAACACTTTTGCTTTAATAACCTGTGGCATATTGCGTCTGGCAGGCATGCGTGAGCTCAATTATCTTTTGTTGCTGACCCTGAACGGGTGTGTGATCGCCGGAATGTTTATCTTCGTGATTCTGCACAAGAGAAAACCGGTGGCGGCAGCGCTGTCCGGTGTATATCCAGCTACCAGCCTGGTCGCACGTCTGGCAGAACGCTGGCATCACATAGCCATCTTTGGCGTAGTGCTCCTCCTGATCTTTTCGATTTTTTCACGCGTCATCTCCGGCAGTGGCGGGATGCTAGGATTCAAAACCCTTATGATCATCGGTCTTTATGTTTTATTCGACTGGTTATTGCGAAAAGCACTGAGATCCGTCTTTGGGATAGTCCGGGAAACACCTGAGAAGATACTGTCGACCTCCGCAGCCACACAGGCTGACGAGGCAGCCAAATCAGACACCGGGGAGAAAGAAACTGAAGGGAAAGCGGATCCAGACGCGGCAGAAGAACCCATGAAAACCGTGTCCGCCGATGGGATGAAAACTGCAGCCACGTCAGGTGATATGGCAGCCGAATCAGATGCCGGGAAGGAAGAAACGCAAGGCAAAGCGGGTCCGGACGAAGCAAAAGAACCCCCCGCAACCGTCTATGTGGGACGCATGAAAACCATCGTCAAAATCGGTCTGCGAATAGCGCTGCTGGTTTATGCGCTTTTCTGGGTGCTGCGGGTATGGGGTTTCGACCTGTCTGTGGGTGAAGCCATTTCAAAAGCCCTGTTCAGTATTCTCATCACCGTGGCGGTCTGTTATGTGGTCTGGGAGCTCATCAATGCCAAAATTCAGCAAAAAATCAACGAAGAAATGCCCAACACCGATGAGGAACTCGAGGAAGGCGGGGCCGGCGGCAGCCGCGTGGCCACCTTGCTGTTGATTCTGCGACGGTTTTTTCTCGCTGTCATTGTCATCATGGCAACACTCGTCGCTTTGTCGAGTGTCGGCGTGGATATCGGCCCCCTCATTGCCGGTGCCGGGATTGTGGGCCTGGCCATCGGGCTGGGTGCCAAATCGCTGGTAACAGATATCATTTCCGGGTTGTTCTTCATGCTGGACGATGCGTTTCGCATCGGTGACTACATCGATATCGGTGGCACCAAGGGCATGGTGGAGAAACTATCGATCCGCTCCATGAAATTGCGTCACCCACGGGGCATGGTGAACACCGTTAACTTTGGCGATATCGGCACCGTGACCAATTTCAGCCGGGACTACATCATCACCAAACTCGATTTTCGCATGCGATACGACACGGACGTGAAAAAGGTCAAAAAAATCATTAAAAAGAAAGTCTACAAGAAAATACTGGCCGACGAAGAACTGGGGCCGAAACTGCTGGAACCCATCAAGTCCCAGGGTGTTCGCCAGATGGAGGATTCCGCCATGGTCATGCGCGTGAAGTATAAGACCTTGCCCGGTGAACAGTTTGCTATCCGTAAAGAAGTGTATCGTCTGATGAGAGAGGCTTTTGAGGAAGCTGGCATTGAATTCGCGCACAAGAATGTCACGGTTTATATACCACCCGAGACAAACCTGGCCGAGGCTAATTCTGAAAACAACGAAAAAAAGATGCAACAGATCGCTGCCGCAGCAGCGCTTGCCACCGAACAGGAGGAGGCAGAAGTAGCTGATAAAAAGAAGAAGTCCTAGCCCGAGCATCTCACTTGAACCCTGGACCCCTGGAACCCTTAATTTGGCTTATGGGTCCGTTCTTTTTATGATGCGCCCCAGTTGATTCGACGCTGCCCAGCCTCTTTTGTCTTTTGACAGCTGCAGCAGCGTCCAATCGTTCTCCGTGCGTTCAACACGCACCACCGTCCCGGCATGAAGTTTGAATAGAACCGTATCTCTGGAATCTGGACCGGCCTGAACCACGATTTCCTCGGATAAAACCACGGCACGATTATCGGTCGCCCACGCGACCCATTTTAAAGCCCATGCGCATCCCCCGATGCCGATGACAATGGCCAGAAAAATTGAGAGGTAATATGTCCACTCGGTTTTTTTATAGAGTCTTATACAGAGAAGCGTGAAAAACAGGACGTTCAAGAGAACAAAGCCGAAAAAGACTTCATACCGGTTGAGGCTGCTAAGACCCAGAAAGTCGCTGAATGAAGACATCTGCAGATCAGAAGAGGTGTCCTGGGTCTGGTTTCTTGCATGGGAAAGATTAAAGGCCAGATCCCCGTCCCGTGGTATCAAGAGACGCGCCCTTTCATAAGAGAGTACGGCTCTTCCCAGATCTCCCAGTCGAAAATACGCATTACCGAGATTGTAATAAACCGGTCCATTTTCATACCCGTTTTCGATCAGATGGGTGTAGCCGTCTGTTGCCTGCTGATACTGATGGTTCTTATAAGCCTGGTTGGCTTCAAAAAACCGTTCGACAAAAGACGGGCCGGTGTTTGCCTGGGCCATGTCTAAAAAGCATATGAACACCAGCATGCCGATGCTTATGAGCCGAACCTGCCTGATCATGACATATCCTTTTCTATTCTTTTAACGAGATCCAACAGCTTACCGACAGCCTCTGCATCATTAAACGTGTTGCCTGCATACACCGCAGTTTCAAATTGCTCTACCAGTGAATGCATCTTTTTTGCTGTTTCAGCATTCACGCCTCGATCCCCCAAAATCCTTTCAGCATCACTGGCCGTCAGTGTGCCCATGGACAGGCCGCAGCGATCATTCAGATAGTCCTTGAAGGCACCGATGAGATCCGCGTAGCCCATGGGATCTTTTTGGCAGCGCCGTCTTAAAACGCTGAAGGCTTTTTTGGCTTTTGACTGGGCCAATCGTTCAGGTGTCAGGCGCTGCACTCTCAAACTAGCCAGGAGTACCAGATAGATGGACAGGGGACCCATCAGGGCCAGCCAGAAGACCCAGCCTGTGGCAAGAGAACGAAAGGGAACGGTGAGATCCACGGCATCGGTATGAATCGGTAAAATGTCTTCCCCCAGTTGCTGTATCTCTTTTTTAAGCGTCCCTTCGCCATTGTTGCTGGTGTCAGGCAGGGAATTCAAGACAGCGATCCTCTTTTCTGCCTCGCCTGGCAAAACAGACAACGCATGTGGCGGTGTATTCAGCACATGGTATTGTTTTGTTTCCGGATCAAAAAAACTCAAGGATAATGGCGGGACCTTGTATTCACCGGCAATTTCTGGAACCAGGGCCCATTTCATGGTCTTTGTGCCGACAATTCCCTGACGATCCTGTCCGGTTTCCAGGACGGGTTGATCGCTGTATGTCCGGACAGAATCCATCTCAGGCAGATCCAGATCGGGTATACGATTCACGGTGCCCCTGCCTTTCACCTGAATGGTCAGGGTCGCCGAGTCACCGGCTTTCAGGCGGGAAGGCGCCAGGGCGGATGTCATCTGAAACGACCCCACAATTCCTGTAAAACCAGCGGGCCTGCCATCTTCGGGTAGCGCATGCACATGCAGATCAATAGGGTCGGTGGTCAATGTCAGGGGCCTGCCCGATGAAAAACCCGGGAACGGGTCATTGAAAAAATTGTCAAACCTGGAGCGGGAGCCGGGCTGACGTACGGTCATTTTCATCCGGGAAGGCGTGATATGAATGTCGCCTTTTCTTGAAACCACCAGTGCGTGACGGATTTCCAATACCTGGTATGCCAGACCTTTAAAGGTGGATGAATATTCCAGGGGCCGGCCGAGCTGCTGGAAGTGAACGTATTCCATGTCAGGCAGACCCAAAGAGAGATTGCCAATGTTGACCCGGTAATAGAGTTTCAACGTGTAAAGAACCTGCTCATCCACATAAATGTCCCGTGACGAGACAGAGGCCTGGATAAAAACCGGGCCGGGTTCTGAACCACCTGTTTGTGTTGCTGCCCGGACCACCAGGGTGCGGCTCTCGCTCTCAACTGTTTTGCCGTCTACCGTAACCCTGATGGGCCCTATCTTGAACGTGCCGGTTTTTTTGGGCTGGATAAAATAGGTGTAGTCCACGCCTGAATTGACCTTGCCGTTGATGATCTCCACCCGGCTTGAAGTTCCGCCGCTAGTTACCAGAAAGGACTCCAGACCCTGAAGAACAGGCGGGTCATCGCTTTTGCGGGATCCGGAAACACGAATCTCCATGCGCACGGTGTCTGACAGGCTTGTTTCTACCCGGTCCAGCCGAAGCGTGACCGTCACGTCGTCTGCCGCCCAGGCAGTGAACAGGGGCAGTAAAAGAAAACACAGGATGACTGGGATTGCCTTACTCATCCTACCAGTCCCTTCCGGAAAAAGAATGTTGAGATTTTTCATCAGGTGTCATAAAACGCATGAATTCAGATGGATTTTCCCGGACATTGTCCAGCAAGGCCTCGGCTTTTTGCCTGTCAATGCCGGATGGCTTTTCTCCTTCTACAGGATCGGTCGATGCCGGTTCAGGCATGGCTTCACGCGGTTTCAGCTCGCCGGAAAGGGTCTCTTCATCGGTTGAATCAGATGGTTTGTTTGGGTTCGAAGCCTGATTCTGTTTGTCGTTGGACCGCTCTTTCCCGTCATTTCCAGAAGCTTGCTCCTCTGTTTGTTGAGGGTCTTCTTTTCCCTGGTCATTTTGTTGCGGTTCTTGCTCAGACGGCTGTTCTCCCTGTTCCTGCTTGCCGGTTTCTTTGCTTTTTTCCTGTTCGCCTCCTTGGGGCGATGTGTCGGATGGGGGCGTGTCGGGCTGCGTTTGTTCTTGCTTTTCCTTTTCTTTTTTCAAGGTCCTCAAAGACAATTCAAGATTGTAGCGCGCATCTTCGCTGGAAGGCTGTTGCACAAGCGCCTGTTTATAATAGGCGGCGGCAGACGCATAGTCGCCCTGCTTGAAGGCGGTGTTGCCCAGATTAAAGGCGGCCTTGAAGCGTATATCCGCATGCTCTGTTCTTTTCATGACACTGGAAAAGGCGGCCGATGCTTCTTCGTATTGTCCATTCTGAAAGGCGGCACATCCGCGATTGTAGCGAAAACGAATATCCCTGGGATGATCCATGTCATGGCGGGCATAGGCTTGTTCCGCCTCCGCATACTGCCCCTGCCGGTAAAGTTCATCCGGTGTTTCAGCGGCAGAGGCCGGGGGCAAACAAAACCAGGGGAGGGGGCCAAAGACCAGAACCACCATAAAAAACGAGAAATTTCTTTTGCCGTTGGCACGCCGCTTGTTGTCCAGCAGCTCTTCGAAGAACAGTAACAAAAAGGCAGCCAGAACAAATAGAGTGAAACGCTCTTCATAAACCTTGATTTTACCGCTTTTCAGGGTCTGGGCCTGGGTTTTTTGTTTGATGCCGTCAAAATACAGGATATCCAGGTCCAGGTCTCCGGCCATGGAGCGGACATATCCGCCACCGGTTTCATATGCAATATCCTGTAAGGTTTTTTCATCGAGCCTGGACAGCACCAGGTTGCCGTTTTTGTCCTTTTTAAACCCGCCCTGGTCATTGCCGGCGGGTATAGGGCCACCGGATGGATCACCCATGCCGAAAACGAAAATTTTAACCCCCTGATGGGCTGCTTTTCGGGCAGCTTCCAGACCTCGGTTTTCATTGTCCTCGCCATCGGTGATCAATAACATGACCTTGTCGGTTTCGGCTTTGGCATCGAAAGCGGACAGCCCTGTTTCAATGGCTGTACCCAGATCGGTTCCCGGTACCGGGATGCTGCCTGGCTTGAGCACATTTAAAAACATCTCCAGGGCGGCATAGTCGAGGGTGAGGGGGCATTGAACAAAGGCAGTACCTGCAAAAACCGTCAGACCCACCCGGTCACCTTCAGCAACCTTGAGAAAATCGATGATCTCTCTTGTGGCGCGTTCCAGACGATTGGGTTGTACGTCTTCAACCATCATGCTCCGGGAAACATCCACGAGCATCATAATGTCCACACCCTTACGACTCACTTCCTGATAGTGGCTGCCCCAACGAGGGCCTGCCAGGGCAAAGATCAGGGTGCCTAACGCAATTAGGAGCAGCAGGGCCTTTAGAAAGCGTTTGCCTTTGTGATCCTCGGGGGTAAGTCTTTTCAGGAGGGTCTGCTCGGCAAACCGGACCAGGGCCCTTTGTCTTCTGCGATGCTGGACCATGAGGACAAAGGCAATCAGCGGCATGGCCCAGAAAAAATGCAGGATCCAACTATTTGCAAATGTCATGGGATCGTCCTCAACAACGTGGTTCGTACGATGATGTCCGCTGCCAGAAAAAGTATGGCCGGTATAAGAAAAAAAGGATAGAGTTCCTTGAAGTGAAAGAACTCTTTAACCTTGACGTCGGTTTTCTCCTGCTGATCGATGCTGGCATATATTTCCTGCAGGCGATCCGTATCCGCAGCCCTGAAATATTCACCTTCTCCGATGCCGGCAACCTTCATGAGTGTTTTTTCATCCAGGTCCACCTTTTGCCGAACGATTTTTGTACCAAAAGGCGTCTGGACTGGAAAGGGGGCGGGGTCGATTCCTCCCACCCCGATGGTATATATTTTGATTCCCAGAGCCTGTACCGCGTCTGCAGCGTCTGAAGGCGTGAGTCCTGTTGTGGTTTGCCGACCATCTGTCAATAGAATCAGAATTTTGGATTCAGCTTCAAGATCTTTTAAGCGTTTCCCGCCCAGGGCGATGGCATCTCCAATGGCTGTTTGATCACCGGCCATGCCGATTTCCATCCTTTTCACCAGGTCCATCAAAAGACCTTTGTCCAGGGTCAGGGGGGACTGGGTAAATGCCTGCGAACCAAAAACCACCAGGCCGATTCTGTCCATGTCCCTTTTCTCGATGAAATCCACGACCACTTTTTTTACGGCAGCCAGACGTGAGACCGGTTTATTGTCGATGGTAAAGTCCAGGGCCTGCATGGAGCCGGATGTGTCCAGACACAGGATGATATCAACACCCGGTGAATCGATATCCCGGGACACATTGTATAACTGGGGACGGGCAGCAGTCAGCACCAGCAAGACAAGACAGCCTGTTCTGAGCATCAGGGGGATATGGCCAACCAGATGCCCGCCGCCCCCGGAAAGTTGTGAGAGGGTACCGGCCATGGAACAGGTAATTCCCACTGGCCTGCGTGTAAGACGCCAGGCAAGCCAGGCAAAAACCATGATCAAGAGGGCCAGCAAGGCCGGATGCGCCAGGCGAAACATCATGACCGTGCCTCCTGAAGGGAGCTGTTTTCCTGCAACGTATTCGTCATGGGGCGGGTTTGTTGGATATAGGTTCGCGCCATCAGAATATCTTGATCTTTACGGTCCGGTGCCGGTATTAAATCGGAAAATTTGACCAGATCGGCCTGTCTGAGCAATGGCAGAATCCGTTGATCAGAGGGATCCGTTTTGATTGCCCTCGCGATCTCTTCGGTTGTCATTTCCGCCGCCGGGAAACAACGGATGGATTCCATGTATCGGCGGATGGTTTCGGAAAAAATAAAATAAAAGGCTTTCACGTCCCCCCGCTCAAACAACCCACTGGCAATCAACTTGTCGATTTCCTTGTCGGCCTTCACATGCGGTGGATCTTCCACTCCTGCCCGCATGTCATGGCTACGACGTTTTTTTCGCCACCATAGAAAACCGGCCACCCCAACAAACAGCAATATGGCCGCAAAAGCCCAAAGCAGATACGACAGCCATCCCGACTGGGTGGAAATGATGTCCTGTATCGGTTTCAGGGCAGCGTCCTCAATCGTTTCACCCAGGTTGGATAAAACTGTGATGGCGATGGGGTCGGTTGTTAGCTGCTGTTCATTGTTTTGATGGTCAATATAGGTGAGACTGAAAGGGCCCAGATCAAAGGATTCCAGCTGATCGACCATAAATCGGATCTTTATTTGATGGGATTCTGTTTTATGTTCAAGGACTGTCAATGTTTCAAGACCGCCGATGCCGACCTTCTCGGGCAGCTTGGCATTCTCGGGAATCTCATATCTCAAGGTCACCCATAACAGGTCACCGATCCGGGCCGTATTTTTCTCGATGGATGCAGACAGTGTCGGCACGGAATCTGTTTCCGGTGCCTCAGACCACACCGGCCCGGATCCCAGAAAAAAACAACTCAGTGCCCAAAGGAGCAGCAGCCCTTTTCGATAACGGGGTCGTTTTTTTGAAAACAGAATCACCGACGTCTTTTCCTTTTATCAAACAGTCGCACCAGGGGTTCAGAAACCGAGCCATCGGTTTGAATGTCCACCAGGTCCACCCCGGTTTTTCTGAGCAGATTTGTGAGACGTGACTGGTGGGTTTGTCGATACAGACGCCATTTTTTTCTTAATGTGCTGCTGTGGGTATTCAGCAGAACCACCTGGTTTGTTTCCGGATCGGTCAGATAGGCCAGACCTACATCCGGCAAGGTTTCTTCTGAAGGATCTGATATGCGGATCACGGATAGATCATGTTTTCGGGAAGCGATGCTGAATGGAAGCTCAAAATCCATGTCCATAAAATCGGATATGAGAAAAACAATGGCATGACGTTTTACCACCCGGTTCAGATAATCCAGGGCGCCTTTGATATCGGTTCCGAGATCAGAAGGCTCATACGTAAAGATTTCTTTGATGAGGGTCCAGACATGAGCAGTGCCTTTTTTTGGCGGTATGTATTTTTCCACCTTGGAGCTGAACAGGATGGCACCCACTTTGTCGTTGGTGCGAATGGCGAGAAAGGCAAGCATCCCTGCCACCTCGGCCAGCAATTCGCGCTTGAATTTCTTTTTTGTACCAAACGACTGAGATCCAGATAAATCAAGTAAAAACATTACAGTAAGTTCACGCTCTTCATGAAAAACTTTAATGTAGGGATGTCCGAAACGGGCTGAAACATTCCAGTCGATGGTACGAACGTCGTCACCGGGCTGGTATTCTCGAACTTCGGTGAACTCCAGGCCCTGGCCCTTGAAGGCACTTTCATACTGCCCGGCAAACAGGTCATTGGCCAGGTGACGGGTCTTGAAATGAAAGCCTTGAATTTTTTTCAGCAAGTCATTGGAAAGCATGCTAACTATATACCCTCATGGAAAATTCCAGAAAAATAACAAAAGAGGTTCTTCTCCCCATTCGTTGGGAGAAAGGGTCAAACGGGTTCAGGATTCATTCCATTATTAAAAGCCTGGTCCTCTGGGCCAGTTGCAAATCACGCTACGTGGAGGCCAGATACATTTGGCTCTGCCGTAATGAGTCCGAGAAAGAATTAAAGAGTCAGAATACAGATCTTTACAGTGATGATTTTGTAAAGATGAACGTCCAACATCGAACATCGAACGTCCAATGTCGAATGAAAACAAAAAACCAATACCGAAATATTTCTGTTTCTTCATCTTTTTAAATTCAAAATTCGATGTTGGACGTTCGATGTTCGATGTTCATTCGTTCTCCAGCATTAAAACAATTTAGCGCTATACAAAATTCTGACTTCTGAATTTTTAGCTCACATACTTGGTGATAAAGCCACGTATATGGTTTGGCCCCTCCCTCGAACCCTTTGGTTCAAGCTAGGGGACCTCGATCCGCTCCAGCAGTTCATCGATGATATGGTCAGTGGTGCGTCCCTCTGCCTCCGCTTCGTAGCTTAATATGATGCGGTGTCTGAACACTTCCGGCGCCATGGATTTGACATCCTGGGGGGTCACATAGCCACGTCCATTTAAAAAAGCCTGGGCCCGGGCAGCAACTTCGAGCCAGATGGATGCCCGGGGGGATGCCCCGTAGCTGACCATGGGTCCGATATCCAGACCGAATTCATCCGGTTTTCTGGTGGCCTGTGTCAGCCGGACGATATAATCCACCAGCTTGTCTTCCATGTGGATCTCATGCAGGGTTTCCCGGGCTGATTTGAGGGCCGAGACACTCACGACGCTGGCGGTGTCGTTGTCGACGCCCTCACGAATTCGTTTGATGATTTCTTTTTCTTCCTCTGCCGAAGGGTAATCCACTTTTATTTTCATCATGAAGCGGTCAATCTGGGCTTCGGGCAGGGGATAGGTTCCTTCCTGCTCGATGGGGTTCTGTGTGGCCATCACCAGGAACGGGTCATCCAGCTTGAAGGTTTTATCTCGAATCGTGACCTGGTGTTCCTGCATGGCTTCAAGCAAGGCACTCTGTACTTTGGCCGGGGCACGGTTGATCTCATCAGCTAAAATAATATTGTTAAATATAGGACCTTTACTTACTTCAAAGGTGCCGTTGTCCGGTCTGTAAATCTGGGTTCCGATAATATCCGCCGGCAGGAGATCCGGTGTAAACTGGATTCGTTTAAAAGAGGTGTCAATGGCCTGGGCCATGACCTTGACCGCGGTGGTCTTGGCAAGCCCCGGAAGACCTTCCAGCAGCAGATGGCCTTCGCAGAGCAGACCGATGAGCATGCGGCGTATCAGCTCCGTCTGGCCGACAATGATCTTTTCAATTTCAGCGATTATCTGCCTGAGTGAAACGCTTTCTTTTTCAACCTGATGGGTAATTTCCTTAATGTCCATACAAACAGTTTCTCCTTTAACCGATTAAAGTCTAAGATCTTTTTCCAACCGAGTCCAGGCGTTATCAAAAAATAATTTAAAGCATGATTTGATAGGGTCAAGAGCCATCAATTCATACTGAAGGGTATTTCTTTTATTTATGCAGACCTTTAACATTACTGAAAATTAATAATTATGAATAGTAATTTAATAAAAAATTAATTTACGATCTTGACAAAAACAAAATGGTTTTTATTCTATTCTCAGAAATGAAAAATGCAAATGAGAATGACTGATAGTATTCAAGAACTTTTTTTTCAACACCTAAATTTGTTGAAAAACAAATAACAAGGAGGGTCGCACGATGATTTACCAGAGAATGTTTGGAATACCGAATTGGAATGTAAGAAGCCCTTTCAGTGAATTGGAACGCATGCGTCGGCAGATGGGTGATCTGCTCGGCAGGGTATATGAAAACGCTTTGCCCGATCTTCATGCCGGGGTTTTCCCCACCATCAACCTGACCGAAGATACCGAGTCGTATCATCTTCGAGCGGAACTTCCCGGTATTTCTGCTGGAGATCTGGACATCCAGGCCACCGGAAACAAGCTGTCTGTTTCAGGGGAACGTAAGATACTGGCTGAGAAAGGGGATGTTCGTTATCACCGCAGAGAGAGGGAGGCGGGCAAGTTTTCTCGCGTGATAAACCTTCCCGGTGACATCGATCCGGAAGGTGTGAAAGCGTCTCTGGCCGATGGTATTCTAGAGGTCAAGGTACCCAAGGCCGAAAAAGCAAAACCCCGACAGATTACGATTGGTTAGATATGCAAACATGTTATTTTAGAAGGGAGGGATCGTCATGACAGATGCCGAAGCCAGAGAACTTAAAGTAAGAGAAAAACAAGAAGTGGCCTCCCCGGGTGAACAGACCAGACCCGGTGTGGTATATACCCCCGATGTCGACATATTCGAATCGGACACTGAGATCACCCTGCTGGCAGATATGCCGGGTGTAACAACTGAAAATTTGAACATTGATCTGCGTGATGATGTGCTTACCTTGACCGGTGAGGCAGAGTCGGATGGAGAAAGCTCGGAGGTGCCCGTTGTCATCGAATACGGTGTCGGCAAATATTACCGACAGTTTACCCTGTCAGAGGTCATTGACCAGTCCAGGATAACAGCCGAGTTGAAAGATGGTGTACTGCGATTGATTCTGCCCAAGGTCGAAAAAGCAGCGCCGCGAAAAATCACTGTTTCAGCGGGATAAGTCTTTGATGGCCGGACACTGCCTCGGGAAAACAGTGTCCGGTTATCGTCCAAGTATCTCGAGCAACCGATTCCTGACAGGTGTTGCCGAACGACCCGGCGTATTGCAGAGAATCACGTAGGCATAGCGCGTGTCCTCATCCTGACCGATGAATCCCACCCGGGTACTGATATTTTTTAGCGTACCGGTCTTGTAAAAGTCAGCTCCGTCCTGCCTGAGAAGTCTGTAATGTGGTCTGAATTTCAGGAGTATCTGGTGAAGGTTTTTGGCAGTGATGCGGTTTTTTCTGGAGATCCCTGACCCTTCCGTGATTTGCAGCCCATGCAGTGTGAGTTCATTTCTGGCATATTCCCTGGCTGCCGCAACCCCTTTCAGCAGGGTTCCTGGCGGGCCGGACTGCGCAATACCTGCTTCAAGCAGTATCTGGTTGGCCATAAAATTGTTGGAGTAGGTCATCATTTTCTCTACCACCTGCTTCAAGGAAAATGGGGAATGGTAAAGAAGAATACGTTTGTCTGCAGACTCGACACGGCCAAGCAATACCTTCCCGGTTACCTTGACATTGGCCTGCTCGAGGAAATATTTGAACAGTCTTCCGGCATAGAAAACAAGCTCGTCCTTCTGGTGACTCAGCGTGATCCGTCCCTGGGCAAGGCCAGTTTTATGGATACGGGGGATGACCATGGGCAGCAGGGGTGTCTGGGGCTCCGCACTGGTGTATTGGCCTTGAATTGTTTGAAAATTGACCGTGTTGAAATTTACGCATAGGGCGCCGTTGGGGGCATCGTAGGGTTCAATTGAGTCGGTGACACCAGGTATCACGACGGCCGTGTCAAAATAAGATGAATCGACAATAATATTCGACACTGAATGTGTGTTGGCCTTCAGCAAATCGTGGAGTGTTGCAGAGATGTCCGCAATCACTTCCGAAATCAACAGCGGATCGCCGTAGCCCTTGATCTTGAGGTTCGATTGTGCATCCAAATAGAATTCAGTCCGGAAACGGTAGTTCTTGCCCAGGGTGTGAAAAGCCGTGAGGGCCGTCAGAAGTTTCAGTGTCGAAGCAGGAATCATCAAGGCTTCGATGTTGTGCGAAAAACATATACGATTGTCCGGATCTGAAATTATCGCCGCGTCACCGGGACCCACAAGGTTCTGCAGGCCTTTAAAATCAATGGCCTGGGCAGGCTGGATGCCCACCAGAGCAAGACACAATAGGGTGCCCATCAGACACATATGTTTTCGTCGAAAGACGTTCATATTAGCTTCTCAGTAAAAAATACTCGCCAGTTTTTATGAAATGCCCGCGTATATCCGAGCATTTCACAAACCTGATCGGTTCTGATGCAAGGCATTTCAGTCTGAAGCTGTGGTATGCTACTGCGAAGACTGAATAACACAGCATCAGAGCCGATCAGGGAAGCCCGAAGGGTAGAAACTGGCGAGTAAAATCGCTATTCATTCCACTCAGTAAAAAATACTCGCCAGTTTTTATGAAATGCCCGGATTGGGGCTTTCAATGATGATCGTCACCGGTCCGTCGTTAACCAGCGATACAGCCATCATGGTTTGAAAACGCCCGGTTTTGACATGGATACATGGCTCTCTCTGACCCTTTGAACGACTGAGCGCATTTTTTACCACCCCCTTACGGCATGATGGTGAAAGTATTTATTTAAGTCAAAAACAGGGCACTTTTTAATTTCAACACAGAAACAAATAGGGTGGTAAGCATTAAGCGATAAGCAATAAGCAGCTTACGGCTTAATGCTTATTGCTTATTGCTCCTACCCACCAACGCAATTCGCAGATCCATGACATTGGTTATGGTAGGGCCTGTAATAAAGAGATCTCCCAGGGTTTGAAAAAAATGGTATGAATCGTTGTCCGCCAGGTAGGCGGTTGCATCGAGCCCTTTGGCCCTGGCTCGCGCCAGGGTTGTGCTGTCCATGATGGCGCCGGCTGCATCGGTCGGGCCGTCGGTACCGTCGGTGCCTGCGCTCAGGCAGACCACCGGTCCTAAGCCCTCAAGCGCAATGGCCGATGCCAGGGTAAACTCCTGGTTTCTGCCGCCTTTGCCATTCCCTTTCAGGGTTACCGTGGTTTCACCCCCTGAAAGAAGGCACGCCGGTGGACTGGACGGATGCCCGGACTGGCTTATTTCCCTGAGAATGGCGGCATGAAAATGGGCGGCATCTCTGGTTTCGCCTGTCAGCAGGGACGTGAGCATCATCGTGTTGTATTCCAGAGATTCAGCGTAACGCCTGGCGGAATCCAGTGCCTGAAAATTGTTTCCGATAATGAAGTGGTCTGTATGGTCGAAGGCAGGGTGGCCTGGTTTGGGCGTTTCTCTGATTTTTTCTTGAGCCCCGTCCACAAGATGCCTGTAGATGGTCTTGGGCAGTTTTTCAGCGATGCGATACTTGGAAAGGATATCCATGCAGTCCTGGAAGGTGCTGGGATCGGGAACCGTGGGCCCCGAAGCGATTACATCCAGATTATCACCCACAACATCGGATAAAATCAATGAAACCACTCTAGCCGGGTGAGCGGACAGGGCCAGTTGTCCTCCCTTGATTCGGGACAGATGCTTGCGGATGGTGTTGATTTCATGGATGGTGGCGCCGCAGGACAGGAGCACCTGGATGGTCTCCTGTTTATCCGCCAGGGTCAGACCTGGGGCGGGAGAGGGCAGCAGAGCGGAACCGCCACCGGACATCAGGCAGAGAACAAGATCCTTCTCGCCTGCCGTTGCAATGTGTTTGCGTATCCTTTCGGCGCCTTCCTGACCATTTTTATCCGGTACGGGATGACCGGCCTCCACCAGTGAGATGTGGGAAAGATTTACGGCATGGCCATATTTGACCACCACCAGTCCCCCTGTGATCCGGTCTACCAGGATCCCTTCCAGCGCTGCTGCCATGGCTCCCGAGGCCTTACCGGCACCGACAACAAAAATATCCTTCACCTGTGACAGGTCAAATGTTTTGTCACCGATAATGAGTTGTCCGTGATCCAGACTGACATATCGCCTGACAGCCGCAACCGGATCCACTGCCTCCAGACCGGCATGGAAGATATTAATTGCATCCTCTCTCATTTTTTTCAAATCGGAGTGGGCCATTTAATTCGCTAACATTCATTGATGAAGAGGGTTCGAGGGTTCAAGGATACAAGGGTTCGAGGGGGACAACCGTCAACTGCTATCCGCTATGATGCCTGAAAGCTGAAAAACCGCCCTAAACCCTAAGCAACTTGCCGCTTATCGCTTACAGTTTACCGCTTAAAGCATTCCCTTAAACTCAAGTTTTTCGTTCTTCAATCCTATAAAATCGTACAACGATTTTATTTAAGATACCCGATAATCGCCTTCATAAATACCGGCAGATCGTCCGGTGTTCGACTGGTAATCAGGTTGCCGTCCACCACGACACCCTGGTCCACCCAGTCGGCGCCCGCATGAACCAGATCATCCTTGATGGCAAAGAAAGACGTCACCTTTTTCCCTTGCAGGATGTCTGCCGAGGCGAGCATCCAGCCGGCATGACAGATGGCTGCCACCAGTTTGTTTGCCTGATGCATATCCTTTACCAGATTCACCATGGCCGGATACCTGCGCATCATGTCAGGCGCATAGCCGCCCGGAACAATGAGACCATCGAAGTCAGCGGCCCTGACATCTTCAGCGCTGACATCCGCCTTGCATTCCGTGGCGGGTTTTCCCTTAAAAACATCTGTTCTTCCGGAACCCACCACCATAACCTCCGCGCCTTCTTCCTTCAACCGGTAATACGGGTACCAGAACTCGAATACATTGAACATATCTTCGATCAGTATGGCAATTTTTTTATTTTGCAGCATGACAACTCTCCTTATGGTTTATGAAATCGCGTTACGATTTTATTCTATGTATGATTGTCTTTGATGTCAATCATCTGCTATAAGACTGAGTGGGTCCGAGGGTTCGAGGGGATAGGGTTCATTGAGTTTGTTGAGTTTCTTGGGTTCATTGGGTTGATGAAACGGAAGCGCGTTGAAAGGATGTGTGTTAAATGAAAGAATTGACTCGGCTTGTAAAAGATTTTGCCCGATGCCAGGGCGCATGTGCCGTGGGGATTGCAACAACGGAGACACTTTCCCGGAGACGGAAAATTACTTTGATGAATGTCGATGACGCTTAATGTAATTTTCTGGAACCAGCGAACACGAATGATTGCAATAAATCCATCCCAAATAGAAAAAAAGCGACGAAGTCACGCCCCATAAATTCGCAAAGCGAATTTATTTCCATATAATCTTGGGTGTTTTTCTTTCCGGTAAGCGAAAATATCGGGTTTTGGGATGCCCGATCATCATGGGGTAATAAAAAGGCACATTGTCTGCCAGACCAAACATCTCCCTGATGGGTGCATGGGATCGCATGGCGCCGTACAGCAAGCCTGCCCAGCAGGTGCCCAGACCGAAAGAAGGCGCTGCAAGTTCCAGGTAGGAAAGCGCCAGGGTCACGTCCACCAGCCCATTGCTGGCTTCCTTGGGCGCGGAGGCGAGGATCAAACCGGGCGCATGTCGCAAGACCGCATCATAGCCCATGTCCCAGGCGCCGGCGATGATGGGCATATAGGGTGCGTACGCAGGCTGCGGGTCTTTTTCTAGTATTTCCTTTACCCAGTCGATGACCAGACCGGCTATTTCATGGATCTTTTCCCTGTCCGCAAAAACAGTCCACGCCACCAGTTGGGAATTGCTGGCCGTGGGGGCATAGCGGCCGATTTCGATCAGTCGTTTCAGGGTGCCTTTTTCAACGGGCTTGTCTTTGAAAAAACGGATCGATCTGCGGGAGCGGAGAAATTGAACCGTCTGATCCGTGTCAATGGAAAGTTCCTTCTTCAGCGGCAAACAGTTTTCCAGTGGGACTTCCTTGTGACTCAACGCGCCATGGGGACAGATCGCTACACAATGCCCACATCTCAGACAGAATTCGTCACCACCCGGAACAATCTTGGGGCCTTCTTCGTTTTCGAGTTTGATGATTGCTATGGGGCAATCGGCTGCACAAATTCCATCCTTTTTACATTTTTCGTTGTCTACGATTAAAAGCGTCACGTTTTTTCCTTTCCCTTATGTTTTTGCAAGCGACAACGTCGCGTCACATAAATTCGCGAGGCGAATTTATTTAGAGCATTATCTGATTTTTGGTTGATCGTGATTCACCAGCGGAAATAACCCGTATGGCTGGTTTGCCTCTGACGGGGCACTTGTTTTCACAGATGCCACAACCGGTGCAGCGTGTCAGGTCTACCTGGGGCAGTTTGACCCGCAGACGTTTTCCGCCGGGGCCCTCGACCCGGTCTTCAAAAAAATAAATGGCCTTGGGTGATGTGGGGCAGTGCTCTTCACAAACGATGCAGGGACCGTTTCCAGACCAGGGAAGGCATCGTCCCCGATCAAAATGGGCTGATCCGATGCGAATGGGTGTTTCGATTTTTTGCGTGGTAGAGAGCTCCTGGATTGCCTGGGTCGGGCAGACCGAACCGCACAGGGTACACGTGTGCTCGCAGTACCCCTGGGTCATCAACAGTGTGGGGGTCCAGAAACCGGCCATGCCGGCTTCAGTAAAGGTGGGATTGATGGCGTTGGTGGGGCAGGCCTTCATGCAGAGACCGCAACGCTGGCAACGTTTGAGAAATTCATTTTCGTCAACAGAGCCGGGTGGTCGAATGAGACTGGCCTGGGATATCCCATGGATACTGCCGTCGAGACTTCCGAAAAAGGGTAGTGATACACCGGCAGCCAAACCACCCAGCAGTGCCCGTCTGCCCATGTCCGGCAGTCTTCGCTCTTTTCCGGGTCGACGGAAGGTGAAGTTCAGGGCGTCTTCAGGACACGCATCAAAACAGTTGAAACAGGTCAGACACTCAGCAGGCTGCCAGTCAACACCGGGAATCGGTTCGGCTGCCCCCTGACAGGTCATGACGCATTTTTGGCATTGGGTGCACTTGGCTTCATCTTTTTCCAGTCGAAGACGGCTGAATCCGGAAAATAATCCCAGCAATGCCCCCAGGGGGCAGAGTGTCCGGCACCAGAAGCGGGGTCTTATCCGGTTGAGAAAAAGGATGACGAGAAAAAGCGCACCAATGATCCATCCGGTCTGAAAGGCTTTGAAGTCGAACCCAAAGACCGGCCATACCAGCATCTCGCCGTAACTCATGAGGTTTAGAATTTTGATGTCGCTGCCGGCCAGCAGCCCGAAAAACTCGGCCAGACCGTTTCCAAGACCCGGTATAACGGCCAGTGCCAGAGATCGAAAGAGGAATGAAACAGGATCCAACCAACCGGCGATATTGAGACCGAAAAGGGATGAAAAAAGCACGCTCACCAATAGGGCGTATTTGATTTTCTGAGAGGGGGTTTTACGGTTGGCATGAAAAAGCTTTTTCCCCTTGAGGGATGAGTTGAAATGACTGAGCATGTGGTGGATGGTTCCCAAGGGGCAGATGAATCCGCAGAAAATCCGGCCCAACAAGAGGGTCATCACCAGCACAGCCATGGCCCAGACAGACCCTTTGACCCACAGGTGACCCGAAATGAGCGAGGTCAGCCACACCAGGGGGTCGAGCTGGAAAAAAAAAGTGACGGGCTGTTCAATTCGTATTTCCTGGGTTTCCCCCATGGACTGGGTGTAATCCACAATGATGTCCTGGGGCAGGCGGCTCTCTACCAGCAGAAACAGGAAGAGCCCCAAGAAAAACACCTGGCTTCCGCGACGTATCCAGACCAGATATTTGGGCTTCAAACAGAGACCTCGTGCTGTAACGGTATGTCGGTGTCAAGCATGCCAAGCTGCCATTTCTTGCCCAGACGGATGAAACCGATATCATCCGGTGCATAACCGAAAAGGCTGGCTGCCCGTGCGTCTGCTGCTACAGGATCATTGCTCAATATGAGCCGGTTCATAACCGCAACGTCGGCCATGCTGCCGCCAGAGGGTCCATTTTTGGTCATAATTCGCGTGGCATCGATGAGAGTGATGGTTGGTCGAAAAAACTGAGCCAGATCGACAATGGTTTGGTGAATGTCCTGGTGAAGTGCGTACCGCCGGCCGCCAACAGCGCCGATCCAGTTTTTCATCCCCAGGGTCAGGCCGCTCAGACCATGGACCTTTGCAACCGGCAGGTTGATGAGTTTGTCGGCCTCCACAATGGGCGTGTAAACCGGCCACACATCCAGGCGGTGCCCGTTCAGCTTCATGTCCCTCATGAGGGAGGATCGTGGAAACACCAGGTCTGCGTTGGTTTCCTTGGCAACCGCACCCGCACCGGTGACAGCGAAGCATCGATTTGCGCCATGAATGGTGTAATCGGCGATCCGGACCTTTTTGGCGCCGGCCTCCTGGCACAGTTCGATAACGGACTTCAATACCTCAGGGTGAGTGGTGGCGGCCAGTTGGGGAGCCCGTGCCCAGGAAATGTTGGGCTTGATGACGACAACATCCCCCTTGGATATGAATTTTTGTATACCGCCGGCAGCATCGAAGGTTTTGCGGGTCAAATCCCTGATGGCATAACCGGGTGTTCGGCCCGTGGCATCGATGATGAACGGTTCCTGCCCGGTGTCCGCCAGAGCGGAACGGGACAGACCAAAGGGCAGGGCAGGGCTGCTTGCCAGGGCTATCCCGCCGGAAAATTTCAGAATTTTCTTGATGGATTCTCTTCGGGTAATGGGATGACTAATGGGCTTCATGGCGTGCACCTTTATTCCGTTGAGCATTTGATATTTGGCTATATGTAATTACATGGGTTAATTCTCAAACTGTTCGAAATAACGGTCTCTAAAGACCTCAGACAGTTTCACGGTCGCATAGAAATCACCCATCGGCCTTAAGGCATTAGCTCTTTTTGGTTTATGGTTCCAAAAACGAATAACACCAATCACCACTCAGTGGCAATAAAAAAAATGGTTCATTTCTAAAGGAAAATGACCCATTTTTTAGAGCGACAACGTCGCGTTTCATAAATTCGTGAAACGAATTTATTCTTTGTGTTCGTACATGTGCACATCCCGCTGGGGGTAGGGGATGGAAACGCCGGCCTCGTCAAAGGCTTTCTTGATGTTTTCCATGGTATCGAAATAGATACCCCAATAGTTTTCAATGCTTGCCCAGGGGCGCACAACAAAATTGACACTGCTGTCGGCCAGTTCGGAAACGGCGATCTGCATGGGTGGATCTTTCAGGATTCTGTCATCCTTGCCAAGGACATCTGCCATGATTTGTTTGGCCTTTTCTATATCATCCTTGTAACTGATTCCAAAGACCATGTCGACACGACGCGTTCCTTTCACGGTATAGTTCACAATGTTGCCGTTGGTGACGCCTGCGTTTGGGATGATAATGGTTTTGTTATCGGGTGTTTTCAGGGTGGTGGTGAAAATCTGAATCATTTCGACAGTTCCGTCAACACCGGCCGCCTCTATATAGTCCCCCACTTTGAACGGTTTGAAGATGAGCATCAGGAATCCAGCGGCAAAGTTGGACAGGCTGCCCTGTAACGCCAGACCGATAGCAAGACCGGCAGCACCCAGGATGGCAATAAAGGATGTCGTCTGGATCCCCAACTGGCTCAGAGCAGCGATGATAATAAATACGAGCAGGGCCATATAGGTCAGGTTGCCCACAAACCCGGTAATAGTGGGATCGACGTTCTTCTTATCCATCAACTTTTTAGTAAGTGATTGAAACCCTTTTGCAACCCATCGACCGATGATAAATATGGCGATGGCGGCAATGACCTTAACACCGTACAACATTAAAAGATCATAAATTTTCTGGAATGTTTCTTCCATTGCATATCTCCTCTCAATTGTTGTGAGACTGATTGAAAAAATTGGTTTTTAAAGCTTTTAATAGATAACAGATGATATCGCCAGGGATTGCCCTCCAGAAGAAAGGCTTTTAAAAAGGCATATAGCTATTTCTTATTGGCACATCCTTACTTTTAAACGCCAATAACATAGAACAGAAACGGGATGTGTCAAGGCTTCAGTTTAGAACAAAATCCTGGAATCTGGGTGTTGATTCAGCCATTTTTCTCCAACTCAAGCATCTTTTAGTGGTTTAGACTATAGGCTGTTAGCCGCTTATCGCTTGCTGCTTGTTATGATCTAAAACCGCCATCTCTGGTAGAGGACCCGAAAAGGTTCAACTTATCTGGTGAAAATTAAAAAGGAAAATATCGAATGTCGAACAAGGAATGTAGAATAATGAAGTGTTGTATCGCTACGCTCTATCTTCCTTTGTTCTATAAACTGGGAAGCATCACTTCGAAATTCATGGTTTCGATATTCGATATTGGATATTTCAATCCTCTTCGAGAGGGCTTCTTGAGCGCACCGGCTCTGCGGGTGGAGGCTCAGTGCTCACGGGCACCCTCGAACCCTATAAACTTAGTTGCTTTGTTCATTGTGTTCTTTGGGTTTATTGTGTTGCTTAAGACCATCGGTATAGAGCTTTCAACGCGTTACCGTTTCATCAACCCAATGAACCCAAGAAACACAACAAACTCAATGAACCCTATCCCCTCGAACCCTGGTACGCTGGGATGCCAGGAAGCTTGGAAGCTGTGATGCTTCTGTCCGCTAATAGCTATCAGCTACCCTCCAACCCTTGTATCCCCCTCGAACCCTCAGACCCTTGAGTTCTCTCACACCATCCGTTCAATCTCGTGGATGACAGCCTCCAATTTCTTTTCGGAAACACGGGTGGCTGTTTTCAGTTCCTGGGCAAACAGGGAGACTTTAAACTCTTCCAGAAGCCAGAACAAGGCTTCGATAGCCTCCCTTTTTTCCCGGCCGGCATCCGGGGACAGATCCATTACGAGCGTGTTCAGTTTGGACACAAAGCCAGATACGGTCTTTTCTCTGATGCGATCCTTTTCAAAATTGACGACAGCCCTTTGTGCGCGTATCTGCATGCCCTTTATATATCGGACGATATGCGTCAGACGCTCACTGTCATAGAGCCTGACAAAGTGACGGGGAACGAGACGGGACATATCATTTTTTAGCTCAGAGAGAAACTGAACGAGATTGACATTTTTGAGATTGTTTGTTTCAAGTTGATGAATGGCTGTCCGGGCTGCGTGCACCGCATTCAGAACCTGGGTTGTTTTCTCGAGCAGATCCTGACCTTTGAGGTGAATACCTTCTTTTTTAAATGTTTCCACCCGAGTACAAAACTGTGCCTGTTTGCGTATGGTTATCTGAAACTGTGTATCGATAACATGTTGATACAATTCCTGTTCGATGGCTTTGCAACTGCCAAAATAGGTGGCCGGCTTTTTAAACACGGGCAGCAGGCGAAGATTTATTTTAAGAAACTTGAGTTCCTTTGAAAGCGCTTTTGTAAAGAGAAATGCAACACCTTTTTTGTGTGATCTTATGGCCTTTGCCTTGTCGGTAAAAAGACTCAGACAGAGATCTTTTTCACGAATCTCGAGACCCGGATAGAGGATCCACCGGACATGGTGCTTATCCATCAAGGTAATGGATTCGGGTATGTCGCCAAAATCCCATTTCACAAGGCCCTTTTTCTCCCACTGTTTTTTAGCCGAAATCAGTCCATCAGGAGCGGTCTTTTTGGCGAGTTTTTTCTTCAAATGTGCGATATCCCGTCCGGCCATTACAATTTTTTTCTGGGAATCGGTGATGGCAAATCTCATTTTTAAATGATCAGGCAGGGATTCTACCGGCCAGGCAGTGGCAGGAATATCCACACCACTATGGGCGTAAAGAAATCGGCTGAGGGCAGATGCCAGCGGGCTGTTGGAGCGGGGCATTTCATCGACAATGGTTTGAAGGGTGGCTGAAATCGGAACCAGTTTTTTTCGGTACTGTTTGGGAAGCCCTTTGATAAGGGTCTCCAATTTTTCTTTGTACAGCCCCGGAATCAACCAGTCGGTCTGCTCAGGGGTGACGGTATCTGTCAGGGGGGCAGGAACGTTTAAAGTTACGCCATCATGTTCTTTACCTGTTTCAAACTGGTACTTGAGAGAGAACGATTGCTCTCCAAGCCTGATGGATTCCGGGTAAGCTGCCAGCTCATCAGGGTCGGGTTCATAACGCATAACGTCTTCCTGCTTCAGCCTCAGGAAGTGGTCGCCCCCTTTCTCACGGATGATTTTTTTCAGTGTCCGGACATCATATACCCGGGCAAGGTGTTTCCGGTAAAACAAGAAGAGGTCTTCATCGTCCACCCGGATATCTCTGCGGCGGATACGGCTTTCCATGTCCTGGACGATCTGTTCAGTATTCAGATTGTGGGTCAGGAATGGAAAACGGGGCTCTATTTCGCCAGGGATCAAGGCCTGGCGTATAAAAATATCACCGGCTTCTTCGGGCTTTACCCGGCCATACGGAACCATGCGTTTGGGTACGATAACAAGGCCGTAAAGCGAGACCTGCTCATCCGCAACGACGGCGCCTTGTTTGCGGGACCACCGGGCATTGAGATAGGTGTGCCGGCATTGGTTTGCACCCAGTTCTTCCAGCCAGTCGCTGTCGATATTGGCACAGGATCTGGCAAAGAGTCTTGAGGTTTCTATCATCTCGGCTGCAACGACCCACGGGCCGGGTTTATCAAAGAGCCCTGACCCTGGGAAGATCATGACCTCCCTGTCCCTGGCGGCCTTAAAGTATTGTTTTTCCTTTTTTCGGGCGATGTTGGATAGAAATCCACTGAGGATCGATTTGTGAATATCGATATAACGCTGATTGAAAGGCTCTCCCGAGTTGGATGAGACAGGACCCCTGCTTTTGTTTAAGCGAAATCTGTTTTCTTTGAGGATGGAGCAAATCTGGTTGTAGATGTCCTGCCATTCCCGCATGCGCTTGAAGGAAATAAAGCCGTCTTTACAGAACTTTTTCAATGACTGAAAAGGACGATTGTTTTGAACAAGTTTCCAACAGGCATGCCATATGTTGAGGAGGGTCAGAAAGTCGGATTGTGGATCCTTGAATCGTTCATGGGCTTCATCGGCCTGGACTTCCTTGTCCAGCGGTCTTTCTCTTGGATCCTGAATACTCAACGCCGCGGCAATGATGGAAATTTCACGAAGACAGTTTCGTGTGTCGGCCTCGATAATAATGCGGGATAGCCTGGGATCGATGGGCATCTTGGCCATGATGCGACCAATGGGGGTCAGTTGATATTCAGGCGACAGGGTATTTGATGCCCTTTTGGGACTATCAGGGGAGGCGTGTTGCCGGTGTGAGGTTTGGATCTGTTTTTTACGACGCTTGATGGCGCCGAGTTCCAGCAAAAGTTTGAACCCATCCAGAACACTTTTATCTTGGGGGGGATCGATAAAGGGGAATCGGTTTATGTTCCCAAGCTTGAGAAAGAGCATTCTGAGAATAACTTCGGCCAGGTTTGATCGAAGAATTTCCGGTTTGGTATAGAGGGGTCGGAGGCGATAATCCTCTTCGGAGAAAAGCCGGATGCAAACGCCGTTTTCCATGCGACCACAGCGTCCTTGTCTCTGGTCTGCGCTGCTCTGTGATACGGGCATCACCGGGAGGGCAGTGATGCGTGACCTGGGTGTATACTGAGATATTCGGGCGAGCCCGGTATCGACAACATACCGGATGCCGGGGATGGTTATGGATGTCTCGGCAATGTTGGTGGCAACAATGATTTTTCTGTTTTTGGAATGCTTGAACACCTTTTGCTGTTCGGACGCGGATAACCTGGCAAATAAGGGCATTATCTGAACATGCTTCAGTTTGCGACCCATAAGCATATCACAGGTCTCGCGGATATCCTGTTCCGTGGGTAAAAAGGTCAGGACATCGCCGCGGGTGGTTTCGCGCAGCAGGTTTACAACGGCGTCTACAGTCAGATCGATATGGGTGGAATCGCCGTTGCCTTCTGTTATTGCATTGGGGGATAGATACCGTGTTTTCACCGGGTACGTTCTGCCTGAGACTTCAATGATCGGTGCATCGTCAAAGGCCTTTGAGAATTTCATGGTGTCGATGGTTGCGGATGTAATTATGAGCTTCAGGTCATTTCTTTTGTTGAGAAGGGTTTTCAGGATACCGAGTACAAAATCGATATTGAGGCTTCTTTCATGGGCTTCGTCTACGATGATGGTATCGTACATGTTCAGGTGAGGGTCGCCCTGGGTTTCAGCCAGGAGAATACCGTCCGTCATGACTTTGATGTATGTGCCGGCGCTTGTCTTGTCCTTGAAGCGGATTTTATATCCAACCGATTGTCCAATGTTTTCGCCCAATTCTTCCGCAATGCGGTTCGATACGGTGATGGCGGCAATGCGTCTCGGTTGTGTACAGCCAATCAATCCTTCGATGCCCCTGCCGGCCTCCAGGCAGAACTTTGGGATCTGGGTTGTTTTTCCGGATCCGGTTTCTCCGGAAACAATGACCACGGGATTGTTGTTAATGGCCTGGATGATAGCGTTTTTCTTGCTCCATATGGGCAGGGATGGTATCTCTTTTGGAGATGGCAGGCGCTCACGCCGGTTAATTTTTGTGTGAATGGACGTGTTGATATGCGTTTCAATGGCGTCAAGCGTCTTTGTGAGATCCTGCATGGCGGCTCCTTTTTTAAGCAGCTGCCGTGCTTTTCTCATCCGGCGTACGGCTTGAACACGGTCGGCCGGCATGGCGTCCGGCAGCATTGAATTCAGGCGTTTCAATTGTCTGGGGATATTTTTCAACGGTGTAACCTTATTCTGTGCTCCAAAAACAAATGATTCTTTTCTCAATATTTTTTATTCCCATACACTTAAAATTTGAAACGCTCGTCTTAGGCTATATTCGAAATTTTCCATTGACGCAAGGAACGCTTTGATTGAAACATATACAGCAGTCTGGAACACATCTTAAAAAAATGAACGTCCAACATCGAATCAAAACTTCATCATTCGACATTCCTGGTTCGAAATTCGATAGTTGCGTTTTAACTACAGCTGGCCGTTTCAGATCCGGTAAGCAAAGGGGAGGGGAAACCCATGAAAAGTTATCGCAAGGAACTCTGGTTTGAAATACCCACAAGAAGGGCACTGGTTAACATTACTGCGGATGTTGAAGCATGCCTGCGTGAAAGCGGGATCACGGATGGCCTGGTACTCGTCAACGCCATGCACATTACGGCCTCTGTCTTTATCAACGATGATGAATCAGGTCTTCATCATGATTATGACCTCTGGTTAGAGAAATTAGCACCCCATGAACCGGTTTCTTCCTATCGGCATAATGTAGGAGAAGACAATGCCGATGCTCACATGAAACGGCAAATCATGGGTAGAGAGGTAGTCGTGGCCGTGACTGGAGGCAGGCTCGATTTCGGGACATGGGAGCAGATATTTTATGGTGAATTTGACGGAAGAAGGCGAAAGCGTGTCTTAGTGAAAATAATTGGAGAGTAAATTGATAGCCTCCATAACCCTGCTGCAGCTTATGGGGAATGTGCTCGCTGTTGCGCTTCAACGTCGGCCGCCGTCTGTGTTCATTAACCTTAACAGCCTTCTTTCCTAAATCCACTTGAGTTTTCTAAACCATGCCAAAAGAAAAACTGCGAGACCGATCAATAGGACGGTTACCAAGGTAAACGCCCACCTACTTTCAGTGCCGGGTATACCGCCGACGTTAATACCGAGCAGACCGGTCAGGAGGCCGAGCGGCAGAAAAATGGCTGCCACGATAGACAAGACGTACATGGCCTTGTTCATCTGTTCAGACAATCGATTGTTGAGTTCTTCCTGGGTAACAGCGGCCCTCTCACGTGCCGAATCGATGTCTTCGACGTAGCGGGCGGTTCTTTCGGCGACTTCTCTAAGATGAGCGCGATCCAAGTCCGTAAGCCACGATATCCGGTCATGAAGCAGGCGGGCCATAACATCCCTCTGGGGTGCAATATAGCGGCGGAGGCTTATACTCGTCCGACGAAGGTCCGCCAATTGACCTCGCAGCTCATGGCTCTCAGCAGTTAAAACTAAATTTTCAAGCTCACCCGCCTTGTCGTCGATTTCAACCACGACATCGCCCATACGGTCGGCAATCAACTCTGTGATCATCACCAGAAACTCTCCGGCTGTCATGGGACCTTTGGCTTTGTCTATGGCTTCCTTAATATCCTGAACAGCCATTATGCGTCGATATCTCATCGATATAATTCGATGTTCAGTTAATAACATACGGATGGCAACCATGTCTTCAGGGTCCGCTCCGGGGTTGCAGTTTACCCCCCGCAGGATGAGAAGAAGCCCGTCATCCGATTGAATATTGCGAGGTCTCGTTTCCTGTTCCAACAGGGATTCGCATGTCAGTGAACTCAGGCCACTTTTTTTCTCCAGCCATGCCTGCGCCTCTTGATTTTTCGAATCAAGGTGTATCCATAAGAGACCATGATCTGAATTCCAGGATTCCATGTCATGCATGTCAACAGCCTTGCCGCCGCCCTTGCCGTCAAGCAAATAAGCAAACACCAGAGCATCTCCATTGTTCATGACGTCTCCTTTGTCAAAATAAGACACATGGTCTTTTTCCGAGTCAGACCTTTTTAACTCAGGTCTTTTTTGATTTCCTGAACATCTGGGTCAATATCCATCCGGTGAACAATCCCATTACGAATGTGAACATCAGGACAATTGCCCGGGAGGCCTCTATTTTCCAAAAAAGAAAGCTGACCATTACAACTTGCGCATTCTGAACGATAAAAATGGCAAAAATGAACAAGACGACTATCGCGATAGCAAGCTTCGCATTCATTTGAGTTATCCTTTGTCGCAATCGAAGAAAAAAATTACCTTGCCTATACAACTATTTTTAACTAACATATAGACACAATGTGGTCAAAACAAAACGATCCAGTGATTTTGGCTATTTTACAGAGACGTATCTTATGTCCAACGATAAAAACGGGTTAGCACTCGTCCTAAGTGGCGGCGGTGCGAGAGCCGCCTATCAAGTCGGATTCTTGAGGTGCCTATCCCGAAATTTTCCTGATCTTAATATCCCCATTATCACCGGTGTCTCCGCCGGGGCCATTAATGCCGTCTTTCTGGCAAATCATGAGGGCTCCTTTGCCGAAGCGGTGGAAGTATTGTCGGAGTTGTGGTTCAAGCTGTCATTTGATCAGGTTTTTTGTGTGGACACCGGGAACCTTATTCGAAATGTTTTCCGGTGGGGGATCCGTCTCATTTCAGGCGGGATCCCCAAAGAATCAGCGGCCAAAAGCCTGTTAGATTCGACGCCGCTTCGAGAACTACTGAAACGGGTGCTGTTACCTCAAGACAACGTGATTGCCGGCATTGGCAGGAATTTACAGCGAGAAAAACTCAAGGCGTTTGCAATCACCGGAACCAACTATGCCACCGGCCAGGCCATAACATGGGTTATGGGTGATGACATTAGAATGTGGGAACACCCCTGGCGACGGAGTGAGGCCACGGATATTACGGTCGATCACATTATGTCTTCCGCTTCCCTGCCGCTGCTCTTTCCGGCTATAAGCGTTGAAAAGGCGTGGTACGGTGATGGTGGTATTCGGCAATCAGCACCTCTTTCGCCGGCGATATATCTGGGTGCCAAACGAATACTCGCTGTTTCTACCCATCATCAAAAATCCATACAGGACGCGAACGCACCCGTTTGTATTGGGTATCCGCCACCTGCCCAAATAGCCGGCACTTTAATGAATTCGATATTCTTGGACGCACTGGATCAAGATATTCGAACGCTCAAGCGTATCAATCAGTTACTCGAGAAGATCCCGGAAGAACGACGCGGCGACCGACACGTTGTTCATCATTTTGTCATGCGTCCCTCAGAGGATCTCGGGAAATTAGCGGGTGGCTTCGAGCCGGATCTGCCAACCATGTTTCGGTATCTGTTTCGGGGCTTAGGCACGCATGAGACATCGAGTCCCGATTGGTTGAGCATGGTACTGTTTGATCCAAACTACCTGACACGTCTGATTGAATTGGGCGAAAATGACGCTGGCAAGCGGATAGAAGACCTGATAGCGTTTATAAATGGTTAACTTTTTTCAACATAAGCATACGGCTTTTTTCCAAAACGATCTGCCAGCTGGGCACACAAAAGCAGCGGGATTTAACAGTGGACCAATGACAGTATCCAGGGCTTGTAATTAATATGTTCCCAAAAAAAAGCTTATGGCTTTCGGAGTAGGCAGAACGTTATCTTGACGCATGCCTTGATAGCATCGGCCGGCATAAGGAGGTTCCCATGCTAAATTTCAATCTGTCCAAGAAGCAGCTATACATTCAAAAAAAGACACGTGAATTTGCGTTAAAAGAGATATTGCCTGTGGCATGGTACTACGACGAAAAAGATGAAATTCCGCTGACGGTGTTAAGAAAAGCGTATGATCAAGGTTTGATGAACAGCGATATACCCAAGAAATATGGTGGCAATGGGTATGGTATACTCGAAGGTGCCATCATGACCGAGGAGATCGCAGCCGCCTGTCCGGGTCTTGCCACCTCGCTGTTCGATAATTCCTTGGGTGCGGAACCCCTTATCCTTTGTACCAATGAGGCACTCAAAGAGAAATATCTTTCCAAACTGTTAAAGGAATTCAAACTGATCTGTTTTGCGACATCTGAACCCGGTATGGGCTCAGACGTTGCGGGAATGCGCTGCGAAGCCAAGAAAGATGGAAATGACTACCGATTAAACGGAACAAAATACTGGATCACCAATGGGGGTGTTGCTGATTATTTTTCCGTATTTGCCACCGAAGATCCAAAATCCGGGCATGAAGGTATATGCGCCTTTATCGTGGAAAAATCCTGGGAAGGTGTAACCATCGGCAGGACAATTCCCAAACTCGGCCAACGCTGTTCAAATACCGTTGGTTTAAAATTTGAAAATGTCAGAATACCCAAAGAAAATATGCTGGCACCCCCCGGAGAAGGTTTCATTCTCGCCATGAAAACCTTTGCCAGAACACGCCCTGTTGTGGGTGCCTTTGGTGTTGGGGGCGCTCGGAGCGCCATGGAGATTGCCATCGATTACGCAAAAAAGCGACGGGCATTTGGTTCCAAGATCGAGGATTTTCAGGCAGTTCAGTTCAAAATTGCCGAGATGTACCAGAAAGTCGAAACAGCGCGTTTACTGGTTTGGAAGGCGGCATGGGAAGCAGATCAGGGGCTGGACCCGACCATAAACGCATCCATTGCCAAGTTTTATGCAACCGAAACGGCGTTGGAGGTCGTCAATGAAGCCCTGCAGATTCTCGGGGGGTACGGCTATACCAAAATGTTTCCTCTGGAAAAACTGTTTCGTGACATTCGCCTTTTGAGAATTTATGAAGGCACCAGTGAAATCCAGCGGATGATTGTTGCTGCGCATGCCATGTCCACCTACCAACCGGTGATGCCCTCCCTGGAAGATTTGCCGATATTTAGAGACAAGAACCCCCTGGAACCTGACAAAAGGGGGAAATCAAAGCCCGCATGGCGCTGCCGCATGTGCGGTCACATGCACTATGGGAAAAAGCCGCCCAAAGAGTGTCCCTACTGCTTTTTCCCCGGAAGCGCATTTAAAGCTGTATGGCCGCGTGAGAAATAGTGGTGGTCTTTTCGGTCGTGCTTGAATACTTGATGCTTATCGATTACATGAACCCACCAACCCTTTTTATGCGTGCAGTCGAATTCGTGGGAGATATCGAAAGCCGTTTATCGGATGCCGTATATACCGGGTCCCAGCGGTTGAGGTGCACTTTCGACGTGCTGTGATCCTGATCAGATAACAAAATTTTCGGCAGAGGGCGGTGCGGTTACGCACATCATCGGCCAGCCATCCAGTCGGCCATTCCCATTCTGTTTTGTGATTGCCGTCACAGTAATCCTCTCTGCTGGCGGTTTCTGGTGCGTATACCGGCGAAGCTGACGCTGCAGTCTTCTTCCCCATGGCAATGAATAAGAAACGGTTGCAGCGTGTACAGGGCGATGCATGCCAAAAAAACAATGTGTTTCCTTTCGTAGCCTAAGCCCGAAAGTTGAGCCAAAGAATGAATATATTTAAAAGAGTAAACGTGTTTGAAAAATCGGTAAAGAATAAATTTTATATTTACAACAGTTTATTCCTGAATCTTCCTTTTCGAAAGATCGATAATATTGGAATGTTTATTCCCTTATTGCACCATGTCTGTAAACAAGGTCTATCCTCTGGTAGTGATCCACTCGAAATCCTGGATTCTTTTTTCAAGATTCACGCAAATATTGAATCTGAAGAAGAGAAAATCGATTTTATGTTTCGTGTCGTTCAGTATGTTGAGCGGCAGGTGGTCCTTTACGACAGTGTCGAAGACGCCGCTTTTGCGCAAC
>CAVUUM010000024.1:0-37928 GCA_963744665.1 uncultured delta proteobacterium | reverse complement strand
ATTTGCACGACCACCCCTCCTGACTGCAGAGCCATTGTCTGAACTGATCCTGTGCGTCATAGGCTTCGATTTCCATGGGGTTGTTCTCGTAACTGAAAAAGGACCTCACATACCCCTGGGTATATTGCCTGCCGAATTCAGCAATGGAGCCGAGTTCCTGATACTGTTTGATGTGATAGGCCTCATGGCTCAGCAATATCAGCAGGTTGCCGTCCTTGCTCTTGTGGGCCTGCCGAAGGTAGATAATGTTGTCGAAGGTCTGTCCGGCCAATTGGTCCATAATGGCAATGGGCCAGCGGTCCAGGATCTTGTGGTCGTTCAACAATTCGGCCTCGTAAACGATCTGTATGCCATCGGGGTCGACGCCCCATTTTTCCAGCCACGGGCCCAGCCACTTTTTCTGGTAGGGACTCAAGGGGTACGGCTGCTTTCGGGCCGTATGGATATTGTTTTGCCAGATTTCTTTTGCCAGAATGGGAAATGTTTTTGCTCCCCATTCACCGGCATCCATGATTTTTCCTGTTTCGATCCCCTTTCGGAGGGCACTGTTTTCATCTGAAAGATCCAGGTCACGCCAGTCAAGACCGGCCGCGGAACCTGACAGCAGGACCATCAGCAAGAACCCGGTGGCTGTAATGTGTAACATGCGCTTCACGAGGTAATTCCTATTTATATGTTGGGATATTTTGCAATGAAACGATACAGGGTTGCGCGTCCAACACCTAACAGTTTGGCCGCTTTAAGCTTGTTGCCTCCTGTTTTGACAAGTGCTTCTTTAACGGCGATTGAATCGAGTTTTCGGGAGGGGCCGCGGTTCAAATTCTTAGGTGTAAACTGTTTTAATTCAAGAGGGAGATCCGTGGGGCGAATGATGCCACCCTTGCATCGCACGATGGAAAACTGTATGCAGTTTTGAAGTTCGCGAACATTTCCGGGCCATCGATAATCCATCATCATGGAAATGGCCTCATCACTGATTTTGAACTCCTGCTGGTTTATATGCCCGGGAAACTGTTTCAGGAAATGATCCACCAGGAGCGGTATGTCTGTTTTGCGTTCCCGCAGAGGCGGCACCATGATCGGTATTACGTTCAGGCGATAAAAAAGGTCTTCACGAAAATTACCATTCTGCACTTCCTCTTTCAGATCCTTGTTTGTAGCACTGATGACCCTCGTATTTACGGATATTGTTTTTTCGCCCCCGACTTTCTCAAAGGTTTCTTCCTGTAGAAATCGCAGAAGTTTTACCTGCATGAGCTTGGGAAGCTCCGATACCTCGTCCAGAAAGACCGTACCGCCGTCTGCCAGCTCAAACCGGCCCTTCTTTTCCCTGATGGCTCCGGAAAAGGCGCCTTTGACATGACCGAAGAGTTCGCTCTCGATAAGTCCTTCCGGCAGCGCACCGCAGTTGATGGGAACGAATGGTGCACCACCCCGGTGGCTTTCATTGTGGATGGCATGGGCGACGAGTTCCTTGCCTGTGCCGGTCTCTCCCGAGATATGGACGGGGAAATCATAGTCTGTCACATCTCGAATCTGTTTAAAAACCGAAATCATTTTTTTATTGCGGCCGATAATGTTCGAGAAGCTGAAAATCTTTTCGGCATCCATCTGCAGCTCGATCAGTTCCGTCAGGTCCGTGATGGTGGCAAGCGCACCGATGTCCTGGTGGTTTTCATCTTGCATCAGGATGACAGACATGTCGATCATTTTTTTGAGACCGTTCTTGGTGGTGACGTGAAGGGTATGATCATTTTTATCCTCCAGGGTGAGGTCGCTGGTGCAAAAAGAGCATCGGTTGCCACACAAGGCCTCGCCAAACGCTTCGTGACAGTCTTTTCCCAGGACCTCCTCCCGGGGAAATCCCAGGATTTTTTCGGCGCCGTCACTATAAAAGAGGATACGCCGATCCAGATCGTGGACGATGATACCCTCTTTGAGATTGTTCAATATGTATTCCAGGCTTTTGCGGTCGGCCACATTTTTGAAAAGCATGGCCAGTTGTGTTTCGGCAAGTTCCTTGAATTTGCATATCAGGTTTTCAAAGCGTGGCGTATAGGTATGCTCCTTGGAATCGAGCAGACTCATAGTGCCGAAGATTTCACCGTCTGGCCAAAAAAGGGGAACGCCCATGTAGGAAACCATTCCCAGATCCGTGTCATTGTTTGCACCGCCTGCGTCTTTTAAAATATTCGGGATGAGTACCGGTTTTTTTTGCTGAACCACCTTGGCACAATAAAGATCTTTCAATAAGGCCCTGTGGCCTGTTTGATACGGGTTGTTTCCCAGTGCACTGGTGCTGATGACCTCCATGTGTTCACCCTGGAGTCTTCGAATCAAAACGGCGGGCACATCGCAGAATTCCGCCAGGGTATTGGCGATACTCCCCCAACTTTCCAGAACGCTGGCATTGACTTGAATGGTCAGTTTCGGGATAGTGGGGCCGAGCTGTTGCAGAAATCCGGTCTGTTCACCATCGGTTTTTGTGTCTTGCTCTTTATCTGGCATCGATTCCCTGCCAAACCCACCGGCGACACCGGTGGGTTCCAATCTGGTACGATTCCGTTTCAGGAACCGTTATAATCCTGTAACACGGTTATTGTATACGTAATAGCCCAGGTTATTTAGGCTGTAGGCTGAAGCTTGTTAGACGTCCTACAGCCGACAGCCTCACAGTCTATCCGCCTATCAGTCCGGGCAGTTATCTTCTGGGCATATATATTATCCTGATGCGTATGTCAAAGATTGCCTTGTGGAGCGCTATTAAAATGTATATGGTAAAGCGCTGATGATATGGATACAGAAAAGATAGAACGGAAAGAATATCGAGGGCTGGTCTGGCCGGAACTGATATCAGGCAGATTGATCAAGCGGTACAAACGATTCCTGGCTGATGTTGAACTGGAAGACGGCACCTTTGTAACTGCCCACTGCCCCAACTCGGGGAGTATGACCGCCTGTTCAGAACCTGGCCGGCCGGTGTACCTGTCCTGGCATGACAACCCGAAACGAAAACTGAAATACACCTGGGAAATCATCCAGATGCCTGATTCTCTGGTGGGTGTCAACACCCTTGTACCGAACAGACTCATCAAAGCATCCATAGAAAATGGCTTGGTGGCGGAACTGGCCGCCTATGAAGAGATTCGTTCCGAGGTTCAAACATCAAAAGGATCACGCCTGGATCTTCTTTTAACGGATTCTCGCGGTACCAAGTGTTTTGTGGAAATAAAAAACTGCACCCTGGTAAACCAAGGTGTTGCCTGTTTCCCGGACGCGGTCACGAAAAGAGGACGAAAGCACCTCGAGGAACTCCAACGTTTGACCGCCGAGGGAAATCGGTGTGTCATGTTCTTTTGTATTCAACGAATGGATGCCGAATGCTTTCGGCCTGCAGATCAGATCGACGCTGCATACGGAGAGGCCTTGCGTGAGGCCCACCTCAATAAGGGCGTAGAAATTCTGGTTTATGATGTATGGATGGATCTGGAGCGGATCGTTTTAAACCGGAAGATACCTTTCCAGTTGTAACGCTTCCGATACTTGATCGAGGGGTATTTGGACTTTAAAAAAGCGGCGCAGCCGCGTACGATAAAATCGTGAAACGATTTTATTTTATAAAGGAGTCTGATCAATGGGCGGGTTTTTCGGAGAAGTCTCGAAAGTGAATTGTGTTTTGGATGTTTACTATGGAACGGATTATCATTCCCACCTTGGAACCAAACGCGGCGGGGTGTGCATCAAAAACAGCACAGGATATTCACGTGCCATCCACAACATCGAAAACGATTATTTTCGCTCCAAGTTCGAACCGGACCTTCCAAAATTCAATGGCCACCAGGGGATCGGGGTTATCAGTGATACCGATGCCCAGCCTTTGATTATCGGATCCCATCTGGGGACCTTCGGTATTGTTACGGTGGGAAAGATAAACAATCTCGAGCAACTCGGGAAACAGGCCTATGGCAAACGGCTTCATTTTTCAGAAATGAGCGGTGGGGAAATGCATCCCACGGAGCTTGTGGCCATGCTGATATGTGAAGGGGAAAGCTTTATCGATGGTATTCGCAAAGCCCAGGCATCCATCCAAGGGTCCTGTTCACTGCTGCTTTTAACGGAAAACGGCATCTATGCCGCTCGAGACAGGCTGGGCAGAACGCCTGTTATCATCGGGAAAAAAGCGGGTGCCTATGCAGCCTCATCCGAGTCCTGTTCGTTTCCCAATCTGGGATTCGAGATAGACCGATATCTGGGGCCGGGGGAAATTGTCTGTCTGACACCGGATGGATGTGAGCAGTGCCAGGCGCCGGGAAAAGATCTGCAAGTCTGCAGCTTTTTGTGGGTCTACTATGGTTATCCGGCATCAAGCTATGAAGGGATCAATGTAGAGAAGGTTCGCAACCAGTGTGGTGCCGCGCTGGCCCGAAACGATACGGCTGTCATCGACTTTGTTGCGGGTATCCCGGACTCGGGAATCGGGCATGCCATCGGGTATGCCAATGAAAAACAGGTCCCCTATATCCGACCTTTTGTCAAGTACACCCCCACCTGGCCGCGGAGTTTCATGCCCCAGAATCAGGAGCAGCGAGACCTTGTTGCCAGGATGAAACTTATACCGGTTCGGGACCTGATCGAGGACAAGCGGCTTCTTTTTTGTGAGGATTCCATCGTCCGTGGGACCCAGCTCAAAGACAACATTCAAAAACTGTTTGAATATGGCGCCCGTGAAGTTCACATGCGACCCGCTTGTCCGACCCTTATTTATCCATGTGAATTCCTGAATTTTTCCACCTCGAGATCGACACTCGATCTTGCGGGGCGAAAGGTTATTTATGCACTGGAAGGAAGTGAAACCAACTTTCTACCGGAGTATGCTTCTGCAGATTCGGACAAAAATCTCGAAATGATCGAAGGCATCCGTAAAAGACTCGGCCTGACATCCCTGGTTTATCAGAAACTGCCGGATCTGGTGGATGCCATCGGTATGCCCAAGGATAAATTGTGCACGCATTGCTGGGACGAGTCCAGTTATTTCTGACGGTCTCGTAAAAAGTCCAACTTCTGCGTTGTGCTGCATTTCGTAATCATTCAACGTACGAACCGTACGCCTCATGATTACAAAACTTGCATGCCTTGAACCGCAATAGCGAGCGCATTCCCCGTAGCTTGCTGCGAGGTTCTTCAATTTGAACTTTTTACGAAACCGTCTAATTCTGACTTTTTACGAGTTCATCATTTTTAATATGCAGGCTTTAGGCTGAAGACTATTAAACTGTAGGTTGCCAAAGGTCTATCAGCCTAAACAACCTGAATAGTTATTTGATAGTGCTTCCAATCAGGGAAGCAGGTTAACGTGTTTCCTGCAGCTGTTCCAATATTTGCCCACGCGTACTGATGACCACCGTTTCCATTGGAATGGTTTTGCCTGCTTTTTCCATTCCCTTTTTGATGAGGTACGGCAGCCCGGAACAACAGGGAACTTCCATGATGGCGGCTGTGATGCTTGCGATATCCGATGCGGTGAAAATAGCTGCAAATCTGTCGATATAGTCCTGCACATCGTCAAATTTTGGACATCCCATCAGTACGACCTTACCTTTTAAGAGCCGTTCGTGAAAATCAGCGTAGGCCAGGGGTGTACAGTCCGCCGCCACGAGAAGATGGGCATTTTTCAGAAAAGGCGCCTGCGGCGGCACCAGGCGAATCTGGACCGGCCAGTGTGAAAGTGCTGATAGGCCTCCCTCATGGGCGATGGGCTGGTTTGCATTCTGACAGGCCGTTGGTGCAAAGGACTGCAATGTCGCCGATGGACATCCGCTGGATGGGGCGGGTGTTTCATGGACTGTTTGTTTTTCCATCTGAGACAGGTGTTCTTCCACCGCGATCTCATCGAATTCATCGGTTTCTTTTTCCACAATGGTCAAAGCGTCGTTCGGGCATTCACCGAGACAGGCGCCCAGTCCATCACAGAATTTGTCGGCCACAACTTTGGCCTTGCCGTCAATGACCTTGAGTGCGCCCTCGGCACAACCGAGGATGCACAAACCACAACCGTCACAACGTTCTTCATCGATTTCAATTATTTTGCGTCGTACTTTCATTGTCTGTTTTCCTTTACGAGACCGAAAACACTTTTTCGGCCGTTTCTTTGCCACCTTCCGTCAGCAGGGATGTCCGTATAAATTTTTCGATACGACCGGGATCCATGGGTTTTTCCTTGTGACCTTCTTCCATGTTGGTGATCATGTCGGCATCATACAGGATCTTGAAGTTAATGGTGTCATCCGGTCGGGGGTGATGATGGTGCCCGATGATGTCACAGACTTCCTCGATTAATACATCTTTTGCGCCCAGCTTTTCAAGAAGGGTCCGCGCAATCGGCGGACCTTCCTGCTCCTGGTACTCAGGGGCTGTGCTCTGGTATTTGCGTTCTGCTTCATGGATGCCGATATCGTGAAGGTAGGCGGCACATAATATGACCGCCATGTTGCCGACCTCTTTTTTGGCAATCCTTTCCGCATACCTGGCCACACGCGTGGCATGACCGATGCGTCTGAAGTCTGTGTTGAAATAGCGTTTCATTTCAATGGCGACCCGGTCTTTGAGCAGATCTTCTTTTCCCGCCAGGAGTTCGGGGGGCAGGGTGCCGATGCACTGTTCGGCAAATTCACAATAGGACGCACACCCGAAATCCATTTTTGGATTGACGAACCGGTGGTTGCAGTGATGGCATTTCCGGGTGGTGTCATCCTTGAAGAATTCCACGGAATGACCGCACTTGGGACAGGATTCCTCAAAAATTGCCCCGGGTTTCCAATAGCGACTGTCTTGACCAGGACATTTCATAATAGTTAACCCTCAATTCTTAATGTATATTCTATATTCATTCGCTTTTAGCCGTAAACTATAAGCAGCTAATAGCTTATAGCTTACAGCTTATAGCTTACGGCTTATCCGAGTATGGCTTTCAAATCTTCATCCGGTGTCGATATGGGCATCAGATTGAAGTTTTTGACCAACACATCCAGGACATTGGGTGTAATAAAAGCCGGCAGGCTCGGTCCCAGACGAATGTCCTTGATGCCCAGGTGAAGAAGCGTCAGCAGTATGGCACAGGCTTTCTGTTCGTACCATGACAGGACCATGGATAGCGGCAGGTCGTTGACACCGCAATCAAATGCATTTGCCAGGGCCACGGCAATCTGTACGGCGGAGTAGGCATCGTTGCACTGGCCGACATCGAGCAGCCTCGGGATTCCGCCGATATCGCCAAGATCCTGATCAAAGAATCTGAATTTACCACACGCCAGGGTCAGGACAATACTGTCGCTGGGGACTTTTTCCACGAATTCAGTGTAGTAGTTTCGACCGGGTTTGGCGCCGTCACAACCGGCTACGAGGAAAAAATGACGAATGGCTTTGCTTTTCACGGCCTCGACAATCTGACCGGCAACCGAGAGGACTGCATTTCTGGCAAACCCGACCATGACGGACTTGCCTTCCGTATCCTCCTGGAATCCCGGCATTTCGAGGGTCTTTTCGATGACCTCTGAAAAATCCTTGCCCGCAATGTGCTTTACACCGGGCCAGCCCACAAGACCTGTGGTAAATATGTTTTCCTGATAGGTATCCTTAGGCTTCTGGATACAGTTGGTTGTCATCAGAATGGCACCGGGAAATTCGGCAAACTCCTTTTTCTGATTCTGCCAGGCTGTGCCATAATGCCCATAAAAATGTTCAAATTTTTTCAACTCGGGATATCCATGGCAGGGCAGCATCTCGCCGTGGGTATAAATTTGGATGCCTTTGCCCTCGGTCTGCTTCAGCAATTCATACAGGTCTTTGAGATCGTGCCCGGATACGAGAATCGCTTTTCCTTTTTTTACGCCCAGAGGCACGCTCGTGGGGACAGGGTGGCCATACGCACCGGTATTTGCGGCATCCAGCAGTTCCATGGCCTTGAGATTGACTTCACCACATTTCAGGGCCAGCCCCACCAGCGCTTCTACGCCCAATTCATCGTCGAGGGTTGCAGCCAGCGCCTGGTAGATAAAATCGTATACCGTGTCATCCTGCTGTCCGAGTATTCGGGCATGGTCTGCATATGCTGCAAGGCCTTTGAGACCGTAAACCAGCAGTTCGCGAAGGGAGAGAATATCCGGATCCACATCCGGGTTTGACTTCACACCCACCCGCTCTCCTTGAGCGACGAGTTTTTCAAGGTTGGAGGCAGGGGAAAAGGTTGCAGGGCCTTCGGGGAACTGCGCATCGCCTTCCACGGCTTCGATGCGCTTTTTCAGGGCATCTCTGCGTGTGACGGTTTCTTGAATCAAAACGACAAAGCGTTCCGAATCAAAATTAACATTGGTCAGCGTCGAGAAGACCGCTTCGCAGGTGAATTGATCCATGTCCGTATCTCTTAGACCGAGACTGTGGCCTTTTAGGGCCACAAGGGAAAGTCCTTTGAGTGTGTAGATCAACAGATCTTGCAGCGCTGCGGTATCGGGCTGTTTTCCACAGACACCGACATTGGTGCATCCTTGACCTTTTGCGGTCTGTTCACATTGAAAACAAAACATATGGGTTTCTCCTTTCATGTTCGAATTGAATCGAGCAACTTTGGTTCGTTATTGGTTGGACTGACTATATAGGGTAATCCAGATGGTTTCATTGACATAAGTCAAAAGATTTGGTTTTAGGTTTTACGTTTTAGGTGTTAGGGTAAATCATTTGTCATTTGATCATTCCCCGGCTCAAATATAATCGTAAAACGAATTTATTTGTGGAGAAATGTCGCTATGGAAAAAATACTGAAAATTATCTCCCTGATACCGCTTTTCCAGAATGTTCAGGAGGAAGATCTGAAAAAAATCCGGGCGATTGCCGTGGATAAATTCTACAATAAAGGGCGGACTGTCTTTTCAGAGGGCGACAAAGGTACCGGTTTCTACGTGGTTGCAGACGGGAAGGTCAAGATCTACAAGGTTTCCATGGATGGCAAGGAGCAGATCCTGCACATCTACGGCCCTGGAAGTCCTTTTGGTGAAGTGGCCGTGTTTGCCGGGAAAAATTTTCCGGCAAATGCCGAAACCTTGTTAAAAAGCCATCTTCTCTTCTTCCCGAGGGCTGCTTTTGTTGAACTGATTTCTGACAACCCATCCCTCAGCCTGAATATGCTGGCCATGCTTTCCATGCGACTGCGTCAGTTTACCGTTCAGGTGGAAAATCTGTCCCTGAAAGAGGTTCCCGGTCGTCTGGCTTCCTACCTGATCTATCTTGCCCGGGAACAGGACGTCGAAGAAATGGTGAGCCTGCCGGTTTCAAAGGGGCAGCTTGCAAGCCTGCTGGGTACCATCCCAGAAACATTGTCCCGTATTCTCAACAAAATGAGCATGAGGGGTCTCATCTCTGTTGACGGGCATGAGATCAAACTGCTCGATTTAACGGGGCTGGTGGATCTTGCGGAGAATGGAAAACTATAACTTCCAAGCATCGTTGATCACGCTGCCGGATAATTGATTTCCCTGAGCTGTGCCTTGATAATCTCCAGTGTCGCCGGCGCTTCCCATGCCACTGTCATGGATTTCAGATCCGGGTCGCCATCCACCGCGCTCACACCTTCCAGATCACTCAGCTCATTTTTAATGCTCATCACACAGTGTCCACAGGATATGTTCGGTATGGTAAAGGTTGTTTTCTCCATGGGATATTCTCCTAATTATGTTGTATCTGAACCGATCGTAATTTTTTTGCCAGGAGTTCAAAATCAGAATCCTTGAAAATGTGTGCGAAACGTTGGCCGTGTCGACTGTTTCGCTTATATAAGCTAATACAGTATTGAATAATTTCAAGTACCTCCTTCTCTGTGTACACATCCGGCAGTTCCATTGCCAGGCGAGGATGCCGGCCCAGCTTTCCACCGAGCAGGACCCTGAACCCCTTTTTTTGTTCCTCAATCGTCCGGGTGGGACACACCCCCACGCATTTGCCACAGGACATACAGCGTTGCATGTCAATTTCGGGTTTTTCAGGGGGAGGGTGAAGCTGGATGCAGTGGTCCGGGCAGGCCTCGACACACGCCTCGCAAGCGGTGCAGACTTCATTGGTAAGACCGGGAACCAGGGCGGCGATGATGCCGATGTCCTTGATCTGGGGTTGGGAGCAGGCATTGGGGCATTCTGCAATGGTGATTCTGAACTCATGGTGGTATTTGAGGTCCCCCTGGACATGCTGCTTCAAGAAAGAAAGAAGATCTTCTGCTGCAATCATTTTCTCTATCCGTTCTAGAAGCTTCTCCGAGGGAACCGTCCGGTTGGGGCAACCACCCGGCCCAAAACAGGTGTCGATCTGGTAGCCCTTGATTTCCTCACTCATCGTTTGCAGATGTCGTTTCTGGGCTGTTTTGACGTCCGCCAGGGTAACGATTTTCTTCCCTGTTTCCGCCACCTGTGTTTCCACACGCGCCCGAACTTTTTTTCTGACGAAAAAAGGCACTCTTTTCACTGCATTCTCAGCATCTTTTGTCCACTCCACGGTTCCGCCTCCCGAAGACAACTATAAGTCATCTCAATATGGAATAAATAGCGACAAGGTCGCGTCATATAAAATCGCGTAACGATTTTATTATCACAACGTGGTATGCAAGCATTGATTTAAGTCAAAAATATGATATACGTGAGACCTATCCCGGTATCTGGCTCACGGGCGATTTAATTTTGACATTTTTCAAGACGATACCTATTTTAGCAGGTGCGTTTTTCAAATTCCACTGAAAAGGCGATTCAGACAATCCATGACAGACAAGAACCCCATATGGAAATTTTTTGTGTCGGTTCGACTGACCGTTGTGCTGCTGTTGTCTCTGGCAGCGACATCCGTCATTGGTACACTTGTGCCACAAAATGCGAATCCTGAGGCCTATTTTCATCAATACGGCGCGTTTTTTTACCGTCTGTTCGACATTCTCAATGTCTTTGACATGTATCACGCCTGGTGGTTTCAACTGCTCTTGCTGTTGCTCATCTGCAACATTATTGCCTGTTCCATCGATCGGCTTGCCGCTACGTGGAAGGTGATATTCCCCAAAGACGCCACCTTCAAACTCTCCATGTTTCAAAAGTTGAAACAAAAAGAAAGTTTTACCGACCCAAGGCGACCGGAAGAACTGGAAAAAGAATTTACCACTGTTTTTACCAAGGCCTTTGGTTCCCCCCGTGTTGAAAAAACAGACCAGGGCTTTTCCTTGTTTGCGGAAAAATGGCGCTGGACCCGGTTGGGGGTTTACATCGTGCATTCGAGTATTCTTTTTCTTATCGTTGGCGCCATGATCGGTTCGATGTTTGGATTCGAGGGCTATGTGAACATCCCGGAAGGCGAAGGCGCCGACCACGTGCAGATCAGAAATACAGGCCGGAGTCAGCATCTCGGCTTTGAAATTCAGTGCAACAAGTTCAGTTTGAGTACCTATAAGAATGGTGCGCCAAAGGAATACCGGTCCAGCCTGACGATTCTGGAAAACGGGAAACCCGTCTTGACAAAAGACATTATTGTCAATGATCCCCTGCGCTACAAGGGGATCAGCATATTCCAGTCGAGTTACGGAGAAATAGCACCTGAACGAGCCGAAACGCACGTGTTTTCTCCTGACGATATCCAGCTTGCCTTTCTCGTGAATGCTTCGGGAATGGTTTACAAACGAACAGCCGAGATTGGAAAACCCCTGGAAATCCCGGAAGGAATGGGAAAGTTTGTTGTCATGGAGTTCATGGAGTCGGCTTCTTTTATGGGGCAGAATATCGGAGCGGCTTTGGTGGGAATCCTGACGCCTGTGAACGGCGAACCTGCAGAGGTCACCCTGCCGATCCAATTCCCCAATTTCGATAAAATGAGAAGGGGGGATGTGGTTATTTCGGTCATCCATCAGCATGAAAAGCAACCGCCTGAAAAGAAACCGGAAAACAAACAATATTATACCGGACTGCAGGTGGTCAAGGATCCCGGTGTATGGGTCGTTTATTCTGGGTTTATGGTCATGATAGCCGGTATCATCATTACATTTTTTATGTCTCACCAGCGTCTTTGCGTTGACGTCAGCCGAAAAGGTAATAAAAGCCGGATCATGGTTGCGGGGACGGCCAACAAAAATAAATTGGGGATGAAGGCAAAGGCGGAGAAGCTCGCACGGCTTCTGGGTAAACCCGAGAATTAAACCGTCTATAGCGACAAGGTCGCATTCGATAGCATCGTAACATGATTTTATTCTGAGGTTGGATATGAACAGTTCTGAATTATTGTCCGTCGTAACATTTGGTTATGGAATTGCAGCGACGCTGTACCTGGTTTCGTGGATATTTCAAAAGCCGTTTCCCGGCCGGCTTGCCAAATGGGCTGCCATCGTGACGGTTATTGGTAACCTGGCGGGTTTTTTCATGCGCTGGGCAGAGTCGTATGATCTCGGCATTGGCCATGCTCCCTTGTCGAACATGTATGAATCACTGGTATTTTTCGCTCTGACCATCGGCGTTATCTACCTGTTCATCGAAAAACGTTATAAGAACTCCATGATAGGGGTTTTTTCGACACCCATTGCGTTTCTGGCAATGGCCTATGCGTCCATGTCCCCCAATGTCAGCGATCGCATCCAGCCATTGGTTCCGGCCTTGAAGAGCAACTGGCTCATCGCACATGTGTTTACCTGCTTTTTTGGATATGCGGCATTTGCTATCGCATTTGGCGTCAGCCTCATGTACCTGTTAAAGAAACGGGAGCGCCCGGATGGAAAAGGAATGCTGGCATACCTCCCGCACTTGAATATACTGGATGACATGACCCACCGTATGGTCCTGTTCGGATTTCTGTTTCTTTCCATCGGTATAATCACCGGGGCTGTTTGGGCCAACTCGGCCTGGGGGAGCTATTGGTCCTGGGATCCAAAGGAAACCTGGTCTCTCATTACCTGGTTTATTTATGCAACCCTTCTTCATGCCAGGCTGATACGGGGGTGGTACGGCAAAAAGATCGCCTATCTTTCGATTGTCGGTTTCGTGGCCATGCTGTTTACCTATTTTGGTGTCAATTACCTGCCGGGTCTGCACAGTTACGGCTCATTCTAAATAAAATCGTAACACGATTTTATTTATTGCGGAGGCATAATGATTGAAATCCATCTGTATGGCAAACTACGTAAGATGCTGGGTCAAGACATTCTGTCAGATAGCAACGTTCTGCGACTTTCTCCCGAGCCTGGTGAAACCATAGCGTCGGTTTTTGAGCGCACGGGCATATCCGCGGAAGATGTTTACAGTCTTTTCCTGAACGCCAGACTGCTTGCCGCTCGCAGTAATATGGTGCGATGGCTTGGCTATCAGCAAACCGGCGTTGACCCCTTGTCCTGGGATCTGAACGTTCCGGTTTCATCAGGTGATAGAATCGGCGTGTTCGGGCGCGATATGGCTGCACTGGTGGTTTAGTATTGAGCTGAAATCAATAGGCTGTAACTCAATTTTCTGGATTTAGCGAACGCGAAATGAATAATCCCCTGGCACTTTGCGAACTCACCGCAAGGGCTCCTAACATCAGCGCTGGCCATAGGGTTAAACAGAATTGGATGCTGAATGACCTCATTTTCATATTGGATTTTCATAAATATTCGCTGATGTAAGGTGCCCTAATTGTCTCAAACAGCGCAAATCACCATTGGATCACCCATTTCCCTCTATCTATGGTGAAACCCGAAAGTTGAGTTACAGCTTGCCGCTTACAGCTGTTAGCTACCCTCCGACCCTTGTATCACCCTCGGACCCTCCAACCCTTGTTCACTAGGCAATCTGCCCGGCAAAAACTTCCGGGTCGTCTGTGGGCGCCTGACAGGTTTTGTTTTCACATACATAGGCGGTTGGCCTGTCATTCACGACGGACTTGTGATTGATAAGCGGAATGATCTTTGCCTGTGTTTTTACGTCATCGCCATCGGTGGCCACGGCGATGATACGGCCTGGTAAATACTGCTGCCTGATCTTATCAAGCAGCGCATTTGCCGCGCCTTTTTTCCCTTTCGGTTCAATGATGACAATCTCCTTTGGCGGCGCCAGATAACTGTCAAGCACCAGCAGGAGTTCGGCCATGGCAGTGGGGTTGGCAGAGAGGGTGCCGGAGAAGGCCTGCAATGCTTTTTCAGCCCGGAGAAGATAATCAGCGTTGGATGTGAACGCCCCCAGTCTTAGCAGATTCATTGTGGCCACGGCATTGCCCGAGGGCAGGGCACCGTCATGTTTTGGTTTCTCTCTGGCGATGAGGTCTTCGTGATCCATGCTCGTCATAAAAAAACCACCGTTTGAGCTGTCTTCATAATAGAGGGCAAGGATTTTTTCTAAGGCTATGGCCTGCTCCAACCAGTGAATGTCGTGGCTTGCTTCATACAGATCGATCAGGCCTGCAATCAGGAAGGCATAGTCATTGAGGTAGCCATTGTGCTTTGCAACACCATCCATGTAGCTCCGCTGCAGTCTCCCATCCACATAGAGACGATCCAGGATAAATGTCGCAGCACGGACTGCATCTGCCCTGTAACCTGGTTGATCAAGAACGAAAGCGGCCCTGGCAAAGGCCGATATCATCAGGCCGTTCCAGGCGGTGAGAATCTTTTCATCCCTCAGCGGAGGTGGGCGATGTTCGCGTTCACCACGCAACATATTGAGCGCCTTTAGCAATCTGAGAACGTAAATGCCCCTCATCCAGGTCCAGTCGTTTGGCCACATCCGATATGGGTTCAGGTGTGTTGAGGATATAGCGACCCTCGAAATTGGGAAGTGAACCAGCCGCATGGGTTTCTCTGATCAGGCCGGCAAGATCCGGACCCAGCAAGGTCTCCATTTCTTCCGGGGTCCAGGTAAAAAAGTAGCCTTCCTCCCGATGCCCTTCGGGTGTCAGGCTGTCCGCATCTGTCGCGGAAAAAAAAGCGCCCCCTGGTGATGTCATATCCCGCTTCACATAGCGGAGAACCTCATGGACAATACGTCTGTATTCCGGGTTTCCCGTCAATTGATACCCGTCCAGGTAGTCCATGATCAGCAAGGCATTGTCGTAGAGCATCTTTTCAAAGTGAGGTACAATCCATTTCTCGTCCGTTGCATAACGATGGAAACCGCCCCCTACATGGTCATAAAGTCCGCCTGCGGCCATCTTGTCCAATGTTTGTGTGGCCATATTCAGTGCTTCGGAATTTTTAGAGCGCTGGAAATAGCGGAGAAGAAAACGGACGGGTAGGGAACTCGGAAATTTGGGTGCGCCACGGAGACCACCGTTAAGGGGATCAAAACGGTTCTGGTAGGTTTGAAACGACTGCTGCAGGATGTCTTTGCCAGGGAGTTGTGCATTGGCATCCGGTGCCAGCATTTGCTTGACCACATCCGTGAGTTGTTGACTGGTCTGGCTTACCAGGTCTTTTCGATCCTGGTAACGCTGCCTGATTTTTTTTAACAGGGACAGAAAACCGATTCCGGCGCCACGGTCTCCATCCCGGGCAGGATAATACGTACCACCGTAAAAGGGTTTCCTGTCCGGGGTCAACCAGACAGTCATGGGCCATCCACCCCGTCCTGTGAGAGCTTGGACCGCCGCCATGTAAATGGCATCCACATCGGGTCTTTCTTCCCGGTCCACCTTGATGGGGATGTAATTCTCATTGATATAGCGGGCGATTTCCTCGTCCTCAAAGGATTCTTCTTCCATGACGTGACACCAGTGGCAGGTGGAGTAACCCACGGACAATAGAACCGGACGATTGAGGGAAGCTGCCGCCTGAAAGGCCTCGTCACCCCATGGATACCAGTCCACGGGATTGTGTGCGTGCTGCAGAAGATAGGGGCTGGATTCCAGGAACAGACGATTGGTATATTTTGCCCAGCCATCAGGGTCCAGGTGTTTTGTACGGGGGGTATAGGACGGGCCCCTTGTCAGTTTCATTGCTGAATATTGATCCACCAGATTCATGTTCAATCCTTTTGTGCCCGGTAAAACTATAAAAAAAATAAATACCACAATGTGGTTTGTCAACTGTGAGGGAAGGAATTATTTGGCGCCGTGTGGAGACAGGGGTGAGAAATCGAATAACTGAATTTCCTTTTCCATAATAACGTCGTTGCGATTGATCTGCAAAGGATAGGTGTCTCCCGGATTCGCGGTGAAAAGCCCGTATCTCAAATCAGCCAGGGAGTGTATGACAATATGGTTGAAGCGGGTAATGACATCATTTTTTTCCAGACCGGCTGTTTGAGCGGGGCTTTTATTCGCAACACTTTTAACCAGCAACCCGGTGTCCTTATTTTCCACGGCAACACCCAGTTTGGGTGATCGGACGCCTTCCAATCTGGTGGTCTGCAGCACATAGTCCGCGATACCGTTCTCCAGGGCATCGTCCTGCAGTATGATCGTGGAAGGGGTCATGAATCGCCGTTGGAGACGTTTTGGAATCCCATATCGATACCGCAGATGGCCATTGCCTGCCAGAACAATCAGTTTTCGGTGGGGCATTTTCCGGAGAAACCCATGCGCTGTCTCGGCCATGGTCTCATCCCACAAAACCTGTGCCTGAAGGAAATAATTGAAATCTTCGAGAGCTTCCTGGTCATTGTGCAAGGCAAAAACTTCCTTCAGGTCACGGGCATAGCGACTGTCAGAGAAATCAAGCGCTTCAGGGATGAGATCTTTGTCTGCAGGGGCTAACATGTCGATTCCGGACCGGGACACTTGCCGGGTAATTTTCTCGGGCAAATTGAGGGCGATCAGGGGGATGTGATTCTTTTTCACGAAATCGATAATGGGCTTGTAGAGTTGGTAATCGTAGCCCCATTCTTCAAAATAGCGGGTCTCTTTGAGAAAGGTCTGCTCATCGATTTCATCGGAGAGATAGGCATCGATGACGCCCTGATAGGGTTTCTTGAACATTTCCATGCCGACACCAAAATCAAGTCCGGCTTTGTGGAACTGCTGGATGATGTGAAGCTGGTTGATGTGGTGCTCGAACCGATTATGTTGCTCCCCGACAAAGATGACCTGTTTGTCCAGCAGCTCCGGAATGATTCGGTCAAGGCTTGGCATCTGATCCGGCAAAACAGCCCTGGAGGGTGTTCGCTCCAATATGAGGATGCCGTTTTGGGCATCGGCAATCTCTTTGCGGACGTTGCGGCCCTGGTTGAATGCCAGATCCGAATATTGACCGTAGTGACGCAGTTTGTGCCGGATGGCTTCTGCTTCAGCCTTGCTAGCAACATCAGCCAGCAGAATTCGTTGCCTGGTGTGGAACGGGTTTTTGAAAATTCTCAGACGGACGCCCGCCGCGGGGGGATCTATTTTCCCTAACAGCCTCCCTGCAAGATCACTGTCGTAACCGGCGATGAGCAGGTTTTGTTTATCAAGGTCGGTAATATCTAACTTGTCAGACGTCATGCGGGTGAAGCCCGGAATACCGAGTGCTTCCACAAGCGGCTGGAAACGGTCTTTTTTTTCAGGTGGAATCACCGCCACGATCTCAGGATTTCCCAGTATGGACGCCAGTACCGGCGGTGTCTCAGCTTCGGTAAGGTGGCGCATGATCTCATAGTGTTCATCCAGAACCACTCTGGACGGGAGTCCTGTAAGGGGCAGGTCAATGCTTCCGGAACTTGCCCCATCGACCATGCTCACCGATGCGTTGTTGTCGGTGTAAATGGAGATGGGTAGTGTCAATGGACGTGGGTCCGGCTCACGCTGTAGATCGAATGTCAAATGCAGCTTGCCCTTGTTCACTGAAAGGCGGGCGTTTTCGATGCCCATCGCGGGTATGTCGGTTCGGGTGAGCCAGGCAGCAAAGGTGTCTTCCAAGGGTATTCCCGCCACCTTTTCAAATGATGTCTGTACATCCTGCCACGATGCTTTGCGAAAGAGGTGCTCATGGACAAAATCCCGCAGGGCTTTATGGAATCGATCCGAGCCCAGGCGGTTTTGAAGCTCATGAAAAAACATGGCGGTTTTGCCATATCCGATGACGCCATCGGATCGGTTCCGGCGGTATTTAAACGCACGCAAGGGGATGACGGTCTCCGGCCGGATATACGCTTCGTAATCCACCATGATCTGTTTTCGATAGGCAGTATCCAAACCGTTCCCTGCGGCAACGGCATGGTCGGCCAGATAAGTGGTAAGTCCTTCTGCCCAGTTGCCGTGTGTGCTGTCGATATACACAGCGTTGCCGAACCACTGGTGAAGGATCTCGTGTCCCAATGAAGTTTTGACGATGAAGGGCAGGCGCACGACATCTCTGCCAAGAAGTGTGAAGGTCGGCAGGGATATGCCTGTGGGAAGAATATTTTCCACGATGGCAAAACGGCGGTAGGGAAAAAAGGTCAGCAGTTCCTGGTACTGCCGAAGGTAGGCGATGGCATGACGGATATAGGTTTCAGCCAGAGCGGCATCTTCCTTAAAAAAATAGGCCGCTATCTCGATACCCTGGTAATAGTCTCTCTGGACCGTAAATTGGCTTGAAGCCGCTATATGAACCGCATCCACAGGATGCTGAAATCCAAAGACATAGGTGGCCGTGGCCCCCGATTGTTCTCGATGGATGGTGTCGGCCTCGGATACAGCGACAAATTCTTGTGGTATCTTCAGGGTCAATTGATACTCGGCCAGAGACGAGGGCAGGGGATACCAATGGCCGGTCAGAAAAACATGCGCCGTATCCATGAAAGATCCTGTCATTTTCTCTGGTAAAGACTGGAACGAGATCTGTGTTTCACTATTTTTGGCCACTTTTACAACCATGGTTTTTTCCGATTGCGTTATGACCCTGCCGGAGTGAACAGTGAGATTGGCCATGTTTGCTATACCGAGGGTTATTTCCCTGTCATGTTGAGATGATATGCGTGCCATGCCGGAAATCATATTGCGAGAGGGGTCGATATGGACCTCCAGCATATAGCGCAGATCCGTACATAGCCCGGTGGCGGGAATTGTGAGAAGACAAGCGAAGATCAGTTTCTGTATGATTCGCATAAATTATCCTTTTCAACCCTCTGGTCTTTTTAACGATCAGCTATGACATTTCAATACAAAGATTTTGTTTCATGCGTTGTTGTGCTCGCTCAAGCATGGAAATTTATGGCAACGACTAGAATCAATCATATGCATTTTCAGCAAGGTTTCAAGCAACAGACGAAGTTGGACGGCGTGGGCTCGTCGTGTTGTCCTTGAAATAGTGACAACATCGCGTTGGATAAAATCGTTTTTACGATTTTATTTTCTGAAGGGTTTCAATGTGCTGGTATTCTTCGGCGATAATCTGATCGAGGCTTTCGAGAACATCCTGGTCTTTGACAAAGGTGCGCAGCATTTCATAGAACAGGATGCCGTCTTTTTCGAATTCGATAAAAATATTGATGAGCTTCCGCATGTCATTTACACCGGGGAAATCGATGTCCTGCAGTGTAAAGCTTTGTTTGCCGATGATATTTAGCAATACATCACTGTTCATTTCGTCAGAGGCAATGCTATTTTTATGGGTGCGAAGATCGGATTGCAATTTCATGAACCATTCAGCGTGACGGGCTTCCTCATCCGCCATCCAGGTCAACCGTTTGACCAGATCCGGGTTCACCAGATTCTTTATAGCATGACGATAAACGGCTTCACCGTTTTGTTCTATCTTCAGTGCAATGTCCAGTATTTCCTTGGATGTAAACATAGAGTCTCACCCCTGTGCTCGATGAAAAAAGTTATAAAAAAATATTTTTATCACGAAATCACGAAATTGAGAAACCACGAAAAAGGCCATGAAAATTTTTGTGTCTTTCATCTTTCGTGTTTTTGTCCATGCGCCCATGGTAAAAAACTGCTTGATATTCAAGATTGAAGGCTTAGAATGATATAATAAATACTTGATTTTGAACGAAATGGCAAAAGAAACTTTATCCTGCAACTGAGCGATTTTTGCCTACCCCTGATCCGCAAGCGATGGGTGCAGATCGAGATAAAAATCGCTCAGTTCAGGTGTATGAAGGACAAAGGAATCATGGGATGCGGAAACTCATCTTTGGCATACTCGTCCTGGTGGTCGTTGGAATAGGTCTGCTGCACATATTTACACCCGGCGATCTTGTTTTCTACCATGATACCTACCGGCGTCTGAGTTACTTCCCCATAGCGGTAGGGGCGATTCTATTCGGTGTCACGGGAGGCCTGACCCTGGCTATCCTGACATCTCTGGCTTTTATCCCCCATATTCTTCTCTTTATGGGTGCAGGGACGGACGCCTATCTGAGTGAATTGACAGAGATTCTGCTCTACATGGCCGTCGCTGTGGTTATCGGGTTTATCGCATCCAAAGAGCGGCGCTTACGAGAAGAATACGAGTTGCTGTCTGCAAGACTGAAGCGCTCTTATGCCAAACTTCACAGCGAAACCGAACTTCTGATAGAAGTGGAGGAACAGCTGAAAGCCAGTCAAAAATTGTCCATACTGGGGCAGCTTTCAGCTTCTTTGGCCCACGAGATAAAGAACCCTCTGGGTTCCATAAAGGGAACTGCCGAGATTCTCCTGGATGAGTTTCCGGAGCATCATCCCAAACATGAATTTGTGAAAATCTTGATACAGGAAGTGGACAGACTCAATAGGTCTGTGGATGAAATTCTCTTGTTTTCCAGACGCCCTCAGGATGTCGAGCAGGAAAAAGGCTGGGAATCCCTGGCAACGATTGTCAAACGTGTTTGCACCTTAGTGCAGAACAGAATGGATAAAAAGAAACTTTCATTCAGACTGACAGACGTCGATGCCTGTAAGGATTGCCTGGTGGAAGGTCATCGTTATTCACAGGTATTGCTGAATATGGTTTTGAATGCCATGGATGCCGTGCATCACAACGGTCGGGTGGAGATCGCATGCAAAAGGGAAGCCTCGTGGGTTGTGGTATCCGTCTCAGATGATGGTCCGGGTGTTTTTGATGCCGATCTGGAAAAGGTGTTCGAACCCTTTTATTCCAGAAAAGAGAACGGTACAGGTCTTGGTCTGTCCATCAGCAAGAAGATTGTCGAGGGGTATGGTGGAAAATTGGATATCGTAAAATCTGTCTGGGGAGGTGCCTGCTTCAGGGTCTGGGTGCCCATGTCCTTCCCGGATATCTATACCCCCGCTCAGATGTAAGGAGCCCCAATTGGTTCAAACAGCGCAAATCGCCATGGGAGGACCCCTTTCGCTCTATCTCGTGGTGAAACCCGAAAGCTGAATTGATAAACCGCATACATTGTTTCAAGCAAGACAGGGATGAAAAGAGGTGTTGTCATGCCGGCCAGAATTTTAATCATCGATGACGATAAAAACCTTTTGCGGGTGACGGAATACAATTTAAGTGATGTCGGGTTCATGGTGGACACGGCCGCCACGGGTGTCACGGGCCTGCAAAAGTTCCGGGAAACAATGCCGGACCTTGTCATTACGGATGTCAAACTGGGGGACATGAGCGGTCTGGACGTTCTCGAGGCTGTCAAGCGTGAGTCTCCGGACACACCCGTGATTGTCTTCACGGCCTTCGGATCCATCGATCTGGCTGTAGAGGCCATGCAAAAAGGGGCCTTCCATTTTATCACCAAGCCGTTTGGCCGGGAGACCTTGAGACAGTTTTGCTGGAAAGCGCTCGAATTGAAAACCCTCAAAGAACAGAATCAGCTTCTTTCGGCTGAAGTCAACCGCCTGACCGGCACCGCCGGGATGGAAACGGCCAGCGACACCATGCGGAAACTTCTGGATACGGCCATCAAGGTGGCCCACAGCGAAGCGACCGTGCTGATTACCGGGGAATCGGGTACCGGAAAGGAGGTTCTGGCCCGCTTGATCCACATGAACAGCCAGCGCGGCAACAAACCCATGGTCGCTGTCAACTGCACGGCCATCCCGGAAAGTTTGATTGAAAGCGAGTTGTTTGGTCATGTCAAGGGAGCCTTTACAGGCGCCATTGCCAATCGAAAAGGCCGATTTCAGGCAGCCTCAGCTGGGACACTCTTTCTGGACGAAATTGCAGAGCTCAAACTCGACATGCAGGCAAAGCTGCTGCGGGTGATTCAGGAGCGGGAAGTGGAGCCCGTGGGATCTGAAAAGCGCCAGAAAGTCGATATCAGGATTGTTGCCGCCACGAACAAGGACCTGACGCATCGGGTCCGGAAAGGAATGTTTCGTGAAGATCTTTTCTATCGCCTCAGCGTGATCCCTCTCCATATTCCACCCCTGAGGGAGCGTACGGAAGATATCGAACAACTGCTATCCCATTTCCTCAAACAGTTTCATGCGCCCATCGATGTGCATTTCAGCCCGGAGGCCCTGGCAGAGATGAAAGGGTATGACTGGCCTGGAAATATCCGCGAGCTGCAAAACATGGTGGAGCGGTGCGTCATCCTGAGGCGGGATGTTGTTATCGGGGCATCCGATCTGAAACTCAAGCCCATGGATACCTGCCGTGAAACAGAAATCCCGGAGATTCCCGATCACGGTATTTCTCTCGAATCCATAGAAAAAGGACTTGTCCTGAAAGCACTTCAAAAGAGTGGCGGAAACCGCTCGGAAGCGGCCAGGCTCCTGCACATTCCCAGACATGTGCTGATTTACCGTATCAAGAAATATGGGATCTCGTCCAAAGCATTTGCATCCATCGAATCGTTATGATAATTTTACCATCGTCGAAAAACAATATTATAAACCCATAAAAAGGATTTCAGCGTGGAAAAAGCCATCATAACAGCAGCGATTACCGGCGGGATTCACACACCCAGCATGTCCCCCTATCTCCCGATTACGCCCCAGCAGATCGTTGACGATGCGGTGGGTGCCTGGCAGGCTGGTGCCGCCATTGTCCACATCCATGCCCGCGACCCGGAAACCGGCAAGCCGTCATCCGATACGGGTCTGTTTGGAGAAATTGTCTCACAAATAAAAAAACGATCCGATCTCGTTGTTTGTATTACCACCGGTGGCGGCCTGGGTCAGACAACCGAGGAGCGGGTTGCCGCGGTCAAGGCCTACAGCCCTGAGCTTGCCTCGCTCAATGCAGGCTCTCTCAACTTTGCCCTGTTCCATGCCCTGGATACCTACAAAGAATTCAAACAGGATTGGGAAAACGCATATCTGAATATGACGGAAGATTATATTTTCCCGAACACCTTCAGGACATTGCGGGAATTCAATCAGCACTTCATCAAAGAAGGTACAAAACCCGAGTTCGAGGTCTACGATGTCGGGATGATAAACAACCTGGCATTTCTTATCGACAGAGGTCATGTTAAAAAACCCGTCTATATCCAGTTTGTAATGGGAATTCTTGGCGGTATCCAGGCCACGATGAACAATCTCCAGTTTCTGTATAATAGCGCCAAAGATGCCATCGGGGATTTTCAATGGTCGGTGTGCGCCGCCGGAAAACACCAGTTCAAAATGTGTACCGGTGCCCTGCTTATGGGCGGCAACGTCAGGGTGGGACTCGAGGACAATCTTTTTCTTGAAAAGGGCGTGAAGGCCAAAAGCAGTGCCGAGCAGGTGGAAAAGATTGTTCGGATTGCCAGAGAACTGGGTGTTGAACCGGCAACCTCTGACGAGGCACGACAGATTTTGAATCTCAAAGGACTGGATAAGGTCAGGTTTTAGCCCGAACATTTCATGAAATTTTCGGGTTGGACAACGACAGGGCAGCGTAACCCTATCATGGCAACGATAGGGTAAATAGTGAAAGGAGTGATCATGGCAGCACCTTTATGGAAACCATCTGAGGAGAGGATCAAAAACACCAATATGTACCGGTTTATGAATCTCATCAATGAACGGTACAATCAAGATTTCACCGAGTATTCGCAGCTACATCAATGGTCCATTGACAATATTCCCGATTTCTGGGCCTCCATGTGGGACGTGGCCGGCATCATCGCATCCCAACCCTATGACCGGGTTGTGGATGACCTTACCAAGATGCCGGGAGCCGAGTGGTTTCCTGGTGCCAGACTTAACTTTGCCGAAAACCTCCTCCGCTACAGGGACGATCAGACGGCACTGATTTTTAAGGGTGAAGGCCGGGATTCCGTCCGCATGACCTATACCGAGCTGTATGACGAGGTGGCTCGTGTGGCAAAGGCCTTGAAGGAAGCCGGGGTTCAGGCCGGTGACCGGGTGGTGGGATTTATGCCGAACATGCCGCAGTCGGCTATCGCCATGCTGGCGGCAGCCAGCATGGGCGCCATCTGGTCTTCATGCTCTCCTGATTTTGGTATCAAAGGCGTGCTGGATCGTTTCGGTCAGATCAAACCCAAAATATTATTTACCGCCAATGGCTATACATTCAAAGGCAAGTCCATTGATTCCCTCGAACGGATTGCAGACATTATCAGCCAACTTCCCTCCATCGAAAAAATAGTCGTGGTACCCTATACGGAACCGGAACCGGACTTGAGCAAGGTTCCCAATGCGGTTCATTACAACGATTTCAAGTCACCTGAAAGCAACCTGGAGATCGCATTCGAGCAACTGCCGTTTTCCCACCCGCTGTACATCATGTATTCCTCTGGCACCACCGGTCTGCCCAAATGTATGGTTCAAAGTGCCGGCGGGATTCTCATCCACCAGGTCAAAGAACTCATGCTTCATTCTGATTTAAAAAGAGAGGATACGATATTCTATTTCACCACCTGTGGCTGGATGATGTGGAACTGGCTGGTCAGTTCTCTGGCCGTGGGCGCATCGCTGGTTCTGTTTGACGGTAATCCCTTTTATCCGCATCCAGGGGCTTTGTGGGAGATGGCCCAGGACGAAAACATTTCTATTTTCGGTACCAGTGCCGGCTATGTCGCCGCCCTTCAAAAGGCCGGTGTGAGACCCGGCAAGGAATATGATCTGACATCACTCAAGGCACTCCTTTCGACAGGTTCCCCCCTGTCAGTGGAAAGCTTCAAATTTATCTACGCTGAAATCAAGCAGGATCTCCAGCTGGCGTCTATTGCCGGCGGGTCGGATTTAAATGGATGTTTTGCCCTGGGGAACCCCATGGGTCCGGTTTATGCCGGTGAACTGCAGTGCCGGGGACTCGGTATGAACGTGCAGGCATTCGATGAGGAGGGCAACGCGATGGTAAACCAGCAGGGTGAACTGGTGTGCTTGGCGCCTTTCCCCTCCATGCCCATCTATTTCTGGGATGATCCAGACAACAGCAAGTATCATGCAGCTTACTTTGATGTGTATCCCAATGTCTGGCGACATGGTGATTTTGTCGAGATCACCGACCGGGGCGGGATGATCATTTACGGGCGGTCCGATGCCACCTTGAACCCCGGGGGGGTACGCATCGGTACGGGTGACATTTATCGATTACTGGATCAGATAGAAGAGATCGAAGACAGCGTTATTGTAGGGCAGGACTGGAAAAATGATGTTCGCGTGATTCTTTTTGTCAAACTGACCGCCGGATACGAATTGACCGATGATCTCAACCAGAAAATCAAGCAGACCATCCGGGTCAACGCCTCGCCCAGGCATGTGCCATCAAAGATTCTTGCCATACCGGACGTCCCCTATACCTTGAATATGAAAAAAGTCGAATTGGCGGTCAAAAAAATTATCGAAGGCAAACCGGTTCTCAACAAGGACGCCCTCAGCAACCCGGAATCGCTGGATCATTATGCAGATATAAAAGAACTTCAGGAAGATTGACGGTCTCGTAAAAAGTCCAACTTCTGCGTTGTGCTGCATTTCGCAATCATTCAACGTACGATACGTACGCCTCATGATTACAAAATTTGCACGCCTTGAATTTGAACTTTTTACAAAACCGTCCAACGGGGACTTTTTACGAATTCATAAAAATTAATTTCCGATCTTTTTCCTTGTGGATATCTCGGAAGGACGTTAACGACCGCCCCACAAATTCCTGCAATTCGATATTGGATATTTCAACCCCATTCAAGGGGCAGCCTGAGCCCGCCTGCTCCGGCGGTGGAGGCTCAGTCTGATCGGCTAGTCAGATACCACAATATGACACATTATCATCTTGACATACCATCAGCGCCTCTCCTATCATAACAAATCGACCTAACCCGGAAATTTCTCGTCAAGTTTCTTGAACCTAATTTGAAACGCTCATCTTAGGATGACATATCCGGGCTGACATGACGCCACCAGGAAAATGCACAGAATCCTTACCGATCTTCCGGCATGTGCCAAAGGGGGCCGTTTATGGAAGGTGTTAGATCAAACGAGCACTGTTTGTTGCTCAGGGTGGCTGTGGTTGCCAGGGGCTACCGCGCACTATCCGTGATGCGCATGCTGAGCGAAATCAAACCGGGCAGACTGCGGTTGCAGCTGGTTGCTATTGCCACGGTCAATAAATCCATTGCCTGTTCCAAATTTGCCGGAGAAATGGGTATTGCGGTTTATGACGAACCCACGGATCTGCTGGCGCTGGAGCACCTGGACCTGATTCTCGAGATGACCGGAGATGCCCAGACACTGGCCCACCTGGTGGTTAACAAGCCATCTTCCATCGGTGTGCTGGATCGTCAGGCATCCATGCTCATTTTCGACATTGCCGGACTGTACCAACAGGTGTCGGCGCGCGATTCAGAAATCAGTCTGGCTTCCTCTTTTGCTTCCGCGCTGTTGGAGGCTTCGCCGGACGGGGTCATGGTCCTTGACAGAGATTATCGGGTTATCAATTGCAATGAATCACCCATCATCACCGGCGGAAAAGGACGAGAATCCGTTCTTGGAAAATCTTGTTTCGACTTGATTCATAATTTCAGAGACCATTGCAGTACCCACGATTTGAGATGCCCCATGGAGGAAGTGCTCCAGACGGGTCGACCGGCCAGAACTGTTCACGAGACCCAACCGGGCAGCCCGGATACCCGGGTCCACCAGTCCACTGCTTACCCGCTGACCAACTCTGCTGGCGAGATCGTTCAGATCGTGGTTTCTATCCGGGACATCACCCAGGAATTGACGGACAGGGTGGAGCAACGTACACAGGCCATCAAAAATGATCTCGAACAATTGGTACGTGAAGACCGCCTGGCCTCTCTTGGTCGTCTTGTGGCATCCGTATGCCATGAAATCAACAATCCCATTGCCAGTATCCTGACATTCAACAAACTCATCCTGCGGTGTATTCAGGAAGATGATCTGCCGGAAGCGGGTGTGGGAGCCTTTGCTCAATATCTGGATATCTGTGTCCGGGAGGCCTTGCGCTGTGGCCAGATCGTCAAAAATCTGCTTACCTTTGCCAGACAAAAAAACATCGAACTCATTCAGATCGACCTGAAAGAAATGATTGATACCATTCTGGTCCTCACGAGTCATCAACTGGAAATGAACAACATCACGTGTGATCTGACTCTGCCGGAAACATCATTCACCGCCAAAGGAGATTATACCCAAATTCAGCAGTGTCTGATGAATCTAATTTTCAATGCCATGGAGTCGATGGCGGACGGTGGAACCTTGACCTTGTCGGGCGGGCAGGACCATGAAAGGAAAACGGTATGGGTGACCGTGGCCGACACCGGCTATGGGATCGATCCGGAAGACCTTCCCCGTATTTTCGAGCCTTTCTATACCACCAAAAAAGAAGGTAAAGGTGTCGGACTTGGGCTGTCAATGGTATACGGCATCATCCGTGAACACCAAGGGACCGTTGAGGCCCAGAGTGAACCGGGCGAGGGGTCCCTGTTCAAACTTACCTTGCCCGCTGGTGTTGAAGCCGTTCCGGAAACAAAAGGAGAAGACACATGATACAATCGATGCGGATACTCATAGTGGATGACGAGGAGCCGATTCGCGAGGCTTTGGGTGCCTGGCTTGTTAAAGATGGATATCAGGTCAATACGGCCGATTCGGGACAGACAGCCCTGGCATGCATCGAGGAGGGCTTGTTTGACCTGTATCTTGTGGATATTAAAATGCCGGGCATGGGCGGGATTGAACTTCTCGGGAGGATCAAGGAAATTCAACCGGATGCCAACGTCATCATGATCACCGCTCACGGGTCTATCCAGACAGCGGTGGAAGCCATGAAACGCGGTGCCTGCGATTATATCTGCAAACCGTTTGATCCGGACGAACTGTCTTTGATGACCGAACGGGTGTCGGCCAATCAGGCCCTGAAAAATGAAAACCTGGTGTTGCGCGAGCAGCTCATGGAACAGCAGGAAAACACCTTCGAGGGCATCGTGGTGGCATCCGATGCACTGCGGGACGTGTTCAATAATCTGGTGGATGTGGCACCGTCGTCAGCGCCGGTGCTTATTACCGGGGAAACGGGCGTGGGCAAGGAAATGGTGGCACGGGCCATTCACATGCAGAGCGGGAATGCGTACGGACCTTTTGTTGCCATCAACTGTGGTGCCCAATCTGAAACCCTTCTGGAGAGCGAGCTTTTCGGTCATGAACGGGGCGCGTTTACAGGGGCGGTCAAGGCACGTCGGGGAAGACTGGAAATGGCCAACAATGGCACCCTTTTCCTGGATGAAATCGGGGAAATTTCACCCAAAATGCAGATCAGCCTGCTGCGCGCTCTGGAGGAGAAACGTTTTCAACGGCTGGGTGGAAGCCAGGAGGTCAGTTCAAATTTTCGATTGATTTGCGCGACGCATCGCAATCTCCCTCAGCTGATCAAAGAGGACCAGTTCCGGGAAGATTTCTACTATCGCATCAATGTTATCTCCATCAACATTCCTCCCTTGCGCGAACGCCTGGCAGATGTCCCGGTGCTGGCGGATCATTTTCTGGTTCATTTTGTCCAGGAAACGGGCAAACGCCTGGAAGGGTGGACCCAACGGGCCATCGGGATGTTGATGGCCTACCACTGGCCGGGTAATGTCCGCGAGTTGCGTAACGTGGTCGAAAGGGCAGTGGTCCTTGCCAGGGGTCGAATGATCGGTGCCGATGATCTTTCGTTTCTTCAGCCCGGTACGGATGAGTGCCATTTCGGGACGATGACCCTCAGGGAAGTGGAGATCAGTCATCTCAAGGTTGCCCTGGACGCTACCGGCTGGAACATTTCAAAAGCTGCGGAACAGCTGGCCATTGACCGGGGCACCCTGGCCCGCAAAATAAAGCGTTACCAGCTTGTCAGAACCTAACTAATGCCCATCCATAAATGGTCTTTTCACGTTCTTACGGCGTTGGGCGCCATGATTTAACTCCTTAAAATAGCACGCTATTTCTCCGGGTTAAATCTGACACCCGCCTTGTCATAACGTGAAAATCCTATTTCTGGACGGACACTAACTAAACCTCTGCTGGGTGAATGATTTGGTCAGTGATCAGTCGATATCCAAAACCAAGGCCCTCATCGATTTAATCCCTCTTGGACACGTCGATCAGCTGGCGGTCTCCATCATAGCGGCAAATCTGCAGGCCATCCTTGGTTTGAACAGCGATATTTCAAAACCCAGGCCGGACCCTGATTACGCGTTGTTGCCGCAAAGGCGGCAGTTCGACGCCTTGAAAATCATTAAAGAGCTTTACAGGGAAACACACGGGGCGCCGTTCAAACTCGGTGTAACGGCCCTCGACATATGTACGCCCATCCTTACGTTTGTCTACGGTGAATCACAGCTGGGAGGGAAAATTGCACTGATTTCCTTGAACCGTCTTCAGGGGGGGAGTCCTGACCTGGCTTACGAACGGGCAGCCAAAATAGGTGTTCATGAAGTTGGGCATATACTGGGGCTGGAGCACTGCTGGGAAGTCCGGTGCCTGATGCATTTCAGCCGCAATATCGAGCAGCTCGATTCCCTGCCCCTGCAGTTTTGTTCCGCCTGTGAATTTGAAACCACTCGCCGCATCAGGGCTTTGGATAGCGAGTGAATCTGATTTAGTCCGTCATTTAAAACCTGGTCCTTTGCGCCAGGTCAGAGATATATGGCTATGCCGATGGTGATAGTTACTCAAATCCGAAGCACGAAATTCGAAATCCTAAACAATACCGAATGATCCAAATTCGAATGATCAAAACAAGACCTTGGCATACAAGTTCAGGCACAATGTTTGAGTCATTTCTGATAAACGGTTAGCCCGCCCGCTGTTAGGCGGGCTATAGGGGTTGTCAGAAAAACGTTCCGATTGAGGACCGTTTTTCTGCTACAAACCCTTATACCGCCATCATATTTTCGGAACATTATTATGACAAGCGGTATAACGCTTTTTTATTTGAGGAAAGTATTCACCAGTCGGTCCCAGCCGATCTCGGGCACCGCTCCATAGATGTCTCCAATTGCCTCACCACCGGTAGCTGCCATCCGGTAGCCCCCTTCCTCGTTTAGCAAGGTGGTCAGTTGTGTTGCTTCGTCATCGGTCCACGCCAGACTCTCAACACCGAACAAGAGGTTTTTGAGACTCTTGCGAAGATTTTTCGGCTGAACAACCATCAACCACCCTTCAGCATAGGGGGAGCTATTGACGTCTTTGGAATTGCCGTTGATTCTCGGATTAACAGCAACCACGGTACCATCCAGAGGACTCAGCGTTTCAGCTTCGTTGTTGCCCCTGACCATTGTGGCTTGAGGCCTGTTTTGTTCCATGGATGCACCCAATCGCGGAAGCTTGATTTCATCCTGGGGGCCGAGCAGCCGCAGGGCAAAATCGTCGATTCCCACCCGAACCCGACCACCATATTCCACGCGCGCCCAGGTATGCCCGTAATGGTAGTAGTGATCTCTGGCGACAGAAAAGCCGGACACGTGATCACACACCGGTGGTGTCAGAGCCGGCATCATGGCTCCATCTTCTATCATCTGGTCATAGGGGCATTTTACACAGTTGTAATTGTGGGCACACATTTTATAATCCACCCGGCCACTCAACATGTGCCGGCATTTCCCCTGATTTTCCAGCAAGCCCATTCGAGGGGTGCGAAAGTCAGCCCTTGAATGTCCGGCCGCATTTTCCCTGGCCTGGAAATCCGTCTGAACTTTCTGATCGAAGGCACAGCCGAGACAATCAAACGCATTGATGCACAACATGGACTTTACAACGCCTGCCTTAGCCCAGACACACTGATTGTTTGAGAGACCGAAAACATTGGGGCGTCCGGCTTTTTTTCTTTTTTTCTCAACCATGACTTCCTCCTTTTGTTGGTGATATGTGAGATCTGAATCTGTGTTGCCTGTTTGTCTATAACTAAGAGCATAAATCAGGCCAAACCATCCAATTCAGCGTAGATTATTTTTAACTATCTTAAATTATAGTGAATTAATTTTTTATCCAGAATGGGTTGCTTACATGCAGGCACGTGGACAGCAGCGGCATAATGCAGCACTAAATATGCGGAATTCGAAAAATAAATTAAATATCAATGTGTTATATCGGTGGGGTAAAATGACCGGGCGTGTGGCATATTGCAGCAGCTGCCTTATGCCGCATAACGCACTATAACCATCTCAAAAACGACGTTTTGACATCCTTGTTTTGAACGCCCTTGCTTTCAACTGTCTTGTTTTCGCAGTCTTGACGGGGTTTGTGGGTTTATCTTGCAGCCGGATGCCGTCTTTCTCGAGGGTAATCAGTCTTTTTTTGTAAAGATTACCGATGCTTTTTTTGAAGATTTTTTTACTGACACCGAAAAGATCGGCGATTATTTTGGGCTGGCTTTTATCGGTAACGGCAATAAATCCATCCTGCAGCAGTTTCTCCATAATCTTTTTGGACAGGATATCGATGGTTTTATAGCCGGATTTCTGCAGGCTGAGATCCAATTTTTTATCGTCACGTATCTTTTTGATAAACCCGTCAATTTCCTGACCGATTTTCAAGGGCTGAAACACTTCATTCTTGTACAGAATGCCCTTGTGCGTGCCATTGACCACGGCGACATATCCCATCTCGGTTCGAGTGGATATGAGCAGCGCTACTTTCTGGCCTTCCCGAAATCCGGTCTGATTTTTGGAGAGGGTGTCTTTTGCATGTTCACGTATTGCCATTGCCCGCTCCTGCCGTTGGTGCTCGTGGTCTTTTTTACGGGTTTTCCGTTGGAGGGGTCGGGTCGTTTTCGGTTTCATCGGTTTCATGGGGTTGAACCATCTTGCTTTCCAGCTTACGCTGTCTTTTTTCTTCTTTTTTCTTTTTCTTTTCCAATTCTTTCTGACGTTTTTTGAACTGATAATAGGATTTTGCCATGATGTCTTTTCCTTGGTTGCCGAATCCCTACATTTGCTTAAAACAATCAAAAACCTAAGACTTAGGAAAAAATACAGACCGGCAAATTGTGGTTCAATACAAGCGGCAATAAAAACGGCATCCCCCGTTTCACAGGAGATGCCGTTCATTGCCTTTAGAAAACAAGCTTAGCCCGAACATTTCATGAAATATCTGGGTTAGACAATGGTCACGTTGGCAGCAGCCGGGCCTTTATTTCCCTGCTCGATGTCAAACGTCACGCGAGCACCTTCATCGAGGGATTTAAAACCGGTAGCATTGATTGCGCTGTGATGCACAAACACATCCGGCCCGTCTTCCTGTTCGATGAATCCAAAACCTTTACGGTCGTTAAACCACTTAACAATTCCGTCTGTCATAATCTCATCCTCCTTTCAAAATATTTCAACGTTGCAAACTGAAGGATGATAGCGTTTAACAAACGGATAATACCTACAGAAAGAAACATTTCCACCATCTTACTGCGGAAATCAATTGATGACGTATACTAAGCACCTTTAAATACAATAGCAAGACAATTAACCCGAATATTTCATAAAGGAAAAAATCTTAAAAAAAATAAATAGCTTGCATTCGCAATAAAAAGTGTTAACATAACTGGATTCAACATGGCTCCGCCTCTAATCAGCGGAGCGGTTTTTTTCTGAAGGAACAAATCATTTTTTGATGTTTCTCCTCCAGTTTAAAATTTTGAGCATTTCATAGAAAGGAGGATGACATCATGGCCAACGGAACAGTTAAATGGTTTAACGACCAAAAAGGATTCGGCTTTATCGAACAGGAAGACGGGCCGGATGTGTTTGTGCATCACAGCGCAATCAATGCAACCGGTTTTAAGAGTCTCAGTGAAGGCGACCGGGTTTCTTTTGACATCGAGCAAGGGAACAAGGGTCCTGCCGCAGCAAATGTCACTGTAGTCTAGAATTCAGTAGCTGTAAAAAAGGGGCATGCCTTCAAGGATGCCCTTTATCGTTATTGAGTGATTTCCGGGGAAGAAGACCACACGCCAACTCTCGCCTTTTGTACGATGCTTCGGACACCTCACTCTTTAAATAGTGCCTATCCTGCGTGTGAATCAAAACCTGCCCTTTGATGAGGGGTACTGCTTGCTTTTCCAGCGAAAAATAAGCGAAACAATGAAAGGCGAAAGGTATTTTGCATGAATATCTATATTGGAAATTTATCTTTTAATACCACTGAAGAAACGCTGAAGTCCTTGTTTGCAACGTTCGGCGTTGTCGAAAATGTCAAAGTGATCAAGGACAGGTTTTCCGGCAGATCAAAGGGATTCGGTTTCCTTGATATGCCCAGCAACTCCGAAGCGGATCAGGCAATCAAGGCCTTGAACGGAAATCGTGTTGACGGCAATAATATTAAAATAAAGCCCGCAGATTCAGGTGGGAAAAAAAAGAAGAAGAAACGCCCTTTTCGAAGAAGGGATTATTAAAACAAAAGCAATTCTATTTGTATAAGGAAGATAATCATTTGAATTTTAAAAATTTTTTATTTCACCCCCAGGTTGCGGCGGGTATCGAAGCCGCAGGTTATTCCACACCAACCCCCATTCAAACCCAAGCCATTCCCAAGGTCATGCAAGGCCGTGATTTAATGGGACTGGCTCAGACCGGCACAGGAAAAACAGCTGTTTTTGTGTTGCCGATGTTGCATCGATTGTTGCATGGGAAGCGCGGATGTGTCCGCGCCCTGATCGTTGCTCCCACCCGTGAGCTGGCTGAACAGATTCATGAGGCCATTGAAGTTCTGGGATCTAAAACCGGTCTGCGAAGCGTTACGGTTTACGGCGGTGTGGGTATTCAACGGCAGATTCAGTTGCTGAAACGCGCTGATATTGTTGTGGCTTGCCCCGGGCGGCTTCTCGATCATATTGGGCGGCAGACCGTGGATCTTTCACGCGTGGAAGTGCTGGTGCTCGACGAAGCCGATCAGATGTTCGACATGGGTTTTTTGCCGGATATTCGACGGATTTTAGGTCACCTGCCAAAATCGGATCGCCAGACTTTATTGTTTTCGGCTACCATGCCCGGTCAAATACGTCGTCTGGCAGACGAGGTTTTAAACAATCAGGTCCGGGTGCAGGTTGGACATGACGCACCTGCAGAAACGGTCAGCCATGCCTTTTATCCGGTGGCTCGACATTTGAAGACGGCGCTTCTGCTCAAGTTGCTTGGCAACACGAGCACCGACGCTGTCCTGGTTTTCACGCGTACCAAGCATCGCGCCAAACAGTTGGGAGGAAAACTGGCCAAGGCCGGTTATCGCTCAACCTCTTTGCAGGGAAACCTGTCCCAGTCGCGGCGGCAGGATGCCATGAACGGTTTCAAATCGGGCAAGTATCAGGTGCTGGTGGCCACCGACATCGCAGCCCGCGGTATCGACGTCTCCAATATTTCCCATGTTATCAACTATGATATGCCCTCTACCCCGGATACCTACATCCACCGTATCGGAAGAACCGGCCGGGCCGAAAACAGCGGCCAGGCCTATACCCTGGTAACCGATGAAGACCGGCAGATGGTAAGGGCTATTCATGGGGTTATGGGGATGCCGGTGGAACAGCGCATGCTGGCGGATTTTGATTATCGTGTCCCCATGGCAAGGGTTACCGGTCAACCGAGGCCCCGCGGTGCAAAGCCTCTGCCGGGTAGACGGCGTAGACCTCAGGGTGGGAACGGCCACAAACACAACAGCCGGATTGCCAAAGGGGCGTTTGCATGGCTTTCGCCTCAGAAGACAAGGCTACGTGGCGGACACGCCGGGTCGTCCGCCTGATCCGGTAATTTACTGCCATTGTTCGACCTTTCAAAAGATCCTTATCTCCTCCCCGCTACAAAGCTCGCTGTTGAAAACGCTCCTATTTTCGACTATTATCTGAATGGAGCCTAAAAGAAGGAGCTGTAGCATAGCAGGATGAGCCATGAAAAAGTCTGAAAAAAGAGAATGGATTCGAATGGTCTAATAGCGGTTCTGATTATTTCAGAGACCCATGCGACGGGCAATCAGTTCTTTCATGATTTCGTTTGACCCGCCATAAATGCTCTGGACCCGGGCGTCGACAAAATACCGTGAAATGGGAAATTCCTTCATGTACCCGTAACCGCCGAACTACTGCAGGCAACGATGGGCGACTTCAAACTGCAGATCCGTAATCCAGTACTTGGCCATGCTGACTTCGCTGACGATATCGTCACCAGCCATATGTCTCGGGATCAAATCATCCAGGAAAGGGCGGGCCAGTTGAATCTTGGTGGCCATCTCGGCCATGCTAAACCGGGTGTTCTGAAATGTACCGATGGTCTGTCCGAAAGCCCGGCGCTTTTTTACATATTTCAAGGTTACATCGAAAGCACCCCTGGCGGCGGCACAGGCGCCGATGGCCAGCAGCAGCCGTTCCTGCTGCAGATTTTCCATCAGGTATTTGAAACCGCATCCTTCAACACCCAGAAGGTTTTCAATTGGAACCCGGCAGTCGTCAAAAAAGAGCTCTGAAGTATCCTGTGCATGCAGACCGATTTTATTCAGATTCGCACCCCTGCGGTAGCCTTTCCTGTCCGCCTCCACGAGTATCAGACTGATACCGTCGTGGGGTCGACCCGTCTCGGATGTTCTTACTGCCACGATGCACAGATCAGCCAACTGCCCGTTGCTGATGAATGTTTTGGTTCCGTTCACGATAAAATTGTCGCCTTCTCGACGGGCGGTCGTGGTGAGTCGGGCAATATCCGAACCCACCGCCGGTTTTGTCATGGCCAGGGCCAGTATGGTTTCGCCTGTGATGCATCTGGGTATCCATTTCTGTTTTTGTTGTTCGGTGGCATATGTTTCGATGTAAGGAAGAAAAATATCGCTGTGCACCCCCCAGAAAAGACCATTTAAGGCGTGACAGTAGAGCGCTTCGGTGATGATGACCGAATACAGGAAATATCTTGCGATACCATTTGAAACATGCGATTTTTGACCGGTCAAATAACCAGACATTTCCAAAGAAGGAAATGTGTTTTTAAAACAGCCAAAAAGGTTGTCATCATGTTCCATGAAATTCTCTGACAATGTTATCAACCGGAAAGGAAATTCTATGAAAATTATTTCCATCAATATGAAACAGGTATTGATCGGAAATCGGCAGCAAATGAACCGGAGATATTGGGCAAAGCCAAGGCAACCGGTGCTGGCTTTTTGTCAACGACGTCCTTATAAAAACACGGAATAGAGGTAACGACATGTCAAATTTCGAAGAAATATTGAACCTGGATGCCACAGACCAGGCTGCGTTGATACGTCACAGGAAAATAAAGCCGTTGGAATTGGTGGAGGCAGCCATTGAACGGGTCGAAAAGGTGAATCCGGTACTGAATCTGGTCATCACAACCCTGTTTGACCAGGCCAGAACCGCTGCAACGGGAAAAATCCCTGACGGGCCGTTTGCCGGAGTCCCATTTCTCATGAAAGATATCGGCGCCTTTCTCGCCGGCGCGCCCATGTCACTGGGGACGGCGCTTTTGAAAGATTTTGTGCCGGACCATGACAGTGAGCTCACCAGACGACTGAAAAAAACTGGACTTATCATTATCGGAAAAACCAACGTACCCGAGTTCGGTCTGATGCCGACCACGGAACCGCGTCTCTATGGTCCGAGCCGCAACCCGTGGAATAGGGATAAAACAACGGGAGGGTCCAGTGGTGGCTCCGCTGCGGCTGTGGCTTCCGGAATCGTCCCCATGGCTCATGCCAACGATGGTGGTGGATCCATTCAAATTCCCGCCTCGTGTTGTGGTGTGTTCGGCTTGAAACCATCCTTGGCACGTAACCCGCTTGGACCTGATTTTGGCGATATCATATCGGGTCTTGTCTGCGAGCATGCTGTTTGCCGTTCTGTCCGGGACTCGGCAACGTTGCTGGACGCCACCTGCGGACCTCACATCGGTGATCCCTATGTTGCACCGGCACCGGCAAGATCGTTTGTTGAGAGGTGGGGACCGATCCAGGCAGACTCAAGATCGCTTTTTCAACCCAGACCCTGACCGGCGGAGCAATTCATAAAGACTGTCTTGCGGCGCTGGACGATGCAGCATCCCTTTGCCAAGATCTGGGGCATGAAATCGTCGAAGCGGATCTTTCCGTGGCAGGTGACCCGGTTGCTTTTTTGCATGCGTTTAACGTTGTGGTATTCAGGTTGCGCCTCAACCATCCATACCATTGCCAGGGTGGGCGGCATTACAGCGCAGGCAGATTATTTTGAGCCGCTGACCTGGGCAATCTACGAAATCGGTCGCGAGTTCAGCGCTTCCGACTACCTGATGGCGGTGCAGACCATCCAGCGGGCTTCACGGGATATATGCAGGTTCTTTGTGGATTACGATGTGCTGCTGACACCGGTACTGGCTGAGCCCCCCGTAAATATCGGCACCTTTGATGCGCCCGAATCAAATCCCATGCAGGCTTGGAAGCGCGTGGTGGCATTTGCCCCGTTTACGGCCGTCTTCAATGCTACCGGGCAACCGGCCATGTCCGTACCCCTCTATTGGAACGGGGACAATCTTCCCGTGGGGACACATTTTATCGGCCGTTTTGGTGATGAGGCGACCCTTTTTCGCCTGGCAGCACAGCTCGAAGAGGCAAGACCGTGGGCCGCCCGGAAGCCACCGGTATGTGCTTGAATGTCAGCTGCATTTCATATGTAACATAGATACCGGGAACATAGA
>CAVUUM010000023.1:0-69849 GCA_963744665.1 uncultured delta proteobacterium | reverse complement strand
TCCTTGTCGGCTCTAAGGGCGAGTTTCTTGGTGCACACATCCTATCCGACAATGCATCGGGAATCGTCAATACCATCCGTCTGGCCATGTTGAACCGGATACCTGCAGAGACCCTCTACCGGCAGAGCATTATGTCTCCATATCCTTCGCGGGAGAGTGATTTGCTGTACATGTTGAAACCGTTGATAAAATAAACGGCAGGGTGAACATTTCAAGAATTACTATGATGAAACCCGGATCGTCGTGGAAAAAGACGGACCTCTCAATTGCAGGGGCAAATCACCGTAATTGATGACCAGGACTCGGATTTTCTCCTGCCAGACGCCGATCACTTTACTCTTTTTGGATCTTCCCAAAGCGCCAGGGGATTATTCATTTCGCGTTCGCTGAATCCCGAAAGTTGAGTTGTTAAGCTATAGGGGTTGTCAGAAAAACATTCCCGATTGAGGACCGTTTTTCTGCTACAAACCCTTATGCCGCCATCATATTTTCGGAACATTATTATGACAAGCGGTATAAAACCTTTCATCTGTAATCTTAATCCTCAAAATTGCAAAAGTTGACAGCAGCAATCCTCCGCATGCGATGATGAAAGCCCATCCATAAGACCCTGTATAATCGAACACGCAGCCTGCCCGGTAGGGTCCAGCGGCAGAGCCCAATCCCCAACTGATCATAAGAATACCCATCATCGTGCCTATTTTGGCAGTTCCGAAAACATCAGTCACCACAGCAATCAACGACGTATCCCCACCACCGAAAACCATGCCGAAAAGAATGGCGAATAGATAAATTTTCCAAGATTGGTCGGCTGATGTCAGCCAGACCATACTCAATGCCATTGCTGTTATTGATGCTGCCAGCAGTTTGCGTTTGTCCACTATGTCAGCCGCCATCCCTCCAGCCACACGTGATACAGCGCTAACCGCCATCAGGATACTCATCACGCCAGCAGCCCGCATCGGATTAAGACCCATATCCTGCGCACGTGGGACGAGATGAGCGATAACCATATAAAGACAAAAAGAAAACCAAAACCAAACAAAATTTAAATATGAGAAACTGGGTCTTTTTATTGCCTCAATGATAGAAAAAGGCGTTATTTTTTTTGCCTCGCCACTGGATTCAGTCGGGACGTAGGGGTCGCCATCGAGGCCAGCACCAATTTCAGCCGGGTCTTTTTTAAGAACCATGGCTCCTGGAATAATCAAAATCCAGGCCAGAATTCCGGTCAACATATAGGCAGCTCGCCACTGATAAGTCTCTATCAACCACGCGCTGACTGGTGCCATAACCACCGGACCCAAAGACGCCCCGGTTCCCAAAATACCCATTGCTGTCGCTCTTTTTCTATAAAACCAGCGCGAGGCAGTGGACATGACGATTATGTACATCCCACCAGTACCAGCAGCCAGCAAAACGCTGTATGATAAATAGAACTGCCACAGAACATGAACCTGGGCTGTTAAAATAAAACCAATGCCGGTAACCACTCCCATGATTAAAACAACAGGTTTAGGCCCATAGCGATCAATTGCCCGCCCGCAGAGAATGGAAAAAAAGCCCACCAACACCAGATAAAGTGAAAAGACTCCGGATGTGGCAGCCCTATTCCATGAAAAATCGGACTGCAAAGCGGGAAAGTAAACACTGAAAGAGTAACTGATGCCGAAACAGGTGGCCAGCAGTAACGTACCGGCGGCAACTATATACCAACCGTAGAAAATATTGAAACGCCTTTTATAGTTCGTATATGCCATTTTTATTAAATAGATTACTACAGACAGTATTACAACATTCTTTTATTGTTGCATATTCTACGGTCATTAAGATTTCACTTTCCAAAATGCCCCTTCGGGTTATCAATCGTTGATCTATGTCAGATCCGCCACCGTGGACTACGATCATTGGCGCGTTGGCCGTGGTGATAGACGACACCTTTGGGTCTGCCAGTTGTCCCCGAGGTGTCGTTCAAGGTTATGGCCTGCCATTCATCTTCCGGTGTTCTGGTTTGTTAATCGAGGCTGCCTGCCTCTATAAACTCGTCATAGGTGTGTTTGCCCAGGCATTCACCTTCCCCCTCCTGTAAAATGGCATCTGGATCCCTGATATCGATCACCAGAATCGATACCGTATCACCCACGCCTATCCCATGTCTTTCGAGAGCGCTCGCGAATTTCAAGCAGCGGTTGTAGGTTTCGAGCCAGGAATAGACCCGGTCCCCGTAAACAAGCGCCGTGTAACCAGGATAAACGTCCTTAGTCCGCTCGATGAAAGACAAGGGTGTCAGCGGCACATAATTGGCCGCATTTTTGTCGAGACTGACCTCATATTGATTATCTTTTGTGACCACTATTCCCTCCTTTGCACGATCCGTACCGCACCTTTTATGTCAATAAATATGGTGTATCCTGACAAAAAAGTGGACACAGTGCAACGTCAGATATGCACCAGCCTCTGTGGATACGGGTAGATCCTTTTCGTCTCATAATCCAAGAAGTTTTAACCTCACCGTTACAATCATTTTGTAAAGATTTATATTTTCAGAAGGGCGAATCCATTCTGGGGGATTTTCCCGTTTTTGCATTTTTGTAAGAAATAGGATATCTGTACCGATGTGCGTGGCAATTTTTATTGTGGGAATAAAGTATCACAGGCTTTTTGATGCTCCTGAAACCGGCCATGTTCTCCATACAGTGCGCCACGAGCGCACTGTAGATACAAAGTGTGCGTATGCTCAGAAATCACAGTTTTTTGGGCAACGTGATAATGAAATGATATTGGATCGTATTCATGGGTATAATCAACGGTTCAAGTTGACGCCAAAAACCATGTTTCTTTTAGAGTCAACTTAAACTAACCATTAAAAATACTGATGGCTTCAGGTATGAAATTAAATAAGTCGTTATATTCATTGGGTGCTGGATACATATTTAACGTATTAGTTTTCAGCATTTGGTATCATACATCTGACACTCCTACTATAGATGTTATTGCAGTTGTAGCAGTTGTAACTGTTTTATATTTACTCTTATGTTTTTTGATTCTGACCGTTAATTCATTACAAACACTATGGAAATCGTTTTTTCTTGTATCAATAATGGCAGTCTCGATCATTATATTAATCCAAATTGTCTATCATGAAAAATATCGACTCGGAAGAGCTGAAGAAAATAAACTCGCAGAAGAAATGCGAATCAAAGAAGAAGCTCGCATGAGTAAGTTAATTACTGAAATGGGTGATGCTAACAAAACCATCACAATGCTTATAGAAATGTTGAATCTTAAGAATAATGAAAATGACAAATTGAAAAGGCAGTTAAACAGGATAATGGGAAAAACGAAAATAGATGCTGCTATACAACCAAAATCAAATAAGGACTTTTCTGAAATAAATTCAAAGGAAAACAGCACCGCTTTAGATATAAAAAACCAGGAGATCGTTTTCAAGGTTCAGATTATTTCTTCAGGCACCCGTCTTGCAAAAAATTCCCCACACTTTAAAAATATAAAAAATGTATGGGAATATAGAGAAAGAGGTTTATACAAATATACTGTAGGAAACCAAATAGATTTAAAATCAGCTTCGATGCTACAATCGGAGTGCCGAGGGAAGGGTTTCAGTGGAGCGTTTGTTGTTGCTTTTAAAAATGGGAAAAGGATATCAGTGAGAGAAGCAAAGAAGTTTTTGAATGAATCAGCATACGAATAGCAGAAATCAAAATTTATGCTTTCGGCTATGTAGCACAGATTTTACAATAAATTAGAGACCTTTGACACCTTCAACTCATTGGTATTCCTTGAAAATTACCGATACCAAGTATGGAATCGGTATCGGCTTAAGTCTTTAGGATAGTTGCTTTTTTATATTATCACTGTCCCATTAACCAACTGTTTGATATTTATAATCAATCCTTTAATCTTCGCCTAATTCAGGGAGCAGTGAATCCTGGCGACAGAGCGGCTTGGTCAACAGCATCTGGACGTCGCCGATGTAGCGTTCGGTAAATCCGCCTTCACAATAGCACAGGTAATATTCCCACATGCGGATGAAGGTTTCCGGGAAATTCAATGCGCGGACCTTTTGGATATTGTCGAAAAATCGCTTTCGCCATTCCCTTAGGGTGCGGGCGTAGTGTGGCGTAATATCTTCAAGATCTAAGATCTTTAAATCGGTAACACGGGCAATGGAAGCCAGCATGGCAGCAACGGATGTCACACAACCACCCGGGAAAATATACCGTTTGATGAAATCGACCGTGTGGATATAACGTTTAAATTCCTGATCCTGAATGGTGATGGCCTGCAACAGCATCATGCCTTTGTCGTGCAGCAATTGGCTGCAGGTTCTGAAAAAAGTATTGAAATATTGATGCCCGACAGCCTCGATCATCTCAATGGATACCAGCTTGTCGAATTGCCCCTTCAGATTGCGGTAATCTTCTTTCAATAGCGTAACACGGTCTTGAATCCCCGCTTTTTTGAAGCGTTCAGCAGCAAACCGGTGTTGTTCGTCGGAGATGGTGGTGGTGGTGACATGCACATCGTAATGTTGCACGGCATGCAGGGCAAAGCCCCCCCATCCGGTACCGATCTCCACAATCCGGTCGCCGGGCGTCAGCTGGAGTTTTTTGCAAATGCGATCATATTTGGCAACCGAGGCCTCTTCCATGGTGCTGGATTCGCTTTCAAATATTCCGCAGGAGTAGGTCATGGTCGGGTCCAGGAAAAGCGCGTAAAATGCATTTCCCAGGTCATAGTGGGCCAGAATGTTTTTACGACTGCCAACCTGGGTATTTTTACGAGCCCAATGATAGAGCCTGTAGATGGGGGTTGTCAGACGTGCCAGACCTGTTTCCATCTCAGTAAAAACAGGCTGATTGAGCGCCATGATGCGCATAACCGTGGTCAGATCGTCTGCTGACCAGAGCCCTTCCATATAGGCTTCTGCCGCACCGATACTGCCGCTGAACAGGATGCGAGTATAAAAGCGCGGGTGATGGATGCGAATACTGGCCTGCAATTCCGAGGCTCTGTCACCACCAAAAGAGTGCTGATCACGATCTTCTATCATTCGAATACGGCCAAATTTTAATTTCTTCATTACGGATAAAACAGTCAGACGTGCGAACCGATCCAGTTTGCCTGCTTTGAGTTCAAGAAGATCCGGCGCTTCGGCCGGTACAATGAAGTCCGTCATGCGAATATCCTTTTCCAGGGTCATTCCTTTTTTTTGGGATGGTTATAAAAAGGGGTTTTTTTCAGGACCAGTTTCAAGGCCTGCCAATAGATCAGGGTGACCACCTTGATGGTCATGGCCGGGTACAAGAGTAATAATCGCGTCAAGGCTCGGCGATGGAGGCTGCGACGCCGTAGCGCCAGGGTGGCATCGAACAGTTTGCTGCTTTTCTGATAATCGATTATATGAACGCCAAGGGTGTCACCCGGCAATCGAAAGCGCCAATCATAGTGGATATCCATATCGATAAAAGGTGAGACATGAAAGACTTTCTGGCCAGTATGCCGACGCCAGCCCTTGAAGGGGTGCAGGTTGTCCGTTTTGTCCAATACATAGCAAAAGTGCTCTCCCCAGGGTGTATTGTGGATTTCCAATACAATGGTTTCCACATCGGTATCTTCCTGGTTGTAGCAGTAGTAAAAACTGGCCGGATTAAAACAGTGGCCGAAATAGCGCAAATGGGTCAGCAGCCGGATGGGTCCTTGGGGTCGTCGTCCCAAACGTTCTTCAACCAGGTCTTGAACCGCTTGTTTGATGGGTATTTGGGGATCGCCGAAATGGTCTCTGCGGCGGAAATAGGCCAGATTGACCTGCTGATTGGACCATAACGGATGCATATCGAACAGTGTCGGCAGTTCATCCAGATCCAGATACATAAAAAACAGGCGATACTGGAACTTGTTGGGCCGGGGTCGATATCGCCGGTGGCGGACGGTGCCTTCGTAGATGCAGCTTTTTATCATGACAGGTGTTTCCCAAAGTGTTTGCACACTGTCAGGGCGCTGTTGACGCCGTCCTCATGAAACCCGTAGCCCCAGTAGGCGCCACAGTAATAGGTTCGGTTCTGTCCGTTTAACTCATCCTGGCTTCGACGGGCTTGCAGGCTTTTGGGATCGTAGACCGGGTGATGGTACACAAGGGATTCAATTTTTTTTCGGGATTGGATGGCATCCGGCATGTTCAGGGTGACACAGAATTCTTCGGGGGCATCCAGGCTCTGCAGTCGGTTCATATCATAGGTCAGAGCAACACGTCCGGTTTCCTCCTTGGGGATATGGTAGTTCCAGCTGGCCCAGGCGATCTTTTTTTTCGGCATGAGTGCCGCATCGGTATGCAGTACGGCAACATTTTCCTGATAGGGGATCGCGCTCAAAATATCGTTTTCCAAGTCGGTGGGATCCGCCAGCATTTGCAAGGCCTGATCACTGTGAGCTGCCAACACCACCTGATCGAAGGATTCGGTTTCTTCTTTGGCCGTAATTTCCACCCTGTCTTCGAACCGTTTTACAGAGGATACCGGCATGCTGAGGCGGATACCATCCCGAAAGGGCTGTGTCAGGGGATCGATGTATTGGCCTGAGCCACCTTTGATCACGAGCCATTGGGGCTGATTGCGGATATTCAGTACACCATGGTTGTTGAAAAACTCAACCAGATAGCGTGCCGGAAACTCCCTGAATTGCACCGGATCCGCCGACCATATGGCCCCCCCCATGGGAATGATAAAATTGTCTATAAAATAAGGGCTATAGTTTTTTTTCTCCAGGTATTGCGCCAGTGTAATGCTATAGTCGTCGGTCTCCATCAATTCGGATGCTTCCCGTCTGAACCGCAAGGCATCGGTGAGCATGCCGTAAAATGCGGGACGAAACAGGTTTCTGCGCTGAGCAAACATGCTGTTGAGAGAGCTGGGGCAGAAATAGAGACCGGTCCTCTCGCATTGGACACTGAAGCTCATGTTGGAGGGTTGCCAGCCGACACCCAAACGCATCATCAAGTTGATGAAGTTGGGATATGTGTTTTCATTGAAAACGATAAAACCTGTATCGACGGCATAGGTTTGACCGTTCACCGGCACATCGATGGTATGGGTGTGGCCACCGATATAGTCATTGGCTTCATAGACAACAATATCATGTTCCTCACTGAGCAGATAGGCAGTGACCAGCCCGGAAATGCCAGCCCCAATAATGGCAATGCGCATATTTAATACCTCATTACGAAATTTGCATGTCTTGAACCGCAACAGCGAGCGGATTTCTCGTAGGTTCTCCCGTGCGGCAGTGTTTCGCGCCGCGAGCTTATTCAATACTATTTGTAGCCATACTGCAATAGCCTGTCAAGATATATGCATACCAAACGGCCACTTGTTGAAACCTGCTGTTGATGATAGTATAGGTAAATAAATTCATGTGCTGCCACTGAACCGAAACAGCGAGTGCATTCCCCGTAGCTTGCTGCGAGGCTCTTCAATTGTTTTTGCCGGAAGGGAACAATCCATGACCGAAGAATCGAATCAGAAAATGACTGAACCCGCTACCCTCCAATGCCCGGAGCCATTGGCCCGAACAGCATTGGACGCCTTGTCTGCAAACATTGCCATCCTGGATCACAACGGGGTTATCCTGGAAACCAATCGGGCATGGCGGGTCTTTAGCGCCAAAGGGGGCACGCTGCCTGATTTTGACTACCGTGGTGTCAATTACCTGTTGATCTGTGATGCAACCACCGGCGAAGAGGCCGAAGACGCCGCTAAGGTGGCTGCCGGGATTCGCTCGGTTATCAGTAAGAATATCGAGGAATTCTTATTCGACTACCCCTGTCACGAACCCGACAGGCAACACTGGTTTTACATGCGCGCCATCCGCATACCGGAATCAGCCCCGGTTCAGATCGTGGTCAGCCACGAAGAAATTACAGCGTTGAAACTTACCGAACAAGCATTGCGAGAAAGCCAGGAGACATTGAACGAGCAAAAACAAGGCTTGGAGGAGGCCAATGTTGCCTTGAAAGTCCTGCTAAAGCAGCGCGAAACAGACAAGCAGGAACTTGAGAAACGGTTTTTAATCAATGTCAAAGGGCTGGTGCTGCCTTATGTTGAAAAGCTTCGAAATGCCCGTTTGAAACCCAAAGAGAAGACCCTGGTGGAAATCGTCGAAACCCATTTACAGGATATCATTACACCCTTGATGCAGAACCTGAACAACGCCAATATTCTGCTGACGCCCCAGGAAATGCAGGTGGCAACCCTTGTCAAGGATGGCAAAACCAGCAAAGAAATTGCCGAAATCCTGATCGTATCCGAAGCCACCGTCAATTTTCACCGCAAGAACCTGCGTACCAAGTTCGGCCTCACCAACAAGCAAACCAATCTGCGTGCGTATCTCATGTCCCTCAGCTAGTCGGGATGATTTTTTTCAAGAACACTAGCGTGAGTAATAAGCTGTAAGCAATAAGCCATAAGCTGCTTAAAGCTTACAGCTTACGGCTCAACGTTCGGGTTTCACCACAGATAGAGCGCCAGGGGATTATTCATTTCGCGTTCGCTGAACCCCGAAAGTTGAGTAACAGCTTATGGCTGCAATTTATAACAGCTTTTACCTATCATCTTAACCCTATCCTTCCCCTATTGAATTGTGGTGTTTTGTTTCTATATTATCCCATACACTATTAAAAACGTAAACGATCATGAGGTGGCATCATCATGGAGGAACCAAAATGAACCGAATCGATATTGACAGCAAGGTAGATCTGCTTTTTCAGCTCAAGTGGAAAAGCGGTCGTGTGACCCATACAGACTGTTTCCAGGCCAACCAGGCCAATATGTGGCGGGATATATTTCCAGCAGACCTCCACGAGCGTCTCATGGGCAGGCAAGGGGGGGATGATATCGTGCTGGCCTTTGACAGCGGGCAGGCCGTGGCGGCCTTTGAAACACGCCAATTGATGGAGATCAAGCGCAGACAGTTTAACGCGGACAGGCTTGGCGGTCATCAGACCCGACCACAGATGGGACGATTTTACCCCAAAGGACTTTTAAGGGACGTAAACGGGGTTTTCAGCAACAACATTGCCCCTTTTCGATGTGTTGGGATCAACAACGGTCACCTTTCCGTCGATTTCAACCACCCCTTGGCCGACAAGGATCTGCGTCTTTCCACCATCATTGGGAAAATTGAGTCCAAGCAGATCGAACGGGGGGGTACCAGTATCGACTGGATGGAACAGCTCACAGAGGGACCGGGTATGCAGGCCCGTTGGCGCAACCAGGCCTCCGACTATCTGACGGGCAATGCCTTTGAGCGCGAAGATTCTAAAGCGGATTCCGTTTTTTATGAGAATCCTCGTTTTACCCAGCACCTGGACGATACAGCCTTGTCCATGGTAAAAAACACCTACAACCGTTTTTTGAGTGATGGCATGCAGGTGCTCGATCTCATGAGCAGCTGGCAGTCCCACATACCCGTGCGACACCGTTTGAAACGGGTGGTTGGGCTGGGGCTCAATCAAAGCGAGCTGGATCGCAACCACCAGTTGACCGAATCGATTGTTCAGGATTTGAATGTGGATCCCAAACTGCCGTTCCCTGACCGTACCTTTGACGTGGTTTTTTGCACGGTATCGGTTGAGTACCTGATCGATCCTCTGGCAGTTTTTGACGAGGTGGCCCGTGTTTTGAAATCAGGGGGCTATCTGGTGGTTACATTTTCCAATCGCTGGTTTTCCACCAAGGCGATCCAACTGTGGAAAGAACTGCACGAATTTGAACGTATGGGGCTGGTACTGGAGTACTTCATGCAGACCCGGTCATTCGAAGACCTGCATACCTACTCCATGCGGGGCCTGCCGCGTCCGCATGAGGACAAGTACTTCCCTGAATTTATTTATTCGGATCCGCTGTATGCGGTCTGGGGTAGAAAACAATCCGGCTGATGTTCTGTGCTGATAGATCCTGAGAGTGTGCAAATTTAGGCTCCTAAAACATTATCAGTTTAACGAAGTTAAGAAACAATAAGCGAGGTGGATGAAAATGAAGACCGAATCCAAAAAAGAATATACCAAGGTCAAGGGTCCCCAAGGAACCGATCACTATTGCCCCGTGGCAGCAGATGGTGCTCCTTCTGAAAACGAGATAATCGATGAGTGTGTTGAAAAGGATGTGGTTGAGCGCTACTCCGGGAATATCGAGATAAAAGACTTTTGATGCCTTCAAACAGGATCATATTAGGGCTGAGCATACATCGACCGGAGATGGTTCCCGTCTTGATGGACTGGATGGGGTCTTGTGATAGGATTCTTCTGGAAGAGCCGCCCGATCAAAATTTTACACAGATGCTTACGGGTGGCATCAGTATCGATGATTATCTGATGCAGCAAGATCTGGAATATCCGGTTTTCAGTCGGAGGATGTGCCATTTGCTGCAGAAGATGTCCGCCCGGAATAAGATCATCCACCAGGTGGAGCCTTATTTGGATGCACTAGCAGTCATTCACGACCTTTTTGCCGATGGGTTCCGGCCTGGGGATATTGCTCGGGACTCGGTCCAGCATCTCGTATATGCGGCGGAACACAATGCCACCGGTGCACTACTAAATTTTTATCACGTCTCGATGTCGGGGTCGTTTGAGGCGATGATAAAGGCTGTAAGGCATTTTGCAAGGCAGGATGCTGCCCGCTTCCGACTGCGGGACACTCTCCGGGCACAGGCATTGATAGAATTGGTCGATGATAGCGCTTCCATATTCATCGAAGCCGGGATGATGCATTACCCTTTGCGCGGTCTGTTGCTGAAGCAATTGACCGAACCTGAACGCTTGCAGACAGTTTTTCTGGCCGATGCATCTTTAAAGCGCCTAAATGTGCGGGGCCGTCTATACGGTCCGGGTGATCAATTGACCCTGCTGTATGTATTTCATCCTGAGTTGAAGTGGCCGGATCGGGAAATGCTTCTGGCTGCGCGTGCATTGGTATATAACAAACTGATCGCCAAAGGTGAACGTGAGGATTCAGAGAGCTTGCCGCATCTTCGCGATGAGAAGGCCTGTATTCAGCTGGTCGGAAAATTGTCATTGGATGATTGCGGTCGTTTGTATTCCCTGATTCGAAAGCTCGGGCGCCAAGAGGCGATCGGTATCGTGAGGAAAGAGGTTTCCAATATTGAGCTGTAGATGTGACAACGTTTAGAAAGGAGAAGCGTGATGAATAGGAAAATAGTGGTGGCTATCGATAACACCCGTCCCTCGAAACTGGCCCTGGGTTACGCTGTCCAGATGGCAACCAGGATAAAGGATCTGCGGTTTGTTTTACTTCATATTCAGCCGATGGTATCCCTTTTTCTGAAAGAGGAGGCGCGGACCAGCGCTTTGGCAAGAAAAAAAATGGAAAAAATTTCAAACAGGAATGCCCGATTGGCGCAGTCTCTGCTGGATGAATACCAGAGCGACATGATCGGCAGAGGCATCGCCTCCGATCGTATCGAAGGGGTGACCCAGGAGCGCAGACTCGGATTTGCCAAGGATATCATTGAGTTTGCACAGCAGGGGAAATATGATGCCATCGTGGTTGGACGACGGGGCTTGTCCGGTATTGCCAAACTGTATGCCGGTAGCGTCACTGCCAATATTCTGGAGCAATCCCAGGTGATCCCGGTCTGGTTGGTGGACGGCGAAGCGGGCGCTGGCGAGATACTGGTTGCGGTAGACGGTTCCGAGGCTTCCTTGCGCGTGGTCGATCATGTCAGTTTTATGATGAGCGCTGATTCAAAAACACGGATGACCCTTCTGCACGTCGCCGGCAATACCCGTAACACCTGCGAGATCGAGATGGAGGATCCACCTGATACCGAGTTGGAAGACATCATCGTTCGTGGCGACAAAGCCTGTATCGACCAGTTTTATGCCCGTGCGTTGGAAAAGTTTAAGCAAGCCGGCATTATTGGGGAACGGTTGCGATTTGAAACCATCGAGGGCCGAAGGCGTATCGGAAAGGCGGTCATGGATTTTGCTGAAAAAGGAAATTACCATACTCTGGTTGTCGGCCGCCGCGGTATCGACAGGTCTTTTTTCATGGGCAGTGTTTCCCGCTACATGATCAACAACCTGTCCGACGGCGCATTATGGGTGGTTCCCTGATATGCAGATACGGCCGGGTTGGTATTCTGTCAAGGCTGTTTTCAAGTAATGGTTTTATACCCCTAAATACCCATTGATATATACCTATTGATAAGGGGCAAAATAGTATTACTATTGTACAGCGATAATAAATAACCCATCAATCAAGGAGTTGATTATGAAAATAAACTTGAAATGTTTTGCAACGTTAGTTGAACCCGGGACATGCGATTTTCATGATAGCACCGCCTACACCCTGGCGGAAGGGCAGACCGTCGCGGATCTGGCCCGTGAAGCCGGCATTGCGGACGAAGACATAAAGATTGCATTCGTCAACAGCCGTGTGGTTGCGTTGGATTCGGTTTTGTCGGATGGAGACCGCGTCGGTTTCGCCCCGGCTGTGGGTGGCATGTAAGTGTTGCCCAAATGAATAACCCTCATAAAATCACACCATGGTTTTATGGGGCGACTTCATTGGCAGCATGGCTAACTTTTTTCAGATTCTCCAGCAGATAGCCTTGTTCGCTTAGAAAATCCAAGATATGCCGGTAGTCATCATCAGGAATCGATGGCTGGCGCGCCATAATCCAGACATAATCCCTTTTCGTGCGCCCAATGACCGTTTGGGTGTAATCGTCTGTCAGGTAAATGATCCGGTACTCTGCCTTGATGGGCCAGATAAACTGCATGCCCCACACAGCATTGGATGAATGCCTCACAAATCCCCGGGGCTTGTATTCTTTCAATGGACCGTCCAGACTCCCCTTGTTGAACCGGAAAGTCGTGGCAATGGTGCCGTCAGGATCGAGACGGTAGGATTCCAGTGCATTGTAAGCGTCTTTCTCGATAAATGTCGGTATACTGGCGATGACATACCAATCACCCATGAAACGTTTTAGGTCTACCGATTCAACCGTGTGAATCGGCCTCGTTGTCTGACACCCCACAATCATGCTATATAAAAGAACGATTGAGATAATCTTGGTATTTCGCATACAGTCACGTCTCCAATACAAAGGGTATAAAAACGAAGTTTAGCATGAACCGAAACAGCGAGCGCATAACTCGTAGGATCTGCCGTTCGGCGGTGCTTCGCATGCTGCGAGGTTCTTCAATTATCATATACCTAAGTTAAGCGATTGTCGAGGTTTCTGTAGCTGCAAGGAAGATGCTGTTCCGCTCTTGTTGGGCCGTAGCTTGAAGAGCGAAGACCAAATAGTGAACTATGCGGTATGGCATCTGACGCTGTAGATGCAGCAAGTTCGTCAATCCCAACGGGTTTCAAATTTTAAGAATTCAAATGGATCAAATCCTTTGAAATTATTTTTTAATCCCATATTCTTAAAATTTGAAACGCTCAACTTAGGATATAGTTTCATGCCAGAGCAAGCACAACCTAACCCGAATATTTCATGAAACGTGACGAGGAATTCATTGTTTGTCTTGAACTGCCAGCGAATTATCAAGATATTGCAAGTTAATCAACATGAAATAAAATCCTTATTATGAAATACCATGACTATCCTATAAAGAAGCGCATGAAAATTTATCATCCGGATAGATGAAAGGAGACAAGCAAATGATACAGCAAACCGCCACATGTTCCGATGAGAATCAGGAAAATTGAAAACCAAGCACTTCAGTTTTGCTATCATTGGTGGTGGATTGGCCGGCACCGCCATGCTGACACAGCTGATAGCCATGGTGAAGACGAAAGCCGCTAAAAAGCTGCTGGACCCTTCCCGGATGATCATCCAGGTATACCATAAGGGGGATATTTTTGGGCCCGGTTTTCCCCACAGTGACAGCTTTGCGTGTCCGTTTCATATCACCAATATGTGTGCATCTGAAATGGGCATTATCAACGACAAACCCCAAGACTTCCAGGATTGGGTATCTGACAATTTCAATCATCTGAAAGAACGGTTTAATTGGTTTCGTGAATGGTGTTCGGTGACGGACGACGAGAAGGGCGGCTGCCATCATTATCCAAGAGCGATCATGGGAGCGTATTTAAAGGATAGATTTCAGAATGCAGTCTGTTCAGGACGCAGCATTGGCCTGGAGATACACCTCTATCCACGGTCCGAAGTGGTTGATCTGCGACAGAACAGGGACACGATCCAGCTGAGCATCATCGATCTCGAATCGGAAACGGTTTTCTCAAAAAATGCTGATCGTGTTTTGCTTGCCACCGGCCATTGGAATGAAAAAAATGACAGGGATGGCTATTTCACATCTCCCTGGCCGGCCAAAAAATTGCTCGATAACGTTCCCAAAGGTAAAAAAGTAGCCATTCTCGGTACCAGCCTCAGTGCCATCGAGACCCTGTTGACACTGACTTCGGAGGGTGAATTCGTTCGTTCCCGAACCGGAGAGCTGGTTTACAAGCCCCCGGAAAATTCAAGAACGTTTGTCCTATACTCCAGACGGGGTCTCCTGCCGAAGGTCAGAGGCAAGATGGGAAAACGTAAAAATAAGTTTATGAATCGTGAGAAGATTGCTCAGGTATTAGCTGATAATGGTGAGAATTTGACTTTGGATCTCATTTTCAACCTGCTCAATTCAGATCTGGAAGATGCTTATGGCCATAGGATTGATTGGGAGGAAATCGTCAATCCAAGCGATAAGCCCGCAATTCTTTTGCAAAAATATTTGAATGAAGCCAACAACGGGGATGGCCCCGGCGGGGAACTCATTTGGCAGACCGTGTTGCACCAGACATTTGATGTGGTGAGGGAGCTGTATTTGCACCTGACATTTGAAGAGAGAAAGCGTTTTGACAGAAATTACAGTTCTGTCTTTTTCACCCACGCCGCAGTCCAGCCGCCTGTCAACGCTGAAAAGCTGCTGGCCTTGATGAAGAGCGGACTCGTTAAGGTCGTCAAGCTGGGCAAGAAGTATCGCCTGATAAAAAATCAAGACCCGGAGTGTTATGCGTTGATCTACAAAGACATCCAGGGAATTGAAAAGAATGATGTCTACCACTATGTCGTCGATGCACGCGGGCAGAAAAAATCATTGGAAAGCGACCCTTCGGCCCTGGCAAAGAATTTGCGCCTGTCCGGAACCGTTCAGACAACCGAGATCCGACCTGTGGTCAAAAAGGAATATTTGAAATCGAAGACCGCTGCAGGGTCGAAATCAACTGCGCAGGTCTATGAAACAGGCAGCATTTGGATCGATCCAGTCTCCCACAAGATCATGCAAATGGGATCTGACAATACCATGACCCCATCCAATGCCATCTATGCTGTCGGCGCCATGACACGGGGTCAGATAATAGACGCCAGCATGGCCCGCAGTATCGTTCAATCGACGGCCAGGATTGCAAAGGACATCATCGCTTTCAATCTTCTTTGTACGTCTCCGATCTCTTGCTCTAATTCTTGAAACCTCGCATTTCCCCGTAAGCCAAGTCATTAGCAATTATCCAACGCTTATATTCGTTTTCCCATAATTTTAACTCGATATCATTCTTTTTGGGCATGATAATCAGAGTCGTGCTGCCAGGGATTCAACTTTGTCCACATAGCCCTGGATATCGCACTTTCGTTCCAAACCGGATGCCGCCATGTAGCGGACTTTTCCAAATATCGGCCGCTCGAACCAGGCGCGGTCGTGCATACCGAAGATCCAGGCCACACCGGCATAGGAGTTTGGGTCCCGGCCATCCACAAAATATTTGTTGTTGATGGCCAGGGTCGTTCGAAAAGCGTGCGCCGGGGTTCTGGACCACTCCAGGATTTTTTTCCCCCAGTACATCCGCATGTAGTTGTGCATAAAGCCGGTGATCTTCATTTCCTTCATGGCCGCGTTCCAGTAGGCATCGTGGGTTGCGGCATTTTCCAGCTGGCTTCGGGTATACACACTCTGGCGAGGATCTTTGCGGTGCTCTTGCAATGTCTTCTGAGCCCATGGGGGCAGACAGGCAAACAAATGATAGCTGGGGGTGTAATGGGCAAAGTTCATGGCCAGCTCACGGCGAACGATCAACTCTTCCAGATAGGCCTCCTGGGCCTCCATCAGATGTTTGTTATCTGCTTTGACTCTCAACGCCAGGTAAAGGGGTGAAATCTGACCGAAATGCAGATAGGGACTCATGTGGGAGGTATCATCGGTCTGGGGTTGGTTACGGTTTTCGACATAACGATGAAATTTATTTTGGATGAAATCTTCAAACCTTGCCATCGCCTGGGATGGGCCGCCTTTGAAAAACGATGTTACCGGCGCCACGTGTTGATCCAGGGAAAGACGGTTGAGAAGGGCGTCCATGTCTTTTAGATCCAGACTGTGGATTTTCAATCCCAAGGATTTCTTTTTCACCCTGCTGGACCTAAACGGCACAAGACAGCCATCCAGGTGCCGGTGTATTTTGGGGCGAATCGTGCGCGCCGCATACTCGGCTTTGTTGGAGACAAGCGCTAGGGGCACCACCACATCACTTTCCACCTGGACAACCGGGCAGTCTGCCGAGAGGGCCACATGGGCACGCCAGGCTTTTTGATGCTTGAGATAGCCCTGGTCACAGACGATCAGCGCGGCGTCTTTTCCCAAGGCCAAAGCCACGCTGGCAGGAGACCCGCGCTGGATCACCATTTTGATGCCCTGATCGGCCAGGGCGGCCTGGGTTTCTCGCAGCCCTTCCAGCATAAAGGTGAGATGACGAAGATTGGCTTCGGGGTAGTCATCCATCAGACCAAAGCCCACCAATACACTTTGTCCGAGTTCATTGGCCTGTTGAATGGTATATTCCAGGGCATGGTTGTATTCAGAACGCTGGGATTGCTGCATCCAGTAGAGCATATAGCGCCCCTTTTTGATGCTGTGCTTATTTAATGGTTGGATGCGCGCGGGTTGAATGGGCATAGGTTTCAATGTTTCACCTTGTTGTTAATATGAGCTATAAGCGATAAGCCTTAAGCAATAAGTGGGTTACAGCTTACAGCTTATAGCTCAACTTTCGGGTTTCACAACAGATAGAGCGAAATGGGTGATCCAATGGCGATTTGCGCTGTCTGAGCCAATTAGGGCACCTTCCATCAGCGCATGATAATGAACAATCCAATATGAAAACACGCTCATTGATAACGATGCCTGCTTAACCATATGGCCGGCGCTGATGTTAGGTGCCCTTGCGGCGAGTTCGCAAAGCGCCAGGGGATTATTCATTTCGCATTCGCCGAATCCCGAAAGTTGAGTTATAGCTTATCGCTTATCGCTTACAGCTCAGTCTTTGGATGGCAATGCACATGTCTTCGAAATCTTGGGTGTAAATCTTTCCGGACCATCCAGGATCGGTTTTTGAATCGTCCCGGCAATGGCTTGGAGCATACCGGAGAAAATCCATTGATGGAAGGGATAGAGAGCATACCAATAGAGAATGCCAAAAAGACCCCTGGGCAGAAAGCGGGACAACAGCTGGAGCTCTGTGCGACCATTTTTGTTGTCTGTGATCCGGATTTCAAGCAGTGCTTCTCCAGGCATTTTCATCTCAGCCATCAGCAGAAGCCTGTTTGGCGGGTCGACTTCGAGGACCCGCCAGAAGTCCAGGGCATCTCCGACGCTGAGTTCTATAGGATGACGCCGGCCACGGCGCAAGCCCACGCCCCCCACCAGCCGGTCTATGGCCCCGCGCAAGCGCCAGAGAATGTTGCCAAAATACCAGCCTGTTTTACCCCCGATGCGCGACACGGGTTTCCAGGCGTCCTGTGGGCTTGCCTCAAGAAGGGCCCGATACCCACATTTCATGATTGTGCCGCCGGCCCATTCCGCATCCCCGCAATGGGCCCATTCAGGCGCCAGCAAATCACCTGCATCCATCCAGCAGGTCTGAACCTGCTCCTGCCCAATACGATCGAGAGCCATTCGTATGGCTTCCCGGCAGTTCAGTAATTTCTGGGGTATAATGGATTGAATTCGGTTTTCAGTACAGACGGCATCACTGGTCAAGCCTTCGGTCAAAGGCAAGGCGATAGACTTGGGCACCGGGCTGATGAGATGGATCCACAAGGCACTCAACCCAGGCGTCAGAACCGGTACGGGTATAATCAGCCGTTTGGGAAGCCCTGCTTCTTCGGCATACATATCCAGCAGGTCACGGTAGGTGAGAATATCGGGCCCACCGATGTCGTAGGTCTGTCCGATGGTTTCAGCATGTTCGAGGCAGCCCACAAGATAGGTGATGACATCGCGAATGGCGATGGGTTGATTCAGTGAGTGAACCCAGCGCGGGGTCGTCATGACCGGCAGGCGTTCCACCAGGTAGCGAAGAATCTCGAAGGAAGCACTTCCGGAACCCAGTATCATGGGGGTTCGCAAGTCGGTGGTGGGAACCGGGCCGGTCTGCAAAATTTTGGCCACTTCGATACGTGATTGCAGATGCCTGCTCAGCACACCATCCCTGGTTTCCGCCAGACCCCCGAGATAAATAATTCTTTTTAACCGGGCATCAGCTGCTGCGGAAACCATGTTGTGTGCTGCAAGGCGATCCGCTTCTGCAAACCTTTCCTTCTGAGCGATCATGGAGTGGACCAGATAATAAGCAGACCCGCATCCGGAAGCTGCTTTCTTAAGTGATTCCAGATCCAGAACATCACCTTTTACCAGTTGCACCCGGGGGTTGCCGGCCCAGGGCCGACATCCCATTTTTTCCAGGTTTCGTGCCATGGCACGTACCGGATATCCGGCTTCAAGCAGGGCAGGAATCAAACGCCCGCCCACATACCCTGTGGCGCCGGTCACTAAAATTGGGTCTATTTTCATTATCAAATTCCTTTTTGCAGCATCTGGTGCAATGACACTGGGCTGAAATGAACAAGGCAGAACCGGGAATGGCTCTGCCTTGTTTCAGTTCATATCCGTCTGATATTGACGAATGGTGGTGGTGTGATTATCCTGCCACATCAATTCCCGGGTCACATCCCAGGTTGGGATCTTTGTCTTCGCATTGGAAATTTTTCTCACGGGTATCCACATGTCCCTCTTCTCTTTCTTTATCGTTTTCAACATAATCATTTTCATTTGTCATGGTAGTACCTCCCTTGGTTGATTTATTTTCTCCTTGCTTGTTAGTAAAGTAAGCACGATAAAAAATAAATCAACAAGGGCGGAATAGGTGTTTTATAATAGGAAAAAACTATTATAAAAGGGTTCGAGGATTCGAGGGTCCATGGGTTCAAGGGAAAAATCTATCGGTCGGTGGCTCTGCTCTCTTATAGCTTGCGGCCTATGGAATCTTCATGTTCTCAACCCCTTGTCTGCAGTATGCCAAGAAGCTGGGATGCTGCTTTACACTTTTAGCTGTCAGCAACCCATAAACCCTTCAACCCTCAAACCCATCCTTTACACATGCGTGCGAAGCTTGAGTTCCAGAGGGTGGGGATTGAGATAGGTCTGCTGCTTGAGGTAATCCTGGTCATATTTGCGTACATAATGATTGATGAGGGTGATGGGGACGATTAAGGGCACCAGTTCCCTACGGTATTGATCAAGAATTTCAAGCAATTCCTGTTTTTCATCCCCACTCAGCTGTTTCTTGAAATAGCCCATCAGGTGCTGCAGGACATTGATGTTTTTTTTTGTCGTGGTTTTAAGGGCCAACGCATCCATCATCAGGTGCACATAGCGGTCAAGAAGCTCTTCGAGGGTTAGTTTCTTGCCTTCTGCCACCAGTTTTCCCATCAACCGGTAGTGTTTCTGGCTGTGAGACAGAAATAAGAGCTTGTTGCGGGTGTGAAACGCTATCAGGGTTGCCATCTTGGGTGAATTGGCAATGCAGTCACGCCAGCGTTTAAGCGTAAAGATGCGCTCGATAAAATTTTCCCGGATAGCCGGGTCGTGGAGCCGCCCGTCGTCCTCCACCGGTATGAGGGGAAAATGATTCATGTAGGCCCGGGCAAACATGCCCACCCCCTTTTTTTCGGGCATACCTTTGTCGTTGTAGACTTTCACCCGTATCATACCGCTGCTGGGGGAATCGCTTTTGAAAATGAAGCCGCACAAATCTTCTTTTTCGAGTTCTTTGACACGGATTGAGGCCCAGCGGGTCATTTCTTCGGTACGATCTGTTTTGCTCTTGAAGGTCATCAGACGAGGTTTTTCCGGGTCGCCCACCAGACGCAGGGATTCCCTGGGAATGCCGAACCCGGCTTCCACTTCAGGGCAGACGGGAACATATTCAACAAACCGACCCAACGTATCTGTCAGGAAGCGATCGCGTTTATGACCCGCATTCCATCGCACCATATTTCCGAGTAAACAGCTGCTGATACCGATTCTGAAATTTCCATGCATGCTGAAGGTCCTCCCCACCTTGTGTTTGTGTGTGTTGATGTTTCAGTTGATGGTTCAAATATTACAGGCTGGCATCACCGATGGTCACAATCCCCAAATATCCATCCACGGTGATGTTGTCACCGGTCTGGATCAATCTGGTGGCGTCCGGGACACCGGTAATACATGGCAAACCGTATTCGCGTGCGATAATGGCACCATGAATCAACATGCCGCCCCTTCTTTCCACAACGGCCGTGGCCAAAGGCACAACAAACGTAATGTTGGGGTCCACCGCATCACACACCAATACCTCGCCATGTTTAAAATTCGCCAGGTCGGAATGATTCTGAATCACCCGGGCTCTGCCTTTTGAAATGCCCGGCCCGGCTGGTTGGCCCGTCAATTGCCGGGCTTGAAGCCTGTCGCCTGTGATCTCTTCTGTGAGGACGCTCGACTGAGATTCGTTTCCGAAATCAACTTCCTCTAAAACATGCCGCAATACCTTGGCGTTTGGTTCGTCGGTCTGGCTTTCAAGACGTTTTTTGGCTTCCTGGACGGCTGTCAGCAATTGTGCTTCGATACGGCCCAGATAGATATTGTCGTCATCACGCAACTGGTAGCTGTTTCTGGCCAGATCGAGCAGTTCCTTGGCCCAGGACTTCCGGTCCTCTTCAAAGTGATCTAAGTATTTCTGAATCGATTGCTTGATTCGGTCTTTCTTTTGCGTGCCACCGGTCCTGACCGGATGCTCGGCCATTTCGAGCAGCAGCCGGTATAATGGCCCGGTTCCCAGAACACAATTTTTCCCACCGGTGACCGCACAGGAGAGGTCACCAAACCTTTCGATAAATTCATTGATCAAAGCCGTAAATTTGGCATCGAGGTTGGCGTAATTGCCCTGCTTTAAAACCTCTGCCAATTGCTCGTCTCCACGGATGATGGCTGCCAGATTCATGAGCATGTTGTTTCGCTCGATACTGGCCATTTGGGTATGGGTAAGCAGATCCATAAATTCATAAGGGTCGTCAGGGCGCAGCGCATCATTGTAAACCTGCCCGAAAAGCCGTACACCGTGGGCATAGGGGATAAAATCCGCCCAGTAGACGTTGACCCACTTGTGATTGATTTTAAGACGCTCCCTGATCTCATCCGCCAAGGCCTGGTCCGACATTTTTTTGAGGTTTTTTACGCCCAGACTCTCGGCTGCAGCGATCATGCCGGGTATCAGTTCTTCTTCGATCTTGCGACGCAATTCCTTGAGATTATCGAAGCTGCGATGCAGGCTCAGATACCAGCCGCGCTTGTCTTGGCTGTTGTCCGATCTCAGGGTCGTTATGGGACGGGATTGGAGCAAGATCAGCACGTCTTTTTCATAGGTCCATTCCACATCCTGGGGTATGCTAAAATATTGTTCCGCTTTAAGTGCCGTTTGAAATACAATATCGACTTCCTGGGCAACCAGGGGTGGCTGGGTCAATTTTTCAGCCGGAAGGGCCACCAATTGGACACCTTTTGGGCTTGGCGTGATCCAGTTTTTTCGTTCTGGGGCTGTGTGGGAAACGATCCTGTTGCTATGGCGATCGATTATCCAGCGATCCGGTTCCACCGTACCGTCCACAAGACCCTGGTTCAACCCGTGAACCGATTCGACAATTCCCTGGCTTTCGTTGTTGGGATTTCGGGTAAAGACGACACCAGACCTGTCACCGGCGACGGTTTCCTGTATTACCACTGCCATGGAACTTTTTTCAACATTCAAGCCGATTTCCTGGCGATACAGCAGTGCCGCATCCGACCATAACGAAGCCCACACCAGGCGGACGTGTTTCAAGATCGATTCTGCGCCGCTTATGTTGATAAAGGATTCGTGCAGTCCGGCAAATGATGATCGCGCATCGTCCTCTTCGGGTGCCGAAGACCGAACGGCCACAGGTCTGTCCTGAAATCGGTCATGGATATGCTTGCGTATGTTTTGCGCCAGATCGGCAGGAAGTGGTTTGGTCAGGAACAGGCTGCGAATCCGGGTGGCACAATCCCAGATTTCTTCCCAGCGCATTTCCTTAAACTCTTTTCGGTGGAGTTCCAGCAGGATGCGCTCACGCAGGCCGGACCTTTTCACGTATTCATGATAGGCATCGCTGGTGACGCAGATCGTATTGGGAATCTTGAACCCGCCTTTGACCAGCAGGGACAGGGCATAGCCTTTGCCCCCGACACGGTGTCGGTCACGGGAATGGATGTTTTGGGTGGTCAGAATCCAGTTCATGGGGTTAAGTGCAACTCCGTCACATTTTGAAAGTTTTTAACCATGTAATAGCTGTCCACGGAAACCTGTACCAGGGCACATGTGGGCGAACGGACAAAATCTTCCAGATACGGGTGTTTGGCCAGGTATTGGTCCAGGACGCACTTTTTATCTTTTCCGGTGACATCTTTTGCCTTGCCCACCGCTGTCACAGAAATAGCCCGATGAAAATCAGATGTCTGGTTCATGGAACTGTTGATTAACATCGCCACGCGGCTGTCGGCGGCTAAATTGGCATATTTACGTGTGGTTGTTGGCGTTGCGAAGAAAATGTGACGCAGATCATCGCTGGTGACGAAGGCAACCAGACTGGCATAAGGTTGCCCGTCATGCTGCGTGGATAGCGTTGCCAGTTTCTGTGAGCGGAACAATTCTTCCAATCTTTTTCGAAACTGCTCTTTTGCTTTCATAGGAATGGTATCCGTATGGGTTCAAGAAGACGTACGACGCCCTGACATATTAGGTAAATAAAGCCATGATAGCAAGTACCTTCACCCCGGCTTACCCAGATGATGCGAAAATCCTGTCGGTTGAATCCAAACCACGATCCCACTCGCAGGAAGGATCCGTGAAACCTAATTCCCGGCGCCCACTAACGGCAGCTCTTTGTCGATCTGGAAAAACACCAGAAACTTAGACTCGTCATTTTTGTCGATATACTGCCGCCGCCGCAGGGACTGCAGCAATTCGGAATCCCGCTCCTCGCGCAGCTTGGTCAAGAAGAGGCGTTTTCCTTTGTAACCGGGACCTTTTTCTATAAACATATAGCAGGCTTGTCGATTGGATTCAAGGTTATGATGGGTGAGGCGATCACGCATGATCATGGCGATGGTTCCGTCATCCATGACATGGGGCCGAGCATATATGGCTGTATCCACTTTGCCGCTGCTGTCTGCCGTTGCCATGACGCCTATGCCTTCCGTGTTTTCAAAATATTCTTTGAGCTCCATATGAACCTCCTTTAGCGTTGACCTGTGTGATCGGATGGCCAATCCTGTTTTGAGTGGTTACAATATTTTCAGACTATAATACCGATATCGAGAAAGAAAAGACGTGTTGCTATTTGACGTCGATCATAATTTCATTGCGGCGCAAAAACGGAAGCGTCCACGGGGGGTCATATCCCGCGGAACGAGGGCTTGAAAGGCGCTCGAGGCCATTGATCCGGATCCATTCAATGAGTTCCTCGGATTTCTCGCGCATTGCTTGCTCCTTCCAGGATCCCGAGTAGCGTATCACCGCGACTTTTTTTCCCGGTATCACCGCCAGTTTGACTTCAGGATTGGTCGGAAGCGGCGCGGTTTCCGGCGTGTAGTTCGCCGGCAGGACGAAGCTATATCGCCAGCCCTGGCCCTGTTTTTCTCCAAGAACCGGGCTGGTCATGGCAACTTTTTCACCATCAGCCGCAAACTCCTCTCGGGACATAACCGGTGCCGTCATGGCAATTTTTGTCTTTGAAATATTCTCACCGGATATGTAAGCAAAGAGTTTCTTGAAGGCGATATTCCCGGCTTCCTCATAGCCGGTGTTCACAAATGTCTCAACGACCACAAGCTCATCGTACTCCCGGATCTCAATCTGGTCACGTTTAACGATAACCGCATAGCCTGCTTCTTCGGTGTTTCGGATACCGAAAAAAGAACACCCCGTTGAAAAAAATGAGACGCAGATTGCACCGAGTACTGCCACCATGGATGGCCGTTTCCAATTAATACACCTAACACTTTTCATTAGGATCTCCTGAATAATCTATACTATGGCCCGAAAAATGAACCCTCCAGCTCGGTTTGAACCGAAGCGGAGGATTCATGGTTAAGTGATGTTTGCCTATGCCACACCTGTGGCTTTAAGGGGCAGGGGCATCAACTGGGTCAAGAACGGCGTCAATCACGTGTATGGTACCATTAGAGCAGAGTACATTGGTTATAGTCACGGTTGCCTCCCGGTTGCCCCCAAGATTGAGAACAACATCAGCGCCCACAACGTCGATGCTCATAGCGGCACCGTTGAGCATACCCACATTCATGCCGTCAAGGGCGATGGCATCTGCCGCCAACACACTGCCGTCATACACATGATACAGCAGGAGGTCGATCAAGTCCGCCTGGTTGGCCGGAAGCAATAAGTCGTCAAGAGCACCCTCCGGCAACGCATCAAATGCCGCGTTCGTGGGCGCAAAAACCGTGAGAGGTCCGGGGCCTTGGAGCTCATCCACCAGGTCGGCAGCGGTCACAGCTGCTACCAGTGTGGTGAAACCGTTATCAACTGCCGTCTGAACGATATCGCTCGTTGCATCCTCGGGATCTAGTACGGCATCGATCACGTGAATGACACCATTGGAGGCCAGAATATCGGTCTCTATCACCAAGGCTTCGCGATTGCCTTCGAAGCTCAGAATTACCGATCCATCGATAACATCGATACGCAGATCCTTATCATTCAACATGGTCGCGGCCGTTCCCCCCAAATCGATGACATCGGCTGCCCGAAGTTTACCGTCGTAAGCGTGAAATGCCACAATATCAATGAGTAAGTCCTGGTTTTCCGGGAGCAACAAGTCTTCAAGAGCACCTTCCGGTAACAGGTCAAAGGCAGCGTTTGTGGGAGCAAACACAGTGAACGGACCCTCCCCTACCAAATCATCACTCAGCTCAGCTGCTTCAATAGCGGCCAAAAGGGTCGTAAACCGGTCCTCGTCATCGGCTTCAAGTGTTTCACCGATATTCATTGTTGGACCCTTATCTTTTTTATTATTGTTGTTGTTGTCATCACCACACGCCACTAAGGCAATCACAAGCAATAGGGTTGTTAGTAAAATTAAATACTTGTCTAGAAAAAATTTCATTTCTGTCTCCTTTCCTTGGTTATAGTTAGAATTTCTTGTTAGAACGGTAAGCATCGGCTAGAACAAGTCAATAAGGGCTGGATAGGTGTGTTATGTTGGGTAAAAACTATCAATATATTGTCGGCAATCAGCTATAGCCGTTAAGCAGCTTAGAGCTTACAGCTTATGGCTTTGGCTAACTGCCACGTGTTCGCTGTCTTTGTTAAGATGTTCATGTTTTTCCTGTCATGTATATTTGGGTGATATTTTCAGTTTCGACGCTCTTTTTATGTTGGATTATGTTCTGAGACCCTGTTAAGGGGTATAGATCAATCCATAGGATATCTCACCCGTTCAATTTTGTTCAGAATACCGAGAGGAGGGGGCATGACACCTGCACGTTATGATGTTGTTTATCGTGGAAAAATTAGGCCGGGTTTTAATCTCGATGACGTAAAATCGAAACTGATGGCGGTTTTTTCAATCAGTGAAGAAAAGGCCGTGAAAATACTCAAGAGCAGCGGAATAGCGTTGAAAAAGAACACGGATGATATTTCCGCTAAAAAGTTTGAAACTGCCCTGAGACAGATAGGGATGGAAGTCACCTTGACCAGAAGCAAAAAAGAACCCGTTTCCGCAGAAGTGCCGCCCATACCTCCTACTGGGGGAAGTGCAAAGAAAGACGTTGAAACGTCTGAAAATGTGACAATGACGGACCAGACACTTCCAGGGGAAGATGGGCGTGTCCACCAGGCGTCTGAACAGGGTGGCGATGCGCTTTCCAGAGTGCCCTTTGAATTCAACGGCAAGGGGTCGGAATACTTTAAAATCTGGCTTGTGAACCTTATTTTATCGGTCATCACCCTCGGTATCTACTCGGCCTGGGCCAAGGTGAGACGCAAACGGTATTTTTATGGGAATACGACACTTTCTGGGAGCAGTTTTGAATATCTTGCCGACCCCGTAAAGATCCTCAAGGGACGGCTTATCGTCGTCGGTTTTTTTATTCTATATTCGGTGTTGTCTGGTTTGCTTCCGCTTGTTTCCGGTATTATGAGTCTGGTATTTATCCTGATTCTTCCCTGGTTGATCGTCCGGTCGCTTGTATTTAATGCGCGCAACAGTGCCTTGAGAAATGTTCGATTCGGTTTCAACGGGAGTATCATGGACGCCGCAAAGGTCTACATTTTGTGGCCGCTGGCAGCAACCCTGACGCTGGGTGCTCTTTTTCCCTATGTCTATTTTCGTCAGAAGAAATTTATTGTCGAAAACACTGTTTATGGCAGAACCGCCTTTGCCTATACGGCAACGGCACGGGAATACTATCGAATCTATTTTGGAGCCCTCGGTCCGATTCTTATGGGCATTGTCCTCATAACGATAGGCGCTTTTTTCCTACCGCCTGTTTCCGCCCTGGTATTTCTGGTTTTATACCTTTATCTGCTCGCCTACTTTTCTGTGAAGACCACCAATCTTTTATTCAACACCAGCAGCCTGTCTCATCACCGGTTTGAAGCCGGGTTGAAAACAGGCGAATACATGACGCTCGTGTTAACCAACTCCCTGGGTGTAGCGGTAACGCTGGGACTGTTCTTTCCCTTTGCAAAGGTCAGAACCGTTCAATACAAATTTCAGCATATGGCCTTGCTGGCTTCCGGAGACCTCGCGGGTTTTATTGACGACGAGGAACGGCAGGTGAGTGCCATTGGTGAAGAGGTGGGTGATTTTTTTGATATGGATTTTGGTCTATGATTTCCATCGAGGGAAAGTGGTATGATGGGAAAACATCGGCTGCAGAAGACGTTGTGTGCATCGTCTACGATAACGGTGCGCTTCGCATCGAACGGATAAGTGATGGTGTTCTGATTTTAACCCGGCCGTGTTTTGATATTGAGATATCTCCAAGGCTGGCCAATACGCAACGTTATCTTCTTTTTCCCCGGGGTGAAAAGTTCGAGACCGCCGACAATGAGGCTGTCGACCGGATAGAAAACCGATTTGCAAAAGCGACGTGGCGCAAGGTCGTTTACAAACTGGAGAGTCACTGGCGCTATGTATTACCTGCCCTGGCAGTGTTGCTTTTTATCCTCTGGGTTGGTATGTCTTACGGGATTCCATGGGTTGCTAAGACGATTGCCCACAGACTCCCGCCTTCCATGCTGCGTTTCGCCACTAACCAGACACTTGACATCCTGGATCGATCCATTTTTGAACCGTCGGAACTGGATGAAAAAACCCGCGAGAGAGTGGTGGAACATTTTCAGTCGGTGCTGGTGACGCGTTCAGATTATGGCCTGGAGATTCTGTTCCGAAAAGGCGGAGAAATAGGCCCCAATGCATTTGCCTTGCCCAGTGGAGCCATTGTTTTCACCGATGAAATGATTCAGATAGCCGAACATGATGATGAGCTCTCAGCCGTCCTGCTCCATGAGATAGGGCATATTGTCCACCGGCATGGGATGCGATCGTTGATTCAGGATTCACTTCTGGGGTTTGTTCTATTGGCCATGACAGGGGATGTGTCCGGCTCATCGGAACTGTTTCTTGGTTTACCGGTTCTGTTGACGGAACTGGCATATTCCAGAAAATTTGAAGAGGAGGCGGATATATATGCCTTAACCGCCATGCGCAGCAGTGGCCTATCACCGGTTCGCTTTGCTTCCTTGATGCGCAGGATTGAAAACCAGAAGCCAGGTGCTTCAGACATGGCATCTGAAAAATGGATCAATTATTTGTCTACACACCCCTTGACGGAAGAACGTCTCAAGGAATTTGAACCGCAACAGCGAACGCAAAATGAACCGCAATAGCGAGCGCATTCCCCGCAGCTTGCTGCGAGGTTCTTCAATAATCCCCTCATTGGGAAAAGAACCAAAAAAAAGAGGACGATCAAATGGTTAACAAATTGAACAAATACAGTTCACGCATTACCGAACCCAAGTCACAGGGCGCGTCTCAGGCGATGCTGTACGGCGTCGGATTGACGGATTCTGATATGACCAAAGCCCAGGTTGGGATCAGCAGTGTATGGTACGAAGGGAATCCCTGTAATATGCATCTCAATGAGCTGGCCGCGAAGGTAAAAGAAAGTGTGGAAGCAGCCGATCTTGTGGGTTTGCGGTTCAATACCATCGGGGTCAGCGACGGCATATCCATGGGGACCGAGGGAATGAGTTATTCATTACAGTCGCGGGATCTGATCGCCGACTCCATTGAAACGGTCATGCGCGCCCAGTGGTATGATGCCAACATTGCCCTCCCGGGCTGTGACAAGAACATGCCGGGCTGTCTGATCGCCATGGGCCGCGTGAACAGACCGGCCCTGATGGTCTATGGCGGCACCATCAGGAGTGGCGTATTTGAAGACCGGAAAGTGGACATTGTTTCCGCTTTTCAAAGTTACGGCGAGTTTATCAGCGGCGCCATCGATGAGGAGCAGCGGCAGTCAATTGTCAGGAACAGCTGCCCGGGAGCGGGCGCCTGCGGGGGTATGTACACCGCCAACACCATGGCGTCGGCGATTGAGGCCATGGGGATGTCCCTGCCTTACAGTGCCAGTCGTCCGGCCGAATCCTCACAGAAAAGTGACGAATGCGCCCGGGCCGGAGCGGCCATCCGGCAATTGCTGGAAAAGGATATCAAACCCAAAGACATTATGACCCGTCAAGCCTTTGAAAACGCCATGGTCGTCATCTCCGCCCTGGGTGGATCGACCAATGCGGTACTGCACTTGATTGCCATGGCGCGGGCAGTGTCGGTTAGCCTGGGTATTGACGACTTTCAGCGAGTCAGTGACCGGGTGCCCTTGCTGGCTGATATGAAACCCAGCGGCCGTTATATGCAGGAAGATCTGGATGACGTGGGGGGTGTCCCGGGTCTGATGAAATACCTGCTCGCGGAAGGCATGCTGCATGGGGATTGTCTGACGGTCACGGGCAAAACCCTGGCTGAAAACCTGGCGGACGCCGGGGCACTGACCAAAGGTCAGAAGGTCGTCAGCACCCTGGAGCGACCGATTCACAAAAGAGGGCATATTCAGATTCTACGGGGGAATCTGGCACCGGAAGGTGCTGTCGGTAAAATCACCGGTAAAGAAGGCGTCACCTTCAGCGGACCGGCCAATGTGTTTGATTCGGAGGAGCAGATGCTGGCAGCGCTGCAAAATAACCAGATAAAAAAGGGTGATGTGATTATCATTCGCTACGAAGGACCCCAAGGCGGGCCGGGCATGCCGGAAATGCTGACCCCCACGTCGGCTATCATGGGGGCCGGTCTTGGAAGCCATGTGGCCCTGCTGACCGACGGCCGCTTTTCCGGCGGGTCACACGGATTTATTGTCGGTCACATGGCACCCGAAGCCCAGGTGGGCGGCCCGATCGCGCTGGTGCGCAACGGGGATCAAATCAAAATCGATGCGGCCCATAACACCATCAGCGTCGATTTGAGCGAAAAAGAACTCACGGCCCGGCGCAATGCCTGGACCGCACCGCCCTACAAGGTGAACCGGGGCACGCTGTACAAATACATCAAAAATGTAAAATCCGCCTCGGAAGGCTGCGTTACGGATGAGTGAAGTATTATAAGGGTTTAAGGGTCCGAGGGTGATACAAGGGTTGGAGGGTGGCTGATAGCGGTGAGCGATCTGCACCTAACAGCCCATAGTCTATAGGGGTTGTCAGAAAAACGTTCCGATTGAGGACCGTTTTTCTGCTACAAACCCTTATACCGCCATCATATTTTCGGAACATTATTATGACAAGCGGTATAAACAGCTAAAAGGCTATAAAAAGGGTTCAAGGGTTGGAGGGGGAATAGCGTTCATTGCGTTTGTTGGGTTTCTTGGGTTCATTTCATATTCATCATTCGATGTTGGACGTTGGATGTTCGACGTTCATTCGTCTTACGGCCCCAGGGGATCGTGACTTTCTTCAAATCGGGCAATGTCCGTTTCATGCTGCAGCGTTTGGGCGATATCATCCATCCCTTTGAGCAACTGCTCTTTGATGCCGGGTTCGATTTCAAATTCAAATGCATGCGGTGGATCTGTTTGCAGCAGAACCTGTTGTTGAACCAGATCAATCGTGGCTTTCAGGCCCTTGTGCGTTTTAACAAGCCCGAAGATTTCATCTACCTGGTCTTCCGACAATTCAATGACCAGTAATCCGTTCTTTGCGGCGTTGATTCGAAAGATGTCGGCAAAGGCTGGCAGTGCTTTTTTTCCCATTTCTTTACCCGGGGCAATGATGGCCCGATAACCGTCCTGAACCAGCGCCCAGACGGCATGTTCACGGCTGGAGCCACACCCAAAATTATTGCGGGTCACCAGGATGGAACGATCTTTGAAGCGCTGCTGGTTGAGTTCAAAGTCCGGGTTGGATTCGCCGGTGGATGTATAACGCCAGTCGAAAAAAGCATTTGGTCCGTATCCGGTACGTTTGATGGACTTTAGAAACTGTTTGGGGATGATGGCATCGGTATCCACATTGGCACGGTTGAGGGTGGCCACAATACCGGTGTGGGTGGTAAATGGTTTCATGAGGATTCCTTCCATTGGCGGACATCGACAAATTTGCCGGCTACGGCGGCGGCGGCGGCCATCTCCGGGCTGACCAGATGTGTGCGGCCGTCTTTTCCCTGGCGGCCCTCGAAATTTCGGTTTGATGTCGAGGCTGCACGCTGTCGGGGTTGGAGTTGATCCGGGTTCATGGCCAGGCACATGCTGCACCCTGCATAGCGCCACTGGGCTCCGGCAGCTTTAAAAATCTTATCCAGCCCTTCGGCTTCCGCCTGCAACCGGACCTGGTGCGAGCCGGGCACCACCAGGAGTTCGACATGCTCGGCTTTTTTCCTGCCCTTGAGTATGTCTTGCGGCCTGTCTCAGATCTTCAATGCGTGAGTTGGTGCAACTGCCGATAAAGACGACATCCAAGGGAACATCGGTCATCTTGGTGCCTGACTTGAGACCCATATAGGCCAGGGCACTTTCCACATCCGACCGGCTGTAACCCTCCGCAAAATCCGGTTCCGGTACGGGCTGATCAATATCGATGACCATTCCCGGATTGGTTCCCCAGGTAACCTGGGGTGCAATACGAGCGGCATCGATGGTCAGGGATCGGTCGAATACGGCATCGGCATCGCTGGGGAGGGTGCGCCAGTAGGCCAGGGCACGATCCAATGTCTCTTCCCGAGGCGCGTAGGGGCGTTCCTTACGGGTGATATACGCGAAGGTGGTTTCATCCGGGGCAATCATACCAGCGCGGGCACCGGCCTCGATGCTCATGTTGCACATGGTCATACGTGCCTCCATGGAAAGCGCGCTTACCGCTTCTCCGCAAAATTCCAGCACGGAACCGGATCCACCGGCTGTACCGATGATGCCGATCATTTTAAGCACCATGTCTTTTGAAAAGACATGGGGTGCAAGACGGCCGCTGAATTCCACCTTGAATGTAGCGGGCTTGCGTTGCACCAGTGTCTGTGTTACCAGGACATGCTCTACTTCGGAAGTCCCGATGCCGAAGGCCAATGCGCCGAAGGCGCCGTGGGTTGATGTGTGAGAGTCGCCACAGACGATGGTGAGGCCCGGAAGTGTGATCCCCATTTCAGGACCGATGACATGTACGATACCCTGGTGGTCATCACCGATATCAAAAAGTTTGATTCCGAAATGTTCACAGTTTTTCCTGAGTGCCTCTACCTGGTTTCGGGACACCAGGTCCGCAATGTTGAAACGGTCTTCGGTCGTGGCAACGTTGTGGTCCATGGTGGCAAAAGCCAGATGTGGCGAGCGGATGGCGCGGCCGGTAAGTCGCATGCCCTCAAAGGCCTGGGGGCTGGTAACCTCATGAACGAGATGGCGGTCGACATACATCAATGTCGACCCGTCGGGCAGTTCCTTTACCAGATGCTTGGTCCAAATTTTTTCGAACAGTGTTTTTCCCATGCGGGCTCTTTTCGGTAATAAGGTTGATTGTGATGTTTGAACATGCCTAAAATGGCAGCACAAACGTGTTAAGTCAAGGCTGATGGATCGTATAATATAAGGATCATCTCCAAAAAAGTTGATCCAAATTAAGGATTCAAGGATTCCAGGGGTCCAGGGTTCGAGTGAGATGAAGTGAGGTATCAGCTAAATGCATAAGAATTATAAAGAGTTAAAATTGGGAGAAACTCCTGATTTATAGAGAGGATATGATAGATCATGAAAGGTTCGGAACTGGTGCTCAAGGCCCTGAGAGACAAGGGCGTTCAATATGTTTTTGGTTATACCGGTGGTGCCATCATGCCCATATTTGATGAAATGGAAAAACAGAAATGTTTCAAGTTCATCATGTCGCGCCATGAGCAGGGCGCGGCCTTCATGGCTCAGGGTATTTCACGTGCATCCATAGGCACCTCCCACCCCCGTACCGGCGTCTGCATGGCCACATCGGGTCCCGGTGCCATGAATCTTGTGACCGGGATCGCCGACGCCGGCATGGACTCTGTTCCCTTGCTGGCGATTACGGGTCAGGTCGCCACCGGTGTGATTGCCTCGGACGCCTTCCAGGAGAGTGACGTGGTGGGTGTGATGATGCCGCTGACCAAGCAGACCTATATGCCGCTGTCGGTCTATGAAATCGAAGAAACCATCCACGAAGCCATGTATGTGGCCCAGACCGGCCGGGGCGGACCGGTGGTGGTGGACATTCCCAAGGACATCCAGACCCGGGAAACCGATGAGGGTTATCATTTTGACCCCCAGGCGTATGAGCCGAAACTGCCGGGTTTCATTTATTCGCCAACACCGGACAACGCGCAGATTCAAACGGCTGTGAGCATGGTCAATCAAAGTGAAAGACCGATTATCCTTTGCGGGCACGGTGTGGTCAACACCCATGCGGGCGGTTGGCTCAAGCAACTTGCCGAAAAAGCTTGTATCCCGGTGGCATTTACCCTGCACGGTCTTTCGGCGATTCCGGTGGATCACCCCTTGAGTTTGGGTATGGTGGGGATGCACGGTACTGTTGAGGCCAACCGCGCGCTGTTGAATGCCGATCTCATTATCTCTTTCGGTATGCGCTTTGACGACAGGGTTACCGGCAACCTCGACCTGTTTGCCGTGGATGCCCGCGTCATACACGTGGAGATCGATCCCTCTGAAATCGACAAAAATGTGAAGACAACCGTCTCTATTAACGCTGACATTGCAGAGACGCTGGAGCTGCTGGCCAAAGATCACGGCATTGTGACAATACCGCGGCGGTCCTGGTTCGAGAAAATCGATGGCTATCGAGCTGAAATTGCAGCGGACATGCAGAAAGAGATCGACTCAGGTATCGGAAAAGAGGGTCAGTTATTAATGAAGCGCATCGTTTCAAACCTGTCTCATGTGACCCGGGGTAAAGATATCATTGTTTCGGATGTGGGCCAGCACCAGATGATACTGGCGCGGTTTTACAACTTCCAGACCCCTAACAGCTGGTTTACATCCGGCGGGGCCGGCACCATGGGGTGCGCATTGCCCATGGCCCTGGGTGTCAAGCTGGCCCGTCCGGATGAGCGGGTGTGGTCTATCAGCGGTGACGGCGGATTCCAGATGAATATCCAGGAGCTGGGCGCTGTTATGGAGCATGGCATCGATGTCAAGATCTTGCTGATGAACAACGGCTACCTGGGCATGGTACGGCAGTGGCAAACCATGTTTTACGATGGCCGTTATGCCGGGACACCCATGAAAAACCCTGACTTCGGAGGCATTGCCAAGGCTTACGGTATACCTTATCTGAGGGTGTCGGAGCCGGATAAGATATCCGAAGCACTCCAGACTGCAGCCGATTATGACGGTGCCTACATGGTGGAATTTTTGTGCGATCCCAGCGAGATTGTTCTGCCCATGGTACCGGCAGGCGGCGGGATTAAGGATATGATTGTTTCTTAAAACACCTATATTCCGTCAGTTAAAACTTGGTCCTTTGGACCAGAGCAGAGATATTTGGATTTAGAATTTATCACACGATGAATGTGTATAACATTAACCCTTATAGGGTTGAACCAGTGCCGGACCCTTTGGACCCGGGTATCTACTTTGTGGGAGGTTTCCAATGACAACCGTGGTGCCTGCCAAACGGCGTGCCATCCTGATTTTTATGCTGAACCGCTCGGGGGTTCTGAACAAAATTTCCATGCTTATCCGCCGTAAAATGTATAATGTTGAAACCATCACGGCCTGTACCACCCCGCAGTCGGGCATCAGTCGGATGACACTGACCCTGCGGGAGGATAGCGATCAGAAGATGCGCCAGGTAGTCAAGCAGATTGAAAAAATGACCGAAGTCATTTCAGCCCGGGAATTGGATATTGATCAGAGTTTCTGGCGCGAGGTGGCCATCGTGAAATTCCTGGCCGATGACGCTATCCTGGAACACCTCAAAGACACGCACGTCTTTGAAATTCTCGACCGGCAATCACAGGAGGTCTGCGTTGCCCAGATTGCAGGGACATCGCAGATGATAGATGCATTTTTACAGGTTGTCGGGGAAAGAAGGGTTTTAGAGGTTGCCCGATCCGGTTTTACGGCCCTGGAAAAGTAAGAATATTTATTCCGTTTTCGATATTCGGATTTAGAATTTATCACACGCTGAATGAGCATGACGGATATTATCGAAAAAATAGGTCGATCGATTGTGCAACACGGCCCCTGCAACCGGCGTGTCTACCTCATGAAACTTCATAGAAAGGATGGGCTCAGCATCCTGCCGGTCTTAGATCGTCTGGCCCATGACAACCACTATGAAAAAATTCTGGCCAAGGTTCCGTGGGGGAGCAAATCGGCATATGAAAATCAGGGGTATGTTCAAGAGGCTGTTATACCTGAGTACTTCCAAAATCAAGAACATGCGCTATTTATGTGTAAATATCTTTCTCCAAGTCGCAGACAGATAACGGACTCTCAGCAAATCCAGGATATCCTGTCGCTGACAAAACAAGCCAAGCAACATCCATCAAAAAAAAACACCCTTTCGGACCTGAATACCCAGAACTGTAAACCGGAGGACGCCCACGAGATAAGCCAGGTGTTTAAAGCTGTTTTCAAGACATACCCGTTTCCCGTATTTGATGCCCAATATCTGACCACCGGTATGAATACTGGACAGACCCGCTATTTTTGTATTCGGAAAGATGACCGAATTATTGCCACTGCCGCATCTGAAATCGATACCCACCACAAGGGCGTTGAGATGACGGATTTTGCAACCCTGTCTGAATATCGTGGGCAGGGTTTTGCAGGGTGTCTCCTGGAAGACATGGAACAGGAAATGGCGGGGCAGGGTATGAGAACCGCTTTCAGCATTGCCAGGGCCCTTTCTCCTGGTATGAATATGCTTTTTGCAAGGAAGGGGTATGCTTTCGGCGGGACACTTGTTAACAACACCAACATTTCGGGTCGCATTGAGAGTATGAATGTCTGGCATAAATCACTGGGTGCTTCTCCCAATTGATGGAAGAACGGGTTCAGTTGTATTTTGAGGCCTTGAAACAAGAGGGCGACACAGAGGCTGGGATAAATGACATTTTTGAGATACGTTATAGTAAAAATTGACACAAACCCTGGCTGTGCTATAATTCCTGAAATTTTATTGTCGCGCGTGTTTCGATTATCCTCGAACGTATCGGTGATGTGGTTCTTAAGGAGACGACAATGGGTATTGAAGAGACCGTCTATCGTATAGCGTTTGTTAACTCACAGGAAACGTCCGAGGTCACACTTTCGGAACTTATAACCGGTGTGACGGATTTTCTGGCACATTTTGGCGGGGTATATCTTCTCGGAAAGACCTTTCACGATGTCGTCGGTGACGGGGATGGTGAAACAAAATTCAAAAGACTGCTGCAGACCGCAGGGTACAAGAATGACCCCAACGGTTTTTTTGCCGAAATCACGGAAAAACTGGCCCGTTCCACCAGCACCGACCCTGTTCCCATGATCGTCAACACGGTGACACTGCCCAATCTTCTGGTACTTGCCATGCTCGAAAAGATCATCCCGGGCAACCGGTTTATATCTATCCGGGATGTCAGTCAGTATGAAAAACTGGCCAATGAAACTGTGCCTGGCAACGAGCGTGATGCCCTGCAGAAAGTGATGGACACCTATCCGGTCCGTCTCTCACTGCATACCCTGCGCCAGATGAGAATATCCAAAAACGTCACCTATCAATATGCCCCCTTTGTGGAAGAACTGGACCCGGTGGGCCAGACCAACACCTGGATCGGTCAGTTCCATCAGGGACTGCTCGAACAGATGTACCAGAACCGGGTTATCTTTTTACTGAATATGAGCTGCCCGGTTTACTGTCGTTTCTGCTTTCGAAAACACAAAGAATCTCGAAACCAGACAAACCCCACACTGGCAGATGTCAAAAAAGCTGTCAAACATATCGATCAATCACCCGCTGTCAAGGAAATCGTCATCACCGGCGGTGACCCGTTTCTGAACAAGAAAAACATGAGGTGTGCCATCGATGGATTAAAAGACGTTCCCCATGTCCAGACCCTGCGTCTTGCAACACGCTCTATATCCTATTACCCGCATCTTTTTTACGACAACGATGCGTTCTGGCTCAACTATCTCAAGATGAAAAACCTGGAATTGCAGCAGGTCGGTAAACGCTTGGAGGTCGCGACCCATTTTATTCACCCGGATGAAATATCTCTGGACAGTCTGGACCTCATTTCCGAATTGGTGAAAAACGGTATAGCGGTTTATGTGCAGACGCCGTTTCTGGAAGACTGCAACGATAAAGGGCCTGAACTCACAAGACTTTTCAGTTTATTGCGGGGGGCTGGCGCGGAACTCCACTACATTTATATCCCCTGCAGCCCGATTCACGGCAACAGTGTCTACTGGAGCCCTATTTCAAAGGGATTGGCGGTGTCGCGGTATCTTAGGGCCCATCTCTCGGATCGTGTCATCCCCAGAATCTGTACGGCCACACCCATCGGGAAAATCGACTGGCATTCCAGCGGGTGGGCTGTGGAAAAAGACGAGACAGATGACCACTTTATCTGGATCAGGACACCCTACACACAGGAATACTTCAAGGCCTTTGCCGAGCGAATGGACCAGTTCGACAATGTTCGGGTGAACAGAGAGGGTACGCTGGATGCCCGGTTTATGGCACAGATCGGTGATGAAAGCCTGTTTATCGGTTCCCGTAAGGCAGGCGCCGTCAAAACCGCAGCCACCGACCAGGATGCCTTGAAAGATCTGCAGGCCCTGGCCCTGAAAGATCAGAGAAGCGGCAGCACCATGGTTTCAACACCGTCGAAAAAACTTTTAAGAGTACACGAAACCCGTGTGGAGATGGATGCAACGGCGGGTGATCAGGAGCTCGACTATGTCCGGAAAGATCATAGGATTACAGATGTGCTTTTTTCTTCCCGGCAGGATGCCATGGATAACTTGTATCGAATCCAAGAGCTTGTTCGCCGGATTGGCGATATTCCCCACGTAAATGCCGTGAGACTGCGGAGCCTAAAGTTCAACTATCATTCCGAGGTTTATACCCGGGGTGTTATCGATCTTCTGGGTTCCCTCAATCGATTGACGGTTGCCGATCCAGTGCGTTTGGAAATCGAGACCCAGTTTCTGCATTCAAACGAGATCAGACCGGTCCACGAGAAACTGGTGAGAACCTTGAACAACAGGGGTATCACGGTCTACAGCAACACGCCGTTGCTGGCAACCATCAATGATACCGCAGACAGAATACACAGCCTGGCTTTTGGCCTGAGACATATCGGCATCGAATTTCACCATATCTATGTGGCAGGAGGGCCCCTCCAGAAAGCGTGGAGCGTCAAACATCCTGTGGATCTGCAGGATGTCATCGACATTGCCACCCGGATCCGCAGGGACGGCAGCGGCAGGGAAATACCACGCTATGTGGTGTCGACGGAACTGGGGGATGTGGATTTTGGTCTGACATCGAAAATTTCGGTCGACAAGGGACAGATGCAACTGACCTTGCTGCCCTACACCTTCGATTATTATAAACGCATGGATTCCGAATTTGCGTTGCCGGAAGATGCCGCAATCGATGAGGACGGCCACCCGGTTGTTCCGCTTTCAGGTTTGATCAATACTACGGACTTTTTTATGAACTGATTAAAAAAAGACAGTTACAGATGGCCAAAGCACAAAAAAAATGCAGACTGCCTGACGGGACACGGTTCTTGGCCAGACTGGCGCCGTTGTTGATGCTTTTATTTGCTTTTGCGGCCAGGGCGGAGATTTATTCCTGGACCGACGAACAGGGCGTCAGGCATTTCAGCGACAGTCTTCCGCAACATTCCGCCGACGTCCATGTGGCAAGGGAAATCCCCCACGACAAAATTGCTGATAAAAAGCAGGCCGATGCCCATCGGCAGATGATGGATGAGATTACTGCCCAACAGCGGCTGAAAAGAGAAACAGCGGAAACCGAAGCATTGAAAAAGCGTCTCGAAAAAGCAGAGCATCAGTCAAAGGCTGCTCAGAAAAAAGCGGAAGAAGCCATGAGGGCGGCGGAAGAAGCACAGGTAACTGCATCGGAGAAACAGCGTTACCGTGAAGTATATGTCATTCCCCAGAGGGGAATCGGCCCGTATCCGAGAAATAGGATTAATACGCCTCCCGGCGGATATTAGAACCTGTCTCAAAAACAGCTTTTGTCCCAATCTCTGTGTTGCTCTCTCGTTTCAACTCCTCAAAATACAACAGTATTTCTGCGGATTGAAACTCGAGATCGTCTTGACCTTGAAACAAAATCTTGTTTTTGAGATGGGTTCTACTGTTATGACAAGTTATTAACGCAACTTTCGGGATTCAGGAACGCGAAATGAATAATCCCCTGGCGCTTTGCGAACTCGCCGCAAGGGCTCCTATAGGGGTTGTCAGAAAAACGTTCCGATTGAGGACCGTTTTTCTGCTACAAACCCTTATACCGCCATCATATTTTCGGAACATTATTATGACAAGCGGTATAACATCAGCGCTGGCCATATGGTTAAACAGGCGTAGCGTATTAAATAACCGTGTTTTCATATTGGATTGTCGATTGTCATGCGCTGATGTAAGGTGCCCTAATTGGCTCAAACAGCGCAAATCGCCATTGAATCACCCATTTCGCTCTATCTGTGGTGAAACCCGAAAGTTGAGTTATTAACCTATATAGTCAACGAAAGAATCCTTCGTCAAGTTTCATGAAATGTTCGGGCTATGTTTCCCGTTCATACACGATCCGGCCGTCGAAAAGAGTCAGGTCCACCTGCGTTTCGGCAATTTCCATGGGATCAATTTCAAAAATATCCTGATTCAAGACAATCATGTCCGCCTTCTTTCCTGGTGTAATCGACCCCAGTTCCTGTGAACGTCCGTAAAATGAAGCCGGAGCCGTTGTGTAGCCCCCAACAGCCTGCTCCACACTGATTCGCTGGTCAGGGTACCATCCGCCCGCCGGTGTACCATCCCGTCGCTGACGCGTAACCGCAGCATGAATCCCCACCAGGGGGCTTGGATCACACACCGGGGCATCAGAACTGAACATGATTGGAATGCCGGCGTCGATCATTTCCTTGTAGGCGTAGGTATGTCGCCCGCGAGAGCCTACACACGCATCTATCATATTGATATCCAGAATCATGTTGTGAGGTTGAACGCATGCTGCGACACCGAGTTTTGCCAGGCGTGTGATGTCCTCGGAGCGGATCATCTGGGTGTGCTCGATACGATGCGGCAGCAGTGGGGGGGCATAGGACTTTGCGTGATTGTCTTTGCGCATGGCTGCCAATTCTTCGAACAGTGTAATGATTTCACGGTTTGTGCGGTCACCGATGGCATGGATGATGACGGCCAGTCCCGCCTTTTCCGCACTTTGTACCGCTCGTTTGAGTTCGTCCACGGATGACAGGGGCATACCATATTCGGCATCCAGGTAGGGTTCGATCATCCAGGCGGTTCGTGCGCCCATGCCACCGTCAGCAAAGAACTTAAGGTGTCCGATACGAAGCCGGTCATCGCCCATACCGGTTCTCAGACCTAAAGCGGCAGCTTCTTCCAGACGTTCGCCGGGCAGGCTGACCCAGCATCGCAAGGTGAGTTCATCTTTCTCGTTCAACAACTGCCATGCCTTTAAGGCGGTTGCGCCTTCAAGCCCTCCCATGAGCCGGACATCATGAATACCTGTCAAGCCCAGTGAATGAAGGTGGGAAATGCCGTCCTGCATGGCTGCTGCGATTTCTTTACTCGTAGGCTCGGGAATGACAGCCTTGATCAAATTAGGCGCCAGCTCCCGCAGAATGCCTGTGGGCTCACCCGACGCATCTTTTTCGATGACACCGTCTTCTGGATTCTGGGTGTCCTTTCCGATACCCGCTAGGTTCAATGCCATGGAATTCACGGCAACGAGATGAAGATCGCAGCGCCAGAGCGCTACGGGGTGGTTCGGTGCGGCCGCATCAAGACAGCCCCGGTCGGGCATGGTATGTTCAGACCAGTCTGATTCGTTCCAGCCCTGGCCTACAATCCAGTTGGCATCGGGCATTGTCCGGGCAGTTTTGTTAACTTTTTTGAGGAGTTGTTCCAGGGAAGTCTCATTTGCTAACTCGAGCTGCTTTTTTCCCATGGCCCAGTCATAAAAATGGAAATGAGAATCCATCATCCCCGGCAAAACAAGTCTTTTTTTGAGATCGATTCTCTGGGTGGACGAATCTGCGATAGCCGAAATTGCTTCATTACTGCCAATCGCCATGATTTGCTTGCCTTTGATGGCTATGGCCTGGGATTGTTGGTTGTGGTTGTCCATGGGGTGGATCACGCCGTTCAGCATGACAAGGTCTGGACGAGATGAGTGAGGGGTCATAATAAAAATCCTTTTGGAAACGGGTCGTTATTGTCTACGACGAACTGATGATAACCGGTTATCTGGGCATTTCCCCGAATCTGGCCTACGATACCGGCAAATTTACCCACAGAAAGTGTTTTGACGATGCGTCCTTCAAACACCGTGCCCAGGGGGCCGGCATTTTTATAAACGGCACCAACGCTCAGTTTCCCACTGTGGTGGAGCAGTGTCATCCTGGCCGTGGTGCCGGTGCCGCATGGAGAGCGATCCATGTTGGACTCGCCGTATATCACCACGCTCTTGCTGTTTCCCGTTTCGGGGTCATCATCATAGAATTGTGTAACGTCTACGGTGTTCACCTCCGGTCTTTCGGGATGGTAGACACGAAGTGTCCGGTTGGCGGCCTCGATTACTGCCATCCCCAGTGGAATCAGTTGCTGGCTGTTTTCCGGGATCAGGTCTATCCCGATGGACCGGGCCGAAACCATGGCGAAAAATCCGCCCACGCAGACCAGGTCGACCAGAAGCTTACCGAATCCATCTATTTCGATGTCACGATCGACGTCAAAAACAAATGAAGGCACCATCTCAATGGCCACGGATTCCACATGACCGTTTCGGATCCGGGTGTGCGCTTCCAGCGGTCCCGAGGGGGTATCGACCGTGATCACCGTGTCATTGCCTTCCGGGTTAAGCACCCCGGCCTCGACCAGGGTGGCCACCGCACCGATGGTGGCATGACCGCAAAGATAGGGGTAACGGCGGGCATCCATGTAAAAAAGACCGAATTTTCCTCTCGAGCTGACTGGCTCGGTCACCACGGCTGCCATGATTCCCCGATGTCCCCTGGGTTCACATGTCAGAAGCATGCGGACATGGTCGTAACGGGCTTCAAAATAGTCCCGCTTGTCTTTCATTGTACTGCCAGGCAGGCTGCCCACGCCGCCAACCAGCAGCCGGGTCGATTCTCCCTGGGTATGAGAATCGATGGTAATGATCCTCTCTGGATATCTGTCGAGGAAGCCATTTTTGATCCGATTCAGTTTCATCATACCCAAACTCCTTTTTCCCGTGGAGCTACATTTTATTTGGCATGATTATATACCGAATAAAGCAGACTGCCAAATAGAAATAAAAACAAAACCTGAAAACAGCATTGTCTGTTTTCAGGCTCCAGATCCAACAGTTGGTGCGAATACTTTCAGCCGGTTCATTCCATGGGAATCAAATGGCAGTGGTGTGGCGATACCTGTACACTGACCTGCTCGCCGATGTCGTATATCCGTGTTCTCATCATACTGATGACATGAATTTCACGGTCAGGACTCAGTTCTATGAAGTAGCTCACCTCTCCGCCCATGTAGCTGCGGTCCTTGATGCGGCCTTGAAAGTGGTTCATTCCCTCCACAGGTTCAGATTCTTCCTTGGTAAAGGCGTCGAAGCGCTGGGCACGGACAATCATTTCCACCTGGTCGCCTTTCGAGAACCCGCCCTTGTTTTCTGCAAAAAGAACATCACCGGTCTCAATTTTGACGTTTATGTGCTGGTTGCCGACATCGACCACTTCGCCCGGAATGAAATTGGAATGACCCAGAAAGTCGGCCACAAAATGGTTGGTTGGTTCATTGTAGACAGATTCGGGATCGCCCTCCTGCTGCTTGCGGCCATCTTTCATGACCAGGATTTTGTCAGACATACTCAATGCTTCACGCTGGTCATGGGTAACAAAGATGGTGGTGACACCCAGCATGGCCTGGAGATTGCCCACTTCGCGCCGCATCTCCTCCCTCAGGTTTTCGTCCAGAGCGGAAAGGGGTTCGTCCATCAGCAGGACATCCGGTTCTATCACGATGGCCCTTGCCATGGCAATACGCTGCTGCTGGCCGCCGGAAAGCTGGCTCGGCATACGATTCTCAACACCGGGCAAACGCACCATTTCCAAGGCGCGCATCACTTTTTTCTTGACCTCTTCCTTGGGTACATCCCGATATTTAAGACCAAAGGCCACGTTTTCAAAGATGGTTTTGTGAGGGAACAGGGCGTAGTTTTGAAATACCATCCCAAGGTTTCGTTTGTGGACCGGTGTATCGTTGATTCGAACGCCTTTGATGAAAATATCGCCTTCGGTTGGATCCTCCAGCCCTGCCACCATGCGCAGCAAGGTGGTTTTTCCACATCCCGAGGGACCCAACAGTGTCACCAGGCTCCCATCTTCGATGTCAAAATCCATCTTTTCCACGGCCACAACCTTGCCGAATCGTTTTAGGATACCCTTGAACTGTACAATGGGCTGCTTATTGTCGGTCGCCAAGTGTCCTGCCTCCCTGATCATATTTGTCTGATGCAGGGGCTGAACAGCGCATGCATAAGCGCGTCAGCCCCTGTCAGTTGTCTTTTATGGATCGATATTAGCTGCCTGCTTTGATCCTGTCCCACTTCTCCGTCCAATCCAACTGATTGGCATTCCAGTAGGCTGGATCGGCAAACAAGTACCCGTCCAGTTTACCGGTGGGGTCGAAGGCCGGCATTTTCTTGATTTTGTCCGTCAATTTTACTTTGGACGGATCCAGGCTGGGCGGATAGTTCTGTCCCTCGGCCACGGCAATGGCGGCAGCCGGTTCCAGCATGAAATTGAGCAGTTGCTGAGCGATCTCCATATCGGTGCCTTTCAGGACGAAAAGATACTCCATCCAGGAGTAGGTGCCTTTGGGGGAGAGGTACCCGATGGGGTGGCCTTCCTGCTGAAGTGCGGCCACGCGTCCAGACCAGGCCACCGTGGCATAGATTTCCCCGTTGGCCAGCAGACTCATCAACTCGGCGCCTGAACTCCAATATTTCTTCATCAGGCCCCGTTGCTCACGCAATGCGGCCCAAACTGCCTTCAGATCGGTCATGTTGTTGGGGCTCTGGCCGGTGTGCAGGGCTGCGTACCACATGTTGGTCCTGAAGTCACCGCCCCAACTGCCCAGTTTGTCCTTCAAGCTTTTGTCCCACAGCAATGAGGCGCCTAGTTTTTCGGCTTTATCTTTACTGATATACTTGCTGTTGTAAGCGATACCGGTCTGACCAAGGTCGTAGGGGACAGCCGAGAGGGTGCCCTTGGTGATAGCCCGCAATGGTTTGATCATTGAGGCCATGACGTTTTTAAGATTGGGAATTTTGGATTCATCCAGTACCGAAGCAAATCCCAAATCTGTATAGCGGGCATAATCGAAAACGGCGCTTAAATGAGCGATGTTGAACTCCCCACCCGGTGGGTATGATGCTTTAACCCGTGTCAGATAAGAGTTCATGTCACCAAATTCGCCGTCGATGACTTGGATGCCCGTAGCTTCCGTAAAAGGCTTGAAAGCGTGTTCCCGGAACGCGTCGGATACCGAACCGCCCCATCCATCGAAACGGATGGATTTGGCTGCCCAGGCGTCTTTGGCTACATTTCCGAAGGGCGATCCCACCAATCCGATGGTGGCGCCGGCCAGGCCCAGGTACTTGAGAAAGTGACGCCGACTGATGGTGCCGCTTTTATACGCCTCATATACCCTATCCAGTTTTTCTTTGGTTATCTTAGTCATACATCCTCCTTTCAGTTAACGGTTGTGAGCTTATTCTTTTACCTTTGAAAATTTACGCGACAGATATCCCGCCAGCAGAGGGGTGGCGACAGTCAGTACGATCATGACGGCGCCCAAGGCATTGATCTCCGGACTGATAGAATTTCTCAGCATACTGAAGATTTTGACCGGAACCGTTTGATTTTGTGCCGTTGCCCAGAACAATGTCGCCGTGATGTCGTCAAACGAAATAGTAAAGGAGAAAAGAGCGCCGGCCAATATGGCAGGCAGTAAAAGTGGGAAGGTGATCTCTTTAAAGGTATGAAATGGGTTGGCACCCAGGGATTTTGCCGCTTCTTCATATTCTTTTTTTATGCCCACAAGACGCGCCTGAACGATCAACAGCACATAGGGCAGTGTCAGCACGACATGTCCGATCAATAGCAGGGCAAAACTCTTGGGCTGCTGGAGCCACCGCAGGAACAGCAGCAGGGCAACACCTAAAACCACTTCCGGAATCATGATCGGTGAAAGCAGGAGTGTGTTGATTGTGTTTTTCCCGTGAAAATCAAAACGGATAAATGCCAGTGCTGCAAGAATACCGATGCCGGTGGAAAACACTGCGGTCAGCGAGCCCAGAACAAGGGAGTTTTTAAATGCATCAATGATTGCTTCATTTTGAGCCAGTTTGATGAACCACCGAAAACTGACCCCCTCCATGGGGAATATGCCGAATTGCTTGGGGTTGAACGCAAGCACGATAACGACCACAATGGGGGCGAACAAGAATATGTAGACGAGAACCGTATAGATCCTGATCAATGTCCAGCCCAGCGAGAAATTTTTCATGCGCTAATTGCCTTGAAAACTTTTAAAGATCTGATTGATTCCCAGGTAACGGTTGTAGGTCCACACAATCACAAACAACAGGGAAAGCAGGATGACACTGATGGCTGAGCCGAACGGCCAGTCCAACGTGCCGATAATCCGCTTGAAAATGAGATTGGCGATCATGTCATTGCCCGGGCCGCCCAATATCATGGGGGGCAGATAGGTCCCGGCAGTCAGTACGAAAACCAGCAGGCAACCGGCGCTGACACCGGGAAGACTCAAGGGAAGCGTTACTTCCCGAAACGCCTGCCATTCGGTACAACCCATGCAACGGGCGGCTTCGAGAAGACTCTTGTCGATGCCCTCCAGGCTGACGTAGATATTTAAGACCATAAACGGCAACAGATACATGATCAATCCCATGAGCACCGTGAACTCATTGTAAAGCATGGATATGGGTGATTGAATCAGACCGATTTTCAACAGGAAGTGGTTGATCAGTCCTGAATCACCCATGATGTTGATCCAACTCATGGTGCGAATGATGAAGCTCACCCAAAACGGCAGCATGATAAGCAGCAGAAAAGCCTGCTTATAACGGCTTTCGCTGCGGTAAAAAAAATAGGCGGGGATATAACCCATGACAAGACAGAGGAAGACGGTTTCAAAGGAAATGCGGATCGTTCGAATAAGTATTTTAGGATAGAAAAAATCTTCAAAAAATTTGGCATAATTGCCGAACTGGAAGGCGGGAATATCGGCTCCGCTGGGGGCGCGCAGCCAGAAACTGTAGACAACGATAAAGCACACGGGGATCACCAGTAAAAAAAATACTGAACTGACCGCCGGTGACAACAACGCCCAAGGTTTCCATGAATTCTTATGCATAATTAAAATTTGTCAAGGTTTCAATTTAAAGAATGGAAAGTACTCTTTGTGTAATAAAAGTATTTGCCAAAGTCAAGGGGAGGCAGCAAAATAGCACTTAATATTAGGACATTTTAGGGTATATATGTGTGTAGATCCTCGCTAATAAAGGGTTTTCGAGAGTCAAAATAAAATAATTATTTTGACTCAATTGGATGGCAGGGAAAGGAGTGCATTCATCACGGTGATTTGACTGCGTTTGCAGAAGTTTTGCTGAGGAGATAGCAAACGAATCTGAATGTCATTGACAAGCTTGGCTATCCTTTATAGGTAACTACGGCAAAAATTGGAGCTGATTTGACGGATAACCGCTAAAACGGCAACGCTGATTTTACTTGGACAGAACACCTCATGTCAGAAAACCGCACACAAATCGTTTGTGCCCGATCAAAGAAACAGTGGCCAGGGAAGATAACTATCTGGACTTGGCATCAAAATTTCGGCATATAGCGTTTGCTGGAATAAGGCTTTGAAACTGTTTAGGCAAATAACGTCAAGCAACCGCTGTCAAAAAAGGCAAAAGAAATGATTGAAGTAAAACCGGATAACATCAAAAAATATATTGAAATAAACGTTCCCGGGTCAAAAAGCTATACCCATAGAATGCTTATTGCTGCGGCGCTTGCCGATGGCGTATGTGTATTGAAAAACTGCTTGAAGAGTGAAGATACACAGCTGACAAAAGAAACGTTGATGAAACTGGGGATAAGGATTGACGATTCAGGAGATGTTGTCGAAGTACATGGATCAAAAGGAAAATTTCAGTCGTTCACAGAACCGATTTATCTGGGAAATTCCGGTACGTCCATGCGCTTGCTCACACCGCTGGTATCCCTGGGGACGGGCACCTACACACTTATGGGATCAGAAAGGATGCATCAGCGGCCAATCCAGGACCTGCTGAATAGCATGAATCAGATGGGTATCCCGGCGTATTCCGTTAGAGACAATGGGTGCCCCCCAATTGAAATTAGCGCTCATCGTGTAAAGGGCGGAACCATTCAATTAAGTTGTAAAATGAGCAGCCAGTATCTTTCAGCACTGCTTTTGATCGCACCTTTTTCCGAAAACACGATTGAAATACAGATTACCGAGGGGCCCGTTTCAAAGCCCTACATCGATATGACGATTGACGTAATGAGCAAATTCGATGTCTGGGTGGTATCCGACGGTTACGACAGGTTTACAGTTGAAGGGGGTCAGATATACAGATCCGGGCAGTATTCGGTGGAGCCGGACAGCTCTCAAGCCGGTTATTTCTGGGCAGCGGCAGCCATTACCGGTTCAACCGTCAAGGTAATGGGGATCAAGGATGACTCCCGGCAAGGGGATGTTCACTTTGCCGAGACACTTGGGAGAATGGGTTGTGTTCTTAAAAAGCAAGATAACGGTATTGCCGTCACCGGAGGGCAACTTTCAGGAATCGAAGTTGATATGGAAGATATGCCCGATATGGTCCCGACGCTTGCTATCGTGGCTGCTTTTGCTGAAGGAACAACGGTTATTAAAAATGTGGCGCATCTCAAGGCCAAGGAATGTGACCGCATCGATGCGGTACTCAGAGAGTTTTCCAAACTGGGTGTCCAGGCAGAATGGACAAGCACGGATCTGGTCATCAAGGGGGGCTGGTCCCATGGTGCCGAGATTGACACCTACAACGATCACAGAATTGCCATGAGTTTTGCCATTGCAGGTCTTAAAATCCCGGGTATTGCCATCAGAAATGAATCTTGCGTGGAAAAATCGTTTCCTGAATTCTGGCAAGTTTTCAAGCGTATGTATCTGTAAAAATGACGTGAAAACGATGGCCACCGGATGTGTGCCATAAGATAAATCCTGGTACTTGTCCAGCACTGTTTTAGGGTATTGACATTTGGTAAAGCGATAGATAGACAATGCTTGCGATAAATCATCATTGACAAACTGAAAGGGTGCACGCATGAAAGCCGTTCTGGTTGTCACCACGGAACAGGATGCCATCCAAAGCATTTCCCATTGTTTTGCCAAAGATTACCGGGTAGACAGTGCTTCCTCAATGGCAGGAACGCTTCAATTTCTTAAGACAGCGCGCTACGATTATCTCTTTATCGACCAGAAAATCCTGCTGGAAAACCTGTCCGGTCCTCATTACAAAACTGCCTTGAAACCCATCTGGGAATTGAACCCCATCATTGAGATCATTATACTGGCGCCCCCCACAGATATGCGAAAAACCGTCATGGTCGTTAAGGCAGGCGCGCGAAACTATTTGACCTATCCGGTGGACGAAGCGGAAGTCAGGCTTGTATCGGAAAATATTCGGGACTCCATTGTCATGGCATCGGAGCTTGACTATCTTCGGGATAAATTCTGGCATATTGACTCCCTGGACGTCGTGCACACAAACAATTTGCGCATGCAGAACGTGTTTGATCAGATTCGTTCGGTGGCTCCCACTAAAAGCACGGTCTTATTGATGGGCGAAACCGGGACCGGTAAAACCCTGATGGCAAAGTTGATCCACCAGCACAGCAATCGCAGGGATGATCCGTTTATCAGCGTGCATTGCGGGGCAATACCGGAAACACTTCTGGAAAGCGAGTTATACGGACATGAGAAAGGTGCTTTTACCGGTTCCGTCAGGCAGAAACTGGGCCGCTTTGAAATTGCCGGTGGCGGAACCATCTTTCTGGATGAAATTGGAACGATTGTGGCACCGGCGCAGGTCAAGCTCCTACAGATTCTTCAGGATGGCACCTATCAGCGGGTCGGCGGAGAAGAAACATTGACAGCCAATGTACGTGTGATAGCTGCTACCAATTCGGATTTGTTGAAGATGTGTGATACAGGGGAATTCAGGAAAGATCTTTATTATCGATTGAATGTATTCCCCATCCAGATACCACCTCTCAGGGAACGCTTGGAGGATTTGCCTCAAATTTGCAATTCGATTCTGAGCCGGCTCAACAAATTCGAATCCAAGGAGATTTATGATATCGATCAGCGGATAATCGCAGCTTTCCAGCAGTACACCTGGCCCGGGAATATCCGTGAATTGGAAAATCTGATCGAAAGGGCTTACATACTGGAAACGTCATCGATTTTGACGGTGGGCAGTTTTCCCGGTGAGCTTTTTGAATATGATTCCGAAATTAAAACTTCAGCTTATCCCGCATTTCACTCTTTGGCGGACACACGCCGGCAAGGTATCGAGGCTATCGAGCGAAACTACCTCCGCAAACTTTTAAAGACGTGCCACGGCAAAATTAATGAGTCCGCTCGAAAGGCAGGTATCAGCCCGCGGCAATTGAACAAGCTCATGCATCGCTACGACATCTCTAAAAAAGAATTCAAAAAGGGATAGCGGTGAAAATTAAAAAGGAAAATATCGAATGTCGAACAAGGAATGTTGAATATTGAATATTGTATCGCTGCGCTCTATCTTACTTTGTTCTATAAGCTGTGAAACATCACTTCGAAATTCATGGTTTCGATATTCGATATTGGATATTCCAGCCCCCTTCGAGGGGGCTTCTTGAGCCCACCCGCTCAGCGGGTGGAGGCTCAGTTAACTTCGCGGTTAAATAGCCCCTCATTCCTTTCTAAATAATTCTCCTCTGAAAGCCGGCATGATCCTGGCACAAGAGTTGCTTAATCCGCTAGTGAGATTTGAACAAACCCGCAATCAGGCGATGGTCCGTGACAAAAGAGCAGGCAAAAATTTCATTGAAGGGTATCTTGATCCCATCCAATTGGGATGAAAAGGGCAATATAACCGCGCTTAAGATCGCAACAACGAACGAAAAGGAATATATAATATCAAATCAAGATGTTGGTGATATGATCGCCTCTTATTTGAGGAAAGAAATCACCGTCACCGGAATCCTTGAGCGATGGGGAGCGCTCACCTATATCCATGTTCAGGATGTTATCAATCAGGCACATTGAAAAAACAGGCATGTATATTAAATCGGAATCATGAATTCCGATTTAATACAAATGATTAGCGTAAAGCGGAATTAGAGGTTCCGAGTATGGAAAATATAACAATGGTATGCATCCAGTGTGAAGAAGAATTCGAATTCAATGTATCGGAACAGGAAAAATATGAAGACAGGGGATATGACATGCCCAAGCGATGTCCGTCATGCAGAAAACACAAGAACAGAAATTTGGACCAGGCGGAAAACCGGCGCCATTCAAATAGAAAGCGCGGTGCATTGTCAAAACATATGAATGAAGACTGGTAAGGAGGCATTATGCGATACAGCGATATGGAATACCTGTCAAAATTTTTAATTGATCCCGAGTTTGATGATGTGGTGTCCCATGAGGATTGGGAAGATTCGGTTTCACCGGAATTACTTGCTGGTGAAGATGTTTTGGACATGGGAGAGAATTTTTTGGATGATGTCACAGACAGGTGATGGGATGGATGAAAAAAAACGGTTGTATTTTAAAAATATGTTAGAAACCTGGCTCGAGGATCTGCTCCATCAGGCAGATGACACTGTGACCGAATTGAGGAAAAATGAGGACGTACCGGCAGATCTTCTCGATCAGGCCAATGCCGAGTCTGAGCGGGAATATCGACTTCGGATCCGGAGTCGTGAAAGTACCCTCATCAGGAAGATAAGACAGTCGCTGTGGAATATTGAAAACGGTGAGTACGGGATCTGTGAGATGTGCGGCAATGGTATCTCGATCAAACGTTTAGAAGCCCGTCCGGTGGCCCGTCTTTGTATCAAGTGCAAAATTGCCCTCGAGAACCAGGAAAAGCTCACCGGATAAGGATGATGCCGTCACATTTCAGGGGTTTGTAAAACAAAGCCATCCTCAATCACTTTCAGCACCGCTTTCAACCTCTTTGTCATTTTCCGGGGTTGTTCCTTCGTTTTCATTTGTTTCTTCCTGTTCCTCGGGTATCTTTTCTTCGTTCGTGTTTTCAGTCTCTTCCGCTTCAGTTGTTTCCAGGTCCATTTCCTCTTCCATCTCATCATTTTGCCGGGTGCTTATCGGCAAAGGTCTTGCCGGGGCTCTGATGTCGCGATCTGTTGTTGTCACATTTGAATATCGAGCCGCTACCGGCGTCTGGTAAATACCTTTGTCGGGTGTTACAACACCGTAAATTTTAACCTGAATGGTATCCTGTTCAAATATGACCACATGGTTGAGGTTTGTAAGTATCTTGGCTATGGCCATTTCCAGGGTGAGATTGACAAAACGGATGTTAATCGGCTGATCGGTCCATTCCTTGTCGAATGAAATCGTACGCCCTGACATCTGTATCAGATCTTGAAATACCTCAGCAAGGGTTTTGTTTTGAATCTGCATGGAAAACTGCTCGTCGGATGCATGCCCGCTATAGACAATGACGAACACAATGATCAGAATGAAGATGGGGCCTGCTAAAGCGCTCAATAGCCATGAGTTATTGTGCGGGTGGATCTGGTTTCCGGCAGTCATGGCGGGTTCTCCTTGATAAGCTTTAAGCGGTAAGCTTAAGCATTAAGCTGCTTACAGCTTAGGGTTTATCGCTTGCCGCTTATATCCAGCATCCTCACAGAAGATCCGGCTCGGGAAATTTGATACCTCGTGTTCCGGGTATATGGATGACATATCCGGCAATCAGGAAAGCATAATGCATGCCAAGGAGTGATTTACCTCGCAGGCCTTCAGGATGGAACAGACATACGAGACGGTTTTGAGCATACCATAAAAAAAGAGATGTCACATGTTCAGCGTGGGATGATAAGGGGCTAAGATCATGCTGTGTTCTGAACCGCGGTGGCGAGCGAATATGAAGACATCGTTTTTGTGTTTGCTGCAAAGCACTGCCGCAAGGCAGAACAACCATCACAACTTGTTGCGATGAATGTTCGATTCGGAACTGAGAGTTCCGATATATGAAATAATACAATTTATTGGAAAACCACAAAACACAGCCATGTAATCACCGCCGGCAGCAGGGCACCCTTGAACAGGCCCACAGGGGATTCGGCGTCGTCAAAATATTTTTTTAGCTTCGGCCTTAAAAGTTATTTGGCAATGCATTGGCATTGTGTCATGTAATATTATTTGGATCACTTCAAAAAGAGTTGAACCCTTTCTCACAACTAATTGAGAGTATAACCCACTTATCTTAATAGGTCCGAAGAATAATCGTTGCCTGATGATGGTTGCAGCCCCCAAAGGAGCGAGAAAAGGAGAAAGCATGGGAAACTGGCATAAAACAGGATGCGTATTGTGTGCCCAGAACTGTGGATTGGAAATGCTTGTGGAGGACGAGCGCATAATTCGCGTACGCCCGGACAAGGCCAATTTGCGCAGCAAGGGATATGCCTGCCGTAAAGGGGTCAACGTGAGTTATCATCAGTATCCGGCAGACCGGTTAAAGGAGCCCCTTAAACGGGTGGGGGAAAAATTCGAATCCATTTCCTGGGACCAGGCCATCGCTGAGATCGCTGAAAAACTTCAAACACTTCTGGATCAGAGCGGCCCGCGCTGTTTAGCGTACATGGGTGGCAGTGCCCAGGGGGGGCACATGGAAGCAGCCTTCGGCTTGAGCCTTATCCGCGCGCTCGGATCCCAGTACTATTACTCTTCGGCCGGTCAGGAGTTTTCCGGCTCCTGGTGGGTATTTGGCCGTATGCTTGGGAAGCAATACAATATCGCCATTCCAGACGAACATGCCACCTGTAGCGGCGGGCTCTTTCCCCCCGGCGGTCATGCCCGAGGAGATACTCAACGATCATCCGCAAAGACTGAGGGCGGTGCTGGTCAGTGCCTGCAATCCCCTGCGAGCCTATCCAGACACCCGCGCCTATGAAAAGGGTTTCAAAAACCTTGATCTTTTGGTGGTCAACGACATTGTGATGAGCGAGACCGCCAGATTGGCTCATTATGTGTTGCCTTGCCGCACATTTTACGAGTCCTGGGACGCAACCTTTTTTCCCTGGACCTATCCGGAAGTTTTTTTCCAGCTGCGGCGACCTGTTGTGGATCCGCCGTCAAAGTGTCTGGAATCGTCCCAGATCCTTTGATTCTCAACGCCGGTCGTCACATGAAGTACAACGCCAATACCCTGATGCGGAATCCGGAATGGAACCTCGGCAAGCGGGCTTGTACCGTGGCGGTAAATCCGACAGACGCAGAAAACCAGGGTCTGGTCGATGGCCAGATGGTAAAAGTGACCACCAAAGCCGGGAGCGCAACCGGCGAATTGGAAGTGAGCAAGCAGATCCGGCAGGGTACGGTCCTGATTCCCCATGGGTTCGGTCTGATCTATGATGACCAGGTTTACGGTATCAACGCCAACTATCTGACAAAGAACATCCATCGGGATCCGCTGGGGACACCCCTGCACCGGTTCATACCTTGTCGCATTGATGCAGCAGATCTTTAATTCTGAGTTGATAAACAGACTGTGATCATTTACATTGCTGTTATGGATCTTGGATTGATTTCTGGATAAGTTACCGATACCGGGAATCAAATCTTCGTCAAAAATAAAGATCAAGCCATGAAAAACCAACAGCTGGAACAAAAAATATTCTATTATCTGGAAACGTGTAACACCATTTCGCTGGCAACAACGGTGGGAGGCATCCCACACGCTGCATCGGTTTTTTATGTCAATATCGGATTCAATCTTTACTTTTTAAGTAATCCGAAAAGCCGACATGGGGAGAATTTAACACAAAACCCGACGGTTTCCGGAACGATCAATGAAGATTATTCAAATTGGCTTCAAATCAAGGGGATTCAGCTTGAAGGACGAGTTGAATGTATCGGCGGCATTTTAAAGCAGGCACGCATCGCTAAAGCCTACGTTAAAAAATTCCCGAATGTCGCCGATTTCTTGTTATCTCCGCACAAACTGGGCAAAAAGATCGCGCAAAAAGTATCAAATGTGAAATTTTATCAAATTCGGCCGGCAAAGATAGATTTTCTCGATAACTCATTAGGATTTGGGCATAAAGAAACGTTGGAAATCCTTTGACCAAAAAGGGAGCAAGAATGGAAAGAATTGTTGTGGGTATGTCGGGCGCTTCGGGCGCAATATTGGGTATTCGGTTGCTTCAGTATTTTTCTGATTCTGAGTTTGAAACCCATTTGGTGATTTCAGGGTCGACCGTAAGAACGATTGAACTGGAGACGAATTGGCATGTAGAGGATGTCAAGAAACTGGCGGATGTTGTCCACGATTTTCATGACATCGGCGCATCGATTGCCAGCGGATCTTTTCGAACCAGGGGAATGGTTATCATCCCTTGTTCCATGAAAACAATGTCTGCCTTGGCTAACTCATTCAACACCAATCTGCTGATTCGAGCAGCGGATGTAACATTGAAGGAACGAAGGCGACTGGTGGTTGTGCCGAGAGAGTCACCCCTTCATTGTGGCCATCTGGACTTGATGGCCAAAGTGGAACGCCTTAGAGGGATGATTGTCCCGCCGTTTATGACCTTTTATCACCGCCCTGAAAGCATTGATGACATGATCGATCATCTGGTTGGCAAGGTGCTGGACTGTTTTCATATCGATAACAATTTGTTCAAACGTTGGTGTGAGAACAATTCATGTTCGTGATGAGAACAGGATAAAAAATCACTAGAAATTCATCTCCCTGAATTACTAACATATTTTATTAATTTTTGATTTTATCCAGCCAATTAATGTATCAGAAATGGTACCTATTTGACCACAGAATATGAACCGGGCGTAAATGGACAGGCCAGAAAAGTAACCCGCCGAATTAAATGGAAATATGATTTTAGCAAGCATTAAGTATATCCATAATATATTGATATAATAATAAAAAATAACTCAAAGCCCCTCTTGAAAAAAAAGTGAAAAAAATTGAAAAAAAAGCTTGACAAGGGGTAAAGATATAAACTACGTATGAGGCAAGGGTGATTATCGATCCCAATCATGATGACCCTAAAATGTCGAGCAAGGTCGGGTCCAGCATGACTATATCAAGTAAAACTCGCAAGGGTGATACTTAACATACGAAGGCTAGACAAGACAGCGCGAGGCAACGTGTAGAATCTGGTCAGGTTTGGTATGACGATGTCGGGTAAAGCCCGCAAGGACGGCACTTGGCATAAGAAAACCAGGCAAGACAGGACAATACACGGAGCCGAGCAAGGTCAGGCTTGGTATGACTAGGTTAGAGTAATCTCGCAAGAGATGAATCTTCCCGGAACGGCTAGGCAAGACAGCGCAAAGCATTGTGTCAAGCAAGGTTACGCTTGGTATGACTAGGTCAGGTAAAGCCCGCAAGGACGGAACTTGATTTGGAAAGACTTAGCAAGACATGCAAAGCATGAGGCAGAGCAAAGTCAAACCGGGCATTATCAGGTGAGACAAAATCCGCAAGGATTGCGTTTAGCAGGGTAAGACTGAGCAGGACAGAGCGAGACAGGGTGTGTAACACGGTCAGGTTGGGCACGACCAGATCAGGCAATGCCTGCGAGGGTGGTGCTTGATGAGGGAAGGCTTGGCAAGGCAAGGTGACGCATCCAAAGGTAAAACTTGATTGGCACTATCAAACGTGTGTATCGATAATACCTGGGGCAGCAGGATTAATTTCCTGCTGCCCATTTTTATTTGTGCGCCCGGCAGGGCGCACCCACTTGGAGATGCAAAACATGAATGAACTTGATGCTTTTTCACCTTTAATTACCGGCCCATGACCTCCTGAAACAATAATAATTCCCGTGGTTGGAATTATAGCAGTATTGTTATTAGGACGATTTGGTGGTAAATATCTCAGGTGTTTCATGAAGATCAGGAGCAGAGAACGTTTAAAGCCAATTAAGGAGGAATGTACATGCGGATCGAACTTAACAAAAACATAGTGGAATTTACTCCCGAAGCCGATTACGAAAAAACCATGTTAGAAGGACTCTGGCGTATGCTTGTGGACTGTTCACGCTTTAACCAGAAGCTGGTGCCGGTGGGAGAGTATGTCCCTGCAAAAAGTAACACCGCCCAATTTGCAGTAGAAGGAGAAAAGGGTGAAGAGGAATATCCAGTGGTTTATGTGGATAAAGATTCTACCTGTTATTGTCAGACATGCAACAAGTACGTCAACCTCAAAGCCGGCGACCGCATCCCTCCATGTTGCGGAAAATTGATGGAACTTCTGGACTAAACCTGTTGGTCACACCTTGGCCAACAATAAAAATGCCGATTTCTTCAGGAATCGGCATTTTTTTTCGCCTGTTAATGAATTTCACCGCCACGCAAACCTGAGTTTCGTCCTGCTCCAACAAGCTGCGATGAATGCCCTCACTGTCTATGTTCAATAGAGTATCTATACCAGCCGATTCTATGGTGAGCAATATTGTTGGAGGATCAGAAGTCCCAAAAGAAGTTCTATATCTTCTATTTATCGGCTCTATTGCATTGATCGCCGGTTTTATTCATCAATCACGCAATAATAAATTCTAATCCTTTTCCGCGCCAGTTCCTCCCAGCAAATCGAGCATTTGTTATAATATCCTCCTCATATTAATAATATTTGTTCCTTTCCAATATATGTTATCAGGATTCACCCGATACATCATCTTTGCAGAACGCTATTGTCATTGGAGTAATTTTATTTATAATGGAGTAGATGTTGTAATTGCGCTTAGCATTGCGGATAATGAACGGGAAAGGAAGGGATTATGACGGATAAAAAAAAATCATCAATGACTGATTTTTTTAATTTTAATTTGGATGAGCTGTCCGACATTCTGCTGGAGGTGAACGAAAAAAGCAGGAAGCTGGTTCAGTCCTTTCTGGATAAGCAGCAACAGTCGAGCCATATTGACCAGGCAGAGGCTGCCACGGTGGGTAAAAGTTTTCAGGAATTGGCCGTCAAGCTGATGGCGGATCCAAACCAGTTGTTTGACTCCCAGATGTCATACTGGGAGGATTACTGGGGGCTCGTGCAAAAGAGTTCGCTGCAGCTGTTGGGCGGAATGCCTGCTCAGGAGGAGGATGAGAAACCGGACAAACGTTTTCGCCACGAGGCCTGGAGCGCCAATCCCATGTTCAGCTTCATCAAGGAGAGTTACCTGCTCACATCCAAAGCCATCCGCACAGCGATTCAGGATATTCAAGGCCTGGATGACAAAACCCGGCAAAAGGTCGAATTCTACACGAACCAGTACCTGGATGCCATCGCACCTTCCAATTTTCTGGGAACCAACCCGGAGCTCCTGCAGCTGACCATTGAAAGCCGGGGAGAAAATCTTGTCAAGGGCCTGCAAAACCTGCTGGAAGATCTGGACAGGGGGCCCTGCCAGCTTCAGATTCAGATGACCGATATGGATGCCTTTGAGGTGGGCAAGGACCTGGCTGTTTCACCAGGCAAGGTGGTCTACAACAATGATCTGATTGAATTGATCCAGTACAGCCCGACCACCGAAAAGGTGTATACGCGACCCCTCTTGATTATCCCACCTTGGATCAACAAGTACTACATTCTCGACTTGAGGGAGCAGAATTCCATGGTCAAGTGGATGGTTGATCAGGGATACACCGTGTTTATGATTTCATGGGCAAATCCAGATGAAGCGCTCAAGGAAAAAGGGTTCGAACATTATATGCTCGAAGGCCCGGTCACCGCCCTGCGGGAGATCGAGCGGGCCACCGGTCAGAAAGAGGTCAATGCCATGGGCTACTGCATGGGGGGGACACTCCTGGCATGCACCACCGCCTATCTGATCGCCAAAGGCGAAGGGGATCGGATTTACACCAACACCTATATGGCCTCCCTGATCGATTTTTCCGATCCCGGAGACATTGGGGTGTTTATCAACGAAGAGCAGATCGCAGCCTTCGAAGAGACGATGGAAAAGCAAGGCTACCTGGACGGTTGCGCCATGTCCAACAGCTTCAGCATGCTGCGGGCCAATGACCTAATCTGGGCATACGTGATCAACAACTACCTGAAAGGGGCTAGCCCGGTGCCCTTTGACATCCTGTTCTGGAATTCGGATTCAACCAACATGCCGGCAAAAATGCACTCCTATTATCTGAGAAACATGTACCTCCACAACCGGTTCAGGGAGCCTGGCGGCATCACCCTGGACAATGTGCCCATCGATATCGGCACGATCAGGAACCCGGTTTACTTCATTTCCACCCGCGAAGACCACATTGCGCTTTGGCAGACGACCTACAAGGGAGCCCAACTTCATGCGGGGGATGTACGTTTTGTTCTCGGTGCCTCTGGGCACGTGGCCGGCATCGTAAACCCGCCGCCCAGGAAAAAATATGGTCACTGGACCCATGACGGCCTGCCTGAAACCGCTGAAGAATGGGTGTCCAAGGCGGACTTTCATCAGAGCTCCTGGTGGCTGGATTGGGCTGAGTGGAACAACAGGTATGCCGGGGAGAAGGTTCCGGCAAGGGTTCCCGGCGGTACAGCAGCGGCCCGGCTTGACAATGCGCCGGGATGCTATGTCACCAGGCGTCTGGATCGTCCGGAAAGCGGGGTGTGTTATATGCCCAATGCGTTATTCTGATTCTGAAATACCTCCACCTCTGGTGGAGGACCCGGAAAGGTTCAATCGATCTGGAGAAAATTAAAAAAGAAAATATCGAATATCGAACAAGGAATGTAGAATAATGACGTGTTGCTTATAGCTGTCAGCTACCCTCCAACCCTCGTATCCCCCTTGTATCACCCTCGGGCCCTTCAATCCCCAGGACTCCCCGAATGGCTTGGATGCGGGACTGCACTTCAGGTTTGCGGGCTTCGTCCTTTGAGAGAATGCCTGTTGCAATGTCGAACGCGGTCTGGCGATCTTCCTGATCCGGTAGGAGTGTAGCCAGAGCTGCGATAGCCCGGTCCGGGTCGCTGACCAGTATACAGGCTTGTTTCTTGACGGTTTCGGTCAATCTATCGGAGACCAGCCGAATCAGCCGCTTGTCCTTTTCGGATATTTCCTCATAAGCCTTCAGGATACGCCGGTCGGTGGCACTGCCGGCATGGGCAAGGGCATTCATCATGCGCACGACAGCTTCTGCGTATCCGCCGCTGGAAACATCCTGCAACCACTCAGGCTTGCACGTGTCGGATGACTCGGGTTTTTGGACAATCCTTTCATTGAACCAGGACTTCACCCATGGATTGCCGTAAACCGATTGGAACCAGAGCTCCTGGGACAGGTCACGGACATCCCGGTAAAGGTTGAGGGACGCTGAAATGCTTTTTGAAAACGTCTTTTCCAAATGCGAAAATAGATTGTCCTCAGCCACAGGGCTGCGGTCTTTCCTGATGCTTTCGGCAAGTGTTTTAAAAGGCAGTATCCAGGGATTCAGATCTGAAAACATGTATTTGGAAACCCTCAGGGGGTGCAGTTGACGAATACCCTCGGCAACCGTTTCCGTTACCATGGCCCTGACAAAGGGACGTATCAACGTTCGATAAAAGACATCGTTGCGTGTCGACAGGGCTGCCACCGACGCAAAGTAGACATCGTCGTTTTCCTTGTCATCCAGGGAATAGACGTCGGCCATGTCACGTTTTTCAAAGCGGACCTGATGGGTGTCATGATCGTCTGTTTCCGAGATGATCATCTCGTACAGACCCGGGGCGAGAAGATCGACCTGGTCGATGCTGGCGATCATCTCCTTGTGTTCTTTTCTGGAAACCGGTCTGGAAACAAATATGCCCAGGTGGCCGATGGTATCATGCACCATGTATACGATGACCCGTTTTTCACGACGGATCTCGTCCACAGTCCCCCAGACCTTTGGAATCCAGTTCAGCGCCTGCTGCGGAGGTGTGATGTTGTCTCCCCGGGACGCAAAAACCAGGACCGGGCCTTGAAGTTTCTTCAGATCGATCTTTTGGCCATGCATTTTGACAAGGCCTTTTTCAAGCCGGTTTCCCACAAACAACTCATCCACGATAAAGTGAAACTCATCCCCGGTCAGTTTGAAATAGCCATTCCACCATTTTTCGAATTCGAGGTAACGCTCTTCTTCGGTATCGAGATTGGCCCAGAGGTAATACTGCTTGTCCCAGAGTGTCCTGGACAAGTTCAGATCTTCAAAGCCCGCTAGAAGGTTGGCGCCGTCGAACATCCCGTTGCCGAGATCACTCCAGAGACTGGCCAGCCAGACTCCCCCGGTCCAACCAGCCCGGTAGCGCATGGGGTTTTTTCCTGCCACACCGGCCCAGAACGACAGGGGGGCTCCGTTCAATATGATGGGGCCAACATTCTCCGGGTGCAAGGTGCCCAGCATGGCGATCGCCCAGCCGGCCTGGCAGTTTCCAATGATGATGGGCTTACGGGCATGCGTGTGCAGACCCCTCACGGTTTCAACAAACCAGGCCATGACCTGCTGAACATCCGACATGGTCTGCCCAGGAAGTGGGTCCGGACTGAACAGAATGAAATAGACGGGGTGCCCCTGATGCAAAGCCATGCCAATTTCAGAATCCTGTTTAGACCCTCCGATTCCCGGTCCTCCACCGGCTCGCGGATCGAGAATGATAACCGGGCGCTTTTCTGATGATTCAACGTAGGCAGCATTGTTAAACCTTCGCTTTTCCATGAAATCATCGGCGGTAAGGGCCTTTGTCCTGCGGTCATGGATACGTGCCAGCATATAGTTTGCCCCGGGGTCGTGGTCGCGGCCGTCCTGAATGATCTCATGATCAAAACTCAGAACCGGAGGCATGCCTTTTTTATTGTGTTCCAGATAGTTGTTACCGCGTTGCCGAAGGATGTCCATATAAATGATGCTGCGCTGAAAAAAGTCGGTGCCATAGGCAACTGCGTCGTTCATCCAGTTCCGGTAGTCATTTTTCAGCCCCTGGGTGTCGGTTTTACTTGTCATCGATTACCTCTATATCCTTGTCGCCAGTCGGTTCTTTCGGTTTCGTCTGACCAGGGGCGGCAAACATCTGCATGAAATTGTCCATGGCCGAGGCGCCCTGCATCATGTTGGGCATCAGTTTGCGCATGTCCGTTCCCACGTCGAGCCACCTGCTGAACTGGTCGTCAAAGGCTTTTTTGTATTCCAGGTAGTTTTGGATGGTTTTTTGCAGATACTTATCGAAAAAATCCCCCAACGCATCATCCCCATGCTGGATTATGAGATGCAACACGGGTATGGGAAGCAGAAAATTTTTTTTGCGGGCTTCTTCTAGAATGATCTGGGTCAGGATAAAGGCGGTTACATCCTCTTTGGTGGCGGCATCGACAATTTCCACCTGATTCCCCGATTTCACCAAACCGGTGAGATCCTCAAGGGTTACATAACGACTGCTCTTGGTATCGTAAAGCCGTCGATTGCTGTATTTTTTCAGTAGGATTTTTTCCGGCATGTTAACATCCCCGTTGTTTACCGCGTTTGACAATCTGTTTGGTTTAGTGCAAAAAATAGAAAAAATCAGGCGATTGCAAATCCGGTCACTTTTCTATAACTAAATAATATGTATTGAAAATAAAAAAGCAACCGTGGTTTCAAAATAAATTGTGCGTTGCAACATTTTTTTAATTGACAAGTCTGAATACGCGCCTATATTTGAAATGAAGCAAAGCGGCGGGAGATGATCGGTTACCGTCGTGCAAGTGGGCAAAGGAATCAAATTTATTTGTATACAGAATTTAAAGGAGTGAATCATGAAACACACAGATGTTACAAAACAAATACTCGAATGGAACAAAACAACGGTTGACAGTGCCGTGAACCTCATCGAACGATTTCAGGAACACGGAGAGAAAATGGCTGGATCTTATGTGGAGCTGTCGCCTTGGGGAACAGAAGAAAGCAAGAAAGCATTGGGGCAATGGAGCGGCTACCGGAAAAGAAGCTTCAAGAGTTTCAAAGAGAGTGTGGCCTTTGGCTTTAAGCAGGCGGAGGGCTTGTGCGGGGTTGCGAAACAAACAAATAAGTGAAAAAAACAAGGGGATAAAGGGGGACAAAATGGATCAAAAACAAGCATTCAGGCAGATGGTGGATTTTAACAAGGGTGCCTTCAACAATGCGTTTAATGCCATGGTCATGGTGCAGGACCAGAACGAAACACTGGCAACCAGCATGCTGAACCAGGCCTCGTGGCTTCCGGAAGAGGGGAAAAAGGCTATTCGCGAGTGGGTGGATGCCTTTAAAAAAGGTCGCGAGGAATACAAGAAAACGGTGGACGAAGCTTTTAAAAAGGTAGAGGAATACCTATGATCGGCAAGACATATGACCAGCTCCAGGTTGGTGAAATGTCCGAATTTTCAAAAACCATCTCCGAGTCGGACGTTTACATGTACGCCGGTATTAGCGGCGACTTCAACCCGGCACACATCAACGAGGCCTATGCGCAGAATACCTTTTTTAAAAACAGGATTGCCCACGGGATGCTGACGGCCGGTTTTATATCGGCTGTTATCGGTACCCAGCTTCCCGGACCGGGTACCATATACATGAGCCAGACGCTCAATTTTCTGGCACCGGTTCGTATTGGGGATACCATAACGGCCAGGGTCAGGGTTTCTGAAAAATTAGATGGAAAAAAGCGTGTCAGGCTGGAGACAACCTGCTCGAACCAGGATGGTGAGCAGGTGATATCGGGCGAGGCTTTGGTGAGCCCGCCCAGGCACGCAAAAATGCAATAGAAGATTAGCCGGCACACAGATGAATAGCGTCTGTTGCAAGCATCTTCTTTTTGTGAGACCGCGAGCATTCGTGCTTTTGATCTTCACTTGTCTCCTTGATCCTTTCAAACCCTTCGACCACTCGAATCTTTTTCAAATGTGTATAAACCAAAATTTATAACAATCTGAACCGCTAACTGGTCCCGCCATTGGACCTATAAAAATAGAACATCAGGAGAAATTTCATGACTGAACCGATGATGAAAAAAGTCAATGGAAACGGGATAAAAATAAATATAGCTGTTTGGGAAGGCGCGGGCCAACCCATTCTCTGTATCCACGGCATTACGGCCAATTGTCGTTGCTGGGACACGATGGCGGCGGCTTTGAGGTCGGAATATCACCTGATTGCCATGGACCTGCGGGGAAGAGGACTGTCGGACAAACCATCTAAAGGGTATGCTCTCGCGTATCATTTGCAGGACATTAAGTGTCTTTTAGATGACCTGGGCCTTGATCGAGTCGTTATCATGGGACATTCATTAGGCGCTTTCATAGGGCTGGCCTTTGCGGCAGCGTATCCGGAGCGTATGGATCGCTTCATCCTGGTTGATGGAGGGGGTAATTTATCGAAAGAACAAATGGGAAAAGTGTTTGTCGGAATAAAGCCGGCTCTGGACAGACTGGGACAGGTTTTCCCATCGGTCGATACCTATTTGGAGAAGATGAAAGCCGCACCTTATATCCAGCCCTGGTCCTCTGCTATTGAAACCTATTATCGTCACGAAATTGAAGCAGTTGAAGGAGGGGTGCAAACCAATATCGCGCCAGCCCATATACAGGAGGAAGCCGAAAACATCAGAAAAGTTGATTGTGCTTCCTATTACCCCAGGATAAAATGTGAAGTTCTCATACTTCGCGCACCCGCAGGCCTGCTGAGCAAGGACGATATCCTTCTGCCCGAAGACGTCATTGACAGAATGATGTTGGAAATTCCACATGCACATAGATTTGATGTCGCCGGTATGAATCATTACGGCATTGTTTTTCAGCCCCATAAAGCCAGGAACCAGGCGATCCGTGAATTTTTAAGTAAATCATAATACAAATATCTTTATCCGGAAAGAAAGGAGGTCTCATGAAGAGAAGCACCCTTAATATTAGACTTATGAAAATTGACGATTTTGATGCTGTGGTTGGGATTGGCAAGAAAGTACTCAAGGCCTCCCGGCTATATAATATTGAATCTCCATACAATCTTTTTTGAAATCGGTTCTGTATTTCGGATCAGGTCCCATTTTGAAACTTCTCTTACTCTGCTGACCTCATTTCTGATCGAATCTTTCTAAAAACCAGTGTTTTCAGATATCAATTATTGTTAACATCCACCAAATCTGACCACAAAAACATAGCTAAAATCCTCCCCACCAAATCCTGTATCAAATTTATTATACCGCTTGTCATAATAATGTTCCGAAAATATGATGGCGGTATAAGGGTTTGTAGCAGAAAAACGGTCCTCAATCGGAACGTTTTTCTGACAACCCCTATAGACGCTTAACCCTGTTTTAAATCAACTCAACGGCTCATGGCAACGATGGGCTATGCGGAAATATAAGAAGCTACGCCGCCGCAAGCACAAGGCGTTCTATTTTCTTGGGCGCATTGCGAAGAGGATGTCATATCTGTTTGCACATTGGCGATTAACGCGACAATCGGCTGGTCGATAGGAGCCGGATGAACCGAGAGGTTCACGTCCGTGTCTGTGAGAGGCTGAGGGGGAGGTTCCCATGGTCTACTCGACTCGGTGATTAACCTGTGTTTAAAATACATATACAATATCCGTAATCTATCCTTAAATAATCCCACCCCAGTATCTGAAACTTTTGAGATTTGACAAGATTCTATAATTTATGTATTTCTTTAAAGGAGTCCAACCGTTATATTTCAATCCTTCCTATATTTCTCAAACATAAAAGTGGGGGCAAAAATGGAATGCCCGAAATGCCAAGCTGAACTTTCTGAAGACTCAATGTTTTGCAATAAATGTGGCTGTCACGTAGTTGATGAATTAGAGGCCGTAAAAGACACCTGTAAGATGGATAGCGAACGTAAGCACGTTACCGTTATGTTCTCTGATATGTCCGGATACACAGCTATGACTGAACGTTTTGACCCCGAAGAGGTCAAGGGAATTATGAGCCAAATATTTAGCAAAATCACCGAAATCATTAGAAGCTATGATGGATTTATTGAAAGATTTATCGGTGATGCTGTAATGGCGGTTTTTGGGGTACCAAAGACCCATGAAGACGATCCAATTAGGGCCATCAGAGCTGCAATGGAAATACACACTGCCGTAGATAAAATCAGCCCTCAGTTTGAGGATAAAATTGGGCATCCCTTAACGATGCACACAGGTATCAATACTGGCCTTGTGATCACTGGAGCGGTTGATTTAGAAAAAGGAACTCACGGTCTGACCGGTGATGCAATCAATGTAGCAGCTAGGTTGAGCGATTTGGCCGCTTCTGGTACGACCCTTGTCGGAACAGAAACATACACTGCAGCTAAACGCCATTTCATTTTCGAGGTACTGCAATCCACTAAGATAAAAGGGAAATCTGAGTCCATTTCAATTTATAAACTAATATCAGCTAAAGCCCCTTTATCACTAAAAAGTGAGAATAGAAAGGTTTCCTCGGATATGGTCGGCCGGGATAAGGAACTGGACAGGCTTGAACTGCAGGTGCTTAAGGCAGTCAACGGCGAGGGCTCTGTGGTCAACATCATCGGTGAAGCTGGCATAGGAAAGTCCCGTCTTATTGCTGAGCTTAAAAATCGTGAGGTGATGAAACGAGTCACCCTTCTTGAAGGCAGGGCAATTTCCTTCGGAAAAAATCTAAGCTTTCACCCTGTCATCGATCTTCTCAAGCAGTGGGCTGGAATTTCAGAAGACGACCCCACTGTTGATGCTTTATATAAACTAGAAAAGGCTATCCAAGCGGTCCATCCAAAAGAGGCAGATGAGATTTTCCCGTTTGTTGCTACTCTGATGAGCCTGAAACTCAAAGGGAGGTCTGCGGAGAGGATCAAGGGCATTGAAGGTGAATCCTTGGAAAAACTCATCTTCAAGAACGTAAGAGAGCTTATCATCAAAGGTAGTGAACTGCGCCCGACTGTTGTGATCATTGAAGACCTTCACTGGGCTGATACGAGTTCAATTGAGCTTTTAGAAGTGCTCTATCAGCTTGCGGAAAATAACAAACTTGTTTTCATCAATGTTTTTCGCCCAGGTTATTTGGAGGACGGCGGAGATGTCAAGGTAGCAACCATCGGACAACGACATCCAGTATACTATGTTGAAATTAGACTCCAACGCTTGGGAAAAAATGACAGTGAAATATTGATCCAAAATATGTTGAAGATAAAAGGGTTACCTTATTCGGTCAGGAATCGAATTATACATCGGGCCGGCGGCAATCCTTTTTTTATCGAAGAAGTGGTGCGGTCTCTCATCGACCAAGGAGCCGTAGTGAGAAGAGAGGGTGGATTTGAGTTGTCTGACAAAATCGATGGTTTGGTAATTCCTCCCACAATAAATGACGTCCTGATTGCAAGAATCGACCGTCAAGAAGAGCAAACAAAGGAGCTTGTTAAAATTGCATCGGTCATCGGACGGAGCTTTTTTGATAAGATACTAAAGGATGTAGCCAATTCGATTGAGAACGTGGATAACAGGCTATCATATCTGAAGGATGTCCAATTGATTAGGGATCGCATGCGAATGCAGGAGTTGGAATACCTTTTCAAACATGCTCTCGCGCAAGAAGCGGCATATGAATCTACCCTACTGGAACAGAGAAAAGTGCTTCATCTAAAAGTGGCAAAATCTATCGAGAGAATTTTCGATAAGCGCTTGCATACGTTTTATGGCATGCTGGCTTACCATTACAGCAAAGGAGGAGATCTCGATAGTGCAGAAGAAAATATGCTCAAAGCAGGTGAAGAGGCTTTACAGTCATCTGCCTCCAGCGAGGCTTTGAAATACTTTCAGGAAGCCTTAAGGCTTTATGAGCAACGACACGGATCTAATCCGAATCTCGAGAAATTGACATTACTTAAAAGCAATTTGGCTACGGCCCACTTCAACAGGGGTCATATGTCGGAGGCGGTGGATTACTTCGATGAAATCCTCATTAACAAGGGTTATCGATCTCCTAAAGGAAAGCTATTGTTGATTGTCCGGGCAATTTTCGATTTTCTCTCTATTGTAGCCTTTTTTTACATCCCACTTAAACGATCACAACGTAATCCAAATGAGCAGGATTTGAAGGACTTACGATTATTATTTGAGAGATGTCAGAGTTTGTTTTTGGTAGACAGCAAAAGATTTTTTCTGGAATCCCTTTCAGTTGCAAGAAAAATATATGGGCTTGACCTTCATCTAATCCCACAAGGAATTAAATATGCTGCCTCTACAGCAGGGATTTTCTACCTCCCGGGACTGTCATATTCTATTGCAGAAAAAGCTTTGCAGCGTGCAGAGAAAATTGTGGATGCTCAAAAGCGTCCTAACGCTATTGACGCCCTTTTTCACCGCTCTGGGCTTGCATTGTTCACGGGTCAATGGAAATCAGCACCAAATTTTGATACTTCCCAATTGGAACGCGTGCTCAGAAAAGGGGATTTTTTCGGTTCAATATTCTTACTTAGCATTCAGTGCCAAATCAAGCTTGAGCAGGGGCATTTTCATGAAGCCAAAATGTTGACAGAATCACTACAACAGATTGCTGATAACTATAACTATGGAGATGCAAAAGCTGCATACTATTTTGTGAGCGCTCTTGCTGCAATCAAGAAAGGCACCTTCAACGATGCCTTAATATTTGCTGAGAAAGGCATTCTGCAGATAGATCGCATGATCCAGAAACCTCGTAAAGTCGCTTTTATTAGCTTTAAGGGCATTGCTGAAACCTATCAGGGGAAATTAGAGGCGGCGCTGTCAACGATAAGCGACGGAGAGGTCTTGCTTGCGAATGAACGAACGATGACACCCATTTATGTTATGCCTTTTCTGCTTTGCAGGATGTTGACTAACCTTCATCTACTGAAAAATGCGATAGAAAAGAAGGACCAGTATCGCATTATACAATACAGAAAAGCAGCGCACAAAGATGCAAAGAAGGCTGTTCGGGGCTCTAAAAGATATGCGCCTTGTCGTACCGGGATCCTTAGATTAATGGGAGATTATTACTGGCTTATTGACAAACAAGACAAAGCTCTTAAATGGTGGGACAAGTCCATACAAGAGGGAGAATGCCTCGGAGCACGACCTGACCTTTCCCGGACATATTTCGAGGTGGGTAGGCGGTTGATAGAACCCCATAGTAAATATAAGCAACTCAATGGATTGAAGGCCAAAGACTATCTGGGAAAAGCAAGAACTATGTTTGAAGAAATGGATTTGCAGCGTGATCTTGATGGACTATATAAAATTTCTTAGGATAGTTAAATCTAATTTATCAAACTTAAATTGTAGCTTGCTATATCACAGGTTTTTAGTGCACTCGAAATGTGGCGATCTCTCCATGCTGTTTTAGGCATCATAGAAATGTTTTGATATCGTCAAATCGTACGTTAAATCATCATTGATGATGATATGAGGTGCCATGAACCTTTAATAAGGAGGATGTCATGACAAAGAATATCGTGATGATCCATGGTATGTGCTGTGGTAGTTGGGTCTGGGACAACTACAAGCATTTTTTTGAAGACAAAGGATATACATGTGATACACCAGTGCTTCGTTATCATGATATACTTCCTATTGACAAACCTGATCCTGCATTGGGTACCACAAGTCTGCTTGACTATGCTCAAGACCTTGAGGAATATATCGGCAAATTAGAAGATAAGCCCTTGCTAATGGGCCATTCTATGGGTGGTCTTATATCTCAAATTTTGGGAGCCCGAGGATTAGCAAGTGGTATTATCCTTTTGACTCCTGCGTCTCCAAGTGGAATTTACGCTTTAAAATATTCGGTCATTAAAAGTTTTTGGAGCATACTTACACAGTGGGGATTTTGGAGGAAGACACACCGCTTTTCTTTCAAAGCTGTAGTGTATGCCATGATGCATCTGCTACCAGAAAAAGATCAAAAAGTGATTTATGATAAGCTCGTATACGAGTCCGGGAAGGTTGCTGCTGAAATTGGGTTTTGGTATTTGGATGCTAACGGTGCAGCAAGGGTTGATGAATCAAAGGTCACCTGTCCCGTTTTGGTTATATCAGGAGCCGAAGACAGAATCACTCCTGCTTCTGTGGTTCAAAAAGTTGCAGATAAATACAAGGCTGTTTCAACATATAAAGGATTTGAAAATCATGCTCACTGGGTTATTGGTGAAGATGGTTGGGAAGAAATTGCTGCTTTTATATCTGACTGGATAGATGGATTAGGCGATTAGGTCTTAGTGTAGATCGATTCATTGGGGACCTTCTTGTTTTAACATGTTCGTCAAAAATACGGTATCCGCAGAAATTTGGATACC
>CAVUUM010000022.1:0-39540 GCA_963744665.1 uncultured delta proteobacterium | reverse complement strand
ACAAAAGATTTGGCATCATCCAACTTGACAACCTTACTATGGTATTTACTGGTTTCTGGACTCATTAAAGTAGGGAGAAGCTTTCCTGCTGCCATGAATGTCAAGAATATGTTGATCACTAATCAATGGAGGAAATTTATTTCTATAATTTAGTTAAACAGTTTAATAGTTGTAATTCATTCTCGTAATAAATGGTTTTAAGATCTTCTACATAGCCCCACCGTAGTAGCCTTCTTGATAGTTGTGATATTCGCTTTTTTGCGAAATGCTGCCTGTTAGCACCCACGCCCAAAACAAAATATGAACATATCATGAGAAAATACTTGTATTATTTGCCATATGTCCTATATTGGATTAATAACAGTATACAGGAGGAAATAACATGAAAGAACTTGATATAGCGTTGAAAGCAGTAGCGGAAGGACTTAGAACTATAGCGCAGGGTATGGAGAAGATAGCAAAGAAACTGGAAGATGGCGCCCGTACAGGGAAGGCTAAAGCTAAGCCTGCACGTAAAGACTACGGTTAAACCTAAGAAAGCGAAGCTAAGAAGGCTGTTAAAGAAACCGCCGCCGATACTGTGCTGGCTGTTATCAAAAGATCAAAGAAAGGTGTTAATAGCGCTGGTCTTGCAGAAAAAACAGGCTTCGATAAAAAGAAGATGGCCAATATCACTTTCAAACTTAGGAAGCAGGGTAAGATCAAGACTATCGGCAGAGGTGTCTATACGAAGCATAGATAGCACCCACTTTTTTTGATAACTTCCTAGTGACAGATCTATTAAGTTTACAAACTATCCGAATTAGCCGGACTTCGTCCCGGCTATTTTTTATATATGGTTGCTTTGTCCACTTAAGACCTATAAACCTCCTCAAGCAGATCCTTGAACCATGGTGGTTTTTGGTAGAGAACATAGATGAGCATGAAGGCAGCGATTGGCACCGGAATAACTATATCAGCCAATGCCATGGCGATCAGATAAATTAGGATCTTTGTAGTCGTTTTCATAGCACAGTCTCATTCTATTGAATGGAAATCAAGATGTCAGATATTATCATAGATCCGCAAATCTTCAACACCCATCGGATGCCCTTGGCATCACATATCCAATTGAAAGCGTACCACATCCTGAACGCGCACAGGAAGCTTCCAATTTTATCAAAACGTTCAAACGTCAAGAACCCCATAAACAAGAACCTCGTTCTTACTCTGATGCACCGCTTGACAAGCAAGCTGAAATCATCATAGACCCCCCCCCCCCCCCCCCCCCCCCCCCCCCCCCCCCGATATACGTATTCCTATATTCTACCACCCCTGAAGTCAAAAAAGGACAAGGGGCCATGAAATCACTCGGCATATGTCTTGGCGCATCCGACCGTTTCCATGGTCCAGGCCGCCCAGGAAAACACATCCGGTACGGAACGGCCAAGAGTCATCGATTCTCACGCCACCCCCATGATGGCAACCCCAAAAAGACACTTGTTTGGGCGCTGAAACAGCCTGGACCTGACATCCTTCCACAGGATCGCCGCTACCGGCAGAAAATTCCGTAAATTTATCAACCTGTCATCCATTTCCGAGCCTGAGTCTGTAGAGCATTCCTATGGCTACGTCAAAGGCAGGGCATTCATGCCCTGCGATTGTGTCCGCCGGTGGTGAAACCTTTATGGTCTACGTCCTGGACAGTTCAGGTCGGATATCCAATGTCCTGACAGGCAACAAGTGCGCCTCCGGAACGGGTGAATCTTTCTGGAGCAAATCAGAAGAATGAACGTCAGCCTGGACGAAGCAGCGCAATGGGCGGTTGAAGCGACGCCTCACCACGTTTCGGGTCGTTGCTCGGTTTTCTGCAAATCCGATTGCACGCATGCCACCAACAAGGGCACACCCAAATCGAATGTCACAGCCGGCCTCTGCAAAACGATGTCAGGCAAGATCCTGGAGCTCCTTAAAAAAATTGAAAAACGCAACATCATGATCACCGGGGGTATGGTTCAAAACCATATGATGGTGACCTATCTTCGCCAGGAAATCCCCGGTCTCATCGTACCGGAAATGGGTCCCTATTTTGAAGCGATGGGCGTTGCCCTGTGGGCACTCGAGAACAAAACCATCCCCATCAGGAACACGAACGCCATCTTTAAGACAGGTCTGTCTTCATTCCAGTCCCTGCCACCCCTGAATTTTTTCGAAGATCGGGTAACATTTAAATCCATGACCATGGGCAGGATCCTACCCGGCGACATTTGTATTCTCGGGCTCGACGTAGGCTCCACAACAACAAAGGCGGTATTGTTGAGAAATTCGGATCAGGCCCTGCTGGCATCCATATACCTGCGAACGAATGGATACCCTATAGGGGCCAGTCGTCAATGCTATACCCGGATTCTTGAACAGATTCATAAACAACTAAAATCATACGATATATCCATCATCGGACTGGGTGTATGCGGTTCAGGTCGACAGATCGCCGGGCTCCATGCATTACGGACTGCGTCATCAATGAAATCATTGCCCACGCAACAGCTGCGGTATATTTTGACCCCCAGGTCGATACGATATTTGAAATCGGTGGTCAAGATGCCAAATATACCTATATTACCAATGGTGTCCCATCGGATTATGCTATGAACGAAGCCTGTTCCGCCGGCACCGGCTCCTTCCTGGAAGAATCCGCCCTGGAATCTCTCGGTCTCAGCATGGAAGAGATCGCTGCCGTGGCGATGAAAGGCAAAAGGCCGCCGAATTTCAATGACCAATGCGCTGCATTCATATCGTCCGATATCAAAAATGCCATCCATGAAGGTATTTGCTACGAGGACATCGTGGCCGGACTGGTCTACGCCATCTGTATGAACTATACCAATCGCGTCAAAGGTAACAGACCCATCGGCAGCAAAATCTTCCTGCAGGGTGGCGTGTGCTACAACAGCGCTGTCCCCCTGGCCATGGCCTCGATTTCCGGAAAACCTATTATCGTTCCCCCGGAGCCGGGACTCATGGGGGCTTTTGGCGTGTCGCTGGTGGTCAAAAAGCGCATTGAAGCTGGTATGACAGCAGTGAAAGCCTTCTCTCTCGAAACCCTGGCAAATCGTCGTGTTGCCTATGGAAAACCCTTTATCTGCAACGGAGGCCGGGATAAATGTGATCGCCAATGTCCCATAGAATTGATCGAGATCGAAGGAAATCGTTACCCATTCGGCGGTGCGTGTAATCGATATGACAACCTCCGACACAAGGTAAAACATGCTGTTGACATACTCGACCTGGTAAAGACCCGCCAGAGACTTGTCTTTGATAAGTACGGGGCTGCCGGGCCGCAAGATTTCGGACTGACGCAAAAAGGATCCATCGGCATCAACAGGAGTTTCCTGACCAACACCTATTATCCCCTGTATGCGTCCTTTTTCTCCTTACTCGGCTACCAACCGGTTTTACCGCAGAATATCTCCCCTACCGGCATAGACCAGCGCAATGCACCGTTCTGTTATCCGGCCGAATTATCACATGGTTTTTTTCACGCACTCATTACAGCCGACCCAACCCCCGAATATATTTTTTTGCCCCATTTCAAATCAATTCCGGTACAAAATGGCGACCGGTCTTCCCAGGTATGCCCCTTTGTACAAGGCGAGACATTCTTTTTACAGACCACGTTCCGCGAACAGCTTCAGAAACTGCGGCAAAAAGGCCTCATGGTCTTTCAACCACTCCTGGACTTGAAAGGGGGTCTGGGGGGTGCCAGGATCCCGATGGTCTCAGCCGCAGCAGAAATGGGAATTATCCGGAAGTCTGCCGAAAGAGCCTTTGACGTGGCCTTTAAGCGTCAGATGCAATGCATGGCTGAAATGAAAACCCTTGGTCAACAAGCCTTGACCGGACTCGAATCAAATCCTGAAAAAATGGGTGTGGTCATTTTTTCGCGACCCTACAATGGGCTGGTGGAAGAAGCCAACATGGGAATACCACGCAAACTGGCATCCCGGGGAATCCTTGTCATACCCTTTGATTTTCTCCCTTTTGATCACGAGAAACCCAAACGACACATGTATTGGGGTATGGGACAGATGATTCTGAAGGCTGCGCGTTTCGTCAAGAAGCACCCCCAGCTTTTCGGTGTGTATATCACCAATTTCTCATGTGGACCCGATTCGTTCCTGGTGAGTTATTTCAGGTCGATCATGGGGAAAAAGCCATCCCTGACCCTGGAACTGGACAGTCATACGGCTGATGCCGGGATCGACACCCGCATCGAAGCCTTCGTCGATATTGTTTCAGCCTTCAGACAACTCGTCAGACATCGGAAAATCGATATGACGGAACACCCTTTCAAGGCGGCCAAAACATCCCTTGTCTATGGAAGGACAACCGTCGTGACCACTGCCGGTGAAAACGTTCCCCTTAGCGACCCCCGTGTCACGGTCCTGCTGCCGTCCATGGGCAGACTGAGTACTGAGGCCATCGCTGCTGTCTTCAATGGTCTCGGCATCAATGCCATTGCTCTTCCGCCAGCGGATGAAGCGATTCTACAACTGGGCAGGGGTCATACCTCATGCAAGGAATGCCTGCCATTGATACTGACCACGGGGTCTCTGCTGAACTATATCCATACCCGCCGGAAATCGGGTGAAATTCTGGTCTATTTCATGGCTACCGGATCCGGTCCCTGTCGGTTCGGTCAGTATTCTATTTTTATGGAGGACCTGATAGAGAAGCTTGGCATACCCGATGTAGCCCTTCTCTCTCTTTCATCCGAAAATGCCTATCTCGGCCTGCACAAAACGTTCGACCGGGCAGCCTGGTGGGCCATCGTTGTGTCAGACATGATGGAAGACATTCGGTCCATGCTCCTGGCGAATGCCGTTCATGTACCTAAAGCGCTGCATCTGTTTCAAACGGTCTGGGAGGAAATCCTGGACACTCTCAAGACAGTAACGTTCAATCATCTCCTCACACATCTGCGTGCAGGAGCAGCCGCTCTCGCCGGCATTCCTTTAAAACGGCCTGTGGCCTGCGTACCGAAAGTTTCGCTGACCGGTGAAATCTTTGTCAGAAAAGATGCCCTCTCCCGCCAAGACTTACCGGAACGGCTGGCTGAAAAGGGAATAGCGACCATCTGTTCGCCAGTTGCGGAATGGATTCATTACACAGACTTCCTTGTTCAAAAAGGGATTGTCGGGAATGACCTGCCAATCATGGAGAGATGTCGCTTAACGCTTCGAAATAAAATCATGGCACGTTACGAACATCGCATACGGTCCATCCTCGCCGGATCTGGACTCCTGGAAAGCAGGTCTGTGGCCATGTCGGAAATTATCCAGCATGCCGCCCCTTATATATCGCGGGACCTGACAGGTGAGGCCGTGTTGACCATCGGGAGTTCTCTGCTCGAAATCGCATCCCATGTCTGTGGTGTCATCGCCATAGGCCCTTTTGGATGCATGCCCAACCGATTGTCAGAGGCTATACTGAGCAAGGTCATGCAACGAGAGGACAAACTTCGTTTGACCCCTCCAGGTCTCCATCTGCGAAAAGTGCTTGCAGCCATAGAAGAACTGCCTTTTCTGGCAATTGAAAGTGACGGGTCTCCTTTTCCGCAACTCATCCACGCCAAACTGGAGGCTTTCTGTCTGCGGGCGGAACGCTTACACAAAATTATGCTGGAACGCTAGGAGGCTAATAGGCTGGGATGCTGCTATCCGCTGATAGCTGTCAGCTACCCTCCAACCCTCGTATCACCCTCAGACCCTTAAACCCTTCCTTTTAATTCCTTTCAACCACATCCCTCAAGGCCTCAGGAGGAAACGACAGGCAGCTGAAGATTTTTTTTTCCAACGCTTTTGATTTGGCCCACAATCCCATAATTCTCTCACGGCTTTTAATGCCGTCTCCATATCTTTCCAGAATATAGGCCAGACGATCCGCCAGGAGAACAATCTGGTCATGCAGTACCCGCTTATCTGCATAGTTGACGATCTCAGCTTCCACGGGGCTACCGGAAGCAACATAGGTATCCAGCTTGACATGCTGCGCGATGACATGCCCCACTTCGTCAAAACCCCTTTCCTGCAGAAACTTCCCACCGGTCTCGGCATGATTTTCTCGTGTTCTGAAGCTTCTTGTTTTGGTAATGTCATGCAACAGCGCAGATGCCTGTATCAATTCAAGATTCAAGTCGATTCCTTGGCAACTTAGTTTTTCTGCCAAACAAACTGCCACACGGCACACCTGCTGGGAGTGATCCACAATATGATCCATCATGCCCATCTCTCGGATGAGGCTATAACACTCTTTTTGGGTCGGTATGTTCATAAAGTTTTTGGTCTCTTATTCTGATCTAAAGCCTCAATCTCTGGTGGAGGCTCAGTTAAAAGAACTGTCCTCGAACCCTGGCTCCCATTATGCTGGGACGCATGGATGCTTGGATGCTGGGATGCTGTTATCCGCTGATAGCTGTCACCTACCCTCCAACCCTTGTATCACCCTCGGACCCTTAAACCCCAATATACTGGGACGCCAGGACGCTTGGAAGCTATGATGCTGCTATCCGCTGATAGCTGTCAGCCACCCTCCAACCCTTGTATCACCCTCGGACCCTTGTGCCCTTGTACCCTTGCTAAGCTATGGCCCAAATTCATACCTCAGTGCCCCGTGTACCGTAAAATCCGGAGCCGTGCGTGTCAGGTCTTCGCTGAAAGCGAATTCAAAACGCATATCACGGGACATGGATAGGGCAAAACCCAGTGCAAGTTCCAGGCTGTCCTGATCCATCTGATCAATTCCTGTATTGTGGAATGGAGATGTAACAAAATTGAACTGGCCCATCAAGGATAAGGTTTCACTGAAATTGTATTCAATGCCGGCCAAAAGCGTCATCATATGGTTTACATGGATATCGGCACCATGTGTTTCCGGGTCTGAAAGCAATACGACCCCCGGGTTCAGATAGAGCATAAAAGGTAAAACCCGATACTGATTCAGCAAAACCAGGGACTGGTCAGAGCGGCCGCTTCCAAAACCATGATCCTCATCTCCCGTGGGTATCTTGAGTGCCACCAACAGGCTGCTGGAAAGTCCCTGATGGTGCCCGGTGCTGGTCAACTGCATCTTGACGGAGACCACACTTTCCCCCAGGTGCAAGCCCCCTGACCGGGCATCAAACCAGTTGTCATCATCAACCGAAATATGGTAGCCGAATTTATTCACAGGGCCGTCCTCTCTGCCATAGTTGGGAAACCCAAAAAAATCATGGTAGGTTTCCAGAGGGCCGTCCAGAAATCCGTCATTCTGGCTGATCCATGGCATAGCCAGTGTTATATTAAAACGGTTTGTGATGCCATAGGTAAGCGACAGCTCTACCACCGTCATTTCCATATCCATCAACGCAGACCATTCTTCACTCGTTTCGTCGATATATATACTCGTGTAATCAACGGACAGGGATGCCATGAACCGCCCTTTTTCAATCAACCTCGGTGAATCGGGCTCGGGTGTCAGGAACATGAGATACAGGGGATAACGTTGCTGCGCATGCAGCGGTCCCATATCTGCACAATGGGCCGTGTCGAGCCATTGAATCGACATCCACACCCAGAAAAGGATACAGGCAACCGGTGAGACTTTTTTTGACATCATTTCCCAAAGAGGTTATAAACCAAATAAAATTGTGTAACAATTTTATTTGATGTGATGTTGTCGTTTTTTCAATACGCGGGTTCAAACGCTCACAATGCACTATTGATATTTTTGCACAACCGATACCCGCGTTCAAGCCAAAATGCCGTTTCATCACAATCAGCAGTGATACCTGCATCATAGGCCGGCGAAACTACATAGGGAGAAAACATGGACAAGGAAAAAAAAGCCATCCTGGGCTGGGCCCTTTACGATTGGGGGAATTCGGCATTTGCAACAACGGTCATGGCCGGTTTTTTTCCTATATTTTTCAAGCAATACTGGAGTCACGGTGTCGACGTCAATATGAGTACCGCCCAGCTTGGTTTGGGGAATTCCCTGGCCAGCCTGCTGGTAGCCCTCATGGCACCGATTCTGGGCGCCATTGCCGATAAGGGGGGCATAAGAAAAAAACTCTTGATCTTTTTTGCCTACCTGGGTGTGCTCATGACGGCGGCCCTCTTTACCATACAAAAAGGGGAATGGGCTCTGGCCATCTTCGTATATGCCATGGGTCTCATCGGTTTTGCCGGGGCCAACATCTTCTATGATTCCTTACTGCCCGGCATCTCAAACAAAAAAAATATCGACTTGGTCTCGGCCTTCGGATTTTCCATGGGATATCTGGGCGGGGGGATTCTGTTCCTGGTAAATGTTCTCATGACCCTCATGCCTGACAAGTTCGGTCTCCCGGATGCCGGCATGGCTGTCAGGGTTTCTTTTGTTTCGGTGGCCGTCTGGTGGGGCTTTTTCACGATTTTTACCATCCTTTGGGTGCCTGAAGACCGTGGATCGGCTCAATCAAAAAAGACCCTGGATGTCATTGCCGACGGTTTTCGCCAGTTCTTCAGCACCCTGAGAAAAATCCGTCATTTAAAAACAGTTCTCATCTTTCTGCTGGCTTACTGGTTTTATATCGATGGTGTGGACACGATTATCAGAATGGCCGTCGATTATGGGATGTCCATCGGGTTTCAGTCCAATGATCTGATCAAAGCGCTTCTGATTACCCAGTTCGTGGGATTCCCCGCTGCACTCCTGTTTGGTAAACTCGGCCAGAATTGGGGTGTCCGGAAATCCATCTATCTCGCCATCGGTATTTACATCTGTGTCACCATCTGGGGAACCATGATGAACGAAAAACACGAGTTTTATATCCTGGCCATTGTCATCGGTCTTGTTCAGGGCGGCATTCAGGCCCTCAGTCGTTCCTACTATTCCAGGCTCATCCCCAAAAACAAGGCCGCAGAATTCTATGGGTTCTACAACATGCTCGGCAAATTTGCCGCCATTCTCGGTCCCATGCTCATGGGGGTCGTGGGCCTTCTTGCCAGGCGACTCCTGATGCCGTCCACCCCCACGCCAGAACAGATTGTCGCTGTAGGACAGATGGCATCGCGTTGGGGCATCGGTTCCATCCTGCTGCTCTTTATCACGGGAGCTGCCCTCTTCTACTTTGTGGATGAAGAGAAAGGCAGGGCTGAAATCGCCGTCCTGTCCGAGGAGTGATGCATGATCAATGCCTTCTTGTACATGGGTGCCACGCTGATATGGGGATCCACCTGGCTGGCAATCAAACTGCAGTTGACCCAGGTGCCGCCGATTCTTTCGGTGGGATACCGTTTCTGTCTGGCAGCCCTGATTCTTTTCATCTTCTGTCTGATCAGGCACAAGAAGCTGTCATTCTCCCGCAAAGACCACCTCTTTATGGCCCTACAGGGTGTGACGGTGTTCGGTCTGGGGTATTGTATGAGCTATCTGTCCACCGTGTACCTCACCAGCGGCCTGGTGGCGGTGGTGTTCTCAACCATCATGATATGGAACATTTTGAATCTCAAACTCTTTATGTCCCAGCCAATCGACTTACAGGCTTTTTCAGGCGGTATGATCGGGCTGACAGGAATTTGCGTATTGTTCTGGCAGGACCTGGTTGTCTTCAGCGCCACCAGCGGGCTGATCGGGCTGGTCCTGGCCCTTATCGGGGCATATCTGGCATCCATCGGAAATGTCGTGGGTTCCAGGAATGCGCGGGCCGGCATTCCCGTAACCCAGGCCAACACCTATGGCATGGCCTATGGGGGCTTACTGACCCTCTGCATCCACTTTGGGCTTGGCGGGGAACTGATCATGGACTGGTCACCCGGCTACCTGGGCCCCATGCTCTATCTAACGCTTTTCGGCTCCATCCTGGCTTTTGGCTGCTATATGCTCCTCATCGGCCGCATCGGTGCCGATTACGCAGCTTATGCCATGCTGCTGATACCGGTGCTCGCCCTGCTCCTGTCAACCATTTTCGAGGGCTATCACTGGCGCATCAACAATATTTCCGGGATCGTCCTGGTATTGATGGGCAACCTTGTTATCCTGACCAGGCCTCGCACAGTCTTGCGGTTGTTCCGGCGCTTGTTTCCCATAGCAGCCTGATCCGGATATAGTATGATTGCACTCACGAACATCCATAAATCCTATAAAACCGGTGCCAGTCGACTCCATGTGCTCAAGGGCATCAACCTCACGATTGCCAGGGGCGAAATGGTAGCAGTCATGGGGTCATCCGGTTCGGGAAAATCGACCCTGCTAAATATCATAGGACTCTTGGATTCCTATGATGCCGGGCGCTATCACTTCGATGACAAGCTCATGGAAAACATGAATGAAACCCGTGCCGCCCGGTTTCGCAACCAGAATATCGGTTTTGTGTTCCAGTCTTTTCATCTGATACCATTCAAAACAGCTCTCGAAAATGTGGCATTGCCACTTTACTACCGGAATGTAAACCGAAAAAAACGCAATAAAATTGCACTGGACTTTTTGGATAAATTCGGCATTGCAGACTGGGCAGATCACCTGCCCGCTGAACTGTCCGGCGGACAGAAGCAGCGCACAGCCATCGCTCGCGCCATGATCGCCAAGCCCTCCATTCTGCTGGCGGATGAGCCCACAGGCGCATTGGACAGCCATACATCCCAGGATGTGATGGAAGTCTTTAAACAGGTCAATGCCCAGGGTACAACCATTGTGGTCATCACCCATGAAAAGGATATCGCTGCAATGACGGATCGTATCGTAAACATCAAGGATGGCACGATTGGCAACACCGGATAAACCGAAACCCAGGGTTTTTATGTTTGTTGTGTTCATTGAGTTTGTTGAGTTCATTGGATTCATTATTCTACATTCCTTGTTCGACATTCGATATTTTACTTTTAAATTTTCACCGGATCGGTTGAACCTTTCCGAGTCCTCCACCAGAGGTGGAAGTTTTAGATCAGAATAAGACGATTTAACATGATAGGTAATGAATGGTTTAATAACATCGTAAAGCGATTTTATGAGGAGACACACCATGTTCTCCCCGGGCTCATTTAAAGACAAACTACAGGAAATTTTCCATAATCTCGGGAAAAACAAGTTGCGGACGATTCTGACCGGGTTTGCCGTTTCATGGGGAATTTTTATGCTCATAATTCTTCTGGGATCGGGGTACGGTTTGGAAAATGGCGTCCGCAATGCCTTTTCAGAAGATGCCATCAACAGCCTGTGGGTCAGAAGTGGCCGAACGTCCATGCCATACCAGGGATTAAGGCAGGGTCGGCGGATACGATTTAAAAATGATGATTACGAAGACCTGAAACATTCCATCAAGGGACGGGACAACATAGCTGCCCGATACTACCTGGGAGGTAACACAACGGTTCGTTATAAATCCCTGGCAGGAAAATTCCCGGTTGTGGGAATCCATCCTGAGTATGCCGCTCTGGAAATGCTCAAAGCCGGTGCCGGCCGTCTGCTGAATGCATCCGATCAGGCAGTTCAACGTAAGGTTGCTATCCTAGGTCCCAAAACCAAGCAGGAGCTCTTTTCATCCGGTTCCGCCGTGGGGCAGTATGTGCAGATTAGAAACATCGCATTTCAGGTCGTGGGCGTTTTTTCGGATGAAGGCGATGAGTGGGGGTTGGATCGTGTCTACATCCCCATCAGCACGATGCAGCAGCTGTTCAGCCGGAATGATCGGGTTCATAATCTTGCCATGACCATCGACACCAACGCAATAAAGTCTCCCCAGGCGGTTGAAAACGACATCAGACAACGATTGGCACGGCGCCACCGTTTCCATGTGGAGGACCGTCGGGCCGTGTTCATGCACAATACGCTGGTCTCATATCAAAAATATATGCGTCTTTTTGCCAACATACGTGTATTTATTTGGATTATCGGTATCGGATCCATCGTGGCCGGGATTGTGGGTGTCAGCAATATCATGCTGATCACCGTAAAGGAACGGACCCGGGAAATCGGTATCCGCAAAGCCATAGGCGCATCACCCGGGTCCATCATCGATCTGATTTTGACAGAAGCGGTTATCATCACGTTTTTCTTTGGATATCTCGGTCTGGTGGCCGGCATTGCTGCCTTGGAAATCATGGCCCATACGATTCAGGGTGTGGCCTACTTTAAAAATCCCGAAGTGAACCTGACAGTCGCCTTTGGTGCTGTATTTTTGCTGGTCTTGTCCGGTACACTGGCAGGGCTCTTTCCAGCCCGGCGAGCAGCGGAAATACGACCCGTGGAAGCGCTACATGATGAATAATGAAGGGTTCAAGGGTGCTGACAGCGATAACCAAGTCATTGGAATACGAACACTTGAATCCTGGAATCCTTGGACCCTTTCTCTCAAATAATTGATAGAAGAACAAAAATATTACGAAAATCCACTATCCAACATCGAATTTGAATGGGTTAAATGATAAGACTTGAAATGGACATATGGCAGGAAATCCTGCATACGGTCCGACAAAACCGACTCCGGTCACTGCTGACGGCATTTGGTGTTTTCTGGGGCCTCTTTATGCTTGTCATCATGATCGGTGCAGGTCAAGGTCTTCAAAAAGGCGCTTATTCCGAATTCAGCGGCTACGCCACCAACAGTGTCTTCATCTGGCCGCGACTTACAACCAAACCCTACAAGGGATTCCCCATCGGCAGGCGCTTTAAGTTTACAAACGAAGACACCGATGTCATCCGGCGCACCATCCCGGGTATTTCCTCCCTTGCCCCCCGGAGCCGCAAACGTGGACAAGACGGCTTCGACAATGTTACCCACGATGACCGGACCGCAACCCTGACCATCTATGGGGATCATCCGGAGGTGCAGAATATCCGCTTGCTTGAGGTTATTTCCGGTCGCTTTCTGAATCGTCTGGATTTAGCCGAACACCGAAAAGTGGCCGTCATAGGGGAAGAAACAGTCAAACTCCTTTTTGAAAAAGACGCATCTCCCGTGGGAGAGACCATCAGCATCAACAACATCAATTTTCAAGTCGTTGGTGTTTATCGCTTGCCAAACAAAAATGATGAGGACTATGAAGAGGAAGCCAAAGCTGTGTTCATGCCCTTGTCGACCTTTCAGCAGGTATTCAACTGGGGCGAGATTGTCGGGTGGTTTTCCATCACATCCCAGCCCCATGTCAACGTCTCTGATGTGCGGGATGAGGTCATCCGGGTCCTGGCGGGCAGACATGCCGTGGCACCGGAGGATGAACGCGCGTTTGGTTCCTGGAATATGGAAGATGAATTCCAGAAAATTGCCGATCTATTCGTGGGTATCCGATTTATCGTTTGGTTTGTTGGTATCTTTACGCTCGTTGCAGGTATTATAGGCGTTTCCAATATTATGTTGATCGCCGTCAAAGAACGAACCCGGGAAATCGGGATCAAGCGCACCGTGGGGGCCACACCCTTCTCGGTAATCAGCCAGGTATTGATGGAAGCACTGCTGCTTACTTCCATTCCAGGATATTTGTCCCTGGTTTGCGGTGTTGCCGTGTTGGAGGGCGTTGGCCGCTTGATCCAAATTCTGAAAATAGATGCCCAGATGTTTCAAGACCCCAGCATTGACTTTACCGCCGCCCTGCTGGCCCTTGCCGCCCTGACCATCGCCGGCACACTGGCGGGCCTGATACCGGCATATCGCGCAGTACAAGGTAAACCCGTGGAGGCACTGCGATACGAACAATAAAATCGCCGGCACGACTTTATATGACGCGACATTGTCGCGCTGAAACAAAAGACTTGTCCGCCGACAGTCTGGCGGGTTAATCCTAGGAAAGATGGCCTTATGAAAAAGTTATTCCGCATACTCTTACTCATACTGTTTTTACTTATGTTCCTAGGGACCCTGGTTTTTCTATATGTCAAGTCCAGACCCAAAACCGTTCCGATAAAATTGGTTTCACCCGTGGTGATGGATATCGTGAAAAAGACCGTGGTCACGGGAAGTATCGTAGCCCGGCGGGAGGTTGAGATAAAGGCTCAGCTTTCGGGAATAGTCGATGAAATCATGGTGGAATCCGGTGATTCCGTAAAAAAAGGCCAGGCGCTGGCAAGACTTTTTCTGATACCCAACCTGGTTCGTGTCAATGATGCCGAGGCCCGGGTAAAAAAAGCACGCATTGCACTGGAAGACACGAACAAGACCTTCGATCGTGTCAAGAGACGCTATAAAGCCTCCATAAAAGGGGGTAGTCTGTTGACGCAGAAACAATCACCGAATTTGATCAAGCTGCATCTGGCCGAGAAGGATCTCAATCAGTCGAAATTGAGTCTTCAGGATGCCCAGAACACCTACGATCGGGAAAAAGAGCTTATGGACAAGAAAATTATCCCGGAATCCTCGTTTCAGGATACACTCTTGCAGCTCTCTAAAGCCCGTGAGGAATATGACAAAGCAGAAACGTATTATAAGATGGTACGTACTGAAACCCTGGATACAACAGAAGAAGAATACCAGAAAGCCGAAATAGAGCGCAAACAGGCTATGGAGGAATTGGCGGCCGCACAAAGCAATCTGCAGCTGATCCAGGAAGGTGTTACACCCAGTACCAAAGATAAAAGCAATACCTTGATCCGCGCCACCATCGATGGTGTGGTCCTTGAAGTACCGGTCGAGGAAGGCAGTCTTGTGGTGGAAACCAGCACCCAGTCATCGGGTACGACAATTGCTGTTGTTGCGGACATGACGGATATGATTTTCGAAGGAAATGTAGATGAAACCGAGGTCGGCAAACTCCGCCTGGACATGCCCCTCATTCTCACCATCGGTGCCATTGAAAACCGGTCTTTTGAGGCCAGGATCGAACATATCGCCCCCAAGGGAAAGGAAATCAGCGGCACCATCCAATTTGGATTGCGCGCCAAGGTTGTTCTGGAGGCCAACTACTTTATCCGCTCCGGCTATTCCGCCACTGCTGATATCGTGTTGGAGAAACGTGTAAATGTCCTGGCAATTAATGAGGGAAATTTAATTTTCAGAGAAAATGGTGTTTTTGTGGAAGTGGAGACCGGTTCCCAGCAGTTAGAAATGCGAAAAATAGAAACCGGTCTGTCAGATGGCATCAATATTGAAGTGCTATCCGGTCTTGACCCCGGAGAACGCATAAAAGTGCAAAGTGGTGGCAACTAAAACACCAACACTGGCCAGATTAATCAGGCTCCTACCTTTTTACCGGTGTGCGAAAACAATCACAATTGACCAAAGGAAAAAAAATGAAAAAATTAATGATGGCGGGGTTGATGGCAATGATAATTGTTGTACCAGCAATGGCTGCGGACGGTGTGATCAATGTCCAGAGTGCCTTTAACGTTCAAAAAACGGCAGATCGGCTGGAGAGTAAATTGAATGAAAAGGGAATGACTATATTTAATCGAATTAAACATTCCGAGAGTGCTGGCAAGGTCGGTATTGAGCTGAGAGAAACAGAACTAATCATTTTTGGTAATCCAAAAGTAGGAAGCCCTCTCATGAAATGCCAGCAAAGTATTGCCATCGATTTACCGCAAAAAGCACTCATCTGGGAAGATCATGAATCTAAGGTATGGATATCGTATAACGACCCAGATTATTTAGAAAAAAGGCACAACATCTCCGGTTGTGAAGCGGTCATATCGAAGATCAAAAAGGCCCTGTCCGGCATAATCAAAGCAGCAGCAACCAACTGACGATGGGGTTCTATGAATGGGAATATATGGCATCTGCTCCTCGAAGATGTTGTCCTGAGCCCGCGCCATGGCCACGGGATAAATAGTAAACACCACCCCGAAACAAACCGTCAATGGTGAGAAAGGTCGTGGCCACGAGCAGGGCAATAAATGGTTTAATGACCCGAATCATTTTGAGGCTCCTTATGGCCTGCGGGCGCCAGGATGTCACGACCAAAAACTGCATACCCCATGGTACCGATGATCCCGAAAACGAAGGCGGTAAGAAGGTTCGCCCGGGGGCTGACCAGCCACAAAAGCGCTCCCCCCATGGCGGCAAACGCAACGACGACGTCACGGATCAGATAGTAGAGTCCGAACATACCCGCCTTACAGTCGTCAGGTGACAAATCCATGATCAGGGCCTTACGGGTTGGCTCGCCGAATTCTTTCAGGCCCCTCAGGAAAAATGCCAGGATCAGCCACTCAAAAGACCGGCTGTAAAGCAACACCAGTGGGAACAGGGTAAAAAAAACAAAGGTCGTGAGCACAAAAGGTTTCTTGCTGCTGCGGTCAGCCATGTAAGCCACAGGAATGTAAACCAGCACCGCCGTAGTCATCTCGACCATGGTCAGGAAACCAAACTGGACAGCCGATACCGGCTGGGAGATCGCCTTCATACACCAGATCACCACAAATGCATAAGGAATCTGCTCACAAAAGCGTATCAGAATATCGGTGACCAGAAGCCCCTTCAGGGAAGGATTCATCCTTTGCAGCATCTTCAGCGGATTTTTTTCCGGTGCCGGATTACAAGCGTTGGCAGTGGCTCTCGCGACAGGGTTGTCATCTTCGATCATCCGTTGCTGCAGAAAGAGGGCCACCCCGGCCATGGCAAAAGCCGCGCCAAAGGCCAGGCGAACGCCGTCGCGTTCCCCCCACATACCAATGAAGAATCCGCCTATCAGGGGGCCAAGCGCCATGGGAATCCGTCTTACCAGGGAATTCATGCTCACTCCCATGGTACGCTTGTTGTGGGGCAGCACCTTGAAAACCAGGCTCATGGTGGCCGGCAGAGAAATAGCCGACCACGAAATAAAAAACACCGCACCAACCAGCACCGCCTGCCAGGCCGGGATCAGAATAACCAAGGCGAAACCGCTCATGGCCACCAGGTTGAAGACCAGCAGGGATTGTTTGACGCCGATCCGCTCGGAAAGATACCCCCCTGGAAACGAATAGAAGGCCGAGAGCAGGTTGTCCATGGCCTGCAAAAGCCCAATGGCCAGTGCACCTCCCCCCAGGGCCAGAAGATAGATGGGCAAAAAGCGTTCAGCCATCTTCTCGCCCATGCCCACCAGTATCACCATGGCCAGCACACCGACGGTGCCACGCTCCAAACCCAGAAAACTAAATATCCGGGCTGTATGCATATGGGAACGGGTTAGCCATTTCATGCTGATCCTCTTTATCGGTGTTAACAAACATGGATCTTCTCCCAATTTGGGAGAAAGGGTTCAAGGATTAAAAAAGCAATCATCTGGTTGTGGTCGAATCGCCGGTACATACCATGACCCCGCGCACGTTCAAGCGCAGTTTCAACCTGCCCAAGTCAACCTCGCACATTGCCTTCGGATATGACGGAACAGCTCGGGAAGGTGCCTCCAAAACGCCCCAGAAAAAAAAGAATGCCATGAAACAAAGATTCCAGCACTCTCCGTTCAGATAATTCGAAAAGAGCAAGGCATATAGGGGTTGTCAGAAAAACGTTCCGATTGAGGACCGTTTTTCTGCTACAAACCCTTATACCGCCATCATATTTTCGGAACATTATTATGACAAGCGGTATAAGCGCTAAGCACTAAGCCGCTTAAAGCTTATTGCTTATCGCTTACCTCTTATGCCTTACCTTTCTGATTGCATTATCCAAGATATCCTGAATCTTACAGGCGTGATTGGAAAAAACCCAGTCGACACCACGGTTAATCTCTCTGAACAGGCTGTTTTTGGAGCAGATATAAGCCGTTCCGACCTTTTGACGATGCGCTTGATGAATATGCATACGGGCATCCGAAATAAAAAGGTAGTGTCCGGCAATACCACCGTAATTATCTTCCAGCGCCAGGCGGCTCATTTCTGGCAGGTTGAGTTGTGCCACGGGGATACAGGTGCTGGATGGCACAAAATCAGCATAGGTAAACAATTTTGGGTTCAGTGCCAGAAAATGGTAGTCTTTTTCAGGAACCAGAGTGGAGAACGCCTGGGATAAAACCCGGCGTTGATAGGCAGGCTCCGGGTATGTTTCGGCTTTGATCTCAACCATCAGGTGCATGCTTCTGCCATACCGTGTCAGGACCTCCGACAGGGTTGGAATCTGGGGATATTCTTTTCTCAGCTGGTGGAACAGGGTCAGCCCGATATTCAGAGAATTGCCGAACAAACGTTGCAAATCTGCATCGTGAAACACAACCGGTACAAGGTCCCGTGTCCAGCGAATGTCACATTCGATGCCCCATACACCGCTATCGCGGGCCCTGTCAAACGCTGGCAGCGTATTTTCAAACACCGCAATGTTGTCGTGTTCGCCCCGATGTGAAACGATTTTGCATCTGTGCAGGGCTGCTTCCCCGGGTTTTGATTGCGGCAATCCTGCGAACAGGCCATCTACCGCAAAATGGAATACCCTCTCTACCAAATCGAATAATTTCATGCTCACTTCTATTTGGCTGCCGAGTTAATAAGGTCATTGGATGAGCGTATCAACGGTTTCAATTTGTCAAACACAAACATGCTGATTTGACCGATTTCAAAATCCACCTGTCCATAATTGATATCACTCATATCCAAATATAATCGGTTGACATGCGGAAAGGTGTCGACATCCAAAATCTGCATGGAAAGATAGACATTCTTTCCCAAAAAGATTACATTGAAATCAGAATCATGACAGACATCCTGTATCACCTTCTCGGCATTCTCCGGGTAGATAACAAACGGTCGCTGATTCATGAACCTGATATTTAAATGCGCTTCAATAAACTCCTTTGCCAGTGCATTGCGTCTATTCTGTTCGTCTGCGTCCCCTTCTGCGGTATCATCAAACATCTGTTCCACAACACGTTTTTGCAGAAATCCTATCATGGTATCCTGAAACCTTTCGATGGTCTCCAAATAGGTTTTCTCCGGCACAAAACCAGTCGGATAGACGCCCGTATCGACGGATTGATACGTATATGATTCGACAATAGAGGGTAAGACCGCAACCTGTACAAAATCTTTTCCGGCTTCTTCCCGACACCGTTCGAACCCGGAATCCCTGTAGCTGGCTGACTGGATCTTTTTCTTTACATAGGCATCCATGGAAACAGCGCCGATTTTGTAAAGCATCTCCACGATAAAGGGGTGTTCCAGGTAGGCCATGAAAGATGGCTCTGACTGGATGACATCTTTCAAGAGTTTCATTTCAGAAAAAAGAAGATGGGTGCCTTTCAGATCGATCTCCTCAGCCTTTACTTGGGGATTCAGCAGCTGTTGCTTTTTTTCCATCAGTTGTGCCAGACCGATTTTTTCACCACGATTCATCTTCTGCAGCAGCATGACCCGAATAGAAAGAAGCTCCGTACAGGGAAAAACAGATCCGTGAATGCCCTCACCCTTAAACAAATTCAATTTTTCATCATAATGGTAAAGCACCTGGGAAAGTCCCAGGATGTTATTGTCCAGCACCATTATACGCCGTGGATCCTTTTCAGGCCCATGCATCATTTCCGAGATAGCCCCATAATCCAGGGGCAACCTCAGCCCCCTGTGACTCCATTCACCCCTAAATTTTGGTCTCCCTGCCCTGCCCAGGGTTACCGGCACCATATAGGCGAGTATCTCTCCGGCATATTCTTCTGCAGGTGTCTGTAAGACAGCCCCGTTTGTAATCACAGTTGCTTGCAAGCGACTGTCTGACCCGGCGCCGTCAGGGGTCTGGGCACACCCGTAAAACAGACCCACCCACCCACAAAGACAGCCCCACAAAAAAACATGTTTGAATAGCCAAAAGCGTTTCATGAAATGATTATTGTAAAAATATTGTCATAATGTCAACCTGCCTTGAATTTTTTCCACATATTCGATTATACGTTAGGAATGAAAACATTTATCAAAACCCTGCGGGGTCTTGCATCATTGTTCCTCTATTTCTGTAATACCGTTTTCTGGTGCACCCCACTCTTTTTACTGACAATACTAAAATTCCTGATTCCGCTGACGAGATTTCGACTGTGGTGCAGCCGAACCTTGAGCACTCTCGCCACCGGCTGGGTTGGCGCCAACACCATAAATCAGCGTCTGTTTTCCAAGACGACTCTGGACGTACAATGTCTTCAGGAGCTCAGCCTGGAGAAAAAATATCTCGTTCTGGCCAATCACCAGTCATGGGTGGACATCCTGGTACTGCAGCGGATTTTTCATCGCAAGATTCCGTTTCTCAAATTTTTCCTGAAAAAAGAACTCATCTGGTTTCCTATTCTTGGACAGGCCTGGTGGGCCCTCGACTTCCCTTTTATGAAGCGTTATTCAAAACAGTTCTTGAAAAAAAAGCCCCATTTAAAAGGCAAGGACCTGGAAATCACCCGAAAGGCATGCGAGAAATTCAAAACATCTCCAATTTCCATCATGAATTTTGTGGAAGGGACACGATTTACCGCCGAAAAGCACAAAAGACAGCAATCACCCTATCAAAGCCTGCTGAAATCAAAGGCCGGCGGCGTCGGTTACGTAATGACATCCATGGGCGACCAGTTGAATGCCATCCTGGATGTTACCATTGTCTACCCAGGGGGCATTAAAAATTTCTGGTCCTTTGTCTGTGGTGATATCCAAGAAATCAAGGTCAGGGTCAAACATATGCCGGTGACAGCAGATCTTCTGGGTGACTATACAACAGACAGATCCTTTCGCGCACGATTTCATACCTGGCTCAACAATCTGTGGAAAGAAAAGGATCAATCCATCCAGGATATGCTGACATAAACCCATTCAATCTAAACATGCCGACCAACCAAGCACCACCTCTGTACACCTGTAAAAATTAAGGGATGATAACCACTATAATTTTCACCGGATCGGTTAAACATTTTCTATTGCGCCACCAAAGGTGCATGACCGAAGATCTGGTAACGGGTACCGGCCATTCTTAAAAAATATGACCTTCCCTATATCCCCATGATCCATTGTCTTCTGACGTACCAGACGTTCAGCGTCGATTTAACCAAAGGAAATCAGAATGGAAAAAACCGGCCGATCCGGGATTTTCTATTTACCCAGGTGGTAACACCAAACATTTCTGCCAAGGAAGAGTATTTGATTTATCGCAAAGCACTGATGGGACAAATACTGGAGCGGCAAGATTTGAAGGGAATCACAATAAAGCAGATTCTGCAGGCACGGGAGGAAGGCCTGGCACTTTTAAAGAATAATATCCGCTTTGGATAGTTCACCCAGCTTCTTTCCGGTCGGAACGCGCTTAACCCGATATTCCAGCTTAAGCGCATCGCTTTTGGTCATTTTTAAACTGACGCCAACCAAGGTAACAGGTCTTCGGGATCTTGTATATTTGGCACCGCTACCTGAATTATGCGCTGCCAGACGGCTTTTCAGGTTATTTGTTATGCCGCAATATAAAGAATCGTCAGAACATTGGATCAAATAGACAACCCACTCTTGTTTATTCATTTTTCATCATCGAATCCTGGAATCCTTAATTTGGATCAACTTTTTTGGAGATGATCCAAATTAAATAATCAAGTGTGACCGCATCTGTCAAACACGTATGATAATCTCCGCTCATCTTCTGGAAAAATATAACAACTTTTTTAAATGGAGGGGCGTAAAATGAGAAAGAATGAGCTTTATACAGATTATCACGATTTCTATGAATACTTTGGAAACACCGAGATTGAGCGGATCCGTAAACAAGGCGATAAAACCATACGGCATGACTGGCTGATTTTCGATTCAGCCGATGAGGCCATGGAATATTTCAACAACAAATGCGGTGAGTTCATCGGGTATTATGCCTGATACCGGCGAGTTTATTGAAGCACATTGTATGACTTGTACAGCATTAATCAGAATGGGTCAAGAAATTAGCCATTTTCATCACCCGGCATATTGGACATAAAAAAAGAGTGTCGAATGACACTCTTTTTTTATAAATATATTAAAATGTTAAAATATTAAAGTTAACAGATATATTAAGATTTATGCGTCTTTATTTGATACAGGCATAATGGTTTAGTCTGCTTGATTACCTTGAGCATCAGCACCAAGAGCATTACCGGTATCAGAGCCGGTATCGCCTTGGTCAATTTCCCCAGATCCAACGTCACCATGATTCTTGCCGCCAGCAGCGTAAACCGGTGCTATGGCAACACTCGTAATAAAAGCCAAAGAAATCAGAATTAAAAATACCTTTTTCATAGTCTCTCCTTTTTTGCGTTTGTCGTGCTTTCAATTTAACAGTCTATTCTGATGTTGTCCTTCCACTCTGCAGATTGATTCCCTTCAGACGTCTATGGCCTTACAACGTATGAACGCAAAAAAGGTTACAAAAATAATTTAGACCTAACTTGAACGATTGAAGTTAGGTCTAAATCCCCTATTCTTAAAATTTGAAACGGTCAACTTCGGTTAGGTTGTCTGCAAGTCTGAGGTACAAAAGCCGCATCGAGTCGCCTTGATCGAAATTTCTGAAAAACAGTGAGGGCATTCCTTGGTTGTCGGCTCTTCCGGCGGCGCCTCTTTTTCTCTTTTTAGCGCATTGAGGTTTTTTATAACTAGAAAAATAGCAAAGGCAACAATGATAAAGCTTATGATGGTATTAATAAACATACCATAATTAATGGTGACTGCCCCGGCTTTCTGGGCCTCCGCCAGTGTGGCAAATGTCCCCGCAACAGGGGCCTGTTTTATAATGACAAACAGATTTGAAAAATCGACATTGCCAAGCAACAGGCCTATGGGAGGCATGATCACATCGGCAACCAGAGATTTGATGATGCTGCCAAAAGCGGCCCCGATGACAATGCCCACCGCCATATCAACAACATTCCCCTTCATTGCAAATTCTTTGAATTCTTTAAACATAACTTACCTCCTTCGTTCTATTATCATACGGCTATTCTCCATTCTGGCAAAACTTCCTAAAACTTGCTAAATGTGTCACACTTGTCCATATCGCCGCTTGCCAGACCAATTTTGAACCATTTCACCCGTTGTGCCGAAGTGCCATGGGTGAATGAGTCCGGGCTTACATATCCTCTTGACTGCTTCTGCAACGTGTCATCACCAATGGCACTGGCAGCTGTGAGTCCTTCTTCCACATCACCTGCTTCGAGTAGTTGTCTGGCACTATTTGCATGATTGGCCCAGACACCTGCAAGGCAGTCAGCCTGTAGCTCCTGTTGAACAGAGAGCTTGTTGCTTTCGGCGTCACTAAGTTTGCTGCGGGCTGCATGTACGCTGCTGGATATACCCAACAGCGTCTGGATATGGTGACCCACTTCATGGGCAATGACATAGGCTTGGGCAAAGTCCCCCGGTGCCCTGAAGCGGTTTTTCAACTGGTCAAAAAAACCCAGGTCGATGTAGACCTGTTGATCCCCTGGGCAATAGAAGGGCCCCATGGCTGACTGGGCCATTCCGCAGGCGGATTCTACTGCGTCTCGAAACAGCACAAGACGTGGCTCCTGATAGGTTTTCCCCTTTTGTTGGAACAGGGTGCTCCAAGTTTCTTCGGTATCGGCCAGAATGACGGAAACAAAGTCTACCAGTTCTTTTTCCTCCGCAGTTTCCCGTAGCGGTTCTGTCGACACACTGGTTGTGGTGCCTTGTTGTAATCCAAGGACAGCCAACATGTTGCCCAGGTTTCCGGTAAATAAGCCGTAAGCACCCACACACACTATCAGTATTGCGGTACCTTTGAAGCCCAAAAACTTAAATACCATGGGAAGCAGATTTAACATGCCGCCTTTGCTGCCCATGCTACCACGCCCGGAAACACGCATACTTCGCCGATCTTCCACGTTGCTGCTTTTGCGCTTTCCACGCCAACGCATAGCTAATCTCCCGATGTGTTTAGGTTTTTAGCAATAGGAATAGCTATCACAAAGCAACTCCCATTAAAGATTGAATGGAGCACATCACCATTCATTCTATTTTCCAATTATCCCTGTTTCAAGCATGGGTTCATATCTATAATTCAATTGGTATCCCGACTAACTTGAGCACGCATTTATCCTAACTTCCATTTAAACTGAAACTCGACTTCCTCCGCGGTCTTGCCACGTTCATGCTCGATGGAGAACACGGCATCGGCAGGCACAAGAATTCTTTCACCGGCAATCTGGATCTGGAATCTTTTACCCTGCTCCAGACAATCTGCCAGCCTTCTCAACTTGGCAACCGTCTGGTTTGTTGTGTAGCTCTTTTCGATGTCTCTTTTGGTTTTTTTCTTCTTTGGCATGGGTAAACCCCCTTTATTTAAAACGGATTGCTAACATGGTAATATCATCTGCCTGGGGTGCGTTTTGAATAAATTCAAAAAGGTTTGATTTAACATTTTCTATACTGCCTGCTGCTGTCGACACCTCACATCTCACAACAGATTCTTCAAAGCGCCTGCGTGTGTATAGCTCATCCCGTGGTGATCTGGCTTCTGTTACACCATCTGTGTATCCAAACAGAATATCTCCCGATTCCAGCTGAACGTTTTTTATAGTGTAGCGTGATCCCGGCATCATGCCCACTGCCGGTCCTGTCGGTCGCAGTCTGTTTTTTATTCCATCCGCACTCAGAATGATCAGGGGTTCATGGCCGCCGTTGACATAGGAAAGAGATCCTGTCAGTGGATCGACGATTCCGAAAAACAGCGTGGCGAACATGCCTTCGTCACCATGCTCATGGGCGATGTATTCGTTGGTAAGCGATACTGCATTAAGAGCGTTTGATTCATCGGCATAGGTTGCGTTTGCCAGTCCTTTTAAAAATGCAGGGTTCTCCTGACTGCGGCTTTCAAGAGAATATTGCAAGCGTGCATAACCTGAAAATACCCTGATAAGGCTTCTCAGCAGGGCCATAAACAATGCCGAGCCGACACCTTTACCACTGACGTCTGCAATGACCAGGCCCACACGGTGGTCGGGGAGAATAAATACATCATAAAAATCACCGGACAACTGTAAAGCAGGATGAAAATACGTGGCAATTTCACAATTGGGTACATGCGGTATCTGATGAGGGAGAAAGTTTTTCTGGATTTTTCGCCCTTGCTCCAGTTCATGGTCAAGCGCCCTGGAATACGTTTCAATGGATTGTTTGGCCTTTCCCAGGGAACGATATGAGGCATCGAGCTTCATGTACAGCTGGGCATTTTCAATGGCCAGAGCCATTTGATCGGCGGTAAGTTGCATCATGGCAATGGATTCCCGGGTAAAATGTCCGGGTGCTGAATGCATGAGCGTCAAAATGCCAAAAAGCCATTTGTGTCTGAGAATCGGTACGGCTAACGCGGAACGAACCACGTAAGGTTCATCTGGGAGGGACAGCCATCGATTGTCGGTCTTTGAATCCTTGATAAGCCCGATTTCAAGATGCTTTCTGACCCAGCCAGCCAAGCCCCGATCCAATACACTCCCGATCAGGCTGAGTCGTTCCTTCGAGGGTACTTCTCCCCGGGTAAGGATGCTATCGGTGACAACACCCGCTTCATTGAGCAAAAACAGACTGCCTTTTTCCGCCCCGGACAGCTCACAGGCAACATCCAGGGTTTTTTGCATGGTGGTCTTCAGCATTTCCTGTTTCGAAGAGGAACGCACCATTTCGATCAGGTTCTCAAAAAGCCTGTTCTGGGCTCTGAAGGCTGTTTGTGCCCGCCTCAGTGCATTGAGCTCATTTTGAGGGGATATTATTTCCATGGATAATTGAAAGTACGACATTCTATTCAACGGCGTCAAATCATTTTTTAGCCGTACGGCCTGGAAAATATTGTCATTTAAAAAACTTTAGGATATGAACGCTTCATATTCATCCCTTGTGCTTAAAACCCAATCAGGAGATTGTTATGCCAGTTGTCGGAATAATCGGCGGATCGGGTCTGGATGACCCTGACATACTTAAAGATGCTGCATCGGTGAACATGGACACACCGTATGGCAAGCCTTCCTCACCACTCATAAGCGGTCGCATCGAGGGTATCGAGACAATCATTCTCGCACGGCACGGAAAAAAGCATCAGTACAGCCCCACCCAGGTAAACAACCGGGCCAATATTCACGCGTTGAAAGAGATGGGAGCAACCCATATTCTTGCTACCACTGCATGTGGCAGTCTTCGTGAAGAAATAGGGAGGGGACACTTTGTCATCGTTGATCAGTTCATTGATTTTACCCGGTTCAGGAAGAACACATTTTTTGACTCTTTTGAAGAAGGAGCAGGTCATACGTCCATGGCTGAACCGTTTGATACTGAACTGAGATCCGCGTTATATCACACCTCTGTGGCGCTCGGTTACCCGACACACAAGGATGGGACCGTGGTTACCATCGAGGGTCCCAGATTCTCTACCAGGGCCGAATCCCATATGTTCAGGGCCTGGGGTGCTGATATCATCAATATGTCCATTGCCCCGGAAGCCATGCTGGCCAATGAAGCGGACATACCCTACGCAGCGGTAGCCATGTCTACCGATTACGATTGCTGGAAAGAGGATGAGGCAGCAGTCTCATGGGAAGAAATTCTTGCGGTGTTCAATCAGAATGCGGATAGCGTTAAGAAGCTACTCCTCAATGCAATCCCAAAAATCAGTTAACCCGAATATTTCATGAAAACACAAAATTCTCCTTGGTCTTTTTCGTGATTTTGTCCTTTCGTGATTTCATAATAAAATTTTTTTCTTTTCCGGTTTATCCGGGTTAGGAGCAATAAATGGACTTAAAAGCCTCCATCAGATCCATTCCCGACTGGCCTATTAAAGGCGTGATCTTCAGGGATCTTACCACCCTCATGCAGAATCCCGAAGCGTATCGAAATGCCTGCGATGTATTTTACAATCGATACAAAAACATGAATGTTGACAAAATTGTTGGCATAGACGCCAGAGGGTTTGTCTTCGGGGCTGTCCTGGCCTACCAATTGAATGTGGGGTTTGTTCCGGTAAGAAAAAAAGGAAAACTGCCCCATCATACTGTTTCCGCACAGTATACCCTTGAATATGGTAAAAATACCGTCGAAATGCATGCAGATGCCATTGCCACAGGTGAAAAAGTGGTCATCATCGATGATCTTATCGCCACAGGCGGAACCATCGAGGCCGCTGTAAAACTGGTGAAAATGCTGGGTGGTGATATTCTGGAGTGTGGATTTATCGTTGAACTGCCGGATCTTAAAGGGCGGGAAAAAATAAATGGTCAAAAGATATTTACCATCTGCGAGTTTGAAGGCGACTGAGCCTCCACTCGCGGAGCGGGTGGGCTCAAGAAGCCCCCTCGAAGGAGGCTGGAATATCCAATATCGAAACCATGAATTTCGAAGTGATGCTTACCAGCGTTTAGAATAAAGTCGCTATCCCAACAACTATCTGTTATATTAATGATAATTAATATTTTCGTCACGTTTTATGAAATGTCCGGGCTATCTCCCTGCTCAGGGCATTCACCTTATTCAGAATGTCATCCTGATCCAAAGATGTCAAAGACCGGTCACGTACCAGCATTCTGCCCGCCACCATGACGTCTCTTACGTCCGAACCCTTTGCCGAATAAACAATCTGGGATACCGGGTTGTATAGTGGCACCAGGTGGGGCTGGTGAGTGTCGATGATAATCAGGTCGGCTTGCTTGCCTTTTTCCAACGATCCGATTCTACGGTCCAGGCCGATGGCTCTGGCAGCCTCTATGGTGGCCATCTTGAGCACCGAGCCGACATCCATGACCGTGGGATCTAATGTATGCACCTTGTGGAGTTTTGCAGCCGTGTCCATCTCCTGAAACATGTCCAGATCGTTATTGCTCGCACAGCCGTCTGTTCCCAAACCCACAGAGATACCTGCAGAAAGAAATTTTTGAACCGGAGCTATCCCGGAAGCCAGTTTCATATTACTCTCTGGATTGTGCGACACTGCCGCGCCGCTGTTGGCAATGATTTCGACATCTTTGTCATCCACCCAGACTGAATGAACCAGCAGGGTCTGCTCATCCAGAACATTCATATGATCGAGATATTGAATAGGCGACATATCGCCACTGCCCGCAATCAAGGCCTGCTCCCGGGATGTTTCGGCCGCATGAATTTGAAAAAGGACCCCTTGCGACCTGGCTGCAGCCTTGGCCGCCAGGAGGGTTTTCTGCGAACAGGTATAGGGTGAATGACAGAAAATGGAAGGTTGGATCATCGGCGACAAGCCACGCCACTTTTGGGTGAAAGCCACCGCTGTATTGATATTTTCACCGGCATCCGGCACACCGGGTGCCGGGAAATCGATAACCCCCTGCCCGAGGACGCCGCGTATCCCTGCCTGGCTCACGATTTCCGCAACCGCATCTTCATAAAAATATCCGCCGCAGACAGTCGTCGTCCCGGAGAGCAGCATTTCTGCACACGCAAGTGCCGTGCCCAGGCGAACATTTTCCGGAGTGATCCATGCACCCTCAGCTGGGAAAATATATTGATTCAACCACACATCCAGCGGCAGGTCGTCTGCCAGTCCGCGAAAAAGTGTCATGGGCATATGGGTGTGGGTATTGACCAGTCCGGGCATAACGACACCGCCCGCGGCATCGATTGCCTCTATCCCGGCCGGAACATCGACCCCGTCCGGCATGACGGCTATCTCTTCAATCTTGCCATTGCTGATTCCGATCATACCCCTGGGAATAATATCAAAGGCCGCATTAACGGTCACGATGGTGGCATTGTAGATGATGGTGTCAAGGGTTTTATGCGAGGGCTGTTTACAATGTTCAATAGGCTCCATGAGAGGTATCCTGTGATTTTTTGAGCGATAAGCATTAAGCGGTAAGCGATAAGCCATAAGCCATAAGCCATAAGCCGCTTACAGCTTATTGCTTGCCGCTTACGGCTCCGTATCTTCCCACCACAGAAGAAACAATTCGATCGACCTGGGAAGCGGCAGACTGGGCCACTCCGATAATCTCCTCCACACTGGATAAGGTCGGCTGATCGGGATCATGAATATTGGTGATAATGGAAAGCCCCAGCACGTTAATCCGGGCGTGTACGGCAGCAATGACCTCCTGTGTCGTCGAAAAGCCGACAGCTTCCGCCCCGATGGTTTTTAAAAAACGAATCTCCGCAGGTGTTTCAAGAGACGGTCCCAACAGGCCGGCATAAACCCCTTTTCTAAGCGGTATCTTGGCCTCTCTTCCGGCATTCTCTGCAAGTGCTATCAGGTCTTTGTCGTAGGCGTCAGTCATATCAGGAAACCGTTCACCCCAGTCATCATGGTTTGGCCCCACAAGGGGATTGGCGCCGGTCAGATTGATATGGTCTTGGATGATCATGATATCGCCCGGTTTAAACGCTGGATTGAGTCCTCCGGCGGCATTGGTGACAAACAGCATCTTAATACCCAAAGCCTGCATCACCCGTATGGGAAACGTGACATCCAGGGGCGAATAGCCTTCATAAAGATGAAAACGTCCCTGCATGACGATGACCGGTCGGTTGGCCATTCTACCGGCCAGAAATTTCCCGATATGGCCCTGCACCGTAGAAATCGGGAAATAGGGAATATTTTCGTAAGGCAGGGACACAGAAATCGCCAGAGACTGCACGCTGTTCCCCAGGCCTGTTCCAGTCAAGACACCGGCAAAAGGTTTTCCCGGGATCATTTTTTCAATATATGCGACTGCTTCGGCAACCTTTTCTTGATAGTCCGGCATACCAACTCCTTTCAACCAAACCTAAAATGAGCGTTTCAAATCTCTTTTGGCTTTTATCATAAATAATTCCTCTACTTGTCAACGAAAAGATCCTGTTTTCAGGTCATGATAGCATTGACAATTCAAGATAGTTATGAAATGGTGATTTTCACTTTGGTCCACTTATTGGTTGGAAAATCGGAAGGGTAGACATTTTAGAACATCCGGTTCGGATTCCTCGATAGCCCCGCAATCCCGGTATGCAGAAGGAATCTCCGCCACGCTCCAACAAGCCACAGGAAATGCGCTTGCTGTTGCGGCTCAAAAGGTTCATCGTCAAATGAAAATAGCAGAAATTAAAGAAGCCCTGAAAGCGACCGTACTTGCCGGTGAAAATGAGATGGAAAACACAATAACAGGCGCCGGCAGCGCAGATCTCATGGAAGATGTGCTGGCAGCTGCTACAGAAGGGTGCGTACTGCTTACCGGAGTCGTCACCGAACAAGTTATTCGCACCGCAAAAGTTGCCAGGGTGGGTGTCATCGTGTTTGTTCGGGGTAAACAACCGGAAAAAAGTGTGATAGATCTGGCAGCATCTTACCATATTCCGTTGTTGCTCACCCGGTATTCTCTTTTTGTGGCCAGCGGAAAGCTTTATATGGAAGGTCTACGCGGTCTTGACGGGTCATGGTAAAAGAAGGGTTCGAGGGTTCGAGGGTTCGAGGGGGATACAAGGGTTGGAGAGTTGCTGACAGCTATCAGCGGACAGCAGCGGCATAGCTTCCAAGCGTCCTAGCGTCCCAGCAAAATAGGATTATAGGACGGTTCTTTTAAATAATAAAAACAATCACTATAGCAAAAATGCCAGTTTTAACAGGAGTAAGCAATGATTGAAGCCGTATTCATGATGGGGGGTCTTGGACTGCTTGTGGGTGTGGGTTTGGCCATGGCATCCAAAATATTTTACGTTTATGTGGATCCCCAGATTGTCGCTGTCGATGAAGCCCTTCCGGGCGCCAATTGTGGGGGATGTGGTCTTCCCGGATGCAGTGCAAATGCAGAAGCAATTGTGGCTGGAAAAGCGTCTCCTAATTCCTGTGTTGCCGCGGGTCCAGAAGTTGCCGAAGCCATTGCCGCTATATTGGGCGTCGCTATTGAAGCCAAAGAGCCTGATATTGCCAGACCGGGATGTACCTACGGTCTCCAGACTGCTGACATTAAGTATTTTTATGACGGCCTGGGAGATTGCAGAGCCGCTGCCCTCATCAACGGCGGTATGAAAGTTTGCCGGATCGGATGTCTGGGGCTTGGAACCTGTGCAAAGGTATGTCCTTTCGACGCCATCACCATGGGAACCGATGGCCTTCCCGTGGTGGACGAAGTCAAATGCACCGGGTGTGGCACCTGCGAAAGGGTCTGCCCAAAACATATTATCACCCTTTCCTCTGTGACACGCCGCATCATCCGTGAGTACACCACCGATGATTGTACGACACCCTGCCAGAGAGCCTGCCCTGCCGGTATCGATATCTGTGAATATATAAAACAGATTCAATTGAAAAACTATGCTCGCTCCGTCCAGATCATCAAGGAAAGAAACCCGTTCCCCACCGTTATCGGGCGAATCTGTCCCCGGCCCTGTGAAGATGTCTGCAGAAGACAACTCCTTGATGAGCCCGTTGCGATCAATTTCTTGAAACGCTTTGTGGCCGATTACGAAAAGGAAAAGGGAGAAAGAATTCTGCCTTTCAAGGCACCGGATACGGGTCGAAAAATAGCTGTAATGGGAGGTGGTGTCCAAGGGCTTTCAACGGCTTTCTTTTCTGCAAGACTGGGTCATGCGCCAACAGTGTTCGAAGCCACACAAAAACTGGGTGGTCTCCTGAGAAGTGCCATAGCAAAGAACCGCTTGCCCCATGACGTGTTAGACTGGGATATCAATGGAATTATAGAAATGGGTGTAACCGTCCAAACAGGCCAATGCCTGGGTAAAGATATTTCCATTCATTCCTTGCTCAACGATGGATTTGATGCTGTTTTTCTCTCACTGGGTGGCTGGGATAGTCGTTTGTCCCGGGGAGCCGATGCCAGGGCTGAAAAACCGGTTCCAGGACTGCATCTGCTCATGGATGTTTCAAAAGCCTTGAAACAGACAACACCCCCGGACATTACCTGTGGAAAACACACCATCCTGGCCGGGGGTGGAGAACTCGCCATTCAAACCGCCATTCTGTGCAAGGAAAACGGTGCTGACGAGGCCACCGTAATTTTCAGGGAATCAGCCAAGGACAGCGAACTGCCTGCCGAAACACTCGGCAAAGCAACCGAAAAAGGCATCCACCTCATCTTTGGTGCGGGCATCAACAGGTTGTTCGGGGAAAAAAACCAGCTCAATGAGATCGAATATTTTGACCGAGATTCCGGAACCCTGCATACCCTCCCGGCAGACACACTTGTGATAGCCTCCGGACGATTTCCCGAACTCGTTTTTGCCAGACCGGCGATTGAGGCATCAGACACGCAGGAAACACCCTCCGAAGAAGAAAAGAACGCCAATAAAGCCCAATGGGAAGGGTTTTACGCACTCAAGCATCCCCATTACAATAATGAGGTGGGACTGCTGGCTGAAGGAGACGTTCTCAGTGACTACAGTGGTGCCATAAAGGCGATCGGTTCAGGCAGAAGGGCTGCAGCCTCCATCCACAACGTCATCTATGGCATTCCACTGTCTCATCCGGATAATGTGCTTACCTTGACGACCATGGTTCAAAACGTTAACGAAATAGAACACGTGGAACCGGTTCCGCGCACCATCATGCGCATAGCCGATGCCTCAGAGCGCTTAATGGATGCAGAAATCGAAAAAGGCTTCACAGAAAAGAAAGCAAAAAAAGAAGCTGCAAGATGCCTGCAATGCGGCTTGATCTGCTATGAAAAAACAGGCACAAATAACTGCTAATACGATGTGGTACTGATTACATTCGCCACAAACAAAGTTAAATAGATTTCTAAAAGGAAACACCATTGGCTACCGAAGAAGGCATCGTCATCCACACCCATGACGCACTTGCACGGGTCAAGACAACCAAGTCAGGTTCGTGTAAAGCCTGCACAGCCAGAGGGGCCTGCCATGTCACGGAAACCGGAAAAGTCATGGAAGTGGATGCAATCAATGATGCAGGCGCCCGGAAAGGAGATCGGATTTTACTCCATTTTGAGACCGCCTCCCTGATGAAAGCCTGCTTTCTTCTCTATCTGCTGCCGGTGGGTTTCATGTTGATGGGAGCGATCTTCGGTCATTGGCTGGCATTGAAAACCCATATGAATGTCTCACTGTTATCTGCTGTATTTGGATTCCTATCGTTGTTCCTGTCATTCGTGGCGATCCGCACAAAAGCAAACACATTAGGGAAAAATGATGCCTACAAACCGAAAATTATCAAGATTTTAAATCATGAACCGATAGCTTAGCTCTATGGCACATAAATAGGAAAGACTCACATGGTAGAAAAAGTTTATATCACGAATACAAATATGGCCACCTTTATCTGCCCGCAATGCAAAAAAACCCTGACGGTGGATGTCAGCAAATATGCGCAGATGGAGCAAACCGTCAAGGTAAAGTCAAAATGTTCCTGTGGAAATAATTGGGTATCTGTCCTGGAGAAGCGAAAACAATATCGAAAAGGTGTCAACCTGACGGGTATATACAAGTACATCGTTGATGGAGAGGAAATGGACAGAGGGAAAATGACCATCGTTGATATATCTGCCGGCGGCGTGAAACTGAAACTGGATGTCGATCGAAATTTAAAACCCGGCAATCTCCTGAAATTGGAATTCAAGTTGAACGACAGCAAACAGACACCCATGCAAAAAACCGTCACCATCCGTAATGCCAGCAGTCCCTACTATGGCGCTTCTTTCAGAGACGCCGACCTCTATGATCCTGTTATGGGTTTTTATCTCATGAGTTGAAACCTTATGGATCACGTTTGCCATCACATCTAAACCAGACAAATTCCCTTGCAATTGCACCCCATTGACGATACATGCAGTTTTCACTCAAAAATCGAGGTTCACCCATGAAAAATATGGACTACAACCAATGGCTTGGTCAGAAACAGGCTGAGAAATGTGTAGAAAACCTGAACAAACATGGGTTTAACGCCCTGTTTTTTCCAAATTGCCCAGAAGCGCGAACCCATGTTTTAAAAGCCATCTCAGGATACGAATCTTTTGGGTTTGGAGGGTCCGATACAACCCGAAAACTGGATATCATTGATACGCTCAAAAAAGACAAAAAAATTGTTTATGATCATTGGGATAGTAAGCTCTCAGCCGAGACGTCCCTGAAAGTCCGCCGTAATCAATCTGCATGTGACTGCTTCTTCTGCAGCGCCAATGCCATTTCAATAACCGGCGAAATCGTCAATGTGGACGGCGTCGGCAATCGCACCAATGCCATGTCTTTTGGCCCTGGAAAGGTTATGATCATTGCCGGTATCAATAAGCTGACAATGGACATACAAACAGCACTTCAACGGGTGAGAAATATCGCCGGTCCCATGCGGGCAAAAAGTCTCGGCATGCAGACACCCTGTGCAGAAACAGGAATCTGCACTGATTGCAATTCCCCCCAGCGGATATGCCGCATCACAACAATACTGCATCGAAAACCGATGCTCACGGACATTACCGTGATTATCATCAACGAAGTACTGGGCTTCTGAAAGGATACATGAAATGAAATTTAAGTCATTTTTTTTTAACACGATCACCCTGATGACGATTTTATTTGTATGCGTTGCGGGTAACGCCCTCTCTCAGACAGATAGCACCCCTGATGCCAAGGTCGCCATTGTCAACGATATTCCCATCACTGAAACGGATGTCACGTTGGAGGTCAAGAGGATACAGTTCCAGGCAAAGGCCATGCAAAAGCCTCTTGACCCGTCGATGATGCTCTCAATGAGAGAAAAAGTTATCGACTCGCTTATCAACCGTGAACTCCTTTATCAGGAGAGCAAAGCAAAAGGGATCACCACGGATGAAGCAGATATCGACAACAGTATCGATCAGATAAAGCAGAGGCTCGAAGCGGGCCAAAGCTTTGAAAGCCTTATGGTGGAGATGGGAATCAGTATGGAAACCATGAGAACACAGGTGGGCCAGGCCAGTGCCATACAGAAGCTTCTGGAGATGGAAGTCTACCCGAAAGCAATGGTATCGGAAAAAGAGAGTCGTATATTTTTTGAAAACAACCCGCAGTACTTCAAAAAGCCAGAAGAAGTAAAAGCCAGCCATATTCTGATTCAAGTCACGGCTGATGCCAGTGAAGAAGAAAAGCTGGCAGCCCGGAAAAAGATTGAGGATATTCAGATAAAAATAGAGGCTGGAGACGACTTCGCCGATCTGGCCAGGCAATATTCCGAGGGTCCCAGCAGCGTGAATGGTGGTGACCTGGGTTATTTTGATCGTAAAAAAATGGTCAAGCCCTTCTCAGATGCAGCCTTTGATCTGACACCAGGCCAGGTGAGTAATATTGTGGAGACACGCTTCGGCTTCCACCTGATCAAAGTTTATGATAAAAAAGCCAAATCAAGCTACGTGTTTGAGGATATCAAAGACAGACTGGGTGAATTGCTGCAACAACAAAAAATGCAGGAAGAAACCGTGCGTTATCTGGAAGAACTGAGAAGAACAGCCAATATAAAACGAATAACCCAATAAAACCCCAAAAGCATTTTTATGATTCCTAAACCTGAACTCTTTTTGGGCTGATCTTTAATTTTTCTTGACGTTTTCAGAAAGATGGGCTTAAACTACTCACCCAAAGGGCCCCGGCTGGTTCTCAGATCGATTTCGCTCTGAAGAGTATCTCCCTTGCCAGAGTGACGACCTGGATCACGGGATAATGTTAATACTCTTAAAAGGAGGTTGGCGATTTGGCACAAGGAATTGTTAAATGGTTCAATGATAGAAAGGGGTATGGCTTCATCAGTCAAGAAGACGGCAACGATGTATTTGTTCACTTTTCTTCCATAGAAGCGACTGGATACAAGACTCTCTCAGAAGGCGACACTGTCGACTTCGATATTGAAGAGAGTGATCGGGGACCTGAAGCCAAGAACGTTAAAAAAGTTTAAATCGCCGGCAAGGAACCACCTGGAAGTGAGATGTTGTTGGGTTTTCTTCGATCCACCCCAGGGGCTGGGCACGCACTTTCGGTTCTATAATAAAAGCACCCGTTAGCATGCCGACAGGGTGCTTTTATGTTTAAGGGTGCAAGGGCAGACCATTTGCGTATCTTCAATCACTTACACAAGCGCTGGAGCCGACCCAACGGCTACCATCACGTCTTTACAATCAGCCTGCCGCTGGTCGCTTCCATGGGCACCATCACCCTGATGCAGTTTACCGATCGCGTATTTCTAGCCAATTACTCAGTGGAGTCGATCACTGCCGCTTTACCGGCCGGCATTTTATCTTTTACCTTAATCTCTTTTTTTATGGGAGTGGCTGGTTACACCAATTCTTTTGTGGCGCAATATACTGGTGCGAGGGCATTAGACCGTGTTGGTGCGGCTGTATGGCAAGGTATCTATTTCTCATTTTTCGCAGCTGGCTTTCTGGCCTTATTTTATTTTCTTTCCCATCAGTTGTTTAATTTGATCGGTCATTCGACCGATATCCGTGCTCTGGAAATTGCGTATTTCAACATTCTCACCCTGGGCGCAGGGCTGGTGGTTCTCAGTTCCGCACTCTCATGTTTCTATACAGGCCGAGGACTGACCTGGACCGTTATGTGGGTTCATTTAGCTGGTGCGGCACTGAACATCCCACTTGACTTCTGCCTGATCAACGGCGTCGGTCCCTTTCCTGCGCTCGGTATCGTGGGCGCTGGCATCGCTACCGTATCAGCATCCGCCTTCATCAACCTGATCTTCCTTTTGCTTGTCTTCAGTCGGCATAACCAAAAAACGTTCGGAACCTGGAAAAACCGATCTTTCGACCGGGATCTTTTCAGCCGTTTGATGCGCTATGGTCTACCCAGCGGGGGGCAGTTCTTCGTGGAAATATTCGGTTTCGCATTTTTTATTCAAATGTTGGGACGTTTAGGAAACCTTGAGCTAGCCGCCACAAACATCGTATTATCGATCGAATCGATCGCTTTTTTGCCCGTCTTCGGCTTTCATATCGGTACTTCAACGCTGGTAGGCCAGGCCGTCGGGCGAGGACAACCCGAAGATGGCGTCTATGCCACCACCAGTTCATTGCACATAGCCACCGCGTACATGTCCGTTATGATGGCCATCTTTGTCTTCTTCCCTGAACCGTTGCTTGGTCTTTTCAGAAATACCCATGTCGACCCGGCTCTTTCCGACCAGATTATGGATCTGGGAATTATCCTGCTGCGCTTTGTGGCCGTATTTTGCCTATTCGATGCAATGAACCTTGTCTTCTCCGGAGCCTTGAAAGGAGCTGGCGACACACAATTTATCCTGTGGACTATCACCGCCCTCTCCATCGGGGTGATGATCATCCCCGTCTATTTAGCGATCGAGGTTTTCAAAGCCGGAATCTATACCGCCTGGGTGCTGGTCACCTTTTACATCGCAACCCTTGGCATCGCATTTTATCTGCGTTACCAACACGGTAAATGGAAGCAGATGAGGATAATTGAGGTGGCACCCATAATTCGGGAACCGCTCGGCAGTGGTCCACGTTAATATGATATTTCACTTTGCCCATACCCCTCTATTTATACTCTTCTAGGTATTTTTTATTGCTTCTACTTCTTAGGTGCAGAATATCGGAATGAACGGTGACAAGGTAGAATTAAAAAGATTAATAAAGTAGTGTCTAAAATATATCGCAGGGTTTCGGGAAAAAACTTGAAGGTAATGATAGGACGTTTGAAAGATACGACAGCAAAGGCTTCCTATATGAACAAACTTAACTATATTATCCAAAAAATTTCTTAAATAACTCTAGGGTATGATAAATATCACCACAGCTATAATCTACGTCAAACGATTCAGTAAACCCAGCACCAACAGCATGTCCGCCAATTATGATTTGTAGATCCTCAAACGCTTCATTATCAAGGAGCCTATTAATTATCTTTTCTATTTCAGGTATTGTGGATGCCGTACTTATTGAAATTCCTAAATAATCAGGTTTATGATATTTAACAGATCGTACAATTTCATCAACAGGGACTGCGTTGCCCAAATCAATGGTTTTAAATCCAATCCCTTTTAAAAGGTGTCCAACAATTTTTTTCCCATACACATGTTCTTCCCCCGGACCGGTAACGAGAGCAATTTTGCCTCTACCTTTTGCTCCAGAGTCCCCCATTTGTCTCCTAAGAATATCTCTGGCATCTCCTGTGCATTTGGCCCTAAAAGCCAACTCCGGTAACATGTATTCGCCATCTTCAAATTTCCTTATTGAATCCTTCATGGCATTATCCAATGCATCATCACACATCAAGGGTTGTGGTATTTTTTTATCCATTGATTGAATTATCAACTCGGAATCCCCTATTCGAAGTTGTATTCCGTATTTTGAGCGGTTGTATGATGCCTCAAATCCTCCTTTAACGAGATGATCAGATATTTGTCTAACGAAGTCATGTTCTTTCATGCTATTCTTACCGTCCTCTTTATGTTATATGGATTATAATTAAATAGTTGATTCATGCTGTTCGAAGCGCCGTAATTAGGACAAGAAATATGCTTCTATTGCGAAAATTGATAGCAGATATATTTTCAGTTGAAAATATATCTATACAAGATATAATTGTCAACACCTATTCTGGTGCACCAAAGAATTAATTTTTTTTACTCTATATTACTGATAATTAGCTGAGTATTAACACGTAAATTAAATTTCAGATATATTAGAAGTTGTCTGTAAGGGGCTGTGATGAACCGACGGAATGAAAAGCAAATAATTGCCGAGCAGATTAGCATGCAGATCATAATGCGACTTCGGCAAATCCTTCAGGAGATGTCAAAACACTCTAAATTTATTTTAGAAAATCACAAAATCACTGTTCCCCAACTCATATGCTTGCATGAAGTTTACGAACATGGCCCTATCTCCATTGGTGCACTAACAAAAATTGTCTATTTAAATAATAGCACTGTGACCGGCATAATCGATCGCCTCGAAAAAAGAGAGCTTGTTAGACGCACTCGAATTAGTAAAGATCGCAGGCAAGTGCATGTTGAAATTACCGAGCCTGGTATTAAATTTATTCATCAAGCGCCCAAGCCAATAAAAGATCAATTCGTGGATCAAATCGTATCTATGGATGCAGAAAAGATTGCTTTAATTCTATGGTCGCTGGAAATGCTGGTAGTTATGCTGGAAAATAGAGATAGCACAATGAAGATTACAACGCCTCCCATACCCGTTAACCAGCCGGACGGCAACCTTCCCACAGATAATGAAATTTGAAACTAAAACAGTTAATCGTTATTTCCAAATCTTTAACAAACAGGATCGATTTATTGAATTTTTATCATTCCCTCTGGAAAAACCACAACTGTACACAGAGTATCACGACCATTTTGCATATTTTGGAAACACTGAGATTGAACGGATTCGCAAACAGGGTGAAAAGACGATTCGGCATATGGATCTTTGGATTAATGATGAATTCAGTCGCAATATTTTAGCCCCTGCAGCGACATTTAGATTCCATGTGGATTATGTCAACTTTCTGATATCACGTATATATTCAGCTTCTGATGCAAAATCTTAACATGAGGGGGATCGCCGGGTTTGATGCAATCACCTGTTTTCCAGTGGGGCACAATTTCATAGGCTTCTTTCGCTATTTCGGTTCAAAATAGAAGTCTCTCAAAAATTGAAAATAGATACCACAGCAATTATTACGATTTTGGGTGTTATTTTATACCGTAGAGGGTTGGAAGCAACCAGGAAA
>CAVUUM010000021.1:0-144454 GCA_963744665.1 uncultured delta proteobacterium | reverse complement strand
ATCAAGGCCACAGTTCAAATGACTTCGGACAATTTTTTCCACGAGACTTGGTGGCATACGAAAATCAGGCTGCGTCTTTACTTTTCGAAGAAACACATCAAAGGCATCAAAACGTGGCAGAGAATCTTTCAACCCCGGCAGTCGTGGCGTCAGGGACATGATGTATTGTTTTGTCTCGGCCAACATGGTGAGGCCAAGATCACGAAAAAGGGTCGGTATGTTTTTCAACGCGCTTCTGGCACCATCGATAAAATCCGGCAGGCTTTTGGCACGTGCGGCACCGGCTGAAGGATCATTTGATTCAAGTGCCTCAGCAATGCCTAGACATGCAATGGTCAGGTAGAACGTCGGTTGTTTTTCCCAGGTGCGGACCTGGATCAATTGTTCCCTGAGGGTCGTGATGGTGCGTGTTAAAATCGAAAGGTCAATCTGCGTCTCAAGATCCTGTTGAACCGTATCTTTATTCTGGCGGCTAAATACCTCAAGGGCGTTTTCATACCCTGCGAGTTTGCTTGCAAAACTGTTTACGGTACTTTCTGAAAACATATCCCAGCGGGACCAGTCTATTTTCTGAGACCTTACCTGGGGGAAATAGAAAAACTCATCGCTGGCTGAAACAATGGGGAATTGATCGGCCGATGCTGCAAAAAAATCCTGGCAGACGTCTTCTATGAAAGGGGAGGCGTGATGCATCGCTTTTCTATACCCCGTTATTCTCCTTATTTTCAATACCCATGTCCCCGCCCAAAGACAATTTTATTTTAGCTTGACATCCCTGAAAATAAAAGGCAGGCTGGAAACACATAACCTACCAATAACAAACAATATTCCTGCATCACAATTTAAGGGAACCCTATGAAGCTCAGATGGAAATATTTTATTATTCTCCTCGTGGTCAGTCTGATTCCCATGGCAATCGTCACCGGCATCAGTCAGAAAGCCACAAAAAAATTGGGCGAGTCCCTTTCGATAGAAACCTATAATTCACTGGTGCAATCGGTGCGAAGAGAGATTGTCTCTGCCACAGAAAATTACGCGATGATTACACTTCGGGCAAAATCAACTCTGGAATTGGCCTTGCAGGTGCTCATCAGGGAATCTGCCATAGCCTTGGCCCTGCCAGTACCTGAACCAACTAAAATCTATTTTGCAGAAGACTTTGACACATCCAACACGGCGCCTGAGGATATAGGACTCTCTTCCATCCACATGAAAGTACTGGAGGACGGTCACCTAACACCTAAGTCGATCAGCTACAATCATCCCAATTTTTTATTGGCGCCGGGTGTTGATCGTACGGAAGTTAATGAAGATATCATGAAATTTACCCGTTTGATACCCGCGTTAAAAAGTATCGCCAGTGTGCTTGAAGGGAGTCTTTTCTGGATCTACGCCAGTCTGGAAAGCGGTGTGCACCTGTCCTATCCTGGACATGGTGGGTATCCGGCAGCGTACGATCCTCGCAGCCGTGTCTGGTACACTAGCGCGAAGAAGATAAGAGGGATGATTTGGAGTCCGCCGATTATGGATATCACCACCAATCAGTTGACGTTTACAGTTTCGGCACCCTTTTTCAATCTTGATGGCTCATTGGCCGGTGTTGGCGCCATCGATGTACTGATTCCCAATGTTCTACTGGAAAGCCAGATTTCTTCGCAATGGTCCAAAAGCATGCAGTCCTTTCTTTTTAGCCTTTCCGATGTGCCGGGTGGCGGGAAAAAGCAGGAATGGGTCTTATCGCAAAAGGGAAAGACAGATACTGCTGAAGGTCTCAACAAGGATGTTTCTCTAAGGGAAAAACCCAAAGACTTCTCAAAATTGATCCCATATATTGAAAAGGAACCCTCAGGCAGTGTGGAAATGCCCTATCAGGGGGTAGATTCCTTTTGGGCCTATGCCTCGATTTTCCCCGATTTATATTTCGTGATAATCGCACCGGAATCCATGGTTATGGGTTTGCCCGAAAAAGTTGGTGCAAAATTTAGAAGTTATACCCGGGATCAAATAATCATTTCAATCATCGCTGTCATAACAGGTGTTGTATTTATTGCCGGCATCGCATTTCTTCTCTCCAAAAAAAGTACAAACTATGTGGCGTCAATTGTAACCGGCATCAAACGATTGGAAAAAGGCGATTTCACAACGAGGCTGGACACGCAATTCAAAGATGAACGGGATCTGATCGTCACCACCTTCAATCAAATCGTACCCAGACTCGAGGAGCACCTACGCATGAGCCGGGCTTTAGGTGTTGCCAAAGAAGTCCAGCAGAGTCTCCTGCCCAAAGAAAATCCTGCGATACAAGGCTTTGACATAGCCGGCACCAGTATATACTGCGATGAAACAGGTGGAGATTATTATGATTTTATCCATATCAACAAAGACCGTCTCGCAGTGGTCGTGGGGGATGTTTCCGGCCACGGCATTTCATCCGCCCTGCTTATGGCCACAGCCAGAGCGCTGATCATGCTGCGTGCCTCCATGCCCGGCCGTGCTGCCAGCATCATCAATGATGTCAACAAGCAGTTGAGCCTGGACACGTATGATACAGATAATTTTATGACATTTTTCTACTGCGAATTAACGCCGGGTGATCGAGATATCGGTTGGATAAGAGCGGGCCATGATCCTGCGTTAACCTATGATCCAGACACAGACAGGTTTGATGTACTCAAAGGTGACGGCATGGCGGTTGGTGTAGATTACTCTTTCGCGTATGAAGAATTTCAGCGCACCCTCACCGCCGGACAGGTCGTCCTGATTGGAACCGATGGCATATGGGAAATGCGCAATGAAGCGGGTGAGATGTACGGAAAGGAAAGACTTAAGGAAATCATCCGGACAAACTATACGGTGACCGCTAAAGAAATCATTACGATGATAACGGACAATTTGAAGATATTTCGTGGCAGCAAACAACCCGAGGATGATGTCACCATGGTGGTGATCAAAGTAAACCCTAGCGTTGCATAAACAACATGGCAAAATATAGATAAGGAGGGTGTCTTTTTTGCCATGTTGTTTACCCTGCGGGAAAGCCGGAGAACTTCAGATCCTGCGTTGCTGAGGGTTCGAAGTAAAAAAACTACGACTTCACCCTCAGACGCCTTGACTCTGAAGCCCTCCAGCTTTTGCAACGTTAGGGTAAATAACGATGCGACTTGAGAAATTGCTACCCTGTAATCGGTATCACGTAGAATAACACGGCAAAGAAATGAAGGATGCTTCCGGCCAGCACAAACAGGTGCCAGATGGCATGGTGATATTTCAATTTTTTCCAGCCATAGAACAGAACACCGGCCGTGTAGGCCAGCCCGCCCAGCACGAGCAATACGACGCCGCCGGTTGCCACAGATACGATCAAGGGCTTGACCGCCACCACCACCACCCAGCCCATGCCGATATACAACACCAGGGATACCGCGCTCCAGCGCCGCATAAATGACAGTTGGAACACCACCCCGAAAGCCGCCAGCCCCCAAATCACGCCAAAAAGCCACCAGCCCCATGGCCCGCGAAGACTCACCAGCGTAAACGGTGTGTAGGTTCCCGCAATGAGCAGGTATATGGCAGCATGGTCCAGGATCTGTAGAATGCTTTTTGCATGGGGATTCTGAATGCTGTGGTAAAGGGTGGACGCCGTGTAAAGAAGCACCAGGGTGGCACCGTAAATACTGACACTGACAATGTGCCGGGCATCGCCGTAGATACCTGCAAATGCGGTCAGGATTCCCAACGCGGCAATGGCCAGTACAGTACCGATCCCGTGCGTGATGCTGTTCGCAATCTCTTCGCCCATGCTATATTGTTTGATACTCGTTTCCATATGGTTGAATTCCAATCCCGTTTGACAGAACAAGACCAGAACCAACTGTAATACATATCCGTGTCGATGTATAACGCATTTCAACTACTTTACATTTATTTTACAATATCGATGTCGTGGCTGGAAAAAAGGGAGAGACAGGGATGTTAGGGTGCAGCTGATTCTTCACCCGCAGAGCAGGGGGCTCGAGATGTCCTCACAAGGAGGGCTGGAATATCCAATATCGAATATCGAGTACATGAATTTCCAAGTGATGCTTTCCAGCTTATGTAGCAAAAGAAGATAGAGCGAAGCGATACAACACTTCAATATTTAAGATCAGAGGAATGGATCAGCGGCACTTTAGGGCCGATGGCCGGCGAGGGACGTTTTCTACCACCAGCAGAATATTTGACACACCCCGATCCCATGCATAGTGTTGCTGCTGAGATCGTACAATCGTAAGCAGGCAATAACTGCCCCTTTGTACGGTCAAAAAATGCAAACCTATCTCTTTATGTTACAAATGGGGCAACACATATGGATGCAGACAATGGTTTGATCACAAAACCGATTCCCGGGTTGATAGCCCAACTGGCCATCCCCGCCAGTATCGGTATGTTTTTCAACACCATGTTCAATGTAGTTGATACCTATTTCAGCGGTCTGATCTCCACCGAAGCCATTGCGGCACTGTCCCTGTCCTTCCCGGTATTTTTTGTCATATTGGCCATTGGGTTTGGTATCAGCACCGGTACGACGGCATTAATCGCCAATGCCCTGGGTGCCGGAGATGAGAATAAAGCCCAGCTTTACGCCATCCAATCCGTGTCGTTCACCATCCTCTTGTCCCTGGCGCTGACACTGTTAGGTCTTTTTTCAGCACCTTTTTTGTTTGGTGTACTTGGGGCAAAAGGCACCTACCTGGCAATTTCGCTGTCTTACATCAACATCATCTTTTACGGTCTGGTGTTCTTTTCCCTGACATTTGTTTTAAATGCAATTCTGACTGCTCAGGGCGATACCAAATCATTTCGCAACGTGTTGATTATCGGTTTTTTCCTCAATTTGCTTTTCGATCCCTGGTTTATCTACGGCGGGTTTGGTTTGCCGGCCATGGGTCTTGCCGGTGTTGCATGGGCTACGATTTCAATTCAGATGTTCAGCACGCTGTTCATGAGCATGCGCGTCATCAAATCCGGTTTGATCTGTCGAGAATGCTGGAATATGTTCATTCCACGGCATCACTTTTTTCTGGATATCGCAAAGCAGGGGTTTCCGGCCAGTTTGAATACCATGAGCATCGCCATCGGGATTTTCATCATTACATGGTTCATCAGCAAATACGGACAGGCTGCTGTTGCTGCCTATGGCATCGCGACCCGTGTGGACCAGATCGCCCTGCTGCCCATCATGGGGCTTACCACCGCGACATTGACACTGGTGGGTCAGAACAACGGTGCAACATTTTATGAACGCTGCCGGGAGGTGTATCGAAAAGCGATGCTGTACGGCATCTTCATCACCACGGTGAGCATGATCATCGTCTTTTTCTTTCCCCATTTGATTATGCAGATCTTCACCCAGGATGCGTCGGTGCTGGATATCGGCACCTTTTACTTAAGAATTTCGGCCTTTATATACTGGGCCTACATCATCCTGTTTGTAGCCGTGGCCGCCCTGCAGGGCTTGAAGCGGCCCCTGTACGCCATCTGGATAGGGCTTTATCGTCAGATTCTGGCACCGGCCATTGTTTTTTACACCCTGGCCAGCCTGCTGGGGATGGGTCTTACCGGGATTTGGTGGGGAATTTTTCTGGTCACCTGGTCGGCCACCATTTTCACTTTGTTTTACGTCCGCTGGACCATGAACACGATGTTTATACCAGTAAACAAGCCGACTGCGGACGTAAGAAATTAAAAGAATGCGTTCGCTGGCTACCGGATATTCCAACAATATTTACCATTTTTACCTCCTCTGCTTGCGGGTTTAAGAAATAGGGTGTTACAGCCCCAACAACCGATCGATTTCATTTAAAAAATATTTGTATATGACCTGATTGGCATGTTCGACGCGCAGGTGAACGTCAATATCCAGCACACCCCAAAGGGTAGCCAGTTCCTTAACCTGATCGATCAATCGGCGGCCATCCACAAGCTGACTACAAGATCCAGTGCACCTGCCACAATCGATGCACAGCCAGATGGAAGGAGACCGAATCAATTCGTCGATCATCCCAAGATTGATCCATACGAAAAAGTGGTCGGCCGGATCAGGACGAACGCATACGCATTCCCCATCACCGATGGTATTGGCCCTGTTGTTGCAACCACAATGTGGTGCATCTTTTATCATCTTGACATGCAAGCATGGTCTCTCTATACTTTGTAGTTTAAAAAAGTAATGCCCTACTAATAAATTATTTTGGCACATTCATGTTTGGGAAAAAAAACACCATCTCTGAAAATATTTTGATCCTCGGCCTCGGGGGGGTTGGATACTACCTGGCTAAACGCCTGGCGCATGAAGGGTATACCATCACCGTCATCGAGTCGGAGGGCCGGCTGATTCGAGAAGCGGACGGCACCCTGGATGCCCGGCTGATGCAGGGCAATGCCATGAGTATTGAATGCTGGCGCGAGGCCAATGCCGGGAAAATGGATTACCTCATCGCCGTTACCGACAACGACGCCGTGAACATGATGGCATCCATCATTGCCCATCGCTTTGGAATCCCACGTAAAATTGCCAGAGTCCGGTCCCTGGAATTCGGGAATGAAGATTCGTTTCTTCCGGATGAAGACCTGAAAATCGACCTGATCATCCACCCGGAAGAATTGGCGGCCCAGGAAATCGTCAGGATCATCAAACTCAGAGCCGGCAACGATATTATCGAGATCGCCAATAGTCAGGTCCAGGTCATGGCCACGCGTGTCAGGGAATCATCCTCCCTGGCCCACAAAAAGCTGAAAGAAATTTCCCAGACCTATCATGAGTTTCCATTTCGAGTGGTTGCCCTTGCACGGGGTATTGCCACCGTCATTCCGGGTGGCAACGACACGCTGTTGCCTCAGGACCAGATTTTTATTATGGCCAGCACCAAGGATTTGCCCAAGCTGATGTCCCTCACCGGCGACAGCCAGCAGCACAGTCACAGGGTGATGATTTTAGGCGGCGGTCTGGTGGGGAACCGCGTTGCCCAGCTACTGGAAAAAACCGTCCAGGTTACCCTGATCGAAAAAGATGAAAAATCGGCTGAAGAATTGTCTTTTTCATTAAAAAACACGGAAGTCCTGCACGGAGACGGTTCCGATGCCAATGTACTGCAGATGGCCGGGCTTCTGGATATGGACACATTCATAACCGCAACCGGGGACAATGAAACCAATATCATGAGTTCTCTGCTGGCAAAACACCTCATGAACGAAAAAGGCAGTCAGGAAAATATCCGCCAGAGAAAATCCATCTGCCTGGTAACGAAAGAAGACTACCTGGTGCTGGCTGGAAGTATGGGCTCTGATATCGCATTAAACAAGAAAATGCTGGCCGGCAACGAGATCCTGAAATTTATTCGAATGGGCCAGCTCTTGTCCGTGGCCCATCTGCATGGCTCTGACGCTGAAATGGTGGAAATCGTGGCCGAACCCAACGCGGCCGTTACCCGTAAACCCCTGTCCAAACTGGATCCCTCTTATTATGGAAAGATTCTCATCGGCGCTATTTTTCGCGACGAAAAATGGCAGATCGCCGTGGGCGACACCCGAATCCAGGATAATGAGCGAGCCATCGTTGTGTGCAAGTCTCTGTCTTTAAAGGATGTACAGCAGTTGTTCTTTGCCTGAAAATAAAATGCGTGTTTCAAAATAGTTGCGTTGAAAGACGCATTTTATTTCTTCCAGAACGATGGGTAAAAAATCACCAGGGCCGAGAACATCTCCAACCTGCCCACCAGCATATTCCACGACAGGAACCACTTTCCAATATCGGAAATGTGGGCATAGTTTTCAGTGGGGCCGATGCTGCCAAATCCCGGACCGATATTCATCAGTGTGGCGATAACGGAACTCATACCGGTGACATAGTCCATGTCATCCACCAGTACCATGAAGCAGCCACCGCCGAAGACAAGAAAAATATTGACAATAAAATAGCATATGGCCAGGTCGATAATGAGTCGGTCGATGGGCCGGCGGTTCAGGCGGACGGTGACCACCGCCATGGGTTGAAAAAATATTTTTTTTATGGATGCCACCATGTATTTCCAGACAATGACATAATGGACCACCTTGATACCGCTGGTGGTTGATCCGGCGCAGGCACCGATAAAACAGGATGCATAGAGAAACATTTGTGCTGCCTGGGGCCATTTTTCATAATCGGCAGTGGTGAATCCGGTTGTGGTCAGGAGCGACATAATCTGAAAGGTGCCGTATCGGATGGAATCCCCCAGACTGCTGTACGTATCTTCCTTCCATAATATCCATGCCACCATGCCACAGAAAAAGAGTAAAAATCCCACATACCAGCGAAATTCGGTATTTATTCTGATGACCTTCCATTCTCCTTTGACCATATGGTAGAACAACATAAAGGTCATACCGCCAAAGAACATGAAGAGGGTAATCACCCAATCAAAGTAAGCACTGTTGTAATGCCCGATACTTGCGTTTTTGGGTGAATATCCCGATGTCGATACCGTCCCGAAAGAATGGCACAATGAATCGAAAAGGGACATACCGCCAAAACACAACAACGCCGTCTCAGAACATTCAAGGTCAGGTATATGCCCCAGAGCCATATCATGGTATCGCGGTTGCGGGGCATGAATTTTTCTTTGGTAATCACCTGACCGGGACTCGACTCGGCGCGAAAAATACGCACACCACCCATGCCATGCGGAAGAAAGATAACGGTCAGGGTTAGAAACCCCATACCGCCCAGCAAATGGGTCTGGCTACGCCAAAACAGTAAGCCATGCGGGACAATTTCAATATCCCTGAGAATCGTGGCGCCACTGGTGGTATACCCGGACATCATTTCAAAAAAAGCATCCGTAAACGAAGGAATGGAGCCGTGAAACATAAAAGGCAGTCCCGACACGGCTGAAATGAGAATCCATCCAAATACGGCAATGAAAAAGCCGTCTTTGATGTTCAGTTCATGATGTCTTCGAAAGAACCACCACAGGGGCCACCCCAGTAAAAGAGTAATAAACCCGGAGATGAACAGGGAGAACAGATCGTTTTCCCTGTAGTAGATGGAACAGACCAATGGCAACGCCATGGAACAGCCCGTGACGATCAGCAATTTTCCCAGGACATTTGCGATGGATGCAAAATTCATAAGCGGCTCAGCAAGAAATAAAACCTAACTCAACTTTCTGGTTTCACTATAGATTGAGCGAAATGGGTGATCCAATGGCGATTTGCGCTGTTTGAGCCAATTAGGGCACCTTACATCAGCGCATATTAATGAAAAATCCAATATGAAAACACAGCCATTTGGTATCCATGCCTGTTTAATCATATGGCCGGCGCTGATGTTAGGAGCCTTTGCGGCGAGTTCGCAAAGCGCCAGGGGATGATTCATTTCGCGTTCGCTCAATCCCGAAAGTTGCGTAACAGTCTTTCTGCTTTACACGAAAACCAGTGAAAAATCAAAAGTCATCATTAAAGATCCCCTGCAGCATGTGTATCACTGCCGAACGGCAGAACCTGCAGGGGATCATATCGTTAAAGATTTTATCGGTTGATTCGTTCGCTAAACCCCGTAACCCTCGACAAACCGAGATTTTTTTGCAGGCCACGTGGCGTTTGGGCGCTGAAGTCGCTGATCATTCCTCCCGCTCCAAAATAACTGAAAACGTCCCGAGGGTTCAATTAGGCAAGCTTTTTGGCACCGCTATATATTTCTTCAATATGAATTACCACGGCAGCATGTCCCGGGTATTTTTTGTCCAGCCATCCGTTTTTCATGTCGTCGAATATGGGTCCCTCGGTGATATACGCCACAGATCCTTTGAGCTGGTATGCCTTCTTCTTTTTTGTAATATACAGAAGACTTACCGGGCTTCCGGCCTTGATGTTCGCCCGGGTTTTGTGCATCTTATTGTCTGCGACTACAATCTGATGGTTTGAATATTTATTTACACATGTGACATAGATGGTGTTGGGCGTACCGTTGGAATCGACGGTCGTCATTACAACCGGGCCCTCACGATTTTCCCATGCTTCCGCTGCAGCTTCAGGCAAATTGGCCATGCTATTCCTCCACTATCAATTTTTGTCGTCATTTTCCAGTTCTGCAATTCTTTTCTGGACCGCCGCCAGGGATGCTTGCATGGCATTGGCCTCAGATTTCAGCATTTCGATTTCATCGTTTGGACTTGCCGGATAATCGTAACCGAACTGTCTTTGGCTGCCGGAAAAACGCAGGCCAAAACCACGTCCCCTGCCCCTGCCTGGTCCAAATTCGGTTCTAAAACCTCGCCGGATCCCAAAGCCTCTGCCATAACCCATACCCCCGTATGCCGGCACATCATAGCCGGAATCTGCATTGCCGCACAGACCTCTTCTTCCACCGGTCATGGGACCGTAACCCATGGGACCCCGTCTATCTAATCCTGGCATGATATTATCTCCTTTTGTTTATCGAACGTTCAATCGTTCTTCGTCTTTCCTTTTCCCTGGCCCATACCACGGCCCAGTCCTTGGCCGCGACCACTAGTGTTACCTCTACCTTGGCCGGTGCCGCGACGTCCGCCTCTGATCCCCTTATCCTGGGGATCTTGACTGTTCCGTCCGCAGGGGCCCTGACCTCTTCCTGTTTTCCGACCCTGTCCGTCCGGGCCGGTACCGTCTCCTCTTGGCATAGTGCTCACCTCCTTTCGTTTTAAACCCATGGAACCCCGTCTTTGGTGCCGGCGGTTTCCCATCCCGTGCATGGCATAATTTCCACCGGCAATTGTTAATTTTTTACCGGTGATCAGCGCCTTGCTGACAATACCGTGAGCACGGGTTAGAATCCTGCCATAGGTCTGCCGGGACACCTGCATGAAATTCGCAGCCGTTTCCTGATCCATACACTCGAAGTCACTCAATCGAATGGCTTCCAGTTCTTCCACCGTCAGCATCACTTCGCCGGTGATGGGCGTGCCTTGCGGTACAAATGCGGCGATGGACGGGTAATCAGAAACGAACCGCGGTTTTTTGGGTCTGGGCATATGAACACGCCTTTATGAGCATTTGCCCATAATATAAACCACACCCAGCGCCGTGTCAAGACTTATTATGGTCATATGACCATAATAAGTGGGTGTGCTTTCTGATTTGTTCTCCATAAAATTTACCGGATTTCTTGACTTTAGGGGTTTTGTTCCCCATGTTACAAAAAATACGTATGTAGCCAAAGGAGTTTGCAATGCAAAAAGTTGAAAATGGTTTGTTTGTAAGTGTCGATTACACGGGTACGCTGGAAAATGGCGAGGTGTTCGATACCAGTAAAGACCGTGAGCCCCTGGAAGTCCACATGGGTGCCGGTAACATGATTCCCGGGTTTGAATCCGCACTCATGGGTATGACCCTTAACGAGAGTAAAACTTTTACCCTTTCTCCGGAAGAAGCGTATGGCCATCGTGACGATAGCCGCACCTACGATTTCCCCAAGTCCGAAATCCCCCATGGGATGGCACCCGAGGTGGGCCAGATCCTGGCGTTAACCAATCCAGATGGCCAGCAAATCCCGGCCCGGGTAGATCGTATGGATGACGAGACCGTGTTTTTTGATCTCAACCACCCCCTGGCAGGTGAATCGCTTACCTTTGCAGTACAGGTGTTGGGTATCAGCAAAACCGCTGTTCAACCAAACCATGGATGCAATTGCAGCTCTTCCGAAGGTGGCTGTGGTTGCGGTGATTCAGGCTGCTGCTGAAAGACTGGCAACCCATGAATATTTCTTTTCTTCGTTGTTTGGCCCTGATGGGGTTCATTATGGGCTTGTTAAATCCCCTTTTCACCCACGCCGACACAAAGGTGTCAGGGGATTACCCTTCTCTTATGTCGTCTCTGAAGATAGGCACGTCGCAGAATTTTTGTAATGAAGAAGTCCCCATCAAAAACCAGGAAATCAGAGAACGCTTTGAAAAGGAACTTTTGCTTTCCCTCTGGGATCGACCGCAGGTAATTCTCTGGCTGAAACGCTCCCACCGCTATCTTCCCCACATTGAAAAAATGTTGGAAAAAAACGGGATACCGGACGATCTCAAATATATCGCCGTGGCTGAGAGCGCCTTACGACCCCATGTGGGTTCGAGAAAAGGGGCCATCGGTTTCTGGCAATTTACATCCGCTACCGCTCGGGAATACGGACTGGTTGTGGACAAATACGTGGATGAGCGCCGAAACATTTTTGCCTCAACAGAAGCAGCGATTCGGTACTTGAAACAGCTTCACCAAGATTTTGGGTCGTGGACCCTTGCCGCCGCCGCATATAATATGGGCGAAGGCGGTCTCATGGCCGAAATAATGGAACAGGGCACAAATAACTATTACACGTTGTATCTGCCCCTTGAAACACAGCGATATCTCTTTCGTATTCTTTCGGTAAAGCTGATTTTTTCGGATCCGGAAAAATATGGTTTCAGACTGACAAAAAATGACATCTATCCACCGCTGTCCTTTGAGCAGGTCCAGGTAACCTGTTCCCGGGAGATTCCCATCCGAATTATTGCCCAGGCGGCAAACTCACACTTCAAGGCGATTAAGGATCTGAATCCTGAACTTCGGGGTCACTATCTTGCAAAGGGAGAACATACGATTTTTGTTCCCAGAGGGGCTTCAATGGGTTTTCAGGGCCGATACGCAAACCTTGAAAAGAAGTATTCAGCAACCCGGGAGGAAAAAATCTATATCGTCAAAGAAGGGGACAATCTTTCTGTCATTGCCGACAGGTTTGGTGTTCCATTGGCAGCTCTCATCATCTGGAACCGTATTGATCTTCAGCGTCCTATACATCCGGGCGACCGCCTGATTATTAATCAGGAAAACACAAAACCTTAGGGGCATTTAACCGCCGAGTAGCATGCTGACAAACTTTTGAGGGCACCGGTCAGGACAGATACCCCTTTTTCGATATCATCCCACTCGGTCCACTCCATGGGTGAATGGCTGATGCCATTGACGCTTGGCACAAATATCATCCCTGTCCTGGTGATTGCGGCCATGTTCTGGGTGTCATGACCGGCACCGCTTGCCATTTTCTTGTATCTGACACCTGCCTGAATTGCTGACGTCTCAATTGCTTGGATAATCTCTTCCGACAGTTTAACAGGGGCTTGTATATCCGGAGGTTCCACGTGAACATCCATGCCGTTCTCGTACCTCAATCCACTCAAAAATGATAAGGTTTCATCTGTTAAGCGTTGCATGCTCTCAAGTGATGGGCTCCTGATGTCGAATCCCAGTTCCACCATTCCCGGAATAACATTCATGTTATTCGGGTAAACGCTCAGATGGCCCGTGGTGCCGACAATGGGGGAATCCTGTGATTTGGCCATCTCCCGTGCCCGCTTGTTCAGAAAGCTGACTGCACTTGCAGCCGCCACCAGGGCATCCTGCCGCAAATGCATGGGTGTTGTACCGGCATGGTTTCCAATACCTGTGATAATGGATTTTAGCCAGGTAATGCCGGCAATCTGTTCCACGATGCCCACAGGGATATCCTCGGTATCCAGAACCGGTCCCTGCTCGATATGCAGTTCCACAAAAGTGTCAATATCGTCGCTGCAATATTCAAAATCACCTTTATAACCGTTTTTTGTGAGGACCTCATGCAGGGTCCGGCCATGGGTGTTTCTTGTTGAAAGGGCCTCGTCCGCGCTCATTTTACCACTTAACACAGCACTGCCCAGCATGTCGCCGACCACAAAGGCCGACCCCTCTTCCCCGGTGAAGGCTGACACCTCAATGGGTCGCTGATTTTGAAAAGCTTCATCGCGCAATCGTCGGACAGCTTCAATCCCCGCAAAAACACCCAGGGCGCCGTCCAGATGACCGCCATTCAAAACACTGTCCAGATGAGAACCGACCATAACGGCTTTTTCTTGGTTCATGGAACCATCTTTTCTCCCAAAAATATTACCCGCCCGGTCTATCCGGACCCAAAGACCGGCAGCCTGCATACATTGGACCGTGAAATCGCGCAATGTTTTGTTTGCCGATGACCCTTCAGGTCGCGAGACACCCATTTTAGGGTCCAGCTGTCCATAAGATGCAACAGAGCAATTCGACGCCCTGCCCATTGCGCTGGTCCTGATCAGATCTTCCTTGAGTCTGTTTGTCATTAATTTAGGGGACGCTCCTTATATTATAAGTTTTCATCCATCATTTCATATCCATTTTCTGATACGATTTGCTCTCCTCGACGAACACTTAAACTGACAGCCGGCTGCGACATATTGAGTTTTAGAGCCAGACAAGCCATTGTAAGTCCTAATTCTCTAACCGCCCAGAAACAGAAAAGACTTCTTGCTTTGACTTTCATGGATTGTTTTCCAGGTTGAAATATTTCTTTTGGGTCGATAACGAATATCTCTGCCACGCGGTCGGCAAGTTTTTTTGTATCAAAACCCTTTGACTTTAAATGATATTTTTTTTCAAGAGACTCATCTGCAGCCGTTAAAACCCTCTCAACAAACTCAGAATCGCCCAGGACACGTTCATCACTTTTCAGGTGCATAGTTGCCCGTCGAAAAGACCTGATCATAGACCAGCCAACGTTGCTTCGAATAAGTCCACCTCCGGTAAACTCGAGACGCCTGCCTTTCTGAATGCCTTTCAACACAAATGTTTTGTACCGACGTCGCGCAGTTGCTATGTTTTTATGAAACAGGCTCAGAATATACGCGTCATCTTGCCAAGCCCTTTCCATTTTACCCATAATAACTGAATGCCCGCAAAAAGGGTACGTATCCAGCGCCGCAATGTCCTCAACCTGTCTTGCCCGAATCGGATTTAGATGAAGATATCTAACAAGTTCCAATAGGTAGGTATTCTCTTGGCACAGAATCGATTTGTATCGGTTCTGAAAAAGACGACCGCTTCGACCATGTCGACGGTTAAAATTTATGGCATGCCCTGTAAGAAGTCGGCGCATGACAGTAGAGATAGGGCAATCACCCGTACGCAATAAAAGATGAAGGTGATGGGGAATAAGGGCCCATGCAAAACATGTTGTATCCGTTTCCGAAAGTACTTTTCCCAAACGATCCAGAAAGTTATTCCTGTCTATATCGTCAATAAATATTTTTCTTTGTTCGATGCCTCTTGCAATAATATGATGAAAAGCACCCGGAGCATCAATACGTGTGATACGTGGCATAAAATGTTCATTAACATATACCTGACAAAATATAAACTTATAATATAAAGAGCGTCCCCTATTTTGTATCTAATACTGTTGGTTAGTTTGTATACATATGGTAATAATGTCTTATTATTATCTTTAGCGAAGGAATGATAATTTCAGGATGCAAAATAAATCTATTTAATTTAAATGAAATCGTATCAACGATAAGGCCTCTTTTTTTTCATTGGGGCTTTCAAAACAAGAAAAGCTGCAGGCTTTTTTAAAGAAGGGTTAATGCAAAATATTTTACAAAACGTATTGAATAAATTCAGAAATAAAACCAAAACACCCACAGAGGGTAAAATCAAACCCCAAAACAAATCAGTGCAGGGCAAGCGCTCCACCGGAAAATCCAAGTCCGAGTCGTTACAATTGGAACAGAAACGTCGATCCTGCCACAAGCCCGCCCCAAGAAAGAAAGGAAGACCGCGTCGGCCTGCCGACAGTTCCGCAAAAGGTGCTTCAGACACACATCCGGCAGAAAAGTGGGATATTTCTAACTTCAAGGTAGCGCCGCTTGAAGGCAAGACCCGGTTTCACGATTTCAATCTTCCCGACCCGTTGTTTCATGCTATTTTCGACCTGGGCTTTCAGTATTGTACACCCATCCAGACGGAGATCCTTCCCAGCACCTTGTCCGGTAAAGATGCCACTGGTCGGGCCCAGACAGGAACAGGCAAGACAGCTGCCTTTTTGATCACCGTTATCACCCACATGCTGAACAAGCCCATCCAGGGCAAACGAAAGCCAGGCACTCCAAGGGTTCTGGTCATAGCCCCCACACGGGAACTGGTCCTCCAGATCTCCGAGGAGGCGCGTCAGCTCGCCAAATATTGCACCCTGAACATCGTGTCTGTATTCGGGGGCATGGATTATGAAAAGCAGAAAAGACAGTTGACCCATTCAGAGGTGGATATTATCGTTGCCACACCCGGAAGACTGCTCGATTTTAAACGGCGGGGCGACCTCAATCTGAAAAAGGTCGAAGTAATGATCATTGACGAGGCCGACCGGATGCTCGACATGGGATTTATTCCGGACGTGCGAAAAATCATCTACAGCACACCCAAAAAGGATCAGCGCCAGACACTGCTTTTCAGTGCGACGCTGACCAGGGAAGTCACCCGTCTGGCCGAGCAATGGACCCGGGACCCTGTGACCATCGAAATCGAACCGGAACAGATTGCAGTCGATACCGTGGAGCAGATCGTCTACCTGGTGACTCTCAGCGAAAAGTTTACCCTGTTGTTCAATATTATTTCAAAACAAAATCTGGACCGGGTGCTCATTTTCTGTAACAGGCGTGATGAAGTCAGACGACTGGCGGAAATGCTGACCCGCTACGGGATCAACTGCGCCGAGCTTTCCGGTGATGTTCCCCAGAGCAAGAGAATTCGTCGCCTGAATGATTTCAAGAACAAAAAGGTGCGGGCACTGGTGGCAACCGATGTGGCCGGGCGCGGGATTCACATCGAAGGCATGGACCATGTCATCAATTACACCCTGCCGCGCGACCCGGAAGATTATGTGCACCGTATCGGGCGCACCGGTCGCGCCGGTTCGGCAGGCACCTCTGTCAGTTTTGCTGACGAGGAAGACGCTTTCTATCTTCCCCCCATCGAAAAATTCATGGGACGTGAGTTGAAGTGTATCCAGCCGGAGGATGAATGGCTCACAAAACCTGTACCGGTTCATGCCAAGAAACAATACAAACGCCGCCCTGCAAAAAAAGCCGCTTCCGGTAGCAGACGCAAATATCAACCCAGACGAAGGCGGGCACAGCCTGCAAGCAGATAATTCTGTCTAATTTTGATTCACTCGCTAATCCCGCAGCCTGCGAAGCACGTCCGCACCGCAGAACCCACGGGGAATGCACTTGCTGTTGCGGTTCAGGCCAACGGTGGCGGCGGGGGCGGGAGCTCTCCGCGCTCCAGGACCTCCCTTGCGGCCGTTACAGGGATGCCCGCCTCACACGGCACACCCACCTGGCACAACCCGCATCCATATCCCTCGAACTGGTAAGTCTTCTTCACATACTCTCTGGAACGGGCCAGGTGCTGCCGGCACTTCTCCTTGTCATGACCGGCTTCTGTGATAGCACGCGCCGGGCAGCGATCGATACATTTGCCACAAGTGCCATTGTCAAAGAAAAGACAATAGGCCCGGTGGTCGCTATAGAGACGCGGGGTCGGTTCGATACCTATTTTGGCCACCACCGATCCCACCCGCATGGCTTTGCCCTTCGCGGTAATGAGCCCGTCGCATAGCCCGAATGTTCCCAGACCGGCCGCATGAGCAACGTGACGCTCAGACCAGGAAGAGGCATAGGAAAACTGAACCGATTTGACGATGGTCCAGTTGGAAACCAGCATGGGGGCGATGGCGGCATGACCCATTTCTGAAAGACGCCTGGCTACATGCCGGCGCAAGGCCACGTTGAACGCCTCCCCGTAAACCCTTATCCGGGCCCATTCTTCGGCTGGATACGTCTTGTTCCTGCGGTTTGCCTTACGCACCACTTTCCGCTGTGGCAAGACCCATGAAATAACGGTCAATTCATCAGGGCCGGCCAATTCCCCGGGGCAGTGCTGGTTGAACACCTCCCAGGGGGTCCAGTGAAAAGCACCGACATACTCCTTGTACTGCTGCCAGATAGGATCGGCACCTGATGCAAATCCCACCAGGGCCTCTTCCCACGCTGGTTCTTTATTTTCGTCTTTCATGCTGTTTTCGGGTGATGTGCTGATGAAATCACGGATCAAACCGCTTATCCATTCTCCCGAAATACGGGTTTCGTTTTCCACTGAACACCTCCTGTTTTCTCTTCTGTAACATGGGTACTACATCCCGGCTTTTTGTTGCAAATCATTTCAGCATATGATCAAAATAGTTCTCCACAAAAAAACATTGCAACCGTAAGACACACCACCAAAGGAGACCCGCGTGAACGTATCATTGAATTTTGATCCTGCCATCTGCGCGTCCTGCGATACCTGTGACTGCCTCATGAGGTGTCAGTACATGACATTCGATCTGGCTGAGGCCAAACAAGAAAAGACCAAGATCAACTCCGGGGAGAATTCCAGAGTCCTGACCGACTGTGCCACCTGCTATGCCTGCGAGGAATACTGCCCCAACAACAATCATCCCTTTTATTTGATCGTCGAACGTCAAGAGGCGCTGGGCATTCTGCCCTCGCCGGCACCCATCACCCGCCAGCAGATTCTCATGATGAAACCCAGAGGCACCATCACACCCATGAAGGTAAGCGCGCCGGTTATCGACATGTGCTACTTTCCCATGCTGACAGGCAGCATACGCGAACCACTCTACGAAAACCCCTCCATCATTGTAGGGAGTGATCTATTCTGCAATATCATGTGGCTACACTTTGCCCGGAATTCCGTTATTCGTGAACAACTTCCAAGAGTGATCGAGAATATCTGGCATTATTATTTAAGGGACAGTCACGTCGACGAACTGATCTGCTTTCACGATGAGTGCTACGCGACCTTCAGCCACCTGGCACCGGCATTCAATATTCAGGTCCCCTTCAAACCGATTCATGTGTTCGAGTACATTTCCCATCGGTTGGATGTCCTGAAGAAGACCATCAAACCCATCAATGCCAAGGTGGCCTATCAGCGCCCCTGTTCCAATCGCTTGATTCCGGAAACCCAGCATTGGGTCGATGATATTTTTGCAAAAATCGGGGTAGAACGGGTGGAGCGAACATACGACCGGGAAAATTCCCTCTGCTGCGGGCAGGTATTGCGGGCGCATCAGCGTGAGGACGTGGCCGATGACATCCAGAACCGCAATCTCGAAGACATGAAGGAGACCGGGGCGGCTTATTGCGTGTTCAACTGTCCGGCATGTATGGCAACACTGGCTGAACCCGCCGCGGAAAAAGGACTGTTTCCGATTCACCTGAGCGATCTTTGCCAGCTGGCCCTGGAAGGGAATGCATCGAAAGGATAGGTTTATGAAACAGATCTACGACATTCTACTGGAAATTGTCGGTCCTGGTTTTGTCTCCGACGCCCAGGAAGAGAAGTATATCTATTCCATGGATCCTGGAACCATGCCGGCCTGCGAGCCGGACATCGTGGTCATGCCGGGAAACACCGACGAGGTTCAAAAGATCGTGCAGGCAGCCAATACGTATCGTGTACCCCTGGTCCCCCTGGGGGCGGGTCTGGTACTTTCCGGATTGTCCCGGGCCTTGAAAGGCGGCATCGTTATGGACATGAAACGGATGAACCGGATTCTTGAAATTAATGAAATGAGCCGCTATGCCCTGGTGGAAGCCGGAACTTCCCAGGGCATGCTCCAGGCCTATCTTCGAAAACACTATCCGGGTCTCAAACACTCCGCCCCGGATGCCCCGCCGACAGCCACGGTTGCCGGAAACATTTGCATACACGGATCAGGGCACATGTCACATGCCGGTGGTTTTCATTCCGACATGCTGAACGGCCTGGAGGTGGTCCTGCCCACCGGGGAAGTCGTCAGACTCGGATCCTGCGCAACCTCTCCATACTGGTTTGCCAGAGCCCCTTTGCCCGACCTGGCAGGTCTTTTTCTGGGGTGGGCCGGGACCACCGGTGTGGTCACCAAACTTTCCATAAAACTCTACCCCAACTACCCCTTGAACGATGTGAGCGTCTTCGTGTGCGAAAATGCGTCCCTCATGCCGGATATCCTCTATCGGATAACCGGAACACAAGTGGCGGAAGATGTCACCACCTGGATGACACCCAAACCAGACTGGGCTGCCGGATTTTTTCACTGCAATACCAATTACGGCGCCAGAACAAAAAACGAGCTGATCTGGAAACGAAACCTTATCCGGTCTGCGGTGGAAACCTATATCGATGACAAGACAGGCGGGTTTCTGCCCCTACCGGGCATGATGAAACAGAGATTCCTGGAAGTTCCTGCCAGACAGCTTTCCCTGTTTGCGGATGTTCGCAAAGGGGGTGGCTTCGAATACGTAGGCGCCATCATGCCGGTGGAACTGTTTCCCAAGGCCTATGACCTGGGTCTCGACATCGCGGACAGACGGGGTGTAAGCTATTCCATGGGGTGCCGGATCATCGGGGTCAATCACAGCATGATGTTCTTTTATGCGTATGCATTCAACCGTGCAGATCCTGCTGACGTGGTGCGTGCCCAAGACGCCCTCGAAGAAACCAACAAAAAGGTATTGGGCCTGGGGGGCATTCCCTGGAAAGCGGAAGCACCCGCTCAAAAGGAGATCCTCCGCCAAATGGACCCTAACATGGTCGATCTGATGGGTCGTATTCGAGCGACCCTGGACCCCAACCACATTATGAACCCCGGCAACTGGGAGGATGACCGATGAAGTACGCAGAAATTCTGCACAGGTGTTTCCGGTGCGGTTATTGCAAACTGCCGGGAAATTACATTGATTTCAATTGTCCGGCCTATGCGGCATTCAGGTTCGAGACCTATTCACCGGGTGGGCGTATGTGGCTCCTGCGGGCATGGTTGGATGAGAAAATCGAGCCATCCCGGCGTTTCCAGGAAATACTGTTTTCCTGCACCGCGTGTGGGAACTGTGTGGAACAATGTGCCCTGACCAAGATCAAGGATGAACTGCTGCTGGCATTTACGGCCGGCAAAGAAGCCCTGGCAGTGGAAGGGAAGGTTCCGCCACCTGTCCGGGACTGTCTGACAAAACTTCAAAAATACGGCAATCCCTATGGTCTGGCCAGGAAAAAGAGAGCCGAATGGGCTGAGGGTACCGGGGTTGAACCTTTTTCAGACCAGGAATTTGTGTTTTTTCCCGGAGATGTGGGGGCTTTTGACAGCCGCGGGCAGGAAATCGCCCGCTCTGTAACCACACTTCTGCATCACATGGGTGTCTCTTTCGGCATCCTGGGGACCCGGGAAGTTTCGGATGGAAATGAAGCCAATGCCATGGGAGAAAGCGATCTTTTTCGCCTGCTGGCCGAAGAAAACATCAAACAGTTCCATGAACTGAATGTTAAAAAAATCATTACCCTCTCCCCCCACGGTTTCAATGCCCTGAAAAATGACTATCCGGCCCTGGGGGGTTCTTATGAGGTGTTTCATTACACCCAGGTCCTGACGAAACATACCGGCAGTCTCTCCTTTGGGGACAATCTTCCAGAGGTAACGGTAACCTATCACGACCCCTGTTATCTGGGTCGCCATAATGGGGAGTATGGATCGGCCAGAAACGTTCTGGCCGCCCTCCCGGGAGTGAAAATCCGGGAAATGGATCGCTCCATGCAGAATGCCTTGTGCTGCGGCGGCGGGGGCGGGAATCTGTTGACCGACATCCTCGGAAACGGACCGGAGTCACCTGCTCAGAACCGCGTGATAGAGGCCCTGGGAACGGATGCCCATATCCTGGCCGTGAGTTGCCCTAGCTGTGCGGTCATGCTGGGGGATGCTGTTAAATCAATCAACCTGGATGCGCGCATTCAGGTACGGGAAATATCGGAAATCATCAACAACAGGTTGGAATAATAAAGTCTGAGCCAGAAGGGGGATGACATGAAAGGATTAACTGCAAAACATGTAATGAATACGAAGGTGCTGACGGTAGAACCTGACTGGTCTGTCAGTCGTCTGGCCGAGTTTTTCATGGAAAACTGTATTTCAGGGGCCCCGGTGAAATCCAGCATGGGGGCCGCCATCGGCGTGGTGTCCCTGACCGACATCGTTCACCACGAAACCCAGCCCGAGAAAGACCGTGATTGGCCCCATGACTACTACCTGCATGCCCTGGAGCGCCAATACGCCAGGGAGGAAGCTGCCGGTTTCCAGATAGAGACAGCCTCGTTCACCACGGTCCGGGACATCATGACACCCGTGATCTTTCAGGTGTCTGAAGATACACCGGTGCAGAAGATCGCCGATATGATGATTAAAAATTATATCCACCGGATCATCGTGCTCCGCGATGAAAAAATCGTGGGCATCATCTCAACCCCTGATATGCTCAAGATCATAAGGGATATGTGATCGACCGCATCAAAGATTTCCCCACGGCCCCGCTGAACCTCAACCCCAGGAGCGGGTGGGCTCAAGAAGCCCCCTCGAAGGGGGCTGGAATATCCAATATCGAATATTGTTTTTGTTGCATAATTAGAAAAAATAGATCACATAGAGCAATATCATAAATCCTGTGGAACCAGCCGATATGGAGATAAAGATGAAAATATTGAATCCCAAGGAAAACAAATATGAATACCTGGATGAAAAATCCAGGACGCTCATGTTAAAAACCATTGAATTTTTTGAAAATAAAGGTAAGGCCAAACTTAAATCCGATTACCAGGAAAAAGTGTGGTATGCGGACTTCATCGACTTCTTGAAAAGAGAAAAAGTGTTTGCCACCCTGCTCACCCCCTCGGCGCACGGAAAGGAGGGATGCCGTTGGGATACCTACAGAAATTGCGCTTTTAATGAAATACTGGGCTTTTATGGCCTGCCTTACTGGTACACCTGGCAGGTGACCATTCTGGGGCTTGGCCCCATCTGGATGGGCGACAACGAAGCCGTAAAAGAAAAAACGGCCCGACTGCTCCAGGAAGGCGGCATATTCGCCTTCGGGCTATCTGAAAAGGCGCACGGTGCCGATCTTTATTCCAGTGAAATGGCCCTGACACCACTAGGAGAGGGTAGGTATGTGGCCGACGGGGGCAAATACTATATCGGCAATGCCAACGAAGCGGCTCTGGTGTCAACCTTCGGCAAGGACACAGAAACCGATGAATACGTGTTTTTCGTGGTTGATTCCCAGCATGAAAATTTTGAGCTGGTCAAAAATGTCGTCAGTTCGCAAAACTATGTTGCCGAGTATGCGCTGCAGGGCTATCCCATCACGGAGGCAGAGATTCTCACCAGGGGGCAGGCGGCCTGGGATTCATCTCTCAACACTATCAATGTCGGCAAGTACAACCTGGGCTGGGCATCCATCGGCATCTGCACCCACGCTTTTTACGAGGCCATCGCCCACGCATACAACAGGGTTCTTTTCAGCAAGCGGGTAACGAATTTTCCACATATCCGGCAGCTGTTTGTGGATGCCTACACCCGGCTGACGGCCATGAAGCTCTTTGCCCTTAGAAATGCGGACTATATCCGGGCCGCTTCAGCCAAAGACCGTCGCTACCTACTTTACACGCCCATGACCAAGATGAAGGTGACAACCCAGGGCGAGGAGGTCATCAACCTGCTCTGGGATGTGATCGCGGCCAAGGGTTTTGAAAAAGACATGTATTTCGAGATGGCCGCGCAGGATATCCGGGCCCTGCCCAAGCTTGAAGGGACCGTGCATGTCAACATGGCTCTGATTATCAAATTTATGCCCAACTATTTTTTCAACCCGGACACGTTCCCGGAGATCGATCAGCGAAACGGCACCGAGGACGACACCTTTCTCTTCAACCAGGGGGCCACCCGTGGGCTGGGGAAGATCCGTTTTCACGATTTCAACATTGCCTACAACAGCATCGACCTGCCCAACCTGACCATTTTCAAAGAGCAGATCAAGACCCTGCAGGAGATGCTGTTGACCGCGCCCCCTGAAAAAGAACAGCAGGGAGACATCGATTATCTGTTGATTCTGGGTGAGCTGTTCACCTTGGTAGCCTACGGTCAACTGATCATTGAAAATGCTGAAATTTACAAGGTTGAGGATGCATTTCTCGACCAGATATTCGATTTCATGATCCGCGACTTTTCCAAGTTTGCCCTTCAGCTCTATTCAAAGACGAGCAGCACGGATGTCCAGATGGCTGCCTGCCTGAAGATGATCAAAAAGCCGGTGGTCAACCCGGAACGGTTCGAAAGGATCTGGAGCGAGTACGTGGAGCCGCTCAACAATGCTTACGAGATGAACCCATAATTATTTCACAACGCGAAACGATGAAATGCGGCTTCGCCGCTAAACTATGCTGTGGGCATAATCCAGAGCACCGACATCGCTGACTTCGATATCCCTTTCCGGGTTCCATAGAATATTTAGCCTATCGTTTACTGGCCATATCTGCAATATTTCATGCTCTCCCAATCCAGTAAAAACCGGTTCTGTCAAAGAATATCGGTCTGATCCGGAGAATTTGTAAAACTATCTGTAAACATCCTTAATATTTCCATATCCAAGTTTTTATCCACAAATATCTTACGCTTTACCATGTGTTCCCGTGATTCATCTGCCGTGATGATCAGTCCAAGGTAGGACCGGTCATCATAATCCCAGACCAGAGCCCCTATATCATCACTTTTCGTATACACAGGATCACCATAGGCCACCGTATTTTTGCGTCTCTCGTGAGCAATGTGATCACGTACTTTATCCGACAGCTCGCGGTAGGTTGTGTAGGTACAACCCGATATCAACGCGTTTTCATAAAAAAAATAGGACCTGGGACTTCTTCCTTTTTGCTGCGTCAAGGGATACAGGTGCACTTTCTCGGCGTGCATGGCGTGAAACTGTTCACCGAAACGTTCTAATTGCGGCGGCGCCACAGACCCGGCGGGTCGTCCGGTAAGGTTTTCCGCTCTCAACACGTCTTCGGGCGACATCCCCCAGTCACATGCAAAAAAGGCACGCGTTTCCCAAAACCAGCTGTTATGCTTGTAGCGCCCGCTGAAAATGAGGATCGCAGAGATCAGGGCCACAAGAACAAGCGCTATTCTTGCCTCTCCAATCCAGAATTTTTTTGATCGCCAGGGCCACTTTCCATTGTCGCGATAGGCATACCAGACGTGCATTGTCACCATTAACAAAAGAAATATGGATATAAAAATAATGTGGATTTTCACCGATAAGATCCTTAAACGATTTTATTCCGTCATTAAGAACCTGGTCCTTTGAGCCAGGTCAGAGATATTTTGCTATGCCGATGGTGGTAGTTACTTAAATCCGAAGCACAAATTCAAATTCTAAAAAGAATGATCAAAATTCGAATGATCAAAACAAGATCGTGGCGTTACAAGTTCAAACACTATGTTTGAATCATTTGAGCATTTGATATTTGGATTTGTTTCGTATTTCGATATTCGGATTTATACCGCTTGTCATAATAATGTTCCGAAAATATGATGGCGGTATAAGGGTTTGTAGCAGAAAAACGGTCCTCAATCGGAACGTTTTTCTACAACCCCTATAGAATATATCACACGCTGAATGTGCATAATATTAATCCCTTATAGGGTTAAATCGGCGCCTGGCCCTTTGGACCCGGGTATATACTTTTATTCACCTGCTTTCGGGTATACTGGATCATGAAATCGACAAAGATCTGCCCGAATTTTTTCAATTTTGTATCGCCGATGCCATACAACCCCGACATTTCCATTAAAGAAACAGGCTTTTTTGAAGCCATTTCTTTTAAGGTCCTGTCATGAAATACAACATAAGGAGGAACGTTATTCTTTTTTGAGATGTCTAAGCGCAGCTGTCTCAAGTCCTCAAACAACGACTGTGGGTATTGAAGATCGGGTAATCCAGAGGATGCCTTTTCATGAACACGCCTGCTCGCTTTTCCGGTCATGACGACTTCTTTTCTCAGATAAATTGTTTCTTTTGATTTCAGGAAAGACCGGCCTTTTTTTGTCAAGGACAAACCACCATAGCCGTTGATATCGATTTCAGCATAGCCTGCTGCAACAATCTGGCGATAAATCGATTTCCATTGATTATAACTCATTTCTTTTCCAATGCCGAAGGTCGATACGCTGTCGTGTCTGAAGCCTTTAATGCGTTTGTTTTCTTTTCCCAACAAGACATCCGTAAGATATTTTACGCCAAAGCGCTCCCCGGTTCGATAGATGCAGGACATGGCTTTCTGAACAGCGATGGTCCCATCCCATTTTTCGACGGTTTCAAGACAGTTATCGCAGTTCCCACATTTTTTATCATACGATTCACCAAAATAATTCAGCAATACAGGCCGCCGGCAGTTTATGGTCTCACAATACCCGATCATGGCTTGCAGACGCTGGTATTGTATGCGTTTGAACGCTTCATCCCCTTCCGAATTTTCAAGAATTTTTCGAATGGTGACAATATCGGAAAGATCATAGGCCAGCCATGCGCTTGATTTTTCGCCATCACGGCCGGCACGACCCGTCTCCTGATAATAGCTTTCGATGTTTTTTGGCATGTCCAGATGGGCCACAAAACGAACATTGGGTTTGTCTATTCCCATGCCAAACGCGATCGTGGCGACGATGACGACACCCTCCTGTTCCTGGAATATTCGCTGGTGCTTTGTCCGGGTAAAGGCATCCAACCCTGCATGATACGGCAAGGCATTGTATCCCCTTTGAGAAAGCCATTCAGCCGTTGCCTCCACTTTTTTACGGGTAAGACAGTAAACGATACCGGAATCGCCGGAATGTTCTTGACGTATAAACTGATCCAACTGGGATTTTGCATTCTTCTTGATGACCACGGAATACCTGATATTGGGTCTGTCGAAACTGGATACATATTGCCGGGCATTTTCCAGTTGAAGTTTTAGCAGGATGTCCCTGCAGGTGGCGGTATCCGCAGTCGCGGTCAGGGCGATGCGTGGTACATGGGGGAAGGTTTCATGCAGAAGGTTTAGCTGCAAATATTCAGGTCTGAAATCATGACCCCACTGGGATACACAATGGGCTTCATCTATGGCAAAAAGTGAAATTTTCGTTTTTTTCAGCCGCTGTAAAAAATCAGGCATAAAAAGACGCTCAGGGGCCACATACAACAGGTCCATTTCATTGGAAATCAGTTTCTTTTGCATGTGTTGGATCTCAGTGGAATCCATGCTCGAATTGATATAATAGGCCTTGACCCCAACCTGTCTTAAACCATCGACCTGATCCTGCATCAAAGCAATCAAAGGCGAAATAACGATGCCGACGCCCGGCCGAATCATGGACGGAATTTGATAGCACAAGGACTTTCCACCGCCCGTGGGCATGAGAACAAAGGCGTCCAGACCGGAAATCAGGCTTTTGATGATTTCTTCCTGGTTTTCATAAAAACGCTCAAACCCGAAATAGGTCTTCAGGATGGTTGCCGGATGGGTTTTGCGTATGTCTTGCACCTTCGATATTTTCCTTTTCATTTACTCAATTGACTAAGTAGCCAAACCCTGTCATTCCGGACTTGATCCGGAATCCAGTGCTTTTCAGGATTTCTGCCCGCTCCTACGAAAGGACTGACATACATGAATGAACGCGTTATCACCAGTATTTCCTTGCCAGCCCGGCTGTGGTTTCCGGAACAACAAAGGTGGCCATGTCCCCCAGCATCACTTCGAAACCGGTGTGATCGTTTCTGACCCAGGGCGCATAGTTGGAACGAACCACGAGAACGACCCGCAGTTCCAAGCGGCTGAAAGGAGCTTCCACCCAGAGCATCCCCAGATTGTATCCGTTCCGATTCAGGCTGCGATAAAATCTCTGAGCATTCAATACCCCCTGTGACAACGCGCTTAAGCGTGCGTCCGATAGGTCCTGGATTGAAAAAATCCCCGGCAGTATGCCCCAGATTTCAAAAAAGCCCTCCGGAGCAAACGCAGCCATCCATTCCCAGTCTCCGGTGGTTCCGATATACCGATTTCCGTCTTGGCGCTCGTGGGCAAGGTAGTCCGAGAAAAGGAAAGACCGGTTTTGTTGAAAATACCTGCTGCATCTTTCTAAAAGAAACCTGTGATGATTTGCAGGCACCCGGTCGGCATTGATTTGAAGATGCGGGTGCAGCAGCGAACCCCCTGCGGACGGCAGGTGATTCTGTGTGATGGCCATGTAGATGGCATCTGGATCTTTTTTTGAGATTTCAGTTAGATAGTGGACCGAATTTATAAAACTGTCCCTATAGGACGCCGGAGATGCGCTGCCGATCTCTACAAAGTGATTTTCGTCTATGAGGCTCACGGCGGAGTAGCTGCCATAGGGAAAAAGGTTGGGAAAAAGTGTCGACTTCCCTGTCTGGAGTCTTGAAGCGGAAAAGGTTTTGTCATCCAAACACGGCGTCATTTTATATAACTGTGGCGCACAAAAAGGGCATTCGAATGTATCAGCTGCATTTGGCGGCGGTGCCGGCATGGATTCGGTCCCGGCTTCTTTCTCCTGGCTTCGGTTCAGGGTAATTCTGCATGTTCGAAGGGTGATGGGATGCCTGCGGGACTCAATCACTCTTTCAACAGCGTTCCCGGACGGATCCATGAAATTTGCCGAGATGATCTCTTTTGTAAAGGTCAGTTTTTCACTCATAGCCGTCAGCCACCCTCGAACCCTATCCTCGAACCCTCGAACCCTCGTTCAGCACATAACTCAGCCATATATCCTTTTCATTGACTTTTGATACACCCCGATGAAAATCGAGAATCTTGAAACCATGTTTCAAAAAAATATCACGAAGATCTTCATCCTGCCAGAAATAAAAAGTCCGGCCATCTCCATCGCTGGATGACCCGCACCCCTCCTTGAGAGATACCAGAACGTTTCCACCTTCTCCCAATCCATTAACGATGCTCTTGAAAACCGCTTCAAGACGCGCATGCGGGATGTGGACGAGGGCTCCGGAAAGAAGAATGGCGTCGAACGTTTGTTTTGAAAAATCATAATTCTCGAAATCACCCTCGATGATATCACAGTCAGCATTTCTTCGTGCAAGACCCGCCAGACCTTCAGACCCCTCGAACCCAAAAACACGAAAACCGTGCGTCTTAAACCAGAGAAGATCCCGTCCGCTGCCGCACCCCACATCGAGAATTTTATCACCGGGTTTCAAATGCCTCCTGAGCGGTTCTAAAAACGAAGAGGGATCAATATGAAATGTCTTTTTGTGATAGACTGTGTGGTGGTAGTGATAATAATCTTCCATGGATGCCCGTTTTCTTAAAACAGCATGTATTGGGTTTCGTCATCGACAATGGCAAAGCCGGATGGTTTGTGATAACCTGCAAAATATATTATCACAAGAACGATTTTATGAAACATGACATTGTCGCCCTTATGGCGGCAGAACATCGTTTTATCCGTTCAAAGAGGTTGGCCTGATGGCTCTGATTGGTATGCGGGATGTATGCTGGGGATTTGTTGATCCTCCCCTGCTGGAAAATATAACGTTCCAGATCGAAAAAGGCGAGCGCGTGTGTCTGGTGGGTCGCAACGGGGTGGGCAAATCTACCCTGCTGAAGCTCCTGGGCGGCAAAATGAAACCGGACAGTGGTGATGTCTGGCGACAACAGGGCATCCGTGTGGCTGCACTGGAACAGGATGTTCCTGCAGGATTCGACGGCACCATCTTCGACGTGGTTGCCCAGGGTCTCGGTAAAACAGGCCGGGCCCTGGCCGAACACAACCGGATCTGCAGACATACGGACACCCGGATCACCCCCCCACTGACAAAAAGACGTGATGAACTGCAGCATATGCTGGACACCGGCAATGGATGGGAACTGTTAACCAATATTGAAAATATTCTTTCACGAACCCGGCTGGATCCGGAAAACCTGTTCGTGGATCTTTCCGCAGGGCTGAAACGGCGCACGTTGTTTGCGCGTGCCCTGGTGAGCAAGCCCGATCTTCTCCTGCTGGACGAACCCACCAATCATCTTGACATCCATACGATCCTGTGGATGGAAGACGTTATCCTGCGTCACGTAAAGACATTGCTGTTTATCACCCATGACCGTGCTTTTTTAAAAAAGATAGCCAACCGGATCCTGGAGCTGGACCGGGGCCATCTGGTCTCCTATGACGCTGATTATGACACCTATTTGAAAGACAGACAGGCTGCCCTGGCGGTCGAAGAAACCCAGAGTGCGGTCTTCGACAAAAAATTGTCCCGGGAAGAAACCTGGATCAGAAAAGGGATAAAAGCCCGTAGAACCCGAAACCAGGGGCGCGTCAGGCGTCTGCAGAAAATGCGTGCCGCCTGCCAGGCCCGCCGCCGAAAAATCGGCAATGTCCGACTGCAGGTTCAGGACGCGGAACGGACCGGCAAGCTTGTCCTGGAAGCCAGCAACGTGGGTTTTGCCTATGGACAAACCCCGATTGTAAGGGATTTTTCCACCGTCATCATGCGGGGAGACAGGATAGGCATCATGGGGCCCAACGGTGCGGGTAAAACCACCCTGCTGAAAATTCTTTTGAAGACGATGCGTCCGGAAACGGGCCGTGTCCGTCACGGCACCAACCTTCAGGTCGTTTATTTTGACCAGCTCCGGGCACAGCTCGACGAACAAAGGACCGTGCGGGAAAACATCGTCAGCGGCAACGACTTTATCCTCTTTAACGGCCGGAGACGCCATGTCATCGGGTACCTTCAGGATTTTCTCTTCTCCCCTGAAAGATGCCGCACACCGGTTTATGTTCTTTCCGGCGGAGAAAAAAACCGTCTGATGCTGGCCAGGCTGTTCACGCAGCCGGCCAATGTTCTGGTGCTGGACGAACCCACCAATGATCTGGATACCGAAACCCTGGAGCTTTTGGAGGAATTGATTCTCGAGTATCAGGGGACCCTTCTGCTGGTAAGCCACGACCGGGACTTTTTGAACAATGTGGTCACCAGCACCATTGTCTTTGAAGGCAACGGGCAGGTGGTGGAATATGTCGGCGGCTATGATGATTGGCTGCGTCAGCGCCCCCAAAAGACGCCTGCATCGCAACCCGGAAAAAATGACCAACGGCCCCCCCCAAAAAAACCCAGGGCGCCCCGGTCACGTAAGCTGGGGTATATGCAGCATCGGGAAAAACAGGATCTGCCCCAAAAGATCGAAGCCCTTGAATCAGTGCAAAAAGAGCTGTTTGCGACCCTGTCCGACCCTTTGTTTTACAAAAAAGAAAAAGGCGAAATCACCGCTGCCAGAACGGAGCTTGAACGCATCGAGCATGAAATCGAAATAGCCTACCATCGCTGGGAAGAACTTGAAACCTTGTCATCACCAGAGGGCACGAAGGCTTGATATTATGGGTTCTCCACCTGCAGCGCTGGCAAGCGCAAGAAGTTCTTTCGAAAGAGGCTGGAATATCCAATATCGAATCAGAATCAAAAGCCTTCCATTCTGGCGATAATTTCTTCCATGACTTCATCGGCACCGCCGCCGATAGAGATCAGGCGGGAGTCCCGGAAGGCCCGCGATATGGGCATTTCTGCCATGAAGCCCAGACCACCGTACATCTGCAGGCACCCGTCCGCCACCTTGTGCCCCAACCTGCCGGCTACCAGCTTGCCCATGGAGACTTCTTTGGTCACATCCAAACCGGCCATTTTCATATTGACGATATGATAGGTCAGACTTTTCAGGCATTCTATTTCCGTCAGCCAGTCGGCCAGCCGGTGTCTGAGTACCTGCTTTTTGATCAACGGTTTCCCGAAAACGATCCGGCTTCTCAGGTGCTCCAGGGTCATGTCGATGATTCGTTTTGAGCTGACATAGACCAGGGGAAGCGTCACAAACCGTTCATGCTGAAACTGGCTCATCTGGTAGATAAAACCTTCCCCTTCCTTACCTATCAGGTTCTCCACCGGAATCTTCATGTCGTCAAAAAACAGTTCTGCAGTATCGCTGGCGTGCATACCCAGTTTGTCCAGTTTCCTGCTGACGGAAAATCCGGGCAGGTCCGTGGGCACCACAAAGAGACTGAAGGAGTGATAGCCGGGGTCGTCGCTGGTTCTGGCCAGAAGGGTCAGAAAATCAGCCTGAGTGCCATTGGTGATATAGGTTTTGGAGCCGTTGAGAAGGTAATGATCACCCTGCTTGACGGCGGTGGTCGCCAGGGCACTGACATCGGAACCCGCACCGGGTTCGGTGACCGCTATGGCGCTGACCATCTCTCCGGAAATCGCCTTGCTCAGATAGGTCTCCTTGAGATATTCGCTGCCGAATTGCGCGATGGCAGGGGTGGCCATGTGTGTTTGAACGGTAATGGCCATGGAGATTCCCGCCGCATCGATGTTACCCATTTCTTCTGCAAATACAAGGTCGTGCCAGTAGTCGAGTCCCTGGCCACCGTACTTGGTGTCGAAGCGAATTCCCAGGAATCCGAGATCTCCCATTTTCTTGAAGAGATCGTGGAGGGGTGTGATCTTCTGTTCTTCCCACGCATCCACATGGGGATTGATCTCCTTGTTTACGAAATCACGTAGGGCTTTTCTGATCATTTCGTGTGCGTTGTCGAAATAGAGCTTGTTTGTCATTTCTGCCTCCGTAGAATTGTGTGCCCGTTTTCCCACATCACGCGTGTGTGTCCTTGTCTGACCCTGTTTCGAGCGCTCCTGCGAGAGCCTCTAATCTTGATCGTCTCTCCGGGCTCAACTCCCCGCCCGCGGTAGCCACGCGGTTGACGTTTTCCAGCAGTCTCTTTTTCTGTTTTTTCGTGTATACGCCTTTGGGAACAAACCTGTCATGGGCCCCCTTTGCCATGAGTGCCCTGAGAATGGTCACCCGTAACCCGTCGCTGAGCCGGGACTCGTTAAGCACGTGGTCCATAACCATTGCATGGGCTTCTTTTGACATGTCCTCATGTGTGTGCGCCATGTCCACCATGGCAAACGCCAGGTCTCTTTCGAAAGCGACCGCATGGGTATTGATATCCCGCTTGCTGTAAACGGCCATGGCCTCTTCCCCCACGATGGTGATGACCCATGTCAACAGGTAACGGAAGGTAATTTCTCTGGCCGACGTGTATGCAATTTTTCTACCCCAGTACCACGGATTCAAGGCGTTGTAGCTCAGCCACGCATGACTCCCGATATTGTAGAGGGTCTTGTATTTTTTGAGCCACTCGATTTTGTTTTTTATTTTCGATTCGTAATAGTCTTTGCCCTGCATGATTTTCTGGATGTTGATGTCCTTGACGGTGTTGAGAGGAAACTCCCGAATTTTGAGATTGAGACGTGTGACGATGCGTTCATTTAAGCTCAGCAGATCGGAAATCGAAGCCTGCAACACCGGGTTGTCGACGGCCGGGTAATAAATGCCGGCGATCTCCCTGGTGAGTTCCGCGGCCAAGGCGTAGATTTTTTTGGGGGCAATGGTTGTACGCATGGAAAAATGACGACTCACAGTCTTCACTTTCGATTCGATCCGGTCACACGCCTGTTGGTCTGCGGGAGCGGGAAACTGGTTTCGCAGCAGGGCGATACGTTCCAGCGCGTCTTCACGGCCCCTGGTTCCCTGTTTTTCACGCAATCTTTTCCTGCGACGTAAACGCATAAGGATCAAGGCCGTTATGAGAGCCAATCCGGCAAAAATCAATATGACGATAGTCGCTTCCACGAAAAAATGTCTCCTCGTCCGGAAATATACCCCTAACCTCCGGCAAGCTTTGCGTTGTAGCCGTGTTTCTTGATCTCATCCAGTATTGTTTGCCGGTGATCCCCCTGGATGATAATGACACCCTCTTTAACAGATCCACCCGCCCCACAACGACCCTTTATTTTTCTGGCCAATTTCTGAAGTTGTTCACTTTCAAGAGGAAGACCAAAGACGGTTGTAACTGTTTTGCCTTTGCGTCCCTTGATTTCCCTTTGTATCCGGATGACCCCATCGCTGGGATAGCGATTTGGCTGCTTCTGGGTTTTAATCGGTTTCCTTTTTTTACAGACACACACGGAAATTGGTTTGCTACATAGGGAACAGATGCGACCCGTTTTTGTCGAATAAACCAAGCGGCTATCATTCATTGCGATTGACAATCTTTAATTTTCGCCATTCCGATGCATTCTCAAAGGGAACCGTCCCGTCGTCATAATCCCTTAAAAAATAATTCCCCTGGCCATCGGTATAGACATGGTTGTAGATGGGCAGGTATTTATTCGACCCTGTGGCTGGCTATCATAGGTTATGCGAATTGGCGTATGGGTTTTAGCAGAAACTCCCCTCGCTACTTAGATCAAAAGAAGAAAGTTTGCAGCGATATAATACGTCAATATTTCTTGCTCGACATTCGATATCCTGCGAATAGTCCATAATCCACTCAAAACCAAGGACAACTGGCCAATATAGTCGCCATGCTGGGCAAAAAAAGTCTGGCCCCGGTGTAAATGAATTTCTCCTTTAAGCGTCGTTTTTTCCCACCAGGGTGTCCGGGCGATGACCCTGCCTTTGGCATCTATAATAGCAGAAATGCCTGTATTGGCAACACGTACAAACTCCCGCCGGTTTTCAATGGCACGTAGCGTGCTGAAATTGAAGTGATGCTCATAGCCCGGCGTGTTTTTCCACCACCCATCGTTGGTGATCATGCAGATAAAGCCCTTTTCTTCGGGCAGGTATCGGGCGCAGTAGGGGCCGAATATGGATTCAAAACAGACAATCGGCAATATGCTTATGGCTTTGTCGGGCAAGACAAAGGTCGTGCTCTCCTGACGTGGGCTGTAGGTGCCGGTATATCCGCCAAGCTCCAGAGAGTATTTTCCCAGAAAGCCCAGATATTGTACAAAGGGCATGCGTTCGAAAAGCGGAACCAGTCTGGTTTTGTGATAAAACTGGGGCACGGATGCCGCACCTGCCGGCAAAAAAAGCGCCGTGTTAAAAGCCTCGTAGTAAAAGTTCTTTTCGCGGTTGAAACGACTTCCCGGGGGCAGGTCTTCATTGTCGAGTCTCTGGTAGCTGTGCACACCCAGGAGAATATTCAGTTTGGGGTATTTTTTTCGAAATGCCAGCAAGTCCCGATAATATATGGATGCCGAGGGGTTTCTCTCGTCGATCTGTTCAAGGATAAGGGTTTCAGGGCCAAACAGATACTGGGTGTCACCATCCACAAGTGCATCCGCCGTTCTGAAAAAGTCTGCCACGTGCTGTGCATGGTTTTGCGGGTCAAATTTTTCCGTATAAGGATCCAGATTCGGCTGGATCAGGGCTATGTTTACGATGTCTCCCTGCGCTTCAACCTTCTGGGAAAGCAGATGTGACCCAAGTATGGGAACAAGAAAGAGCATCAATGCGCCAGCGCCGGATAGAACCATCGAATTCGGGTCTTTTTCCCGGTACAGACAATACAGTCTCAGGAGCGCAAAGTTGGTCAGTATGATCCAGAGGGTCCCACCGCGAACACCGGTAAACGCGTACCATTGGATGAGTTCCGGTGCGGTGGCCAGAGCATTGCCCAGGTTCAGCCAGGGCCAGGCCAGATCCCAGGATAGATGTAAGTGCTCATACCCCATCCAGATAAACAGAAAAGGGAACAACAACGAAACACCCAGGAGTGTCCGGATACGGCTTGCCAGCCAGAAAACAAGTGCCTGCAGGAGTGTGTTTGCAAGAATGATGAGGACGGCTCCCACAAACTGAACCTTCATAATCCACCAGGTTCCCAGGATATTCCACAGCAGAAAACTGACAAAAACATAGTTGAATACAATGAAAGGGTTTGGGTGATGGCGAAGGTCCTCTTCCAACACCAGAAGGGGCACCCAGGCAAGAAAAACAAGCCAGAACAGATCTGAATCAGACCAGGGTATCCCCAACAGCAGACCACTGAGAAGGGTCAGGAAAAGATTTTTTCTGATGTTCATGGCAGGTTAGCATTTTTGGATCTTCTCCCAATTAGTTGGGAGAAAGGGTTCAAGGAGTCGAGGATTCAAGGATTCAAGTGTTTGTTTTCCAGTGATTTGATCATCGCTTTTAACATTCTCTCTACATCTTCGAGCCCCTCTCTTAATTTGTGAGGTCAAACCGTATATTTCTTTTTTTGGGAAACACTTCGTCACGGTATATATATCCAAAAAAAGCTTATACGCTTTTTCCCAGACTTTTAACGCTTTATAATTCTTAAGCATTTAGCTGATGCCTCACTTCATCTTACTTGAACCCTGGACCCCTGGAATCCTTGAATCCTTAATATGGATCAACTCTTTTGGAGATGATCCGCATTTTTTAGCATTACACTCGAACCCTGTGCCCCTCGAACTCTTGTTTGAATCAAACCTTTTGTTCCACCTTGTTGAAGCAGGGCTGGCAGAGTGTCTGGCCGTCAAAACGTCGGGTACGTGATTCCATTGTCTCCTCGCCACATGTTTCGCAGACAAGACTGGTCAGGATACGTGCGTTCCTGGGCATGGCCACATTCGGTTCCATGACCTCGAAAAGCTGATCCAGATCGGTATCCATGAGGCTCTCTTCCATTTGCCGTCTGAGTTCTTCTAAACGCGCCTGTTCCGCTTGATTGGCTTTTCCGGAGGCTGTCTTTTGTTGCAAAGAAGACATCTCCCCGGCCATGTCCCCCCGTGCCCCGGATTTTAGCAGGCATCGGAATCCCCTCCCTGTTTTGCGATCGAAGAAGGTGAAAGCCGTCTTGCCGTAATCCCTGTGAATCAGATTCCCTTTGCCGTAGGTGCAACCGGTCAGGTACTGCACCGCATCCACTCCGCACATGTCTGTCTCGGTTATACAGACCAGTCGTGCATCCGGCAGATCCCCAAGTTCCCGCCGGACCAGTTCCGAGGCCCTTATCCCGATTCTCAGACCCGGGCATGAATGACCGTGAAATTTGATGACATTTGATATGGTTTCTTGTGATAGCTTGCAGGTCATTTGTCCTCCTCCATGCTTTGCTTCTGGTTACAGTCGACATTCCCGCCACGGTCGAACCAGCAGGATAAGCCCGGCCGCCACCATGAACATCAGACCCAGATAGGAAAATACCAGGGTGTAGTTGTCCTGGGTGACGTCCAGGATATACCCGGTCAACCATGGGCCAAGGGGTCCGGATACGAAACCGTAAGCCGTAAAAACCAACCCGAAGATGGATCCGAAGTGCGCCATGCCGAAACAGTCTCCGGTCAAGGGGCCTGAGATTGCAAACAGGGTCCCGAAGGCAAAACCGATGATCGCCGCCAGTGTGGCCCACAGCCACAGACCCGTCAGGTGGGGCATGACCAGATAGGCCAGACCGGCACCGACAAAACTTATGGCCATTGTGCGGGAGCGCCCTATTCTATCCGATAAATAGCCGCTGATCAACCTGCCGAAACCGTTGGTCAGATTGAAGGCTGTGAGCAGGGCTACGGCATGCGCAAGATTCAGACCACGGGCCAGGCCAAAACCGGTAGCCAATACCAGCATACTGGCCCCGGCAGCGCCGGCAAACACCCAGGTGAGCCAGAGACACCAGAAATCCTGGCTGTTCAGAGCCTCCGCCACCGAGCGACCCTCATGAGCCATGGGTGTCGCGGATGTAGTTGCCGATGGGTCGACCTCCGGAAACCGGATCAAAACAGAAGCGGCCAGACCGATCAAGAGCGCTGCACAACCGGTAGCCAGGGTCAGGGCTTCATAGCCCCATTTCAATAAGAGGAGGGAAAATACCGGGGACATGACCGCCGCCGATATCCCGAAAGCCATACTGAAAAAACCCGAAACCAGGCCGCGTCTTTCCGGATACCAGCTCTGGACCACGGTCAGACCCGGGATGTAGATAAAAGCCGACGACGCACCGGCGGAGAACGCCCAGACATTGACTTCGAGCATGCTTCCGGCATGACTCAGCCAGACAGCACTGCCACCGCACATTACCGACCCAATGGCAGCCAGTTTTCCCGGGCTGTATTTTTCCTGCAGTCGCCCGCACAGGTACATGAAACAGGTAGCACCGATGAGAATAAAAAAGATCGTCCCGCCTACCGCGCTGCCACCGGCGTCGAATGCCTGTTGCCAATGCTGGCGCAGAACACCGGGAAGGCCGAAAATGAACGCGCCCGGCCAGAAAATGGCACAGGCACAGGCAATCAGAATCAATGCTCGGGGGCTTTTTATCCTCATGCCGAATAACTATCATGGATCCACGTAAAAAATCCATGCTTTTCTATTTGCTTGCTTTAACAGCGGGTTGGTGAGATATTCTTACAATGCGATTCACTATAATACCAACAACCCCCAACACGGGGCATGAAAACCCATGAAAGTAAAAAAATGGCAACGTTTATCAAAATAACCGCGTTGGAAAATACATTGGAAGCACAACTGATAGAATCTATGCTGAACGAACAAAAGATACCCTGCCGGATTAGATCCTTTCATGATACCGCATATGACGGATTGTTTCAGGTTCAAAAGGGATGGGGTGAATTGTACGCACCTTCAGAGTTCAAAGAAGACATACTCGAAATTATTAAAATGGTCAGGTCAGAAGTATGACAAAATCTTAGCCAGTCATTTTATCGGAGAAGGACAGATATGAAAATGAAAATGACCGTTGAAACGGCCAAAAAGCGCGCATTGGATCTCATGGTCCGGGGATATCACTGAGGACCTTCCATCCTGCAAGTTATGTGGGAAGCCTATGATCTTGGGAATGAGGATTTTCTATGGGCCGGTATTCCCTTTCTGGGTGGTATCGGCGGTTATCAGAATGCGCCTTGCGGCGTGGTATCGGCATCGGCCGTATGTCTTGGGCTGCGACACCGCTGTCCGCTCGACGATAAAGAGCAAGCCAAACAAGCCCGTCATGCCATCCGCGCCTTTTCGGCAAGGATCGTCTCGGAGTTCAACCGGAAGTTCGGAGACATTAACTGCCAGACACTTATCGGAATGGACTTCTCCAAACCCGGTGAATATCGGAAGTTTCAGGAGTCGGGCATCTGGAAGGATAAATGCGAAAAGTACGTTGCGTTCATGATAGACAAGCTTTACGAATTTGAAAACGACAGGGGTCTGTTTGTGCAGGCATCCTGACTCTGATCCGTGTCAGGGAGTGCATTCCCCGTGGGTTTTGCTATGGGGTAGTGCTTGTCAGGCACCACAGCGACGCTCTGGTGTTTTGACTTTCGAAATCCATATATCAACTTACTAAGGAACGTCCCCTAACCGGGTTAAAGTATGCTTTACAGTGTTTTTGATAGGTGGTAGAGTTTGTATTTCTTAACACGCTTCTCTCGTCATATCGAATCAGGCGTTTACCGTGATGGCTTCAATAAATGGTATGCCAAGACAAGGTGTCCTCAAATGAAAAAAGAAACCATCAGCACCATCGCACTGCTGCTACTGGTCGTTTTTTTCTCGGTTCTTTTTTTATCGATGATCCGTGGCTTTCTGATGGTGATTTTTTTGTCTGGAATCTTTGCGGCACTGGCCAAGCCTTTGTACGGAAAATTTGTCAAATGGTTTAAAGGCCGGCGCAGTATGGCTTCCATCACAACCCTCCTGCTGATCGTTTTTGTCATCCTGATCCCCCTGGGGGGACTGCTCGGCATCGTTACCGGTCAAGCCATAAAGGTGGCCGAAAGCGCCAAACCCTGGGTGGAAAAACAGATCGAACAGCCCGATGCGATCCTGAGTGCAATCAAGAGCCTGCCGCTGGTGGAGCATATCGCACCCTATCGGGATATTATTTTTCAAAAGGCCGGACAAGCCGTCGGCAGTCTGAGCAGATTGTTGCTGAGTCGCTTTTCATCCCTGACATTCGGCACCATCAACTTTTTGTTCCTGGTCTTTGTTTTCCTGTACACCATGTTCTTTTTTCTGATAGACGGTGAACGACTGATCAATAAAATACTCCATTACCTTCCCCTGGAGGATCACGACGAACAGCTGCTGCTTGCGCGATTCACGTCCGTTTCGCGGGCCACGCTCAAAGGAACTGCCGTGATCGGTGTTCTGCAGGGAGGGCTTTCGGGTCTTGCCTTTTGGTTTGTAGGCATCCCCAGCGCCGTTTTCTGGGGTACGGTCATGACTGTATTGTCCGTCATCCCCGGCATCGGAACCGCTCTGGTATGGGTCCCGGCAGCCATCATCCTGGCCAGCGGCGGTCACTACTACAAGGCGGCAGGCTTGACCGTTTTCTGCGCCCTGGTGGTGGGCAGCCTGGACAATTTACTACGGCCTGCCCTGGTGGGCAAAGATACCGAGATGCACGATCTGATGATTTTTTTCGGCACCATGGGCGGGATCTTCATGTTCGGTGTGCCGGGGATCATTATCGGGCCGCTCATCGCTGCGCTGTTCATCACCATCTGGGATATTTACGGGGTTGCGTTCAAGGATGTGCTGCCGGAATCGTCTTTCATCAAAACCCCTGGCGAAAATAGTGCCGGCAATGATAAAAGGATCATCTCCAAAAGAGTTGATCCAAATTAAGGACTCCGTTAACCCTTTCTCCCAACTAATTGGGAGAAAATCCTGATAAAATAACCCCTTGACCATGATCTGTCCGGACGGTACTGATATGGTTGACATGGCTTTAATTTTTTCTTCAAAAATCAGGAGATAGGCGCAATGGAACAACCCACCATAAAATGTATCTTCTGTGGCGGCATTGCCAACATCAAGGAACAAGACAATCTGAAGATTATCTCTTGCCCGAAGTGCAAACGTGAAACGGCTGCGAAAACATATCAGGATCTGTTTGATCTTTGGATGGGTGATATCCGTGATGAAGAGCAATGAAAGCGCTCAGTTCAGATGAACTACTACTGCGCGCTTTCCCTGGGTAGAATTTCTTTTACCCGGCCGACAATACCACTTGTCAGACGAACCTTAATACCATGCGGATGTGTGGGGGATTTGGTAAGAATATCCTTTACAATCCCATCCGTCAGTTTCCCGGTGCGCTGGTGTTGTTTCTGAACGATCTGAACCCGGGCGCCCGTGTAAATGTCCGATCGATTTCTGCCACGCATTCTTAAGGCCTGTTTTTGCGGATTGTTCATTTCGCGTTCACGCCAAGTCAGTCATCGTGGACCGGCAGATGAATAATATAGCCGCCCGAGCGTTCATCCTTTTCCAGTTCCAGCAGACCACGACGTTTCCCGTCTTCCAGCAGTTGGCTGAAGGTCCGGAAGCCGTAATAGGATTCTGTAAAACCGGGCTTGCGACGTTTCAGGGCTTGTTTGACCATTGAGCTCCAGATTTTGTCCGCTTCGCCACGTTCGGCGATGAGGGCTTCGATGGTTTCAACAATCATATCCACAGCCTCCTGTTTTTTGTCTTCCTCGATTTTTTGAACACCCTTTTTGGACGTCTTACCCGGACTCGGTTTTGAGGCTGCTTTTTTGCTCTTTTTCTTTTTGGTCTCTTCCTCCCGAACCAGGTCGTCGTAATATATGAACTCATCGCAGTTGGATACCAGCAGATCCGAAGAGGAATTCTTCACACCGCAGCCGATGACTATCTTGTTGTTTTCCCGCAGTTTGCTCACCAGAGGTGAGAAATCCGAATCCCCGCTGATAATGACAAAGGTCTCCACGTGACTTTTTGTATAGCAAAGATCCAGGGCATCCACCACCATGCGGATGTCGGCCGAATTTTTACCTGACTGACGGACATGGGGGATCTCTATCAACTCGAAGGCTGCCTCGTGCATGACCCCTTTGAACTCCTTGTAACGCTCCCAGTCGCAGTAAGCTTTCTTGACGGCAATGCTGCCTTTGAGCAACAAGCGTTCGAGAACTTTCTGAATGTCAAACTTTGCATACTTGGCATCCTTAACCCCCAGAGCGACATTCTCGAAATCGCAGAACAGGGCCATGTTTTTGATTTCTACCTGGCTGGTCATAGACGAATACTCCTTCAGCTTAAAAAATCTCTATTTTCCGGTTTCACCTTCGATAGAGAGAAATGGGTGATCCAATGGCGATTTGCGCTGTTTGAAGCCAATTGGAGAATACGCTCACTGTTGCGGTTCAGATTCTCTCGCTATCGCAGTTCAACGTCTGGAAGTTCCCGTTGTGTAGCAAGATCAAGTGCAAAATAGTTTTGCTTTTCAAACCCAAATTTTCCAGCGATAAAAAAGGCTGGAAACGATTCAACGAGGATGTTTAATCTGGCCACATAATCGTTATAACGATTTCTGGCTTTTTGAATATCTTCCTCGATCTCGTCCAGATTGTTTTGCAGATCCAAGAAATTTGTACTGGCTTTAAGATCCGGATACGCCTCTGCCAGGGCTAAAAGCCCACGAAGTGATTTGGATATCCGACTCTCCTCTGCAACCCGATTTGACATACCGGTTTCCCCGGTCAGATAATCGCCCTTGGTCCGAAAGACATCCGCTTCGTGTTGGCTGTATCCTTGAACCACACGAACCAGATTGGGAATCAGATTAAAGCGGCGCTTCAATGCCACATCAATACCGCTCCATGCTTCTTCGATCCTGTTTTTATACCGGATAAACCGATTATAGGTGGTGATAAACCATCCTACGGACACGAACAGAACAAAGACAGTGATCATCATTATCGGCACCATGATATCTCCTTTAGCCTATACGTCTTCAATACCCCAGCCAAAGGGGGTATCCCCGCGTACCTGCCTCTTGCACGAAAGGGCAGAAATCTGAAAAGACACTGGATGTTTGATTTATTTTTATACCACTATGTCGCGCCATCTGCAATCTTTACAACAGCGTTTTGAACAAGCCTGTAGAAGAGGGTGGTTAGCGGCAACGCGATGTAAATACCTTAACCGAATTGATATCGATATCCAACAACCGGGCGATGTGGTGTTTGGCTTCCATGCCCTTGGGATGACCGCCCCGGGAGGTGATAAACCCGATGTTAAGATCCTCCCGCACCTCTCTCATGCGCACTTCATCCATCAGTTCCAGAACGGATATTCCCAGTTTGTCGGCCACATATTTTTTTGCCTCTGCAATTTTCATTCCCCGGGTCATCTGCATACGGGCAACCAGATCTCCAGCCGTCCGTATTCCGCCCATGCCCGAGGTGATTGCATGAGGAATGGCGATCCCCGCCGGATCGCCGGTACCCACCTACAACCCGTCCATCCGGGTAATCTCTACCATGGCCCGCGATGCCATGCTCACCATATCCACCGGCAGGGTCTCGCAGGTGGGCAGGCCCCCGACACCCATGCCCATATTGCCGTGGATCGGAATTTCCGAACGCTCCACACAGGCTTTGGTCATGGTGACAGCCCGGGCTATATTCCAGGGGATGGTCCTGCTGGGCACCGTGTTGACCACCGGCCCAAAAATGGTCACCCCGCTTTTGCGTGCCATTTCCATCTGCTCGTGGGGATACAGACCTGCCAGTCGGGTGCCGTGATGCGTTATTTCCCCGTGGGTGCCCAGTACAAATTCGCCGGCCATACCCATCTCGATGCAGATATCAGGATATTTCTCTCTTAATTTTTCTGATGCCATCAGGGCCGCCTTGAAATCCGGATCCCCGGAGGCACCCACCGTATCGAAATTAATCCCGTCGGCACCGGCTTCATAAAACGCCGATGCACAATAGACCATGTCATTAACGGCCATCTCGATGGCTGTCTCATAGGATTCCTGCGCTTCCTTTATTTTACCCAACGGCAACAGATCTCCCGGGTTGGGCATGGGGCCATCGGGATAGGTATACAGGCCCAGGTTCGGCATGGCCCCGAAAAAAAGCGGAATTACCATGAGCATCTGAGATTGTTCAAAAAGCGGAATATCTTCATGAACCACGGATTTAGACGGTTTATAGCTGTAGTCCACATGGGAAAACTCCATGGTGTCGGCACCAAAGCATCTCTCAAATATCTGAAGGGCCTGCTGTCGATTGGCAATGATGCCCGCATGCCGAATCTCGATGGTGGGACCGTCGTAGGTGGTGACGATTTCAAAACCCCTTTCCACGCTGGTAAGCCTGTTGCCCGATCTGCAGATATCAAACAGATGATTGACCTCGTCATCGGAAAGGGCGTCGATCCTGGCATTTTCTGCGGCCGCCTGGGTTCCGTCCACGATGTCCTTCATAAGGTCAGCTTCTGTTAATTCCGTAATCCAGCCGTCCCCCAGCCGGGAATAAATTTTTGTCATATGCAATCTCTCCTCAGGTATAAGACCTTATGATGTAGAGAAACGAACTGATCAAGACCCCTGAAATAAAAGACAGATAAGAAAACCGGACAAACCGGTATTTTTTCTGGGCCAGATACTGCCCCATGGTATATATCTCACGAACCTGGGTTTCATAAACGGCGTTCGCATCATTCATCATGGATTCCATGGCGTCCTTATACGCATCATAGTCCATCCGGGTAAAGGTTCCGAAAAACAGGAGATTCGATGAGGTTTCATTTAGATCAGTCTTTGGGTCTAACATTTTACCTGTTTTTATTTTTGGCATGGCCGCAAAAGCGGCCATCAGTATGGTCAGAACGCAGAACCCGATCAGGGTAACAGCAGCCAGATGAGACCGCTCGTCATACAGGAATCGTGTGGAAAGTGGTATCATCAGTGATGCAATGGTTAGCATCATGTTTGCTTTTTTATCAGCCATTTCACTTAAACTAACGTGATGCGCGCGCGTCTGACGAATCATTTGATCCAGATGGGCTGAATGTTGCATGATCTGCATGGTCAAACTCCTTTATTCTTTACCGTTTGTAAAACCCTTCGTTATGATATATGCCCCCCAACACGCCCCTGTTCCATCAACTCAAAGAACCCAAGAAATCCAACAAACTCAACAAACACGTTCCCCTTGAATCCTTAATGGGGAATGCGCTCGCTGTTTCGGTTCAATTGCGGCTGTCTTTCCATGGGCTCACTTGCTTCATCAACCAGATACAGAATCGACCGGTAGGGAATACCCCCATGCAGCGACAGGCCGATTTCACATGTTTTACTGGTTGAATAACCTGCCTCACAGGTACAGACATGCGACTGTAAATCTTTCAGGGCGGATGCGTTAAGTTCCGGATATTTGAACCCAAGATCTCCCGCAAAACCACAGCAGTATATTTCTTGCGGTAGCACCACTTCCCTGGCGCAGGCTCTGGCAAGTTGCTCAAGTTTTGCTTCCAGACCCATTTTCCTTGTGGAACAGGTGGGATGCACAGCCACCTTGACGTCCAGCTGGGTAAATTTCAGTCGTTTCAATAGGTATGTGAGAACGAATTCGACGGGCTCCAGCAACTGTAATCGTTTGTCTGACATGGCCCGCATCCTGTAAAGACAGGGACTGGTGTCACAGAGTACGGGGACCTTGCCGTTGTCGGATGCCATTAGCAGCGCATCCGACAGCTCCTTTGACTTCCGATCTGCCTGGGTAATAAATCCCTTGCTTTCAAAAGCCTGTCCGCAGCACAGGTGATTCAGGTTCCGGGGATATATAATTTCATAGCCGGCCTTTTTTAACAACGATTTTGTCTTTTCTGGCAGGCTCTCACGTTCTTTTTCATTTTTGGAAGGCCCCCCCATGAAACGACTGGTGCAACTTGGGAAATAGACCACTTTCAAGGGGTTTTTGGGGTTCACCCGGTCAGGGTGGATTACAGGTACACCAGAAGGCATTTCCCGGTTCCAGAGGGGTAGTTTGTCCCCGGTCGTTTTCCTGGCCAACGTTGAAGCCCTTTCCATAAAGGGCGTCCCCGTGGTCTTATGCACCCTGTTGACTGTCTTGAGACCCGTATTGATGGCGGTGCTCACAACACCCGAATGATTTGCCACCCAGTCTGCGATGAGTCTGCCGAGCTTACCATTGGCCTCTTTGCGTAAGACCTTGACCATCTCACCGGTATCAATCTCAACCGGACAGCGTAAGCCACAGAGACCATCGGTGGCACAGGTGTCCGGTCCCGGGTATTGGTATGCTTTGGTGAGTGCCATCACCTCTTTGGCACCGCACCCGGCTGCCATTCTTCTGCTGATTTCCCGTCGTGCGACAATTCGTTGCCGTGGGGTAAAGGTTAGGTTTTTGGAAGGGCAAACCGGCTCACAAAAGCCGCACTCGATACATTTGTCCACAATCTCGTGCGTCGGTAGCAAGGGTTTCAGGTTTTTGATATGCGCCTCGGCATCTTCATTGAGTATGACACCTGGGTTCAGTATCTGGTGGGGGTCAAAAAGGGCTTTGATTTCACGCATCAGACCATAGGCGACTTCCCCCCATTCTTTATGGACAAAAGGTGCCATGTTGCGGCCGGTACCATGTTCTGCCTTTAAGGAGCCGTCGTATTTTTCCACCACCATTTTAACCACGTCTTCCATAAAATCCCGGTACCGGGTTACTTCTGAAGCCTCTGAAAAATTCTGGGTAAAAACAAAATGAAGGTTACCGGCCAGGGCATGGCCGAAAATAATCGCCTCATGATAGCCATATTTTTTGAACAGCCCCTGCAAATCAAGTGAGGCATCAGCCAGGTGTTTGCCCGGAAACGCCACATCTTCAACGATAACCGTCGTGCCTGCCTGTCGAATCGCACCTACAGATGCAAACAACCCTTTTCTGACCTTCCACAAGGCATTGTACTCGTCAGGCTTGTCCGTAAAAACGGTTGGGCGGACCGTGGGCAGTTCCTGAATGGCCACCTGAATCTGTTCAATCTGGGCATGAAGCGCTTCAGCTGTCTCTGCCCGGGTCTCCACCAGCAGGGCCGTATCCGTCCCGGTAAGCGTCTTCAGATAACCTGGAATACCCGGCTTGTTTTCCACAGAGCGCAGGCTTGCTCGATCAATAAGCTCGGCAGCGTCGACCGGCAGTTTCCTGAGAAACGGGATAGCCGCACACGCGCTTTTCACGTCTGGATAAAGGATGAGGGCACTGGCCTTGTGGGGATGTTCAACCACGGTCTTAAGAATAACATTGGAGATAAACCCCAGTGTTCCTTCACTACCGATCATCAAGTGGCTCATTATCTCGTAGGGATCTTCGAAATCGATGAGTGCGTTAAGACTGTATCCTGTGGTGTTTTTGATTTTGTATTTGTAGCCTATCCGTTCCCGGAGCTGTTTATCTTTCAGTACACGGGCCCGGATCCGGCTGAGTGTTTTAAGCAGGTAACCATGCGTGGTTTCAAAGTCGGAACGGCTCGATTCGCTGGCTGTATCAACATGGGTTCCGTCAGCCAACACGACCCGTATACTCTCAAGTGTCTGGTAACTGTTCTGTTCAATACCACAGCACATGCCACTGGCATTGTTGGCAAGAATGCCCCCGATTTTGGCACTGTCTATGGAAGCGGGATCAGGTCCGATTTTTTTGTCAAATGCTGCAAGAATTGCATTGGCATCACTACCGATAATCCCCGGTTCCAGTTGTATTTTTCTGGCATGGTCGAGAATATTGTACTTCCGCCAGCCTTCTCCCAGTCTCACCAGGATACTGTCAGAAATAGCCTGGCCGGACAAGCTGGTACCTGCAGCTCTGAAGGTTACGGGGAGCCGCAGTTTATTAGCCTGGAATAGGATTTGCCGCACTTCCTGCTCATTTTCGACATTGATGACAATTTTTGGGTTCAATCGGTAAAAACTGGCATCGGTACCAAAGGTCACCGTTCGAAGCGGATCCGTGATAATATTTTTTTGGGGTACTGTCTTGACAACCTTGTTGTAAAATTGGGCGTATTTTGCTGAAAGCATGCGATACACATTCCTGCAAGTATGGTCGGTAACATTTGAACGCTTGTATTTTCAATACTAACCGATCTAATCATGAAATCGAGGGGCATTTCAACACAATTTTAGCTTGACATTTCCCCCGAATTCCATCAGGTTGACAGTATTGTCTTATTGTATGACAATGCGACAACATATGTGTATGTTTTTTATCCTATATGAATGTTATCAAGAAAAAGGAGTTGGCCGATGACAAAGAAAAAAAATATTTTCATGCTGAGTGACGCGAAAGAAAAAGTGACTCATGGCGGCGCAGGCATTTTCAGAATTATACTCGACGAAGAATCCTGTGGCGCAAAAAACCTATCGCTGCTGGTCAACACCATGAAGGCCGGGTTGAACTGCAATACCACCGGTACCGGGCATGATCATGAAGAGGAGCACTGCATGTATATACTCGACGGATCAGGCGGCATATACATCGATGGTGAAAAATATGCCCTTGAACCGAATATGACAGTTTACGTTCCGCCCAAAGCCATGCATTACGTTTGGGCTGATCCCCTGGAAGACTTGACGTATATCGTTATCTATTCGCCCCCCGGACCGGAAAAAAACCTATAGGGGTCTTCATCTGTTTTTTAGGAATGTCATCATCTGCAGACCTGTGCCGCCCCTCATGCGGCGGCCACAGGAAAGGGAGAAAATGATTATGGAAATACCCAAGAAAATGAGAGCGGCTGTTTTGCATGCCTTCAGTGACGTAAGGGTTGAAGAACGCGATGTTCCCACACCGGGACCCGATGAAGTCCTTGTGCGTGTGGAGGCTTGCGGAATTTGTGGTACGGATATTAAAATCATCACCCATGGCATGCCGAGCCAGCCCCCCTTCGGTGACTTCATCATCGGACATGAATATGCCGGAACAGTCGTTGCACTGGGTGAAACCGTGGATGAGTTCGATGTCGGTGACAGAATCGCGGTTGAAATTCACAAGGGCTGTGGTCGATGCCGCAATTGTATTATGGGCAACTACACCGCATGCCTCAATTACGGTAATCATGCCAAAGGCCATCGGGCCAACGGGTTTACCGCCAACGGCGGCTTTGCCGAATATGCCGTCAACCATGTCAACACCCTGACAAAACTGCCCGACAGTATTTCTTTTGATGAGTCCACCATGGTCACCACGGCCGGTTCCAGTATGTATGCCCTTGACATGGCCGGCGGCTACATCGCCGGAGATACCATCGCCATCATAGGACCGGGCCCCATCGGTCTGATGGCACTCCAGGCTGCCAAAACCCTGGGTGCGGGTACGGTCATTCTGACCGGCACAAGAACCGAACGACTCGAACTGGGTCGAAAGCTCGGCGCCGATCATGTCATCAATGCCAAAACGGAAAACTGTGTCGAAAAGGTACTGGAGCTCACCCATGGCCAGGGGGTCGATCTGGTTCTGGAAGCCGCCGGCAGCGAAAACTCCCTCCAGCAGGCCATTGAAATGGTTCGCAAGGGGGGCAAAATATCCATTGCCGCCTTTTATAAAAAACCGGTGACAGCAGACATCTCCATGGCGGTTCGCAACGGTGTCAATTTGTATACCATCCGTGGTGAAGGCCGTTTGAACGTACCCAGGGCCATGTCGTTGATGGGTCAGGGAAAAATTGCGGGTCAGCCGTTGATCACGCACACCTTTCCCCTTGAGGAAATCAATGAGGCGCTGGCAACCTATGTAGAAAGAAGGGGCGGCGCCATGAAAGTGGTGGTTCATCCCCGGTCCGCATGAGTTTTTTAGACAGACGTTTTTGATCAAAACCGGAAAACCACATCTGAACCCATGTGCGTCAGACGACAGTCCATGCATAATAGATACAGGAGGTATGTATATGCCGGTCAAGAAAACCAAAAAGTTAACCTCAAAGGGTGTTCGCCTGGTCATGAATACGGCCATTGCCAAAGCAGAAGAATTTGGCATAGCGGTCACCGTGGCCATTGTCGACGCCGGAGGACACCTGCTCATGCTGGAAAGAATGGACGGGGGGCGGTTTCATACGGTTCATTCCTCCACCACCAAGGCTGTTTGCGCTGCATCCAATATGCGTCCCACCACCACAAAAGGCGCCCAGGCACAATCCCTTGATACCCTGCATGCATTGGGACTAGCACTTGCGGCCGGTCCCGGAAACTGGACCGCCATGGAAGGCGGCTTTCCCATCTTTATAGATAACGAATGCATCGGCGGCATCGGTGTCAGCGGTGGCGACTGGGAGCAGGATGAAACCATTGCCAAAGTTTCTCTGGCAGCCATAGATGCAACATTTCAGTAGATACCCGGGTCCAGAGGGCCCGGCACTGATTCAACCCTATAAGGGTTAATGTTAACCACATTTATCGTGTGATAAATTCTAAATACGAATATCGAAATACGAAACAAATCCAAATATCAAATGCTCAAATGTTTCAAACATAGTGCCTAAATTGGTATCGCTAAGGTCTTGTTTGGATCATTCGGTATTGTTTGGGATTTCGAATTTCGTGCTTCGGATTTGAGTAACTACCGCCATCGGCATAGCCAATTATCTCTGATCTGGCCCAACGGACCAGGTTTTAAACGATGAAATAAATAGATAGGGGTCTAACAAATGAAACGTTTTAAAACGGATGATTACGTCCGCATGGAAAACCCCACGCCGGGAGAATCCTATCGGCCGGAAATTCTCACGGCTGAGCATGGCGCCAAGGACCTGGGAGGCATGTTCGGTCTACTCCCCCCGGGGACCCAGGTGCCCTATCACTATCATACCAAGCGTGAATCGGTCATAACAGTCATCAGCGGCAATGGCATCGAAATTATGGATGGCGAAGAGATCCCTATCAGTGCAGGTGATGTTTTCTTTATTCCGGCCGGTGTCAAGCACACGACCATCAACAATTCTGAAAAAGACCTCCGATACCTGGAGTTTTATACCCAACCACCGGTCGGGTCCGATTTTGTTGAAGTCTCTCCATAACCCCTTTAAATGGACAAAAGGTTGACCCATGCCTGAAAGAAATACTGTTAACCTGGCTCTCATCGGCACCGGCGCCTGGTCTGGATCCGTGGGTGATGCCATGATGAAAAGCAGCAAGGTAAATCTGGCCACCTGCTTTGATCCCGTACCCGAGAAAAGAAAAGCTTTCAGCGCCCGATTCGGCTGTGACCAAGAAAAAAGTTACGAAGATGTTCTCCAGAGGAAAGACATCGATGGGCTCCATCTGGCTACACCCAACCATCTGCACGCGGAACAAACACTGCTGGCCGCCCAACATGGCAAACATGTCTTTGTCGAAAAACCCATCGCCAACATCCTCTCCGACGGCAGGAAAATGATTGATGCCTGTCACAAGGCCGGTGTGGTTTTAATGGTGGGGCAGCATTTACGGCGTCTCATGGGTATCCGAAAACTAAAAGAACTGATCGAGACCGGCACCATCGGAAACCCGATTCAGATCGAAGGCAACTATTCCCAGAATCTGGGTTTTGCCTTGACCCCGGAAAGTTTCCGTTGGCGGGGAGATGACACCGGCTGCCCTGCCGGCTCACTCATGACCATGGGCATCCACCATGCGGATGTATTCAATTATCTTTTCGGTCCCATCAAGAGCGTGTTCTCCTATTTCAACAAGCTCTATATTCCAGCCCCTGTGGACGATGTGACCACCACTGTCTTTCAATATGAATCAGGTGTTCTGGGGTATCTGGGATCCAACTATGCGTCACCCAAAGCGGTCTGGTTCTATGTCTATGGCACCGAAGCCAATCTCCTCTGCACCATTACACCGCCAGAGCTGCCCTTTGAAGAATATCTCCTGTGGTGGCAACAGGTGGATCAGGACACTGATGTTCAGATATTCGAAAAAGGAAAAACAGGGTCCACAACCGTGCCCTTGACAATAGGAAACCCCATCATCGAAGAAATAGATGAGTTTGCAGATTGCATCCTCACCGGTGCCCGGCCGGAAACTGACGGCCAGGGGGCTTTGTCCGCCCTGGCATTTATTCGGGCCGCCATTGAATCATCTCAGAGTGGTAAACAGGCGATACTGGAAGCCTGAATAAAATCGTAGCACGATTTTATAATTCGCGACGTTGTCGCTCCGGTGCGAAAGGCTAAAATTGCTGTATCAAACAGATTTAGGTAAAAGTAACAAGGTATGAAAAAAAGACTGCTGATTATCGGCGGTGTTGCCGGTGGTGGGTCCTGTGCCGCCAGAGCCCGACGTCATTCCGAAGATATGGAAATTATCATTTTTGAGCGGGGCCTGTTTGTCTCTTTTGCAAACTGCGGTCTGCCCTATTATGTGGGCAATGTAATAGAGAAAGAAGAAGATTTGATCGTCGCCTCACCTAAACGCTTTAAAGATTATTTTAATATCGATGTGCGACTGGGTCACAATGTCCGCCGGATCGATTGCAAAAAAAAAGAGATCGAAGTCGAAAATACCAGTACCGGCCAGATATGTTTTGAACCCTATGACACCCTGTTGATATCACCGGGATCTGCTCCCATTTTCCCACCCCTTGAAGGCATCGATCTGCCGGGAATTTTTACCGTGAAAACCATTCCGGACACCCGGGAAATTATGGACTGGATCGAGCGTCGCGGCGCCAAAAAAGCAGCTGTCATAGGGGGTGGCTTTATCGGTCTGGAGATGGCCGAAAATCTTAAAAAAAGAGGCCTCAATGTCTGTATTGTCGAAATGCAACAACACGTCATGCCGGCAATAGACCCGGAAATGGCTGCCCCCATTCATGCCCACCTGAAATCCAGCGGGATATCGCTGTATCTTGGCAGCCCGTTGACGCGTTTCCAACAGCTCGAATCCGGAAAAATCCTCATAACCCTTGCATCCGGAAAAACCGACCGGGTGGACATGGTGATCCTGTCCATTGGTGTGCGTCCCGAAATTGAACTGGCACGCTCAGCCGGTCTTAACATTGGAACCCTTGGTGGCATCCAGGTGGATGAATTCATGCAGACCAGCGACCCACATATTTGGGCTGTAGGCGATGCCGTAGAAGTAAAAGACTGTGTCACCGGTTCAAACAGCCTGGTTCCCCTGGCAGGTCCTGCCAATCGTCAGGGCCGTATCGCAGCCGACGCCATTTTAGGCCGCCCCGATATGTCCGGATTCAGGGGGGTGCAGGCCACAGCGGTGTGCGGCGTAATGGGTATGACCATCGCTTCCACCGGCGCCACGGAAAAAACCCTCAAAAATACACGCATCAACGGCGAACCCGTCATATACGAAAAAATTTATGCCCACCCCGACCATACGGCAAATTATTATCCCGGGTCCCAGACCATTATGATAAAATTACTGTTTTCACCTGAGGATGGTCGTATTTTTGGCGCCCAGGCGGTGGGCACCCAGGGGGTTGAAAAACGCATCGATGTGATTGCCATGGCCATCCAGATGCAGGGCACCGTTTTTGATTTGGAGGAAGCGGAACTCTGCTATGCGCCCCAGTATGGCGCTGCCAAGGATCCGGTGAACATTGTCGGAATGATTGCATCCAATGTTGTCCGCAATGAATGCGCCATCGCCCACTGGACAGATCTGAATCCATCGGAAGTTTACCTGCTGGACACCCGCACACCCGAAGAATATGAAAAGGGTCACATCGATGCTGCAGTAAATATTTCAATAGAGAGCCTTCGGCAGCGGCTTTCGGAATTGCCCCGGGACCGGGAAATATGGACCTACTGCCTGGTGGGAAAACGATCCTACTTTGCAGCAAAGCTTCTGGCCAATGCGGGATTTAACGTTCGGAGCATCAGCGGCGGGTATATGGTTCACCTCTGTATCAAAAAAATCCAGCAGCAAAGCAAACCCAAGCCAAATCCTTTTAAATTTGGATCTTCACCCAATTAGTTGGGAGAAAGGGTTCAAGGAATCCTTAATTTAAATCAACTCTTTTGGAGATGATTTTAAATTTTTAGCCTGTTCTCTTTGTTGGGGTTGCGGTTCAAGTCAGCGAGAGGAATCTATTCGACACTCATCGTCACCAACCGTTACCTTTTTTCGCCGCCTGATAAGGGGCGACACAAAAGAGCCCACCGCGATAATGATAAATACCAGGCTGATGGGATGGGTAACAAATATCATGGGATTGCCCTGGGCAATGATGAGAGACATTCGCAGATGTTCTTCCAGCTGCGGTCCGAGGATGATGGCCAGGAGCATGGGAACGATGGGAAACCCGTATTTCTTCATGAGGTATGCCAGGAGGCCGAAACAGAGCATAATTCCCGTATCGAAAAAGGTATTTCGCAGGGCAAAGGTTCCCACAACACACAGGGTTAAAATAATCGGGAGCAATACCCGCTGGGGTACCTTGAGCACACCCACCCACAACCGTATGGTGGCAAGGGTGAGACACAGGTTCATGATGTTGGCCAATAAAAAGGCCCAGAACACACTGTATACAAATTGAGCGTTCTGAATAAACAGCATGGGTCCCGGTATCAAACCCTGAATGATCAGTGCGCCGAGAAGGATAGCGGTTATGGGATCACCGGGAATCCCCAGCGTCAGCATGGGTATGAGAGCCCCACCGGCCACGGCATTGTTGGCCGCTTCTGGCGCAGCAACGCCCTCAAGGGTTCCTTTACCGAATTCTCTGGAATTCTTGGACGTTTTTCTGGCATAATCATAGCTGAGAAAAACGGCAATGGGTCCGCCGGCACCCGGTATTGATCCAATCCCGGTACCGATGCCTGCCCCGATGAGCATGGTCTTTAACAATTTAATCAGATCCCCGAGCTTTGGCAGGACACGCTGTATTTTCGATTCGTATGCCGGAAGGACCTGAATCTTATTTGAAATACCCAGGATGATCTGGGGAATGGCAAACAAACCAATCATGGCCGGCAAAAACGAGATGCCGGCCTGCAGATCAACGATACCGAACGTAAAACGCGGCGTCCCCATCATGGGATCCAGCCCGGCCGTCATGACAATAAGTCCCAGAATTCCGGAAATGAGGGCCTTGATAATAGATGACTGGCCAAAACTGCAGATTAACGTCAAGCCCATAAGAACCAGGGCAAACAGTTCCGGTGCCCCAAACCGCAGAGCGACCTTGGCGATGAGGGGCGATGCCAGGGTCAGACACATCAGACCAAAAATTCCACCGAAAAACGACGAAATCACTGCCGTGCCTAAAGCGGGCCCGGCCTGGCCCTTTTGTGTCAGGGCATACCCGTCGATGGCCGTGGCCGAAGCGGATGGGGTCCCGGGAATGTTCAAAAGAATGGCGGAGATGGACCCCCCGGTCATACCGGAAGCATAAAGACCCAGCAGCAAGCAGACAGCTGTTACCGCCGGCATTTTAAACGTCAGGGGCAATAGCAGAACCATGCCCAGGGAGATGGTAAGCCCCGGCGTAGACCCAATAAATAAACCAAAAATCACGCCAAACATGACCGCAAATATATTTTGAAACTGCAATACATCGTAAAGAGCTGAAAGAATAGGTCCGGTCATATCTTATGTTTCCTGTTTAAAATAAATTCCCGGCCGGAAGAATTATCTGGAACACTTTCTGAAAAAAAAGATAGATACCCAATGGCACCAGGGTAGATGTTAAAATGACTTCCTTCCATTTTCTGGCGCCGATGGTAAGCATCAACGCCACCAGGAAAAACGGTGTGACCAATAAGAACCCAAAATAAGCCATGGTTTTGATGTACACAATAACGAGAGTCACCAGAAACACGATACCAAGCCCCTCTTTTTTAGATATGGCATAATCACAGGTTTCCGCCGATCTTTTAAAAAAGGATTGCAGCAGGAGCAGAATGGACAATACATACAAACAGATGACCAGCACCCATGGCATAAAAGCACTGCCGAGGGTGTTGGGCAGATTGCGATCCGGTAAATGCATGGTGAGATATGAATAAAAACAGCCGAAGAGTATCAGAACGATCGCTAAAATAATATTTACAACCCGCATGGATCCATCCCCAAATTACGGGGTGGGGTGATACGCACGTCCATCACCCCACCGTGTATTTCAAGCTATTTTATCAGACCACCCAGTTTCAAGGATTCGACGACATTCTTATTCTGTTCTTTCAAATAGGCCTCAAAGGCTTCATTGCCCTGGAAGCTGATGTTAAAACCCTTCGTTTTGGCTATCTTCTTAAAACTTTCATCCTGACAACCTTTTTCAAAGGCTGCCGCGAGTTTTTGAATAACGCTTTGGGGTGTGCCCTTGGGTACGCTGATACCGCGAAAAAGATCCATTACCACGGGATAACCCAATTCTTTCATGGATGGGACATCCGGAAATTTGGGGTCCCTGTTGGTAGTGGAGACGGCCAGCAGACGCATCTGCCCGGCCATGACCTGGGGTGCCGCTTCGGGCAAAGGTACGCAAATGACTTGAACTTCCCCTCCCAGCAGGCTCGGGACCCGGCGCTTGGCGCCCAGGGGTACATGCACCACCTGGATATCCGTCACTTTTTCCAGCATGACGGCTGTCAGATGGGTGCCGCTGCCGGTACCTGCATTACCGATTTTAATTTTGCCCGGATTTTTCTTTGCATAATCCACAAGCTCCTGGATTGTGTTCCAGGGAGCGTCTTTCCGTACGGCAATGGGCATGGCCGTATAACCAATGCGGCACACATTTTCAAAATCCGTGTATTTGAACGGCACGTTGCCGATATTGGTAGTGGTGAGAATGCTAGTGGAATCCCAGCCCACGGTGTACCCGTCCGCTTTTGATGCGTTCAAAGCCGTGTACATGATACCGCCCCCGGCACCGGGTCGGTTGATGGGCACGATGGGTTGGCCCAGTGTGTCTTTTGCACCGGCTGCCAGGGCGCGTCCCAGGAGATCTGCCGAGCCACCAACCCCAAAAGGAATCAGAAAACTTACCGGTTTGGTTGGATATTCCGCCCTACTTGCCTGGGGTATAAACGCCAAACTGAAAACGACCATCATCGTTACAATCAGAACAACTCTCATATTTCTTTTTTTCATGACGACCCTCCTGTTTACACAGTTGTTTATAAAGATGACTTTTCCCAAATGTTTAACTCTTTTACTGTTTAAGCATTACACTCGAATCCTGCTTACTTGTTTATTGTGTTCGTTGTATTCGTTGTGTTTATTGAGTTGCTGTAAGCAAACAATATGCGGTGATCCAAATTTACGACTCCGGATGTACCACAACTTTCAATGCATCGTCACGCCTATCTGCAAATGTTGCCAGGGCTTCATTGATCTCCTCCAGGGGAAACGTATGGGTGATGAGTGCCTCTCCATCAATCTTGCCCTCTTCCATCAAAGACAAGGCCCGGTGACAACTCATACGCCCCTCGCCCCTGACCGTAAAGAGATTGATGCCGTTTTTCACCGCCAGCCCGATGTCGGTCATGACCGGTTTTTCAAAGTGGGCCAGCACGGTAATGTCACCGCCCTTGCGGGTCATCTCCAACGCCTGCTGAAGACTGGCCTCCTGCCCGGAGGCCACCAGGACAAAATCGGCCCCCACACCCCCTGTCAACGCTTTTACTTGTTCCACCGGATCTGCTTTTTTGACGTTTACGACCTGGTCTGCACCGAGTTTTCTGCCCAAAGCCAGCCGGTTGTCCCGGGTGCCCGTCAATATCACCTGCCCGGCCCCAAGGGCTTTACTGCACTGAACAGCCATGAGACCGATGGACCCGGGTCCCAGCACGGCCACCGTGTCTCCGGGAATATAGCCGCCGGCCATGTCGATCCCGTACAGCGATGTCCCTGCCGTCGTAATGGTGATGGCGTGATCCATAGAGATCGTGTCCGGCAGTTTGAGCAGTGTGTTGACATGATTGACTGCATATTCGGCAAAACCGCCGTTGGTGGTAAACCCGTTGGCGCGGTGTCCCTTGGCCGAGTTGCCGTAATTCAGACAAACCGTGTATTTGCCCATGATACAATTTCGACAGCGCCCGCAGCCTTTGTGCACCTCTACTGCAACCCGGTCGCCGATCTTGAACTCATCCACGGTTTCCCCCAGGGCAGCGATGGTACCGGCATATTCATGACCGATGATAAATTGTCCCATGGGCGGCTGCTTGGGCATCCCCCGGGTGATAATTTTTATGTCCCCGGCACACACACCGCAGGCCTCAATTTTTACAAGGGCCTCTCCGGGACCGGGTGTGGGAACCGGCCTTTCCACCAAGCGTACGTCATTAAAATCATACAGTACGGCTGCTTTCATTTTTTCTGGAATATTCATTTTAAATTCCTTACAGAGTTTCACGGTGAGCGACCATGTCCTGGCCGGCAGCGGATGGTACCTCATCTGTTTTACGGTGATTGAACAGGCTCAAAACTACCAGCAGAATCACACCCCCCAGATCGGAATAGATATTGGGTACAAACAGGCAGAATGCGGCAACGCCCAGCAGCACTCTCTCCAGCCAGTTGACACGCTTGATCCAGTATCCCTGCATCATTCCGGCGTAGGCGATGATTCCCACCAGACAGCTAAGCATTGTTTCTATTACATTCGGTAAGGGACCATCCATTAAAATGGGTGTGTATATAAAAAGCATGGGAATAATGAACAGGGGTGACGCCAGCCGGACGGCCTCAACACCCGCTTTATAGGGGTTGCATTTGGCAATGGAGGAGGCCGCAAAGGCCACCAGTGCAACAGGGGGTGTCACCCCGCCGGTTTCACAGAACCAGAATGCCACCAGATGAGCTGTGATCAACGGAACCCCCAGTTCCATGAGAGCGGGGACAGCCAGTACGGACAGCAGGATATAGGTCGCCGTAATGGTCACACCCATCCCCAGAAGGTATCCTGCAATCGCCACCAGCAGAACCGTCACAGGCAGAAAGCCCCCCGACATGGAAATGACAACGGAAGAAAACTTAATGCCCAGCCCGGTCATGGTAACAATGGCCATAATGATCCCGATGACACCGGCGGTGGCGCCCACGGCCAGTGAATTTTTAGCCCCCTGGACCAGGGCATCAAAAATTTTCTTTGGTCCCATGCGGGTGTCTTTGCGAATATAACTCAACCCGATGGTAAAGGCGATGGCCACCACCGCAGCGAGCTGGGCAGAGTATCCGGCAATCAGCACCGTCAGGATCATGATGATGGGCAGGAGCATATACCCTCTTTTAATCAGGGTCTCTTTTAGCTTGGGCAACAGCTCTTTGGGTAAACCCTTCAAACCTTCTCTGGCCGCCACAAAATGGACCATCATACCGACACCCAAAAAATATAGAAGTGCTGGGAAGGCTGAAATTTTGATAATCTCAAGATAGGGTGTCTCGGTGAAAGAGGCGATGAGAAAGGCGGCAGCTCCCATGATGGGCGGCATGAATTGCCCCCCGGTGGAGGCAGCCGCTTCAATGGCGGCAGCTGTTTGCGGTTTATAACCGGTTTTGATCATCAGGGGAATGGTGTAGGATCCGGTCACCACGGCATTGGCCGCCGATGAACCCGTTACGGACCCGATAAAGCCACTGGAAACAACAGCCACCTTGGCTGGCCCCCCACGGGTGCTGCCCGCCAGAGCACTGGAGATCTCTTCGATGGCTACGCCCCCACCGGCTGCCTGGAGAAAGGAGGCAAAGACAATAAAGGGAAAAATAAAGGTGGCATAGGTATTGGTGACGATACCGTAAATCCCGCCCATGCCCACCGCGGTATATTCCACGATTCGCTGTACACCAAAACCAAAATGCCCCAAAACACCCGGCACATAGGGTCCAAGATAGGCATAGAGTAGGCCAATCACGGCCAGCAGGGGCAACACCCACCCCACCACCCGCCGGGCAGCCTCCAGGGACAGGAGGATAACAACGGCACCCATAATGATGTCCATGGACTGGGGGTTGCCTATGCGGTAGGCATAGGAAGGGTATTCAAACAGCCAGTAGCCGATGGCCACCAGAGTGATCAGCAGTAAGCCCCAGTCGAGCAGGGGTACACGGTTTCCGCCTGTGCCTCTGCGGATGGGGTAGAGCATCAAACAGAGGGGGAAGGTAAACAGCAGATACGCACCGCGATGAAGTTCAGAAGAAATCAGACCAAAAGCGCAGGTATAGATGTAGAACAGAGAAAAACCCATGGCAACCAGGTTGACCACAAAGAGGATTTTCCCGTCCAGAACCCGTGTTTTAGATTGCCCTGTTTTTTTTGCAGGCTCGTTCTCCGACATATTGATAGACCTTTATAAACTGAAGTGGGAATTAAAGTAGATACCCGGGTCCAAAGAACCAGGCACTGATTCAACTCTATAAGGGATTAATATTATACACATTCATCGTGTAATAAATTCTATACCGCTTGTCATAATAATGTTCCGAAAATATGATGGCGGTATAAGGGTTTGTAGCAGAAAAACGGTCCTCAATCGGAACGTTTTTCTGACAACCCCTATAAATCCGAATATCGAAATACGAAACAAATCCAAATATCAAATGCTCATTCGAATTTCGCACTTCGGATTTGAGTAAATATCGCCATCGGCATAGCCAAATACCGCTGACCTGGCCCAATGGACCAGGTTTTATATGACGGAATAAACGGGATATCGCCCGATCCCATGGCAAGCTTTCGCTTATGTACGCTGAACGATACCCCGTTTTTAACGTACCAATAATCAAATATTCCCCACAACAAGCTGCAGAGTCTACCCTAACGTTGCAAAAGCCGGAGGGTAAACAACATGGCAAAAAAGACACCATCCTTCTTGTCTCGGCATAGCTCGAAGAGCGAAGACGGAAGAATTCACCTGGGGGAATATCCAGGTAATGGCAATATTACTACGATATTGTTTATGATAACAATTCATTATCTATACTTTGCCATGTTGTTTATGCAGCGATAGGGTCTATTCGATGAACCGCTCTGATCCTACATTTCCGGTGGAATCAGCTTGGCCGGGATCTCCAGCCCCTGTTCTTTCCAGAACTTGACGGCTCCGGGGTGCAAGGGGATACCCAGGGATTCCATCCCCTCAAAACCGGCCCTCATGGATTTTAAGTGTTTATGAATCTTGCCTATCTTTTCGGCATGCGCCGGATCAAAGGCAACCTTCAACATTCTGTATACAGAATCCGCATCAGCCTTTTCATGACCTGCCCAATAGACCTCAAAGGCAATACAGGGGGTGTCTTTTTCCACTGATTTATATGTTCCAGCCGGTATGGAACTCCGAATGTAGGAGGGAAACTTCTTTAACACCATATCGAATTGAGCATCCGTCATTTCAAGCAGGTTGATTTTATGCAAGGCTTCGGCGGTTACCACAACCGGCGTAGGCGCGCTGCTGGCACCCATAGCATCCACCTGGCCATCGGTCAGCGCCCTGCCCCCCTCACTCCAGGTGAGATACTGCGGGGATATGGAATCCCATAGACCGATGGAGCGTAAAATATTCTCGGAATTTACCGCGCCGCCACTGCCGGCCGAACCCATAACCACTTTTTTGTCTTTCAAATCCGACATGGTCTTGATGCCGCTTTTTTCCAGGGCTACGAAATGGTGATGGTTTTCATAGACACCGCACAGCAGTCGGATCGATTTAAATGGCGCCTGGTCCTTGAATACACCGACACCATTCCAGTTGTCGTAGGCTGTCAAGGCATGCGTCAGCCAGGCATCCAGATTCCCTTTTCTGGCCTGACGGTTGTTGTCCACGGATCCGCCGGTGGCGATGGCCGTCACATTGAGATCCGGTAACTGACCACTCAGGTATGCGGACAAGCCGCCAACAATCACAAACCAGGATCCGCCGGGGTTGCTTCCACCGAATCGGACAAATTTACGTGCTGCATCAGCTTTCCCGGGAACACCCCCTATGATCAGGGTAAGGGCGATCATGCTGATAAGTATCCACTTAAACTTGAAACGATTACTTTTGCCAGTCATAACTTCCTCCTTTGTGGGTTTGGGCCTTTCCGGCCTTGCTTAAATAAAAGGGTATAGGTAGTTGAAAAGAATGGATCATCTCCCAAAGAGTTGATCCAAATTAAGGATTCCAGGATTCCAGGGGTCCAGGATTCGAGTGTAATGCTTAAAAATTATGAAGAGTTAAAGGTTTGGAAAATCGTATAAAGTTTGTTTGCATATATATAAAGATACGAAACGTTTTCCAAAAGGGGATGTCGAGCGAATCCTCAAAGCGATGATCAAATCCCTGGAAAACAAACACTTGAATCCTTGAATCCTGGACCCCTTGGACCCTTTCTCCCAACTAATTGGGAGAAGATCCAAAAGAATTAGACGTTACATCAATCCGGCCGCCTGAACAGCTTCCCGGACCGATGCTTTCCCTTCTTCGGTTATGGGCAGCAGGGGCAGACGCGGATCGCCCCCATGAAATCCGCCCAGTTCCATGGCGTATTTGACACCGGCCACACCAAAGCTTCCCGAAACAGCCCGGTTGAGACGGAAAAGCCGGTAGTGCAGTTCCCGGGCCCCTTGCATGTCACCGGAAATAAATTTTTCAAACAGCTGGCAGCAAGGCTCCGGAAAAGCATTTGCCAGGGAAACCACACCACCGATGGCACCCAGGGCCATGGACTCAAACAAGGTGCTGACCGTACCGGAAAGTACAGCAAAGTCCTCACCGGCGGCCTCGAGGTAACTGCTCATATTTCCCTTGGAGGTATCCTTCATTCCGGCAATATTGGGGTGCTGGGATATTTTCCCAATCACACCGGCGGATACGGTCATGCCGGTAAAACCCGGGGCATTGTACACCACCACCGGAATCGGAAGTGCATCGGCAACATCTGTATAGTATCGAACCATGGCCTCATCGGTAAGCCGTTTTTTAAAATACGACGGTGTCACAATGGTGACAAAATCTGCTCCCAGGTCAGCCACCTTTTTACTGAAGTCGATGGTCTGCCGGGTGGATTCAAATCCCGCGCCTGCAAGAACCATTTGGTCTTCAGCCTTCTCACCGACAACCGCTTCAAGTATTTCCAGTTTTTCCTTCTCGGTCAGACTCTTGTTTTCACCATTGCTTCCAAGGGCAAAATAGCCTGCCAGGGGCGCGGACCGATATTTGCGCATGTTGTCCCGGACTTTCTCGATGGACACGTCCTGATCGACAAAGGGCGTACAAATCGGTGCCAGAATTCCCGATAATTTTTTGGTCATTATGATTCCTCCGTAGAAAATTGTTAAATTATCTAAATAAATATCTTCTATGTTCAGTTTGGTTCAAAGCTCTATATGTCCGTTCCCGGTACCAGGTGCCGCCATCTGTCTGTGGCCAATACCTGGGGATTGGCCACATTGGGTGGCACACGGCCGCTGAATACCGCCAGGGTGCAGTTGACCGCCGCCACTGCCATGCGGACAACACACTCTTTGGTGAGCGCCGCCGAGTGGGGTGTCATAATGATGTTGTCCAGACCCAGCAAGGGATTGTCCCCGGAAACCGGTTCCTGTTCAAAAACATCCAGACCTGCACCACCTATCATTTTCTTTTGCAGGGCCTGAAACAGGGCGGCCTGGTCAATGACCGGGCCCCGTGCCGTATTGATAATAATGGCCGAGGATTTCATCAGGGCCAATGCCTGTTCCCCCACGGCATGATGGGTTGATTCCGTCAGGGGTACGTGAATGGACAGGACATCGGATCTGCCAAACAGTTCTTCACGTTCCACAAATTCAACCTGCCCCTTGCAGGCCGCCCTGACAGCTTCGGACACATAAGGATCATGACTGATCACCTGCATATCAAAAAGCTCCCGGCAGCTGCGCCCGAGTTCGGAACCAATCCTGCCAAACCCCAGAAGACCCAAAATTTTCCCTCTGAGATCCTGTGGCAGGCCTTTATAACGGATTTTAAAATCTTCATTTCGGACCGCCCGGTCCATGGTGGGAAGCTGTTTGACCAGCGCCAGCATCAAGGCCAGGGCATGCTCCACGACACTGCTGGTGTTTACACCCAGATTGGAGGTAACGATAATATTCTTTTTCGTGGCAGCGTCCACCTCAACGTTGTCCAAACCACCACCGGTCCGGGAAATTACCTGCAGATGGTGGGCCTGGTCCATGAGTTCACCGGTAATTTTTATACCGGTTCTCAAAATCAAACCCTGTACGTCACTTAACAATGGACGCACCGTTTCAGGGCTCGGATCTTTTGCCAGAACCATATCAACACCGGCCTGTTTCAGAGCCTCCACAGCCTCAGCTTCAATGGGCTGAGGCAACAAAACACGTTTTGAAGATTCCAAATTCAACTCCTCGCGTTTATTAAAAATTCTAAGTACGAATATCGAAATACGAAACAAATCCAAATATCGAATGCTCAAACATCCAAAACACAACCAATGGGATTAAGTTTAATAACGCAACTTTCGGGATTCAGCGAACGCGAAAGTTGCGTTAATAAGTCTTGTTTTGGTCATTCGAATTTTCTCCTTTCGATATTGTTCAGGATTTCGAATTTCGTGCTTCGGATTTAAATAATTTACTATTTTTGTTCTGACCCGGCATGGATGACCGGATACTATACGTCGGCATACAAAGTCCCATCATCTGAGGTACCTTCCACCGGAGACATCGATGGTAATACCCGTAACATAGCTCGATTCATCACATGCCAGAAATACCACCACAGACGCCACTTCCGCAGGGGTGGACATCCGTCCCAGGGGTATGGCCGACAGTACTTTTTTCTTTTCCTCTTCGCTCTTGCTTTCCCACAGGGCTTCAACCCGGTCCCCCGTCAGGGTTACGGTAGGGGCCACGGCATTGACACGGATGCCCGACTTTCCCCAGTCGTAGGCCAGCTGGCGGGTCAGCCCTTCGACCCCGGCCTTGGCCGCCGTGTACTGGACTCCCGCCAGGGAAGCCCGCCAGTGGGCAGCAAGGGCGGAAATATTGACAATGGCACCGCCGCCCCGCTTTTGCATGGCCGGAATGGCAGCCTGACAAAATAAAAAGGCGCCTTTCAAGTTGACATCAACCACCAGGTTCCAGTCTTTCTCCTGGACTTCCGCCAGAATATGGGGGGTAAAAAGCGCCCCACCGGCATTGTTCACCAGGATATCGATCCCCCCCCAGGCAGATGCCACCTCCCGGGTCAAATTCTGAACCTGTTCTTTACTGGTCACATCGACCTTGCGACCCATGACACGGGCACTGTCCGGATCCAGGGACAGGGCTGCCTGGGTCACTGCTTCGGCATCGATGTCGACGATAACCACTCTGGCTCCTTCATCATACAGGGCCTTTGCGATGGCATATCCCATTCCCCGCGCAGCCCCGGTAACGATTGAAACCCTGTTTTCTAAACGATTACCCATTGTATACCTCATAAAACGTTAAGTGTTTGTCTGCATAACAGATAGAAATTCCTCTACCACCGGATCAACAAACGCAATATCGTTGATATGGGCGTCCAGCTCAAACAAGGGTATTTCAGGTTTGAGGTCTGCTTTTAAGGCTTCCACAAAGGCCTCATTCCCCTCAGGGTCCCAGTGCGGTAGACCGTATCGATCAGGGAATGAGTATCCCTGCAAAGGGATGAACACACGGGTGACGCCCCTGGCACGGTTCAATTTTTCTGCCACCAGTTTACCCACACCTCTCAGCTCTTCATGGTTGAGACGCACCAGGGTAAGATAAGAATTATGAACAATCAATTTGCGGGCCTGCATTTCCGGCGAAAGCGATTCCAGGGGACCCAATACCATGTAATTGATACTTCCTGGAGCAACGAACTGGGGAATACCCTTGTCTCCCGCTGCTTCCAGGCGGTCTTCCCGAATAGCACCATGCAGTCCCCCTACATATCGATCACCGATTTCGTGCAGATTCAAATCCAGAACACCTTTAAACTCAGCACCACGGATCATGTCTTCCATGGCAATGCCCCCGGTTCCGTTCTGGTGAAAAGCCACCACTTCAAACCCACGGTCTTCCAAGATCTCCTTGGCGCGTAAAGCCCCCGGGGTGGTGGTTCCAAGCATGGACAAGGCCACCGGCGTACCCGGTGTTCCCGCATCCGTCACCCCATCGTTCTGGACCATCCCACAGATGGCACCGGCGGCATTTTCCAGAATCCGCCGGGTTAAAAAATTCAAGCCCTGCATATCCGCCACCGAATGCATCATGGTGATGTCTTTGGTTCCCACAAAAGGACCAAACGTCGCCCGGCCGGATGCAACCGTGGAAACCATTAATTTGGGAACCCCGGTGGGCAGACAACGCATGGCGGCACACCCGATGTCGGTTCCCTGACCTCCGCCGATGGATATGACACCCTGGAACCGCCCCTGATCATAGAGTTCCGCCGTAAGAATCTCCACACCACGGATCATATTAAAAAGACAGGCCCCCTTGTCACCGGCAGCCAGCAGATCCTCGAGGGGTTTACCACCGCGGCGGGCCACCTGTTCCTGGTCCACATCCACAGGAACGCCGGAAGGAGACAGGATTCCCGCATCCATGGTGAGCACCTCCACCCCCCGGTTCTGCAGACACCTGATTAAAAACAGGGCCTCCTGTTCTTTGGTATCAAAGGTTGCAATTAGCAGGACCGTTCTATTCATGGTAAAAAATTCCCATTACCTACTTAATACATTTAAAGATCTCATGTTTTTCCTGAACGCTTCGACATCATCACCTGGCAGTGGTTTCATCCTTGTTTGCCTGTTTCAAAATGGTATACATTTCACCTTCAATATCTTCGATATGATCGAACATGATCTTTCCAGCCAGTTCGGGCTTTCCTTTTTGAATGGCTTTGAAAATCTTGGTGTGAAACACCAGAGAGCGGTGATGGATGCTGTCGCTCTGGCGCAGAACATACTCCTGCGATTTTTTCAGCATATCCTGGATTCCGCGGGTTATTTCGATCAAAATCTGGTTCCGGCTGGCCTGGGCAATGTATAGATGAAAATTATAATCGTGATTTAGAAAGGCACTGATATCCCCAATGGTTTCTTTCATGGCATCCACAGCCTGCTCGTATCAGATCCAGGTCACCGGCCTCATGTCGGGCCGCAGCCATGGCCGCGATATCCGGCTCAATGATTTTTCGCACTTCTATCATTTCCAGAAAATTTCGATTTGCCCTGAACCTTTCAATAATCTCCCGGGGCTGCATACCGCCCCCGACGCCCTCTGCAACAACGGCCACCTTTCCTTTTCTCTCTATGAACCCGAGGTGGATCAACACCTTGAGAGCTTCCCGGATGGTACTGCGACCAACATTCATCTGTGTTGCCAGATTTGTTTCCGACCCTAAGCCATCCCCTGGTTTCAGGGTCCCGTCCAGAATGAGGTTCTTGAATTGTTCAATAATTTCATCCGAAACAAGCACTCGCCGCATGGGTTTAAGGGGCAATCTGTTGGTAGCCAAAATATTTACCCTCCTTGCTGGTATTGATCCGTACTTTCCTATATGATTGTCTGACAATATGACAGCCATATACTTAATGAAATCCACAATCTTGTCAAGCGAAAAACACCGACCAACATGTCAGTCGTATTGACAAACGTTATGACCTGCCATAATAGATGCCTGCCATATTGCCTGACAAAGAGTCGCAGCAATATTTTCGGTGCGGGGGATCGTCAGAAAGGCACATGATGAATAAAATAGAAATAAGAAACGCATGAATTTAAAAATCACATTTGCGCTTCTGGCAGGATTCAACTTTGGAATTATTTTTTTAAATATCCCGCCGGCATTAACGCTTTTGATGGACCTGTACGGCTTGTCCTATACCGGAGCTTCGGTCCTGATGAGCGCGCTGCTCTGGACCCATGCACTCATGCAGATACCAGCGGGTATGCTGGCCGACCGTTTGAGTATTAAACTGAGCATTGCCCTGGGGGTCGGTCTTATGGCCTGCGGCAATCTGGTGCCGGCCCTGGTTCCCAGCTACAGTCTGGCCATTGCCGGACGAATATTGACGGGTGTCGGGAGCGGGTTGTCCTTTGTGTCTGTCATGAAGTTGATTGTCCTGTATAGCGCCACCGGCATGCGGGGTACTTTCCAGGCATTTTTTGCCACCTGTTTTTCTTTGGGCAGCATTCTTGCCTATCTGGCCATTCCCGAACTGCTGTCCCTGGGCTGGCAGTGGTCCTATCTGTTACCGGGAATCAGCTGTGTGCTGCTGCTTCTCATCTGGTCGTTTATAACGCTGAGTGAACAACCGTCCGGTGCTGCCGTGCCTCTGTCTTTGGGGGGGATTCTTCGAAAACAGACCGGCTGGATTCTTGGGTTTTACCATGCCCTTTCATATGGGTCCATGATGACGCTGGGCAACTGGGTGCCGTCTTTATTAGCCGAAGTCTGGGCCGATTCCACAGCCACCCAGCTTGTCTGGGGCGGTGCTCTCACGATGCTGGTGGGCGGGCTGGGCCGACTGGCAGGCGGTTTTCTCATGTTAAAGGTCCCTGCGCTGAGAATTGTCAATAGCACCATTGTGGTGATCGCCATTCTCTTTTGGGGCCTTTATGCCATTCAAATTCCCGTGGTCACCCTGGTGTTGACATTGGCTGCCGTCTGGTTTGCAAGTCTCAATTTCGGTGCGTTGTTCGAGCTGGTATCTCGAACGGTGAATTCCGCTTCCGTGGCCACCGCGTTTGGTTTCGTAAACTTCCTGGCCAATCTGGGGGCCGTCCTTTTTACGCTTATCTTTGGTCTGGCCAAGGATTTTACCGGTTCGTTTTTTGGCGGGTTTCTGGTCATGGCGCTGGCTGCGGCCACGGCCTATTTTTTCGGAAAAAATATACTGCGGTGTACCTGCACCGAAGACACGTGCTTTTAAATTTTGATCATCTCCAAAAGAGTTGATCCAAATTAAGGATTCCAGGATTCCAGGGGTCCAGGATTCGAGTGCAATGTTTAGAAATTATAAAGGGTTAAACGTTTAGGAAAAATCGTATAAACAGGCATGTAAAGAGAATGCTAAAAAATAAATATACGATGATCATATCCCTGGAAAACAAACACTTGAATCCTTGAATCCTGGACTCCTTGAACCCTTTCTCCCAACGAACTCCCATGTCCGGGGCGATCAAAACGAAGGATGAAAATATGGATTAATTGAAGAGCTATTTTCATATAAATTGGGAGAAGAACCTCAAATTTCAAGCAGCTTAAAACCGGTCTTTGAATCATGGACACGCACGGGTGAACAATCGGTCAACTCAAAGAGTATCACCTCCATGACGTGCCACACCTTGACCCCCGAACGTATGCAGCCGGTCACCGTCGATGATTCCCGGCCGCAGGCCATGTGCAGATGGAGTATCGGCTCACCGTTTTCATCGGGGAAAATAGTGCCGACACCGGCAGATTCGTGTACATCCTTCAAGATATGCTCCATGGCCACGCTGGGATATTCCCGTCCCCGGGCAGGGCCTGTAATCAGCCGGCTGTCTTTGTCGGCACCACCCACGATCATAACGGAGGCCGCGCTGATGGCATGCTCCCGGGAAAATTTTTCAATCTCCGTATGTACGGTTTCGCCGTCTTCCAGACGTAGGATAAAAATGCGCCCCAACCCGGCTTGCGTGTATTGCATGGTATCTCCTGTAGGTTAATTTATTTTGGATTTAAACACTTCCCGGACCCCTTGTTATATTGACGATTTTACCACGATCCAGGGACAACACATGGGTGATGCAGGGAATCATTTCCGCCTTATGATGGGTTACATAGATTAAATTGGTGTCTGTGCGGTCACCGATAAAACCGAGAAGGTCGATCAATCTGTCTCGGTTCGTAATGTCAAGCCCGTCACAAGGTTCATCCAGCATCAGCAACACAGGTGATTTTACCATGGCGCGGGCAATCAAAACCAGCTGACACTGACCATGGGAGAGTTGTCCGAATTTTTGATCGGCCAGGGAGTCAATGCCCAGGGTGTCTATCCATGCCCGTGCCGTTGTTTTCTGCGCATCACTGCACAATCGATAAAGACCCATGGAATCGAAAAACCCAGAGCACACGACATCGAAGGCGCTCAGATGCCTGGGATAGCGAACCTGCAGCTCAGATGAAATAAATCCGATATTCTTTTTGATATCCCAGATATTCTCTCCAGATCCCTTTTTCCGACCGAAGAGATAGATGTCGTTGGCATATGCCTGCTGATTTTCGCCCAGAACCAGTTTCAACAGGGTTGTTTTTCCAGCCCCGTTGGGCCCCAGGATCATCCAGTTATCCCCATGTGTTACCGTCCAGTTCACTTTATCAAGAACTGTCACATCCTTGAACTTGACGGTGGTGTCTATCATTTTGATTAAAACGTTTCCTGTTGTCTTGCCATCTCCGGCGGATGAATCGAGTTTGTTTCGCTTCCGGGTGTCGGATAAAGCCGAGAGATTATCCGCTCCGGGCAACAAGCTGTTTTCCGAGCGATACAGACCGGCCAGGTTCTCTTTGGTTAAAACCTCAGTCCGCTTGCCACCTTGATAGACACTGCCGTTTTTCAGAAGCAGCACATGCGAAATATTCGACATGATTTCTTCAAATCGGTGGGTAATCAAAACCACTTGAACGTGATCATGGATTAAACGTTCAAGCATCGTCTTTAAGGATCGGCGGGATTGATGATCCAGCCCGTCATAGGGTTCGTCCAGGATCAGCAGGCGCGGTTTTTTCAACAAGGCCCGGGCAATGAGTGTCTTTGCCATTTCACCGGATGAAATTGAGAGGATGTTTCGCCCGAGAATCGATTCAATGCGTAATTTGTCGGCCACCTCGTCCAGACGGTGACTGTAATCAACACTAGCAGGCTCATGACGGTACGCCCGGCCCAGGACAATATCCTCTACCGTTGTCACCTCATCGAGGTTTCCGCTGAAATCACGTGAGGCCAGCTGCAGCTTTTCCTTTTCCATGAGTCCCCGCTGCTGCTCGGGTGAGACATACCCGATAGAAGCGTATACCGGCAGGGAATCTTGTTTACTGTAGTGGTGGGTAATGCTTCCTCCCACCACGGGGACACCGCCGAACAGTGATTTGGCAAGCGTTGTTTTTCCAGCGCCGTTGGGGCCTATGACAGCCCAGCTTTCGGCCGTGTTTATCCGCCAGGATGTGTTCTGAAGATATACCTTGTCCCTCAGTCTTACGGTGATGGCCTCCAATGTAATAAGGGGTTCTTTTTTCATAATATCCGGATGACGCTATTTAACTGCCAGGACCTTCAGCCAGTCTTCAACTTCAACACCTGGTATCTCAAATGCATCCTGGGTGTAAAATGACGTCACTAGTTTGTCGGCATCGGCAACCGCCTGGCCATTCAGACATGCCTCAAGGCGTTCGACAACATTGTTTGGAAAACAGAAATAATCACCGGAAAAATGCAGGCCCTCAAAACAACCGTTTACCACCGCATATTCGGCCCGGATGAGACCACCGGGCGCCTTGTGCATCCGGTGCAGCATGTCGACACCGGCACGGATCTTGATATCACGACCGTAGGTTCTGGTTTTGCCTTTCTGGTAGAGCCAATCGTCATTCAGCAAGATTGCCTGACATTCATCCATTTTGGCCTGTAGCGCGGCATCCCTTACGGCTGGCTGCATGGGACCCAACAGCTTCTGAAACTCGTCAGCCATCAGATCGTTCAGTCGGGCTTCATCCCATTTTTGGGCTTTTTCCTCTCCGAGTTCGCGCTGAATGGTCGTCAGATTCTCCTTGAGTGTCTGATGCACCTTGTCCCTGAATTTTTCATCCGGAACCTTCAGTACCCGGCTCATCATTTCATAATTAAAATCGACGATTAGATTGCCCACAAAAACAATACACTCACCGATTTCGGCCGCACCTGTCCCGGATATCTTGCGGTTTCCCACGATCAGGTCATTGACGGGCTTGTATTTAACCGGAATGCCCAGCGCATGATGAACATGGATGATGGGCTGCAGAAATTTTTTATAAAATGTGGTTTTCCCTTTGGGAATATTGGGATTGTCCCGGTGCAGAATCAAGTGAAAAAAGAGCTGACCCCCGTCCAGATATACGGCACCGCCACCTAAATCCCGTCTGAATACCGGAATATGATTTTGCCGGCAGAATGCCATGTCCACTTCCTGCTCGGCATCCTGATGAAATCCGATACAGACATAAGGCTCGGCCGGAGAAACCAGAGAAAGGGCTTCCTGGCCCATGTGTGCCAGGGCATGGTAGATTAACTGTGAATCCAGCCAGGGGACTTTCCCCAGATTGTACAATTTCATTTTGCTACCTCTATAGAAAAACCTGCCGGGCATATCCGCACGCAGGTCGTTTTTATAAATCATTTTACCCATCAGGAGAAAATGTCTTCAGGATTTCAATGTATACTCGGAGCGTATGCTGCCCGTCAACATTTTACTCACCTCGCAGGATCGTGCCGAATCAATTCGGTGGGGCATGAATGATTCTCGCAATTTTCATGACATCCGGCTATCCGGAATGTATTGGTGCCGGTCTGCACCACGGCAGCCCCGGAGTCAGCTACCACCCGTGAAACGGGTGGCTTGGATTTCCCTCAAAATGGGGGAAAGACAAAGGAGACGGCATGTCTCCGCAAGTTCAGGTTCGGAACCGCGTGCGGAGCACGCGGTTTGTAGAACAATCAAACCGTATGTGCGCACCATAATCAAGCATACCTAAGAAAGGTTTTTTTCATTCGATGTTCGATGTTCATCTTTTGGTCTATTCCTCTTTCAGTGCACGTCGGACCAGCTGAACGATGTCCATCACCTCGAGGGGTATTTTGTTTCTTCTTACATAGGTGAGCATGGTCCGGACGCATTGCTGGCAGGATGTCACGATGGCCTGAGCGCCGGTGGCCAGGGCCTCTTCGACCTTTTGTTTTGCAATTTCCGCTGCCAGCTTGGCATCTACCATTTCCAGATTACCGCCCCCGCCGCAGCATTGACAGTTTTCACGATTGCGCGCCAGCTCCACAAACCGGATCCCGGGAATAGACCGGATGACCTCCCTTGGCTCGTCAAAAACCCGCGCGCCTCTTCCCAGGTCACAGGGGTCGTGATAGGTGACGGTCATGGGCAACGCTTTGAGAGGCACCTTGTTCTGCCTGATCAGTCTGAATAAATACTGGGTTGCATGTGAGATTTTAAATGTTTTGGGATAGTATTCGCGCCACATCTGGTAGCAGGACGGGCAGGCAAAGACAATTTCCCTGGCCCCTTTTTCCCGGATCGCTTCAAGGTTGTGATCGATATAGCCCTGGAGTGCTTCGGGCATGCCCGCTCCCAGTAGAGGAAACCCACAGCACCACTCATCCTCCCCCAGGAGGGTGAAGTCAACCTGGCATGACGTCATTATCTCTGCCAGGGCAATGGGAATTTTCTGGGCTACCGGAAAATAAGCGGCGACACACCCGGTAAAATAAACCACTTCGGCCTTGTCTTTTAAAAATTCGTCATCGGGCGGGTCCCGCATGTCTTCGACCCACTCCATGCGCTCTTCATTGTCTTCACCAAAAACATTGTGCTCGTCATCCAAATTTTCCCGGACTCTTTTCAACTTTTTTGGATGGACGTCGGTGTGCACCAGATCCTGGCGCAGGGAAAGCCACAAATCCTTCAAATTGATCCCCACCGGGCAAACCTCCTGGCAGTTGCCGCAGAGGGTACATCGAAACACCGTATCGCTGTATTGGTTCCACTGCTCCTGGGACAGTTCATTGGCCCGGAACAGTCTACGCAGGCGGCTTCGGCTCTTTAAAATCTTCCGGATGCCATCAATCCGGTATACGGCCGACAGCTCGCCATCCCCGGCGGCGGTAACCGCCGGACAGACATTCGCGCAAATCTGGCAGTTGGTGCAGGCCTCTATTTCCAGGATTTGCCTGAAACTGTAGTCCTTGTTGGCCATATGGTGCAGTCCTTTAACCCTGCCGAAAAAACACTTATCCCGAACCAATCAGGTTCGTGAACTTTCCGGGCTAGGCGTCCTCGAGAAGATCGCCGATAAACTGACTGATATTGGATATCTTGAATTTCTGTTTTCGCAGTTTGGCATTTGACAGATTGTGAACACAGGAATTGCATTCGGTCAAAACCACCTCGGCCCCGATGGCTTCCGCCTGCTCAAGACGTCGACGTGCCATGGCGATGGAATTTTTGGCATAGGCACCCCGCACACCGCCACCGGCGCCGCAACACAAGGCATTGGCATGGTGATTTTCCATCTCGACAAAATTGGGGGCGATCTTACGGATGAGGTCACGAGGCTCTTCGTAAATGCCGCAGTGTCTTCCCAGATCACAGGGGTCGTGATAGGTTACCCGCTTGTCGGTTTGAACACCAAAGTCAGCATCTTTCAGAAACTGGCTGATGTGCAGAACCTTGATGCCTTTTTCTTTCAGTTCGGCATACTGGGTTTTGTTGTTGAAGGTCCTCGAACAATAAGGACAGCCCGTTATGAGCGTCTTTGCATGGGTTTTCAGAATGCGCTCTATATTCAACTTGGCCAGATCATCGTTTATCTGGTAGCCCACATCTTCCAGAACACCACTGCAACAAACCTCATCGATCAAGGTGTAATCGACATTCAGTTTGTCCAGCAGGTCGAGGGTTGCCAGGGTGGCTTCGTCTTCCCGGTAAGCGCCCACACATCCGATAAAATAGACATACTCCGCCTGCTTATCGCGCTCCCTTTCAAAATCCTCCGGTTCATCTTCGGCATAGATATTGGTATGTTTCTGGAGCACCTCATGCATACCTTTAAAGGCAGGGTGGCAGGAACCGATATGGACCATGTCCTTTCTGACCGCTTTGATAATCTCCGGCACGTCCACACCCGAAGGACAGTTGGTGGAACAATTGGCACAGGTGGTACATTGAAACAGGGTTTCAATCAGTTGATCATTGAGGTCGATTTTTTTGTCCATGACCTCTTTTAATACGAGCATCTTACCCCGGGCATTGTAAGCCGGACGCAACGTGGCCCCGTATACCGGGCATACCGCCCGGCAAAATCCGCACGATGAGCATCGCAGTACCTGGTCACGATATTTTTCTTCGAATTCAAATTTCTCATCCATATATTACCTCCGGAGTCTCCCCGTGGGAGATGAGAATATTGTTGTCAGTTATTTTGAAGATTCCCCGCAGCATGCGAAGCACTACCGCACGGCAGAACCTAAGGGGAATGCGCTCGCTATTGCCAGTTCATAGCTGTTCATAGCCGATAGCGCTTAGCTGTAAGCAATTCTAAAACCTAAAACTTAAAATTTAAAACTCATTGTATTTCTATCGGGTCCTCGAACCCTTCACTAAGATCAATTCTTTTCTGATCTTATTACTCCGGCCTGGTGACCGCATTGAGTGCCAGAACCACCGGAGACAGAATAATATGCAACAGCCGGCTGAAAGGCAGAAAAACGATAAAAGCGCCGGTCAGGACCGCATGGACATACCAGCCGTACCCGTATACATCACTTACTGCTCCTGGATTTGTAAAAAGCTTGCTGAGACCAAAACCAACAAATGCAAATGCAGCACTGCCCGTTGCACCTGTCATGGCGATACGCATGCCCTCGAGGATAAATCCAGTCACCACAATACCACCCAGCAGAGCCAGCGCCAGATAACTGCGCCGGGGCAGACCGGCAATCCCATGGGGCCGGTCAAACAGGTGCCGGAAAAGGGCCAGGAGCACACCCGAAATTATCATCACACCGGTAAGATCAAAGAAAAGAGCCGTCGCCCCACTGTTCTTGTCGATCATTTGCCACACCCATGGCCATTGCTTACCCCACAGGGATCCACTCAAGGCAACGATGCCCCACAAAAACCGCAGGGCCATGGGGAAAAACAGCAGACCGTGAATGAACCACCGACCCGGGGAACGCTCAAAGAGTCGCTTTTGAAACAATACATTCAAAACCATCTCAACCACGATTCGGACCATGTTCCAGCTGCGTGGATTTGTGCTGCCCTCTGTTTCAGAACCGCTTGAGCCCGTCAACCCGGCCCGTTCTTTTCTGCCGGGGGAGACGGAAAAGATAAGCAGTAAGGACATCCCCAGACCCACCCCGAAAAAAACCAGGGATACCACAGTGATCGTGTCACCAAAGGAAAATGTGGCTGTGTGACAGGGCATGCATAGTACACTCTTTGGCGGCAGCACCATTGCCGAAGCACCCACTGAGTTGCCACGGGTGTGACAACGTCGGCAGGTGGTCTCCTCATCCGAGACAATCATCTCGTGAATATCCAAGGGCGCATTCAAACGACGCTCCCCCTTTCGGAGGATACGCCCGCTCCCAGTGTCCCTGAACGGTTCTATACCCTGCAGGTGACAGGCCTGACAGGCGACAGCGACATGGGCATCATGTGCCTTGGACTCATCGTGAGGCAGATGGCACTGTCCGCAGTCCACGACCTCCTGGTCACCATGTTCGAATGATGCGGCCTGGAGATGACATCCAGTACAGGCAAGACGTGAATGGGGTGTTTCCCTGTATGTTTCCGTGGCTATCAAGGCCACAGATTGCGCGGTTATCTTTTGGGTGTCCGTGCCGCTGTTTGCATGGCAATAAAAACAGCGTTGGTTGATTTCTTCAGCGGCGGCGGCGTCATCTGTACCTGTCAACCGGTGACAGGTCATACACGCTTCATCTTCCCCTGAAAAAGCCGGTAGCTGTGTCTGCTGCTCATGACAAGCACCGCACTGTTGGGACAATGGTGTTTGCGGATCAAGACGCTCTGTTTCATCAGTGGACAAAAGGGTCTGATGGGGCTTATGACAAGTCAGGCAGTTTTCATAGGACTCGGCAGGGCTGATTTCTCGACCACCGTGTTGATTTTCCTCTAACGCTTCTTCTACATTGTCGTGACATTCCAAACATTGCTCAGCGTTGAAAAAATCCGTCAGTCGTTTGCCGGCTTGGGCAGGGTCGGGATGTCGGGTTTGATCAGCGATATCGGCATGGCAATCCTGGCAGGATAATTGACCGTGGGCGGAAACATGAAATTTTTCAGCATCAACAAACCAGCCGGCTTGGGCAAGTGCCCCGGAGAGCGCCAGATAAACCACAGCGAACAAAATCGTTCCGCTCTGGTTTATCCATTTATATGGGCGGGGCATTGGTTTTTCGTTCATTCTAACTTACGATTCTTTCATACAGCAGCTGACCGCCCTGCTATCACACCGGTTAAACAGGCAAAATAAAAGGTTTTAGCCCGAATATTGACGATTTCGTAAAAAGCCCAACTTCTGTGTTGTGCTGCATTTCGTAGTCATTCAACGTACGATACGTACGCCTCATGATTACAAAACTTGCACGCCTTGAATTTGAATTTTTACGAAACCGTCTGATTCCGACTTCATCAATATTTCAGGTTTAATAACCTACCCCGCAGCAAGTTGCGGGGTATCTATTGTCATGCCGGACGCGATCCGGCATCCAGTCTATATTTCTGGATTATAGCGCTAACCCGCCAGCTCTTCTTTGTACTTTTCCAATTCCGCCAGCATCCATTTTTCCAAGGCCTCCGGGCCATGAATCAGGTGACCGAGATCCGGCGTGCCCTTGGGCGTCAGTTTGTACATCCAGCCGCTGCCATAGCAATCGCTGTTGATTAAACCGGGGTCTGTTTCCAGGTCCTCGTTGACCGAGGCGACTTCTCCTGCAAAAGGCGCCAAGACCTTGCCCAGCCATTTGCCGGATTCCACTTTGGCAAACTTTTTACCGGGCTTGAGAACCTTGCCGTCGTCTGGCAGTTGAACATAGACGATCTCGCCGGCCAGCTTCTGGGCAAATTCATCCATCCCCATCACCATGATCTCGCCCTCAGGACGAATCCAGAAATGGTTTTCATCATAGTACAGATCATCCGGTAAATTGAACCCATTGATCTCCATGTTGCTCACCTCCTGCAATGTTTCCCCTCATTGTCCCAATTAGACGTTAAGCCCGAGTTTTCCAGGGTTTAAAATGCCATTCGGATCAAAATAATCTTTCAGACCATTCATTACCTTCATAAAGACCGGGTCATGCTCCAAACCCATGTAAGCCGCCTTGGACATCCCCACGCCGTGCTCGCCTGTCAAGGTACCCCCCAGTTCAATGGCCAGTTTGTAAAGCTCCGCTTCAACCTGCTTAACCTTTTTGACCTCTTCCGGGTCGGTTCCATCATAAACGATCACGGGGTGAATGTTTCCATCCCCTGCGTGGGCCACCGTGGCGATCATGATGCCGCTGCGCTCACTGACCCCCATCACCGCCTCCAGCATATTCGCCACCTTACTGATGGGCACCACGATATCTTCTGCCAGAACATTGTAGTTCAAACGGGTGAGAACACCGTAAATCGCCTTCCGGGCTGCCCACAGATTTTCAGCCTCTTCTAGTGTGGACGCCTTGGCAATCGCGATGGCGCCATTGTTTTCCAGCGCCTCCATGATGACCCCCATTTGCCAATCCACTTCATGCTGGGTGTAACCGTCGGTTTCCACCAGCAGCATGGCCGCCACTTCCGGCAAATCCAGGTCCGTTGCCTTGTTAACCGCCCGCAGACTCGGGCTGTCCATGAGTTCAAGCACACTGGGGATAATCCCGGAACGCATGATGGCACTGACCGCCTCACCCGCCTGGGGCAGAGAATCGAATGTGGCTGTACACGTCACAGAGGCCTTGGGCAGGGGGTCGATTTTCAGCGATATTTCGGTAACCACCCCCAGGGTACCTTCCGAGCCCACAAAAAGCCGGGTTAAATCATATCCGGAAACACATTTCATGGTCTTCGCCCCGGTGTGCAGGATGGATCCATCGGGCAGCACCACGTCCAGATCCAGCACATAGTCCCGGGTCGTCCCGTACTTGGCACCCTTGACCCCTCCGGCGTTGGTTCCGACATTCCCGCCGATGGTTGCCACCTTGCCTGAGGCAGGATTGGGCGGGAAGAAAAAGCCGGTGTCGGCCAGGGCATGATTCAAATCATCAAATACCACCCCGGGTTGCACCCTCACCTGTCGATCTTCGATGCTGATGGCCAGAATCTTGTTCATACGGCTCATATCCAGCACAATACCGCCCTTAATGGGAACAGCCGATCCGGTGAGCGACGTGCCGGCCCCGCGTGGGGTCACCGGAATCTTATGCGTATTGGCGAGCTTCAGAATAGCCGCAACCTGCTCGGTGCTCTGTACCCAGACAGCCGCATCCGGCCGGTGATTGAGACCCGATGAGTCATAGCTGAAACTCACCAGGTCAATGAGGGCGTCGGTGACGTTATCTTCCCCAACAATGGCCGCCAATGCGTCTATAATTTTTTGTTCCATTTGCTTTTCCTAAACACCCCAGGTTGAACCTTAGCAGTGGCCACCAAGCCCTTGGCTTGTAGGGGATCTTGGTTCACCGGGGCTGCGAAGTTCTTCGATCTCACTTATTACGCTTTGATTTCCCGGATGATTTCGACAAATTCGTCTTCGGTGAGAACACGTTTAAGGTCATGCGACTGTTGCTTCACAATCTGCAATACAGCCATGGCCTCGTGCCGAGCAAGCTCAATACCCAGCTTTTTCGTCCACAGTTCGATATTGTCGATCCCGCTCTTTTTCCCCATCAGGATGTTGGGTGCGTCATGTCCCACAAACGAAGGATTAACCGGGTACACGATGGTGGGGTCGAATTCAAAGACATTCTTATACCAGCCGGTGACGATCCCCGATTCTATGTTATAGGCGTTTTTGCCGATAAAGGGTCTGTTGGGGGGTACCTGGAAACCGGACAGCTCCTGAACAAGGGCCGCCAGTTCATTGAGCTTGCTGAAATCGATACCCACGTCGATGCCGTACATGGTCAGCAGGGCCAGGACGGTTTCCTCCATGGGTGTGTTGCCCGCCCGTTCCCCGATGCCTAAAACCGTGGTGTGAATGACCTCTGCACCGGCAAGAACGGCATTGACCGTATTGGCGACGCCCATACCAAAATCGGGGTGAAAATGAACTTCGATGGGTTTGGATATGCGTTCTTTTACTTTTTTGGCAAAATAGGTTGCAGCCTGGGGAGACAGCACCCCAAACGTGTCCACCAGGGTAAAGGCATCCATGTGGCCTTCAATTGCAACACGGTCTACCAGGTCCAGCAGCCAGTCCATATCGGACCGCGTGGCATCGATGGTGAAAAAAACGGTTTTAAGCCCTGCCCTTTTAGCCGCCGAGGTGGCGGTAATGGAAAGTTCGATGGCTTTCTCCATCGGCCACCGATACCCCTTCTCGATGAGATGCTTGCTCGAGGGAATTTCGATGACAATGCCGTCCACCCCGCAATCGGCGGCCAGTTCGACATCCGGCACCATACAGCGTGCAAAACAGAAAATTTCCGAACTCAGATTCCGTTTCACGATCTCCCTGAGTGCTGCTTCGTCGTTGGGGGATACGGCGGGCATCCCGGCTTCGATCCGGTGAATACCCACCTCAGCCAGTTTTTCGGCGATACGTATTTTATCGTCTTTGGAAAATATCACCCCGGCCTGCTGCTCTCCATCCCGCAGGGTAATATCATGTACTTTCACCTGGGGGGGCGGGTTAAAATCCTTGGTGACTTCTTCCAGGTAGTTCCAGTGGCTGACGTACCAGTTATCGTTTTTCCAGGGATGTTCTTTATCGATGTTAGAATTGTTTTTCATTGGTATACCCTCCGATCCGCTTAGATTGAATTTATATTTATAACAGAATGTTAACCTAGGAAGCTACAACTGAAACGACCAAAAATCTAATCTATTTTTTGCTTATGAAATGGGCCTGAAAACAAGGCCAGTCAGTGGAAACTTCCGCCGCCCCGGCAAACCAGGTTCGCTGTCCATTTCCACTTAACTCTATATGCGAACTTGTTCTTTGCTGTCAATAATTTTTATTTAAATGGATTTTTTTTATTCTCAGTGGAATTTTATACTTAGGCACCCAGAGCTTGTGGGTATAGCAAGGCATTATTTAACTCAACGTTCGGGTTTCACCACAGATATACCGCTTGTCATAATAATGTTCCGAAAATATGATGGCGGTATAAGGGTTTGTAGCAGAAAAACGGTCCTCAATCGGAACGTTTTTCTGACAACCCCTATAGAGGGAAATGCGTGATCCAATGGCGATTTGCGCTGTTTGAGCCAATGAGGGCAGCTACCATCAGCGCATGACAATGAACAATCCAATATGAAAACACGGTCATTTAAGGGGTATGGGAAACCGTCTCGGTTGGCAGGCACTGTGAAACTGACGGTTTCATCCGCATGCTGTTGTATCTGAGATCAGGCTGTTTCAGAGAATAAGGGTATTTAAAAAGAGGGCGGCGTCAGAATCCAAATAACTTCAATGCGTTCGCCTTCCAAGGCACGCCAGGAATGTTCTACATGGGCCGGATAATTGATTGTGTCGCCTTCTTCTAACTGATAAACATCCTTTCCGACAGATAGTTCGAGTTTCCCTTTTACGACAAAGCACATTTTTTCTCCGGGGGAATCGAGCATGGGTTCGTTACCGGAATTTTCCCCCGCTTTTACCTGCATGTACATGACTTCCAACTGGCGTCGCATGTCCGGGGTCAGTAAATCATACACCACATTCGATCCGGGAAGTGCCAATCGTTTGCGCATACCGGCACGAACAACAGACACCTCGTTTCTATAGACTGTTTTCTTGATCGGGTGCGTTGTGATACCCTCCTGATAACCCCAGTTAGATTCATTTTCGCTTCCGTTGGGAAAAAGATTGACAACACTGTAGCCAAACTCTGCGGCAATTTTTTTCAGGGACGTAATGGAGGGTTCTGTGTTACCACGCTCAATCTGACTCAGAAAACTTTTTGAAAGCCCTGTTTTTTTTGAAAATTTTTCAAGCGTCAGCTGGCGTTTCTGCCTTTCAGCACGAATCCTTTTCCCCAAATCAATCAACGTTGTCGGCATAAGTCTATCTCCTCACTCAAAATCTTAAATTGGCTAACATATGTAGAGACCCGGGTCCAAAGGGCCCGGCACTGAGTCAACCCTATAAGGGATTAATATTATGTACATTCAGCGTGTGATAAATTCTAAATCCGAATTAGGATTTAGAATTTCGTGCTTAGGATTTGAGTAACTACCGCCATCGGCATAGCAAAATATCTCTGATCTGGCCCAGAGGACCAAGTTTTAAATGACGGAATAAACCTAAGTTTTTTTTAAGGTGTCAAAACAATCTCAATAAATCAAGTTAAATTGATACTGGATAGCCGGTTTTTTTCCTCAGGGAATATTTTTTGCATCATCAAAATAAAATCGCATACACGATTTTATTGAACACGACGGTGTCGCTGCTTCTCGAAAGAATCCCGGTCTAATTTGATGATAACCTTCGCTGAAAGCAGTGGGGAATCAGCCAATTTGAACGATGATTTGGGTATCAGTCTTGAGGGGTCAGACACCCAGAAATTGCTGCTTGATATCCTGCCGTCCCTCCAGATCTTTGGGCGGCGAGGAATGAACGATTTTCCCCCGGCTCAAGATATGAATAAACTCGGTATATTTCTGGGCAAAGCGCAGGTTCTGCTCAACCAGCAGAATGGACATGCCCCTCTGCTGAAGTTTTAAAATAACCTGGCCGACGGTTTCGACATAAATGGGCGAGAGCCCTTCGGTGGGCTCATCCATGAGCAGCAGGGACGGGTTGGTCATCAGGCTGCGCCCGATGGCAAGCATCTGCTGTTCACCGCCACTCAAACGGTTGCCGGGATGCCGCGCCCTGTCTTTCAGGGGTGGAAACAAGTCAAAAATTTTGTCGAGTGTCCATCCATCCTGTTTTTCTTTATACCCGACAATAAGATTCTCCTTGACACTCAAAGATGGAAAAATTTCTCTCCCCTGGGGAACAATACTGATCCCGTGGCGGACAATTTCATATGCGGGCTTATGGGTCAATTCCTGGTCCTGAAAAATAATTCTTCCCTGGCGGGGTGGTGTAAACCCGATAATGGAACGCAGCAGCGTGGTTTTACCCATGGCATTGCGGCCCAGAATACCCAATACCTGCCCCTGGCCCAATTCCAGCGATATCCCCTGCAAAATATAGCTGTCGCCGTAATACGTATGAATATCTTCCACTCTAAGCACGGGTCGTTCTCCTTATATCTGATATGGAAATCCCCACCACCACAACCGGGTATCTACCCCTCGGTACCGAAATAGATGGACTGCACATCAAGATTCTGGCGAATGTCATGTTTGTCGCCTTCGGCAAACACCATCCCCTGACTTAATACCGTAATATGGGATGCCAGTTGAAATGCCACATCCATGTCATGTTCAATAATCAATATCGTGATATTCGGATCGAGCGCCTGGATCATATCCACCATCAGGGCCGAATCCGCAGAGGAAAGTCCGGCAGCGGGCTCATCCAGAAGAAGTACCTTTGGATGGGTTATCAGTGCCAGGGCAATCTCCAGTTGACGCTGCTCGCCATAGGAAAGATACTTGACGATCATTGAGCGCTTATCTGCCATACCCAGTTGATCGAGCAGTTCGAGCGATTGCTGATAAAGCGTCTTATATGTGGATAAGGGTCTCAGCATGGAAAACTTGATGCTCTTTAGACCCATGGCAGCGACGACCAGGTTTTCCAGAACACTCAGGCTCAAAAAAAGGTTGGTGATCTGAAAGGTTCGGCCCAGGCCCAGACTTGTCCGGCGATAACCCGGCAGATGCGTTATATCGGTATTGAAAATGTGAATCGAGCCTTCGCTGACCGGAATCAGACCGCTGATAAGGCTAAAAAGCGTCGTCTTGCCGGCGCCGTTCGGACCAATAATGGCACGCCGTTCACCCATGGCAATGGATAGGTTGACATCTTTTACCGCTTCCAGACCGCCAAAACGCTTGGTCAATCCTCGACAGGCCAGGGCAACTGTTTCGGTCTCTTTAGCCGCCACCGCGCTCATGTGTCCCCCCTTTTTGTCTGCCATCGTTTTACATATCCGATGATGCCTTCAGGTGCGTATTTGGCACATACTATATATACCAGGGCCATCACCATCAACCAGCGCTGGGTGTAGACGCTCAACATATTTTTCAGGAATGTAATCAAAAAAGAACCGATGGTGGGCCCGATCAAGGTCCCCTGGCCACCGATGCTCACCATGAGCAGGATTTCCATACACTGTGTCAAATCGGCTTCATCCGGTCCCACAAATCGATTGAAAGTGGCAAAAAAAGCACCAGCAATACCGGCAATGGTTCCGGCGATGATAAAGGCAATGTATTTATGGAGCCATGTATTGTAACCGAGCACCCGCATACGCGTTTCACTGTCACGGATACCCACCAGGGTCTTGCCGAAAGGTGAGCGGATAAACAAGAAAAGGAGCGTAAAGCAGACAATGAATATAAGCAGAATAAAGTAGTGAAAGGTGATGGGGTCCGTGAAATCGATAGGTCCCCAGGACGCCGGACGCGGTATCTCGGCGATGCCGTTGTCGGCACCGGTGAGGGATACCCAGCGATGAATAAGCCCCCAGAAAGACATGGCAATCGCCAGGGTTATCAGTAAAAAATAAACCCCCACGGCGCGTAAAGCCAGCAACCCCACCAGGGCGGCAATGACAGCCGTCATCCCTATACTGCCAATCAACCCCACACCAAAGCTCGTACCGTACTTGGTCATCAGTATGGCGGTGGTATAGGCCCCGATGGCAAAATAGGCGGCATGCCCCAGGGATGCCAGACCCAGATAGCCCACCAGGATATCCAGACTCATGGCCACAATCCCATAAATGAGACTCTGGGAAAGCAGGATGACGATATAGGCGGGCAGTATGGGTGGAAGAATGACCAGGAGCAGGAAAGCCAGTCCCAAGGCAATCATCACCCAGTATTTTACAGCCATCGTCTTTACCATGATCACTCCTTACCAAAAAGGCCGGTTGGCCGAATCGCCAGAACGATCGCCATCGGTAGAAACATTGTAAAATAAGCAACTTCCGGGAAAAGCGCCTTGCCGAAATTGTCGATCAACCCAACGATTATCGCCCCGCATACCGCACCTTTCAAGCTTCCCATGCCCCCCACAATGACAACGATAAACGCCAGTGGCAACACTTCAAAATCCAGACCCGGATAAACAGCTGTAAAGGTACCACCGATAACCCCGGCAAAGGAGGCCAGGAAAGCACCCAGGCCAAAAACCCCCATACTCACAAGGTTGACATTGATCCCCAGACCCTGGCTTGTTTCGCGGTTGTCCACCACGGCACGCATGATGGCACCGGCCCGGGTTTTCTCTTGAAAGAACCATAAAATGATATACGTCAGAACAGCCGCACCAATCATGAAAAGACGTAAGTTATAGAAGTAATAGTTTCCAAAATTGATGGTTCCCGTGGTCCAGGCAGGCGGATCAATGGTAAAGGGGTATCCTTGGAATATGACAAGCAGCAGGTCCTGGGCAAAAAGTGTTATCCCCATGGTCATGAGCATCTGACGCAACATTTGCCCCTGGAGATCCCGCAACAGATACCGTTCCAGAAACATACCGATAATAGCAACGGCCAGACAGGCACTCGCAAGGGCTAAATAGAAATTTCCGGTTTGGCGTACGACCACATAGCCGATATACCCCCCCACCAGGTAAAACGTCCCATGGGCAATATTCACAATTTTCATTACCCCGAAAATGAGTGACATGCCGCCCCCCAGTAAAAAAAGGAGTGCAGCATAGGATATGCCGTTAAACGTCTGGTTAATCCAAAATTCCATCATTCATCCCCACATTCAGAATTAATTTATAGCTCAACTTTCGGGTTTCGTCATCGATAGAGCGAAATGGGTGATCCAATGGCGATTTGCGCTGTTTGAGCCGCCTAGGGCACCTTTCATCAGCGCCTGTTAATGAACAATCCAATATGAAAACACGGTCATTTTGCAAGCATGCCTGTTTAGCACGATGGCCAGCGCTGATGTTAGGAGCCCTTGCGGCGAGTTCGCAAAGCGCCAGGGGATGATTCATTTCGCGTTCGCTGAACCCAAAAAGCTGGGTCATTAAACACCGGGCCGACAAAGAGGGTTCCCTTTGCCGGTCCGGCTTTTTCTGGTGCAGCCTTAAATATGAACTTTTGACTGCCAGATATCTGAACAAATATTATTTGCAGTTGGTACAGGCCGGGCTGTCTGGTCCGTATGTGGGTGATTTCAGATATGTTTCAGGATCGTATTTCCCAAACTGAGACACATTTTCATAGGTATAGATGACCGTGTTCTGCCAACGGCCGTTAACTTTTTCCACACGGCGCACATAAATATTTTGCGTAGCCTGGCCATACTCGTCCAGTTCCACAACACCATGGGGCGCATCTTTTATGGAAACGGCACGCAGGGCTTTGTTAAATGCAACCCGGTCTTTTACATTGCCGTCCACGGCTTCGGCAGCCATGGCAATCCACCTGGCACCGACATAGGCGTCCATCATCACCCCGGAAGCCTCCCTGTCGGTTGTTTTCTTGACCTGCTGAATGAACTTGGCGTTTTCCGGTGTGTCCAGAGCCGTGCTGTATGAATTGACACTGAGAACACCGTCACCGGCAGCACCCATTTCCTGCAAAAAAGATTCATCTGTAGCGGAAAGAACCGTCAGAACCTTCCAGTTGTTCATGAGACCTCTGGCCCGCAACGCTCTTAAAAACCGAATGTTCGGTGCGCCGGTAACCACGGCAAAAAGACCGTCGACTTTCCGGCTCAGGTTGGCAACGTATGGGCTGAAATCCAGCGTCTTTCTGGGAATATAGGTTCTCTGCACCACTTTGCCGCCCGCATCTTCAAAGGCCTTGTGAAAAGCACCCAGGGTCTCCTGACCAAAGGCATGTTCCCAGCCGATAATGGAAACCGTGCGCCAACCCAATTGATTATAGGCATAATCTGCTGCCGTGTGACCAGCCTGGCTTCCGCAGACATTTACGCGGATCAGGCTGGAGGAGCGTTTGCGCTGGGTCAGATTATCCCCGGCAGAACCGGTAATCACCACAGGCAAATTCACTTCAGCCGCCAGCGGAGCAACCGCATAGGCGTTGCTGGAAGAGAAAAGACCCGCCATGATATCCACGTTGTCATGGGTGATCAACTTCCGGGCTTTGGCAATGGAGGTTGTGGGTGTGCCGGAATCTTCTATGATCAACTCAACTTTTTTCCCGGCCATCTTGTTACCGACTTCATCCAGAAAAACCTTGAAACCCGCCACAATATCCCCGCCGATCTGTGCTCTGGAGCCGGACATGGGTCCCAGTATCCCAATTGTAATGGTATCTGAATCAGCCGCCATTGCCATGGGACTGAATCCACCCATCACCATCAGAACTGCCAGTACAAGTCCAACTCTCACTTTCATCGTCATCGTGTTCACCATCGTTTCCCCCCTATGTTTGAATGATTGCAAGTCAAGGTGACATGAAACACTCACCGGTAGATTTTATAATCCTCATGGTGGCGCTTTTTAATTTCTGAATCTAATTTATTTTAATATTCAATTATGTATTTTCCGTCAAGATATTTTTCACTTTCATGAAACAATCTGGTCAATATTTCTTCAGTCCAGCTGCAATCCATTGTCCAGGCTGAGCTTTACAAGATCATTCGGGGTGAATATGATATCCGCACCATTTTCCACATCTTGTTCGTAAGATAGTCATTGTCATACGTAGATTCCGTTTGGCTATTGACTAACGCTCCGGCGGGTGACGGCAAACAGCCGGTCGCTTGTTTGAAGCCAATTAGCAATCGTTAGGAAGACCCGTTGGTTGAATTGAATTTATAGTAATCAAAAGCTGTTAGCCAGACAATCGTATTTTAATCGTTTGGTACTGGTGTTTCTTACGAGCCCTTATTTGCAAGTTCGAGCGGGTGTTTGACCTTATTGGCCGAAGTCGTTTCGAAACGCTATTCTGGCAAACACGATCGTTCTGGCAAAACCGGCTGCCCTGTGCTGTGTTTTCGTGGGTGCCGAAAGTTGCTGACAGGCTAAATGCCGAATCGCAACTGGTTTTTTGTCAGAGTAAATTTTTTTTATTGACACAACACTTTCACGTTGGTAATCGATAAAGCAGTCGCATCAGAAGCCATCGTGTGGGCTCTCCATCCAAAAAGACATGCCTGAATTGAAAGAAGGACGTTTTGGACAATGAATGATAAATATCAAAGTTTCGGGCTTGAAAACAAGGTTGCCATCGTCACCGGCGCGTCCCAGGGAATCGGTCGTACACTGGCCATGGCGCTGGCGGAAGCCGGTGCGCATATCGCCCTGGTCAGCCGGACCCGGTCGGCTTTGGAAGAGGTTGCCTTGGAAATTGATTCATTGGGCCGTCAAGCACTGGTTGTGCCGACGGATATATCAGATGTTGCCCAGATTCGCAGTATGGTGGACAAGGTTCGGGCCCATTTTGGAAAAATTGACATTCTCATCAATAACGCAGCCTGGACGGTGACGGCCCCTGCGCTGGATGTCTCCGAAGAGGAATGGGACCAGACCATAGACAGCAGCCTTAAATCCGTCTTTTTCCTGTGCCAGGCAGTTGCGCCCATGATGATGGAACAAGGGCATGGTCACATTGTAAACATGGGATCCACCTTTGGCGAAGTCACCTTTAAAACACGCAGCGTTTATGCAGCCGCCAAGGCCGGGGTCCATCACCTCACCCGTGCCCTGGCCAATGAATGGTCTGCCAAGGGCGTACATGTCAATGCCATCGGCCCTTGTGTCACCGAGACACCCACCCGTCGCGAAATCTTCGAGCGGCCCGGTTACAAGGAATGGGCGCTGGGACAGATGCTTCCCATCGGGCGCTGGGCACAACCGGAAGACTTTATCGGTGCTACGCTATTTTTGTGCAGTTCTCTTTCGGATATGGTGGTGGGTCATGTGTTGATGGTGGACGGCGGTTGGATCATTCATTAACTTAAACTTGTAACACTGAGCCTCCACTCGCGGAACGGGTGGGCTCAAGTAGCCCCCTCGGAGGGGGCTTGAATATCCAATATCGAATACATGAATTTCGAAGTGATGCTTCCCAGCTTTTAGAATAAAGGAAGACAGAGCGCAGCGATACAACACTTCAATATTCTACATTCCTTGTTCGACATTCGATATTTTCCTTTTTAATTTTCACCGGATCGGTTGAACCTTTCCGGGTCCTCCACCAGAGGTGGGGGGTTTAGATCAGAATAATCAATTGGTCTTATACTACCATTTAAATTAAGATCATAACCGTAATAACACGGTTATCTTTCATATAAACCTGCAAATTATTCATTATAAGGAGGCCATCCATGGGATACGAATTAGACACCTATTTTATCGAGAAAGCTCACAAAACAAGCCCACGTCGTCTGTACAGCCACACCGGTGCGGACTGGCAGTACCGGGTCGATTTTGAACGCCTGCGCCAGGAGCGGCTCCAGCGCACCCGCGATCAGATCGAAGCCTTTGATCTGGGAGCGCTGGTATTGTACGCCGGCGCCAATATCCGCTATGTCACCGGCTCTTATCAGGGCAACTGGAAGTACAACATCAACATCCGCTACGTGGTCCTGCCCCGGGGCGGTGAGCCGGTATTGTTTGAAACTGCCGGTTCGGATATGCACTGCGCCCGCATCGATCTGCCCTGGATGGAAGATCGCATTCGACCGGCTATCACCTGGCAGTGGGCCGAAGGCGCCGTGCCCCACATGGCCGGCAAGATGGTGGAAAGCGTCCTGGAAGTCCTGAAAGAGAACGGGGTCGAAAAGGAGAAAATCGGCATTGACAACATGGACATGCCCATGCTCGGCGCCTTCAAAGAGGCCGGTGTCAACGTGGTCAACGGCTGGCCGGCCATGTCGGCTGCCCGGGTGGTCAAGACCAACGATGAAATCGAACTGCTCAAACAGGCATCCTCCATCGGTGATGCAGCCATGTGGAAAATCAAGTACGAATGGCTCAAACCTGGCGTGACCGAACGCTATATCGAAGCCAAGGTGCACGAATTCATGCTCACCAGCGGCTGTGAGATCATCTATGACATCATTGTGGCATCGGGGGGCAACACCAGTCCTTACCGACGCTGGGCCACCGACAAGCTGATACGCCAGGGGGACCTGGTGATCGTGGACATCAACGCCGTGGGGCCCTCGGGCTACTTCATCGACTTTGTGCGCTGTTTCAAGGTGGCGTCCAAGATGACCCAGCAGGAAATCGATCTTTATAAAGAGGTATACGATTCCATGTACGCTGGTATGGACAAGCTGCGCCCGGGCAACACCACCGCGGATGTGGCCGCGTGCTTTCCTGAATACGACGACGACAAATACGGCACGGTGACCCTGCAGCAGTTTGCCCACAGCATCGGCATCACGCTCTATGAAGGCATGTGGATCTCCCGGGCCTACTCCCTGGACTACCCGGCCGAGATCAAGGAGAACATGTACTTTGCCATCGAGACCTTTGCCGGTCACCCGGGTCTTCCCCAGACCACCCGGCTGGAGGAAAACGTGCTGGTAACGGCTGACGGTCCGGTGGTCTTTACCATGATGGAACACATGGAAGAAGCCATGGTTTAACACGTAAAGGACACCCATGAACGAGAAATGGAAAAGCTTCGGGCTTGAAGATCAGGTAGCCATTGTAAGTGGTGCGTCCGAAGGCATCGGTCGCACCCTGGCCATCGCGCTGGCCGATGCCGGTGCCCATGTGGCCATTGCCAGCCGCACCCAAACGGCACTGGAAGAAGTGGCCTCTGAGATTGAAGCCCTGGGCCGCGAGGCCCTGGTGGTTACCACAGACCTGAGGGAAGTTGCCCAGATCCGCGCCCTGGTGAACAAAACCCACACCCACTTCGGGAAAATTGATATCCTCATCAACAACGCTGCCTGGACTGCCACCGTGGATGCCCTGGACGTTACCGAGGAGCAATGGGATCAGACCCTGGATACCAGTCTAAAAGCCTATTTCTTTCTGGCCCAGGCGGTAGCGCCCCTCATGATGGCGCAGGGAAAGGGAAAAATAGTCAACATTGGATCCAACCTGGCCGAGGTGGCTTTCCGGGGACGGTCTGTTTATTCGGCAGCCAAGGCCGGCGTACATCATCTAACCCGCGCCCTGGCAAATGAATGGGCCTCCCAGGGGATCCATGTCAATTCCGTGGCCCCCTGTATTACGGAAACACCCACACGACGGGAGTTACTGCAAAGACCCGGCTATAAGGACTGGGCCCTTGAGCAGCTCCCCATCGGGCGCTGGGCCCAGCCAGAGGATCTTATCGGGGCTACATTATTTTTGTGTAGCTCCCTGTCTGATATGATGGCTGGTCACGTCCTGATGGTGGATGGCGGCTGGACCATTCATTGACAAAAAGACCGGGTCTCCGCCTGAGAAACCGGCAGGCTCAAGACAACCTAATACAGAGGGGGATGGAATATCCAACATCGAATATCGATACCATGAATTTCGAACACTCACATAAGCATTTTCTGGTAAAGGGGATAACAATGGGAAAAAACTATGTCGTACCACTCAAAGACGCCGTGACCGGCGTCTTGCATGGCAAGGCCGGCACCTTCAGGGTGCTTATCGATGAAGACATCAGTGGCGCACAGCATTTTTCACTGCTGGTCAACACCATGAATGCCGGCGTGGAAGGCGCCTGGCACAAACATGAGGACAACGAACATTGCTGGTATATTTTGTCCGGTCATGGGACCATGTATATCGCCGATGAAACATTTGAGATCGGTCCGGAAATGGCGGTGTTTGCACCGGCGGATACCATGCACAAGATCGATGTCGGTCCGGACGAAGATCTTACCTATGTCCTGGTTTATGCGCCACCGGGGCCGGAAAAACTGTTAAAGGCCCACGGCGAACACGCCTTTGACAAAAAATAAAATTGTAGATACGATTATGGAATCCAAGCGTCTTGAAGGAAAACGGGCCGTCATTACCGGTGCTGCCGGTGGAATAGCCATTGCCACAGCCCTTGAATTTACAGGGCGAGGCGCTGCTGTCGCCCTTGCAGACCTGGACCAGTCCGCTGTCGAAAAAGTTGCCACAAAGGTATCCTCCCGGGGAGGCAAAGCCAAGGCCTTTGTCACGGATGTGACCTCGCGGAAGGCGGTGGAGTCCCTCATGTCCGGCGCCGATGCGTTCATGGGTGGCATCGATATTCTGGTGACCTGTGCCGGTGGCTACAAGGCCTATGGAAGTTTCGAAGACATCTGTGAAGAAGATTGGGACCAGGTCATGGATGTCAATCTCAAAAGCGTCTACCTGTGCTGCAAGGCCGTGCTCCCTTACATGAAAAAAGATGGCTGGGGGCGTATCATCAACCTGGGGTCTCTGGCAGGCCGCAGCACCAGCGCCGGCACCTCACCCGCCCACTATGCATCGGCCAAGGCAGCCGTATCCATGATGACCCAGTATCTTGCCAAAGACGTGGGGCCCTATGGCATCACCGCCAATACCATTGCCCCGGGAACCACCATGACCGAAAGGGTAAAAAATTTACTGACACCCGAAAAAAAAGAACTATTTACCCGCGCCTGCCCCCTGGGTCGATTGGCGCAACCCGAAGAAATTTCGGACGTCATCACCTTTCTGGCCAGTGATGAAAGCCGCTATATCACCGGGGCCACCATCGATGTGAACGGTGGCCGGCTGATGCTGGTGTAAATGCCCGGACCCAAAGAAATGGGCCGTGATTTGAGTAAATAACAGGATAACTGCAATGCCACCAGAATCACCAGTAGCAGTCATCACCGGCGCAGGATCCGGTATCGGGAAAGCGTGCGCATTTAAATTCGCCAATGAAGGTGCGAGGGTTGTCGTTGTCGATTGTAATGATGAGGCCGGGCAACAGACCGTAGATGCGTTGCAAAACATGGAAGTTGAAGCCCTGTTCTCTCATGCCGACGTTTCCCGGGAACAGGACTGCATGGAATTTGCCCGCCAGGCGATCCTTCGGTTCGGTCGTATCGATGTCCTGGTGGCCAATGCCGGTATCCGGGTATTCGGAACCGTCCTGGAGAGCACCGAAGATGACTGGGACCGCATGCTGGCCGTTAACCTCAAGGGGGTCAATTTTTCCTGTAAAGCGGTGCTGCCGGCAATGATGGAACAAAGATCCGGTGCCATTGTTCTCATCGGTTCAACCACGGCCATGACCGGACGGACAAACATGCCCATTTATGATGTGACCAAATTTGGTGTTTTAAGTTTGAACCGCAGCCTGGCAGCCACATATGGCAAGTTCGGTATCCGCGTCAACACCATCTGCCCGTCCAAAACAATTACCGAGTTTCATCTTAACAAAGCCAAAGCCCAGGGGATATCACCTGAAGCGTTCCGTGCCCAGTTTGAAGACTATGGGCTGCTGGGCCGGGCAGGCGAACCCGCGGAAATAGCCGCGGCTGTATATTTTATGGCCAGTCAGGAGGCTTCGTTCATCACGGGACAGCACCTGATGGTGGACGGTGGATACGCCATCGGTGCAAAACCCTTTACCTAACGCAAAGGTAGAAGCCATATCAGAAAAAGTGTTTTACTGTGTCCAGGTACCATCAACCCTAATTCTAACAAAGATGAGGAGGCTGTATGAAAAACACAATCAAAATCTTATCCTTTTTGACTATCTGTTGTTTTGTTGTGGTTGGATTGACCAACCAGGCCGCTGCCGAGTGGCCGGACAAACCCATTACGGCTGTCATTCAGTACAAAGCCGGTGGTGGAACAGACACCATGACCCGTGCCTATTCAGCTGAAATGGAAGCGCCCTTGAAAACCACCATTAACGCTGTCAACCGTCCCGGTGCCCTGGGGGCATTGGCCATGGATTTCGTTTGGCAGAAACCATCCGACGGCTACTGGTGGCTGGGCGGATCCAACTTCGGTAAGCAATTGCGTGTTATGGGTCATACCAAGTTGAGCCCTTGGAAAGATTGGCAGTACTTTAAGGCCGGCAATTCCATCCAAGGGTTTGCCGTAAAAGCGGACTCGCCTTTTCAAACCCTGGGAGATTTTATCGCGGCAGCCAAGAAGAACCCGGGCAAATACAAGGTTTCCAACTCCGGTGTTGGCGGGCTCTGGGCCGAGGGCATCTCCATCATGGCGAGTGTAGCCGGCATCGACGTAAAACAGATTCCCTATAAGGGGGGTGCTCCCGCGGCACTAGCCTGCCTGCAGGGTGAAGTCGACGTGGCCGGCAGCGGTCTGCACGAAACCATCGAATTTATCCGAGCCGGGAAAATGAGAAATTTGGCTATTTTTGCCAAAGATCCCATCACCCTTAAAAACGGCACCGTCCTGCAGCCTGTGGGCAAATATGTACCTGCACTGGAAGCAAGCGCACCCTTTGGCGGCTACTATACCCTGGCGGTTAAACGGGACACACCCGCTCCGATTATGAAAAAAATTGCCGCAGCATTTAAAGCGGCATGCAATTCCGATAAATTCGAGGGTATGTTGGCAAAGAAATTCTTTTTAAAGGATGTTCTAGTGGGCGAAGCTGCCGACAAGGCTGCCGCCCGCGCAGAAGCTGTTACAGCATGGTTGTTGTGGGATTTGAAAGTTGAAGGCGCCAAGGTCAATCCGGCAGATGCAGGTATTCCCAGACCGGAAGATTTTGACAAATGGTGGCCGCCGCAAGGCTATAAACCAACCATGTAAATAAAATCGTAAGACGATTTTATTAAACGCGACGTTACCGACAATTGATCTGGACAGTGCCCATGACCTTCGCTCAATTTCATGGGCACTGTCTACAATACAAGATAACAATATCATCATTGGGGACCCAGATTTTGGAACTACCGGATCAAAAAATTGAAAACAAATCATTGTGGATGGCAAGCACAGACATTGTCAGCTCTTTGATCGTCATGGCGGTGGCCGCTATCGTGGCTGTTTGGTCCCTAAAAATGTCCGTTCCCTCTGGATGGGCTTCTGCACCCGGTCTGGTACCGCTTATGTTCGCCGGCACCATGTTTTTGATGGGTCTGGGCCTTTTCATCTCAGCCCTGCGTCACAAGGGCCTTGCCAGTTTACGCACCAGGTTGACAACCTTTTCAGGTAAACATTTTATTCAGGATACACAGACCAAACGATCCCTCTGGATTATCGTATTGACCGCTGTTTATATGTTAATTCTAACCGGTCGACTGCCCTTTGAAATTGCCGGGTTTCTATTTTTGTTCAGCACCTTTGCCGTCTTTTGGGAAAAAGGCCGCTGGCTCAAAATTATTGTGACAGCCATCGTTATCCCCTTGTTTTTCAGTCTGACATTCAGATTTTTGTTCTCGATTTTATTACCCGGGGATTCAATTTTCGATTATTTTCTTTAGAGGCCATGGTATGTATTCTTTTTTCACTGCATTTGACCCTTACCTGATGTTGTTGTGCTTTTCCGGTGCTGCCATGGGAATCATCTGGGCTGCCCTGCCCGGTCTCTCCACCACCATGGCCATGGCCCTTCTGGTGGGGCTCACCTATCGCATGCCCACCGAAATGGCCATTATTTTTATTCTGGGCACCTTTACCGGTTCGGTTTTTGGTGGCGCCATCTCCGCCGTACTCATCAACATACCCGGAACACCGGATGCGGTGCCCACCCAGATGGCTGGATTTCCCCTGGCCAAACAGGGCAAGGGCGGTCTTGTGCTGGGGATGTCCATTACGGCTTCCATGGTGGGCAACTGGGTGGGCATTTTACTGCTGGTCACCTGTGTCGACTACGTGCTGGATATTGCCCTGAATTTTGCATCCTGGGAAGTTGCCTTGCTGGCACTCTGGGGCATATCCATCAGCGGCACCCTGACCGCCGGTGAGGCACCGGTGAAAGGTTGGATCTCCGGCTGGATGGGTGTGCTGATTGCCATGGTGGGCAGGGAAGAGATTCATGGCATCGAGCGGTTTACCTTCGGCAGCCAGGAACTTTTATTGGGCATTCCCTATATACCGGTGCTCATCGGTCTTTTCGGTCTTACCGAAATTATCATGGTCCTCTCCCAGCCCCAACCGTATGTGATCCCGCAAAAAATCGGCAGGATCTTCCCCCCCATAAAAGAATTCTTGAAATACTGGAAGAGCATTATCCGTTCATCCATCGTGGGACTCATCACCGGAATCATTCCGGGTGCCGGAGCCAACGTGGCCACGTTTGTATCCTACGGTCTTGGTGAACGTTTTACCGGCAAGCGTTTTTCCAAGGGCAGCATGGAAGGTGTGATCTGCTCGGAAGTTGCCAACAACGCCAATATCGGTGGCGCGCTATTGCCCTCACTGGTACTGGGTATCCCAGGCAGTGCCACCGTGGCTGCCTTTCTGGCCGCCTTGAACCTGCACGGTATCGTGGTGGGACCCACCATCGAGTTGGAGCAGCCGGGTATCATGAATTTTATGTACGGCACCCTGATCGTGGCCAATATCGGTATGTACCTATGCGCCTTTGCCCTGATCAAACCGAGTGTCAAGCTTTTCTCCCTGCCCCGGGAGGTCCTGCTGCCGGTTATCGCCCTGCTGTGCGTATTGGGATCCTTTGCCCAGAAAATGTCCATGTTCGACATTAATCTGATGTTCGGTTTTGGATTGTTGGGATTCTGCATGCGCAAAGCCGATATACCCATCGGCCCCATGATTTTAGGTGTTGTGTTGGGAAACATGCTGGATCAGAATTTCAGACGCGCCATGGTTATCTTCGAGGATGAAAGTATATGGCGGGTTCTGATCGATCGTCCCATGGGAACGGCATTGATCATTATTGTCCTGATAACATTTATCAGTGGCATCTGGCCTAAAAAAAAGAAAAAACGTATCTAAAAACAACGCAAGGTTGCTCATAGGGATAAAAAGCAGACAAAAAATTTAGGAGGTATTTCGAAAATGACCCGCAAGAAAAAAGAAATCGGTCTGGCCATTGTTGGCTGCGGTACCATTGGGCGCATCCGCGCCATGCTGGCCAATGATTATCCGGCCGTGGGGTGGCTGGGACTGTGTGATGTCAAGGAAGATCTGGGGAAAAAACTGGCCAAAGATGCCCAGGCAGATTTTTTCACCACCGATTTTAAAGAACTTCTCAAACGCCCGGAGGTCAATGCCGTCATTATCTCCACGGATGAAAACTATCATGTGGACCCGACCCTGGCTGCCATAGAGCAAGGTCACGACTTGTTTATCGAAAAACCCCTGGCCACCGATGCCAGAGAATCTCTGAAAGTGCTCACCGCCATCGAAGAGAGCGGTGTGGATGCGGTCATCGGTTATACCAACCGCTTCCGCCGGCGCTTTCTGGCCATCAAGCAACGTCTTATGAGCGGACAGATCGGGCAAGTAACCTCCGTTGTCACCCGGGCTTTCATGAATCGCATGGTTCCCATTGCCACCACCCGCCGAACGGATCAGCGTAAGAACCTGACCCCCATGGTGGTGTCGGGCACCCATAGTCTCGATATGAGCATGTGGCTCATGGAAGGGAAATCCCCGGTTTCCGTTTATGCCCAATCCATAGACACGGCCCTTGCCAAATACGGAACCAAGGATTCCACCTTTGGTATCTTTACCATGGATGACGGCACCATCTTCAGTATGAATATCAGCTGGGCCCTGCCGGTGGTGTGGCCCGGGGCGGTCTATGGGCTGGAGATCGGTATTGTCGGGACCGAAGGTGTCATCGATGTGGAAGACACCCATCGCGATCTGGTGCTGGCTTCCGAGAACCCCCAGGGCGCCGGGTACAAGCCGGAAGGCTATGAACCCGAATTTAAAAGACATGTGGATTTCCTCACCAGTTATCCTCCGGGGGATATGCACATCGGGCAGCTCTGGGGACCCATGCGGGAAGAAACCAACACCTGGTTCGCCCGTGTCTGCCTTGGACTCGACTCGCCCCATGCAACCGCTGCCGAGGGTCATCGCAACCTTATTCTGACCATGGCCATGGATCTGTCCGCGGCACGGGGTGTGAAAATAGAATTGCCCATCGATCACCATGAGTTTTACCGGTAATGGAAATGACCCAGCTGATTATCATGTTCCTTGTGGGCGTGGTTGCCGCGGCCTTTGGTACCCTCATTGGCGGGTCAAGCATCGTAACGATTCCGACCCTGATTCTGTTAGGTCTGCCGCCCCACACCGCCATCGGTACCGATCGTTTCGGCATCATCGGGGTGGGGATATCAGGCTGGTACGCGTTTCACAAAAAAAAACTCATCAACTACAAGATCGGTTTTATTGTGGCCATTCCGGTATTGTTCGGTACGGCCCTGGGTGCCAATCTCGTATTGCAGATCAGTGAGGACGTCTTGAAATATGTGATCGTGGTCACCAACATCATTCTGGTGGCCTTTCTCCTGTTCAACCGCGGTGTGGGTGTTGAAAAAAGACAAACCGCGATAAAAAAAAAGAATACGTCGTGGGCGCCTCCTTGAGCTTTATGAACGGTATTTACGGTGGCTTCTACGGCGCCATGGCCGGCACCTTTTCCATATACATCTTGATTGGCTGGTTCCGGCAAACCTTCATCCAGAGCGCGGCCACCCAAAAAATCGGTTCCATTTTCATGACCGTAACAGCCGCCACTATTTTTGCGTTAAATGATGCCGTTGATTATCCTTTAGGTCTGGCAATGCTGGCGGGCTGTCTGGTGGGATCATTTATTGGCGCCCATTATGCCGAAAGAATCGGAAATGTCTGGGTCAAAAGAATGTTCATTGCCTTTATCATCGTTGCCCTGGCTAAAATGATCATCAGTCCCTAGCGGCTTCACATGACAGAAAACTTAGAAAATCCGTCGCGTCGAGATCCCATAAGCGACATGCCATCATCAAGAAGGACTGCCAGCATGAGCGATAGCAACCGTATGCAAAGATTAGAAAAAGCGCTTTCGCCGTATGAAAAACAGCTTCAGAAACAGGAAGCATTTAGAAGGCGGCTGGGGGTTAAAGAGGTCCAGCAACCCACCTACCAGCGCTATATCACCGGACCCATCGAACGTTTTGAAAAAGAACGCATGGCCTTTTTATGCATGCGCCCAGACAACCCCCATGGCAAAGAACTGCGCAAAAAATTCAAGACCCGCACCGGTCACGACCACTATCTCACCCCCCTCGCCTATGCAGAATTGGACATAGAGGACCGATTTGGCCGCTCCCTGGCCGATGCCGCTTATCGCGCCTGTTGTGAATATGATCCTGAACCGTTCCCGGTCACACCTGAGGCGGGGCGCGTGGAAGTAAACAACAAAGCCTGGATGTCCAGACTCATCAAAAAAATGGGTCTGCTGTTCGGGGCCGAAATGATCCGTATAACAAAACTGGATCAACGCTGGACTTACAAGGATGTGGATATCGGGCATAAATATGCCATCGTGGCGGTGGTCCAGCACAAACCCAGCCTCATCGACCTGGCACCTTCTTATTTCTCATGGTCATCGTCGGCCGATGTCTACACGCGTCTCAAGTTGATCACCACCCAGCTCACCGACTTTATCCGCGGTCTGGGCTATGATGCCATGTACCGTGAAACCCGGGGAGGCGGCGAACCCGAATTGAACATGGTACCCATTGCTCTGGACGCAGGTGTGGGCGAATTCTGTCGCACCGGTCGGGTGCTCTCCCCGGAATACGGCAACAACATGCGTCTCAAAGCCGTCACCACGGACCTGCCCCTGCTTCCGGACAAACCCATTGCCTTTGGCACCCATGAGTTTTGCATGGCCTGTGAAAGCTGTGCCAAGTTCTGTCCGTCCGGGGCCGTACCCAAAGGCGAGCCCAGTGACGACATCCCCAACCCCGTCCACAACAATCCAGGCTTTCGCAAGTGGTGGATCAACGCGGAAAAGTGCATCATCTTCTGGGGTATGAACAAAAGAAAGTGGCCCAGCTGTGGCGGCAGGTGTATCGCGGTCTGTCCCTGGAACAAGCCCATGAACCGCTTTCACAACACGGTGCGATGGCTGGCTGTTCATGCACCCCACTTTATTAAAAAACTCCTCGTCTGGGGAGATGAATTTACATATCAACGCGAAAAGAAAATAAACCGATAATTTTGAAAGGAGATATTTTGAACGATAACCCTTTAAACAATGTCCTAGTGGGTACGGATTGGATAGCTGAGAATCTGGACAATCCGGATGTCCGGGTAATTGAAATAGGCGCCCTGAAAGACCCCGACGCCTATTACGCCAGCCACATTCCGGGTACCCTGCTTTGGCCGTGGCTGGAAACACTGTGGCATCCGGAAATACGCGATTTCCCCACACCTGAAGCCTTCAGCGAATTGATGTCAAAAAGTGGCATCAGCCATGACACGACCATCGTTTTTTACAGTGATCAGATTCAGTTCAACACTTATGCCTTCTGGATATGCAGCATGCGGGGCCACAAGAATCTGAAAATCATGAACGGCGATATGAACCTGTGGCTTTACGAAGATCTCCCCATAACCACGGATGTGCCCAGCTTCGCTTCCACCGAATATCCCGTCCGCCCCTTGGAGGAAGCAGATCGCCGGATTGGACGCGACGGTGTATTGGCCGGACTCGACAATCCTGACCGGGTGCTGCTGGACATGCGCACACCCGAAGAATATATCGGTGAACGGGTATCCCCGGACTGGTTTCCGGTGGATCATGGTGCCGTGAGAAAAGGGCACATCCCTGGTGCACGGCATCTTTACTACATGGATCTGCTGAATGAGGACAACACGTACAAGACCCAGACCGAACTTCAAGAGGTGTATTCGGCGGCGGGTGCGACACCGGACAAGGAGCTAATTTCCTACTGCCGCTTGAGTCATCGCGGGTCCCTGGCCTGGTTTGTTGCAAAACACCTGCTCGGCTACCCCCGTGCAAAAGTATATGACGGTTCCTGGACGGAATGGGGATCGATTGTGGGTGTTCCGATTGTAAATCTGTCCCTTGGAAAAGGGGACAAGACCTAGCCCGGAAATTTCATGAAATGTTCGACATTCGATATTTTCCTTTAAATTTTTCATCGGATCGGTAGAACCTTTCCGAGTCCTCCACTAAGTAGTGGAGGTTTTATACCGCTTGTCATAATAATGTTCCGAAAATATGATGGCGGTATAAGGGTTTGTAGCAGAAAAACGGTCCTCAATCGGAACGTTTTTCTGACAACCCCTATAGATCAGAATAAACAGCGTTTACGGTTCCTGGCCAACAAATATCCTTTTTTAGTGAATTTATTTTCAATATGGGTAAAATTTTCATGGTTGTTTGAAAATTATTGTATCTTATTTCGCTCAAACCGTCTTTCTATAAAGGCATAATGGAATACCGTCTTTTTTCTTAGGAGTGAATTTTTTTACTTGACTGTGTACAACATCTTGACTAAAACTGGTTCAGATAGTTAATGCGTCACCATAGCGCTGGTGCCGAATCGTTCGTTACATGCTGTTTTCTTGCCCACTGGCCTGCGACTGTTTTAATTTTTCTGCTGCTTAAATATCTGCACAATACAAAAATAAATGAAAGGACGATAGAAAAATGGCAAAATACGTCAAACTGGAAAATCTACCTGAATTGATCAACGTCCCCCCCAAGTCAGGACATTATTCAGATGTTTTTACCGACACCGAATATGAAAAAGGGCTGGCCATCAAATTCGGTATTAACGACACCGTATGTGGTTCCAAACGAATTTCCATGGGGCGTACCATTATCCCGCCTCACACAGCCAACGAAAGACATGTTCATTTGAGTGCCGAAGCGGCCATGTATATTGTCAGAGGGACCATGACCTTGTTGCTGGGCCCGGAAGCCGCCATAACGAAATGCCCCCCCGGAACGTTTGTGTTTGCGCCGGAAGGCATCATCCACGGGGTCGCCAATGCCAGCCGCACGGAAGAAGTGGAACTCGTGTTTGCCTATGGCGGCGTCCCCTCAAAAGAAGCCGCCAACATCATATTCATCGATGATACTGAAAATGACTACCCGCCTCCGGGATGGGATGCGGAAGAATAGTACCCGGCACTGAACGGTCTGGATTCATGAACTGAATGTGACGTCACCTGCGGTCAATTTATTAACGCAAGAACCTTTAACAGGGTTTGGTCAAATGATAAAAAATAGTGAAAGCAGTGGTCATAGCGATCCGTGGTACCGCCACCTCAATTACAATACCGTTGTGGCCACAATTTTTCTCGTTTTGTGGACCCTCATGTTTTTCGCCATCCCCTACCAGATCCAGAAACCCATGCTTTTTATGGGCCGCAGTTTGATGGGCTTGAAACCGACCCTGTTTCCCCAGCTGGCAACCCTGTCCCTCATCGTCCTGAACATCTGGTACTTGGTAATCAGTTTTCGACTCAAGGATAAAAACCTTTTTACAGAAGTTACGCGGCAGGGCTATTTTCGGATCATCGCCTCTCTGGTGGTTTTTTGTGCGTATGCGCTTTTGTTTGAACACCTGGGGTTCGTCCTCTCCAGCGTTCTGGTGGCCGGTTCCCTTTCCACCTTTTATGGTAATCGCAATGTTCTGGTTGGCATTCTCGTGAGCGTGGGTGTCCCCCTGGGCATCTATTTCGTGTTCACGCGACTGTTGAAAGTTTCCTTGCCGGAATTTCCTTTTTTTTGATCGGGCAACACAACCGCGGAAATATCCCAATGGGCTAACACCTGGCATATTTTCCGGAAAGGCTGTTTAAATGTGGGATAATTTTTTACAGGGAGTACTGCTGACCTTGCGGTGGGACACATTCGGCATGATGGGTCTGGGTCTCATGCTGGGCATGTTCGTTGGCGCACTTCCCGGTTTTACAACCATCATGGCCATGGCGGTCCTGCTGCCGATTTCCTTTTTTATGGACCCCATGGTGGGTATTCCCTTTCTGATCGGTGTCTACAAAGGGGGCATCTACGGCGGCAGCATTCCGGCCATCCTGGTATCCATGCCCGGCACCGGTGCCTCTGTGGCAACGACCTTTGACGGACCGTCACTGACCAAACAGGGAAAATCGCGTAAAGCCATGGAAATGGCCCTTTTTTCATCGGTCTGCGGGGACCTGTCCAGCGATGTTCTCACCATTTTGTTTATCGGTCCCATTGCGATCATGGCCATGAAAATCGGCCCGCCGGAACTGGGAGCCATTATTCTTCTCAGCCTCATTATTATCTCTGCCACCACGTCAGGCCTGTTTATCAAAGGACTGGTCATGTGCTTCATCGGGCTCTTTTTTTCCATGATCGGTCAGGACCCCCTGGGGGGCATGTCCCGTTTCACCTTTGGTTTTTTTGAAATCAAATCAGGCATTCCCCTGCTTCCCATGCTCATCGGTCTGTTTGCCATTCCTGAAATTCTTCAGGCCGTTGAAAAGAAAATCACCTCTTTTGTGGCCGAGGAATTCAATCTCAAATCAGGAGAAAGATTAACCTTTAAGGAATTCCGCCGCAGCATCAGGACCATTATCAGATCGACGGCCATCGGAACCTCTCTGGGGATTATTCCCGGTGTGGGTCAGGTCGTCTCAGCCTTTGTGGGTTACGCTGCCGCAAAAAATGCTTCCAAGCACCCGGAAACATACGGCAAAGGCGAATTGGACGGCATCGCAGCCGCCGAAGCAGCCAACAACTCTGTAAATGGCCCTACCCTGGTGCCGCTGCTGACCCTGGGTATCCCCGGGGACAAGGTCACCGCTATTTTATTGGGTGCTTTTATCGCCCAGGGTTTGCGTCCGGGGCCACAGCTTTTCGCTGAACAGGGCCCCCTGGTCTTTGCCCTTCTGGTGGCTATGATATTTGCAAATCTCATATTTTTGGTGCTCGGTTATCTCACCATCCCCTTGTTTGCCAAGGTGGTGACGATTCGAAAGTCAGCTCTTTTGCCGCTGACAGCCATCTTTGCTTTTGCCGGGTCCTATGTGTACCGCTCCGACCCTTTTGACCTGCTGGTGTTGGTCTTTTTCGGCATTTTCGGCTATACTGCCAAAAAATTGAATTTTGACGTCACCCCCATGGTCATGGGCTTTATTCTGGGACCAGTCCTCGAGTACTCCTTTGGCCAGACCATCAATCTGGGGCGGGGTGATACTCTGCACTACATATTTGCTGCGCGTCCCATTACCGCAATCATCCTGGCTATCACGCCTTTTGTAACGGCCGGACTGTGGTGGCGGAGTGCGCGTCTGCGGAACAGGCATATCAAAGAACCCTTGTCTGAAAAATGAGAGGAGGTGGTATCGGGTTGTTCGAAGTAGATTGTTTCATCCCAAATAATTATGCCAACATCAACACCATCATACAAAGGAGGAACCAACATGACTTTTCGAAAAATATCCCGTTTAATGTTCGTTGCGGTGCTTTTGGTTTTTGTCGGCTTGACACCCGCTCTGGCCGATAATTACCCAAGCAAGCCCATTACCCTTATCATTCCCCTGGGAGCCGGCGGTTCTCATGACCTGAATGCCCGCGTTTTTACCAGTGTCATCCCCTCATACCTGGGCCAGGCCGTGGTGGTCAAACTCATGCCGGGTGCAGGGGGACAAACCGGTACGGCAGCGGCAATCAAAGCCAAACCCGACGGATACACCCTGATTTTCACCCACAACTATATTGACCAGCTTCAGCCCCTGCTCGAAAAACTTCCTTACGACACCCTCAAGGACCTGAAATCTGTCTGCCGGATCAATTATGGCGCCTCCAGCGTGGTCGTGCGGGCTGACAAGCCCTGGAAAACACTCGATGAAATGCTTGCATATGGTAAAAAAAGTCCAGGCAAGCTGATTTTCACCACGTCCGGAAACTGGGGTGCAACCATGACCCCGGGCGCCAGGGTCCTGTTAGAGGCTGGTGTCGAAGCCACATACATTCCCTACAAAGGCGGTGGCCCGGCCATGCAGGCAATCCTTGCCGGCGATGGTGATTTCATGATGTCCTTTCCGTCCCAGGCAGGCCCCCTGGTAGAGGCCGGCAAAATCCGCGCCCTTGCCAGTGCAGGTGATGTTCGTGTTTTCCCGGATGTCCCCAATCTCAAGGAACTGGGGTACGAGACCGGAACCATGGATCGCATCGTCATGGCTCCCGCAGGGGTACCTGAAGATCGTATGAAGATTTTACGGGATGCCTTTGCCAAGCTTAACGGGGACAAAACCTACCAAAGACTGATGCAGCGCATCGGTGAGAATACGGAGTACATGGATGGACCTGATTATGACAAGATCCGTCCGGTGAATCAGGAGGCATATCGCGCGCTGGTCAAAAAGATTTCGGGTCAATAATCAGACGCGATTTCTCACAAAAGCAAAACTGGCATCCTCAAAATACGGAGGGTGCCGGTTTTTTTCCTCCGTTCTCTATAGGGGTTGTCAGAAAAACGTTCCGATTGAGGACCGTTTTCTGCTACAAACCCTTATACCGCCATCATATTTTCGGAACATTATTATGACAAGCGGTATAATAGAAACATTAATATTTGGAAATAGCGTATGAAACCAACCATCGGATTTGTGGGTCTGGGTTTGATGGGTAGCGGCATGGCCCGTAACCTGATTCAGGCGGGCTTTCAGGTCACAGGCTACGATCTGGATCCGGATAAAGTTGCCACGTTTACTGCCTACGGCGGAAAAATGCTCTACGACCCGAGAACCCTAGCATCAAACGTGGATGTGATCATACTGTCCCTGCCCAATTCGGACGTGGTCAATGATGTGGCGCAAAAGACCTTGAAGCTCAAAGAAACCGGCCGGGAAAGCCTGATCCTCATCGACACCACCACCGCCGATCCCGGCATGTCAAAATCCCTGGCTGCACAGCTGCAGGATACAGGCATCGCCATGCTGGATGCTACCATCAGCGGGACCTCCAAAATGTGCGCCGAGAAAAATGTCACCTTTATGGTGGGTGGCAACAAGACGGTTTATGACCGATGTGAACCTATTTTTGCGGCCATGGGTTCTCAAACGTTCTATTTGGGACCCAACGGATCCGGCGCATTGATGAAACTGATCGTCAATCTGGTTCTGGGACTGAACCGCATGGTTCTGGCGGAGGGTCTCTCTCTGGGAAAAAGGGCCGGTGTAGACAGCGAACAGATGCTGAAGGTACTTAAAAACTCTGCCGCATACTCCAAAGCCGTGGATATGAAAGGTCTTAAAATGACCACCGCGGATTTTTTACCGGCCGAGGGAAAACTCGCCTTTCACCTTAAAGATGTCCGCTTGATGCTCGATTTGAGCCGCCAGTTGAATTTTCCCTTGCCCCTTTGCTGCCTGCATGCCCAGGCTCTGACCTCTCTGGTGGCCAAAGGACGGGGTGAGTGGGACAATGCCGCCATCGTGTCTTTCTATGACGATATTGACCAATCTTGATCTTGGATAGTGTAATAACTCAACTTTCGGGTTTAACCACAGATTGAGCGAATTGGGTGATCCAATGGCGATTTGCGCTGTTTGAGACAATTAGGGCACCTTACATCAGCGCATGACAATGAACCATCCAATATGAAAACACGGTCATTCAATAGATAGGCCTGTTTAACCCTATGGCCAGCGCTGATGTTAGGAGCCCTTGCGGCGAGTTCGCAAAGCGCCAGGGGATTATTCATTTCGCGTTTCCTGAATCCCGAAAGTTGAGGTAATAATTTATCAACAGGAGAAAAAATGGGCTTAATTACAATTTCACAGAGTATCGGCAGCATGGGGATGGTGATTGCTCACCAGGTGGGCAAAGCACTTGACCTGGATATTTACGATGATGAAAAATTAAAGGCAAAGGCTTTGGAACTGGGACTGCATACGCAGGAACTGGACAGTCTGGCTGAAAAGGCACCCGGGTTTTTCAGCCGCTATTTCAGCAAGCGCCCTGAAATTTACCAGGACATTTTGGAAACCGTCATTTACGAAATATCCCGCAAGGATCAGGGGATTGTTATCGGTCACGGCAGCCAGTTCCTGTTGCGGGATTTCAGTTGTGCCCTGCATGTCCTGATCCATGCCCCCTTGGAACAGCGCGTCCGCCGCATCATGGAACAGCAAAGTCTCGATCAGGACACCGCGGAAAAACTGGTGGAGAAAAGTGACAATGCCCAAAAGGGTTTTTTTCAATATGCGTTCAATATGCAGTGGGACGACCCCACCTTGTATGATCTGGTAATCAATCCGGGCAAGCTGGGCCCGGAGGCGGCCGTCAAACTGATCGTCGAAGCTGCCAGCCCCGAAAATATGAATACCTGCAGTCTGTCCGCCCTGGAGGCCATGGGACGGCTGGGAATGGTCAAAAAAATCGAGCTTGCATTGCTGAAAAACGGTCACAACATATCCATTTTAACAATTGATGTCGATCAGGAAGGAACCGTGCACCTGGGCGGATATGCACCCAATGCGAGCGCCAGAGAAGATATCCTCCAGACGGTCAAAGGGTTGGAGGGTGTCATTACCGTCGAATCAACCATGGGCGATATCAACAGACTTCCTTTAGAGTAGTGCGTTTTAGACGGTCTTAAAGGAAGGATTCATCGATTGCAAACCATACCTTTTTTTCTCATGAACCGCCACCCGCAGAGCGGGTGGGCTCATGAAGCCCCCTTGAAGGGGGCTGGAATATCCAATATCGAATATCGATTACATGAATTTCGAAGTGATCGTTCCCAACTTATAGAACAAAGGAAGATAGAGCGTAGCGATACAATACTTCATTATTCTACATTCCTTGTTCGACATTCGATATTTTCCTTTTTTTAATTTTTCACCGGATCGGTAGAACCTTTCCGGGTCCTCCACCGGAGGTGGAGGTTTTATACCGCTTGTCATAATAATGTTCCGAAAATATGATGGCGGTATAAGGGTTTGTAGCAGAAAAACGGTCCTCAATCGGAACGTTTTTCTGACAACCCCTATAGATCAGAATAATTCCTGTTTCTGTATGACACTAGGAGAAACCATGGATCAACACATATTTGCCGTAGAACGGCTGGAAAAATTTGTAGAAAGCGTACTGATCGGGCAGGGCGTGGCCGGCGATCATGCCCGCATTTGTTCCCAGCGTATGATCGAAGCTGATCTGCGGGGCATGCACGGTCACGGAATCTTCCGCTTGCCCCCTTACTGCCGGCGCCTGGAGGCGGGCGGCTACAATCTGAACCCGGATATCAAGATTAAACGAGAGACCCCGGTCAGTGCCGTGGTGGATGGTGACAACGGTCTTGGGCAAGTCGTGGTTACCCGGGCTGTGGCGCTATCCATTCAAAAGGCCAAGACAAGCGGCATGGCCTGGGTGGGCATCTGCAACAGCAACCATGCCGGCGCGGGCGGGGTATATGCCTCCATGGCCCTCCCCCACGACCTGATTGCCATGTATATGGCCATCGGCAACGCCAATCACATGCCCCCGTGGGGAGGCATCGATCTTCTCTTAAGTACCAATCCCATCGCCTTTGCCATTCCCACCGGTAAAGAGCCACCCATTGTGCTCGACATGGCCACCACGAATGCCTCCTACGGTAAAGTCAAGGTGGCGGCCCAAAAAGGTGAGACCTTTCCCGTGGGCTGGATGGTCGATAAAAAAGGGCAATCACTGACAGACCCCCAGCGGATCAAGGATGGGTTTTTATTGCCCATTGGAAAGCATAAGGGTTATGGACTCAATTTCGTCATCGGGGCATTGGCCGGTGTGCTGAACACCGCGGCCTTTGGTAGTGCCGTAATCGATTTCAACAAGGATTTTATCACCCCCACTAACTCCGGTCAGATGATTTTCACCATGCGTCCGGATCTCTTCAGGGATATGGCTGAATTCAAAGCCGAGATGGATACGCGTATTCAGGAGATACGCGAGTCAACACCCATGGAAGGTGCTCAACCGATCCGCCTACCCGGTGAAATGGCCCTTGAGCGTCAACGAAAAATGCGCTCCGAAGGCGTGCCGGTGGCCCACCCTGTGCTGCTGCAGTTACGCGAGATTGCTCAGCGACTGGGTTTGCCGGACTGCCTCGAGAATACACCTTAGACCGAACATTTCATAAAATTTGGCAAGCAGTGTTTTATTTGATGTGCTATATCAATTGCAGAGCCTCGCAGAATGCCTAGCACTACCGTACGGCAGAACCTACGGGAAATGCGCTCACTGCTTCGGTTCAGGCTTGTTAAATGTACGGGTTAGGAGTCTATAGGGGTTGTCAGAAAAACGTTCCGATTGAGGACCGTTTTTCTGCTACAAACCCTTATACCGCCATCATATTTTCGGAACATTATTATGACAAGCGGTATAAACTGCAGGAGTCATCCATGTTTGATAAACTCGGCATCGTAACCAATTGTCTGGCCAGGCGTCTGGCCCACAACGATGGTTTTGAAAAACTCATTGGGGCCTTCGTGCAACACGGGTTCATGCACATCGAAATCCGTGATGGTGATTATCTGCGCAATTCGTATTTTGGAAAGGTTCTAGAGGGACTCGAAACAGCTTTGCAGCATCATAGTGATCGTGAATGGCAGGGTCTTTGCGTGGCCATCCACGATGGCAAATCCCATCAAGTGCCGGGTCTGCAAGCCCGGGAGCAGTGGTCAATCAATACCATTGACCGGCTCCTAAAACAAAACCCTGATATCGTGCTCAGCTATGCCATGGCACATCCCTGGACGCGCCCACCGGAAAACAGAACAGAGGATGACAGATGCATCATCCAGGCAAAAAAAATCGCCTACCTGTTGTCACCAGCCAAAGCAAGACTTCGCCTGGTGGACATGAACGCTAAAACCCCCTTGGATAACAACGCAGCCGTGTTCAATTTGCAGCGCTATCGAGACCTGGCACCCGAGTGCCCGTTAGCATTGGCAGTTGAAAACAGCGCTTTACCAGCCCATGAAATTCTCGACCTGGCAGACCAGAGCGACGTTCATCTGGCCTATGATGAGGCCAATATTTTTTATCCTGACGGCACGCCCATGGGGGACCCTGAACAATTCTGGGAGCGCGTAACAGCCCATCGGCTCATCTCCGTGCACCTGAAACAAAAAAACCATCACGGTGTTCTGGCAAGCCTGGGAGAGGGCTTTGTTGATTTACCCAGGCTGGTCAATCGCTTGTCGGAACTTCCCCATGAAGGCGACTGGTTGCTTGAATACCAGGCAACGGACCAGCCCATACAGGATGCCATTCACAGCAGAGAGATTCTCTTGGCATACCAAAAACAGAAAGGAGTCAATCCGTGACCGTAACAAAGAACAAGTACCGGTTCCTGTTCATTCAACCTTTTCAATTGTCTACCGGAGGAAAATTTGTTGACCGGTATCATTCAGATGAACTTACCAAAGAAAAACGACTCAGGATGGAATATCTTAACATTCGGCATCTACTGGAAGATGTCGAATGGGATTTTCACGGAGGGCCGATCCCACCCTACGGAAATTGGGCAGTGGAAACCCGTGAGGAGTTTGCCCATGTAGCCGCCGCCCGCTTACCCATTGTCCGCGAAGCCTGTGAAAGCGGTAAGTACAACGCCATCATTTTATTGGGCGGTGGTGAGCCGGGCTTTAAGGAATCCAGAGAGATCGCCCGTCAATACGGCATCCCTGTTACATCCTGCGCATTTTCCCAGATGCATATCGCTTCGATGCTGGGCAACAAGTTCAGCATCATTGACTTTACCGAGACCCATAACATGTTCTACTACGATCTGGTGGTGAGTCATCGCTTCACCGACCGCTGCGCATCCATCCGAAACATTAACTTCTATCATGGACGACCCGGTCATACCGATGAAAGCACCATTGACGAAGAACGTGACAAGGCCCTTAGAGGCGAGCCCTCTGAAGCGGTGGAGCGTGCCGTCAAGGAGGCCATCACGGCCATAGAAGAGGATGGGGCAGAGGTCATTACCTTTGGATGCTCCGATGTTTTCTGGCTGCAATCGTTTCTGCAAAACCGCCTGGCTGAAATCGGCTGGGAAATCCCCGTACTGGAAGGTTATAGCTGCGCCATTACCCTGGCCAAACTGTTTGTCGATTTAGGCGTGGACGCCAGTGGTCTCAATTTTCCCAGTGACCACCCTAAAAAGTATCGTAGAAAAAAGGTTTTCTAACGGAGAATGAATAACATGGTGAATCGAATCGGTTTTATCGGTCTGGGGCAGATGGGCAAGTGGATGGCGTTGAATTTTCTCAAAGCGGACTGCCAGACAAGCGTATATGATATCGATCCCCAGGCAGTGGATTTTCTGGTGAAAAACGGTGCCGACGCCGGCCGGACACCCGCTGATATCGCCGAGCAAGCCGAGGTGGTGTTCCTCAGTCTGCCCAGTACCGATATTGTCGAACAGGTTATTTTTAGTGACACCGGTCTTATCCAGGCCGTCGGGAAAGAACTGCTGATTGTGGATCTGAGCACCATCAGTTATTTACGCAGTGTGGATATGGCTCGAAAATTGAGTGACAAGAACATCTTTTTTTGTGACGCCCCGGTATCAGGGATGGAAACCCGCGCCAAAGAAGCTTCCCTCACGGTCATGGTGGGTGCCACACAAGAGATTTTTGACCGCATCCGCCCCTCGTTGGAAATCATCGGCAATACGATTCTCCACATGGGTCCGGTGGGATCGGGTCAACTGACCAAGCTGGTCAACCAGCTTTTATTTGACATCAATGCGGCCGGCCTGGCCGAAGTGCTTCCCATGGCTGCCAGGTTGGGATTGGACCCGGCCAAGGTCTGCCAGGTCATCACCACGGGAACCGGTCGCAGTTTTGCAGCCGAATTTTTCACACCTTTGACCCTGGAAAACAGATTTGATAAGGGCTACCCCCTCAAAAGCGCTTATAAAGACATGGTCAGTGCGGCTGAAATCGGTGCCCGGCATAAAATACCCCTGCCCTTGACCCAGGCCACCACAACTGTTTTTCAGATGGCCCTGGCCCAGGGGCTGGGTGCCGAAAGCAAGGGGGCCTTGATCAAGGTATTTGAAAAGATCCTGGACGTGGAATTCCGCAGGAAGGAGGCAGACAAATGACATCCCATCGTGGTGGATCCGAAAATATCACCGAGGCCTATTACCGGGGTCTCATGCATGCGGTTGGCTATCGGCAAAAAGACCTGGACAAGCCCCAAATTGCGGTGGTCAACTCCTGGACCGATGTCAATCCCGGCCATTTGCCCTTGAAAGATCTGGCCCAAAGGGTCAAGGAAGGTATCTGGTCGGCCGGCGGTGCACCGGGTGAGTTCAATGTACCGGCACCCTGCGATGGGATGGCCCAGGGTCCCGGGCAGCACTATATTCTACCCCAACGCGATCTTATCGCAGCTTCCATCGAGGCCATGGTCAAAGCGCATGGTTTTGAGGGGCTCGTCATGCTCGGTTCCTGTGACAAGATTATTCCCGGTATGCTCATGGCAGCTATCCGTCTCAATCTGCCCACCATCTTTCTCACCGCCGGAGCCATGCTGCCCTGTCGAATAGACGGCCGTACAAAGGTCACGTCGGATCTCAAAGAAGCCATTGGTAAGGCAGGCCGACAGGACATCGATATGCCCACCTTTCTAAACTGGCAGGAACGCTATTGCGCCACGTCCGGGACGTGCTCCATGATGGGGACCGCCAATACCATGGGCTGCTTTTTAGAGGCCGTGGGTCTGGCACCCTTCGGCTCGGCGACCATGCTCACCTTTGATGCCGCCAAACATCGCCAGGCCCGGGATGTGGGGGAACGAATCGTCGGTCTGACCCGTCAGGGACTGCGCATGGATACTTTTCTCAATAAAACCGGTCTGGAAAACGGCCTGAAATTCATCTCGGCTTCCGGCGGCTCCACCAATGCGATCCTGCATCTGATGGCCTGCGCCAGACTGATGAATCTGAAACTGGACCTGCGGCATGTCGAGGAAATCCAGTCCGCTGTCCCGGTCCTGGCGAAATTTAAACCGTCTTCGGCATATACTATCACCGATTTTCATGAAGCCGGTGGTGTGCCTGGGCTGCAGAAAGCCATTGCAGATTATCTGTATCTGGACGCCCCCTTGTGTATGGGCGGCAGTCTCGGTGAGGCCCTGGATATGACGCCACCCCCTGACGAAACCATCATTCAACCCCTTTCTGATCCCATTTCCCCCAATGGATGCTTCAGTGTCCTTTACGGCAACCTTGCCCCCAAAGGTGCTTTGGTGAAAAAGACGGGCGTAGAGCCTGGCATGCTTTACCATAAGGGACCGGCTGTTGTGTTTGACTCGGAAGAGGATGTGCGGCAGTTTCTATTGGCCAGACAGGTCCAGCCCGGTTCGGTTCTGGTGGTTCGCCATGAAGGCCCCAAGGGCGGGCCCGGGATGCGGGAGCTGTCCATTCCGGCCGCCATGCTGGTGGGTATGGGGCTGCACACATCCGTGGCCATGGTCACCGATGGGCGTTTCTCCGGCGCTACCCGGGGTCCCTGCGTGGGTCATGTCACGCCGGAAGCCTGGGAAAAGGGCCCCCTTGCCTATGTCCAAAACGGGGATGTGATCGAAATCGATATCGAGAGCAACCGACTCCAGGTTCTTTTGTCGGAACAGGAAATGGATCAAAGACAGCAACAGCCCTTGGTTCGACCTGATCACCCGGCACCCGGCATGCTGGCCGCCTATCGCAAAATGGTGACCGGTGCGGAAGAAGGGGCCCTGTGGCTATAATAAAACCAGTCCCCGGGGCTTTGTTATACATAGTAATACCGGTGCAGCTGAGCCTCCACCCGTGGGAGCGGGTGGGCTCATGAAGCCCCTTCGAAGGAGGCTGGAATATCCAATATCGAATTTCGAAACCATGAATTTCGAAGTGATGGTTCCCAGCTGATAGAATAAAGGAAGATAGAGCGCAGCGATGCAACACTTCAATATTCTACATTCCTTGTTCGATATTCGATATTTCCCTTCTATAGGGGTTGTCAGAAAAACGTTCCGATTGAAAACCGTTTTTCTGCTACAAACCCTTATACCGCCATCATATTTTCGGAACATTATTATGACAAGCGGTATAGATCAGAATAAGTGGGTTTCTATGACGCGTTAGATTATTTAATTTGATGATCAAGACCGACAGCAGCACGAAAAAAATCCGTTTTATCCAGACATTCCCGATTCTGTCAGCGTAGTACGCGCCGATAGAAGAACCAATAAAGCAACCGCAAAACATGGGAAACGCCAATTCATAGGATATGGCGCCGTTAAGGCCAAAAACAACCGCCGCAATGGCATTCATGGAAAATGCGGCAATTTTGATTGTGCCGGCGCTTTCCAGAAAGGTCTGACCAAACCACAGGATCAGAATATACATCAACAGCGTTCCTCCCATGGCCCCGTAAATACCCACGTACACACCCACCACGAAAGTTAAAAGAATACCGACGATGGTTTTGTGTTTGCCTGCGGAGCGCTGACCGGATTCAACACCAAGGTTCGGGTTCCATAAAAGAAATGCCATACACATGAGTGACACGCCGATAATGATCCACTTCAGAATTGTTTCACTGATTTCAAGACACAGGTGGGCGCCCAGAAAGGAGCCAGCGATTACGGGAATGGTCAGTGTGAGACCGATTCGATAATCGATCATTTTCTTGCGGTGGAATTGATACCAGCCGGCCGAACAGACGCCCATGATGCCGAAACGATCCGTGCCGATGGCGGTATGCGGGGGCAGACCCAACAAAAGCAAGGTCGGTATGGTCACCAGGCTGCTGCCTCCGATCAGGGTACCGAAAAGGCTGGCTAAAAAACCGGCCAGAAAGATGATAAGCATGTGCGTCATTTATTCCGTCATTATAACCTGGTTTTTTGGGCCAGGTCAGAGATAGTTGGTTATGTCGATGGCGGTAGTTACTCAAATCCGAAGCACGAAATTCGAAATCCTAAACAAAACCGAATGATCAAAATTCGAATGATCAAAACAAGACTTTGGAGATACCCGTTCAAGCACTATGTTTGAACCATTTGAGCATTTGATATTTGGATTTGTTTCGTATTTCGATATTCGGATTTAGAATTTATCACACGTTGAATGTGCATAACGGTAATCCTTTTTAGGGTTGAATCAGTGCCGGGCCCTTTAGACCCGGGTATCTAAATTAAAAGACCTGACAACTCGGTCAAGTCTTCAGGTCTGTCTTGAAGGCTATGATTGGTTTTTCAATGGTCGCTTCAGGTTGTTGAGACCTCTTTCATCAACCAGTTTCGCAAAATGGACAGTCCGCTGTTAATAATTCTCGTACGCCCGTCCCCGGAAATACCCCCTAACTGGATATGAGAAGATTCGCTGTGACCCAGGCGGCTCAATCCGAAATAGGTGTTACCGCTGACACTGCCATAAGGTCCGACATTCGGGTCCTCATCCCCAACAATCGCCATACCGATGTCTGCACCGGTCTTCTCCCGTATTTTAGCTGCCAGCAGTTCGGCACTCCGGGCGGAAACAGAAAGCGGGTCCTCGGGTGTCTGCAATAAATAATCAGCGGTTTTGTTCAAAGAAGCAATCAGGGACCCACTCAAATACTCTCAAAACCATGGGGTAGCGGCTGTCAATCGACACGACAGGGTTCCGCCTGTATTGGTTTCCAATATCACCAGTTTTAGCCCCCGCTCGACAAGCATGTTAGCAACGACTTCCTCGATGCTAACATCATCCAGACCATAAATCATATCACCCAGACGGGCCCGCAACTGTGTTTCCATGTCATCCAGTAGCTGCTGGGCTGTGATGGCGTCTTTTGCCTTGGCCGTGACCCGAATATCGACCGCCCCGGGATGTGCGGACAAACCCACGGTGGGATTGTCCGATTCTTCCAGATCTGCAACCAAACGATCGATATTGCTTTCCCCGGTACCGGCCGTTCGCAGCACGCGCATGTTGATAACCGTCTCCAAACCGAATTCATGCTGGATAAAGGGGAGAACCATATGTTCCATCAAGTGGTATAGTTCCCGGGGCACACCGGGAAGGGATATCACATAGCGACTGCCCTGTTTCACGATAAAACCGGGGGCGGTGCCAACAGGATTTCGGATCGGTGTGGCCTCGTGGGGAATAAACGCCTGGCGGGGATTATTTTCCCCAAGCACCAGTCCCCTCTTTTCAAAAAAGGCTTTGATGTCATCCAGCAGGCTTTGGTCAAACACCAGATCGCGACCCGTAGCGGCTGCCACCGCATCGCGGGTTTTATCATCCACGGTGGGTCCAATACCCCCCGAGGTTATGACGATATCACAGTCATCCAGCGCGCGCCTGACCGCATTGGCAATCCGATCCTGATTATCACCAATGGTCGTGGTTCGAAAGACATTAAACCCTATGGCTGCCAATTCCTTAGCCAGATAAGCGGCATTGGTATCCACGATCTGCCCCAGTAAAAGTTCCGTACCGATGGTTATAATTTCTGCCTGCATTTTTGTCACTTCCTAGTGAGGTGTCTTTTTCCTGGTTTTTAAAAATCGGCAAAATATCTGCCGTTGGTTTATTTTTTTTATCGGGAATAAACTTATTTCCACTTACAGTGAATTTTATTCGGAGGCAACACCTATTCTTATGGACCGTGGCTGGTCGCATTACAGGCATCACGCATACCGGGTTCTTCAGGCCCTGATTACATGGGCAATTCCCCCGGAGAAGACCCATTTAATTCTGTTTAGAGTGAAAGCTTTTTATTGACATCGCACTTTCCCACTGCTAAGTCAATGTATAAGCATTCAGTATGTTTGTCTGACAATAAGGAAAAAAATCTGTATCTGTTTTCCGGTTATCCTGACCGGGAAACAAAAGATCGTACCGGTCAAACTTTTTTCTAAGTTGAGCGTTTTAATGTTTAACCTTACTGCCCGCTGGGAGGTGATGCTCGCTGCTTTCTCACGTTACTTCTGTTTTGGAAAAATCCATAACACCCACCACATAATCAGGGAGGAACAAATGAAAAAATATCTGGTCTTGCTCTCCATCTTTCTCTTGGTATTTGCATTTGCTTTAAACAACACCTTGGCCGCCAACCCGTCTAAAATCAAAGTCGGTATACTGCTTCCGCTTACCGGCGTGTTCGGCGCCGTTGCCGAAACCCAGAAGGAAGGCGCCCTTCTCGCCGTGGACGTCGTCAACAACAAAGGCGGACTGGACATGCCCTGGGGCAAAGTAAAAGTGGAAGGCGTGGTCGCCGATGATGAGGCCAAACTGGATGTCGGTGTCAGACGCTTCCGGTACATGCGCTCCGAGGGTGTAAAAGCCGTCGGTGGTCAGACCTGGTCACCCCTGTCGTTTGCCATCAATGCGGTTGTAAAAAAAGACCCCCTGCCTTATTTTCCGGTCTGTGTCATGGCCAAGGAAGCTTTTGAAAAAGGAAAGCTTTCCGACACCACCTTCGCCGCCGCCTTCAGTCCCTGGACGGTGGGATACATGGATGGTTCCGCCGCAATTAAAGTCCTGGGTAAGAAGCGGATTTTTGTTCTGGCCCGGGCCGACAGCTGGGGATGGGACATCCGTGACGGCATCTACGCCGCAGCCGAGGAATACGGCGCCGAAATCGTCGGTTATGACGAAGTGTCCAAGGGTACCGCCGATTATACGACCACCCTGCAAAAGGTCAAAGCAGCCAAACCCGATGTCTTTATTTCTGCTCAGTTTGCCGGTGATGCGGTCAATCTGCTCAAACAGTGTAATCAGATGGGTCTCCACAAAGACATGACCATTTTCAATGCCTTTATGACCAATGTGGTTGCCAAAGGGATTCCGCCCCAGGTACTGGAGGGCATCTACGCCATGCACTATTTTTATTATGACCTGAGTGCTCTCGGAGATCCGGAACTGACCAAGAGCGCCGATGAATTCACGGCTTTGTACAAGGCTAAATTCAACAAGCCGCCCGATGCGTATGCCACCATCGCCTATGTGGCTTATATGGAAATGTTCCGAGGGTTTGAAGCCGCCGGCACCTTTGATGATGCCATGAAGGTGTCCGAGGCCCTGTTGGCAAACGACGGCAAATTCAACTCCGTCAAAGGCCCTGCCCAATGGCGTAAGCAAGACCATGCGGCGGTCTACAAGTATGCAGCCTTTCTCGTCAAAGGCAAAGGTCCCCAGGAAAAAAAGAATGAATGGGATCTCTTTCACGTGGAAGGCTATCAGGGCGGCACGTCTGTTATGCCCACGCTTGAATCTTTAGGCTACTAACCCGAACATTTCATGAAACCTCTCAGGTTCGTGAAATCTTCAGACTAAAGATCTCACCACCCCGGTGTTCGTTTCAGAGACACCGGGGTGGTTATTCTCATAAGAGGTTTAATGTGAATACACATGCACGTCCGGAAATCATTCGAACGGATAATGTAACCAAGAGATTCGGCACAATGGTGGCTGTTGATCAGGTCGATTATTCGCTGCATGAAAATGAAATTGCCGGTATCATCGGCTCCAACGGGGCCGGGAAAACCACCTTTTTCAATCTGATCACCGGTTACTACCCGCCGGATGAAGGCACGGTCAGTTATGAAGGCAAGGACATCACCGACTTGCCCGCTCAAAAAAGGGTCGCCCTGGGAATGATGCGGACCTTTCAACTGACATCGACCTTTGACAACCTGACGGTAACCGACAACCTTGTCCTGTCGTTTTTCAGGGCCCATAAGAAACATTCCCTGTTCAATCTGTTTTTTACCCCCCGCAATCGCCACCGGAACAACGATAAAATAGAAGCATGTCTTGAAACATTCGATCTTCAGGATGTGGCCCAGCGGGATGTCAAGCACCTTGCACTCGGAGAAAAACGCCGTCTGGAAATTGCCATGTCCATTTTAGCCGAGCCCAAAGTACTGCTGCTGGATGAGCCCCTGGCCGGTTTGAGTGAAACGGAAATAAAAGATGTTCTGAATGTGTTACGGTTGAACTTCAGCAAGCAGACAATTCTTATCGTTGAGCATAAAATTTCCAAAGTCGAAGAATTTCTGGAAAGACTGACCGTCATGCATGAGGGCAAAATCATCGCTGACGGGTCGTGTGAAGAATGTCTCATGGCGCCGGAAGTACGCAAAAGCTACTGGCAGATCGACTGAGTTTAACCACCCAAGGTGCGGAGTAAAACATGCCTTCCCAAGAAATTTTAGCCGTCCATGGCCTGAATGTGGCCTACGGGGAATCGAAAGTACTCTTTGACATTTCGATTCATATCCATGCGAACGAGATTGTGTCATGCGTCGGACGAAACGGTGCCGGAAAATCCACTCTGCTGAAGACCATCGGCGGGTTTATCAAACCGACCTCCGGATCGATTACCTTTGCAGACACCAGTCTGGTGGGCATCAAGTCCTACAATATTGCCAAGATGGGTCTGAAGTATATTCCTCAAGACAAGAAAGTGTTTTCAGATTTGACCGTCCGGGAAAACCTTGAACTCGGCAGCTATGCCACCCAGGACTACAACTGGGACAAAGTCATGGAATATTTTCCAAAACTGAAAACGCTCATGGAACGTAAAGCCGGTTTTTTAAGCGGTGGCGAGCGTCAAATGCTGATGATCGGCAGGGCCCTGCTGGGAGACCCCCAGGTACTGCTGGTGGATGAACCCACAGAAGGGCTCGCCCCGAGTATTGTAACCCAACTCCAGAATGTCTTTCTGGAGTTGAGCAAAAAAGCGGCGCTGGTGATTGTGGAGCAAAACCTGTCCCTTGTCAGTGCCATTTCCCAAAGGGTGTATGCGGTAAAGGAAGGCCGCATTGTGCACGAAATTACAGACGATAGTGAAATCAAAAGCAATGTCTGTGAAAAATATCTATGACCCGGATGTTGCGATCCGCTCTTCGTTCATAGAGGATTAGGTTTTATTGATGTCAATCAGGATAAAAGGAAGCGTCAATGGTTAAAGCATTCAATTGGTCATGGGGACTTCTGCTGGCTTTTTTCTGTCTATTGCTGGTTCGGATATTCTTACCGCTCCCTTTTGCCAACGAAATTATTATTTTTGCCATCTATACGATCGGCTGTAATTTCCTGTTAGGGCGTGTGGGCTTCATTTCCTTCGGCCAGCCGGCCTATCTGGCCGTGGGTGCCTATGCCACCGCATTCTACCTCTTTTATTTCGGTTCCAACCCCTATATCGGCATACTCATGGGCATCCTGTCCGGGGTGGCGGTGGGCCTGATTGTGGGCCCCTTTTTCGTGCGTCTGCGCAGCGATTACTTCGCCCTGGTGAACCTGGCCTTGACCGTTATCGTGTTTTATCTATTTGAAAAAATTCTGGCCAAGATCACCCATGGCGACAATGGTCTGTGGTTTTTAACAAATATGAGCTCTACGCCCGTATTGGATCTGGGCAACCCCGGCGACTTTTTCATTTTTGTCTTCCTGGTCGCCTTTGCCGTGTGGGTCCTGTACAAATACCTGGACGATTCCATATTCGGCGCCTGCTGTCTGGCCACCAAAACCAATGAAGACAAGCTCAAATTTTTAGGATACAGCAACTTCAATATCCGCTGGCTGGCTTTTATTATCGCCAACACAACCACGGCCCTGGCCGGGTCGCTGTACGCGGTCTATTTCGGTTTTGTGAGCCCGGAAATGGCGGCACCTTCCCGGGCGGCCGATCCTGTGATCGTCACCCTCCTGGGAGGTGTGGGCACACTGTACGGGCCCATTGTCGGGGCCTTTGCCTATACGGGCATGAAAGACCTCATCAGTGGCTATATCGCCAACTGGGAACTGTTTATCGGCCTGCTGCTTGTTTTTATCATGCTGGCGGGGGAAAAAGGAATATGGGGCACCCTGGAACCCATTCTTAAAAAGTTTTTCTTCAAGAAAGAAAACTCCAATCAATTAAATAATTTGGAAAACGGCAAGCGATTATGGATACACAACTATTGATATCCGGCGTCATTTTTGGGTTGAGCATCGGCAGCGTTTTTTTTCTGCTGGCCATTGGGCTTTCTCTGTGCTTTGGACTCATGCGCATCATCAGTCTTGATCAGCTTCTGTACTATGCCATCGGCGCTTACATTACCTATGCCCTGTTCCGTTTTACGGGAAGTGTGTGGATCGGTGTTTTAGGGGGTATGGTCGTTTCCGGTATTGTCGCTTTTGGTGTGGAACGCTTTATATTTTTACGGATATACGAAAGGGACATCACCTTTACCATGATTGCGTCCTTTGGCATTCTGATCGCCGGTGTGGGGGCAATCAAATATATCTGGGGTCTGGCACCGTTGCCGGTTCCTTCTCCGATTGGGGCCATGGCAACGATCTTTGGTACGGAAATACCGGTCTATCGTCTGGTCGTCATCGTCATCTCCATTCTGGTGTATGTCAGGCATCTGGGCCTTTTTGAACAAAACCATTACCGGTAAAGCCATACGGGCCGGTATCGAAGATATTGAACACGTGGAAGGTCTGGGGATCAATGTGTACAAGCTGTTTACGACAACCTTTATCATTGCCGGTGTGCTGTCCGGACTGGCGGGCGGTCTGCACGCCCCCCTGATAATGGTGGATCCTCAGATGGGGCTGGAAGTGCTGCCCTTTGTTTTCATGGTGGTGATTATCGGTGGATTGGGCAGCATCAAAGGCACCCTGGTGTCGGCCTTCATCGTCGGCCAGGTCATTTCCCTGGGCGCCATCATTTATGGGCCCCTGGCTCAAATGGCGCCCTTTGCCATCATGCTGCTCATCCTGCTGATAAAGCCCACCGGTCTTTACGGGAGTAAACTCTTGAAACGATAAGGATGGTGATTTTGACTCAGAAAATAGGCGTCATTGGTCTGGGCATCATGGGATCCGCCATTTCAGCCAACCTGCTCAAGACCGGTTTCACGGTGACAGGGTACGATATTCGGCCCGAGTCCATCCAAACCCTGGAAGACCGGGGCGGAAGCGGAGCCGCCAGTGTTCGAGAGCTGGCCGAGGTTTCTGATGTCGTCATTACCTCACTGCCCAGCGTGGACGCCCTGCAGGAAGTCGTCAGCGGTCCGGATGGGCTCCTGACAGCCGCCAAAACGGGTTTGATCGTCATCGAGGTCAGCACATTTCCCATCGCGGCCAAGCAGGAGGCTTTTGACCTGCTGAAAAAAACCGGTACGGTTATGCTGGACTGCCCCCTGAGCGGCACCGGTGCCCAGGCAGTTACCAAAGACCTGGCTGTGTATGCTTCCGGGGATCGCCAACTGTGTAAAAAATGCCAACCTGTATTTGACGGTTTTGCACGGGTCAACTACTATATCGGTGCGTTCGGTACCGGCTCCAAAATGAAATTCATCGCCAATCTGCTGGTGGCCATTCACAACGTTGCCTCTGCCGAAGCCTTTGTGCTGGGGAAAAAGGCGGGTCTGGATCCGGAACTCATCTACAAGGTCATCAGTGACGGGGCCGGCACCTCACGCATGTTTGAAGTCAGGGGCCCCATGATGACGGCCGGAAAATACGACGAAGCCACCATGAAAGTCGGTGTGTTTCAAAAAGATCTGGATATTATCAACGCCTTTGCAAAAGCCCTCCAGTGTCCCACCCCGCTGCTTTCCACATCCTGCCAGATTTATACCCAGGCCCTGGCCGCCGGGCGATCTCAACAGGACACCGCCTCGGTCTGCGCCGTGCTGGAAGATATGGCAAACATATCCTGATAAATTCTAAATCCGAATATCGAAATACGAAACAAATTCAAATATCAAATGCTCAAATGATAAAAACACCGTGATTGAACTTGTATCTCCAAGATCTTGTTTTGATCATTCGAATTTGGATCATTAGGTTTTGTTTAGGATTTCGAAATTCGTGCTTCGGATTTGAGTAACTACCGCCATCGGCATAGCCAGATATCTCTGGTCTGGCCCAAAGGACAGGTTTTATAGGGGTTGTCAGAAAAACGTTCCGATTGAGGACCGTTTTTCTGCTACAAACCCTTATACCGCCATCATATTTTCGGAACATTATTATGACAAGCGGTATAAATGACGCAAAAAAGTTAACAAAATAATTCTTCGTCAAGTTTCATGAAATGTTCGGGATAGGCAGATGGGTCATAATACTTTCAACGGTCATGGGCATGACCGGTGGCGGCTCCAGCCCCAGACGGCTCAACACCCCCCGGGTAATGTCTTCAGGTTTTGCATCCGGCGGCAACTCACCCACCACGTGTTTCACCTCTTCGTCAACCCGGTCGAGATAGTTTAGACTGGTGGTCAAGGCCTCCTGGATTTCGTTTCCCACGTAAGGCTTTTCCACCCAGGCCAGGTACATCTTTTTAACGTCTGAAAGATCCATGAGCCGTTTCAATGAGTTGCGTGTCTGGACCAGATCATTGTAGAGTGGAAGGCCGTCAACGGGCTGAATCACATCTCCCGCAATCAAGGATCCGTCCTGGGGGCAATACAGGCAGATGGATCCGGGTGAATGACCGGGCGTGAAGATAACCCGTAAGCTTGTCCCGCCTCCGAGATCGATTTCGTCGCCATCCTGCAATTTCCGGTGAACCTGGACGGATTGACCGGCCAGGGAATAAAATCCATGCACGGGCCGTTCATTGAATTGAATCTCAAGAGACTCTATCCAGCGAGCCGCTTCCGCATGACAGGCAAACCTTGCCTGGGTTGTCTCTTTGAAATACGTATTGCCTCCCACGTGATCCGGGTGTTCATGGGTGTTGATGACAAGCTTTATATCCTTGACTGACAAGCCCATTTCGGACAGGGCCGTGGCAATGAAATGCTCATTGCCAACGGTTCCTGTATCCACCAGACACAACGTCTCACCGGTGACGATATAGCTGTAGACAACCCGGTCGACTTTCTTGTTTTCATTGACCGGCAGTTGAAAGGAAATACGTACGGGATGGATTTTTGAGGTCATTTTCTGCTCCGTCTGTTTATTAATAACGCAACGTTCGGGTTTCATCATAGATAGAGGGAAATGGGTGATCCAATGGCGACTTGCGCTGTTTGAGCCGATTAGGGCACCTTACATCAGCGCATGACAATGAACAATCCAGTATTAAATCATTGCCATTTAACAGCCATTCCTGTTTGATCATATGGCCAGCGCTAATGCGCTCGCTGTATCGGTTCATGAAATGTCCCGGCTGTAGGTAATGGCTCCCACAGGGCAGCCCTCGGCCACATCCACAATACATCCGAGTTCAGGGACAAGCTGTTGAACCGCATGGGCCTTCATGTCCGGGCGCATTTCAAAATATTCGCAGCATGTGCAGGCCACACAACCAATACAGGCAACCGAATCCAGTTCTATGATGTATGCCATATGGCCCCGCATAAGATCATGACAATAGACGGTTGGCGACATCCTCATCGGTTATCAACACATCCAGATACCGCCCATTCAGGGCACCAACAATGCCGTTCAGCTTTTCCTCACCAAAAGCGATACCCACCTTGTGCCTGATACGCTTCAACTCTTTCAGGGTCAACCCGATGACACGGTCATCCCAGTCCGAAACACAAGGCTTGCCGCTGATATCGAAGCAGCGCCCGCAGATGGCACCCACCGCCCCGGCCTTTTTCAAAACCGTATAGTCTTGTTCTTCCATCATGCCGGACTGCCGGAGCAATCCCTGCCGGTTAAGCAGCCCAATACCCACCAGGGCCAGATCTGTTTTGCGTGCGATGCTCAATATCTCGGCAACGCTTTTCTCCTTCAAGAACGCTTTTTTGGTCTGTTTATCCTTGACCACCACCGGGGATTGCAGAAAAAGCGGTTTAGCACCCAGCTTCTGCCCCAGCATCATGGTAAGCATGTTGGTATCGGTTCCTTCAATGGTTCCCATGCCACCACTGAGTTGAATGATGGTCAAATTACCGGCATCCATTTCATCGATATTGCTGATCATGTGCCGAAGCGTTCGGCCCCAGGTGACACCCAGCATCTTGTAGTCGGTGGCAATCCTGCTTAGATACCGGGCGCCGGCCTTTCCAATTTGATCAAAGGGCGTCTCCCCATTATATGCAACGGTCCTGACCACAATGGTTTTCTTGAGACCATATTTTTTGGCCAGTGCAATCTCCATTTCAATGAGATCGCTCACGGGATCGTTAATCGTGATGGAAACAATCCCCTCTTCAACCGCCTTTTTGAGCATGCGGCCGACCTTGAAACGACTGACACCCAAGAGCGTGGCAATTTCCTCCTGGGTTTTTTTCTCGTTATAATACAAATAGCTTATTTCTATTATGTCCCGTCGGCCGATACCGCGCATTGATATATTCCTGGTCGGATTGATTTATCCTGAAAAAAACGTTCACCTAAGTTGAGCGATTCAATTTTTAGATCAGAATAAGTGGGTGAAGACATCCGCGAACCGGTCCGAACGTATAAACGCCAGCCCGGTTGGCAAGAAGTTTAAACCGGGATTTTCACAAACCTGATCGGTTCTGGCGCAAGGCATTTCAGCCTGAAGCCGTAGTCATTTACTGCGAAGGCTGAATAACACAGCCAGGGCCGATCAGGGAAGCCCGAAGGGTGAAACTTGACGAATCAAATAGCCAGTCATTCCTATCTTACAAACCGTACTATTTTGATTAACAGCAAAAATGAATAATTTTTCGTCAAGTTTCAAGAAAATTCGGTTTAATAGGCACGGAAGTCGTATTCCCGGGTCTTGATCTCCACCGGAAATTTTCTGACTTCATTGATAAAATCGCGCAGGTTGTCCGAGGCTGCTTCAAAAATCTTTTCGCCCTTTTCAACACTGGCAAGGAGCGGGTTGCCGATGGTGGCTTCATCACCGTATTCATGGTGCTCCATGGGGATGAAAATATTTTCGGTACCCTGAAAAACAACCGTGGGGACACCGTCTTTTTTAGCAAATTCAGGTCCCAGCCATGCGGGTGCATGGGCCTTGTGATTTTTGGCTCGCTCCATGTGGCAGGCCTTTTCATTATATGCCAGACACTGGGAGGTTTCCATTTCACCGGAATGCCAACCGACTTTTTCCTCCAGCAGGTGGGCGATTACCTGGGTTCGACGTTCGGTGGGGGTCATGTACCAGGCCACAAATGCACCTGACTCATAACGCAGCCGGCGAAGGGCTTCATCAACCACTTTGGTGTTGGAAGCGTGCTGGCTGATAAAGATCAATTTGTTGAAACCGTGAAAAACAAGGCTCTTGCCGATCTCGTAAACAATACGCCGCAGGGTTTCACCCGTGAAGGTCAAGGATCCTACACCCTGATTGATTTCACCCATGTGGTGCGGGGAATAGCCTACCGGAATCAAGGGCGTGTAGGGCACTTCCGCCTTGTAGGCAGCCCTTCTGGTGGTTTCAATCGATGCGATCGAGTCACAGGCCAATGGGATGTGGGGTCCGTGTTTCTCCTGACTCCCGATGGGAATCAGGGCAATGTCCGTGGTTTTCAAAATTTCCTTTACATCCGGATACGACATCTCTTCCATTGCATAGGTCCAAAATTTCTCAGCCATTTTTTCTTTCTCCTTCCTGAATTATTAAACAGTTACCTGGGTTCAACTACTTTCTGTTCGAGAATTGCTCATATGAGCATTCCCTGCTCGTTTGTTCAATATAAATAAACCAGCTCCCCGGGCTTGTCAAGAAAAAAATCGAGCCTATAACCCAAACTAAACCTCCAATCGCAGAGCGGATGGGCTCAAGAAGTCCCCTTGAATTGGACTGGAATATCCAATATCGAATATCGAATACATGAATTTCAAAGTGATGCTTCCCAGTTTATAGAACTAAGGAAGATAGAGCGCAGCGATACAACACTTCAATATTCTACATTTCTTGTTCGATATTCGATATTTTTCCTTTTTTAATTTTTAGACGTTATTTGCTGAAGGCGTTTTGGAACGTTATTCCATCAAACGTTGTAGAAGAAGGTAAAAAGCTTTAACTGGAAGGTAATATGAAGAATGATGTTGGACGTTGGATGTTCATCAATCATTCGTGTTTTGAGGACTTGAAACGAGAACCCAACACAGGATTTGGGCAAAAAGACCTTTTTGAGACAGCCTCTAAAGATAAGAGGATCCCTCCAGACCCAACCCATAACCGACACTTGTAAACGCGTCGGTTTGGTTTATTTTCTCTTTTCCAAACAGTTCCTCAAAATACCTTTTTAAACATACAATGTATGACGAACCACCGGTTAAAAAGACCCCGTCGATATCGTGTGGAGACAGGGACGCATCCTTTAGGGTCGTTTCAACACATTTGGCTATTTCTTTGATATCCCCATCGATAATGTCTTCAAATTCATTTCTTGTAACATCTTCTCTTATTTTTTGTTTCCAACCCTCGAAAACGATTTTTGAGGCAGTTTGGCTGGACAGGTCGATTTTATTTTTTTCGATGGCCTGAAATAACATGTAGCCATAATTGTCTTCAATTAAATTGATAAGATTCTCCAGCAATTCGGGTTTGTCCGCCCTCAATTTCATTTCACGAATGCTCTGCAGTGTTTTGGGTAAGCGAAGTTGTGGTATCAAGTGCCATTTGCACAGATTTCTTATCAGAATTTTTGGAAATCCCACGGAATAGTCGTCCATAAACGCTTTGATGCTGACGTCTTTTCCGAAATGCACAGCAATTTTTTCCCGCATGACCCGTGAATCAAATGTATCGCCCCCGATGTAGACCCCGTTTAATGATAAAATATTTTCCCTGCTGTCATGTTCTCTTTTCTCCTGCCCCCCCTTAACTTTCATGACCGTAAAGTCCGAGGTGCCCCCGCCAAAATCACCGATGAAAATAATCTTTTCCTCTCCCGGAGAAAGACTGCTTTCATAGGACAACGCAGCTGCGATGGGTTCATACTGCATGTGAATATGCTTAAATCCCGCTTTCCTGGCCGCCGATATCAATCTTTCCTCGGCAAGTTTGTCTTTGTCCTTGTCTTCGGAAAAGAAAACAGGTCTTCCCAGCACAACGCTGTCAACCACGGCATCGATGTATTTTTCCCCTTCGCTTTTGAGTCTTTTTAAAATGATTGCAATCAAATCATCGAGCTTATAATATTTCCCCCGTATTTCAGTGGAGTGAAAGCTTTCGTCCGGCAAAAAGGCTTTGATGGATTGCATAAATCGACCATAGCCATCATTTTCAATGTAGTTATCAATGGCCTCCTGGCCCACAAAAAACGCTTTTTCCTCCGGATCAAAATAGAGTACGGATTTTAATGTGCTCCCTGTTGCATTAAAAGGATCCACATCAACAACCCTTACATGGCCGTTGACATTCACTGCCAGTGCGGAATTTGTCGTACCAAAATCTATTCCAAAAATTATCTCCGACATATGGGGCAAGCTCCTGTTGGTTGCTTTTCTAAAAGACCCGAGTCAAACAAGCAGAATAAAATAATACCGATTCGTTTTTCGTCAACTCATTACAACGGATGCCTCACCCCATGCAAACCGAAACAGCAAGCGCATTCCCCGAAACCCAAGAAACCCGACAAACGCAATGAACACGTTCCCCTTGAACCCTCTATTTGGATTACTCTTTCGGAGATGATCCTTTTTTATTGACTTTTGGATAATGCTAATAAAGGATACGCGACGACGTATCTTCGCAATGTCTGATCCATTGGGGGTCAGAGACGATTTCGATAAAGAAACCTAAGATATGAGGCAACACCTATGCACACCCTGGCCATCCTGCCCGGCGACGGCATCGGACCCGAAGTCATGGCGGAAGCGACCAAAGTTCTGGATACCGTTCAGAAGCAATTTGATCTTGGATTGACCTATCGTTATGCCGACGTTGGCGGCATTTCCATCGACAGGCATGGAGAGGCGCTTACCAGGGAGACCCTTGCAATCTGTGAGAATGCCCATGCCATTCTGTTCGGTTCCGTGGGCGGTCCGAAATGGGAAAACCTTCCCCCGCAAAATCAGCCCGAACGCGCTGCACTGCTGCCCCTCAGAAAACACTTCAATCTCTTCTGCAACCTCCGGCCTGCATGGATGAGCCCCTCCTTAGCCGGCAACAGTCCCCTGCGGCCGGAAATCGTGAAAAACGGCTTTGACATCCTGTGTGTCCGGGAGCTGACAGGGGGTATTTATTTTGGTCAACCCAAAGGCCGGGAAGGAACCGGGCCGGAGGAAAAAGCCTTCGACACCATGGTCTACACCCGCGCTGAAATCGAACGAATCGCCCGCATGGCTTTCAGCTATGCCATGCAGCGAAACAAGAAAGTCACCTCCGTGGACAAGGCCAACGTCCTGACCACCATGGTCCTGTGGCGGGAAATTGTCACCGAGATCGGTCGCGAATTTCCAGAGGTCGATTTTAAATCATATCTACGTGGACAATGCCACCATGCAGTTGATCCAGAACCCGCATCAGTTCGATGTGCTGCTCTGTGGAAACATGTTCGGGGATATTCTTTCCGACGAGTGTGCCATGCTCACCGGATCCATGGGGCTCCTGGCCTCGGCCAGCCTGAATGAGACCGGTTTCGGCCTATACGAACCCGCCGGTGGCACGGCCCCCGACATTGCCGGAAAAGGGATCGCCAACCCCATTGCCCAGATCCTGTCCGCCGCCATGCTCCTGCGATTCACCCTCGATCAGGACCAGGCCGCCACGGCCATAGAAAAAGCTGTTTATGCCACGCTGGCGGATGACATCCGTACCCGTGACATCGCGGGTACCTCGTCAACAGTCGTCAACACGTCCGAGATGGGTGATGCTGTTGCTGAACGCATTCATGTTGAACCCAGGGAGATTTGACACGGAATCTCTACCCCCAAAAGGGCGCAGCCATACAACACTTCATTATTTGACATTTCTTGTTCGATATTCGATAGCAGTAGTAGATACCCGGGTCCAAAGGGCCCGGCACTGATTCAACCCTATAAAGGATTAATATTATACACATTCAGCGTATAATAAATTCTAATTCCGAATATCGAAATACGAAACAAATCCAAATATCAAATACTCAAATGATTCAAACACATGCCTGACGGGTATCTCCAGGTCTTGTTTTGATCATTCGAATTTGGATCATTCGGTTTTGTTTAGGATTTCGAATTTCGTACTTCGGATTTGAGTAAATACGCCATCGGCATAACCAAATACCGCTGACCTGGCCCAAAGGACCAGGTTTTATATGACGGAATAAAGGAATTCTGTCTACTTGAACAGTTTCCCGCCAAAATGCTCTGAGTACTGCTCAATCTCTTTGGCAAAATGTTCCAGGAATTTCTCCATCTTTTCACCTTCATGCTGCACGACTTTTTCAGCGATGCTGGACGCGCTGTCATAGGCTTTTTCAAATTCATGATCAGCCAGACCGCTTAAGCCGTGCAACCAGTCCGGCAACCAGGGGATTGGCACTGAGCCCGTGGGCAAGAACGCTTAAAATAATTAAGGGGTCAAGTCTACTCTTAGCTCTTTCTCACTTTATCTTCTATCTTTTGAATACGGATTTTAATTTTTCGGTCATTCTGTATCCGGGTTTTCATTCGTTGGATGATACTGCTGACGGAACTGTTCTTTTCCAAATTAAATACTTTTCCGATTTCTTTCAGACTGTCACGCCGCAATCTTCGTATCAGATAGATTGCTGCGCACCTGGGTTCATTGAATGTGCCTCTTTTGGATGTGAACAACTCCTCGCACGCTACGTCATAGTAATCACACACCCTGGAAATTATTCTATCGGTATCCGGGTATAACTCCCTCATTTGGGGCATCTCATCACTGCCTTTGATATCCCTATATGTGGCTTTGACCCAATCCATAAATTCCTGTGGGCCAAGCAGCGAAGGCCATTTCTTACGCGCCATGACGTCTTCCAGTTCTTTATCGTCATCGACTGCCACAAACTGGCGATATACTCTTATTTGGGATATCTTGTTATCCGTCAATAGGTCCAGGATAAATCCCTTATGCAACCAGTCCCACTTCTTGGCAACAGATAGATAGGCTTTGTGGCTGCTCCAGAGATATGCATTCATATCTTCAACCATGCCTGCTTTAAGTGGGTTGCGATGTATATATCGAACGAGTTGAAGAAGGTAACTGTCTCCATTGACCAAAATAGACTTTTAACGGCCGCGGAAAAGTTGACCATCCAGATGATGGCGGTTATTGAAGCGTTGCGTATATACGCCGTTCACGTGCCGCATGGCGCGGGAAACATTGCCTTCAGGCGTATAAATCAGCATGTGATAATGGTTGGGCATCAGGCAGTAGGCCGCAACTCGAATATTCCATGCCTCAGAAGTTTCCTGAAGCAGTTCAATAAATGCCATGTAATCGCGTTTGTCTAAATAAATATCTTCCGCTCTGCGTCCCCGGTTCATGACATGATACCAGGCCCCTGGAAAGGCTATTCTGATTGGGCGAGACATGGATATCGGTTAACAGGAAAGTGCACATGAGTCAAGAGTAGACTTGACCCCTTTAGACATAGAGACTAACCCTTTATTCCTTTATTTCGTATTTCGGCTATCGTTGTATTTGTCCTTATTTATTTGGGTAATTTTTTAAACATACCCGAAATTGCATAATCCAGACGCGCTTTGACCGTTTCATTTTCCGGCTTTTCCAGAAGTTCCGCTGTGGCGGAACCGGCCCAGATAACAAATCCCGTTTTGCGGTCTATCAGCACGATCAGCAATGCGCTTTGGGGTACGTTCTCCAGTAAGTCTATTCTGGTTTCAGGATCCACCTTCAAGCCCAGAGCCTCCATATCGACGCCCAATGCATATGCAGCGATCATATCCGGATTGATGGCCTTTTCCGCTATGCCATGCTTACCCAATTCTCGATTTATCAGGGATCTTATTTCCGCATCTGCATCAAAAGAAGGCGGCTCCCAGCGACCCTGCCGGTCATTAACGATTGCCGCTGCACCCAGCATGATATAGCTTTTGTATCCACTAAACTTTATCTTGGGATCGACCTTGGTCTCGATATTGATATCCTTGGTGGGCACCGTGGCACAACTCCACAGCAACAGACATCCAATTACCATCACCCATGTAAACTTCTTTTTCATCATCAAGATCTCCTGTTCTTAAAATCTTTGGTCGTCAAACCACATTCTGCGAACTTTCCGCTCGTATCAATCCCCCTGGCTCGGTTCCCATTTGCCATCGTGATTCTGACATTCCTCGTCGGAATGATTTATACCCGAGGAGTGCATCACAGTCGTCGAGGTGGGTCGGCATTCATGATGGTGTTCGCCCTGATCGTCGTGGCTGTGATAGTATCCGGTCCCATCTGAACCCGGATGTTCACCTGCTTCGTGGTGCACGTGCGGATACGCACTGTGGTGAACGTCTCTCCCGCCACCACCACTGGTGTGAACGCCACCGCCTCCGCGGTGACCGTGGGCATAAATGGTTATTACAGTGAAGCCAGTGATCGCCAGTAGGATCATCCCTGTCAGCAGGGCGGTCCGTAGTCCGTTTTTCATACGATTCATGTTCTGTCTCCTTTTCGTATATATATCCAAACAAAGTTAATACGCTTTTTCCCATACTTTTAACTCTTTATAATTCAGATTCGCTCGCTAACCCCGCAGCAAGCTACGGGGAATGCGCTCGCTGTTGCGGTTCACTAGGTGCTGAGAAAGAAAGACTGAGATCTTCTATGCCATTAATTTACCAGCTCAATCTCACCCGGGCGCCAGGTCTGGTCTATCCAGGGTTGAGCAGGCCATACATCCGAAGGGCCAGCCACCAGCTCTTGCCGGGGATGGTCTGCAGCCAGTTGCCCTTTTTGCCTTTGGGCGGCTTCGGAGAAAAATAGATGTCATAAGACCCGTCGGCATTCTTCTGCACGCCTTCATTCTGACTGCCCAGGGTTGAAAACGGCTGTTTAGTCTGCAACTGCGAACGTGTCTGGGTGTCGTACATGGTTAGCTGTTCATATAGGGTTTTGTTTTCAGCCAGGCCTGTTCCTCAGGCGAAAGTTGAATCGTGGCAGATTCGGGAGAAAGGGGAGATGTTTTTTGTGCCCGGGCAACACCACTCCCCGAAAATAAGATAAGCGTACATGCGGCATACAAGAGGAAGGTGTAGATCAATCCGAATTGCTTCAGTAGATACCCCTCATGACTATATTCAGCGGGTATCGCGTGTCTGCTCATTTCACAACCTTCAGAACATCACCCTCATTGATCTTCTTTTGCAGTTCCTTCAGAATGATATAGGATGCCTGATCAGGATTTACCTTTGGAAGCCCTGAGTGTTCGCAGCACGACTTAAGGAGAGGCTCATTGCCCCATAGCCTGAATTCATTCTTAATAAAAATCCCGAAACTGACATGGAACGCCATCAGCTTCTTTTCATTCATATTGGCAATTTTGGTTCTGTCCCTGACGGACAGCTCTGACAGAATCTTATCAACAGCCAGTTCGACTGTCGGTGGGAATTTCTCTTTGAACAAATTCATGGTCCTATCTCTGGGTTATTGGTTTATCATGCCAGTATAATACCTAAGTTGAAATGCTCAACTTAGGTATTAGTACTTTTATGTCTGTTTTCAACTAGAATAATACCGGATGCAGTGGCCACAATCAAGGCTCTCCTTTCAAACCGAAGTCGAGGCGATATGTGTTTCTGCCGCGACGCAGTAAAATGTCATCAGGATTGATCCGGCTGATTCGATACCCCTCGATACTATCCCCCTCCCTTAGAACCTGATTATTGATGACCACCAGTCGCTCCGGGGAAGTGTCTCCCCATGAAATGGCCTGTATCTTAAAGCCGACACCCTCGATTCGGTTCATGGGCAATGGTTTCTCCTCCTGGGCAGGCGTCCCCTTCGACAAATCATCCCCTGAAGGGGCTGAATCCTTTTTCCCGGGCAATACCTTTGGATCTGATTTTAGGGATGCCGTATCCACCACCGGTTCTCTTTTTGGATCTTCTTTTGACGCTGCAGATTGGAATTGTTCGGTTTTGATCCCATCCGTATTGTTTCCGTCTTCCAATGATTTCGGCTTTGTTTTGGTTTTATTGTCCAGGGACAGCGTTTCCGGCTGGTTTGCGGTTGCAGTGGCCATGGTTTTGGGGTCCGGCGATATGGGTGGCGCTGGAACAGGTGTTTCGGGCAGGGATGTCACAGGCGGTTTCGGCACGCTGACGCCTCCCACGGATTCCGGCGTTTCTCGTGGCCTGGATTCCACCCCACGCTCGACATCCCCGAGAAGGGGTTTGGACGCTTTTTCGGGACGCGCCCGATAATAAGCTGTAAGACCGACGGCCCCGACACAGGCACAGACGATCACGATAATTCCCATGACACGTTTTGGGGTAAATCCTTTTCTGCCTGACCTTGTATGTGCCAGAGGGTAATCCTGCGGGGAACCTTCCTTCTCCAGCTTATTCAACGCATCGAGAATCGAACTCAATTGTTATTATCCTTGTATTGAGTTGTGATAAGTGCCTGTTTCATGGATGGCTGTTTGACGCGCGTCCAGAGGTGACAAGCTTTGGTGCCAAGTTATCTTCTTTCTCGTTATATAGGACAATCTTGGTCATTGGCCCCACAAATCCGTCTGCGACGATACCGTGTTTTTGCTGGAGATCCATAATAATTGCCTGTGTCCGGATGTCATATTCCGGTGTCAACGCAACATCCGCATGCCCGAGATCACGCAACATCATCTTCAGCATAATAACGGAACCCTTGGGATGGCTTAATGGCATCGTGCCTTCAAGACCCAGGTAATTCTTCCACACAACAAAGACGGTCCCCTTGAATTGGGCAGCCAGGATCTCATAGGGAATCGTAACGATCGTCTCCAGGCCCTGCGTCCGGAAGATTGCCTGATTCTCATGAATTTTTTCAAGGGTCAGGTATAGCGGCAGTTTTAACTCCGGACTCTCAAATTTGAAAATAGCCGGCAGATTGAGCTTCCTGACCAAATCCGGATTGCCCTCAACCACCTGGATTTCCAGGCCGTGATGCCTTATGGCCAGATTGAAAAATGCGTTGTCGTCCTGGAGGTTTTCAAGGTATGGTTGGATATGCGTATCCACCGCCCACAGGGATAGCAGTGCCCGCATGGCATTGGATCGCGTTGCAGCAGGGTTTGCCTGTTCAAGAAATGTTTTCAGCGCCACCGTCTTGACTGCCTCACCACGCACAGGTTTCTGGGTGATGGTCTTTTCTTTCTCAGGAATTGCAGGGTAATAGACGACAGGCGATTTTTTCTTGGTTTTTGAAACAGGGTCGGACAACATGGCCGATGGAACCAGCTCAGCCTCGCGCTGAAATAGACCCGGCAATAAAAATATACTTAAGACAGCCGCCCCAGCGATAATAATGGCTGCGGTCGTGCGAATTTTCAAGGGAAAGCGTTTCCGAAGGTCACCACGGCTCGACAATTCACGAATCGCCAGACGTACGACACTGCCGGGTATCTTTTTACGGTTCCGGCTGTAGGCAATCAAAAGCGATCGGTCACAAATAATATTGATCAGCCGGGGGATCCCGCCGGTATACTTATAGATCTCCTTCAAAGCATTTTTTGAGAACAGATGCCCTGGTTTTGTAAGAGCAATCTGCGTTCGATGTTCAATATACGCAGACGTTTCTTTAAACGTCAGTGGTGCCAGATAACAGCTTATGGTCACCCGTTGACCGAGCTGACGGAGTTCATTCGAGTCCAGCATTTCTCCCAATTCGGGTTGTCCCACCAGGATAATTTGAATAAGCTTGCTTCGGGTGGTTTCGAGGTTGGATAAAAGACGCAACTGCTCCAGAACTTCGACACTCAGGTTCTGGGCCTCGTCAATGATCAATATGACTTTTTTATCGGCCGCCTTCATCTCAATGAGAAAAGGGTTCAGGATATCGATCAGGTCTTTTGTATTGTCTGCCGAAGAATCGATACCGAGCTCATCGTTGATGGTTTTGAGCAACTGCACTTCATCCAGTCTGGGATTGAATATATAGGCGGCTACCGTATCATCACCTAATCGATCCAGAAAAACCCTGCACAAGGTCGTTTTACCTGTACCGATTTCTCCGATGATTTCCACAAATCCATCCCCATGCCCCACAGCATATTTCAGGTGTGCCAGGGCTTCTTCATGACCTTTGCTCAAAAATAAATAGGTCGGGTCCGGAAGCAGCTTAAAGGGGCGTTCCTTGAAGCCGAAAAAGTGGCTGTACATCGTATCTCTCCTCAACCTTGAACAATAGATAGCGCATGCTGCCTATCCCAATCTAACCCAGGCATGTCACAAATCTGATCGACGCTGAAAGTTTCAGGAAATGTTCGATAAATCCATATCCAGCAATATTGGGCAGTGATCAGACCCCATGATATCATTCAAAATATCCGCATTCCTGATAAGTCCGGCCAGAACCGGGGAAATCAAAAAGTAGTCAATTCTCCAGCCGATATTCCGCTTTCGCGCGCCGGCGCGGTAACTCCACCAGCTGTATTTTACCGTATCCGTGTTTTTGAACCTGTAGGTGTCGATGAATCCGGCCGCCACAATGTTATCCATGCCATCGATCTCGGCCTGCATATAACCTGCGGATTTGTTGTAGTTTGGTTTTGGTCGTGCCAGATCCATGGGTTTGTGGGCCACATTGAAATCGCCGCAGGCCACCACCGGCTTCTCGTTTTGCAGGTCTTCCAGATAAGCCAGGAAGGCCGCGTCCCAATCCTGGCGATATCCAAGCCGCTTCAATTCACTGCCTGAATTGGGTGTGTAAACCGTTACCAGAAAAAACCCATCAAATTCCAGCACCGTGACCCGACCTTCCTGATCGTGCTGTTCAATACCCATGTCCAGGCGCACGGACAGAGGCTCATGTTTACTTAGAATGGCGGTGCCGGCATATCCTTTTTTTACCGCCGAGTTGGCGTATAGCCGATACCCCTCGATACCCGCCAGGGCTTCCGCGACCTGATCGTCCTGGGCCTTGGTTTCCTGTATGCAGAGCACATCGGGCTGCATAGCTTCCAGCGAAACCTTGAAATCCTTTTTAACTGCCGCCCGAATACCATTGACGTTCCATGAAACAAAACGCATCCACTTCCCTCCGATCATCATCTGAACCTAAGCTGAGGGTTTCAAATCTTAAGAATACAACTTGTTAATATCCATCAAAAATTAATCGCCCTTAAAATTTGAAACGTTCAACTTAGGATATACGATATCTGTTAATGCAGTCAATGTTTTATACACGATTGAAGATGTGATCCCATGCCAGAAAAAACAAGGGCACGTTCCGGATTGAACATGCCCCTTTAGATATTGCTGAACCGAAACAGCGAGCGCATTCCCCGCAGGTTCTGCCGTGCGGCAGTACTTCGCATGCTGCGGGGTTAGCGAGCGAATCTAAATTAGCCAGAATTCCTTACGGTCGAAGAACCTCGCAGCTTTCTGCAAGGTTCTTCAATACTTGTGCCGGGATCGTTTCCCCTATCCATGTGCCTCGAGTCGGTCAGCCCTATGCTAGAATACCCAAAATCTGTCACTGGAAGCGGGATGACGTCTGCCCGCCCAGTGTCTGTGTCTGCCCTTCCGTCCCCCTGCCTTCCGTAATGCGCAAACCAATCGTCAGGCGTGACCGACTGTTTGTTCCACCACACCTTTCAGGCTGTCCAGCAGCGATGCCGAAGGAATTACCACGACGTCCCGATCACTTATTTTGGTTGTGAAACGAGGTTTGTCCTGGTGGGCAATGTAGGCCTGCCTGAGTTTTTCGCTCAATTGTTCGAGACTGGTTGGAGTAAGCCCCTTTTCTTCCACCAGGGATTTGAAGTTGACGATTTTGTCGCCGTCCTCGATCCACGCAATCCCAAATTTTTTGGGAGGCTTTCCGATGAAGACAAAAACGGAATCTTCAGCCGGAACAACTTCGAGGGGCGCTTTGGTCTCGTCAGCCAGTTTTTCAAGTGGGGGACGCACGGATTCCAGCGTTTTGGCAACCGGGGCCGAAGAATCAAGTGAGGGGTAATCGTTCTTGCCGCCAAACAACTTTCCCAAGATACCCATAACTCCTCCTTTAAGGGTTACGGCGAGCCATGGAAATCGGAGACAATCAACAGAAGCAGTCGCGGTTGTTCGGGGGGATGACATGGCTTCGCCTAGGTTTCCCCCTGGGCCGAACTGATACATCATCCGCTACCATCTATTCAGGCTTCTGTCAACAGCGGTCCACTTTATGTGAAGCTGTTTTACTTATTTGGATCATCTCCAAAAGAGTTGATTGAAATAAGGGTTCGAGGATAGCCAACACCGATCCGCGGGCAGCAGCATTACAGCTTCCAGGCATCCTAGCGTCCCAGCATACAAGGGATCAAGGGGTCCAGGATTGAAGTGTTTGCCTATATCTGTACCGTCGGTATTATGGATTTGTTTTCGGCAATTGATAGGATTTGTCTAAACGTTCCCACATCGACGTGTGCTTTTGATCAAGCTCATGGACTGCGTTATCATGTTCTTGTTGGGTGATTTGGCCGGCTTTGTATTTTGAGTGGATCAGGAAAAGCTCATTTTCATACCATCGATCAGGATCGAAATTATACGTCATCTGTCACCTCAGGGGCTTCCCGTATCGCATGGGCTCCCTCGTAAAGCGTCACGCCATAGGGGGTCATGCCTGGCGAAATATCGTGCGGTTTGGTAAAGAGGGGATCGTCGTAAACCTGCTTCAACAATTCATCCCGGAATTTCGGGTGAGAAATACTGGCAATGGCCAGCGCCTTGTTCCCCAGTGTCAAACCACGCAGATCGGCGATACCGTATTCTGTCACCAGCACCACCCCGTCGTAAGCCGATGCCGTGAGACTGATACCAGGCGGGTGCATACGGACTATTTTGGAGTCGCCCTGGTTCGTCAAGCTCTTCATGGCGATAATGGGGGATCCAATGGACGAATTGTTGACGGCGCGAATAAAATCGGGTTGCCCGCCGACACCGCTGTAGTAGCGCCTTGGATCGATGAAATCGGTCCACACGTTCCCGAACAGGTCCACACCGATGGCCGTGTTGATGGAAATAAAAGGCCGGTTCGCACGGATGGTATCGGCTGAATTGGTGTAGGAAGAAGGCCGCATCTGCACGCCGGAACGCATGTGAACATAGTCGTAAAGATCTTGGGAACCCATGATCAGACCGGTGGTGCTGTAGCCCATGTTGGCCTTTTTCTTACGGTTGGTGACAATCCCTGACTTCTGAAGAAGCATCAGACCATCACCGTAAAGTTCGGTCTGTACCCCCAGGTTTTTTGGGGCGGCCTCTTTGATGGTTCCTACCACGGCATCCGGTATTTTTCCGATACCCACCTGAAGGGTCACACCGTCCCGGATAAAATGGGTTGTTATCAACTCACCGATACGGCGCTCTTCAGGTGGCAGCTGGTCAAAATCAGGGGCATCGAAAGCATACACCGGTTTGACCCCCTCCTCGATCAGATAATCGATGGATCCGGCATCCACCATACTCTGACCGTGTGTAAATGGCATGCTGGGATCCAGTTCTGCAATCACGACGGAGGCATGATCGATGGCGGTATGAAGCGCCTCTACGGAAAGCCCCAGACTGTATTCGCCGGTGTGCGGGTGCCGGGTGACTTTCATGATCACCATTTCCGGTTCGTATTTCTGCCCCTTTCCGATCAGCCCGTCCAGATTGGCCAACGTACAGGGGAGATAGAAAGCACGCCCGTCATTGGCAGCCTGACGGACAGGTCCACCGGAAAATATCGAGTAGGTCATGATGCGGTCTTGCAGCCCCTTTGCAACATAGGGAACAGGCCCCTGGGTCAGCAGGTGCACCATGCGGATAAACGGAAGTCGTGGCTTACCCGCCTCGATGCTGCGCGTCAAGGCCTCCATGGAGGCGGTCGGTGTGGCGGCATTGGACCCGAGATAGCAGGTAATGGCATCCCGATCTTTGAATTCCCCGGCCATCACCTCGGCTATCTGGTCCAGGCCAATACGTTTGGGTGTGGTGTTCATTTGGTTTTTATTCCTTGCTCATCAGAAATGTTTTAATAAATAAGATCTCTCATGGCATCCCTGATGTCAATATTAACCATCGTCCCCTTAATTCTCTGACTCAATCAGTTTGGGGACGTTCCTTACATATTTCATTTCTCGTTTTATTGAAGCGTACCCTGAAGTAAGCTACGGGATATGTTCTGTCATCGTGCCATGAAAGGCAGAGATGATCAAGACGGAATTGATTGGGATGGGATACGGATATTCAGATAAGGTTTGTGTTCCAGAAAATGCCATTTTTACCATTCCAGAAACGCTTAGTTTTGAAATGGCAGCCGCCATACCGGTCAACTATCGCTTAATTCGCCCTGAAAATTGGCATTTAGACTGGATTTTCAGGATCGTTTCTGGCAATATAGTCTTCATATAACTTTTACCAACCAGACGGGATTGAACCGAAACAGCGACGGCATTCCCCGTAGGTTCTGCCGTGCGGCAGGACATTCCTCCCAGCTTGCTGCGAGGTTCTTCAATATGATCTCTTGTACCTTTACGAAATCATCAACCTTTAACGATGAGGAATAGTGAAATGAAAATACTAATTGCGGGGGGCTGTGTCCTGGCCGCTATCTGCCTTGCCATCGGCGTCGCGGGCGCTGCGGATCTGGAAGCCGGGTTCATGGGAATCCAATGGGCCTCGCCCGCGGCCCATCAGGAAGGGTTGACCCTGTTGTACGAGAAGAAAAATGTGGCCTATTATTCACAGACCGATATTGTTCACACGATCAATGAGATCCCGGTGCCCAATGTGGTGTATGGTTTCTACGAAGACCAGTTTTTTGCAGTGTATATCGAGCTGGAAAGTGAAGAGGTTTTCGGGGAGTTCCGCAAATACTTGACGTCACAATACGGCAACCCGGATAAGAGTCTTTCAATGAAAACCAGTGAAACCGTTTACAAGTGGAAACAAGGCGAGGTCAAGATCAAACTGAAAACAAACGAAGAAAGCTACCGTATGAAACTGGGCTTTTACTATTTGCCGCTATCCCAAAAAGTGAATGAGGAGCAGATGGAAAAAACTCAAAGCAGGTCCCTTCAGTTTTTTCCCATCAAAAAGGATGAAAAGCCAGAAATAGTCCCGCTGTTGCGGTTTTAGAGGTTAACCGTCAGAATTGATGTGCTTCTTTTTTGATGATTTTATAGGTTTCTTCGTAGATCTCTTTACGGGGTCCTATGGCTAGGACATCAATGATATTTTTTGAAGATATACGATAAATTATCCTGAATCGACTGATGCGATAACTCTTTAGCCTCTCCAGATCATCTTTGATAGAGTTACCAGACTCGGGTTCAGTCACGATGTGCTGCAACCCGGCCCTGATTTTCCGTTTTAGCTGCGGGTGACAGCCTCTGATTAAAGCGACAATTTCATCAGACCCCTGAGCTTTCTTCGAATACGGTCTTTCGATGTCATTGTTTATTCGAAGACCTCCTCCAATGTATATATTTTAGGCTTTTTCTTTAGAGCCAAGATGCCTTTTTTTATCTCTCTCCCCATGCCTTTCTTATTTCATCCTCAGCGTTGAAGATATAGTCCCGGGCTTGTGTAGCTTTACCAACATTGAGTGTGATTACGGTCACACCGCTAAATTGCGCCTTGTTTCCTTCCTTGGTAATATTCTCCTCATCCCATTCAACTGTGACAACATTGGTACCAACAAGGTCGAGTATATTTTTTACACACACATTCTTGGGTGTAATTTTAAAGGTTGGGAATTGATCTAATAGCTTCTGGAACCACCCTTCTATCGCCCTCTTGCCCTTGAACTCCCCACTTACAGATAGGTTTCCCGGGTAGACCCAAGTAGCGTCATCATGCCAGTTAGCAAGGAATTTTTTGATGTCCCCGTTGTTTAAAAGGTCGTATGAGGAAGTAACTTTGCTTTTTGCAATCAGTGCTCCGATCATGGTGTTCCCTCCTTTTGAATCAATTATCATTAGTGTTTTGTATTCTTTCTATATCACGGATGCGATAGAATTAATCATTTTTGGAGATTAAAATTTTCATTTTCATATTTTTTCTGATAGCTATAAAATCACGTTAGAAACTACCGACCGTCAGGATGGGGTGAATGACACATGATTTTATCCGGTGTTGCAGCGGAGTACCCACGCGGTTTTAAGAACGAAATGGGTGACGCTCATTTCGCTCATAAGCCGCAGGAAAATGCATGTTCACAAAAACATCATCATCTTTCATGCAAGATCCAGGTAGAAAGGGAACGTAATGCGTAAACACAATGGCAAACAGCTTTACGGCATTCAGAAAGCCATCACAACGTTGAAAATGGGAATGAACAAGGAGCTGAAAGGGTTGTCCATCAAGCAGAAGCTGGCTATGAACTATGTATCAAAGGAAAGCAAACTCACCAAAATTAATGGTAAAGTATATACTAATACGTTTACACCCTATTTCCCATCGCCAGCGTATGACCGTTTTCTAAAGGGTATTGTGTCCATAACCTCAGGCAAACCGATGCCGGTGGTGACCAATTTTGCAATTACCCCTAAGTGTCCGTGCAATTGCTGGCATTGTTCCTTTTCCGACCGTTCCAAGAAAGATGTTCTCTCCCTTGAGCAACTTCAAAAAACCGTTGCAGATGTTCAGGATATGGGCTCGAGCGTTATCGGCCTGACAGGCGGGGAGCCTTTACTGCGAGAGGATCTCGAGGATATCATCGCATCGATTGATAAAAGATCCATGCCCGTCATGTTTACCACCGGATACAAACTTACCAGGAAGCGTGTGAAAAATCTGAAAAAGGCGGGTCTGGAAATTCCGGTAATCAGCCTCGATCACTATAAGGCTAAATTTCATGACAAAGGCCGCAGAAAAGACGGTATATTTGAATATGCCCTGGATGCCATAAAACTGTTTCAGGATGAAGGTTTTTACGTTGCCGTTTCTTTTGTGCCGGATAAACCACTCGTCAGCGATCGGAAAGAAATATTCAAGGTAATTAAATTTTTTAAAGACATCGGGATCAATGACATGCGACTGACATCACCTATCTTAAGCGGTAAACTGACCAGCAAACCCGAAGAAAAACTGTCAGATGAAAATGTGAGAACTATTTTTGAAATTCAAAAAATGTGTACCCGCTCCAAAGGGTATCCAGGCGTATTTGCTTATGATTTCTTTGAAAGCGAAAAATACTATGGCTGCGGCGCCGGCTTCAACTATATGTTCATAGACTCCCAGGGCAATGTCTGCCCCTGTGATTTCACCATGCTTTCCTTTGGCAATATTCTGAAAAGACCGGTTCGGGAAATTTGGGAAGAAACCAGTCGACACTTTTGCACCCCGGGTCCGGAATGCTATGCCAATGTCAGTAATGATGTGGTCTTTTCCAAGAAAACAGCAGAATGGCCTTTGAAAAAGCAGGCCACCCTTGAAATATTGGGTGAATGCCCTTCCTACAATAAGCAAAGGATTCCTGAGTTTTATAAAAGAATGGGATTTATGCGAAATAGGGACCAATGTACTCAAGTTGAACATGCGTCTGAAACCGCAAAAAGTGTGTTTACAAAAACATCATGAGGACCTTTGGGAATTCTTAGATAATGTCACAAATAAATCAGAAAAATAAAGTAAGTTGTGACAACTGCAATTCAGATATTCAGGACGGAGAAGGATACCTTCACCATGGAATGGTATTTTGCGAAGATTGTTTCATTGACGTGGAAATGTGTGGTACTGTTCAGTAAGTTCATATAGAATCTGGGGGAGTTAGTGCAATGGGGAAATATGTTGGTTATGTGATATTGATATTGATAGTTCTATTTGCCGTTGAATATTTTGGAATAATCGATATCCCCTTTTTCGATATTCCAGACTATTTATCAGGCAAGGAAGGCATGATGGATAAAACAGACAAGGCCATGAAACAATTGAACTGATGGAGGAAGTTGATTTTCAGTTTAATTGGAAACTGAGGTAACTTCTGTTTTTCAATGCTGGGGGAATACTATGAAAAAACATATTGTTATGATCCATAGAATATTCCTAATCCAAACCAAGACAGGATAGTCATGCTAATGGTGATTAAATGTATACGCTATGTCTTTTCCCAAACCCAACTTGTCAGATTATACAGGGTCAGGCTGCCATGGAACACGACAAAGGAAAAATCGAGTATCGTGTACAGCCTGGGGGGAATGGATGCCTATTATATCAAAATGCTATCAATATCACAGGTCCTCGCGTCCTCCATAATTTGATGATATTGCATATCTGAAATTGGATTAGCAACTGGATGTTTAATATCATTTCGGGCAAAATATATTCCATATACCAGCACTTCGATCATAGTTGTTATGCGCATATCACATCCCAACAAACTTGCAGATCTTGCCAGCATGGAACGTTTATAGCTTCCATATACATGTGCTGGGCGATATTTGGTTTTCTGAATTATTGTATTTTATAGATTGTGGGATTCACTGAGCCTTAATCGTCCATAAAGCCGATCAGATAGGCGTTTCGTCCGGCCAGCCTGAAGGTCATGATGTCGCTCTGCCACAGCTGGTTCGGGTGGATCTCTCAAAAAAACGGGGTTTGGCAGGATTCTTTTTCGGCTTTCGCTTTGGCTTTGTTATCAATCCTTCACGGGAAAGGGTTCTTTGAACGGTGGCGGGGCTGGTTCGGATCAGAAAAAATCGCTTGAGAACGTCACTGATCCTACGGGTTCCATACGCCGGGTTCGATCGCTTCAGATGAACGATCTTCTCTCGAACTTCCTCGGGAACCCCTCTTCGTGATGCCTTACGGGTTTTGGGCTGCAACCCCTGCTCGCCATACTTCTGGTACTGCCTGGCCCAACGCCCGACTGAGGACTCGGCGATGTTGAATTCCTGGGCAATAAGCGACCTCGAATAACCTTCTTCAAGGAAAAGCCTGACCGCCCTCAATTTGAACTCTGGGGAAAATGGCCGCGTTGATCGCTTCTTGCGTGTGCCAGTTCCCGCGCTTTTTCTTTTCTTTTTCATGGGCTCCACTCCTTTCGTTTTAATTGATTCTTACACTCAGGAGTGTTACCCTATTTTCTCCGTTTTATTGTGTCATCATCTGGCGATTAGGACAGC
>CAVUUM010000020.1:0-204758 GCA_963744665.1 uncultured delta proteobacterium | reverse complement strand
TCTTCGTTATCTTAAGATCCACTGACCCGTTCAATCTCACCCGGGCGCCAAGTTTTGTCAAACCACGACTGCTTTGGACTGTACAGACGCAAAATTGTGCACCAGCCTCTGTCGGGAACGGTTTGTATCCAGTTGGCTTTCTTGCCTTCTGGAGCTTCCGGACCAAAATAAATGTCGGTGGAGAGGCGTCATATTTTCAGAACTGGAATTATCGACAGGGCAATAAAAACGCTTGCGGCACCTGCAATGACAAATAATTTTAGTTGTTTCATCTCACAGTCCCTTTCTGGGTTTTCAATCTTATTTGGGGTCCATTCTTAAATTGTATTTTTATAAATTTTGCCGTCCTTCATGATCAGCTTCAGATTCTTTGCCGGATCACCAAGAATTTTAATGTCCTCCAGCGGGTTGCCATCAACAATCAGGAGGTCAGCATAGGCGCCCTTCTTGACCACACCCAGAGGGCCTGCCTTGTAGGGGTTCAACTCACCGCACAGGGCGACGATTTCAGCGTTCACCGAAGTGGCCTGCTTGAGTATCTCCAGTGGAGTAAACCATTTAAGACGGAACTCAAACTCTTCACTTTGCTTGGCGTAATCTTTGGACGAACCAAACAGATCCGTACCAAAACCAACCTTGACCTTATATTTCTTGGCCAGGCTCATCTGGTTGTCCAGGGCATCGTTAAGCACCATCACTTTAGCCAGCGTAGCCGGGCCAAAGGATTCGAAAAAAGGCCTATCGGCTTCAGTTACGGTAAACAGGCGGGCCTGTGGCACCAGGTAACCGTCCTTTTCCTTGAGCAGTTTCATGGTTTCCTCGGTCATTAATGTGCCATGATCAATACCGATAACCCCAGCTTCCAGTGCACGGTGTACGGACTTATCATGGTAACCGTGGACCATTACATAGGTGCCCCAGTCGCTTGCAGCCTGCACTCCGGCTTTTATCTCTTCCACCGTGAATTGCGTTGTATGGATGGGATCTGACTGGGAGCTAGCACCACCGCCAATGGTCATTTTAATCTGGGTGGCGCCACGGCGGAGCGATTCCCTTGTGGCCCGCAATACTTCGGAAGGACCATCTGCCACAAAGGCGAATTGATTCTGAAAGTAGGAAGCCTCTCCGCCAGACATATTGGAATGAAGCTTTGAATAGTTCCGAACATCACCATGACCAGAGGTCTGAGTAATTGCAGGCCCAGAGGGGTAAATTCGTGGCCCTTCGGCCCGGCCTTCATTAATAGCCCGAGACAAACCAATAGCCGGCCCGCCGGCATCACGCACCGTGGTGAACCCTCTCATCAGCATGGACTTCGCTTCAGTGGCGGATGCTGCCCCCAGCCACATGAAATCGACATTGTTCATCATATGCGGGTAGGCCGCCGGAAAGCCCATATGTTGGTGGCTATCGATAAGACCCGGCATCACCACCCGACCGCCACCATCGATCACTTTGGCATGACTACCTGCTTTCGCTGTGCTGGAAATTTCCTTGATCAGATTGTTCTCCACCAGCACGTTTGTTTTATTGCTCAGCTTGTCACTGGTACCGTCAAAGACAAGGACATTCTTGATCAACACCTGGGATGGCGCCTTTTCTTTAGCAACTGCCGGTGCTGCCAAAAATGACAGCATCGCGACACATGCAAATAACTGCTTAATCAATTTGGCTGTTTTCATTTTATTTCCTCGTTTCCTGTTAATTATTAATCAATATCTATTTCACCAGCTCGATCTCACCCGGCTTCCAGGTCTTATCCAGGAAATTTGCCTTCGGGCTGTAAATACGTAAGACGTTGAACCACCCTCTGCCTGGCACCGTTTGTATCCAGTTCGCTTTCTTACCTTCAGGTGCTTCGGGGCCGAAGTAAATATCCGTTGTGCCGTCGGCGTTCTGCTGAACCGCACCATTTGGACTTCCCTCTTTTGGAAAGCCTTTACCTGATCCAATCGCCGGATAAGGATAATCGGTTTGAAGCAGTGAACGAGTTTGCGTGTCATAGACGGTTACGGACCAAAAGTTTTCATGCGGGATGTTGGCCGGCAGGGTTAGTTTATAGGTCTTGTCACCATCAAACCAGTTGCCTTGAATGTCTTTTGCTATACAGGTATATGCAGACCCTTGACCCGGTTTGGTATTGGACATCGCCGGCGTAATACCTGTGGCAAAATAGTGGAACGCAGTACGGCCATCCAGAACTCGTGCTCCATCCTTCAGGAATTCAGACCCGCCGACAAACGGATTGAACCAAGCGGACTTTTCCCCGTACATGTAATACCCGTCCAATCTGCCCGCCAGGCTGATGGTTCGCGCAGTGGCGCTGCCGACAGCTGCAGCCTCGGTCAGAATTTTCTTCATGCGAACATCTGGCTTGAAAGGCTTACCTTTAACAATACCGATCGCCGCTATTTGTCCCGTGATTTCTGGCCCCATGAACCCTGCTGGCTCTTGCTGTACAACCTCATTCAAGTACGTCCAAAAAAGGTCGTTGTTTGGAGGAATCGTGTTCAACTGCACATAGCTACCGTTTTTGTTCTGAACGCTTGTTGGCGGATTATCCGCCTGGCTCAATGGGTAGATACGGGCGTATTTCTTGAGGTTATCCAACGCTGGTTTTACATCACCATCAACGGCGAAGTTGCGCCAAGGTGCCCAAAGGCCAAAGGTCGGGGACTTGATTACAAAGTAACCACTTTTGGGAACCTCACCCTTATATCCTGGTGGAAGAAACAGGTACTTGCCACCCTTGCCCTTATCCGGACCGATAAAACCAATATCGGTAACATAACGGAAGAATGCATCATCGACCGGCCCGAGAATTCCAGGCGGCACTTCCAGGACAATCGGCCCCTTCGATAGATCAAGCGTCACCCAGGATTGCGGGGTTACGGTGTTTGGCGTTAGATACATGCCGGTGGAGTCCATCATGGTCTCCATGGTCATGATGGTGTTATCAGGAACACCTGCATCACGAGGCCCCTTGCGGACGCTGTACATATTCATTGCCGGCAATGCATTCAGATACACCGAGACCGCACGGGAGAAGTCCAGGTTATCCCAGAGCTTGTCCATGGTCGCCTGATCGGGCATGCCGTTTTTGAAGTTCAGGGTGCCGATACGGGTTTTCACCTGGTCCGGCGTGGTGATCTCCTCTGGGATGGGTGTGGTCATTTTCATCTTGGGCGATTTTGCCCAGGATGTTGCCGCAAGACTGGATATCATCAATCCGGCCAGAGCCAGGGTAGTCAGTTTTTTTGTTTTCATGCTTATTCTCCTTTGTCGTTCAAGAGTCACCGTTTAGAGGTTCAAGGTTCAGGGTTGAAGGAATAACTGATGAACGTCCAACATCGAACATCGAACGTCCAATTTCCAATTAAGGTTTAAAAGATTTCCGTTGAATGTTGAAATCTGAACCTATAACCCCGAACAGTCGCAGATTGCTCTTCATTCATCATTCGATGTTGGACGTTCGATGTTCGATGTTCATTTTTTTATAGCCTTGAACCCAGAACCTCTGAACCTTTTCTCAACCTGAATATCTATTTAGTGTCCGTCCAGAAATGAGGATTTTTGCGTGAGATCAAGGCGGACGACAGATTTAACCCGGAGTAATAGCGAGCTATTTTGAGGAGTTAAATCATGGCGCCCAACGCCGATATCGCGGAAAAAGACCATTTGTGGATGGGCACTATTTAACCAACTCCACGTCCGGCATCTTCCAGGACTTGTCCCAGAACTTGTCTGTGCCGCCATAGATGCGGACGACAGGGAATGGTTTTTTACCAGCGGTTGGAATCCAGTTGGATTCAAGACCTTCAGGTGCTTTCGGACCGAAATACATCGTAACGCTGCCATCCGCATTTTTCTTCATGTTGGGCAGGTCAATGGCCGAAGACAAACCGATCACGTTCTGCTCGCTGTAAATAAAGGCCACGGTTTCCAGGTCATAAACGATCAAGGACCAAAAATTTTTAACGGGCACCTTGGCCGGCATTGTGAATTTATAAGTCTTTCCAGCCTGGAGTGGGTTGCCGTCTTTGTCGGCCAGTGCAAAGAGATACTGGGTCGCCGGCAATTTGGGTAATTGCTTCGGATAGGCAGTACCGATGTAATAGCGGTCGGCTCGATTATCCAGATCAATCAGATCATCGGTTTCAAATCTGAACATACGATTCTGATCGGCAAACAGGCCGTCATACCAGCCTCCGTCCTTCCACCACTTCCGGTTTGGATCGGTTGGCTTGACCATGCGGTTCGCCATATAGAAATACGCATCGATCACGGCCTGACGCATGGCCTTCTTGGTCTTCTCATCCGGGTTGTAGGGCTTGCCCTTCTCAATCCCGAGTGAAGCCAGCATGCCCATCATCACCTTGTCGCGAGGTTGTGCGTTCTCTAGACTGAAGATCGCATGCACATCCTCGAACCAGTTCTCATCGTAATGCGGCAGGGTCGCGTAGCGCTTATCAATGGGATCCATGAATCGGGTTGGCTTGGGATTTGGCAACTCGGAGAGATAATACAACTTCACTGTTTTGGCATAGGCATAGGCATCCTTGTTGGTCGCCTTGGCGCTCTTGATTGAACGGAATATGAAGATAACCCGGTAACTCGGGCTTTTGACCTCAATATAACCGGCAGGCACCTTGCCCGTGTATCCCGGAGGCGTCAGCAGGATCTTGCCACCTTTCCCCTTATCGATGCCTGATGGACCGACATCAGCAATAGAGATTTGCCAGTGATCAATGATCTGTCCGTAGAAACTGGCTTTGTCAGTTGCTGCGGGGATTTCCATAACCACCGGCCCCTTGCTCAGATCCGTCTGCGACAGTAAATAGGGAGTCACATTGTTCGCCGTCAGTAATTCGGCATTTGGCGTAGCGGGAGATGACCAGGCCAGCACCGTGTTGTCGGCTGCACCCATATTCATGGCGCCGCGGTAAAAGCCATGAATGCCAATCGCCGGCATCGACCACAGCACCGCCTCAAAGGCGCGCTGATATTTGACCTGATAATCCAGATCTTCCACGGACACCTTCGACCCGGCCGGTGGTTTGCCGCCGATGGGATCGGTGGGCTGCGATGCTGCCATACTGATACAGGGTATCAACAAACCAGCCACCAGAAGCGTGAGTGTTTTTCTTATCCTGTTTATTTGTTTCATATTAATTCTCCCTTATCAATTTTAGGGGCACGGGCAGCGGAATGTTCTGTTTCCCCCCTGGTTAATTTTTGACTTTCGGTAATTTAAAAAAGGTAGAATTCCTTATTTAAAATTCGATGTTGGGCGTTCGATGTTCGATGTTCATCTTTTTTTTCCTGAAGCCTGAACACTGACATCTGAAACCTGTTTTAATCTTTCTTCAGCCATTCCATAAGAAGTCGACTCGTTACCTCAGGCTGATCCAGCATCGTCCAATGGGTTGAATTTTCGACACGTTCATAGCGCCACTCGGCGGCCATGTATTTGGCTGTTTCCTGCATCTGCGGCTCCTCCAGGTAGCGATCACCAGCGCTCAAGATCCCCATGGTGGGCACTTTGACTTTCTGATACAGCTTATCCATTTCACCGCTCAACACGGCGATATACGCATCGGTCATCGGGTTGGCCCTATCCCAATTACAATTTCCCCGCATGGCCCCCGGGCCTTTGAGCCGCTCACATACTTCGTCAATTTCCGGGTGTTCCGGCATGATGTATTTTCGAATAAACTGGCAATCGTTGAGAAGATACAGGTCTGGCGCTGAATCCAGGGCATCAAGAAACATATACCAATTGACCGCTATAGCATCCGTGGATAACTGGCCAAATGCCGGAATCGGGTGACCCACTGAGAGAGCCACATATCGTTTGAAGCGTTCGGGGTAAAAACTGACCAGGTCCCAGCCGAGGACCGCTCCCCAGTCATGACCAATGAGATTGATGTTCTTCAGACCCAATTTGTCGATCAGCGTGAGCAAATCCTTCTCGACATTGGCTGTTTGATAATGCTCCAGCTCTTTGGGTTTATCGGATTTGCCGTAACCAACCAGATCCGGCGCCACCACCCGATAACCCGCCTCCAGCAGGACCGGAATCTGGTGTTTCCAGACATTTAAGGTATCCGGCATGCCATGGAGAAGAAGTACGACTTCCCCCTCTCCTTGATCGAACACATTAAGGTGTATCCCGTTAACCTCAATTCGTTTTCCCTCGATTGTTTTCATGTTCGCTCTCCTGTTTCGTTCAAGGTTCTGGGTTCAGATGTTCACGGTTCGGGGTTCACGGCTCGACCCCCCTGGCCCCATCAACCTCTGAACCCTTGAACCTCTGAACCTTTTTCCAACCTGAATATCTATTTCACCAACTCCACATCCGGCATCTTCCAGGACTTGTCCCAGAACTCCTTCGTGCCGCCGTAGAATCGCATTGTTGGGAAGGGCTTCTTTCCGGAGGTGGGAATCCAGTTGCTTTCAAGCCCCTTGGGAGCCTTGGGCCCGAAATAAAGAGTGATGCTGCCATCCGCATTCTTCTGCATGGTTTCACTGTCATCTAAAGAAGACAGACCCGGACGCATCTGCGGACTGTAGATGAAAGAATACGTTTCCAGATCGTAGACGATCAGCGACCAGAACTGCTTGACCGGAACATCCTTCGGCACCTTCAGTTTGTACATCTTGCCTGCCTGCAGTTCATTGCCATCCTTGTCGGCCAGTGCAAATAAATACTGGGTCGCCGGCTGCTCGGACAGTTTGTTCGGCCAGTAGATGCCATAAAAATAATGAATAGCACGGGGTTCGATCTGCATGGACTGGTGCGTGTCGTCGTGCTTCTCAAACCGGAATCCACGATTCTGGTCGGTGAAAAGGGCGTTTCCCCAGCTCCGATCCGGCCACCAGGCGATCGACTCTCTCATACCCATAAACTTCTCTTGCATATAAAAGTAGGCGTCGGTCACCGCATGGACCATTGCCTTCTTTGTTTTTGCATCGGGGTTGAAGGGCTTGCCCTTCTCGATGCCGAGCGATTCCAGCATGCCCATCATGTAGGTATCGGTGGGTCGGGCGTTTTCCAAGCTGAAGATGGCGTGAAGGTCCTCGAACCAGCGTTCATCGAAGTGGGGCAATGCCGCCCATCGCTTTCCGGACGGGTCGACGAACTTGGTCGGCGCCGGGTTCGGCAACTCGGAGAGATAGTACATCTTCAGGGTTTTGGAATACGCGTACGCATCTTCCTTGGTTCCTGTCGAACTCTGGATGGAGCGAAACGCGAAGGTGATCCGGTAGCTCGGGCTTTTGACCTCAATATAACCGGCAGGCACCTTGCCCTTGTATCCCGGAGGCGTCAGCAGGAGCTTGCCGCCCTTGCCCTTGTCCAGCCCAGAGGGCCCGACGTCGGCGATGGTAATCTGCCAATGATCGGCCACCTGCCCGTAGAGCGTCGCCTTGTCGGTCGCGGCGGGGATCTCAAGAACAACAGGTCCCTTGCTCAGGTCCGTCTGGGACATGATGTACGGAGTTTGGTTGTTACCGGTCACGCCCTCGAAGTACGGGGTGGCCGGCTGCGAAAAGGCAATAATGGTATTGGGCCCGGCGTTCCAGTCGGCTGCAGCATGCCACCACGCGTACATGCCGACCGCAGGCATAGACCACAGCACTGCCTCGAAGGCGCGTTGGTATTTGACTTGGTAATCCAAATCTTTCACCGACTGTTTTGCCCCTGCCGGTGGTTTGCCGCCGAGGGGGTCAGTGGGTAGTTGGGCAGCGCTTGCGAGACATGGCATCAATAAACCGATGGCCATAATTAGAAGTGCTTTTTTGAGAGCTTTCTTCGTTTTCATATTCATTCTCCATATTTTAAGGGTTCAAAGGTTCAGGGTTGAAGGAATAACAGCTGAACGTCCAACATCGAACATCGAACGTCCAATTTCCAATCAAGGTTTAAAAGATTACCGTTGAATGTTGAAATCTGAACCTATAACCCCGAACAGTCGCAGGTTGCTCTTCATTCATCATTCGATGTTGGACGTTCGATGTTCGATGTTCATCTTTTTCTTCCTGAACACTGACACCTGAAACCACTAATCTCCTGCTATTTCACCTTCACCAACCCAGGAATCTGCCAGGTTTGCTCGACGATCTCCTTGGCAGGCATATAGGTGCGGAAGACCATGAAGAAGCTTCCCGATTTGGGCGCCGGCAGCCAGTTCGACTCTTTATCTTTACCGGGTGATTCGTTCTGGACATAAAGGGTCAGGCTACCGTCCTTGGCTTTTTTGTAGCCGCCGGTCTGGCTGGAGATGTTGTAACGGTTGATCGGATTATCCACCAAATTGAAAGTGTTATCGTAAAGCGTGAGCGACCAGAACCCTTCAACCTTGGGCAGGTTGCCGGGCGCGAAGGTCATGGTGTATTTGTTTGTTCCATCCAGCACGTCTCCCGATGCATCAATACGTGTCAGTGGATAGACCGCCTCTTCCGGATCATTGGCCACAATACCGGCGCCACTTTGGATGGCACCACGACTTAAAAAATCGCCTGAGTAACCTGCGCTCCCCATGGTGTTCGGCGAAATGCTCCAGCCGTTGATCACCTTGCCAAAACCAGCACTCTGCCCTGCCTTTTTAATCATTGTTGTGGCAGTTTTGGCCGCACGGATCAGGCCCCGCTTGATAGATTCATCCATTTTTTCCACATCCATCCCAGGCCCGATGCCTATGTCCTTGAACATATCCATGACCACCTTATTTTTTGCCAGCGGCGGTTGCTCTGTCAGCATGTGATTGATGGTTTTCCAGGGAGCCAGGGGATCGGTCTTGCCATCATAGGGTTTCCAGATATTGCGAGTGGTAGCCATTTTAGCGTTCTTCTTGCCCCATTGACTGAGCGGGGTCAGCGTGTACTGGTCCTGCAGTTTGTTGACCACTTTAGCATCCGCCTTGCCCTGGACCGAGGTGCGGCCGAGGATAAACACACCCGGAGTCGGAGAGGTTGCCGGCAAATCCATCATTTTTGTGCCATTGGATTGTGCGGGCATCTGCACGCCTTCGGGAAGCTTACCTTTCCAGCCGGGACCGGCAATGAGGTAGTGACCCGCCTTGCCGCCGGTGGTGCGTTTGCCGACATAGGCAAAGTTATCTGAGGTCATCGATGTGATTTCAAAGGTGAAATAGCGATCCCCCATATCCGGGTGACTGAGAATAACCGGTTCCTTGCCGACATCGAGAAAGAGTATCGAATAAAGGGTGTCATTGTTGGGGGAACCGCCAGCACGGTAACTGGCATCTACGGTATTGCGAAAATGGTAGAACTGATTCAGAGGCATATCAATGCCCTTATAACCCGCCGGTTTTTCTTTCCCACAGAACCCGTAACGCAGATGTGAAAAATAGAGCCACGGATAGGTGAACACCGCAGCCTGCACGCCTAGGGTGTAGGCGTAATCTTCACGCCAATCCTCTGCAGCCTCTGCTGTTGGGACCGCCGGTGAGCCGTGGGGCTTGTCCGTTGCTAAAACTGGCGTTACAAAAGTGCTGATGCCCATCAGTAAGGCTAAGGCAAGAGTGATAAGTTTTTTTATTTTCATGTTTTTTCTCCTGTTTCTTTTAAGGTTCATCGTTCTGGGTTCACCGTTCACCGTTCTGGGTTCTGGGTTTTCAACCCTTTAACCTCTGAACCTTGAACCTTTGAACCTTGAACCCTTTTTTTCCTAAATATCTATTTCACCTTCACCAGTCCCGGCATTTCCCAGGTCTGCTCGATGAGGCTCTTGCCCGGGCCATAGGTTCGGAATACGACCCAGAAGTCGCCATCTGGTGCAGGCAGCCAATTCGATTCCTTGTCTTTGCCCGGTGAATCCTTCTGGATATAGAGGGTCAGGCTGCCATCCTTCGCCTTCGTGAAGCCACCAACCAGTGAACCGATGTTGTATCGATCGATGGGGTTCTTCACCAGGTTGTTGGTCAGGTCGTACATGGTCAGCGACCAGAACTCTTTGACATCGGGCAGCTTGCCGGGCGCAAAGTGCATGGTGTAGTTGCTGGCTCCGGTTAACTTTTTGCCTTCGGCATCATTGTGGGTATTGATGTAGATCGCTTCCTCGGGATCGTTGGAGATGATTCCCAGCAAACACTGAATGGCAGCCCGGGTCGTTAGATCACCGAAGTAGCCGGCGCTACCCATGGTCTTTGGCGGATAGAAGAAACCGTTGACCTCTTTACCGCCCCCGCCCTGCTGGCCGATCTGCTTGAGCAGGGCCAAACCGTCTTTAGCGGCACGTTCCAGGCCTTTTTGGGTGGCGGCATCCATTTTGGTCACATCCATACCCGGTCCGATGCCGATGGTCTTGAACTGCTCAACCAGGGCGGCATATTTTTTCATCGGCGGATTGGCGGTCATTTCCCGATTGATGGTCTTCCAGTCCGCCAGAGGATCGGTCTTGCGGTCGAAGGGTTTGGTGACGTTGTGGTCGGCCGGCGGCAGTGTGGCATTGGGCTTGCCGAACAGGCTGAGCGGTGTCAGCTTGTACTGATCCTGCAACCTGTTCACCACCGCCACATCCTTCGGCCCATGTACCGCAGTGCGGCCGAACACGAAAACGGTATTGGTCGGTGACACCACATAAGGCAACCCGGTATCACCGAGCAGCTTGTACCCGGCCGAAGGCGCCACACTGACCACGCCCTCGGGCAGCTTGCCCTTCCATTCCGGGCCGACAATCACATAATGGCCCGCTTTAGAGCCAGTGGTTCGCTTGCCGACATAACCGAAGTTGTCCGAGGTCATGGAGCCCAGTTCGAAGGTATAATAGCGGTCACCCATCTCCGGCACACTCAGGATGATCGGCTCTTTTTTCAGATCGAGAATTGACATGGAGTAGAGGGTGTCGTTGTTCGGTGAGCCGCCGTTGCGGTAATCGGCTGTAATGTATTTTCTACCATGCCACCAGCGGTTGAGCCCCATGTAAAGGGTGACATCCTTCTTTGGCTCATTATCAATCACCCAGGCGTGACGGATATGCGGCAGAAAAGCCCAGGGAGTACTGAAGATAAACGCCTGGATGCCTAAGTGGTAGGCATAGTCTTCACGCCAGTCTTCGGCCTGCTCGGGCAACTGGGGTGTTCCAGGCGGTTTGCTGTTTGTCGCAGATGCGGGCGTCACAAGAAAACTGATGCCCATCATTACGGCCAGGGCCAGGGTGATAAGTTTTTTTGTTTTCATTTTCCTTCTCCTTTGCCGGTAAGAACTAACTTTTAGAATTTTATAATTTATATTTTAGCTAAAATCTATCTGATTAAAAGCTGTCTATTATCCTGTTCCTCGCACAAGCCAGCCCAACATGAGCATACCAACCGCGGCCATCCAGCTTCCCGCCACCCTCACCGCAACACGGGTCCAGGCGGCGCGCAAGAAACCACTGCCGCCGAAACAAGCAGTGCGATGATCAAAACCGTCACCACGATACCAAACAAAGACAGCGGTCCCGCCCCGATAGCGCCAAGGGCCGAGCCGTTGAGCAGGCCGTGGAGTGCGCCATACAAACCTGCCAGTGACGCCACCGCTGCTGCCGGCAGTTTCGGATCAACGGCAACCAGCGCCCCAAGAAGTACAAAGGAAATAACCGCCAGCCATGGCAGATCAATAACTAGCGGTGAATGAAGTCCGATCAGCCCTCCGATAAACCAGGCAACCGGCATTGCAATCACCGTCAAGCGCCCGGCCCTGACACCGCGGAGTCCGGCCAGCAAGGTCGCCGCCACCAGCCCGAGCAGGTCGCCGGGGGAAAGCGCCAGATGCATGGCACCATCATAAAAAGGACCAAGGCCGCTGTTCACAAGATGGGCCAGGGCAATCGAAGGCACACTGACCAGGGTTAGGACTATGAAGCAGATGTTTCGAAGTAATCTCACAACAGCGCCCCCCACAGGAAAAACAGGCCTCCGACCATGACCAAAGAACCGGCGCCGCGCAGGGCCAGACGACCAACCTGCCAACGATGTACCAGCCCCATGCCAATACCTGCCCCATGCAGGGTGCCGGTACAAATGACGAATCCCAGGCTGTAGAGCATGGCATTCTGGCCCGGCACAAGTTCGGTGCCGTGAGCGTGGCCGTGAAAAACGGCAAAGATAGCGACCGTGAGAAGCGCCCCGAGCAAAGGCATTTTGGTCTCACCCAGGATCAGGGCACCGAGTACCACTCCGGATATGGCAATGCCGATTTCGATACCGGGAAGCGGTATGCCCATAAGGCCCAGCATGCCGCCAAAGGCCATCATCATGGGAAAGGTGACCGGCAGGAGCCACATGGCCGGGGCGCCAAGCTGTGCCCCCCACAGACCGACGGCAATCATGGCCAGCACATGATCCAGACCCGACACCGGATGGGAAAGACCACTCAAAAAGCCCCCGGCCTGGCCGGATTCCACATGGGCCCAGGCAGTCAAAGGACAGAGCAGCACAATAGTCATAAACGCTAAAGAAATCAGGGATTGTAAATTTCGATTGATCGTTGTGTTATTCATAAAAACACCTTTAAAAGATAGACATTCATTTGTTTCGCCTTATTATTTTTGCATCAAATGACTGCGACCATCATCAAAGTTCTCTGGATAGTCCAATAGGCTCCCAGGGAACCGATGGCGTAGCCGGGTGCATACTCCGCCCAGCGCGGCCAGTGAACTTCCAATGCTTTGAATGACCGGCAAACCATCGAGATCAGAACCACAAAAACAATCTGCCCAAACTCAACTCCGACATTGAACATCAGGAGAGCAAGGGGTATCTCTGCCTGGGGCATGCCGACGGTGGACAGGCCGCTGGCAAAGCCGAAGCCGTGCAGAAGTCCGAAGGCGAACGCCACTACCCAGGGGTGATTAATTGTGAAACTTGTTTGACCGCGCCATACCCGGACGATCTCCGGCCCCAGAAAAAGGATGGACAAAGCAATGGCGGCATTGAGAGGAGGCCCAGGAGCATTGGCATAGCCCAGGGTGGCAAGGCCCAGAGTGATACTGTGGGCCACTGTAAAAGCGGTAATGGTTTTGAGCAGCATCCTTCGGCCGCCGACAATGATCAGCAAACCAAGGACAAACAGGAGGTGATCAATCCCCATGAGAATGTGATGAAAGCCCAGGCCGAGATACTCAACAGCCGATACATGCCATGGTCGCTCACCACGAAGTTGGGCAAAGGGTTCAGTGGGTCGCACGACCAGGGGCGAGGAACTGCCGTCCAGACGGGATAGGCGGACAAAAACATCGGTTGTCGTGGTCTCAAGCCCTGGAAATCTGATGATGCTGCCATCAATGGACTCATCGGCCACCATTACAATCCGTCGATGCAATGCCGAGTCGGACAATTGCTTGACGGTTGGTGTGCCGACAGTCTGCCAGGTATCCGGCAGTTGGAGATTGGCCGGATGCGGCTTGCCATAATAGATTGGAGCCCGCCAGAGGACTTCATAACGGTTGCCGGCAAGCTCCTTGATTTCAAGTGTGCCCGGCTGGGATTCATGAGCAAAGGATTCACCGAACATCCCGGCGCAGAGGATGAGCATAATTGTCAACATGAATACAGAACGGCGCATCATCGTGCCCCCGCTTCCGCCGATGTTGCCGCGACTGCTGTGCCTGAAACAGATTCCGGTTTCTCAGGCTGTTCCATGGATACCTCATAACTCTCCAGCAACTGGCGGAAGGTAGCCTCCTTTAATTTTTCGCGTTCTTCAAGCAGCCAGTCACGTTGAACTTCTTCTCTCACCTCGGCGAGTTCAGGCATCCGTCCTTCCACCCTCTCACTGACCAGGACCAGATGGCCGCCAAAACCGGAGCTGACCGGCCCCGCCCAGATGCCGAGCTGCAAGGAAACAAGCTGCCGGGCAAATTCATCACCAAAGCGTCTTTCAATGTCATCTTGAGAAGCCAGCTCAAACTCGGAGGGAAGCATGATCTGATCACCCAGTTCTGCCGGGTTTTCACCGGCCTGCAGACGGACTAATAATTTTGCGGCATCCCCGTTGATGTCCTGGCGCTTGTCATAGCTGAGATAGAGATGCCGGAAAGAGACCTGTGGCGGAAGCTGATACTGCTCCTGGTGCGCGTTCATGAAGGCGGCCAACGCTTCATCGCCCGGGTCAACGAGCCCGGTTACATCCTCAAAGATAAACTCCAGCTTCTGACGCAGGCGCCGACGGATAACATTATCATCCTTGTCCAGACCCAGGGCGAGAGCCTCGCGGTAATAGACCTCATCACGCAGGTAATCTTCCATCAGCCTGACCATTTCCTGTTCGCTTGGCGGCCGCATCCAGGTGCGGGAAAACTTGTCTGCAAGCTGCTCCACCTGGCCCTTTGAGACGACGATCCGGTTCGGCTTGTCGACCGCCGGACCATTGGTGAAGCTGAACAGCAAGAAGAGCCCGGCGCCTATAACCAGGAAATGCAGCAAAGGTTCCCGCAGTGCTTTTTTAAAGATGTTCATCATCAAGCTTACTCCATTACTACTTTGCCGCGCTGTACCAGATAGGTGAGGTCCAGGCGCGTTCCTGGATCGTAGCCGGCACCATGTCGGAAGGTGGCAGACCGAGTTCTACCGCATCATAGGTCGACCAGCGCGGCGTCGGGATTTCCAATACCCGCACGTAATAGACGGCGTTCTGGCTCGCATCGAAATCCGGATCGGTCCACACCGTCTTCAACTCGACATCACCGATGCTGTTGGTGTAGGTAGCGGTCTTCAGGTCAACCGTGTTACCTACGGCGGGTACCTTGCCGTTTTTTGCATCGACCTTGCGGCCATCAGACAAGGCCACGTCGTAGATCTTTTCATGATCGATCACGCCATCGGTCCACAACTTGATGATCTGAATGCGATCGAGGTTAGCACTGTGTGGCGACTTCAACGCTGACACAACAAATTTGGGTGAGGTATCGCCTTTAGCCATCAAATCACCACCCATGGGTACACCACCGGCATAGGCCTGCTTGACCCAGTCCTTATTCTTCAAAAGGTCGTTTGGATAGTCGTAGCCGGCAAAGAAGCGCACCTTGATGCGGGTACCCGAGGTGGCATAGGTCTCCTTGCGCGCCATGGCGTCGAAGATGGCACCACGGGTATTCGACTCGGCCCAGGCGCCGGTCAGGGTACCGGGATTGAGGAACATATTGCCGCCCTTTACGCCCAATTTTTGCCCCGGCATGCCGTTGCGGCGTTTTTCGGCCGTATTGTCCATCGCAGCATGATTGCCCTGGTTATTGAATTCCTCGAAAGTGTTGATGCTGCTGTGCGAGTCGGAGCCACCTTCCACGCCCATTTTGAACGGGTTCACGCCGATGATATGCTCCAGACTCAGCCCCATTTTCCAGCCCTCCCGCACATAGTTGGCGCGCAATGCCGGAACGGGTGCGCCGCTGGGCAGGTGGTAGTTCCACAGTTCGAAGTTGGCCCACTCATCATTGGGTGAAAATTGGGGGTGGGCCATGGAGACGCCCTTGACCTGACCGGCTTCGTGCAGGGGCTCGTTCGCAAGTCTGCGATTGGCGTACTCCGCCGTCATGAAGTTGCCGTCGGAATCCAGTGGCGAAAACATCTTGCCGATGCTGGCGTTGCCGTTGTGTGAGATGGCCAGAACCGTGGCGCCAAAGCCGCGCCAGGTTTCCATGGCCGACCACAGATCTTCCGGCCTGTCCGAGTCCATGGCCGTAAAGGGCAGCGCAGGCACCTTGGTGTCGCGGAAAATCACGTTGCGGTGCATATTTGCCGCGCCCGGGAGCGAGGTCCATTCGTAGGCCACGAAGGTGGTGAATTTACCCGGTTTGTTATACTTTTCAGCATTGGCCACAACTTTCTGCCAGACCGGCTTTGAGACTTTGGGATCATTGAAGCCAGGCAATGGTTTACCGCTGATAATGGAGCCCGCAATGGCAGTAAAGGCCTCTGTTCCCTTGCCCTGCTGGATCATCTTCGCGACCGGGGTATTATAGAGGGCGCTGCCTTTCTCGAGCAGCATCGGTGCCGTGCCCATCATCTCCGAGTGGTCGGTCATCATGAAGAAGTCCAGCGGCTGCTTGAGCTGTGCCTTCGCCCCCCCCATGTGGCTCACTGCCTCACCGCGGGCAAAGCGGTAGCCGTCTTCGGGGCCGGCCTTCTGGTTGCCCAAGCCAAAGGCATCGATGGACCAGTTGGAATGGCCGTGAGTGGTGCCGTAGTAAACGTCTTTCTCCGGATTGACCGGAACCTTGTCGGCCGCCAGGGCAACGCCGGAGCCACCGACCATCATTACGGCCAGGGCCAGGATGATAAATTTGTTTGTTTTCATGTTTATTCTCCTTATCTTAACTTAAGGTTCCGGGTTCAACGTTCCCCGTTCAGGGTTGAAGGATAGCTTTTTTAACCTTGAACCTCTGAACCTTGAACCTTCTTTCAACCTAAATATCTATTTCACCAACACCGGTCTGGGCATCTTGTACGAGCCGTCGACGAGTGACATCCTGGGCCCGTAGAAACGTGCCGCGAACCGGAAACTGCCTTCCGGCGCCGGCAGCCAGTTTTTCAACTGGTTCGGATCACTGGGTTTGTCTTTCTGCAAGTAGATCACCAGTTTGCCGTCTGCAACGTAGAGCTGCTTCTGGTCGATCATGAAGCTGTTGATGGTGTAGCGATCGATCGGGTTTTTGACGAAGTAGCCGTCCTTGTTGTAGATCGGGATGGACCAGAACTGGGTGACCGGCGGCAGATCGTTCATGTCGAAGGTCATGGTGTACGTGTTCTTGCCATCGAGCGGCTTGTCATCGTTGTCGGTGAATAGAAACGCCGCGCCATGAGAGACGTTTTTGTCGGGTCCCGCCCATCCGGCATCCGCCATGACCGACCTATTGAGGTAGTCTGTCTCAAAACCCCCGGCATTCTGCACCACCATCCAGCCATTCATGTTCAACAAACTGGACTTGAAGGTTTTCTTGACGGTGCCGTAACCCTTTTTAAACCCTTGCTCCATGGCCGTCTGTGTGCCCTTATCCAGATCGGACCATTTAAAATTCTTGCCGGGGCCGATATTTAGAGTGGCGAGCTGAGCCAGCATGTCAGCCTCTTTTTTCGAGTCCTTCATCAAGGTCATGCTGGGGTCGTTCAGAATCATGTTGAGGATGGAGAAAAAGTCCTCCGCAGTCTCCGTGTCCACCTGTCCCTTGGCGATTTTTGGCATGCGCGGGTATTTTTTGAATGTACCGGGCACTACGCTAACCTTGGACTGGGGAACACCCTTTTTACCGTTAGCCACCCACTTGCTTAAAGGCGTGATGCTGATCTTGTCCTGATAGGCGTTGATCTGACTGATGTCTTTATCCGAGCCCGTCAGCACCGCGATCCGCGTCAAGGCATAACTTGTCTTGCTCGGCGCATGAATCATTTCGGTGGTGGCGAACTCTGCCGGTATTTTGCCTTTAAAGTCGTTGGGAACGATGATGTAGGAACGCGCTTCGGTGCCATTGAACTGATTTCCTGCCATCAGGTAGAAGATGCCGTACTGGTCCATGATCTGCAGACTGAAATAGCGGTCCGTGATCGCCGGCATCTCGATGACCACCGGCTCTTTCTGCATATCGAGGAAGCCGGTGCCATACAACGTTGTGGCATTGGGTGTGACAACCGGAAAATCAGGTGTTATTTTTTCTCTGACGTTGTAAAACCGGTTGACGCCTACATAGGACTGGTTGTCCTTGCTGCTATCCTGAGTATAAGTATAGCGTTGTCCGAAGTAGATGACCTGCTGCAAACCATACGTATAGGCTTTTTCAGCAATCTGTTGAGCCTTGGCAGGGGTGACTTTTGCTGATGCTGTAGAAGCAGCAAAAAGCAGTAACGCAGACATGAGGGCCAATATCCAACTATTAATTTTGTACGTTTTCATATTCATTCACCTTTCATTTATTTAACAGGCATTGGTTTTGGAAACGTCCAGCTGCCATCCATAATTTCCTTGCGCGGCTGATAGAGTCGCACCAGATAGTTCCAGCCCTTCATGATCGGCAGAAAGTTGGGTTGCTTGGGGTCGCCGCCGAAATGGATGGTCATGCTGCCGTCCTTGTTTTTCTTGCCGGAAATATTGTTCACCGAGTAGGCGTTGTACGGGTTTTTCTGAAAATAGCCTTCCCCGTTATAAAGGCTGATCGACCAGAAGCCGTCCACCGGCACATCTTTCACATTGAGCGTGTAAGCGGTCTTGCCATCATTCTTTTCAGGAGTGACGCCCGCATACATGGCATCCTTTTGCGGATTGCCGCCCCAGCCGGTGGCACTGGCAAACAGGAATTTCACCGGGTCGACTTCATCCTTGCTGCCGAACGCGCCATCGTAGTTTTCCATGGTTGCGGAGAGCACTTTCAGGGCAGCGCGTATCCTATCCTGCGACGCCGCGTCCCAGTTGGGGATCTCAAATGTGCCAACGGACTTCTGCTCCACCGTGGTCTGTTGCTGGATGGCATTCACCTTCTTGATGTCCTCCGGGTCTTCAGCGTCAACCAGTGTTCTGACCACTATGAACACATAACGGGTACCCATTTTCTTCTGTGTCAGTGTGTACTTGCCAGGCTTATAGACAACCATCGGGGTATATTGGTCCTCATTAACAACCTGCATGGATTGAAAGCGTTTGCCGGTGTCGGGCTTAGTGATAGTGACCGGCGTGGTCAAATCGAAGACACCCAGGGAATAGATGGTATCCCGGTTCATGCGAACCACTTTTTGCTGATCGATGGGCGTAGGCTTCGGGATATGCAGGAATTTACCGAACGCTCCCATCTTGACGTAACTATTTAACATCTTGTCACTCTCGGCACGGACAAAATTTTTCCAGGTGACGGGGACAGATTTCCCGGCGCCTATTGATGTAATGGTTTTATCGACATGAGGTTTTTGAGCGCCGGCCGTGGTTATCAAACTGCTTACCATCAATCCGGCGAGGGCCAGGATAAAAATAGCTTTTGTTTTCATTAAATTTCTCCCTTTTTTTAGCTTTTTCATTTTCTCGCCTATCACCATTGAACATAGAAAGACAAAAACGTGATATTGACGTTGTCGTACTGACCGGAAACCCGCCCGGTCACCGGGTCCCCGGTCTGATTGATTTTAAGATCTCCTTGCCAAAGGAAGCTCAGGCCTCCTCCCAGCAAAAGATCGGCGCTCTTCTGATACCTGAACCCGAGTCCGTAGCGGTACATCTCAGCCATCGGCAGCGCGATCGACAGAGCGCCTTGTTTCGCCATTCCCGAGTCGTGCGAAAAGCCGGCGGTCAACATCAACTTGGGGGTGTACTGGTACTGCGCGCCGACACCGAAATGCCACGTGTCCTTGAATCCTGCGTCTACGACCCGGTTGGCACCCAAATTATCGACTTTGACACGGATCCTGGAAAAGCGCGACCAATCATCCCAACCCACACTTCCGAGGACAGCCCACTTGTCGTTGACTTGATGAAAAACCCCGGCCATAAGAGATTGGGGCATCTTCATGTCCAGCTCGACTTCACCGAGCGACTTCGTCAAATCGGCGACGCCCGGACCCACACCTGAGAGGTAAACGTCGTCCTCGAAATCCAGTTCCGTCTCCGTCAGGTACCGCAGACCGAACCTGGTCCCCTCGGAGGGTTCGATCATGACCCCGAAATTGCCCTGGACGGCAAAGGCGGTATCGGAATACTTGAGTTTGCCATCGTTTAAATCGGGATCCAGGTTGTTGACCTTGGATTCGCTAGCGAGATAGCCCAGCGTCAGCCCGGCCCCTGCCCCCAATGAAAGCCAGTTGTTCACCTTGTACGCGGCGGTTGGTTGCAGCTGGGGCGCGATTAAGGTTTCCTCTGTGACATTGTAACGGCCGACCCATTTGTTCGCCGGATCCCATTTGAGCGCCAGACCAAAGTAATTCTGGCCGCTGACTCCGAGTGTCAGTTTTTCCGTTACAGGACGAATATAGGCAAATGAGCCGCCGGAGAAAGGCTCTCTGACTTTGCCGTCGGGTCCACTGCCCGTCGTGTCTTTATCCGGATCGAAGTTCGCATAGATGTAAAGCGGGGTGACACCCACCAGCATTTTCGATTGATCAAAACGTGTCATGCCGGCCGGATTGGTAAACACGGTTCCTGCATCGCTGGCGCGAGCAGCCAGTCCGGCAGCCGCGTACCCTGTGTCTGTCGAGTTGCCCATTTCGTAAATGTAGAGCCCGCCTGCATAGACGGAGCCCGTGTAAATCCCAAACAGGATTCCACCCAAAATCATCGGCATAGTCAATGTCATAAATGCTTTTCTGATCAGGTGATTTGACCTCATTTTCGTTCTCCTTTGTCTTTAGGGGCTGGGGCGACAGAGGGTTTTGCCGCCTCTAATTTGAGAAAATCTCTCAATTTATTGATTTCACCAATTTCAACTCAGGTTTTTTCCACGTACCTGTTCTTTCACTCTGGAAACATGAAGATCAGCATCGTTTGTAGATTCCAGTCAGAAGCGTATTGAGGCTTTTCCACGCTATAGTATCCTGCAACCTTCATGTTCACGGGTTGTTTTCCAATCTTGAACACCCTGCCCACACCGCCGCCGAAAGGAACCGTCCACTTGTCGTCGCTGTCATCCGCTTTCCAGTTGGCGGTAATGGTGGGGGACGTCGTCAGATACCAGCCACCTTTCATGTTATAGTTAATAAAGTACTGAATAGATGAAAATTTAATGTCCTGGGAGGGCTCGTAGCCCCCGCCAAAGTCCCAGACATTCGAGACCAGCGCACCCACAACCCAATGCCCGGGCATCGCCAGGACGACAGCAGCCGGGCCCAGCGTCCACTGGTTGGAAGTCAGGCGGTCCATGCCTGTGGGCATGCCCAGTTGCGGCCCGATACCCCAGATGATTTTTCCGACCTTTTTGGGTGAAATAAATCCCTGATACGTGATGTCTCCCAGGCCGAACCGGTTTCCCTCCTCGGGAAAACGCTCCTCCTGATAAACAGCCGGTATGATGACCCGATTGATCAGGTTCCAGTTTTTGCCGAAGCTCATAGGCACGACCGGCTTGATATTGAGGGTATCCACAACCGAGTCTTCGGTCCCGTTGTTGAAAGTCAGGTTATTTTCAAAGGGCACGCTGATCAGGGTGGAAACCGGATTCTGGGAGGCCTTGGCCAATGACGCCATGTCGTTTTTATCTTTTTCGGCTGCCCAGGTTGTGTTTAGCAGAAAGGTCACCATGACCAGGGTCAGGGTCAGTATGAACATTTTGTTTGTTTTCATTTTTATTTTCTCCTTTTAAAATTTTCGTTCAGCGCAGTATGTACCAACTCCAGGAGGGTATGATCCTCGAAGGGTTTCTGAAGAAAACCCAACACCCGGGTTCCTATGACCTTCCGACTTGGGATTGTATTTTCATGGGCAGACATGAAGATTACCGGCATTTTACAGCCGGCTTTGATCAATCTCTCCTGCAGTTCGAATCCCCCAAGCCCCGGCATTCTCACGTCCAAAACCAGACAGCCCGGCCTGTGCCAATCTTTTTTCTCCCAGAATACCTGCCCTGACGTATAGGTCTTCGCATCAAATCCCGCCGATCTCATTAAACGCTCCAATGCCTTGCACAGGAATGGATCATCGTCGATTATAAATACTCGAGGCTGTTTCATAATTAGTTTTTAATCTCCCGTCGGATTCATCTTTCCATTGTCCATGACCTGGTTCTGGATTGTAATGGACAATGAAAAACAATGCTATTGGACCTTGGTCCTATTGCCATGGGACTTTCGGAACCGGGTTTTTGGATGCGTTAAGAAGAAGGGGAGTTAAAAATTCAATTAGACACACGGGTGCAAAGGGTCCGGCACTTATTCAATCCTACAAGGTTTGATGTTAACCACATTCATCGTGTGATAAATTCTAAATCCGAATATCGAAATACGAAACAAATCCAAATATCAAATGCTCAAATGTTTCAAACAAAATGCCTAATTGGTATCGCCATGGCCTTGTTTTGATCATTCGAATTTTGATCATTCGATTATTGTTTATGATGAGTCTTCCAGGAATTAGGTTAGTAATCGCTTTCTGGATAGCGCTGAAGCTTCACTTTGTGCCCCGCCTGCGCGGGAATGACAAAGGTTTTAAGTAGAAACTCCCGACCTTAAGTAACTACCACCATCGGCATAGTCAAATATCTCTGACCTATTTACAGGGGATTGAAAATGGGAATGATTGACGTTTGACTTTGATTAGCGGGGGCTGACGGTTTTAGACTGCAATGTAGACTTGGGCTATTACGAATTTAGCTAAATCGTAAGGTTGAGATTCCCGGATGAAAGCAAAAATAAAAATTTATGATAGCTGTTTTGAGTGTTTTGAATTCTTTTCCGAAGATATCCTGTGTACAAAAAATATACAAATCTCTGCCGACCTTAAATGGAACTATCTGACTTTATTCACCGTATTCACCGTATTCTCGAAATGGCTCTCAAACAGCCAGCAAAGAATTAATACGCTATTTCAATATGTTAGGATTGTTTAGCATATGCTGAATTGATTTATAGCCCCAAAAGTTTTTTCGATAAACTATGCAACTCAGAATTCGCCAGCGCGACCACTTTCTTCTTGACCGTCCGAGAGTAATACTCCTGCTCGGTTTTTGTTAAAGGGAGGCCCTCCAGTTTTTTCTTGAACAGTTCTTTTTGCTTTGGTGAGAAAACTTGTGACAGGGCGTACTCTAAAGAAAACTCCTCATATTTTTCTTTTCGCCGCCTGCCTTTTTCAGCCTTTCTTTCAAAATAAAGTTCAAACAGTCCTTTCAGGCGCTCCGGATCAAACTCTGCGTCATTACATTTCAGCGTTCGGTTGTTAGCCAAATCGCTTTTCCATTTCTTGACCAATGCTTTGTCTTTTTTGGAAAGACTCTTTTGGAGCTTGTTCCACCATGAAAACGACAGGTGATAATGTGAAAACAAGGACCCGGACATGAGCATTAATCGGTGAAAGAGATCTTTCTCTTCTTTGTTCATTAATCGTTGTTCGACCTGTTCTGGTGTAAGTTGATAACTTTCAGCCACATTTGCAAGCAACACTGGAAAACCTTCCCATAGCCGGGTGTCATGGCTCTTAACTACCGCTGCCAGGGTTTCGTTGACATCCAGCTCCTCGCTTGGCTCAAACATTGAAAAACCGAGTTTCGACAAACTGCTTAAAAGTTTTCTATCAGTCATAAAGCCCTTTCTCCCGCAACAATTCTAAATAATAATCGATATTCGGCTTTAAACGATCTTCAGCCACATCGTAACTGATCATTGAATAAAAATGTTGGATGAGCCTACTCATATCAATTTCTGTTAAGTGAGCTTCAGTTAAACTCAGACAGTCTTCAAAATCAACAGTGGTTCCCCGCATCAATTTGCTGACAATCAAATCATAATCGTTCAAGATGCCAATAAAAAGATGCGAAAATTCCTTCAGCGTGGAGTGTCTCCTCTCTTCAAGAGGGGATTCCAGCAGTTCCGTTGTATGAATGCGGTTTCCGCGAAAAATGTCGAACCGGAAATCCTCTCCAGCTCTTTTCCATCCAGAGCCGGTTACCTGTTTGTAGTCCAGCGCCTTTAATTGTTTCGCCAAGTAATCATGCTCTCTAACCTTGGGAGCTATGAAGTCGACATCTTTTGTAGAAGATTTCACACCCATCAAGGTCATAGCTGTACCACCACAGGCAATCAGGTGGACCTTACGTTTGAGGAAGCGGTTCCACTCTCCCAAAATTTCGATAAGACGGTTTTTATTTAATCTATATTCCATTTGTATTTATTCATACAATTATATGTATTTTTACATACATTTATTTGTACACTAATGTACAAGATTGTTCAGCAGATGTCAATAAGCAAGACCTAATATTTAGAGGAGGATATGCTCAGGAGAATCGTAATAGGATTTCTTCAGTTTTTATAAGCGACAGGAGATGTTTTTGTCTACCCTATGTCTACCCTTTTATACCGACAGCATGCACAACATGCTGCTATTGACACCATGCACACTATGCACACAAACCATCTTTTATCGGGCAATAAATGGATACGCAATAATATTAATAAGTTAATTGTTAAAAGTGCGCGAGAACCCTTGAAAATGGGGTTCAAGGGGTCGGAGGTTCAAATCCTCTCGCCTCGACCAATTTATAATGAACTACCCCGCAGCAAGCTACGGGGTATCTATTGTCATGCCGGACTCGATAAGCCTGCCCCGGTAAGTAGTTAGCCGGGGGCATCCAGTTTATATTCCTGGATTCCGGCTTTCGCCGGAATGACGACTCGCGGCATGCGAAGCACTGCCGAACGGCAGAACCCGCGGGGAATTGAACCCGAAGGCAAATCAAAAGGGATGGGAATGATTGACGTTTGACTTTGATTAGCGGGAGCTGGCGGTTTTAGACAGCGTTGTCAGGAAGGCAACGGCACTTTTTCAGTCATACGCACAAGCTCTGCGAGTGACCCGGCAGCCATTTTCTCCATCACCCGGGAGCGGTGAACCTTGACGGTCTTCTCGCTGATGCCCAGATCAAAGGCTACCTGCTTGTTCAACAGACCGGTCACCACCAGCGCCAGGACTTCACGCTCGCGCGCTGTCAAAGACGCATAACCGGCCAGGATTTTCTGCTTCTCGATGTTTTTTTGCCGCTCCTGACTGTCCGTCATCAGGGCCTGTTGTATCAAGTCGAGGAGGTCCTGGTCCTCAAATGGTTTTTCTAAAAAGTCTATGGCTCCGGCCTTCATGGCACGAACGCCCATGGAAATGGTGCCATGGCCCGTGACAAAGATGATCGGATGCATGCGATTGGCCCGGGTCAATTCTTGTTGCAGATCAAGACCACTGAGTCCTGGCATGCGAATATCCAGAATCAGACAACACGGGCCTTCATAGATAGGCCGTGACAGGAAGTCCCGGGCTGTTACAAAAGTCTCCACCTGTATTCCCGCCGAACGTATCAGTCTCTTTAGGGCCCTGCGCACGGACGCATCGTCATCGATCACAAACACCATGGCTTTCGATTTATTCATGGGGCCAACCCCTTATCCACAGGTATCGTAAAACAAAATACAGCGCCGCCCTCGGGACGATTTTCTGCCCACAGGCGTCCGCCATGTTCCGCCACGATGGATCTGCAAATCGCCAGTCCCATTCCCAACCCCTTCGATTTGGTGGTGTAAAAGGGTTCAAACAGATGACCCAGGACTGTTTCCGGAATCCCCTGGCCGTTGTCACTGACAGAAACAAGCACATTCTCTGCATCATGCTGACGGGTGCTCACTGTGATGGTGCGAACGACTGCCTCCTCAGCGGAAAAGGCCTCAGAACTGTTCAACACGAGATTAATCAAGACCTGTTGCAGTTGAATTCGATCCCCGGTGATGGGCAATAACCGGGCATCCAATTCATAGGTCTGGGAAATTTTCTTCGCGATGCCATAGCTGTTGATCAACGGCCGGGTCTCCTGAACAATATCGTTGAGATTCAATTTAACGACATCTAATTTACCTTTGCGCATCAAGGTCCGGAGCTTGGAAATCACCATATCCGCACGACGGTCGTCTTCGACAATATCCGCTAAGATCTCACGAAATTCGTCCAGATCCGGCTTATCAACGGCTAAAAACCGCAGGGCCGCTTGCGCATTACTGCGAATAGCGGTCAAGGGCTGCTTGAGTTCATGCGCCAGAGAGGCCGTAAGCTCTCCCATGGCCGAGACCCGGGCGATGTGTGTATATTCCTCTCGTAGTTGCTGGATCTCTGCCTGGGCCTGCTTCTGTTCGGTGATGTCTTCAATCACAGACACAAACCAAAGGGGTTTCCCGGACACCTCACGAACCATTGTGACCGTAAGGTTCAACCAGATCTTCCCACCGTCTTTACGAAGAAAGCGTTTCTCCATGGAATAGCTATCCGCATCCCCTTGCAACAGACTCTTTACCTGGCCGGCATCGGCATAGCGGTCATCAGGATGGGTGATGTCCAGAACTGTGCGCTGGAGCATCTCCTGGCGCGAGTATCCCAGAATATCGCAGGCTTTCTGATTGACACGCAGTAAACGACCTTCGAGCGAAACATGGCCAATGCCGACCGCGGCCTGTTCAAAGGTAGCGCGTAAACGGCCTTCGCTCTCAACGAGCTCAGCCGTCCTTTCAGCAACTCTATGTCTCAGACTTCTGTTCCAGAAGACAAAGAAAAAGACGATGCCTGTGGCCACACCGCCAAGTATTAGAATCCATTTCAGGACGTCGATCAGCCGGAGGCCGTGTTCATATCTGACCGAAAGGTATTTACTACGAATGGCCAGATTTTCCCCCTGGGAAATTGCATCAAGTCCTTTATCAATAATGCTGCTCAATTCCGGCCAGTCCTTACGAATGCCGAAGGTGTATACGTCATCGCCAAACGGGCTGGGGGCTGCTACTTTCAAATTTACAATTCCCTCAAGCAGGATAGCGCGGGAGGTATTGATCAAGTTGCCGATGTAGGCATCCGCTTTTCCCCCGGACACGGCCTTCATGGAAGCTACATCCGAATCACAGAACAGCAGGTTAACATCAGGGTATTGCCCCTCGACCCTCTTTTGCAAGAGGGTTCCCCGCGGCACCGCAAGTGTTCTGCCATTCAAGTCATCGATTCCGGAAATAATTTGAGCGTCAGTCTGGGAAAAAATCATCCGTGGCGAGACAAAATAAGGCTTTGAAAAATTCATATATGACATACGTTCAGCCATTGGTGATATGGATGTAATCATATCTGGACCCTTAAGATTCATCAGTGATTCGAGCGCCTCTTGCCAGGGACGATTTTCAATGACGAATTCAAATGATATTCCAGTTCGTTCGGCAATCAGGTTGAGATATTCAATCACGATTCCCGATATCTCTTTTTCGTGGAAAATAATGTAAGGAGGGAAATTCGCAATACGAACATGGACCGTGTGATTTTCTGCAAGCCATGCTTTTTCATCAGCTGTGAGTTCAATCACTTTTTTTTGTTGTGGCAGGGAACTCCATTTTTCGATGATGGCATAAATCTCTTTTTTTGAAAAACTCGACAGCCCTTTATCCAGGATAGAGGAGAGCTCCGGCCAATCGGACCGGGTGCCGATGACGCCGTAGACCGGGTCATCGTAGAACACGTACCGGGCCACCAGGTTGAAAAGCTGGTGCTTGTTTATGAGATAAGCGTTTAGGGAAACGCCAAGAAAGAGATCCGCCTGTCCGTTGTCGACCATCCGTAGCCCTTCTTTGGCATCTAACACTTTCAGGACCGTTGCCCCCTTCCCATGCTGCTCGATGATTTGCTCGGAAAAGAAGAGTTTATCGATAACAGCGACTTTCTTGCCGGAAAAATCCGAGGGGCGATCAAAAAGCTCGTCCTTGCGCGAGAATACGGCGGGATAGCTGCTGAAGTAGCCACTGGTTTTCAACAACCCCAACTTATCCGCATAGCCGGGATGGAGGCTCAAGAGGCCGTCGACTTCCCTTTTCTGCATCTTCTCAAGTATGTTCTGGACGGAGTCGATTTGAAGGCGGATTCGGGTCCCGAGGCGCCGGTTTAATTCAGCCAGGATATCGACCTGGATGCCGCTATAACTGCCGTTCGGGCCGACGATGACCTCTGGCTCGAACGTATCGGTATATCCAAGCACAATATTCGGATGCGCTTTCAGCCAAGCGGTTTCCGATTCCGTCAGGCGTATTTTCTTGGCAGCCTTCCTGAAATACTGTTTACCGGGATCCGATACCCAGCGTGTTTCAATCTCTGCCAGCTCATTTTGGGTTATGGCATCAAATCCCTCTTTAACAAGAGATAGCAGTTGCGGATTATCTTTCCGCACGCCGGCATGGAATTTCTGTGTAAGATGCATGGCCATTGTTGAATTGAATCTTCCTGATAGCCCGAGGCGATTGATCATCGCTGTGGCACTTAAATATTCCATCAGACATGCGGATATTTCTCTACTCAACACAGCCCGCAGCATCTTTTCCATGCTCTCAAAGGGAATCACATCCACCGTCGGATGCTTTATGCGCAAATGTTCCTCATGATAGGACCCCTTGATCGCACCGATTTTCTTCTCTGTGTAAATACCATCTTTATACGGCGCTTCTTTTTTGCTAGAATAAAAAACGTATGAACCCGTCTCATAAAAAGGCTGGGAATAATCGATCCATTGTGCACGAGAATCACTATAAAAAAGACCGGAATGAATGTCCGCAGCACCTTTTTTCAGGTTGTCTAAAGAGTCCTCCCAATTACTGGGAAGAAATTCGACGTTTTTACCGGTTTTCCTGGCCCAAAGATTCCATATGTCCACAAAAAGACCGGCAGGCACACCTTCAAAATTTATAAATGTGTAGGGCGCAAAATCACGGTAAAGGGCAATAAACAGAGTATCCGCTGTTTTTACAGTGGATGTTCCCAGCCATTTCCGTTCGAGGTCTGCCCTCTCTTTGGGAGTGATCAGCGCCATCCCATCTTTAAGCGCGTAGAAAAGATCTTTGTCGCCTTCCCGCACAGCGATCCAGATGTTGTTGTGATATAAGGCGTGCTCAGGATTGTAACGGAACGCGTCTAACAACCCTCTTTTGTCCAATCCGTATAATACCGAATACCGCTCATCGATAAAAACATGGATATCCCCTTTTAGAGCAGCATCCACCATCTGTGGAAATTCGATGTAAGAAACGATAGAGGCCCCCGGCAGTTTTTCTTTAATATACTGCTCATGATAACCGCCCTGAACAACGCCGATTCTATAAGCCATTAAATCTTCAGGCCCATTGATATTGACAATATTTTTGTCGTAAAAAATGGTCCCCACCGAAGGGGCGATTACCGTTGCGTAGTCCAGATACTTGTCCCGCTCCTCTGTCAGATAAAGTGACGGATGGATATCCGCCTTGCCATCACGCATGGCCTGAAGCGTTTCGTCCCAGATAGCACTCTTAAATTCAATCGGAATCCCTGTTTTTTTTGACCATAATCGCAACAGATCAATAGCAAGACCCTGAGCCTCACCATTTTCATCCTCAAGTGTAAAAGGCCCCATAACCAACGGGTACACGATCTTTATTGGATTATCGCGTGGAAAATCAGATACTGCTTTTTGGGATGGCGCTGTCGCGACCGTTTTCTGAAGTTTTCCGTCGACTGCATCGCTCTTTTCATCCTCCGAATACACCGCAAGCCATGCGCGTTCTTCGGGCGTCAGTTGAACCGTAGCGACCTCAAGCGGAGGGAGGGTCTTCTGTGCATGAACAACCTCACCGGTTGAAAATAGAATTAGCGTAAAAACAGTCCACAGGATGACCGTATAGATCAAATCGAACCGCTTCAGAAAGGAGACCCGACAACCATGGTCAGCGGATATCGGGCATCCGCACAGCCTGGTGCGCAAAATTGTACCGGTGATTGTTTTGTCTGCCATGCTTCAGTTTCTCAGCAAATCGCGTTAGGCGTTATCGTACTATCCGGGTCATCCAGGCCCAGCAAAATCAATTTACATCCTCGATGAGACGATGCCGTTGCTGACATGCCACACATATTAAAAAAATAGTTTACGAAATAATGATGGAAAGATCAATGGGTTGTGTTTTAGGCGTATGATTGCATAATGTGGACGTGGCCGATCCAGAGGACCTCGGCCACGTATAGGCCGTCTAATTGAATTTTCTAAATTCTAACAACACGGCCTAATCTTTATTGGAGCAACACTTTTTCGAGCTATAGACACCTTTATGGTGCTGTTGAAATCGCAGCTTTCGATTCTTTCCTGAATGCATATCTAAATCGGCAACGATTATATATGCAAAAGCTTACAAATGGAAATGGCAATCAGGCGATTGATGGCGAACATAGAGATTTGAACAATTTTAAGGATTTTCTCTGAATTAAGATTGTATGATTAAAAATTTCAATCAATGCTACACGGTGCCAGGTTTCTAATCTTCACTTAGAAGGTCGCATTTCTGATAGGGAATATTGGTTCAAAGAACATCAGGGCTGGCTTCATCTACTGGAGATCACAATTGAACCCAACTATGCGATAATAGAATTTATCACTGCTAAGATTCTCATATCGGGTTTGATAGAAAAAGCTGATCTGATCAAAAAGCGGTACAAGGGAAACCCATTCCCTGTCATGATCCTTGGGGTGGGTATTGCCTGATTTCCGAAAAAATGGAATTCTGGGAGGGACGATTAATAGGTCACGTCGAAGGTTTCGAACTCACCTGTATAGTCCTGCCGGATCACCTCCACCTTGCTGACCCTGGCATGGGGAGGTCCTGTTTGGCACCATGCAAGCGTGGCTTTTACATCGGCTTCCTCACCTTCGAACACCGCTTCCACAGAACCATCCATCTTATTCCGTACCCAGCCGACAACCCCGAAACCTTCTGCGGCATGTTTGGTTTCCACCCGGAAAAAAACGCCCTGGACCCTGCCGGTGATGATGGCGTGGGCTCTGATCTTGTTTTCCATGATTACCCCACTCTTGATAGTCGTTCAGACTATAAGCCGTAGACTTTTAGGCTGAAGGCTATTAGGCTGAAGACTGTTAGGTGCGTTTCGCCTACCGCCATCAGCTACCCTCCAACCCTTGTATCACCCTCCAACCCTCGAACCCTTAAAATAGCGTCACCCCCTGATAATAGCGATGTAATCGTCTTCGGAAAGGATCGTGACGTTCAGAGTACGTGCCTTCGCGATTTTGGCTGCCCCCACCTTCTCGCCGCACACCAGCATGTCCGTGGTGCCGCTCACTGCTGTCTGTACCCTGGCTCCCAGCCGCCGGGCATCTGACTGCATGCTTTCCCGGCTGCCGTGCTGCATCTTGCCGGTGAAGACAATGCCCTTGCCGGCGATGACACTTTCGGACGCCGGCGTCTCATGAACAAGGGGCGATATGACAAGGTTGAAACCCAGGGCCAGCATGTGGTCGATGGTCTTTCTGAGATCTTGAATGCCTTTATGGATGGACAGGCTTGTGATACCCCCGAAGCCGTTGATGTCTTCGATGCGCCCAGGGTAAGCTTCCATGAGGTCCTGGAGCGTCATGTGGGAAAGCAGCTTCCGGCTGTCCCCGGTTCCCAGATTCGAAATTCCCAGGGCCGCCAGGAACCGCCAGTCTTCCACAGGTTTGTTCTTGCTGATATCGAGGGCCTCAACCAGGTTTTTTGACTGAACAGGCCCGAACCCCATGTCAATAAAATCCGCTTCCGTCAAAGCGTATATCTTCTCCAGACGATCGTACCCATTTTCCACTAACTTTTGTATGGTTTTGATGCCGAACCAGTCTGCGTTTCCCAGGGTTTTAAACCAGTGACTGATACCCTGTTCTATCTGTGCCCGGCACAAACGATTGTCGCATTTCAGAAAATCATTCTGCCACACAAGCGGCGTCTGACACACCGGACACACAGACGGAAGAAAAACATCCTGGGATGGATTCAGAACTTTCTCTAACTTGGGGATGACTTCGCCGCTTCTGATGATTTCTATTTTCGAACCCCGCCCGATCTTTTCTTTGAGCACCATACCCGCATGGTGAGCGGTAACCCTCCGAATCGTGGCGCCCGAAAGAGATATGGGTTTAACCTCCATGACCGGTGTGATATTACCGGTTCTGCCCACCTGCCAGGTGACCGCCTCCACCGTTGTGACGGCCGTATCGCCCTTTGTCTTAATGGCGATCTGCCAGCGGTAGTGGTGAGCGGTGGCCCCCATGATATCCCGGATCTCAGGGCTCATTACCTCGGCCACCGCGCCGTCCATGGGGTAGTCTGTCTGACCGGTCAGGTCAACCAGGATGGCATCCATATCACGCAACAGGGTGTCGGCATCGCCCTCCCAGAAGCTAAGCTGGCTGTAAGGCACAAAATGAACCGCCTGGTCCCCAAGGGCCTTTTGGGCAAATTCATTCAACGTGTCCGATGAAACAATGCCCACCACCATATTGCGGGGATGTTCGAACTCACCGGACAGGTGCTCTTCAAAATAGGATTTTTGGATTACGATCTCCCCGACACCCAGACCCCGCCCCCCCACAGGAACAACGCCTTTTAAAAAGGCATTGCTGATATCGTACCCGACTTCCCCATTTCCCCTGGAAGCCAATATCCTGCCATCATCCCGCCCGGCAAGGCCATCCAGCTTAGGGGTAACACGGTAGACAATGTCTTCCATGTGCGTGTCTTTTGCCGCTTTGGACACCCGGGTAACGAACCGCTCCAGTGCCTCTTTGGTATAGGCTTTGTCTGTGGACAACATGGGTATTGGATGCCGTATTTCCTTTTTGCCGGAAAATGCTTCGGGCTCTACGGCGTGCAGAAAGGGGTGGTCGGGATCGAGACTTCGCAGAATCTCCACCAGTCGGTCATAGGCAGCATCACCGACAATGGGTGAGCCCTTTCTATAGGCTTCGTTGTAGTCTTTGAGGGTTTGAACAATTTCGTCAATCCTGTCTGTCATGTCAACGCCTCGCAGAGTTTCATGACAATCATCGCCGCATCTTTCCGTGCTTGCTTGAATTGCTCACTTTTAAATCCCGGTTTCCATGTCAGACTGGAGAGTTCGTCAGACACCACCAGAAGACCGCTCACATCCACACCATGAAACATGCCCACGGACAACAGGGCCGACAGCTCCATTTCCACAGCCAGGATGCCTTTTTCCTGAAAAGACAGCACGGCTTCACGGGTCTCCCGAAAGACTGCATCCGTGGTCCACACCAGGCCTTCATGAAAAGTCACCCGTTCTGATTTCACGATCTGCCGGGTTTTTCCTAGAATAAGATTCGACGGTTGGACAATATCCATTCCCTTTCGCAGGTAGTGAAGAGAGGTTCCCTCGTCTACCAACGCACCATTGGGAACAATCATGTCACCGGTGTGAACATCTTTTGATATGGCACCGCACCACCCCATGAACACAATCCGGGTAACCCCCCAGGCAATGAGCGTTTCCAGGATCATGGCGCCATAGGGCGCACCGATAAAAGGCCCACACAGCGACATGCCGGCACTCCGGCCGGATCCAACCACAAGATTGGCAGTGTAAAGATGTTGGCTGCCCTGATCCTCAAATTCCAGGTGGCTTTTCAGCCGTTGGAAATCGGGTGTGGTTGCCGCCATCACGGAGACAGGCCCGAGTTCGGGTGTGTTCCGGGTCTTGACAGGTCTGATTACAGGTGAGGCGTCCGGTGAGATAGGCATCTTAACTCGTTGCGAGATTGTGTTAGTAAAGAATATAGAGAAAGCTGTAAGCTGTAACTCAACTTTCGGGTTTCACCAAAGATAGAGCGAAATGGGTGATCCAATGGCGATTTGCGCTGTTTGAGCCGCTTAGGGCACCTTTCATCAGCGCATGACAATGAACAATCCAATATGAAAACATGGTCATTTATCAGCCATTCCTGTTTAACCATATGGCCGGCGCTGACGTTAGGAGCCCTTGCGGCGAGTTCGCAAAGCGCCAGGGGATTATTCATTTCGCGTTCGCTGAATCCCGAAAGTTGAGCTGTAAGCTATAAGCTGTAAGCTATAAGCAGCTTAGAGCTTAAAGCTTATGGCTTATCGCTTTATGCCGGCGCCGCCAGTCCCGTCAATGTCTCCTTTACTTCATCGATCACGTCATACAGCCACAGCACATCTTCCACGGTCAACCGGCCGGCCTTCATGGGTGCCCTTTCACCCCCTCCATCCTTTTTCATCAGAATTCGCGGTCCGATCTGCACCTTGGGCTGTCCTTCGTTATATTGATTGATGGAGATGACAAGACCTGTTTCCTCGCACCGCCATGTTTTCAGCACCTTATCTTTTTCAGGGTCAAACGGCATTGGTATCCTCCCTTATGAAGCCGACAATTTTGAAAAATCGGCAAATTTATCGAAAAGTTCGGCAATAATGCCGAGAAGTGCCAGCCGATTATGCCTGACACCCTTGTCTTCAGCCATGACCAGGACGCCGTCAAAAAAAGCATCCACACGATCCCGCAGGGATGCAATTTCCAGCAGGCCTTCTTCAAAACGGCCCTTTTCCAGGTGCGTCAGAGCCCGGTGCCTGGCTTCCTTAAAAGCGGCAAACAAATCGCTCTCAGATGGATGCTCAAACAACTGTTCATCCACCACAGCCCCCTGGAATCCCTCTGCTTTGCGGATAATGTTGACCACACGCTTGAATGAAACCGCCAGGGGCTCAAAATCCGGCGCCCCCTTCAATCTCTCAAGGGCGTTGACCCTGCTCCACACCTCGGGCACAGTGTCCGCCCCGGTACTGACGACGGCGGCGATAACGTCCTTGGAACATCCTTCCTCCACCAACTGGCGTGACATGCGGTTTTTCAAAAAGGTAAGGACATTTTCGGCTGTCTCTGCAACATCTTTTTGGCTTTTCTCTGAAAAGAGTGCCAGTGATTTAACGATCATGTCTTTCAGCGGGATGGACAGCCCCTGGTCCAGCATGATATTGATGACGCCGATACCCTGGCGTCGAAGCGCGTAAGGATCGGAAGCACCGGTGGGCACCAGACCTACCGAGAAGCAACCGCAAATGGAATCCATCTTGTCGGCAATCGCCAGAACAGCGCCGGTCAATGTCTCCGGAAGCGGTCCCCCCGAATAGGTGGGTCGGTAATGTTCCTCTATGGCCCAGGCGACATCCGCCGGTTCTTTGGAAAGCGTGGCATAGACACGTCCCATGATCCCCTGCAGCCTGGGGAATTCTACCACCACCTGGCTCACCAGGTCTGCCTTACACAGACCGGCAGCCCGTACCACGCGTTCATGAAAGGCTGTATCAGTGGAGACCAGCGCCGCCACATGGGCACCGATTTTCATGACCCGCTGGATCTTTTCCGCCATGGTGCCGAGGGCGGCCTGAAAAAGAACCCCCTGCAAGCGTTCATTCCAGGGCTCGAAAAGCGTCTTTACATCACTCTGATAAAAGAATTGCGCGTCCGCAAGCCGTGCCCGCAGTACCCGCTCATGCCCTCTTGCCACCAGATTGAGATCCTTTGTGCGGGTGTTGTTGACAGCAACAAAATAGGGCATCAGGTTCCCGGCACCATCCACAACGGCAAAGTATTTCTGGTGTTCCCGCATGGCTGTAATCAGAATTTCACGGGGAATGTCCAGAAAAGCGTCATCGAATCTGCCGGCGGTCGCCACCGGATACTCCACAAGATTGGTGACGATATCGAGCAACTCCTCATCCGGCAGAATATTGCCATTCACACCTGCGGCGGCGGCTTTGATTTCGCGGGCTGTTTCCTTTTTTCGCACCGTCATGTCCACCACCACATGGACGGACCGCAGTTTATCTATATATTCTCCTGGTTCCGTGATTTTGATTTTAGACGGATGCATGAAGCTGTGACCGAATGTGGTTCGACCACTCTTGATATTGCCCAACCGGAACGATACTACCTGGGATCCCAGCAAGGCCAGAATAGAATGGATGGGGCGGGCAAAGGTGATATCCAACTCACCCCATTTCATGGTTTTTGGAAAAGGTATGGACAGGATAGCCTCCGGCAGCATCTGCTTTAAAACGGTTCGGGTCGCCAGACCCCGTTCCACCACCTTGGCACACACATAAGATCCCTTTTCTGTCTTTTTCACCTTGAGGGCACTGACCGCCACACCCACCTTCTCCGCAAACTTCTGAATCGCCACGGTGGGATTGCCGGCATGATCATAAGCTACTTTCTCAGGCGGCCCCAGCACCTCTGTGGTCATGGTCTTCTGTCTGACGGCAACATCCTCTATCATGACAGCCAGGTGCCGGGGGGTACCATACACGCTGACCTCTCCATGTGCGATACGGGCAGCGGTCAGTTTCTTTTTGAGATTCGTCGAAAGCGCTTTCAGTGCCGGTGCTATGTAACCAGCCGGTATCTCTTCGGCACCGATTTCAAGCAATAATTTCTCCATATTTTCCCCTTATAAATTCGCCTCGCGAATTTATTTGACGCGGCTTTGCCGCTTTTTTAACTCAGGATCGTCTCACGATCGGTTGTGGTTATATGAGCTGTAAGCGGTAAGCCATAAGCTATAAATTGCTTACAGCTTATAGCTTATAGCTTATAGCTCAGTTCATCAACGGATACCCCATGGCTTCCCGCTGTTTCAGATACCCTTCGGCACAAAGCCGGGCCAGGTTCCGTATGCGCCCGATATACCCGGTCCGTTCGGTCACACTGATAGCCCCCCTTGCATCCAGAAGATTGAACGTGTGGGAACATTTCAGACAGAATTCATAGGCGGGTATGACCAGATCCATGGCAATTGTTTTCTGGGATTCAGATTCAAATTTGGCAAACAGGTCCAGGAGCATATTCACGTCGGCTTTTTCAAAATTATAGGTGGACTGCTCCACTTCCTGACGGTGATGCACCTGACCATAGGTAATCGTATCGTTCCACATGAGATCATACACATTGTCGACCCCCTGAAGATACATGGCGATACGCTCCAAACCATAGGTCAACTCCACGGGAATGGGGGACAAATCAACACTTCCTGCCTGTTGAAAATATGTAAACTGCGTGATTTCCATGCCGTCGAGCCACACCTCCCACCCCAGGCCGGACGCACCAAGCGTAGGGGATTCCCAATCGTCTTCCACAAACCGGATATCATGTTCCAGGGGATCGATACCCAGAACTTTCATGCTCTGCAGGTATTGCTGCTGTACATCCGGTGGTGAGGGTTTCAGGATGACCTGGTACTGGTAGTAGTGCTGCAGCCGGTTCGGGTTCTCACCATACCTGCCGTCCGTGGGTCGCCTGGATGGCTGAACATAGGCCACTTTCCAGGGTTCCGGCCCCAGTGCCTTCAATGTGGTATTGTGATGAAACGTGCCGGCCCCTACCTCCAAGTCGTATGGTTGCGTAACCACGCATCCTTTCCGCGCCCAGAATGTGTCCAGCTTCAATATGACATCTTGAAAATTCATTTCCTGTCCTTTTTTTGTGGTCGAATTGTTCTCTATTTTTTCTGGTTTCTTGTATTTATAAGCTGTAAGCCATAAGCTCTAAGCCATAAGCTGCTTACGGCTTATCGCTTACAGCTTATTGCTTATTAAATCTTCACCGCCACGCCCCTACCGTCAACACCCGAGTCGAGTATCCGGGCATCTTTTCGTTGACGAAGAATGTTCTCCCATATCCCCCGGAGTCTGTCAATATCTTCCATGGCCCCCAACGCCCAGACGCATCCGCCGCCGCCGGCCCCTGTAAATCGGACCCCACAGGCATTTTCCATTGCCGATGCCCGCAATTGCTCTCCCATCTCGTCAAAGACTTCCGGTGTCATCTCCCGCCGAAGGATCACCTCCCTGTTCATGCAGCAGGCCGCCTCCTTATAATTGAGCGCCCTCATGGCATCAATAAATTGTTGGGTGATCTGGCAGATATCCTCCCATTTTTGGCGATGTTTGCCGGCAATGAACTGTCTGACCCACTGGCCATTGACATCTTTGGAAACATGCGGCACCCCGCAATAGGCCACCAGGACATGGGATTCAATCTCAGTGAAACGGCTCGGTTCCACAACGGTGACTTTTTGAAATGCCCGGGCGGCACTATCCCGGTTCCAATACCAGGCATGGATACCCCCGTAGGCAGCTGCCAGATGATCCTGAAGACCGCAGGGTACGCCTGCCACGCTCCCCTCCAGAGCATGAGCCAGCAAGGCTGTTTCCTGAACCGGGGTCACTGCCGCCCCTGCCGTGGAAAGAACGGCTTGAAACGCCGCTGCCAGGGCAACCGCCGCTGATGACGATCCCCCCAGAGCACTTCTGGGGGGTGAAGCAGAAGCAATGGAAATTTCTACCCCGTCTGCACCGAAATAGTTGGCAATGGCAAACATCAGACCCAGCGGGTGATCAAAGGGCGCCTGGGACAGCGAAAAGGCTGTCGGTTCGAACCCCTTTGATTTGATCTGCGTGACCCCTATTGGACCGGGCTTCACCGTCACCCTTGTCCGCAGGTCAAGAGCGATGTTAAAGGTGCACGGCCTGTAACGCCTCAGGGACAGATAAAATGTGCTCAGGTCCAATGTCCCGCCCATGTCGATACGACAGGGTGCCGAGGCTTCAACGTGTCGGTCTTTCAACAGTTCTCGAATGGGTGGATTTAGTTTCATATCAGTATGTTGAATGTTGCAGTTTATTGGATAATAAGCAGTAAGCTTTAAGCTATAAGCCGCTTACAGCTTAAAGCTTGCAACTCCCCTCGGACCCTCGAACCCTGCAACCCTTGGACCCTTCTGTTAATCTGTCTCCCGGCGAAGCCGGCGCAAAAATTTCAGGCTTTTCGGTTCCCGTCCCAGATGGTAAGGGACAAAGGCTTCCAGAAAGGCAAGACTCTCCCGCATGGCTGTGGGCGAAAAACGTATTCTCCCGGCCTTGTTCAATTCACACGTGTTCAGCCACTGCAACTGTTTGATGGTTCCCTTTGACAAGCATCTTTGATCGGAAGAATAAGGTGTGCAATGTTCACAAACCACACCGCCCTTTGCCAGATCGACATTGATTTTATATTGGCTGTTATCTGCCATGTCGGAATGGCAGGTACAACAATAATTCAAATTCGGGCACAGCCCGGACAACGTAAGAAGCCGCATCTGAAACAGAATACTCAAGACCGCGTCAGGTATATCTCCGATGTCGAGCGTCTTGAGTGCATAATCCAGAAGCTGAAAAACCGCCACCTGCTGCCTGCCTTCTTCCAGGGTGTCGTTGACGAGTTCCGCCCAGTAGCTGGCATATGCGGTTTTGGTGATATTTCCCCTGATGTGGTTCAAGGGACTGGAAAAAGAGGCTTCGGTAAGAACCGGTAATCCCTTACGATTGCTTTTGCTGACAACGATATCAAGCAGAGAAAACAACTCCAGAACGCCGGAAAACCGTTTGGTACTGCGTTTGGCCGACTTCGCAATGGCGGTCATCTTGCCATGCTGGTGGGTCAAAAAAGTGATGATCAGATCAAAATCGCCATAATCCAGACGGCGGATCAGAATTGCAGGGGATGAGAAAAGCGTCATTTCGGGTCAAATGCCTAACAGCGAGGTGGCAATGGCAAAATAGAAAAACACACTGATAATATCGATGGCGGTGGTTACAAAGGGACCCGTTGCCACGGCCGGGTCGATCTCGATTTTTGCAAAGAGCATGGGAACCAGGGAACCCACAAGTGCCGCCACAGACATGGAACAGATGACCGAAGCACCCACGGCAATGGCAAGCATGATGGTGCTGTATTTCAGCTGTGCGACCACCCCGATGAGAAGACCGTAAACAAGCCCGAGAATCAAACCGATGGAAAGTTCCTTAAAAACCACCGGCCACAACTCACCTATGTCTATGCGGCCCGTGGCAAGACCGCGCACGACAATGGTGGAGGATTGGGTGCCGATATTGCCGCCCATGCCCATGATCACCGGGATAAATGCCGCCAGGTAGGTCAGTTTTCTCAGACTCTCTTCAAAATGACCGATGACGAAAAAGGCAACGATACCCCCAAGGCAGCTGGCAAAAAGCCAGGGAAGCCGGATGCGCGTACTTTTCATAATAGATTTCGTCTCAACAAAATCTTCCCCCACACCCGCCATCTTCAAGATATCCTCGGTTGCCTCGCGCCGGAAAATATCGATGACATCGTCAACGGTTACGATACCCACCAGTTTGTTGGTTTCATCCACCACGGGCACGGCCAGAATATCGTATCGGGCAACGATTTTTGCGACCTCCTCCTGATCCATATCCGTCTTCACTGAAAAGACATCCGTCACCATGAAATCTTTCAGGGGTGTTTCAGGCCCCACAACCACCAGCTGCCTGAGGGAACTGACACCCACCAGATTGCCGTATTCATTGATGACATAGAGATAAAAGGGCATCTCCACATCCTGATGTTCTTTCTGTAAGGATTGGATCGCCTCGCCTGCGGTGACATCCTCGCGCAGTGCGATGAAATCGGGTACCATGATCCCACCGGCGGTATCGTCTTCATAGCGAAGCAGGCCTTCGATCTCCTCCGACCCTTCCACCCGCATTTTACGAAGAATTGCGTCTGACGTCTCTTCCGGCAGCTTGCCGATTATGTCGGCAACATCATCGGTGGGCATATCCTCAAAGACCGCCACAACCTCTTCAATCTTCAACGCCTCCACAAAGGATAAAAGCGTATCCTCTTCCAGTTCACTGAACAGGATGCCTTTCTGTTCGATATCCCCGATCATGCTGAAAAGCTTGAGCTGTTCCGTCAGGGAAAGTGAATTGAAGATTCTGGACAGGTCGGCGGCATGGGTTTTAGCAACAATCTTACGCAGGTGGGGAAGGGCATTGCGACGCAACAGTCGTTTGATGCTTTCCATTAGAATGGTATTTCGATCACTCATGGTCATGCTGCCCCTTTAACCCGAATATTTCAGGCTGAAATGCCGTGTGCCAGAGTCGAACAGGTTTGTGAGCTATCCGGGTTAACACCCTATTTGGAAGAAATCGCGGTTTCACAAAGGATCATGCAATGATTACCTAAAAAAATCAAATTATTCTTGTAAAAGCTAGCTTTTTTGGCTTTCTGGAAAACCGTCCGTTTTAGAGGATTATCTTAATATGGGATGCTTCCCGCAATGTCTTGAGCCAATCGGTAAATGCTTTTTCAGAGAGCTCTTTATACAGGATACTCTCGATCTCAGAATAGACCTCCTCCAGTGACATTTCATTTTCTTTCAATATATTTTCAATATAGAAAATCTGATACCCCTGATCGGTATCCAGGACCGGTGTGTACTCACCTATAGCAAGACCCTCCAGCGCTTCTTTCAGCTGGCTTGAAAAATCCTTGTATGCCAGAATCCCGAGATCACCCCCATTTTTAGCCAGCACCGATTCCGAGTATTGCCGGGCAAGGGATTCGAAAGACGCCCCATTTTCCAGGGCCCCATGAATATTCTCCATTTTTTCCAAAACAGACCGCTTCCCGTCCGTACCGGCATCTTCTAACACCCGCATGATAATGTTGCGAAGGTGGTACTTTAACTCGCCCTGATACTTCTCAATGTTGCTTTCATAATACGCAGCAATATCCTCTTTTGTTATCACTATGTTAGCCTTTACAATCGTGTTGAGGAGTCTTGCCCTCAGTGACTGTTTTTTCAACTTCTCCCGGTAGGATTCGACGGTCAGACCCTCATATTCCAGGGCTTTCCGAAACTCCTCATCCGTCCACAACTTGCTTTTCTTGATCTGTTCGATATCGTTGTCGATGTCCTGGTCGCTTACGGTAATCTTGTAGCGTTTGATTTCCTGATCGATAATTTTCTGTTCCACCATTTTTTCGACCACATCGCTTCTGACCCTGTAAAGCATTTGCTGTTCCTTTTCAGGGTCATAACCCACCGCTTTTATCTGTTCCGCATAGGGAGCCATCTCCTTTTGAACGTCGAGATACGTAATGATGTCATTATTGACGACGGCAACAATGCGTTCCACGATTTCGTCAGCACCGGCAGGCGCCCCCCCAACGAATCCAACCATCCAAATGGAAATCCATAGGAAATGCTGTATGATGATCTTGAAATTCAAATGTCTGGTCATCTGTTATATTCATCCATGACAGCTAGGGCCGATTTGCAATTCTATCCCACGCCACCTGGTTGACATTCAAGGGATACTGTTTTTCCAATGTCGTCATCCATTCCCGGTACATGGCTTCTTTTTTGCTGTTTCGCACCTGCTGTACGATAATGGCGTCAATGTTGGAAACATCTTCTTGCTTATCCGGATCAGATCCCGATACTTTATAATGTTTTTCATAGTAGTCGGATATCTCCTCCGGAGTAATGTGTATGCGGGGCTCCAGTTCATGGTCAACCACCTTTACCATCAACAGACGAATCCGCAGGTCATTTTTCCACTGCTGAAAGGATACCGCCTGCTCCAGGAGCACCTGGTCAAATTCACCCTTGGGATAATCCGCTTTTATCGATGCAATCACCTCTTCGAGTTCCGCATCGCTTATCTGCAGGTTAAGTTCTCTGGCTCTTTCCACAAGAATCAATCGTTCGGTAAATTGATTCAAGATGCGTAACTGAATATCAGCCAATACCCCCGCATCCATATCCATATCCGTGGGAAAATCATCTGTCGTATCCTGGACCGCTCTTTCAAAGTCATCCACCGTGACAACACTGTCATTGATCTGAATTAAAACTTCCGGCGACACCGGTCCCTTTGAGTCGGAACAGCCAAAAAAGCCGGCCCATACAACCATAATTGCCCATACGACACCAAGGCATCGAAAGCGCCGTTGACGATGCTGCATGAAATGCTCCTGCTTTCACTCAAAAAGGGATATGTTGAACAAGGTGATCAGGCGTTAACATGATGCGCTATTTCTTTCAAGATGTATTTGGCCTGGGTCAAAAGGCCGGTCTTTTGACCATCGGACAGGGTTACCGTCAATTTATGATCGGGAGTCAGTCGAAACCGTTTCTTTTCTGAAACAATCAGGTCGATAATGCCATGAGGATTGGCCTGGTGCTGATCGGATATGTGAAGCACCAGCTGTTTCCCTGCCACATCGAGCTTCTTGATACCTGCCTTTATGGCCAGGACTTTGAATACAATCTTCATAAGCAGATTCGAGACTTCTTCGGGCAGTTTGCCGTAGCGATCGATGAGTTCTTCCTTAATAGCTGAAATTTCGTCCATATGGGAGATTCTGGACAGTCGCCGGTAAGCTGAAAGTCGCTGATCGATGTCAGCAATATAGTGCTCTGGAATAAAGGCGGACATGGGAAGGTTGATTTCCGGTTCAAGATCATCCATTGGCTGTTCGCCCTTCAGTTCGGAAACCGACTCTTCCATGAGCTTGAGAAACATGTCATAACCCACGGCCGCAATATGACCCGATTGTGATGCGCCAAGAATGGTTCCCCCCCACGGATCTTGAGGTCGCTCATGGCAATCTGAAATCCAGATCCCAGATCACTGTGGTCCATCAATACTTTTAGACGCTTTAACGCATCGCGGGTAATGTAACTCTCCGGAGGAATAAACAGGTATGCATAAGCACGCTCCTCTGCACGGCCCACACGACCGCGCAGCTGGTACATCTGTGCCAGACCAAAGCGGTCCGCCCGGTTGATGAAGATCGTATTGGCTGAAGGTATGTCGAGACCCGATTCGATAATCGTCGTGCATACAAGCATATCGATCTCTTTATTGACAAAGCGGAGCATGATCTTTTCCAGTTCGTGCTCCGGCATCTGACCATGGGCGATGTCCAGCCGGACATCAGGGACAATGGATTTCAAGCGGGCAGCCATTCTTTCAATACTGTTGATGCTGTTGTGAACAAAGAATATCTGTCCGCCCCGCTGAAGCTCTCTGGTAACGGCATCCTTGACGATGCCGTCTGTAAATTCAGATACATATGTCACGACAGCATGCCGATATTCCGGTGGTGTTGCAATAAGATCGATATCCCGGATGCCCATCAGGGACATGTGCAAGGTTCTGGGTATGGGTGTGGCCGTAAGGGCCAGCACATCAACGGTGGTTCGAATTTTTTTCAGGGTCTCCTTGTGCCGCACACCAAACCGGTGCTCTTCGTCGATGACGAACAGCCCAAGATCCTTGAAGGAAACGTCTTTCTGGAGAATTCGGTGGGTGCCGACAACAATATCCACCTTTCCATCCTTGATATCATCCACAATTTTTCGCTGTTCCGGTCGTGACCGGAATCGACTTAAACAAGCAATATTGACAGGATAATCCTTAAAGCGTTCAGAAAATGTCGCAAAATGCTGCTCCGCCAAAACCGTCGTCGGAACGAGTACGGCTACCTGTTTGCCGTTGTATACAGATACAAATGCCGCCCGAAGCGCCACTTCTGTCTTGCCGTAACCCACATCGCCGCAGACAAGTCGATCCATGGGCACGGACTTACCCATATCGTGCAGAACCGCTTCGATGACTTTCAACTGGTCCGCGGTTTCTTCGTAAGGGAACCCGTTTTCGAAAGCCTGAAGCTCTCTTTCGACAGACCGGTGGGAAAAACCTTTATGTACTTTTCTGGCTGCATAGATCTTCAGCAGTTCTTTGGCGATTTTGACGGTGGATTTTTTTGCTTTGGTTTTCATGCGGTCCCAAGCGTTGCCCCCCATCTTGTCGATGACCGGCACCACGCCGTCCACACCCATGTACTTCTGGATCAAGTTCATGCGCTCCACCGGCAGATAAAGCCGGTCATCGCCCTTATAGGTGATCAGCAGATAGTCGTTGGTCGCAAATTCCACCGTCAATTTGGCAAGTCCCTTGTACTGACCGATACCGTGTTGGTCGTGTACCACAAGATCGTCGATCTTGAGGTCTTCGAAACTGAGCAGCTGCTTCTGGATACGAGACTTTCCGGCAGCCGTTCCTTTTCGGCGCGTCCCGAATATCTCATTGGCCGTTATCAGGGCAATAGAGGCTTCAGGCCAGACAAACCCGGATGCTATTTCACCCACGCACACGTATACCGTTTTTGTTTGATGCTCTTTCAACACCGGCCCGGTGGGAAATGTTTCCCCGGACAACACCTGAACAGGGTACGGTAAGAGCATCGATTTTATTCGCTCGGCCTGTGATGAAAAGGCACAGGCAATCACCGTAAAATAACCCCTGTCCAGGTGCGTATCGATCCAGTCCACAAGGGGCGACAGAGGCGCCTCCAGGGATTGGGGATGCCTCAATGCCTCTATGAGTTCCGTGTTGTCATGGATCTGGAAATGGTATTGGGAGGGGGCCGGTATCGATTCCCCTTGGCCGTCGAGCATGGGAAGGGCTTTAAACATCAAGGTCTTTGACCGTGTCAAACCGGCCTGGGCCGCTTCCCAGTCCAGGTACGTCTTCTCGGGCGGCATCGCAAAGCCCCCCTCTTCCAGAACGGTCTCAAATTGCTTCCGGACAAGGTTTTCAGATGTTTCGGCGGCCATCTTTACCTGCTCGTAGTCCGTTACAACATAGCGTGTTTTGGTTCGTGTGTAATCGAACAGGGTCTCGAGTTCAGCGTCGAAAAGCGCCATCAAATTTTCCGATCCGGAATTGACACCCTCGGTCTTCAGACGATCGATCACCTTCCTGACGGTTGTGACGGGTGTGTTCAACCGTGAGGCTTCCTCTCTGATGCGGCCGATCACACCGGGAAGTTGATGCCTGTCCAGAATGGCTTCTTTGGCAGGAAGAATGATTGCCTCCTGAACCTCTTTGACGGTTCGCTGGCTCACAGGTGAATAAAATCTAAGGGATTCCACCAGATCGCCAAACATTTCCATGCGTAGCGGCTGTGGATAAAGGGGGGAAAAAATGTCCAGAATCCCACCCCTCACACAGTAATCCCCCGGCTCTTCGACAATGGCGGCCCGTTCATATCCGCCGGCTTCCAATTTTTCGATGAGTTTTTCCCGATCAAGTTCTTCACCGGACATGATCAACTCTGCATAATCGCACAGGGAAGCCCTGGGAAGTGTCCTTTTCATCAACCCGTCTATGGTCGTCACAATAACGGACGGAACACCCTGGTTTACCAGATTGTAGAGCACGCGGATACGATTGGCGGCGGTTTCACTGTCCGAGGCAAGAAATTTGTACGGCAGCAGATTGTAGGGCGGCAGATACTGTACCACAGAGGCTTCGGTCCCTAGAAAAAAACGCAATTCATCACACACCCGACGGCCGTCCTTGAAAGACGGTACGATTACAACCATGCATTCATGAAAATGCCGGTAAATAGCCGAAATCAGGTATGCCTTATCCGCTTTTTGCAGCCCGATGCAATCGATCCCCTCGTCACAACCGGATAGAGAGGCCATAAATTGCGCCAGGTGAATTTTTTCTTGATTTTGAAGCATAAACGAAGTACTGCAACCTATTCTTTATTCTGAACTCAAGTTGGGTTTATTGATCCATAGCCGACGTAGCTCAGCTGGTAGAGCAGCTGATTCGTAATCAGCAGGTCCGCGGTTCGAGTCCGCGCGTCGGCTCCATTTTTTCCTACATTATTAAAGGCTTACAGATATCTCTGTAAGCCTTTTTAATTCATGAAACGTAACGGGGTTCCAATTGGGTACCACTTTTTCGCTTCACTTGAGCGATGCCATTATTTTGCATCTTTTCAAGAATTCGTAGATAAACGCACTTTTCATGCCGGTATATGTATGGTAATTTAATTAGTTTTTCAAGAGTGTTATTTGCTCCTAAGTTGAGCGATTGTCGAGGTTGCTGTAGCTACAAGGAAGATGCTGTTCCGCTCTTGTTGGGCCGTAGCTTGAAGAGCGAAGACCAAATAGTGAACTATGCGGTATGGCATCTGACACTGTAGATGCAGTAAGTTCGGCAATCCCAACGGGTTTTAACTTTTAAGAATTCAATGAAAGTAAGGGAGATAATTCAAATGTCTGATCTTGTAACGATTTCAACCGAAAACCATGTCGCCTATGTCAAATTGAACCGTCCCGAGAAATACAACGCCCTCAACGCAGAGATGTTCGAGGCCATCGTCGATGCGGGTAGATCTGTCTCGGCGGATCCAGCGGTCCGTGCGGTTGTCCTCTCCGGGGAGGGAAAGGGATTCTGTGCCGGTCTGGACTTTGGAAGCTTCATGACCGGGGGCGATATTGCCAGCGGGCAGGGACTGAAATTTTTCGACAAACCCGAAGGCAGTCCGGCCAACTATGCCCAACTGGTCGGCTATGTGTGGAAACAGGTTCCGGTTCCAGTGATCGCCGCCGTGCACGGTGCTGCCTATGGCGGCGGGTTTCAGCTTGCGTTGGCGGCCGACATCCGTCTGGTTTCCACAGACGCCCTCTTCTCGGTTATGGAGATCAAATGGGGGCTGGTGCCGGACATGTCGGGGACCCAGACCCTGAGGGACCTTGTGCGTCTGGATGTAGCCAAAGAACTTACCTTTACGGGCAGGATTGTCGGGGCTGAAGAGGCAGCCGGTCTGGGCCTGGTAACCAGGATCTGCGAGAACCCTTTCCAGGCGGCGACCGACATGGCACAGGAGATTGTCGGCAAGTCACCGGATGCCATCGCTGCAGGGAAACGGCTTTTGGAAGAAGCCTGGCACGGGAGTTCGGTTGACGGTCTCGACCTGGAAGCCCGTTGGCAAAAAAAGATAATCGGTCAGGCCAACCAGCTAGAGGCGGTGATGTCCACGTTTGAAAACCGGCCGCCTGCATACAAAAATCGCAGTTAAATCAACGATAAAGACACAAAGAGAGACACCCGGGTCCAAAGGGCCCGGCACTGATTCAACCATAGGGCTTGAACTTGTATCTCCAAAGTCTTGTTTTGATCATTCGGTATTGTTTAGGATTTCGAATTTCGTGCTTCGGATTTGAGTAAATGTATAACTTATGATATAAAACGAGCCTTAAAATAGATATTTTACTTCATACTTTTTTAATTTAAAAATGATATATGGGCTTAACTATCTGTATTTTTGCAAATAAATAAATTTCCATACTATTGCATGATTCTTGCTTTCATTTTTTTACATGAACAGGATATTTCTGCCCGATAATGATGGAAGGCGTTCTAATTGCGACCGGCGCCAGTTTTCTTATGCCTTGCATATCCCTGAAAGAAGACGAACCAAGGATCGAAGGAGTAATGTGGATAGACGCAACTCAAGGGAGTAGCAAGATAGTGCAATAATTATTGCGTTTCAAACCATATAAGCAGGGTCAATGATGGCCCTGCTTTTTTCTTGTAGTACATCCACCATACAGCAACTGTAATACGGCAAATTGTGACGCAGCAAAAATCGCTCAGTTCAGGTTAATCTTGATATTATTACAAAAAAAGGCTATGATAAAGAAATTTGAATTTTGGTTATATTTATCTGACGCCATTTATCGATACCTTTGGACACTCATATTCTCAAGACCATTCGCCTCATCATCCTGATGTCCATCATCGGGTGTTGCCTTGTTTATGGCTGTGCCCCTGTGCAGCCGCGGACAGCACTGACTGCTCGCGCCAAACAGGATACAGCATACGCAGACCTGGCCGATTCCCGCAAAATTCTCGATTTGTTATACCAGCAGGTCGAAGCATGGGAAGGAACCCCCTATCGTCTGGGGGGCCTCTCAAAAGAGGGCATTGACTGCTCCGGATTTGTCTATATGACCTATCTGACCCAATTCAACATCAGGCTGCCGCGAAGCACATATCAGCAATCCCAGGCCGGCGAACGGGTGTTTCAAAGAGACCTGCGTGCCGGTGACCTCGTTTTTTTCCGTATAGGCTATTCCTCCAGGCATGTCGGCATTTACTTCGAAAACGGTCAATTTGCACATGCGTCCAAGAGCCGTGGTGTGATGCTCTCCCGTCTGCAGGAAACTTACTGGTCAAAACGATACTGGAAGGCCATTCGTATTAAAATTGACAGGCCCTAGCTTTTAAGCTATCTTAAGGAATTGTGTCTGTTCTGGATTTACGGTTCATGGTCTTTTTCGTGGTTTCGTACTTTCGTGATTTCGTGATAAACGCTTTTTTCTTTCGCGGTTTCTACGGGTTAGCCCAAGGTAGCTTATGAAAAAGAAAATACTGATTGTTGATGACAACCGGCTTCTGCGCAAATTTCTGTCGACCCACCTGGGAAAAGAAGGCCACCACGTCCAGACGGCTGAAGATGGTTTTGCCGCCCTGGAGCTCCTTTCCACATTTACACCCGACATCATGTTTATCGACCTTTTCATGCCCAAAATCGATGGGGAACGCCTGTGCCAGATCATACGATCCAGAGAAACCCTGTCGGGCTGCTATGTGGTCATCCTGTCCGCAGGGATCGCGGAGACAGGCAAGGATTACACCCAGATAGGCGCCAATGCCTGTATTGCCAAAGGCTCTTTCAGCAGCATGGCAAAAAATGTTCTTATCGCGGTTCAGGATTCCGACACACCCACCAAGGAACACACCCAAAAACCGATCATCGGACTGGATGCCGTATACTCCCGGCAGTTGACCAAGGAATTGATTTCCAAAAATCGTCATCTTGAAACGATTCTTGAAAGTATGACCGAAGGGTTCCTGGAGGTTTTTTCCGAACGGGTTGTATATGCAAACGAAGCTGCCGTCGATATGCTGAACACAAGCATGGAAGGCCTGTTATACGCCTTTCCGCCCGATCTCTTCAAAGGCAGAGCTCGTAAGTATATCGAAGCCTTGATTTCTGACGATAGATTACAGGTATCGGATCTGGATGCCACTTTCGATGTAAACAACCGCAGGATCACCATTAAAAGTTTTTCGGTTGAGGGGGAATCGGATACCTGCATTATCATCCTCTCCGATGTCACCGACCAGAAAAAACTCGAAGAAAAACTCCAGCAGGCAAAAAAGATGGAGGCCATCGGAACCCTTGCGGGAGGTGTTGCCCATGATTTTAACAACCTGTTAATGGGCATCCAGGGAAATATCTCCCTCATGCTCCTGGAAAAAAAGGAAGGGGACACCCATTTCGAAGAAATCAAAAGCATTGAAAGGTGTGTGGAAAGTGCGGCCAAACTTACCAAGCAGCTCCTGGGTTTTGCCAGGGGCGGAAAATATGTCATCAAGGCCACCAGCTTGAACAGTCTGATTGAAAAACTGACCCGGATGTTCCAGCGAACCCATAAAAGCATTACGTTTCACGAAACCTATCAACCGGGTCTGTGGGCCGTGGAGGTCGATCAGGGTCAGATCGAACAGGTGATGCTGAACCTCTACCTCAATGCCTGTCAAGCCCTCCTCGACAAAGGTGACCTCACGGTTAAAACCGAAAACGTGTTCCTCGATAAAAACACTGCCAGGACATTCGACCTTAAGACCGGAAAATATGTCAAAATATCCGTCATCGATACCGGAATCGGTATGGATTCCCAGGTCCGACAGAGAATCTTTGAGCCTTTCTTCACCACCAAAGAGGTGGGCAAAGGCTCCGGCATGGGTCTGGCCTCGGCCTTCGGCATTATCAGGAACCACAATGGCATCATTGATTGCCAGAGCGAAAAAGACAAAGGGAGTACCTTCAGCATTTATTTACCCGCCACTTATATCTCGGCTATAGAGGAGAGCGAAGAAACCTTTGCCCTTTTAAAGGGTTCTGAAACAATACTGCTCGTGGATGACGAAAGCTTCATCCTCGATGTGGGCCGGCGCCTTTTGAAAGAACTGGGATACAGGGTTTTCATTGCCGGAAGCGGAAAATCCGCATTGAAGATCTTTGCGGCTTGTCATGCTGATATTGATCTCGTTATACTGGACATCGTCATGCCTGAAATGGGCGGAAAAGAAGTCTATGCAAGGATGAAGCAAATTGAATCCGATGTTCATGTTTTGCTGGCCAGTGGCTACAGCATGGATTCGCAGGCACACGACATGATCGAAGATGGATGCCATGGTTTTATTCAAAAGCCATTTAAATTCAATGAACTGTCCTCCCAGATTCGGAAAAGCCTTGAAAATCCACAGAGCGTGTGCCTCCCTTGACCCGCCAATAAAGGAACGGCTTGACTTCTATATAAAAAACGTATACAATCTAAGCGGTTATAAAATTATTACTCCTTTTATCTTAAAAAACACTGTGGAGATCAACGCATGAAAGAACCCGAAGAGCTGCAGATCCAGGCGGAAATGGAAGAAATCTCAAAAAATATCGATCGCATCCTCCACAAAATCGAGCATCTCGACCCTGGCAAAATGGATGATTCATCTCAGTATGAAGACAGCTAGCCGTTTTTATTTGGTCAAACAGGACATATTTATGACAACCGCATAGACATATCTTCGTAACAGGAGGCCCTATGGTATTAACCAAAAGTGATATTGCTGTAAAAGTTCATGAGCTGGGTTTCACCAAAAAAACAGCCGTAGACACGGTGGAATCTCTTTTGGAAATTATCAAGCAGGCCCTTGCGAACGGGGATGACGTACTTGTCTCAGGGTTTGGAAAGTTCTGTGTAAAGAACAAAAGAGCCAGACGTGGAAGGAATCCAGCCACAGGTACGGACCTGACCCTCAGGGAAAGGAAAGTCGTAACGTTTAAATGCTCCGGGAAACTGCGAAACCGTATCAACTCATAATAACATCGTATAGCCATTTTATAATTTAACGTTATCTAAAAAACATAAGATAACATCTTCTCGCTCTCTCATCATAAAGGCATTCGGTCTCCTGAGTATAACATGTGACAATGTCTGCACAATCCTCCCGGTTTGTAATCTTTAGATAATCGTTTTTTTTCTCCCTTAATTTTTTATTGAAGCACCTTGAAGCAGGCTTCGCGTTTCTTCAATAAAAAATTGATTGTCAAGGAATTCTGTCTAATTTTAATTTGCGGTCCATGGTCTTTTTCGTGATTTCGTGATAAAAGACCTTTTTCTTTTCCGGTTTATCCGGGTTGGACTATCGTCTTTAGACTGTTAGAGGAAGTAATTATTTTGCATTGGACCGAACCGAAAAATTTTTCTGAATGGGCTCAAAGACTCTTATCTGCCAGAACACTGATGATGAGTATGCTGCTGCTCGTTCTCGTCATCTCAGAACTCCGTTTTGACTGGATGGAGCAGACACTGGGATCCTTTCTCGTCTCCACAAATGCCACCCGTCCCGAATCAGGTGCTATCTGGGAAATAGGAAAACAGACCCGAACAGCCCATCAGGCCATTGAAAAGATCGTCACCGACCGCCGAACATCTTACCGGGAAGCAGAAAATGCCACGAGTTTTAAACAGATAGCGGCCACCATCCAACCGGAGGAATGGCTCCTGGTGCCGCGCGGTCTGTTCCGCAAACTCTACCTGGAGTTGCCGCCTGAAGTGGCCCAGGAGATCATCTCGTCCTTTGAACTTCTCCAGCTGATCAACAACCGGGATTGGGAACGGACCTATTTTGAAAAAGACGGGGACGGTTTGAATATCTATATGCTCGACAAAGAGAATCGCGTTCTGAAGCGTCTGCCGATATCACCGGATCTTCTCTTTATGATGGCCGACAGCGATGTGGCATTCGGAAAAAAACTAGAAAATTTTCCCATCTTTGAAGATCGTATATATCCTGCCGATCTCTTTTTCCATGTTTTGAAGGACTTGACACCTGAGGTTAGGGATGGGGTGATTCGTCGGCCCGAACACCTCCTCCGCGCGCCCGGAAATATCGTCAGGGTTGGTATAGCAGACGAGACCATCTCCGGTTTTATCCAGATCGGATTTGAAATCGAATCGGGCGCCCAGCAAATGGTGATACGGGTACAGGGACATGAATGGGCGGTCTGGCGCCTGCATTCCTTGCTGGAAAGCAAGAAGTAGCCATAAGCCATAAGCGGTAAGCAGTAAGCAGCTTAAAGCTTACAGCTTATGGCTTATGGCTTAAGGCTTAATGCTCAAAAACAAGGCATAAAATTGTCAAAAACAACTGTCATCAAAACAGTCAAATATCTAACAGGCTTCTATTACCTCGCACTGACCCTTGTGGGTCTTGGGGCATGCCTTGCCATGGGTCTGTTTTTCTTCGTTCTTCAGGATCTGCCCCAGGTTCCCGAGCCCCTGAGCCGGATCATTGAAACACCTGCCACGGAAATCATTGCAGGAAGCGGTGAACGGATCCTTGTTCTGGGCGGAAAGGAATTTATCCCTTTGGACCGCGTCTCCCCCTATTTTGTGCGGGCAGTCGTTGCTACGGAAGACCACCGGTTCTGGGAGCATCACGGCATCGATAAGCTTCGTACATTAAAGGCCCTGTGGATAACCCTGTTCGAACCCGGAAAAATACAGGGGGCTTCAACCATCACACAGCAACTGGCCAAAAATCTGTTTTTCAGCTTCAAGCGCTCCTACAAACGAAAGTTTGACGAGTTGCTGGTTGCATTGCAGATCGAATCCCGCTATAGCAAAAACGACATTCTCCAGGCCTACATGAATCAAATCCCCTTTGGGGTGGGAGCCCATGGAATCGAAAACGCTGCCCAGACATTTTTCGGCAAAAGCGCATCGGATCTGAGCCTTGCCGAAGCCGCCCTCCTGGCCGGTCTTCCCAAGTCACCCACACGCTACAATCCCTATCTCCATTTTGACCGTGCCAAAGCGAGACAGCAGATCGTTCTTGGAAGAATGGTCGCTGTAGGCGCCATTTCACGGGCAGAAGCCGACACCGCTTACCAGAGCTCTTTGTCACTTAAGCCTTTCAGTGCCGGCGCACGCACGGGAAGTTACTTTATAGACGCTGTTATTCAACAACTGGAAGAATCCTATGGACCTGAAATCGTTTACCACGGGGGCTTAAAAGTCACCACAACCCTCGACCCGCAAATGCAGCGCTGGGCCGTTGATTCCGTCAAGGACGGCATGGAAGCCCTGGACAACCTCATGGGCCTGAACAGCAAGGGCTCAAACGGCAATGGCGATGGGGGGGAGCGTCCCCAGGGTGCGCTGGTCGCCGTGGAAACCAATACCGGTGCAGTAAAAGCTCTGGTCGGCGGAAGGAACTATGCTGCCTCCGAGTACAACCGGGCCATACAAAATCACCGTCTGCCGGGATCAGGATTCAAACCCTTTCTGTATTACACGGCATTTGCAAAACTGAACCTGCACCCGGCATCGGTTTTTGAAGATCAGCCCGTTCGTATTGCCATACCGGGCGCCCGGGACTGGCAACCACAAAATTTTTCCATGAAGTTCGAAGGCCCCATGATCTTGAAACAGGCCTTTATCCATTCCGTCAACACGGTTGCAGCCCAGCTGGTGGAGCTCACGGGACCGGAAGCCGTGATCGCATCGGCGAATAATTTCGGCATCACCAGCCCTCTGAAACCTGTGTATTCCATAGCCCTGGGCACTTCCCCTGTCAGTCCTCTGGAAATGGCATCGGCGTTTGCCACATTCGCCACCAACGGCGTCCGCCACGAGCCCTTTTTTATCAGCCGTGTGGAAGATGCTGCCGGCAGGATTCTGGAGGAGCACATTGTCAGGGGCGAGAGACATCTTGATCCGGCATGCGTTTACCAGGTGGTCGATATGATGCGGGGGGTGGTCGATGAAGGAACCGCCAGCATGGTAAGACAGATGGGTTTCACGCTGGCGGCGGCCGGCAAAACCGGCACCACCAATCAATACAAAGATGCCTGGTTTACGGGATTCACCCCCACCCTCTGCACCTCTGTCTGGGTCGGCTATGACAAAGAAAGGGGTTTGCGGGATGCCAATCGCGTGGGCATCACCGGCAGCCGGGGCGCCTCACCCATCTGGGTGGACTTCATGATGAAGGCCACATCCGGGGAGTCCTCCAGGGAGTTCGGCAAACCGCCCAATATCCACTTTGAAAGTGTCGATGCCACCACAGGCAAAAAGGCTTCTTATTTCACGAAGGCCCCTGTAGCGGTGGTGCTAAAAGATGGTCAGGTGTTAAAAAAATTATGGCAATAAAATCGTTGCACGATTTTATCGGACGCGACGCTGTCGCTCTTTACTTTATCATTCGATATTCCTTGTTCGATATTGGAGATTCTCGTTATGTGCGCTCACCGGATTGATAGTACTTTTCCGGGATAGGAAACAACGTGATCCATGCATTAAAACATATAGCGATCCGATTATGGATGACCATTCTGATTGGTAGCTTCGCGGCAATGGCCGGTCTGCAGGCGCTTCAGATGCCATGGGGTCTCGAATGGGCATTTGCCCTGGCAGTCCCGTTTTTTGTGGCCATGTTCTATGCCATCGGCTGGCTGTTCAACCGCTTTGGCCTGAATCTGATCCAGCGCTTTGTCAACGAGGCCGCCGTCTGGGAGAGGGCTGGAAAACCACCCCAGGCTGAGAAACTGTTCCGCAAAGCCGTTGCCGTATTTGACAGCTTCCTCATATCGCCTTTGAACAAGGAGAGACGTGCCCGCGGACTGATGGGGCACATGGCCCGTTTCTATCTGACACAGACGGACATCAGCCCTGAGGGCGGGGACGCCATTTTGGCCTACCTGAAAATGCAACCGGAAGACCGGGCGGTCGCCGAGGCGTGGCTGCAACACCTCGAAAACTGGGATCGAGACCCCAAAGAAATTGAGGGCCTGCTGTTCTCCATCGGGAAATCCCAGAGGAACAACCCCACAATTCAGACATTGATTGCCCGGCGCTATCTTTCAGACGGACGAACCGACTTTCAGGCGCTGCAGACCTATCGCCGGTTCATCGAAAACAACAAGACCCCTGATGAAATCCTGATCATCCAGATGGCTGAGCTGTTCTTTAAAAAAAGGCGTATGGATGCGTGGGCCCTGCCAGCATATATAACGGCATATAAGCTGGATAGAAAGAGACGTCACCTCATCCTTGGCATTGCTGCAAGTTTTTACGGGACACAGACAGACAACACCGATTCCGCTCATTTTAAAGAAGCCAGGGTATTGCTTTCGAAAATCGACGAAACAGCACTGAAGAAAAAGGTTGCAGAATTCAAGCCTGCTGCTTCCCCGGCAGAAAAACCGGAGCGATCCCCAAGAACCAGCCTGGCGGAAATACTGGTCACGCCCATGTTAGGGGCAGCCCGGGCCTTGACCACCGGCATCACCTCTGCGGTAACGCTATCCGTTGCAATGATTAGGGCGATGGTTCGACGCATCCAGAGGTACCCTAAATTGAAACCGATACTCAGATGGACAGCCATGGGTCTGGCCGGTGCAGGTCTGGCGATTCTGGTTATCAACACGACAGGCTATCTGATGCAGAGCAGACCGGAGCCCGAAAAAGTCGAAGCACCACCCGCCGTGGTGATCACCGACCCGTACACCCTCCAAGTTGCCGCCTATCTCAAGATCGAACACGCAGAAACATACGTCGCAGAATTGAAAGACCTGGATCTGGATGCCTACTGGACAAAAGCCCAGGGGGCCAAGAGCAAATGGTATCAGGTCAGGATTTCCCACTTTGCCGACAAGGCCTCCGCACGCGCCTACGGCGACAGCTTGAAAGCCAAAGGCATTATCGACGACTTTTATGTGGCCAACTATCAGCGCCCGTGATCTTCTTGTTCCCAAGTTGAGGGTTTGATTTATTAATCTTATCCCAATTCGTTGGGAGAAAGGGTTCAATCCTGAAATCCTTATTTTGGATCAATGCTTTTGGAGATGATCCAAATATATATTTGACACATCTCCTTCTTTTCGTTAACCTCCATTCTTTAATCGGATAACCAGAATCGAAAAACAAACCCTTGGATGTTTCCCCAACAAATTGGGAAATGAATTTGTGGCGGCACATGAAATCCAAACTATTAAATATTCTCAATCAAAACAATGAATTCATCTCCGGTGAGACCCTCAGCAAACATCTGGGCGTCTCCCGGGTGGCCATCTGGAAACATATTCAAAAACTCCAGGCCTGCGGATACGACATCCATTCGGGTCCCAAGGGATATCGTCTCGTTCGGTCTCCTGATACCCCCTTTCCCTGGGAAATTCCTGAAAGAGAATCCCGTATACATTTTTTTGACACCGCAGGTTCGACCATGGACATCGCCCGGGATCTTGCCAGGAAGGGCTGTCCGGATTTCACCGTCGTGATAGCCGAAACCCAGACCAAGGGTCGCGGCAGAATGGACCGCAACTGGTGGTCGCCGGAAGGCGGGCTCTATTTTACCCTGGTACTGAGGCCTCCCATACCACCGGTGATGAGTCCTCTGGTCAATTTTGGTGCGGCCGTTGTTCTGGCCCGAACACTTCAGGTGTTCTGTGGTGTTGATGCCCGGGTCAAATGGCCCAACGATGTCCTGATACATGGCAGGAAAGTGTCTGGAATGCTGTCTGAAATGGAGGCTGCCGGCGACCAGGTCTCGTTCGTCAATATCGGTATCGGTATCAACATGAACAACGACCTGCCTACGGATCTGCCATCTGCAACCTCCATCAAAAACATCTCCGGAAAAACCTTTTCCAGAAAAGCGTTTCTATCTGAATTCCTGGATCGCCTGGAAAACAGGATGCTCCAGTCGGATATGGCCAGCGTCATTGCGGAATGGAAAAGCTGTTCAGCCACCCTGGGACAACAGGTCAGGATTGTCTCGCGTCAGGGCGTCACAGAAGGAAAAGCAGTGGATGTGGACCCAAATGGCGCCCTGGTCGTGCGCAGGGCAGATGGGACTTTAAAGAAAATCTTTTATGGAGACTGCTTTCACGCACCGTCACAAAGATTAAATACCCGGGCTGAAAAGACTCGGCAATAATTGAACCCTAAATTCGATATTGTGTCATTCGGTATTGTTCAGGATTTCGATATTCGCGCTTCGGATTTAAACCATGGATCAACTTCGAATGACCGCCTATGCCTCCCTTCTAGCCGCTTTGACAGCCGTTGGCGCCTATATTGCCATACCCATCGGACCGGTACCCATTGTTCTCCAGAACCTGTTTGTCTATCTGAGCGGTCTGCTCCTGGGCAGCCGATGGGGGTTGATGGGAATCGCTGCATACCTGCTGGCCGGTGCCGTGGGTCTTCCGGTATTCGCCGGCGGCAAAGGCGGTATCGGTCATCTGGTTGGCCCGACCGGTGGTTATCTTCTGGGATTCCTGCCGGCTGTTGCCATCATCGGTCTCGTCACGGAAAAGACCGGGGGGAAAATCCTGTTTGGGATAGGGGCCCTGATTGCGGCAACGGCAGTCATCTATATCTGTGGAATTACCTGGCTGAGTATCGTTACCGGCATGACAGTCGTCCAGTCGTTAATCGTGGGAATGGTTCCTTTTCTCCCGGGGGATGCCATAAAAATAGCTGCAGCTCTTTTCATTGCCAGATCCCTGCGGCCGGTAATGCAACAAAAGCGTTAGAAATGGAAAACAAACACGTGACATTGGAAACATCCCCATCTCCAAAACAAGAGATCATAAGCATCAGGCACCTGTCCCATCGGTTTTCAGATGGGAGTACAGGCCTCGAGGATGTCACTCTCACCATCTCTTCGGGGGAATTCGTCATACTTGCAGGACCCAATGGGTCGGGCAAATCCACTCTTCTGAAACACCTTAACGGTATTCTCTCCCCCTCGGAGGGAACCATCCTCTTGAAAGGTCGTCCCGTTTCGGAAGATCTTCAGCAGGCGCGTCGAATGGTGGGTATGGTTTTTCAGGATGCCGACAGCCAAATCGTGGGGGAAACCGTCTGGGAAGATACCGCCTTCGGCCCTCAAAATCTTTCCTTCAAAAAACCGATCATTCAAGAGAAAGTACAGACAGCCCTTAACACGGTAGGGTTGGTACACCTGGCAGAAAAACCGCCCTATCTCCTTTCCGGTGGTGAAAAACGACGACTTGCCATCGCAGGTGTGCTCGCCATGGACCCCCAGGTCATCGCTTTTGACGAGCCTTTTTCAAATCTGGATTACCCCGGCACCTGCCAGGTTTTGGAACAGATGATTCGACTGCAGCAAAACGGGCACACACTTATCGTGGCCACCCATGAACTCGACCGGGTATATCGCCTGGCTGACAGACTGATCATCATGCAGAAAGGCAGGCTCGTGAAAAATGGCGCGCCCGAAAATGTTCTGGCCGATGCCGGCGGTTACGGCCTCAAGCTGCCTTCCATGGAAACATCTGCTCCGGAAAGAGACCCATGGCAACCCTGACCCCCTTTCATTTCCGTCACGGAAGCTCACGCCTGCATGTTCTTGATGCACGGTTCAAAATCGTGCTGATGGTGATGTTTAGCCTGTCCCTCATAGATGCATCACTTCCGGAGCTTTTCAGTCTGACGCTGTTGCTCGCGCTTCTCTTCCTGCACGCCCGGATATCCATCACGTCCGTGATCACAGAATTGCGTTATTTTTTTATTTTACTGCTGCTTGTGTTTCTTCTCAGACTCCTTTCAACCCAAGGCGATCCCCTTGTCAGCTTACCATGGATCACCCTGTCAAAACAGGGTTTGAGGGAAGGTATCCTGGTATGCTGGCGCTTATTAATGGTCGTTTTGCTGGGTTTCCTCTTTATTTCCACGACCCGTATCTCGGCCATTAAAACGTCCGTACAGCAACTCCTGGCCCCTGTTCCCCTGATACCTGAAAAGCGCATGGCAACCATGATGGGGCTGATCGTACGCTTCATACCCGTCATCTTTCAAAAATCACATGCTATTTCCGAAGCCCAGAAAGCCCGCTGTGTAGAACGCCGAAAAAATCCCCTTTATCGGCTCGAAGCCTTTGTCATGCCACTCATGCGTGGTGTATTTCAGGACGCAGACAAACTTGCCATGGCAATGGTCGCAAGATGCTATCATGAGAACCAGCCTGTCGAAATACCGGCAGCCAAAAAAAGTGACTGGCTGGTGATGATATGTGGATGTCTCTTTTGCTTGATTCTTCTTTTCACTTGAACACTATGCAAAAAAAAATCCCAAGCACCAAACAACAAAAGGCAAACAATATCCAACACCCAATTTCCCAAGCATTTTTAGCTGATGCCTCACTTCATCTCACTTGAACCCTGGACCCCTGGAATCCTTAATTTGGATCAACACTTTTGGAAATGATCCATAATGTGTAGCCCATGTCAATAGCAGGTCAACGGTTGACAAGCGTTTCGAGTTGGTAGTTTGTGATTTGGTCTTTGTTTGCGATTTATATTTTGCGATTTGCAATTTCAAATCATGGCTGACCATTGACACCTTCTCCGCTCTATAATAAAGTCATCGTTGAAATGATGGTTGTCATCATAAATACCATATCATTTTGGATGGTTGTAGATTTCTTTGACGTAAAAAAGGGAGCGTAAAACCCATTGAAAATCATCATCGTCGGGGCGGGTGAGGTGGGGTTCCACATTGCTGGCCGTCTTGCTCTGGAAAATAAGGATGTGGTGCTCATCGACAACGATATAGACTCGATTCGCCGTGTCACCGACCATATCGATGTCCAGACCGTTCATGGGTCTGGAAGCAGTCCCGCCGTTCTGGATGAAGCGGGTATTCGCGGTGCGGAAATTTTGCTGGCTGTCACGGACAGTGATGAAACAAACCTCGTGGCCTGCCTTGCCGCCCATATCATTTCACCCAACACCAAAAAACTGGCCCGTCTTCGCGATGCCGCCTATGATGCGTATCATCAGATATTTCGGGACAACCCGCCGCATATCGATACCATCATCAACCCGGAGATTGAGGTCGTCAACACCATCCACAGACTCCTCAGTGTTCCAGGTGCCGTGGATGTAAGTGATTTTGAAAATGGCCGCATTAAGTTTGTCGGTGTAACCCTGAATGCAAGTTCACGCATGGCCGGTGCGGCGCTTTCCGACCTGCCCGGTATCTTTGGAGATTCCCGGCCCCTGATTGCCGCCATTGTCCGCAATGAAGAACTCATCGTCCCCAGCGGCAATGATCGCTTGATACCCGACGACCTGGTCTATTTTATCTGCAAACAGGATATTCTCTCCGAAACACTCGAGATGTTCGACAAACACGATGCACCCCTCAACCGGGTTCTCATTGTCGGCGGTGGTAGAATCGGATACCGTCTGGCAGCCCTGCTTGAAAACAAATCCATCCACACCAAAATAATCGAACGCAGCAGCGAGCGCTGCGATGCCCTTGCCAAGACCCTCAACAAAACGGTGGTTCTGTGCGGGGATGGATCGGATCAGGATCTTCTAAGAGAAGAAAATATCCAGGACATGGATGCCCTGGTGTCCGTGACGGACAATGAAGAAACCAACATCCTCGTTTCCCTTCTTGGCAAACGAATGGGGGTGCGAAATTTCATCACCAAGATCAGCCGCTTCAGCTATTTTCCCCTCCTGTCCACCATCGGTCTTGATCAGGTGGTCAGCACGCGCCGCTCCGCCATCAGCAGTATTCTGCAGCACATCCGCAAAGGAAAAATCCTGTCTGCCACGACACTGAAGGGCGAACAGGCGGAAGTGCTCGAAGCCGTGGCCCTGGAGACATCTGATATTGTTGGAAAACCCATCAATAAGGTTGCATTCCCCAAAGGTGCCCTGCTCATCAGTGTCGTCCGTAAGGAAGACATCATCATTCCCACGGGCGATACCGTGGTGGAACCCGGGGATAAGGTCATCCTTTTCGCCAAAAGACAGGCCATTCCAAAGATCGAAAAAATCCTCACCGTTAAATTGGAATTCTTCTAGTGCGCTGGCGTCTCATACTTTATGTGGTGGGCTTGCTGACCCTTTTTTTCGGTCTGACCATGACGGTGCCCCTTGCGGTAAGTCTCCTTTTCAAGGATGGCAGTGGTATCCCCATGCTGCTTTCGCTGGCCATCACGATCCTTTTCGGCGCATCCCTGGCTCTCGGCTTCCGAGGTGTTCAAATCGCCGACATCCGCCAGCGGGAAGGCATGGCCATCGTCTTTTTCGGGTGGACTGCCATGGGACTTTTCGGCGCCCTGCCCTTTTTCTTGGCCGGTGAAGACGTGTCTTTTACCAATGCCTTCTTCGAGTCGGTCTCAGGGTTTACAACCACAGGCGCATCCATATTCACCAACATCGAGTGCCATGCCGAGGGCATTCTTTTCTGGCGAAGCTTTATTCAGTGGCTCGGTGGCATGGGAATCATCGTGTTGTCCCTGGCCGTACTCCCCTTTCTAAAGGTGGGCGGCATGCAGCTTTACAAGGCAGAAGTTCCCACCCCCTTCCCGGACAAACTCAAACCCCGCATCCAGGAAACCGCCGTTACCTTGTGGAAAGTATACCTCCTGTTTACCTTTCTCCAGATTCTAATGCTTATGGCCGGCGGTATGAATCTCTATGAAGCGGTCTGCCACACTTTTACCACCATGCCCACCGGCGGTTTCTCCACCAAAAATGCTTCCATTGCCCATTACAACAATGCCTATTTCGATACTGTTTTTATCCTGTTCATGCTCATGGCTGGAATCAATTTCTCTCTGCATTATCAGATGCTGAAAGGAAAACCGCTGGCTATCTGGCGCGATGCAGAAGGACGTTTTTTCCTTTTTCTTTCCCTGGTACTGGTGCTGCTGGTGAGCTGGAATATTTATGGAGAGGTATACCACACCATAGGGGATGCCATCCGGTACGGCGCCTTTCAGGTGGTGTCGATTCTGACAACCACGGGATTTGCCACGGCAGACTACGAAACATGGCCGGGCATGTCCCAGGTAATACTGTTTCTGTGCATGTTCATCGGAGCCTCGGCCGGGTCCACCGGCGGCGGGATCAAGTGCCTCAGACTCATGCTCCTGTTCAAATACTGCACCAGAGAACTCTTTCTGCTAGTGCACCCCAGGTCCATCACGCATATCAAAATCAATGGCAAGCCCATTCCAGAAGAGATTATCCGCAGTGTTATGGGGTTTCTGGCTCTCTATATCGGCCTCTTTGCCATCTGCACCGTGCTCCTGTCCGGTCTGGGTGTCGATTTCATGACCTCCCTGACAGCTGTCGCCTCCTGTATCGGCAATATCGGCCCGGGATTCGGCATGGTGGGTCCTGCCGAAAATTATGCCGTCATCCCGGTCTTGGGTAAGTGGCTCCTCATCTGGTGCATGCTCCTGGGTCGACTCGAGATTTATACCGTCATCATCCTTCTGGCACCTGAGTTCTGGCAAAAATAATCGAACAAACAGACAATTTTTTATTGACACCTACGGGAATTACCGTTAAATGATGGTGTTTTACACGGGCCGTTAACTCAGTCGGTAGAGTATCTGCCTTTTAAGCAGAGAGTCGCGCGTTCGAGCCGCGCACGGCCCACCATTTTAATATTGAAACCACGACCCCATCGTCTAGCCTGGTCCAGGACACCGGCCTTTCACGCCGGCAACAGGGGTTCAAATCCCCTTGGGGTCGCCACCCAATAAAAACAGGGACTTAGAAGAAATTCTGAGTCCCTGTTTTATTTTGCAAAACCTGTTTTCCAACCGTATTTCCAACCTTCGGGATTGATTATCAACCGCCTTTCAACGCCTACTTTTTTTTTTGAGGTGTGACCCATCTTCTTTCCTTACATCCCCTTGTTAATTGAATTATGATTAATAAACGATTCTTCTGATCATCTTGGTGATGCTGACCGGAAGCAATTCATAACCCCCCCAAAAAAAAAATCCAAAAAGAAATAACGAAAATAGCCAAAACCTTATTCGTTAGGCTTATGGCATTATACATCGTTGGGGCTCTTTGCTTACGAATCAGGGAGAAGAAGTGGTCCTAACGGGAGGATTAGATATGTTTTAAAATATAGCCAGAAACATTTCCACACCAGGTAACTGAAAATCCCCGTGTCGGCACTTCGATTCTGTCCCTCGGCACCATAAGATCTCAATGAAAAGAAGGGGTTAGCTGCTTCGGTAGTTGTCCCTTTTTTCTTTGTTTCAATAATGATATTCATTTGTACAAGGACTGTACAAGAATATGGGTTAGCAGACCTTATAATTATCTTTAGTAGGGAATCATATATCTAAACACAATCGTATTGCATGACTCCATAAAGAAGTTTTTTGTAAAGGTGGGTGCTTGATTTTTAAAGAGTTGGTTATTCTGCCGGAATCTAATGATCTGAAAGACTAAATCATATTATGATGCAAGATCATAAAGTCCTAACCGAAAGGCATTCTCCGAATTTGCTGTAATCTTTATCGGCACTGGTCCCAGCGAAATTGATATTGCTATTCCTAATCTTCAAGGATTTGATTCACACAATATGGTTTTTTACAATTTTATAATATTGTAAGGAAAATGTTATCAGTAACAAAGTGTTCGTAGCAGCCGGTGGTGATAACATCCATCGGAACCAGTTATTTTTCTGTACAATTTTTACCGATGATCTCCATGTATCTGTAATACGGAGGCAACCAAGACTTGACCCATCTTGCCAAATAATATATGTTCCTCATATTGCATCCAAATCATTTTTAGCCTGAAGCTGAATCTCCACAACTGAGCCTGATCTGGCTTGAACTACGACCTGTTCTTACCGTTCAAAGACGTTTCATCTTCCTTAAGGGGGAGTTTGAAGTATTTTATTCCTATATTAAAAATGGAATGTTCACGTCATGACTTTCATAAAGATAAACACTTATCAAAAGGGAGGTAGAACATGGCTAATATTGAAGATCTAATGAGAGGCTGTTTGAAGGCAATGGTTGAAGGCAAGAACGATGAGGCTACCGATTTTTTTGCTAATGACGGGGTCTGGATTACACCTTTTGGAAAATTCGTGGGCAAGGAACAAATTAAACATTTTCTTGATTGGCAAAGTGGTCAGATGACGTATAAGATTGAAATAGCGGGTAACGATATAATCACATCAGATAGAAAAGCTTTTTTTGAGCACTTTATTAAGGCGAATGTACAGGGAAAACCCGTTGAATTATCTGCTATGTGCGCTTGGGAATTCGACAACAATGATAAGGTTAAGGAGTGTAGGACTGTTTATGACCGGTTTTCAACTTTAGAGCAAGCTGCAACGGGAATCGGCAAGATGATGGTAGGCCTCATTGCTAAACAGTTTGTGGTCAAATAATATTACATTTAGCCAGAAAATAGCAACCTATTTATTCTCGTTTACAACCTGTGATCTCCAAAAAAAAACAAGGTTATCAGACACCTGAAATTTTACCGGTTTAGAAAATTAATCACAACAGACTGATTCTTGTATTCATAGGCTCCTCCGCGATACCGTGGGGATAACCAAATGGTATCGCTAATAATTTGCTTGAGCTTGATAACTGAACATCTCTCCATGTATCAAAGACTGATGAAAACCCAGATATTGGCAAAAAATAGCGTACTGAATTGAAACGTAAAAGAGTAAATTTCATGTGGGAGGGCGAAGACGTCTAGGAGGTATTCGCAGAGTGGGCTCCTTTTCCCTATGCTCAAACCAGAGCCAAAGTCTCGGCGTTATAACCCCAAAGGAGCAAGTAATGGCCTTTAAAAAATACTTATTGATTGGTCTTTTTTTCCTACTTTCTGCATGTGCGACTGCTACTCGTCCAATTCCGTTTCAAGAGACTAATGTAATTACACAAGAGATATACCTCCAGAAAAAAGTGAACACCAGTGTTGTACTTCTGGATGTAAACTGGGGTCGCTGGTGGAACTGCGGCGGCTATGAAAATGCCCAACTAATCAGTTTGGCTTTTGATAAGCTTCCTATGGAAAGATTTGAAAACGAAATTGAACCATCCCTTGTATTGAACAGCCCATCACGCCTAATGGTCGATCCAGTGTTTCAAAATTATGCATTCTTATTGGAACCTGGAGAGTACGGCATCAGTGCAATTAGCATCAAAGTAGCCGATTCAATGTCTAAGGTAGGTTTTTTAACCGAACAACGAGATAGATTATTCACAGAAGGAAAGCCAGTTGGTGGTACCTTTATCGTCAAACCGGATGAAGCTGTATTCATTGGCAATTTCTATTTAGATTGTACATACGGTCCAACGTTATGGCGTTATTACCCAGAAGGTAAGGAAGCCTTTGGTGCTCAAGTAAAAGAGTATCAAAATAGCTTTCCGTTCATAGAATTGAATAATGTAAATTTTCGTTTATTTAAAACAAAAGTGTTTGGCATCGACTATAAGCTTGAGCCATAGAATGGATTTCGTTCATAACAAAGCGTGTAAACGGGATAAAATACCGCGTACTTTGCCCCTCACGGGTTTAAGTCTTTCAGTTCCAGTGGTGACAACTCCAACAAAACGGTAGATATCAGACCCCTGAAAAATTGCCGGTGTGCGAAAATAATCACAACAGGCCAAATCATGCATTCATAAGCCTTGCCGTGATACCTTGGGCATAACCAGATGGTATCGGTAAATTTATCAGGGAAATTGATAACTGGACTTGTCTCCATGTATCTGCATTGCGACACGAAGTCGCGTATTTTAACTGTTCAGCGGAGGTATTTAGCCTTTGCCTGAACCCAGTGTCCCGTCGCTGCGATCCTATGGAAGCATGCGCTCAAGGTGCATCCTTGACGGGTATGAAGCCTTCCTGACAATGCGCCGAAGTTCGCCTGTGCGAGCGGTGTGGAAACCGTGAGGTGGAAACGCTCCTGGAAGCTCCATCCGGGTGAGGTGTTAGGATAGGATACTAAGGTCAACGTAAGTAAACACTTGTAACTGCCGTGAATGCGAGAAAGCTGGTAGAACCGATTTTAGAAGGGAAAGCAAATGAGGCCACCTAAAGGTGTGCCATGCGCCCTTCCCCAAATGGGTTTTGGCTGCCAGTGTGTACCGCAAAGGTGATTGGTATTCCCGATCACTGGGTCGCCTCTCGCCGAGGCTGGCTTCTGAAGGGCTTGAGCTGTGTGATGGGAAACTATCACGCACAGTTCTTAGGGGCTTGGGGCTGGCAACAGCCCCCGGCTACCCGGTTTCAGCTGGTATTTGGTTTTCAGGTGAAGGTCAACCATCTCTGGAATGATGTGTCTGGATAGTAAATAATTACGGTATGTTTTCATTCTTGATTACCTCCTGAAAAACACGAGTTTTTCCTTGTTTCGAAATATCGAGGGAGCAACTAAAACGCTAAAAATCCATATTACCTTTAATGTAAGATAGATACAGACTTAAAGCACGCCAGAGAGCACGATAAGTATCAAAAACACGTTGCTCACGAGATTTCCACATAATTATAATGTTATGTTGCAGGTGCACATTGGCGGTGTTCAACACGCTCATTCGAATTTCAACCATAAAGGAGGATACTGATGGCAGTTCATACATTTTTTAACGTAATTACATTTCCTGATGGTGACGACAGCGCAGCCTTCAAAGCGTGGCAGGCGATCGGAAAATTTATGACGCAGCAGCCAGGTTTTGTTGGTTCCACGCTTTACAGAAATCGTCGAGACCCAAAGATGCTAATCAACAAGGGACGCTACGAATCCCAGGAAGCCTTCATGGCATGTATCCAAAATGCGGAATTCCAACAGCTCTCGCAAGTCTTGACAGACCTAGGCGTCGAACGAATTGCTGGTTTGTACGACGAGGTGGAAGAATTTGGAGAGGGTGGAAGTTAACAACCACCCCTAAAAGGGGTGGCATAATGGTGACCCTAAAAGGGTCAGTTTAGTCTTTCCATAATTTGGCCTGCTCTGCTTGTTTATCGCTATGCAGTTGGTGCCGTACATATTTACGAATTTGATCCTCATCTAATCCTACTGTGCTAACGCAATAGCCTTTGGACCAGAAATGTCGGCCCCAATAGCGCCTTTTGAGTTCAAGGTGGAAATCGAAAATCCTTATAGCACTTTTACCCTTTAAAAATCCAACTGCTTCAGAAACTGAATATTTCGGCGGTATTTCCAGAACCAAATGGATATGGTCCATCTGGATGTTGCCTTCCAGAATCACAAATTTCTTCCATTCGCATAACTGCCGAATAATTTCCCTAACCGATTTTCCGACGTCACCTTTTAGTATTCGATACCGATACTTCGGGCACCAAACAACGTGGTATTTGCATTGCCACACAGCATGTGCTAACCTCTTGAACTGCTTCATTGAATACCTCCTACTGGGTTTTAGGGCCACCATTACCCTATTCCTACGGAGGTATTCATTTTTTGTAAATCTCTAACTTAACCGCATAGCAAAGCTTGGACCTTCAGCTTAGCTGAAGGTTTAAGGGGTTAATTAATTCCTTCCGTAATTTACAAGGAACGCCTGGCAACATAACAAGGCAAATTAACTCGGACTGGGAAAAGCCGCGCCGCTTTGCTCTGCGCCTTTTCCCAACCGGTTATTTGCGACGTTATGTTTTTCCACTTGTCTTTAAAGGACAATTAAATGAATAGACAGAATGATGAAAGGAATTCAAAAGGTAAATCAACAAGCCTTGTGGTTCGGAAATGGCTTAGATTCTTCCATGTACTTTTCTCACTATCTTGGTTTGGCGGCGTTCTGGCACTTGGAGTATTGATTTTCTTTATTCCCAAGCCGGATTCTACCCCGGCACTGGTCTACAAGCACATTATTTTTAGTCTGATAGATCATATTCTTGTAGCTCCTACAGCAGTTCTATCGCTTGTTACAGGATTGTTGCTTTGTTGGAAAACTAGGTGGGGCTTTTTTCGCTATTGGTGGGTGGTTGTAAAGCTGACTGTAACGACGGCCGTGATAATATTCTGCACATTAGTTACTGCTCCGATCGATCAAGAATTGATAGAACTTGGACGCAAACTGGGGATGGAGGCTCTACAAAACGAAGCCTACCTCAACAAGAAAATGCTGGGGGCGATGGTCAATCCTTTTAATATCGTGCTTCTGATATTTTTAACATATCTTTCAGTTTTCAAACCTTGGGGAAAACGTAGTGAATCTACCCTAATTTAGTGGACACCTCGAAAAGCCCATTGTATATGGGTAAAAGGAGGTGTTCCGATGACAAAGAAAAAGAGAAAGAGCTATAGCCGAGAGTTCAAGTTGGAGGCCGTGGGGCTGATCACCAAAAAGGGATACAGCATTGCCGAAGCCTCTCGCAACCTCGGTATTGAATACAGTGTACTGCGTCGATGGAAAACCCAGCTCGTGGATGATCCGCAATACGCATTTCCCGGCAAAGGAAAGCTCAAAGCTCCTGATGAGGATGTCCGCCGACTCAAGCGCGAGCTTGAACGTGTAACAGAGGAGCGTGACATCTTAAAAAAAGCGCTGGCCTACTTTGCGGAGGATCAGAAATGAAATTTCGATTCATCTCTGCTCATCGGGAGACATTCAAAGTGGGCCGCATGTGCAAGTTACTCAACGTCTCCCGTTCGGGATACCATGCCTGGTTCAAACGTCCAGAGAGCCGTCGAAAACGCGAGAATCGTGCTCTGGAAGCGAAGATCCGGGTTTTACATGCAGCAAGCCATGGCATATACGGTGCACCCAGAATTCACCGGGATCTTACCGATGACGGCATCCGGTGTGGGAAAAACCGAGTTGCCCGAATTATGCGCAAAGCCGACATCCGATCTCGAACCAAAAAGAAATTCAAGGCAACGACGAATTCCAGGCACAATTTTCCGGTTGCGCCGAACCTTCTGAATCAGAAATTTAAGGTAGACACACCGGATCATACCTGGGTTGGTGATATCACCTACATCCCCACCAATGAGGGATGGTTGTATCTGGCTGTGCTCCTGGATCTGTTCAACCGAGAGGTGGTCGGTTGGTCTACCTCCTCCAGGATGACCCGTCAGCTGGCCATAGATGCGCTGCAGATGGCCCTTGGCCGTCGAAATCCGGGAAAGGGTTTGTTGCACCACACGGATCGAGGCAGCCAGTATGCTTCAACCGATTATCAGAAAATTCTCAAAGAGCATGACATGATCTGCAGTATGAGCCGCAAAGGCAACTGCTACGATAATGCCGTTGCAGAAAGCTTTTTTGGAAGTCTGAAAAGCGAGTGGATTAACCACAACCGGTACCTCAGCAGATCAGAAGCTACTCAAAGCATATTTTATTACATTGAAATCTTTTATAACCGTAAAAGACGTCATTCATCGATTTATTACGTAACCCCGCAAGAGTATGAAATATTCCCTCTTGCGGCTTAACTCAGTGTCCACTTTTTTGGGGCAAGGTCAGATCGTACAGGAGTTATATGACATAAAGCTAAAACTATAAGCCCGAGATAAACTGGACTTAATCCTTGTGATGAAAGATTTTCAAAGTTTCGGCGGACAGGATGGCTTTGGATAGCAGTCGCAGTGTTCCACGATAGGTGGATGTCATTGACGGCTTGTTGGAGAGTGCCTCACCCTGTCCGTCCGAAAATCAATTATGACTCCAAGGTACTCTGATCCTGGAGATATCCAGAGATCTCGTCATACAAGTTTGTCAAACTCGGGCGTTGTGGGCAGGGGTTACCACCTGTTAGGCTGAACTTTGCATGTCTGAAATTACAATGGTTGAACCCGGTTTAATGAGATCTAAAAAAACCGACATTGATCGGCACAGGGGGAGTGTTGCCTGAAAAAAGGAGAATTTATTACTTGACTTTGTTCTGGTACTCTCCAACACATCAACGGTGTAGAGGTGTCAGAAAAGCTGTGATACCATCATCATGGGCAGGTGCACTCACTTATATTTGGCTTCTGCACTGTCCTTGACTTTTCCAACAAATCCCTTAACTTAATAGTGTTCGCTTTTGAGTACAATTTTCTTCCCTTTTGGGAGAGAGCGTGCGGATTCTATCGGACATTTCTTCTTCAAGTTTTAAAAGGAGTCAAGGGTATGTTTCCATTTGTTATTTCGTCGCTTCTTCGTGTTCTTAGCTTTAAACGCATATGCCCGATGTGTAAAAAAGGTCAGATCGTTTCTTCGGACCAAAAAAGAAAACCTGTGAAATGCAAGTTTTGCGGTGCGACTATGCCTGCACCATCAGCGAATTGACGCCCCCACACCCAACCGGATCTCATCCCCTGAACTGCCCAGCGACCACCCAACTACCTATTCAATGAAACAACCAGAGACCGCCGCCGTCATGGTGCGGTTTTTTGTTCTCGGCAGAAGGAGAATATGGTTATGAGCACGACTGACGGAACGACAGTGCCTGCGCCGTCTATCGGTGTGCGCGAATCTGTTGATATCTCCAACGATTCGGTAGATATCAGACCCCTAAAATATTACCGGTGTGCGAAAATATTTACAACAGGCCAAATCTTGCATTCATAGGCTCCTACGTGGTATCGTGGGGATGTCCAAATGGCATCGGTAATAATTTGTTTGAGTCTGATAACTGGACATCTCTCCATGAATCGGTATTGCGACACGAAGTCGCGTATTTTAACTGTTCAGCGGAGGTATTTAGCCTTTGCCTGAACCCAGTGTCCCGTCGCTGCGATCCTATGGAAGCATGCGCTCAAGGTGCATCCTTGACGGGTATGAAGCCTTCCTGACAATGCGCCGAAGTTCGCCTGTGCGAGCGGTGTGGAAGCCGTAAGGTGGAAACGCTCCTGGAAGCTCCATCCGGGTGAGGTGTTAGGATAGGATACTAAGGTCAACGTAAGTAAACACTTGTAACTGCCGTGAATGCGAGAAAGCTGGTAGAACCGATTTTAGAAGGGAAAGCAAATGAGGCCACCTAAAGGTGTGCCATGCGCCCTTCCCCAAATGGGTTTTGGCTGCCAGTGTGTACCGCAAAGGTGATTGGTATTCCCGATCACTGGGTCGCCTCTCGCCGAGGCTGGCTTCTGAAGGGCTTGAGCTGTGTGATGGGAAACTATCACGCACAGTTCTTAGGGGGCTTGGGGCTGGCAACAGCCCCCGGCTACCCGGTCTTTTAGATACTTTTTTATTTCAAAAGGAATATCGAACTATGGAAATAAACTTGATGGAGTTAGAATCGAGGCATGCTCATGACTTGCTTACGAGTTCGATTATACCCCGACCAATTGCTTGGGTATCTTCGATCAATAAAGACGGCCTGACGAATTTAGCCCCGTTCAGTTTTTTTACTGGGGTATCATGGTCACCTCCTATTCTCGCATTCTCAGTGGTTAATCGGTCAGACGGAACGATTAAAGACACTGTGATAAACATTAAAGAGGTACCAGAGTTTGTTGTTCATATTGTTTCGGTTGACCACCTTTCCATCATGGAATTTTCCGCTAAATCATTACCTTATGGAAGCGATGAACACTCAATCAAGGGAATCCATTGGTTATCTGCAAAAAAAATAAAGCCATACCGGATTCAAGAGGCGAAGGTTTCATTTGAGTGTATTCTTGAACGCATCGTTACCGTTAGTGAAGGCCCTGATGCAGGGAATTTGATTCTTGGTCGGATTCAGCTTGTCCACGTGCGAGATGATTTATTGCAGAATGGAAGAGAGGTTGAATGGCTTGCTCTGGATGTTCTTGGTCGGCTTAGCGGGAATCGGTATTGTGCCGTCCGCTCGGTAATTGAAAGCGAAACAAATTAAGTAATTGATCGCATGTGTCCATACAGGTAACTCCTACAAAAACAAAGTTACCAGGTACCTGAAAATTTACCGGTGTGCGAAAATAATCACAACCGACAGAATCTTGCATTCATAGAGCCTGCCATGCTACCGTGGGCATTACCATATGGTATCGGTAATATTCCCTTAAATTCCAAAATGTAATATTATCTCCATCTATCGTTACTTGCCCATTATTTGGTTCTCGGGAGACATTTCAGAATACATCACAACCCATTCAAAGTACTTGAAAAACCCATTGTGGTTTTCATAATTTATTGATATTGTGCGCTTTAATCTGAATCAGGCAAGAATTTGACCTAACCTTTTAACACACCGCACCACAATTCACCCGGTTCAGTCTTTCGTCACACGTTTCACAATAGCTTCAACCATACTTGAGTTAGGTGTAACCTAACAATAATGCAAGCATCTACAATTCATAATATTTTAAAAATATAGGTGTATTTCATGTCTGAAAAACCAACCTACGCTGAATTAAAAAAGCGGATTCTTGAATTAGAGAAAATTGAATCGGAATGTAAGCGAACGGAAGAAGCATTGAGAGAAAGCGTACGCATGTATCAATTGTTGGAAAGCAACGTAACCGATGTCATCTGGATATTAGGCATGGACCTCAAGTTTACCTATATTAGCCCATCGGTTGAGAAGCTGCAGGGATACACACCTGAAGAGCTTATGCAAATTAAATTAGAACAAACATTTACATCTGAGTCTTATCACAAGGTGATACAAACCTTTTCAGATGAGATAGGATGTGACGGCGATCCGGGAGTCTTGCCGGACCGGTCAATCGTTTTGAAACTGGATACAATCTCCAAAGACGGCAGCGTCCTTCCGATTGAGGTTAGAGTTTCTTTTTTACGAGATAAAGCCGGTATACCTACTGGTGTCATAGGCATCACCCGTGATATCACCGAGCGCAAACAAGCAGAGGAAAAGATAAAAGCGTATTCAGAAAATCTGGAACGCATGGTGGAAGAACGAACCAAAGAATTAGAATCAAAGACAAATAAGCTTGAAGAGATAAATGTCGCCCTGAACGTCCTGTTAGAAAAAAGAGAAGAAGATAAAATACTCTTGCAAGAACAGGTACTGTACAATGTAAAAAGTTTGGCGATCCCCTATGTCGAAAAATTGAAAAAAGGCAAACTCACCGAAACACAAATTGCCTTTCTTGATATTTTAGAATCAAGTCTGCACGAAATTATTTCACCATTTTCCCTCAAACTATCCTCTAATTCTTTCGGATTAACACCCAGCGAAATCAAAGTGGCTTCTCTTATAAGACAAGGCAAAGGGACAAAAGAAATAGCAACTATCCGGAATCTTTCACAAAAAACAGTAGGACGCCATAGGGAGAATATAAGAAATAAGCTCGGCATAAAAAATACAAAAGTTAATCTACAGTCCCACCTGACTTCCCTCGCATAACACCCATATTAGATAGGTACTATGTGGGCTATTAAATGGTATTGATTGTCTTGTCAATTTGAATTAGAAAATAATTACAGGGATGCGCTCTGGGTTTGCCCACCCAGCGGCACCTCCGGCCCTGTAAAAAGCCCCTGAGAAGATAATTCATTTGCCCATATGTTTCTATTATCTCGGGGGCTTTTTCACATTGGCTTATTGAACGCTTTACCGATAGCAGCGTCTCATCTGTCATTATTCTAATGATAGAACTGTTAAACCCACCACATAAGGAGGATAAGACATGATTCTAATGGGAACCTACACAATGCCAAACGATAAGACTGAAGAGTGGAAAAAATGTATTTTAGAATTAACTGCGAATCCACCTACAGTAGGCATAAAAAAGTGGCAGACATTTTCGTGTTCTGATGAGTATGGGTACAAAGGCTACAACCTAATATTTACGGAGAAGGGACAAGAGGACGAGGCACTGTTTGAGATAGCTAAAACGATGTTTCCATTAACGCAAATTGAAGGGACTTCGTGAAAACTTGAGCCGAGAATGACTGTTCCAGATTCTCTAAAGGTATTGGGATGAAAACAATAAACTTCCAGTAAGGGTTCACAGGAAAGGAGGAAAATCTAATGATCAAATTCAGCATATTTTATCCAAATGAGGAAGGAAAGAAATTTGATATGGACTATTACGTAAATAATCACATCCCCATGATTATGGAAAAGCTTGGTGGGGCAGTCAAGGGGGGTAGTGCGGATCAAGGTCTTGCTGGTGGAGAACCGGGTTCTCAAGCAACCTATGTCGCCATGGGGCATATACTGTTCGATTCAGTTGAAGAGTTTCAGAGCGCCATTGGGCCTCACATGGAAGCAATTATGGCAGATATTCCAAATTACACAGACATCCTGCCTACTGTCCAAATCAGTGAGGTGAAATTGTAGAAAAGTCATCACAATGCTCTACCATTATCATATAGGCAGGGTCAATGGCCCTGTTTATTTTGGTGATGCCTCCAACAAAAAGGTAGATATCACGCCCCTAAAAATTTACCGGTGTGCGAAGGTAATCGCAACAAGCCGAATCTTGCATAGGCAAGCCTTACCGTGATACCTTGGCGATGACCAAATGGTATCGGAATAATTTGATTGAGCTTGATAACTGGACATCTCTCCATGAATCGGTATTGCGACACGAAGTCGCGTATTTTAACTGTTCAGCGGAGGCATTTTGCCTTTGCCTGAACCCAGCGTCCCGTCGCTGCAATCCTATGGAAGCATGCGCTCAAGGTGCATCCTTGACGGGTATGAAGCCTTCCTGACAATGCGCCGAAGTTCACTTGTGTGAACGGTGTGGAAGCCGTAAGGTGGAAGCGCTCCTGGAAGCTCCATCCGGGTGAGGGGTTAGGATAGGATACTATGGTCAACGTAAGTAAACGCTTGTAACTGCCGTGAATGCGAGAAAGCTGGTAGAACCGATTTTAGAAGGGAAAGCAAATGAGGCCACCGGTGTGCCATGCGCCCTTCCCCAAATGGGTTTTGGCTGCCAGTGTGTACCGCAAAGGTGATTGGTATTCCCGATCACTGGGTCGCCTCTCGCCGAGGCTGGCTTCTGAAGGGCTTGAGCTGTGTGATGGGAAACTATCACGCACAGTTCTTAGGGGGCTTGGGGTTGGCAACAGCCCCCGGCTACCCGGTATTCTGTGATATTTTGCTTTTTAAGAAGATATATTGATTCAGAAATCAGTGGATCGGAGCATTGTCCCATTCTAATTCAACTCAATAACTTGTTTTAAAAATTAGCTATTCTTAAGAAGTAGCGGTTATAGAGTACAGTGAATTATCTAAAACACACTTTAATATTTTCGACTCTTACAATTTTACTCATGATTGTAGGATCAATGGGATATATGATCATTGAAGGCTGGAACTTTATAGACAGCTTCTACATGACCATTATCACCTTGGCTACCGTAGGGTACAGCGAGGTACACCAGCTCAGTGTTGAAGGCCGAATTTTCACCGTGGTGCTAATCTTGCTGGGGGTCGGCTTTTTTTTATATGTAGCCGGTAATGTCATCCAGTTCCTTGTGGAGGGACGGATTCGTTTGGTTTTAGGGAGACGTAAATTGGACACACAAATTAATAAGCTTAGTAGTCATTACATTATTTGCGGTTATGGACGTATTGGTAGGGTGCTGGCCCGTTTTCTGACGACACGCAATATCGACGTAGTGGTTATCGAACGCAGCCAATCCCGGACCGCCAAATTAGATGAAGATGGTGTTCTATACCTGATTGGGGATGCCAACGAAGAAGCAGTCTTGCAAAGGGTCGGAATCCAAAAGGCCAAAGGCATGATTACAGCGGTGGCCACTGATGCGGATAATGTTTTTCTGGTGCTCATCGCCAGGCAGTTGAATCCCAAACTGTTCATTGTGGCACGAGCCGAACAGAATATCGTCAAGAAGACACTCTTGGCGGCAGGTGCCGACAAGGTTATCTCCCCCTATGATCTGGGGGCTCGACGTATGGCCCACGCAATATTGCGCCCCACGGTTATCCGGTTTTTAGAAATGGCCTTTGCAGACGAAAGTATCGACATTCTAATCGAAGAGATTCGCGTTACACCGAATTCCACGATGGTGGGCATGACCTTGCAGGACTCAGGTATTCGACAGAATTATGATCTGATGATTATCGTCATACAGAAACCGGATGGCTCCATGGACTTCAACCCCAAAGCCAGCACCATGATCGAAGCTGGCTGTGTCATGGTTGTTGTCGGCTCGGCCAAGAGCATCAAGCAGTTTGAACTAAGCTTACCTTCGATTTGATTTATTTGAGAATGTTTTTCGACGTTCATGGAATATAACATCTAACGAATAAACTTTATCCAATATTAGATTGCTGCCTTATAACTGAAGAATAAAAAATATTTTATTTATCTGCAACAACGGTATCCATTCGATATAGCAGATGTCTCATCAACGGTGAAAGGACTCCTGATAATCTGTGATACCATCATCATGGGCAGGTGCACTCACTTATATTTGGCTTCTGCACTGTCCTTGACTTTTCCAACAAATCCCTTAACTTAATAGTGTTCGCTTTTGAGTACAATTTTCTTCCCTTTTAGGAGAGAGCGTGCGGATTCTATCGGACATTTCTTCTTCAAGTTTTAAAAGGAGTCAAGGGTATGTTTCCATTTGTTATTTCGTCGCTTCTTCGTGTTCTTAGCTTTAAACGCATATGCCCGATGTGTAAAAAAGGTCAGATCGTTTCTTCGGACCAAAAAAGAAAACCTGTGAAATGCAAGTTTTGCGGTGCGACTATGCCTGCACCATCAGCGAATTGACGCCCCCACACCCAACCGAATCTCATCCCCTGAACTGCCCAGTGACCACCCAACTACCTATTCAATGAAACAACCAGAGACCGCCGCCGTCATGGTGCGGTTTTTTGTTCTCGGCAGAAGGAGAATATGGTTATGAGCACGACTGACGGAACGACAGTGCCTGCGCCGTCTATCGGTGTGCGCGAATCTGTTGATATCTCCAACGATTCGGTAGATATCAGACCCCTAAAATATTACCGGTGTGCGAAAATATTTACAACAGGCCAAATCTTGCATTCATAGGCTCCTACGTGGTATCGTGGGGATGTCCAAATGGCATCGGTAATAATTTGTTTGAGTCTGATAACTGGACATCTCTCCATGTATCTGCAATTGGATGATATTTGACTTTCAGGTAATCCTTTTTTTTCATTTGACACTACGATCTTTATAAGTATATACTATAGAAGTAATCCCTGTGCTGACTCCTGGTTTACGTTCAAATTATATTCCTTCTCAAACTACAACTTCCTAACTAATTACCCACAAATATCTTTTCGCCTACATATTATTCCCTGATAAGTTTTTCATTAAGAAAGGAGGATAGAAAAATGTCATGCAAATTATTTAGCTTTGCGTCATTCCGTTCTCAGGTTAGAATTTCTTTGACATGTTCATTGCTCATTCTATTCTTAATGTTACTCGGATGTGGTGGTGGTGGCGGTGGCGGCGGCGGGACGGCAGAAGAGGTTATCAAAACAACGATAACTATTTCTCCAGATGGCGGACTCTACGAAGTCCTCGGACTGATACTTGATGTTCCAGTAGGAGCGGTTGATGAGAATCAAACGATCGAGGTTGAAAAATATAATACAGCAGACGGTGAAAAGATCGATGCGAGTTCCATCACCCCTGTTTATTCCATCGAGGGATTTGAAAATGGGCTGAATATTCCCATTGAAGTTGAAATACCGCTTTTTGATAAGGTGCTGGATGTTGGTACTTTTACTCCTTTTTTAGTGCATATGATTGAAAATGGGGCTTACTCTATTTCGGCTGGCACGGTTAACGCCTTGTCAATGCACGAAGCGTTGATCGTTGATGGATATATGGTAGCAACTCTTCCAGCAGCTGAAAGCGATGAAATCCTAAGTGCAGCTTTAAGTGTCGAAACTATGAAAGCAGCAGCCAGCAAAAGCACATTGCAATGGGTGGGCGGCAAATTGTTATCAGAACAATTGTCAGGTGGTGGTGACTTTAAAGTCATTATTCCAAAAGACTTCTTTGTCGTGGATCCAAATCTGAATAAAATAAATAATGTGGTTTTTTGGGCATTGGACGCTTCAGTTTCATTGCTTGGTAATTCAGGGTTTAAATGGGACATTCTTAGAAAACCGATACCTGTGCATATCACAAACAGATGGTGGCTGGGGTATTTGACTGAATATCACTCATCTGTGTTAATCAATAATAATAACAAAGATCTTAAGACATATAAAGAACCGGTTTTGTATATTGATAAGAACAGATTATTAGAAGGAGGAGTATCTATCCCAGGCAAAGATGGCAACTTGATAGGGAAAATAGGACATGAATTTTTTCACGCCGTACAACTCCCGTATATTCCCGACTTTGATTTATTGGGTAGTTTTACATTTCTGTCTGAGGCCAGTTCAGCCTGGTTCGAACATAAGCTTTTAATAGAATATTTTGCAGATTCGTACGATTATGCACTTTTTCCATACTTTCCTGATTCTACCTGCTTTCAAAATTATGGTTTGGATGGGGAACTTATAAACTCTGAATATTCTGATAGTGCATGGACAGGGACAGATTGCTCGATTAAGTCATCCAGCGAACTGGGATACGGTACATCGTACTTTTTTGGTCATTTGACTAAATATATGGGTGATAAAGTAATCTTCGATATATGGAACCATGTGAAATCAGGAAAGTCCTCTATGGCGGCTCTTGAACAGGCCGTTTATGATAATGCAGGTTATGAAACACCGCAAGACATGGAAGATGCATGGAGAACTTTTGTTGAGGGATATAACTATGGTTCGTTAAGCAGTGGATATTGGGCAGGGATAGGAGGAACCAGTCATCAGTACAACCTCGACGACAATGATGGCATCTTTGCATTTAAAATGTCTCAATATTCGGCAGTCAGTATCGGCATCGTAAATCCGGAGTCAGGATTTTTAGGAGGCGACGTCACCATAACTTTTGAACCTCAATCCAGTGCAGAGCCTTATATAACAGCCAAACTGTATGATAAAGATGGTTTTGTCAAACAGTTGGATACTCAGAAAAAAGAAGTGATCACTGTTCCAACCACTACTGATTATGGGCTTTTAATCACCTACACGGGCCAGGAACCGGGTGCGATAGATGTGACACTAAAAATTGAGAAAGGGGCGGCAGACATTTCGTGTGACTGGTCTACCAAACCCGCTCCGGAATATTGCAGTATGGGAGGAGCGGGAACGGTTTATATAGATACCAACAATAACCCCAATGATGATACTTATGCATATTGTAGGTATTATAACGAAGATTGGGGTGCATACAGTGGAACTTTAAATATGGAAATTCCTGTAAAAAATGGTTTAGACCATGGCAGAGTAAAATTTTACCTTGAAGGAAAGCTCAACGATTACAATCTATATGAGAATGGTGTCATAATAGATTCCTGCGACTGATCATACGAAATAAATTGTTTATTTGCCTAATGGTTTTGTTAATCTATGAAAGTTTGATTTACGGTCAATATACGCTACTATAATTCCAAATGAGATTTATCAAAATGATGCCTTTTAATTTTATTAGGTTCTCTTATTTCTGATAGTCAACCTTTTTGCGTAACAACCGGGCTGTATTGATCATATAGTCACAGACACAGTTCTAATCATGCCGGATAAAACGAAAGATATCCAACAAAAACAAGGTTATCAGACTCCTAAAATATTACTGATGTGCGAAAATAATCACAATTGAGAGGGGTGAACCCGGGCCCATGGATTTGCCCCTTTTTATTGCCACAAAGCAGCATTTTTAGGGCCAACAGTTTGACACCTGATTTAAAGATGCTATAGATTGCATATGTCCAGATGGTATCGGCAATAATTTGGTTGCGCTTGATAACTGGACATCTCTCCATCTATCGGTAACGCAAACCATACATTTCTTGACCCAATTCCAACCATTCTGTATATTGTTGCAATCGTTTTTAAATCTCGTCCAAACAGTATCATCTTCTGTAACCCACAATCCACAAAAAGGTGATCTCAACATGTCCAATGGTCAGAAGGTCATTCGCAAACTCAGAGCCATACTCAGTGCCGATGTAAAGGGATACTCCCTACTCATGGCAGATGATGAGGCTCATACCATCCAGACTCTCAAGGCGTATCGGGGACTGATGTCCAACCTCATCCAGAACCATTCCGGACGTGTCATAGACAATCCAGGCGATAACCTGCTTGCAGAGTTTTCCAGTGCCGTTGATGCTGTAGAGGCTGCCGTGCAGATACAGAATAGGCTGAAGAAAGAGAATGCCAAATTCATTGAGGACAAGAGACTCCAGTTCCGTATCGGTGTAAACATCGGAGATGTTGTCCATGATGATGGCCGTATTTATGGCAGCGGTGTTAATATTGCTGCGAGGATTGAGGCCATTGCCGAAGCCGGTGGGATTAATATATGAGATCCATACGCATTTTAATTGTCGAGGACAATCCAGACCTTGCAGAGAATATCTCTGACTTTTTTGAAAGCCAGGGACACCTGCTTGATTTTGCCATGGATGGAATTGGTGGCCTGCATCTGGCTCTGACTGAAGATTATGACGCCATTATATTGGATATCATGTTGCCAAGAATGGACGGATTAACATTCTGTAGAAAACTCCGCGAAGCAAGAAGCAAGCAAACACCGGTTTTAATGTTAACCGCTCGCGACACGCTTTCGGATAAATTGGAAGGATTTGACGCAGGTGCTGATGATTATCTGGTAAAACCTTTTGAACTGGAGGAACTGGCTGCCCGTATTCACGCTTTGGTCAGACGCTCGGATCCCCTGGAAGCAAGGATCTTGCAGGTTGCTGACCTTGAGGTTGATATTGGGAAAATGCAGGTCCATCGGGCTGGTCGCCCCATTGAATTGAATCGAGCATGTATGAAGATTCTTACCATGCTGATGCAAGCCTCACCCAATGTTGTACAACGCAAGGAAATAGAACATGCATTATGGAGCGATATGCCTCCCGGCAGCGATGCTCTGCGGACTCATATTTACACCTTGCGTCGAGCAATTGACAAATCTTTTAAAAACCATCTAATCCATACCATCCACGGTGTTGGTTATAAATTGGTAGACCCCGATGAAATTTCGACATAGCCTTCACTTGCGTATCATCATCGCGTTTTGTATTTTCGGCACCGTTCTCGGAACTATATTTGCTGTAACCGTATATATCTCATTGGACTTTATCGACGACCGCCTCGTCGACAGTCGTCTCAATGAGGAGGTCGAGAATTTTATAGCCCATTATAAACGATATAATAATTATCCTCGTCCAGGATCACCTTTTATTACTTCCTATGTAGGTACGGAATCCATGCCCCTGTATGTGCTGGATATGATAAAGGGGTTTTCTGAAGGGCTGCATGAAGTTAATAATGATGGTGAAGAATACCATATCGCGATACAACAGCTTCCTGAGCAGCCGGCGCTTTTGTACCTGTTTTACGAAGTGAGTGCCCTGGAATTTACGGAAAGGAGAAAGATAAGCATTCGCCTTGTATTGATTGCCGGGGTGGTATTAATCGTTGCAATGGGTTTGTGGATTGGGTGGTTGACGTCACGTCGGGTCATTGCACCGGTTGTCCATTTGTCGCACATAGTAGACAAATCCGGCCCAGACAACTTGCCCACAGACCTTTCAAAATCATTTTATAATGATGAAGTCGGTGTACTTGCAAAGGGACTGGAACAGGCAATGAAACGGGTTGAGACATTTGTCGAGCGTGAACAACAATTTAGCCGCTACGCAAGCCACGAATTAAGAACACCTGTCACCATTATCAAGGGGGCAGTTGTTTTGTTGAAAAAAAAACTTTCAGGTGAGAAAGACCCGGCTTGGCGTCCTTTAATGCGTATCGAACGCTCGGTAACCAATATGGAGAACATTATTGAGACCTTGCTCTGGCTTTCGCGGGAAGACATGCCCATTGATCAGGAGCAACACTTTCCTCTCACACCCATCGTTCAGGAAACCATCGAACAGAACCGCTACTTGATTGGTAACAAGCCAATAGATATTGAAATTATTTCCGAGGCTGAGCCGCAACTGGCGCTACCGACTTCCTTTTTTCAAATTGCGCTGACCAATTTAATCCGCAACGCCATTCAACATACCCCATCCGGCAATATCAGTGTTGTCGTCAAGGCGGATCGTATACTCGTTACAGATACCGGTGCAGGCATGATAACTGATGGTTTAAAGCACACCAGCGGCCAGCATTTCACTGGCGATACAGATGAAGGCTTTGGGTTGGGGCTTTCCATTGTACAGCGGTTATGTGATCGTTTTGGCTGGGAACTTGATATCAAAAGCGAAACAGATCGTGGAACGACGGTGGAACTGATTTTTCGAACCCCCTAAGTTTAGTACCTACCTCAATTATATTCCTAAATTTCCCTTTTCACGTTTTTTTGACAACGATTTCACATTTTTTTCACATACCACTTTGTAGGATTTATTCCCAGCAACCAGTTAGATAATCATTTAAGGTCTGGATTGACCACAAATCTGCCATGAGTAAATGCAATCAAAAAGAAGCCATTCGTTCTGATCGCCGGGCGTTCATCAAGACCACCGTCCTGGGCAGCGGGGCCGCTGTGTTAATCGGTTATCCCTTAATCTCGTATTTTATCACGCCGGCCTTAAAAAAAGCCACCGGGAAATGGGTTGATTTTGGGGCCGTTGAAGAGTTGTCACCCGGACGTATCGAGATGTTAACGTATGAATTTATGGTCAAAGATGGCTGGCTGGTACTGCCCCAGAGGGGGTTTGTGTGGGCCAAAACAACCCAGGACCATCAAATCAAAGTTTTTTCGTCAACCTGTACGCATCTGGCTTGCAATGTGATCTGGCAAGAGGAAACCAACCAGTTTATCTGTCCCTGTCATTCCGGTCGATTTGATTCTGATGGTAAGCCCGTGGCCGGGCCTCCGACAAAGCCTCTTTTGGTGTTAGAGCATAAAATTGAAGAAGATAATCTGTTGGCTTATTTGAGCTTTTAACTAAAAACCCAAAATAAAAGGGAGGAAGTATCCAATGCGTAAACAAAAGAGAATCAGTTTAGTAATGTTTTTAGTATTGGCGATCGGTATTGTTTTTATAATCAATTCCCATGAAGTGGTCGGGGCTTCTAAACAGACCCTGTCGGCAGCAAAAGTCAAAAAAGCACCAGCCGGATTGAATGACCCGGCATGGAAAAAGGCAATGGTTGCTGATGTTCACTTTGAGGGAAAAGAAAGTTTTGCCGGCAAAAACGCACTTGTGGCTACCAAAGCGGTGTATACTGATCAGGAAATTTATTTCTTGTTCTCATGGAAAGATGCCAACAAAAGCGTGACCAAGGGAGCCTGGGCATACGACGGCCAGAAGTGGCAACATCAAAAAGGTAATGAGGATCGGATTTCATTGCTTTTTGAAATCAACCGCATCAACAACTTTGCCACCAAGGGGTGTGCTATTACCTGCCATGTTCCGGACGGGGCGCCCAATGCCAAAGAGGGCAAGTTCGGCACCGCAACGGCAGCTGAAAAAGGTGATTTATGGCACTGGAAGGCTGCCCGGTCCGACCCTGCTGGGTTTGCTGATGATACTTGGCTAACCAACATTAGCGAGAAAAAAGGCGGTCGTAAAAGTGACGCCGGCAAAGGCGGTGATACAAAAAATATGACGGAAGATAAATCCATGCCCAAGTACATGCTCGCCCCGGGTAAAATGCTCGCCAAGAACGGCATTCTTTTGGCATCCGATACCGTGGAAATAAAGGATTATTCTGCATTTAAAACCGGAGACACCCTCACCTATCGCATGCCCAAGAATCCAGAGGGCTCTCGCGCCGATATAAAAGCTGAAAGTAACTATGCAAATGGAAGCTGGACAGTAATGTTATCTCGCAATCTGGATACTGGACATGATGATGATGTCGCTTTCAATCCGCGCAAGAAATACAATTTTGCCATGGCATTGTTTGATGACTCCGGTGATGAAAATTCCTATGACTCGGAGGTGGTGACGCTGCAGTTCAAACGCTAAAGAGATTTTTTTCCGGAATGGTTAAATCGGATATTTTCTGTCTGTTATAGAGACCCGGATGTCTGTTTATATAGAGCGATCCTGAGATTTTATCGTATAAGAAGTACGCATGAGGGCAATGACGTTGAATAACACGGCTGAAAAGCGGTTGGAATCCTTATGGGAAAAACTAGCCTTGGACGGAATGGTTATGCGGCTGAGGACGCTGGAAATCTCTTCGGGCGCACTGACCTGGAACCGATTCTTTGGCTCGTTACTCCTGGTTCTTCTTGTGTTGCTTTTTCTTTCCGGGGCCTTTATGGCTTTTTATTATTCGCCGGCACCTGGCTATGCTTATGACAGTGTGGATTACGCGCTTTTCAGCTTGCCCTTTGGCGATGCGATCAAGGGCATTCATCATTACGGCTGGAATCTTTTCCTGATTGTCATGGGTCTGCATCTGGTTCGCGGTTTTATCGTTGGTGCTTACAAGCCACCGCGACAACTTGTCTGGGTTTCGGGTGTCCTGATCCTGTTGATTGTTCCGGCTTTTATCATCACTGGAGACCTGCTCCCCTGGGACCAGAAAGGATATTGGTCGACCCAGGTACGGATCAGTATAATGAAATCTGTGCCATGGGTCGGCGATATTATGGCCCAACTGCTCCAGGGCGGCCCCTTGACCGGTATTGTGGCGCTGACCCGGTTTTATGTGCTTCATATCGTTTTTTTGCCCTGTTTGCTGGTTTTGTTGTTGGGTATTCATTTTCATTTTATCTGGCAGCGTGGATTGTGCGGGCCAATCTCCGACGATAATTCCTCGAAAATAACAGTGCGTTTTTTTCCCTCTATCTTCAATCGATGGTTGGTTCTCTTTTTGTGCGTCACACTCGTTCTCGGACTTATATCATGGTATTGGCCCGCACCTTTGGGTGATCCGGCAGATCCAACCGACTCTACATTCGTACCCAAACCGGAATGGTGGGTTTTGTTCTTAAACCAGTTGGTAAGCATATTTAGAGGGCCTTGGTCGGTATTTGGAAGCGTCATTATTCCGGGTGGATTGACGGCATTGTTAATTGCTGTGCCCTTTATCGATTCTTCATCCGAACGCCATCCTGCCCGTCGAAAGATAACCCTAATTATTGCCACCATAATAGCCATGGTTTTACTGACACTTTCCATAATAGGATATCTTGAGCATCATGTTTAAAAAAAGATTGATTAGCATTAGTTTGGTGGTGACCTTATTAATCGGTGCCAAAATTATGATATCTGATCACTTGGCTAAGGCTCACACATTGATGGTAACCGCTAATTACACAAAAGAATCTCCAGAGGGTATTGATGATCCGGTGTGGCGTGAAGCCCAGGCTGTGCAGTTGCTCGTTGAGGGTCGCGAGAAATCCACTGGAGATAACGGGACTGTGTCGACCTGGTCCCTTTATACTGATGATAGTCTTTATTTTCTTTTTAAGTGGAAGGATCCAACACGAAGCATTACCAAGCAATCATGGAAGTATGATGGCAAAAATTGGCATCATCTGCAAGGAAACGAGGATCGTATAGCATTGCTTTTTGAAATTACACGGATTGATAAATTCGCCACGCGTGGCTGTGCCGTCACTTGCCATAGTCCGGCTGACGAACCCAGAGATAAGTGGAAATTAGCCACGAAAACGGTTACCGAGAAAGGTGATTTATGGCATTGGAAGGCAGCCCGTTCAGCACCCTACAATTATGCTGATGATGCTTGGCTGACAGTAGCTGGCAGCCCAACAGGGTCTTATCGTGAGACCGGTCGGAGAAAAGACGCTGGCACAGGTGGGGATCTAAAAAACCAGACGGAAGATGGCACAAAACCCCTTTACATGCAAGATCCCTTCAAAAAACCGTCCGTACCAGAATTCCTTTTATTGGAAGAGGCAACTAAAATCACTGATTATTCAATTTTCAAAGCCGGTGATAAAATCCCATTTCGTCTACCAATAAAACCCTCTGGATCCCGCTTTGACGTAAAGTCTATCAGTCGTTATGCAAATGGTGGCTGGATGGTTATGCTCTATCGTAAATTAGATACCGGCCATGAAGACGATGTTGTATTTAATCCTATGAAAAACTATGGGTTTGCATTAGCAATTTTTGATGATTCTGGCTCTGATCATTCCAAAACCACAGAACCGATGACGTTATCATTCGCTCGAAAATAATCTTACCATATTCTAATTCCTAAATTTTTATTTCCGATATCGTTCAAACATACTACTATTACAGTATCCTTCGTGGTATTTGCATTTATTAGCCAGAATGTTAGCTTTTTATGTTAACACTACCTCGCAATTGAGCTTAGGTTGAAAATACTTTCGTTTGGACTACCAAAATAAACCTATGAAAATTAATCATGCTGGAAAAGCGGTGATTACATCAACGCCGGCGATACCTCTCAGGTTGTGATTCTGTCTGTCAACCTGGCATAGCATCTTGTGTGTTCGAGGTTTTGGTGACCTAAAAGATCGCGAAGTACTTCAATGGGTATACCGGCATTCAAGAGATTGGTGGCATAGGTGTGGCGCAGGCAGTGCAGTGTGATCCCTTTGTGTGACAATCCTGCCTTGTCCACATACTTTTTAAAAACATACCACGCGGCTGTATAGGATATCTGCAATAGAGAGAATGGCAAATTTCAGAATGGAGCATGGTGTTATCGCAGGTTTTTGCGGGTCTGGTAAACCTGCACCTGTCTCCATCTGTATCTGTACTTTGTTGATATTTTAGTTTAGTTTCAGCAAGTGGCATATATATGGCACCCCTATTGATCATCTTTTCAATTTGTACAAAATATATGTAATTATTTTCCCATTTATTATTTACCCCACCTGTAATCTTATCTAACTATAAGTAATCAATCATAATATAATTTTTTTTGGCCGGTATGGCTCTTGCATAGCATTAAGAGTGCTACCAATAATTCTTTAGGAATACTGTAATTTACGAAACTGTTGCATAGTAATGGAGGTATTAGGCGATATGGAAACCGTTTATGACTTTGATAATTTAAGAAGAAGAAATGAGAGAAAAGAGTATCATGAACACCCATTTGATGATTACTATGAGTATCTTCAGATAAGCCCCAACGCGGATTTGGAGACCATCGAAAGAGTCTATCGTTTGTTGGCAAAAAAATATCATACCGACAACAAAGCTACAGGAAATCTTGATAAATTTGAGCTTTTAACAAGAGCTTATAAAACCGTATCGAACCCAGAAAAGCGCGCGGCCTATGACGCGAATTATGAAGAGGTTAAAAATAATCAATGGAAGGCAATCGCCAAAGCATCCTCCTCTGAAGGATTTGGGACGGACGCGCAAATTCGTCGTACAATCTTATCAATACTTTATATAAGCCGCCGGGAGAATCCGTCAAAAGCTGGAGTAGGTAATTGGCAATTGGAAAAATTGATGGAATATCCGGAAAAAACATTAGAATTTCACATTTGGTACCTGAAAGAAAAGCGTTGGATTGAGCGTTCAGAAACTGGCGGATTTGAAATTACAGCTAACGGAGTTGATGAAATTGAAAAAGACGGGTTAATTTTGGGAAAAGATCGTTTGCTGACTGAATCATCTGAATCATCTGAAAATTATGAAAGTATTAAATTAATAGAAGGCGACAGTTCATCTTAAGAGTTCAAAATCTTGTGATTTCTGGTACCTTTCCTGTAGATAGATTTTGGGGAGGCGAGCGAGCCCGAAGGGTATAGCTCGCGGAGCCTCCAACTCATCGGTATTTCACGATAATTGCAGATACCATAGCACATCACCACCACATACAATCGTAACTCACGTTGTATTTCTATGTTATCATGCGGGAGAATCGTTTCGACGGTTTTCCCTTTTTTGCAAATTTGTAAGAAAAATGGTATCTGTAACGGCGATCGTGGCAATTATTAGAGCGGGATGTGATGTAATCACAGATTCTTACGGGTCTGTTAAACCGTGACTACTCTCCATATATCAAAGGCTCGAGCCTATAAGGATTAACTCCCAAAAAGGCTATCCGAAATGTCTGACCTTTCGTTTTCTTGACCCATCCTACAAAATCATGTATGTGTCTAATCTTGCTTTCAAATTACACATGGACCGATCAATTTTAACATTTTGAAGGCGTAAAATAGATACCGAGGGATTAATTTGAAAAACAATTTAATATCTATTATTTTAACAATCATTTGTATTGCGTTATTTTACCAAGCTCCATTTGTATTTGGTGACACGGTTTATTTTGATTCTGATGGTCTTGTCATTGATAAAATACACTATTTAATAATCGTTTCGGAGAGGGAAAAATCTTTAAGGGCGACACTCAAAAATGGTTACAATTCAGAATTTAATGTATGGAAAGATCCTATCAAACTTAGAAAAAAGAGAATTTTTCAATGGCGACTCATGAGATCTCTTTATAACCCTGATTCCTTACCTAAAAATATTGAAAACTTCTCCACCAAAAATTAAGATTAGATACATACGGATGTGTACATTACCATCGAGGACTTGAAAGGTGGAAAGGGTGTTATCTATACTTTGATGTGGGTGTGAATAGTCTCCACAGTTTTCGGTTTGAAGGCTTATTAGCGTGATCTTAAGTTCCATATTGTTTTCCTATAGCGTTTCTGTTATGAGAACTTCAGCAGCTGCCGAAACGCTGATATATTTAGGATTAGATGGACATCCTATCTCGGAGGCACCTCATTACGTTAGTCATGTAACTTATTTCGCTCCTGCTCCCGAACCCGCAACTATGCTTCTCCTTGGTACAGGGCTTGTCGGTCTTGCAGGATTCAGCAGAAAGAAATTTAAAAAGTAATCACAATAAATTGTCAAAGTGTCAAAGAACATGGGCAGGGTCTAATCTGGTTCTGTTTTTTTCGGGGATAAACTTAATGGGAAGAGATAATTCCGCAGATCTAACGTGGAACAGAACTCATTTTATTGAAAAACCAGAGGGACGAGAAGTATCAGATCGTCGAAAATACAATTGTTTTATTGCCAATGATAAAAGAAGCGGCATTGCATGCCGAAGAAGAGAAAAACAACGCGAACTTGAGCGAAGATGGTACATTCGTTATACAGTGAATCCAGGCATATTTGTAGTTCTCAGGAGACCACTGCGTTATAAATTATGGCGGTCTCGTAAAGTTGCTGCCCCCATTGTCGATATCAGTATCAGAGGGGTCAGCATACAATCAAGAGTTCAAAAGATGTGTCCATTCCATAGAGATACCTTGTCGATTATTGCAGCCGATAAAATATCTAAAGTTGATAATATTCCCTATGAACTTGTTTCCGATCGAAAGGCAATTTCGGTTTCAGGCAATGGCAACACAAGAAGGTTGGGATTTAAATTTGCCGACCTGTCACGTCATCAAAAATGGCAATTGCTGTTTTTATTAGAGAAGATTAATACACTTCCCATACAGTATGAACCCAATTATAACTTATTGGAAATCAGAAATAATGAATAAAATAATGATACTCTGAAATGCCAACAATTCAGAGATTTTTATAATTAGTGGAAGCATTATAGCTTTTTTGACACCTTGGGATATATTAATAATTATCTAAAACATATCTGCAATGAAATTGGCTCGTTAAAACGTGTCATATCTCCAACACCTCACTACCGTTGAAAAAATATTTTCATCTGAAATGTTAGTTTGATATCTGAAATATTGTCATTCTCAGAAATGTGGACTACAGCTATTAGTCCAACCCCTGATCCGTCCCTATTAAAGATAAGCCTACTTGAAACATTCCTCGATCTCCAACAATCACGCAGACACAATAGAAGTATGGGAATTTCTATTTCTGCCGTACCTGTTAAAGGCCTGAAAACAAAACCTTCAACAAGAGGTATTCCTCACAGTAATTATGTAAAACTTTTCCTAATTAGACCGAATTAGACCGAATAAATTTCGATTCAAGCCATAACTACCTGTAATTTTTATCATAATAACTTTAGGCATTCTTGCACAATTTTTGCATGTTAACAGGGAAGCGGACGTTTCTACAATGAAAGAGGTCGGATTGAATGTCTACAGGATCCGATATGACCCTCTGGGGAAGAAGAGTCGTAACATTCAAGTGTTCTGGAAAGCTCAGGGAAAAGATCAATGGAGCATGAAAAGATCATCTGCATATACTGTGGCCGAATTGCAAAGATCAAGGAAATAGGTGATCTGAAAGTTGTGGTATGTCCAAAATGCAAACGTGAAACTGAGTTGGTTGCATACCAGGATATTTTTGACCAGTGGTTGGGTGATATCCGGAATAAAGATGGTAAAAGATAAATGTTCATCTACTTACACTTGGTGTGTAAAAAGGACGTTGTCTGCATGCTAAACAGACGATAGCCTCAAGAAATGAAAAAATGATAAAAACAGAACGATTAAAATCTGTCCACAGCAAAAAATCTCCTGAAACCTGCTTCTTCAAGTATTCGTTTATTCTTCTTATATTTTTATTATCTATAGGATCAACGCATGGTTTTGCGGAAAATATATCCGGACATGTCTACACATCGTCAGGCAGTGGTATTGACGGTGTCACGATAACATTTAGTAACGGTGAAGAATCCACTGAAACAAATAGCTCCGGCTATTATAAAGAAAAGGTAAAAAGAAAATGGAGTGGTACAGCCACACCATCCAAGTCTGGATACAGTTTTTCCCCGGCATCCCGGAGCTACAGCAAGGTAACGTCCGATCAAAATAACCAGGACTATACCGGGACACAAGCTCGGCAGAATAGAACCATTTCCGGTTATGCCCGCACATCATCGGGCAATGCATTCAGTGGCGTCACGGTCACGTTTGATAATGGCGGAGGTACAGACACGACAAACAGTTCAGGGTACTACAGCCGTGAGGTAAGGTATGGCTGGAGTGGTACGGTTACCCCTGCCAGGGAAGGCTACAGTTTTGTCCCGGTATCCAGAAGCTACAACAATGTAACGGCAAATCAATCAAATCAGGATTATACAGAAAATGCAGGGGATACGTTGTTGAGCATAACCACAAATATTGTTGGATCCGGTAATGTTGAGATTGATCCTGACAAAGATTACTACGCCAAGGGTTCATTAATTACGATGACAGCGACGGCCAATTCAGGGTGGTTGTTTAGTGAATGGAGTGGTGAACTTGATTCTCCTGATAATCCTGAGAGAATATCAATTAATTCTGACATGGCCATTACAGCTGTATTCTTAGCAGATGATGATAATGATGGTGTTGGCAATGGTGATAATAGTTATGGTTGTTTTATAGGCGGTCTGCTTTTTCAATAACTTTAATTCAATGGATACTGACATCGATGCCGGTATCTGAATACATCGAATGCCCAACCTGCTAGCAATCAAACGTTAAAGATCGAAACAATAATATACCATTAGGGAGGTCAACATATGACAAATTCAACATTTGATCTTACTGGGAAATCAGTCCTTGTAACAGGTGGCAACAGCGGTATAGGGCTTGGGATGGCTGAAGCAGTTACAAAAGCAGGTGCTGACATCTGCATTTGGAGCCGAAATGAGAAAAGAAATAAGGCTGCAGTTGAAAAGCTCAAACTGCATGGGCAGAAGGTTTTTTCCTTAGAATGCGATGTCTCAAACCAAGGACAGGTTGAAGAATGTTTTTTACAAACAGTCAGTTTGCTCGGGAAAGTAGACGCTTGTTTCGCGAATGCCGGCACCGCATGGCTTGGCACACCCTTTCATAAGATGACCTTAGAAGAATGGCATGCCATTTTTGGTGTTAATATAGACGGTGTGTTATTCACATTGAAGCCGGCATTGGCACACATGGTGGAACAAGGAAAAGGTGGTTCAATTGTGATAACAAGCAGTCTATCAGCTAAGTTTGGTATGCCTACTGGTGAACACTATGCAGCCACGAAAGCTGGTGTCACAGCTATCGTCAGGTCAATTGCCGTTGAATATGCTCGATATAATATTAGAGCAAATGCTATTCTTCCTGGATGGATTGAGACGAATATGACAGCACCACTCTTCGATAACGATACGTTTAGGGAAAAGACGATGAAACGTATCCCTCAGAGGCGTTGGGGAGTACCAAAAGATTTTGGCCCGATTGCTATTTATTTTACAAGCGATGCCAGTTCATATCACACGGGTGATTCGGTTGTTATTGATGGGGGATTTAGTTGTTTTTAAACATGGCATGTTTATTTTAGATTGGAATGTCAATATACATGAAGAAATTCCTCCAGGTTTTCATATCTTCCCTACCAAATTTTAAAACATCCTCAGCTTTGATATGAATCACATTGGGAGCAGGTATCATTCAGCTCCCGTACTATCTGGTCATCTATTGCATAATTGGCTGGATCCCTGAATATTGACAATATCTTTTCTGGATATTTTGTAAATCGACATTGGTCGATATTAAGGTTAACACATTTGGTGAAGAGTAGCGTGTCATTTGGTGTATTGTCGGGCATGGCAGAACCTCCTTGAAGATGTGATGATTATCGCCCTGATTTTGATTACAGCATCATGTAGTGGTTAGTTGGTTAAGCCATCCTGACCAAACGGAAACCCAGTCGATTGCTGCGACGGTCCGGAGAACTGAGGCTCCGTGATGCACACCGGCAGTACCAGTCCTCACTTCCCCAGTCGCCCCCCCGCAGCGTCTTGGCCAATCCTGTTGAAGGGCCTAAAGGAGCGTTTGAAGCGCTTTGAGAATAGTATTTTCTATCAAACCAGTCCTGACACCATTCATGGACGTTTCCATGCATGTCATAAAGTCCCCAGGCATTCGGCTTTAATTGACCGACTGGATGCGTTTTGCCTCCTGAATTTTTTCTGTACCAGGCGTATTGGCTCAATATATTCGTATCACTGCCAAAAGTGTATGAACGCTCTGAGCCTGCTCTTGCCGCATATTCCCATTCAGCTTCAGTTGGAAGACCATACTTATTTGTTTCTTCTTTTGTATTCAGCTTTTGGATAAACACCTTCACATCGTTCCATGACACCCTTTCCACCGGTCTTGTGTCGTCTATAAATTCACTCGGATTATTATTCATAATCTCAGACCACTGCATTTGAGTGACTTCATATTTACCCATAAAAAATGCTTTACTGATTTTAACCATGTGCCGTGGGGTTTCATGATCCTCAGCCTGTTCAAGTTTTTTGTCCCCTCCCATTCTAAATAAGCCCGATGGAATCAAAACCAGTTCCATTCCTATGCTGTTGATTGTTGTGTCCGGCATTTTTCCTGAATCATTCACGAAGATTATTTTTCCTGAAATAGGTCTATAGGATTTTAACTGCTGCCTGTTTTTTTTGCATTTATCGCCGGTGATACAATCGGTAACTTCGTTATTCTGCGCTTTGGAGTATTACGGGTTTCCGTTGTCTTCCTCAGCTTTGCAGCCTTTATCACAAAAATTTCTCTTTCCGATGCCAGGTAAGGTTTTTTTGATCCGGACGAAATTTTTCCTTGTCAGGCATGAAAATGGGTCGATCCATCAAGGTTAAGGTGTGGCCGAGGATATTCCTATCGGTTCTGACACTCTTGGAAATCAAAACCTCATATTTTTTTCCAACGCTCATCAATTCCTTGTCAAAACTCCAGTGGCAGAGTTTGCACAACGCCATGCCGTTGGTTGGCCGATCATCGTGGTTCTCGCTCCACGGAACAATGTGGGCGGCATCCACGGCCGTATATCCACTGTGTCCATAATATGCCTTTTTCGCCTTACACCCTAAAATTTTCTCTAACCAGAAATATGACTTATACGGTATCTCTTTCCACCCCTAACCCCAAAAAAGATAGCTTCTTGTTTTAATAGTTTTTAAGGATCTTCTCCCAATTAGTTGGGAGAAAGGGTTCAAGGAGTCAACGCTTTATAATTCTTAAGCATTTAGCTGATGCCTCACTTCATCTCACTTGAACCCTGGACCCCTGGAATCCTTGAATCCTTAATATGGATCAACTCTTTTGGAGATGATCCGTTTTTTATAACTTGTGCGGTTGGCTGGTGCAAGAGTTGTCATGTCAATCTCAATTTTAACCGAGAGCGAATTGTCCCCGGATTTCTTTGAAATATTCTTGAAAGATATTCGTCGGCTCTATTCTTTTTAAGGTATATTCTGAGAAGATTTTCTTCTTTTAAGAGAACCGGGTTTGCTCTAATTGCGCTGGCAAACCACTTCCAAAACAGGTAGCTCCCAACTATCGGTATTGATCCGTTCCTGAAAATCCTCCTCCGGATCGTCCCGGTTGCGTTTTAGCAGAGCCACGGTCCTTACTTCCAAAATTTGGTCTAATCGATCTTTCCACATCTCGGCCCCTTGTTTCGATAACCGGGCCACACATATGCCGCTGTTACTCTGAACCTCAATCCGCTCACCTTTCCGGTGGAAAGATACACACTGCCCGGCTTCCAAATTGGCTAACTGTTCGTGTATCGGATGTGTCTTCGGAAAGCTGCCAGCATAGTCCAGATATAGGTTGTCCAAACCCAATATTTCATATGTTGTATTGGTGTAACGGCTGGTGCCCGCTTCCTCCTCAAAGGTCAAAGGTGTCGCAAATTTGCCACTTATTTCTTTTAGAAACGGATTTATTTTACCAGGAATCTTCATCAAATGGAGTGTTTCTTCGGCCCGTGTCATGCCGACGTACATCACACGCCGTTCTTCCTCCCATCGCTCTTTGCTTGTTGGCCTGCTCCAATCACCGTCAAGAATGAATACATGTGGGAACTCCGTGCCCTTGGCAGAGTGGATAGTACTCATAAAAATGCCCTGCCCCACAACTTTTTCGCGTCGTTGTTCGCCTAAGAATTCATACAAATGATCGATCGCCCAATCCACCGGCAGTATACTGTCAGATGTTTCTTCCCGATAGTTGTCAAAGAACATGTCAATAAGCCGCCACCAATTATTGACCATCCGCTTCCCACGGAGATCATTCAATTCAGATTGCAAGATGCTTGCACGTGCGTTCTTTTTTTCCTTTATCTTCAGCCATTCGATCACGGATTGGATCTCCCGCACCCGTTGAAGCGGCAGGCCCTTGTCCAATGTTGTCTTGACGGGATACCCCACATGCTCCAGAACAGTTCTAATCGAGGCCAATGGTGCCTTTGTTCGTGATAGAACGGCAAAATCATTACACGCAGTATTGGGGTCGAGACTCTTGATACGATCGATTTCGCTTTTTATATATCCGGCCTGGTGTGGCAGGTCTTTCACTGAAACAATCTGAACGCGTCCCTGGCTAACAGGATCGAGCTGACTCCACCTGCCACCGGGAAGACCGGGTTCCCGCTCATGATTGATACATATGGGATGCGTGCCTTTCATCCTGTCCCGGTTCATACGTATCAGGGAATTGGAGGCATCAATAATGTATTTGCTGGAACGATAGTTTTCGACAAGATAGATAGGTAGAGTTTTGTAATCCTCCTGAAACCGACGGATGAAACGTACATTAGCACCTCGGAAGGTGTAGATGTTCTGGTCGTCGTCTCCCACGGCCATTATTGACAAACGCCGATCATCCTCTTCCAGAGTACGACCGGCGATGGCCGATACCATATCGTACTGATCTTCGTCGATGTCCTGGTACTCATCCACTAAAATGTGGCTGTATCCGGCCAAGAGTCGATCTCGTGATTCGTCCGGTTCGATTCCGGGAATCGCATTTTCACCCTTTAAAAGAGCGATGGCCGTTTTGACGATGCCATCGAAATCGATATCGATCTTTTGGATGGATTCAGCCATATCACGAATGGAAATCCCTGCCAACCGCATGGCAGCCCCGTGATAGGTGGCCACCATCACCCCTTTTGCAGATCTCCCGACAAGCTTGTTAAGCCGCTTTCTGATCACTATGGCCGAACTGTGGTTAAAACAGAGCACCAAAATCTGGCGCGCCGGGACCCGCTCGACATCCAACAGATATGCACAGCGATGAACAATTACCATGGTTTTTCCGGACCCCGGCCCTGCGAGGATGAGCATGTTGTCTTCGATTGGTCTCGCCACAACAGATATCTGAAACGGATTTCGCAGGTTTTCCACAATGGTACGAAAAGATTCCGCGGTTGTGGCTCTGTTTAAAAGTTCTTTGTCATCCGCGAAATACTTGTTGATAAACGCGATTCTTCCCAAGGCAAAATAATCCAATACTAGTGTCAACGCGCGAGCTATTTTTTCCGACGCCAAAGACGCATAACGCATCATCACATGAACCTGAAGACGTTTTTCGCGGTAATGAATCTCCAACGGTTTGAAGTCGCTTTTTCTGTAATATCGGCCCTTTGCCTTTGGGGAAAGCCGAAGGGTCATGGCCTGTCTGAGAATGGCCATGCCCCCCTGCAATGTTATTATTTTATGTTCATGCAGGAACATGAGCCCCCTGTCGATGGCCGGCAAGATTTTTGTCACCTGACTGTGCAATGCAATATCTGATTTGATGGCGGCAGACAAATCGTCACTAGCAAAGGAAAGCTGAACATCTCCGGTCGAGTGATCGTTGGAGAGTGTCGATTGCCTTTTTGCCATATCAATCAACGCACTCAAGATCGCCTGGGCGATATCATGTCTCAGGGATATGATTTTGCGGATATTTTTCCAACTCCGATGAAGTTTGACTTGATACTGGTTGCGGTCAATGTAATTGAGTTCAAAGCTGCCTTGGGAGGCAGCTAATCCTTTTCCGTCATACGATATGCCTTTGATTAACTGCCGCAAAACATCCGGATCAGTCTCATATCCCTGGTTCTTGAGTTTCTGGTTCAGGCGGCTTATGTTAAGCTGCACCCAGCTACCGTCGTCGGCGTCAGGGTCTTCTGACTGCAGCAAAAGAATAAGCTCATTTTCGAGATCACAGACATATTGGAATAATTTCATAGCATTATTTTTGCCTTTGGGTCGAAAAATGGCCGACAATGTAATTCCTTGGTCGAGCAATCCTGCATCCGCCATATCATGCAGGGCGGTTATCACCATCTGGGCGGCAGTTCGCCCTGTTTTTCTTTCCATTTTCAACAACTGTTCCTTTTCTGGAAAGAGTATTTCAGCAATGGCATCTGCCCGAATTCCACGATCTTCTTTAAAGTTGAACATATATTGCAAAATCCTGAGCCAAATCCGCTTACTAAAGGTTGTCAAGTCTAACCGGTCCATCACGTCTTTCGCTTCATTAAGGGATTCGACCAAGGGCTTGCCCTGAAAAACTTCGGTCAGATTCTGGTTGCGTTCTAGAAAACCTGCACGCTCAAGCCAGGCGATGGAGGCCTTGACCTTTGTGTCTCGCATCTCAGGGCGTAGCTCTTTCATTTCAATTAAATCGATATCTCGTAATAATTCATCGCTGGTTACGACGATATCACCATATCGGTTTTTCTTTTTCCCCCTTATTGCCCGGAGAATGCGAGCGATCTCCTTTTGTCTGACTTCCGAAAATGCCCCCATCCCAAACTGCCTGTTGGCGTCCTGGGGGTCGTACAAAAGGACACAACGCGCCGGTTTTGAATCCCGGCCTGCACGCCCGGCCTCCTGAATGTAATTTTCCAGAGAACCCGGCATCTCATGGTGCAACACCAGGCGGATGTTTTCTTTGTCGATGCCCATGCCGAATGCATTGGTGGCGCATATCACGGAGATATCGCCGTCGATAAAGGCCTCTATGATCTCCTGTTTCACCTTGGCGTCCAGACCGGCATGAAATGCCTCGGCCGACAGACCTTGCTGGTTCAGAAAGTCTCGGATTTCCTCCGTGGTCATACGTGTCGAGGCATAGACGATAATGCCTGCCGGTTCATTTGCTTCTTTGAGTTGCTCCTGCGATGATCTCCTGGGCTATCTCGAACTTTTCGGCTGTTGACACCGGGATGACCTCAAAAGACAGGTTATCCCGTTCCACGCCACCGGCGTATAAAAACAACTCCTGTTCGAGTTCTTCGCGAAAGTGAGTATCTATCTCCTCGATAACACTGGTCTTGGCCGTTGCCGTAAAACAGGCCACTGGCGGTATTGGTAGGTTCTGTTCCTTGGCAAACTCCCGGATAAATCTGGCTACAAAAAGATAGTCCGGTCTGAAATCATGCCCCCATTTGGATAGACAGTGGGCTTCATCAAACACCCAGCAGCCAATTTCGCGTTGACGCAACACATTCATGATGCTCGTGTTGCGTAAAGACTCGGGGGAGATATATAAGATGGCCGTGTCCCCAAGCCGGATTCTTTCGAGCACCTCTCCGCGTTCCGGTGGCGTCTGGAGCCCCGAAATTGCTTCTGCAAAAGGTGTCCCGGTTTTCTTGACCAAATTGTCAACCTGATCTTTCATCAATGCCTGGAGAGGGGAAATAACCACCGTCAGAGCACCGCGTCGTTGGTAACGCATTAGCGCCGGCATCTGGTAACATAGCGATTTACCACCGCCGGTGGGCAAGATTGCCATTGTCGGTTTGTTGGCAAGACACCCTTCGACGATGGCCCGCTGAAGGCTTTGCCCATGCTCGGTTTGCGGATTTTCACGAAAACCTGGATACCCGAAGAGTCGCGTAAGATGCTTTTCGGGGTCATGATTTTCCACGCAGTAGCTGCATTCGGAATTGCCGCAGGGTTCTTCCCGTAGTGTTTTAATAATGGCGGGTATATATGGAAACCGGTGCCTTACCCAGGGTGGCAGTACGGAATTCCCACCGGCAACCTGCAACCAGGCCAGACAATATGCCACAGCCGGACGCATGTCGGCCTTCGCAAGAGCCTCCGGGACTGTCGCTTCCACTGATTTGCCACATACAATACCATCGGTCAGCTCTACAAAACATTCCAAAGCCTCGTCAGTCGATTGAATTGCCTTTGGTGCCATTATGGAAAAAATTGTCGAAATACCTGTTCCTGGGAAAGTATTAAATAGACTTTCCTCAAAACAAAAACGATAAAAATCGATAAGCTCTCGTTTTTTTGCTGCCAAAACGACAAAGCTTTCACACTGGTCTTTAAATATGGAAGCAGCTAATTTTGCATCTTCAACAGGACTATTGATGGAAGACCTAACCAGTTTGTAATTTTTGACCAGACGATGATATGGGTTTTGCGGAAAAGCAATTGGCGAGAGGTAAAGGGTATCGATCACCGGCTTCTGGAGAAGCTTCAACCAGGGGGAAGTTGCCTTTAAGACCGGGAAGTCATGACCCAGCAAGTTGTGACCCAGCACAAAGTCAGCATCTTGAGCAAATGTATCGAGTTGATCCAATACCGCTTTCGATCCAGCATTTTCGGTCTTTTCAAAAATATGTCCGTCGAGAACAGCGCCCACATGTCTGATTTTCCCCGAGTGGGTCGTTTCGAGATCTATTAGTATCGTACGACCCAATAAATTAGTGAGGTTCATCTTCAGTATTTTCCTGATAGTGGGAAGCTATTTCTAATCTAGGAATCGCTAAGTCTTATGGATAATCCAAATTTAGGGACGTTCCTTGTTTATTTCATTTCTCATTCTCGATAACGCGAGTGACAGCTTCTCCACAACGTGTACACTTGCCATGCAACACCAGCATCCCCTTGGCAACTTTGCCGCTGACGTCACCGCCGATGCCGCTCGTTTTTCTACAGTTAACACACCAGGCGTTGTTCAATAATTTTATCGGCACTCTGCTGGGTATTGCCTCCCAGATATTCCGGGCCTTCGGTGTCAACACCAGGTTGTTTGATGCATGGGGCTTCGGTTTAGCGTATACTTTTTGTTTTTCCTTGACCGCGAATCCAACTTCTTTCCTGGGTGTCTCTTCCGGTTCCAAAAGCTGCTCGATGGCTTCGAACACGATCCGGAAATATTCATCGTATTTTTTCTCCATTGCTTCGATTATCTTCTTCAAGTCCTTGTGTGTTGAAAGAAGTCGGCGAAGCTGGGTAAAAGCTCGCATGATCTGTATATTGACCTGGATCGCTCTTTTACTTCGCAGAACGCTCGAAAGCATGGCCACGCCTTGCTCGGTAAAAACCATTGGATTATACCTCAATCCCATCTTGTCGCCATTGGAGGTCACAAATTGTGACCTCCAATTTTCAAACTCCTGTTTATTCATTTCAAAAATGAAATCCGCAGGGAATCTATCGATATTCCTTTTAACCGCCTGCTTCAATGCCCTGGTTTGAACCTCATATTATCCTTACCAAATTTTTAAAGCATCCTTACCTTTGATATCTATTAATTCTTTTGTTAGCGCTCTTATCCGTCCCGTGAGAATCTCTGAAAAGACACGATAAATAATATATCCGAATGCCAGTTTATCATTTCCCGTAAGTTTGTCCACGTACTCAGTGTCGACCGCTATACATGCGACATCTCCATGTGCGTATGCAGAGGCCGATCGAGGTGAGCTGTCTATAAATCGCATTTCCCCAAAAACATCACCCTTACGCTGAAGAAGTGTAACCTCTTTTCCTTTCTTAACAATCTTTACTTTGCCATAGATTAGAAAATATACCCAAGAATCAATGTTGCCTTCTTGTATAATAGCTTCTCCTGATTTGAACGTTCTTAGCTTGCTCATATTAAGCAATGTTTGGAGATCGCCCTGGTTAAAAGGTGCAAAAATAGGCATCATTTTTAGATCATCGATTATTTTCTCATTTCCTAATAAATAATCAGTTTCTTTCATTGGGATTTACTCCCTTTGGTTTCATAGGATAGTTCGTCATGCCTGCGAAGGCAGGCATCCAGATCTATTTGTTAACTCTGGATGCCCGCTTTCTCGGGAATGACGATAGGGCCAGTTTAGCTTTATTACGACTTATCAAATTTTAAAGGTGAAAAAATTCATTTGCCCCTGTATTCCAAGGTGCTTTCTATATAGGATGCTATTATGTTACGGGCGTCCTCTTGTATTTCACTGAAACCAATGCCCAATGCAAGATCAATATCAAATGCTACCTTCTTTATTTTCCCTTTAAACTCTCTAATTCCTTCCAGTCCCAGCAAAGGAAACCTCAAGGTAACATCACCTTCCTTTTTTATTAAAAGATTCTCCAACTGTTCAATAGAATCTGTTCTGAACTTACATCCAGCAACACTAATATCCGTGACGATACCTTTTACCTCAATCTTTTTATAGATAAGGGATGCAGGGATATAGCTGCTGACCCTTGGAGAGTCACGATACTCTATTTTGTCAATCACCTCAGGATAAGACAAATACGTCACTTTAAATGGTTCTTTGTTCTCCCCCAGAATAGAAGTGTTGAATTTATAAATATCGCCCAGGTGTGTATAGCGTACCATTAAAGGTGTTTCTTCTGATAAAAGAATCTCGTTGCTTATGATTGTGGGTGTTTTGATAATCAGGAAGGCATCGGGTTTCATGCCAATGAGATAACTTGGAAAAATACCCTTGATGCCTTTGATGGATAGAAATAGATCAGACGATAACTCAATGCTCAGATGAGTACTCTGGTTCTTTTTCAGTTTCTTCTTTCGTGGCATAGCATCCCTCCTATCAACTCATGTTGCTTGACCTGTTTTGATAATAGGTCTGCACTTCCTTCAGTTTCTCATGGAACTCAGCCTCAGTGAAAATTCCCTTATCAATTAGAACCCGGTACAAGGTGTCAAATTGGATTGTGTTTGATACAACAAGATCCTCAATCGATTTATGGTCTGTTTCATGTGTCATTGTTGACCTCCTTTACGTTCCCTTGAATTTTGTGCACCCATCACATACCCCATTCAGTTCCCAGGCATTTCGATCATTTGACAAGCGGAAACCTGGCTCATTGATATTCGAAAACCGCATTTGAGGTTTCCTCAAGTATGGACAGGTGTCAGTGTTCCAGTTCTGATATCGGAAACCAATGGACGGGTGTCCCCTGGCCTCCTGTTTGTAGGTGAAGTCGATGATCCATATGGTCTGACAAGTTAACGGCCAGATCATAATCTTGCCACCAGTTGTCTTTCATTGATTTTTTTACAGGGTGAGCAGATATTGTAAGACACGCATTTATCCATTCAAGAAATGCTGCCGCATCACACGAACCTATACAATTAAAAGAAAGTTTAGACTGGAAAAATATCCTCCTATATAATAGAATTTAGTTTTTTTGTCAAAACCAACATGGCGGGTACATTTGAGGTTAACATGATCACAACGCATAAAATATTTTTTAAACACTCAAAACAAATGAATGAACTGGCAGATGGTTCTATTGATTTAATTGTCACCTCCCCTCCCTACCCGATGATCGAGATGTGGGATAAGGTTTTTACAAATCAAAACAGAAAGATAGGTAACGCCTTGGCAGAAGAGAATGGGCCAGTTGCTTTTGAATTGATGCATCAAGAACTCGATAAAGTCTGGGATGAGCTTTTTCGTGTCTTAAAGCTGGGGGGAATCGCCTGTATCAATATCGGTGATGCAACAAGAACGATCAATGGTCACTTCGCTCTTTATACGAACCACTCAAGAATCCACAACACCATGCAAAAATTAGGTTTTTCTGCTCTTCCAGCCATTTTATGGCGAAAACAAACCAATGCGCCTAATAAGTTTATGGGATCCGGGATGATGCCTCCGGGGGCATATGTTACCCTTGAACATGAATATGTTTTAATTCTTAGAAAAGGAAATAAAAAAGAATACAAAACTGAAGCAGAGAAAAAACTTCGGCGGGAAAGCGCATTTTTTTGGGAAGAAAGAAATGTTTGGTTTTCTGATGTCTGGATGGATTTAAAAGGAACATCTCAAAACTTGCTCGATAAAAACGCCAGGAATCGAAGTGCCGCGTACCCGTTTGAATTGCCCTATCGACTCATTACGATGTTTTCCGTTAAAACCGACAATGTTTTGGACCCGTTTTTTGGTATTGGGACGACGATGCACGCTGCTATGGCAGCGGGACGCAATAGTATCGGTTATGAGATAGATCAAAATCTTAACAAGCACATCATGCCAAAACCTTATGGAATTGTTGGTTATTCAAACAAACGTATCAAGGAAAGGCTGGAAAATCATTTAGAATTTGTCGAAAAAAGATACCAGAAAAAGGGCAAGTTCAAACACACAAATGGCCATTATCATTTCCCTGTAATGACAAAACAAGAAACTGACCTCATCATCAATGAATTGGTATCTGTCAAACAGGCAGACAATTACGCCTTCGAGGTTGCCTATTCAGATAAGCCTCAAAACATTCAGACAGGGTCCTGGGAAAAGTATATATTTTCCGATTCTGAAAAAAAGAATATGAAAAGTTGAGGAGAGAAATTATGAAACAGATTCTATGTCATGGAGACAGCCTAACCGAAGGGACGGATATCGAGGCAGCATACCGCTGGCCGTCCTTGCTGCAAAATGCGCTGGGAACAGAGGTGATCAACACCGGTATCGGTGGTGACACCACGGCAGGACTGCTGAGCCGTTTTTCAACAGACGTGATTCCCCGCAGGCCCGGCGCAGTAATCCTCATGGGTGGAACCAACGATTTCTGGTGGGACCTGCCCACCAACACCGTGCTTGCCAACCTTTTTTCCATGGCCTACCAGGCCCAGTTTCATGGGATTGCGCCGCTGATTGGATTGCCGATGCCCTTTGACAGGCATCGGGCAGCCAAACAACCGTACAGCCCGCCCGAAGGAGGCTATGACCAGTTGCTGACCAAGGTGGAATCTCTGGGTCAAAAACTGAAGACCGTGGCAGAAGAGAGTGATATCCCTGTCCTGGATTTTTACCACCTTTTCATTGATGACGGTGGTCAAATTCGCTCAGATCTGTTTTTGGATGACGGGATGCATGCCAACCGGCAAGGACATAGAATGATGGCCGAATTGGCCGCGTCACAAATTGCCGACATCTTCTTGTTAAAAACCTGATTCTTTCAGATCCGGAAATATTTACCTAAGTTGCCAACTTCTCAAGCAGCCAAACCATGTTCTGACCGAGCGTAGCCATGGTTCCCTTGGCCTCTTCATCTTTTTCCACCTCACCGGGATTCCGGCCGAAGCCCATGTTCCAGTAATTGGATCCGGGCACAATCATCTGGCTGATAAAGAAAAAGTGATTCAAGCTATCAAAGGTGTGTATAGCGCCACCCCTGCGGGCAGCTACCACCGCGGCACCCACTTTTCGCTTAAGCATGCCACCATTGGCGATGGATGTCATCCCCGCCCGGTCGATCAACGCCTTGATGTGAGATGTGAGATCGGCAAAATACACCGGAGATGCCAAAATGATACCATCGGCGGCAAGCATTTTTTCGATGCATTCATTGGCGATATCTTTTTTCACGGCACAACGGTGATTTTTATTTTCAAAGCATTGGTAACATGCAATGCAACCGTTGATCTTTTTTCCTTTCATCTGATATAATTCGGTATCGATCCCCGCTTTCTCCAACTCAGCGAAAACCCAGCGAACCATCGTTGCTGTGTTTCCATCCTTACGTGCACTTCCATTGAATGCCACAACTTTCATAGCCGATTTCTCCTTGTTTGTGTCTTTCAGGTTGGAAAGGGTTACTTTCCTATAAAACCATCGGTCATTAACGGCTTGATAACGGTACCGATCAATTCATGAATGATGGTGTCCACCGAGTCCGGGTCAACAGATTCCGAGGAGCCAGACCGGATCAGTTTCTCACTGGCCGTATCGTAAATTGAACCGGAACCAGTCATGCGTAGCACGATAAACGCCGGATGGCAAACTGTCTTTCCTGCTGAAATTAAACCGAAGTCAGGCAGGCCTTGCATAGACAACCATTCGATTAGCCAAATATCAATTGACAGTGAGCCGCGCATTTCTGTAACGTGGCGAACAATATCACCGGAATCACATCTTTTTGTGGTATTTATCTATTTTGGATCATCTCCAAAAGAGTTGATCCATATTAAGGATTCAAGGATTCCAGGGGTCCAGGGTTCAAGTGAGATGAAGTGAGGCATCAGCTAAATGCTTAAGAATTATAAAGCGTTAAAAGTCTGGGAAAAAGCGTATAAGCTTTTTTTGGATATATATACCGTGACGAAGTGTTTCCCAAAAAAAGAAATATACGGTTTGACCTCACAAATTAAGAGAGGGGCTCGGGGATGTAGAGAGAATGCTAAAAGCGATGATCAAATCACTGGAAAACAAACACTTGAATCCTTGAATCCTCGACTCCTTGAACCCTTTCTCCCAACTAATTGGGAGAAGATCCAACTAGTTATATGAAAATAAAGTCAAAAGCCGTCGGAATCGTCACCGGTGTTCTTGCAGCATGCCTGCTGATAGCAGCAGTCAGCCTCTCTATCTTTGTCAACACCGATCAATTCCGTAATATCCTCTTGAATAAAATCAATGCCGCCATTGCCGGAAACCTGACCTTGGCCGGTCATGATATTTCGTTGCTGAAGGGCAGGATCGCCCTCCAGAACCTGACGCTCGAAACCCCCCCGGGAAACCGCCTTGCAACCCTGGAATATCTGATGGTGGACATTGCCTTTCTGCCCCTTCTGACCCGATCCCTTGTCATTGAAACAATGACCCTAAAAAGACCGGACATCCGGCTCAAAATCGATAAAGACGGAGCCATCGATATCGTCGAGGCCTTCAACACATCCCCGCCGATCGAGAAGACACAGACCCAGGAAAAGTCGAGCACCCCGTTTGATGTGATCGCAGAGAATATCTGGATCACAGATGGTGATTGTCACATCAATTCTGAACCAGACAATCTTCAAGTGGACCTGAACCGGATAACGATTCAGGCCAGAGCGGATCTTTTAAAAAAAACAGGCCAGATAGAAATCAGGATTGAGGACACGGCCCTCGCATTTGACACACGCCACCTGAAAATCAACCCTGTCACCTTATCCGTGATGCTGACAAAAAATCAGTCCGCCTCCGTGGCATTCAAAGCCAAAACAGATTTTGCAGAAATCGCATTGAATGGAGAGGTGGACCAGATACTTCACAATCCGAATTTGAATCTCGAACTGGCCTTTGATGTTTCACTTTCCCAATTGAAACAGTTGTTGCCCCTGCCGGCTGAATTTTCCGGGATAACCAACGGTGTTCTGACCGTTCAGGGAGACTGGCATGACCCAGATGCGGACCTGCGTTTGAATTACAAGGGCGGTTCCCTGGCAGGATATCCTGTGGAGGGATTGCACACGGACCTGCGTTTGAAAAACAGGCAGCTTTTGGTAAAGCAACTGGCGGTCCTGGCAGGGACGGGTGAAATCAACCTTGTCGGAACTGCAGACCTGCGGGATGTGTTTCCGGAGGGCCTGGTTTCTTCACAGATACATCCCGATAACATCCGCTATGACATGAAGGCAGATCTGAAACATATCGATGTCGCCTTCCTGGATAAAGACACCCATGGTGTCAAAGGCTTTTTAAACACTACGGCAGCGATTAAAGGGGAAGGAATCGATCTCAACACGCTGTCGGTATCCGCCAGCATGGATGCCGGGCTGGAAAATTTTTTTCTCGAAGGATTCCGACACCCAACCGACCTGAAAGTGCACGCATCAGGAAAGATGGAAGCCGGTGTCATTGATTCGAAACAGATAGGGATCGATGCTGCAGGAACCCGTTTGAATGCCCGTGGTGTGTTTGATCTGGCATCCGCTCATATCCAGGGAGAACTGACTGCCGACACGGAAAACATCGAAAATCCACTGTCCCTGTTCGGTGTGAACGGAAATTCAGGAGCCTGTGCCATCAAAGCAGATGTGTCCGGTTCCTGGGAGCAACCGGATATCGGGCTTGATATCACTGCAAAGAAAATGCAGTTCAATGATCTGCGCCTGGGGGACGTCCACCTGGCGGCCAACGTGGACCCCGGGGGTCTGTTGAAAATCATCTCCTTGAAACTTGAGAACCAGGGGACACAGGCCCAAGGGAACGGAGCAATCCAATTGTTCAAGGAAAAGTTTCAACTTCACGAAACCATGCCCCTTGAGGCAAGCTTGAAAATTGCCAGCATGCAGACCACTGACTTCTTAGAAGACGTAACCGTCAACGGCTCTTTTGAAGGGGAGATAAAAGCCCACGGAAATCTTCGTTCACTTCAAGCTTCGGCTGTGCTGAACGGAAAAGATGTGGCTTATGATAAAACATTTTTAGGGGATATCGATACGAACATCCGGTTTCTTAGCGGGAAAATCCTTCTGGATCAATTCCGGCTCAAAAACCAGACCACTTCGTATCTTCTGAATGGGGACATACAGGTTTTTGTGCCCGATTCATGGCATCTGCTGACAGACCCTGTTCTGAATCTGGACTTGAAAGGGGATGCCGTATCCATTGCAGATTACATTTCCGACATCGAGGGGGATCTGTACCTTGACGTGCATCTCGAAGGACCTGTGTCCCGTCTGCAGGGGAAAGGGTCTGTCAAGGGGGATCACCTGGACGTTATGGGACAGCCTGTGGAAAAGATGACGCTGGATATTGAACTGAAGGACAATCGTCTGCATGTACAACCTCTGCAGGTGGTTTTGGAGACGACAAGTGTCGTGACGGGAACCGGCTGGATCGGTTTTGACGGGGGCTATTCCGTGGATCTTCATTCAACAGGCATGCGGCTCAACAGCATTGATAAAATAAAGGAGATGGGAAAGGTCGAAGGGAAAATGGATTTTCACGTCCGGGGAGAAGGAAACGTTAAAAATCCATCCATTTACGGCGATATCCATGTCAAAGAGGTTTTTGTCAACTATGAAAAAATGGATAATATCGATTTTCAACTCAACCTGGCTGACAAGCAGTTATCCATCAAAGGACGTGCAACCTTTGAACTCGATCTTGTTTACCATCTGCTGAACAAGGATTTTTCCATCGATCTTGTCTTTGCAGACACAAATATCACGCCGTTTTTTCTCACCATGGGCAAAAAGGACTTCGGTGGAAAGCTGAGTGGAAAGATAGTTGCCCAGGGTAACACGACGTCTTTCGGAAAAAGCGAAGCGTTGCTGGACATTTCAAACGTGTCTCTGACCTATGGCGGAGTGTCTTTTGCCAAAGCCAACAACGTTCAGGGGAATTTGAAAGATCAGCATTTTTCAATCCCTGAATTTCATCTGGATTTCCTGGAATCGGGTCAGCTGAAGATAAAGGGGTCCGGAACGCTTGACGGCTATTTTGATTTGACCGTTGATGGTAGCGTCCCGACGGAGGCCGCCACCTTGTTGTTGAAGGATGTCACGGAGATGAAAGGCGATATAGGCATTCATGCCGAAATGAAGGGAACCGTCTCGAAACCCGATGTGTCCGCAGAAATTGTTTTTCATGAGGTGGGGTGCCATCTGCCGCAAATAGATCCCACGTTTAAGGGGATAAATGGGAAACTCAAACTGACGTCTTCTCGTCTGTGGATCGAAGAAAACATAACTGGAAAGATCGATTCGGGGAAGTTTCAGTTCAACGGAGATGTGGCGCTGGAAAACTTTCGCCCCGGCAGTATTCGACTCGACTTGAAAATCAATAAAATGCCCATCATTGTTCCAGAGACCATGGACGTTTTGATCAACACGGATCTGTCCGCTTCGGGAACGATGGAAAACATCCTCTTGGAAGGTGATGTCGTCATACGAGAGGGCGTATATTATAAAAAAGCACAAACGACGCTGCTAGAGAGCATGAAAGAACAAACCCGGACCATGGAAGTGCCCACGAGAAAACCGAAGTCCTTTCTTTTCGATAATATCAGATACAATATCAGGCTGAAATATCGCGAGCCCTTTATCGTGGACAACGACATCGCCTATCTGGAAATTCATCCTGATCTGGTTCTCTCCGGAACGTTGAACGCCCCTGTCATCACCGGTGCGGCTAAGGTTCATGAGGGAACCATTCGCTTTCAAAACAAATCTTTTGTCGTCGAAAGAGGCATCGTCAATTTTTTGAATCCCTACAAAATTGCACCGGAGATTGATATCGTGGGCAGTATAAAGATACGGCAATGGCAAATCTCCCTGATGGTGCAAGGGCCGCCGAACAGGCTTGTAGTGGAGCTGTCGTCCACACCATCGGAGCAGGATGAAGATATTATTTCCCTACTCGTTTTCGGGAAAACCACATATGAAATGAGAAGCGGAAGTAATACCGATGCGGAATCTACCGAAGCACTTCTGGCACATCTGCTAACGACATCGTTCGGAGGGGATATCAAAGAATCCACCGGATTGGACTACCTGGAAGTCCATACCGACGACGATGAAACGAGAAGTGATTCAGATACCGTTAGGGTGATGGTGGGAAAAGACCTTAGCGAGCGCCTGGCCATAAAGTATTCCGTTGGGTCCGGAAGGGGCGGATATCATCAACGTGCTATCACAGAATACAAACTTATCGAACACATTTTACTGAGCGGGTTTCAGGATATTGAAGGAAGTTACGGTGGTGAAATTATTTTCAGGATCGAGTTCCGCATATATTAGCAGCATGTTGCTGCTGATTCTGCTTTCCTTCTGTGGACAGACTTCTGCGGTGACGCTCCCGGAACCACGATACGAGAATTCTCTGATTGGGGATATCCGAATCCATGTCAAAGATTTCTACGGGAGTGAAGAACAATGGATCGATATGGTACAGTCCATCGCTTCAACCTATATCAAGAAGGGAGACCGGTTTTCAAGTTTCGAAGTAACACGTCTGGCAGACGCCTTAAAGGCCTGTCGGAGATTTCGATTGATCCACCTGGACACTGAAATGACCGAGACCGGTCTTGCCCTGCTTATTACCGTGACACCTTTCAGGTTGATAAAACATATCCGGATCCAGGGAAAATATCCCCTGTTTGAAAAACAAATTCGCAATGTCATGACAATCTATCCCGGAGACACCTTTGACACGGAAGAAGTTGACAAACAAGCTGAGTTGATTGCCGAACTATACCGCCAGTACGGGTATATCGACCCGAAGATAGAGATCGAAAGTGTCCGAAGCCCTGAAGACAGTCATTATTTTGTTGACGTTCTGATTGAAAAGGGGCGGCCGTATCGGCTGCACCGGTTCGAAATGACAGGCAATACAGCTTTCCAGACATCCGCACTGAGATGGAAAATGAAATCCGTGAGAATTACTACCGGAAATTTTTCTGAAAAAGTATTTTTAGAGGATCTGAAGAAAATAACAGCCTTTTACAGGGCTAAGGGGTTTCCGGATATAGTGATCGAACATCAACTGGAAAAAAGACCGCAGACAGGAGAAGTCGAGATCCGGATAGTCGTCCATGAAGGGGATCGTTACGATGTTTCATTTGTGGGCAACACGGCCTTTGGAAATAGAGCCCTTAAAAAGGAACTCGTTCTTTTTAAATCAGGAAACCTGCGTGGCACGGGTTTGAGAAAAAGCATCCGGAATATCAATGAAAAGTACCACAAGGCAGGTTATGCTGAAGTAGCCGTCAAAGTGGAAACCGAAGAGACAATGGAAGAAAACATCCCTGTTAAAAAACTCCGCTTTATCATTGACGAGGGCATACGTTTCATTGTTCGTCAAATCAATATCAGCGGCAACACGATCTTCAGCAAAGAGGAACTGAAAGAACAGACGCTGACCCGTCTTCCCGGCTGGATGCATGACGGCCAATATGTTGCAGAAATACTCGACGAAGATATTCTGGCCATTGAAAATCTGTATAACGGGAACGGGTATTTGCTTGTTGACCTGCAAAAAACGATCACTTTTTCTCCAGACCGGAGCGATGTGGTGATTGATCTCACCATTCATGAAGGAAAACAGACGCGGGTATCGGGTGTGACACTGGAAGGATTGACGGCCGTTCCGGAAGCCACGGTCATAAAGGCTCTCCAGATTCAGACAGGCGAGCCCTTTGGCCACAGCCGGCTCAACAACGATGAAAAACGAATCGCCATGCTGGTTTCCGAAGAAGGATATCCCTATGTCCAGGTTTCAGGCGACGTAACGCTCAATGAAGACCAGACAAAAGCCGAAGTTGTATACCGGATACAGCAGAACGGATATGTCGAGAAAGGCAACACCTTCTATGTGGGAAATTTTCGCACCAGGGAGAAAGTCTTTGAACAGGAATTGATCATGAAACCCGGAGATCCGTTTTCATTGAAAAAAATGACTGAGGGTCAGAAAAACATCCGCTCCATGGATATCTTCCGCTCGGTTGCATTTTATCCCGTAGGATTGAAGGAGGAAGCCGAAACCATCCATCTTTTCACGGAAGTGGAAGAAGAAAAACCGTTCTACTTCGAGGTGACCGGCGGATATGCATCGGAAAAAGGTTTATACACAACCAGTACCGTGGGTGATCGTAATTTTTTAGGGTCCAACAAGGATTTTAAAATCGGTGGCGAAGTCAGTAAGACAGGTTATAAAGGGGAATCGCGACTTTTCGAACCCAGGTTTCTGGGTACCCGAATATCAGCTGATTCGGGTGTGCATTTTGAGCGCAGCGAACCCTTTAACCAGAAATTCGGCACGAGGAGCAAGGGAACTGATGTGCAGTTTTCAAAAAAATGGAAAAAACAGATCAAACTGGGGCTTGGCTTCGATTTGGAGAGACGGGAACAGTACCGCAAAAATAACAATGTGGATAAAGACGATGTCTATGACCCCAGAACGATCCTGAAGGTGACACCTTCCATCAGATTTGACACCCGGGACAATTTTTTGAACCCAAAAGAAGGTATTTTCTGCCTGTTCGAGGTCGGTGTGTCCAAGGGAATAAAGGACTCTTCGGATAACTTTTTCAAACCGCGTTCCGACCTGAGAGCCTATATAACACCCCTTGACCGATTGACGCTTGCCGGTCGCGGCAGTGTCGGTAAAATAGTCCCCTATGGTTCCAAGTCAAAAATACCGGATGATCAGTTGTTTTATCTGGGCGGTACATCCAGTGTCCGGGGATTTGATGAAAACCTGCTTTTAGTGGATCATGACAATGACCCTGTGGGCGGGAAACGGATGTTTTTGGGAAATGCAGAGGCAAGAATCGATCTTGGTTCGAATTTCGAGCTCTCCTTTTTTTACGACATGGGGTATCTCAACGACACAAAGGACAAGGAGCGGTCCGGCAATGTGCGCTCTTCAGCGGGAATCGGTTTCCGGTATGTCACGCCGGTTGGGGCCGTCGGGCTGGCCTATGGGCACAAACTCAACCCTCAGTCCTATGAGAGTGCCGGAAGATTTCATTTCTCCATCGGCTATACGTTTTAGGGTTGATAATCCCTGAGAAAGAATGCCACGACAATACCGCCGGCGGTTATCAGCAGACTGCCGATGACAAAGACATGAGAAAGACCAAACATATCCAGGATGATCCCCGAAAGAACGGGGGACACAATCATACCCAGACTCCAGGCAGCGTCGGTCAAGCTCATGAGAGACGCCATCCCCATGGTGCGCCCAAGTTTTCCGGTAATAACAAGCCCACCGGGCAATGCAACACCATTGGCCATGCCCATGAGGACATTCAGCAGAAGAATCATCAGGAAGCCCTCAACAAACGGCATCCCCAATACTGTCACCCCGGATGCAAGCGTGCCGAAAATAATGAAATACTTTGGGTTGAGCCGGTCGGCAAGGGCACCACAAGAACGCTGGAGAAATGCAATGAGAAAAATGTTGGCGCCTAAAATGATACCGACCTGGGAGCTTGTCAGTTTGAGTTGTAGTGCAAGAATGGGCAAAAACGTATAGACCGCTCCCTGTCCCGAGGCGGTTAATAACCGCATCAGGAAAATTCCCAGAACCACGCGGTGGCTTAACATTTTTCTGATTGAATAAGGGTTTTGACGCTCTCCAGACCCCTGCCGCTGCTTGTCGGAAGGTATGAAAATGATAACCAGTAGACAGGTCAAAAGCGCCAGCATACCCATGGCATAAAATGCGGCGTTCATTCCAAAATGATCACGGATAGTGCCCCCAAGCACCGGCCCGATACCAAGACCGAGCATGACAGCCATATTCAGGGTACCCATATACAGACCGAGTTTTTGTGGTGGGGCAATATCCGCTGCAAGGGCCATGGCGATGGGTACCACAAGAACGGATGCCAGACCATGGAAAGCTCTTACAAATATAAGCGCCTCGGCGTGGGCAGGCAAAACATACAGCACCGAAACACCGGCATAGACAAAAAGCCCGGCCACCATAAACTTCTTTCGCCCCCACCTGTCGGAAAGCCGCCCCGCCAGTGGATTGAAAAGGGTCCGTGAAACATTGAAGCTGGCAATAATCAGTCCCACCAGAACCCCTCCGGCACCGAGTTCCACTGCATATACCGGTATGAGTGGCCAGATGATGCCGAGTCCGATCATCGCCACCCCTACAGAGATGGAAAGTAACAACAGAATGCCTGAAGATAGTTGATTCATTAATCGTCAAGTTTCATGAAGTGTTCGGGATGGGCTGGATCCACATGCACAATGGTCCGGCCCACGTCATCGATGTCATTACTCAGGCATGCTTCCACTTCCTTGGCTATCCCATGCCCCTCCTTGACTGTCAGTGAAGCGTCAACGACGATATGAATTTCTATCTGGTGTAGGCCCCCGGAAGTACGAACCCTCAGGTCGTGAACCGCCATTACGCCTCCCGTGCTCAGGGCGCACTGTCGAATACTGTCCATGGTCTCCGGGTCCGGAGCGGCATCGCTCAATTCACGGAAAGTGTTCCCCAGAATATCCAGACCGACCTTGAGGATGAAAAAAGAGACCAGCAGAGCGGCAAAGGCATCGAATATGTGCCAGGAAGGCTTGATCTGGGCCAGGCTTACCCCTGCCAATACAGCAACGGAGGAAAGGGCATCTGAGCGATGGTGCCAGGCGTTGGCCACCACCAACTGGCTCTTCATGCGACGTCCAGCCATCACTGTGTATTGATAGAGCACCTCCTTCAGTACGATGGAAACACCCGCACCGATGATAGCCAAGACATTGGGGGCGCTAGACTCATGGTGCAAATAGATATCTCTGGCGGCCTGAAAACCCAGATACAAAGCTGTGGCAATTAGCGATATACCCACGATGGCCGTAAACAATGCTTCGATGCGACCGTGGCCGAACGGGTGCCTGTCATCAGGAGGCCTGCGTCCCCGCCAGATTCCGATCAGCACCACCACATCGGTGAAGAGATCGGAAATCGAATGTACTGCATCGGCAATCAAGGCATTGCTTTTTCCGAAAATGCCGGCCAGCAGTTTGAGCCCTATCAAAACAATGTTGACCAGTGCCCCGATCAGCGTGACCTTTCGTCCGCCTGCATCTGATGAAGAGATACTGTTATTCATGGCTGCCTTAAACTGAGCGTTTCGTTTTTTAGGAATATTGAACCGTAACAGCAAGTGTTAACCCCGTGGATTCTGCCGTGTGGCAGAACATTCCCCACAGATTGCTGCGAAATTCTTCAATCCCATATTCATCCCCCTTTTTCAAGTCAACAAAATCAAAACCATGTCCGCTTAGATTTTGACTGATGCTTCGGCAGGTGCCGGAACAATAGCCGCTCGCCTGTTTGAAACAAACCAACAAACGTTGGAAAGACACGGGGATCGGATTTTCAATCCTTGACTTATAAAGCGATCTGTTTATAATCATTTAAATTCCCATCCGCAATAAGATATCCTTTCATTCAAACCAACCTACAAAGATCGAAAGGAGGAAACAATGAATTCAACATTCAAAACCATCACCGTCTTACTGTTTCTGGTGTTCATGGTGTCACCCTGTGCATTTTCCGGGGAGGTTGAAGTCCTTCACTGGTGGACCTCCGGTGGGGAAGCAAAATCTGTTTCCGTTTTAAAGGATCTTCTTGAAAAGGAAGGTCACACCTGGCAAGACATGGCCGTAGCCGGCGGCGCAGGTGCTAATGCCATGACCGTTTTAAAATCGAGGGCGGTTTCCGGGAATCCGCCCACCGCGGCACAGGTGAAGGGCCCCCAGATTCAGCAATGGGGCGATGAAGGCGTATTGACCAATTTAGATGATGTGGCCATGGCGGCAGACTGGGACAAGCTTTTGCCCAAAGTCGTTGCCGATGTCATGAAATACAAGGGCCACTATGTCGCTGTTCCCGTGAATGTTCACAAGATCAACTGGATGTGGGTCAATCCCGAGGTCTTTAAAAAATCCGGGGCAAAGATACCCACCACCTGGGCTGAATTTGAAACAGCCGCCAAAAAGATAAAAGCGGCCGGATATATTCCTGTGGGCTGGGGGGGACAGAACTGGCAGGAAGCCACCGTTTGGGAATCCATCGTGCTTGGCGTCGGGGGGGCTGCTTTTTACAGGAAGGCACTCATTGACGCCGACCCCGATGCCCTGGGAAGCGCCACGATGGTAAAATGTTTCGACACCCTGCGGATGGTTCTCGGATATATTGACAAGGACGCCCCCGGGCGGGACTGGAATCTGGCCACATCCATGGTAATCCAGGGCAAAGCCGGCATGCAGTTCATGGGCGACTGGGCCAAGGGAGAATTCAAAGCCGCTGGAAAAAACTTCGGCACGGACTATATTGCCATGCCGGTGCCCGAAACCAGCAACGGATATCTTTTCAATGTCGACAGCTTCATTATGTTCAACGTCAAAGACGCGGGGGCCAAAGAAGCGCAGAAAGCCATGGCCCGGCTCATCATGGAACCCAAATTCCAGGAAGTATTCAATGTAAACAAGGGTTCCATCCCCTGTCGTCTGGGCATGTCCCGCAACCCCTTCGATTTCCCGTCCATCTATTCCTTTGACACCTTCGAAGCCACCGCGGCTGCGGGGACACTCCTGCCGAGCATGGCGCATGAGATGGCCGTCTACCCTGCAATTCGCGGTGCCATGTTCGATGTTGTGACCAGCTTCTGCAACTCAAGCATGAGTTCCCAGAAGGCCGCAAAAAATCTAGCCGCTGAAGTCAAGAGTGCTATTTAATATGCATATTTCACAAACCTGATCGATTCGGCTGAAAAATTATTGGAGATGATACAGCGACAGCTTCCCCATCCTTGGTTGTGGAAGCTGTCGCAACCTACCTGGAAATTTCACAAACCTGATGGGTTCGGGCCATATTTCGAACGGTGACTATTCGATGACGTCGATAACGCATACAAATATAGTACCCAAAAGGCGTCTTTTTGACCACATCGAAAATCTTCTGCCAAAAATTGTCCTTGCCCCGACGCTTGTCGCCGGACTGGTCTTTGTATACGGTTTCATTCTCTGGACGGCCTTGCTCTCTTTTACAAAATCACGCCTGCTCCCGAAATATGAATTTGTCGGTCTGTACCAGTACCTGAAATTGTTCACCAATGACCGCTGGTGGGTAGCCAGCAAAAACCTTCTGATTTTCGGGACCCTTTTTGTTGTCATTTGTATCCTGCTGGGGCTTCTTCTCGCGATTCTGCTGGACCAGCGGATTCGTATCGAGGGCGCAATCCGAACAATCTACCTTTATCCCATGGCGCTTTCCTTTATCGTCACCGGTACGGCCTGGAAATGGATCCTGAACCCCTCTCTGGGTTTTGAACGCCTGATCAGGCAGCTTGGTTTTGAGAATTTTTCTTTTGACTGGCTGGTTAACTCCGATATGTCCATATACACCGTGGTCATCGCCGGTGTATGGCAGTCGTCCGGTTTTGTCATGGCACTTTTTTTAGCTGGTTTGCGCGGCATTGACGATACGATTATCAAGGCAGCCCAGGTGGATGGCGCCAGTCTCCCAAGAATTTACTGGCGGATCATTATCCCCAGTCTTCGACCAGTGTTTTTCAGCGCCGTCATTATTCTGTCTCACATCGCCATTAAAAGTTTTGATCTTGTCATGGTGCTGACAAGGGGCGGTCCCGGGTATTCATCGGATCTTCCAGCTACATTCATGTATGCGTTTGCCTTCACCCGCAGCAGGCTCGCTTTCGGGGCTGCAAGCGCCATGGTCATGTTTGGTGCCGTAATGGCGGTCATTGTCCCGTATCTCTATTCGGAATTGAGGGTGAAACGCAATGAATGACCCCATGTTTCATACGGCACCTAAAACAGCGGGGGTAATTGCCGGCAGGGTGTTCATCCATGGTCTGCTGATCCTGATGGTTCTTTATTTCCTTCTGCCCTTTATTGTTATGGTTCTGACGTCCTTAAAGACCATGGCGGATATCCGAACCGGAAATCTCATTTCATGGCCCAGAGAATTCACTTTGGATGCCTGGAGAACAGCCTGGGGCTCGGCCTGTATTGCCGTGGAATGCAACGGCATCAAGGTCTATTTCTGGAATTCCGTTAAAATCGTCGTTCCGGCGGTTACAATTTCCACCCTCATCGGGGCTGCAAACGGGTATGTATTTTCCAAATGGAAGTTTTGGGGCAGCGAAGTCCTGTTTTCTTTGCTGCTCTTAGGCTGCTTTATACCCTTTCAAGCCATATTGCTTCCCATGGCGCAAACCCTCGGGAAACTGGGGCTTTCCCAGAGTCTTGCAGGTCTGATACTTGTCCATATAATATACGGGCTGGCATTTACGACCCTGTTTTTCAGGAACTATTACGTCACGATCCCGGATGAGCTTGTCAAGGCAGCCCGCATCGACGGTGCCGGCTTTTTCAGGATATTCTGGAAAATTTTGCTGCCGGTCTCTACACCCATATTCGTGGTCTGTGTCATCTGGCAGACGACCCAGATCTGGAACGATTTTCTGTTTGGGGTTGTTTTCTCCGCAGGTGGCAACCAGCCCATCACGGTGGCGTTGAACAATCTGGTGAATACATCAACGGGCACAAAAGCCTACAACGTGGACATGGCGGCAGCCATCATTGCCGCCATGCCGACACTACTGGTGTACATTGTCGCGGGAAAGTATTTCGTGCGCGGACTGACAGCTGGATCCGTCAAGGGATAGACCCCTCAGACCATCCACATAAAACAAACGCTCCACAAGACTGGAAACACTGAACTTATGGTATCCTTGTCCATACAAAACATCAGAAAATCATTCGGATCCACGGAAGTTTTGAAGGGCATCTCAATCGATGTGGAGCCCGGAGAATTTCTCGTACTGGTGGGCCCCTCGGGCTGCGGCAAGTCCACCCTGTTGAACCTCATTGCAGGCCTTGAAAAAATCACTTCCGGAGAGATCTATATCGGCAATCATCTGGTGAACCAGGTAAGCCCCAAAGATCGAGACATTGCCATGGTTTTTCAGTCCTATGCCCTCTATCCGAACATGAAAGTCCGGAAAAACATTTCCTTCGGGCTGGAGACCCGCAAAATTCCCAAATCCGAGATCGAGAAAACCGTCCAGAAAGTAGCCAATATGCTGCAGATCGAGGATCTTCTTGACCGAAAACCTGCCCAGCTATCCGGGGGGCAAAGGCAACGGGTGGCCATGGGAAGAGCCCTGGCCCGCAGCCCGTCCGTATTTTTATTTGACGAGCCCCTAAGCAACCTGGACGCCAAGCTGCGTGTGGAAATGCGTACGGAAATCAAGCTCCTTCACCAGCGTATCGCAACAACGATTGTATACGTCACCCATGATCAGATCGAGGCCATGACCCTGGCCGACCGTATCGCCATCATGAAGGATGGTATTGTGCAGCAGTTGGATACCCCGCGAAACGTTTATGAAAACCCGGTCAATCTTTTTGTTGCGGGATTCATCGGTTCGCATTCCATGAACGTTGTTCCGGTTCGCGTCGCAAAAAGCGGTCAGAAAAATTGTCTGCTCATGAAAACCAATGAAAAAACCTTTACGATCCCCGTCGACAGGAACCGCTCCTTATTGAACAAGTGGATAGACCGTGAGCTTATCCTGGGTTTTCGACCCGAACAGATTTCAGACGGGTTTCCCAATCAGGCGGGAAACGACCAGATACATACCATAGAAAGCAAGGTAGAGGTCATTGAACCCACCGGCCCGGACACACTGGTTTTTATCCGGATCAACGACAAGAAAGTTGCCTGCCGGGTGCACCCCAATGCAGCCAGACGCCCTGGTGAAACCATGAAACTGATGCTCGACCTGTCCGCTGCGATCTTCTTTGATCCGGATACGGAAGAGCAGATCTCCTGATCCGGCACACAGTGGATTTGCCATATGAAACCATACCAAATCGGTATTGATCTGGGTGGGACAAAAGCAGAGACCATACTCTTTAATCCTGCGGGTGAAGTGCTGTACCGCACGAGAGTCCCAACCCCAAGAAACGAGGACAAAGCCAAAAACTACCATGAAATTCTTGCCACCGTCCAGGAACTGATCCTGGACACAGCCAGGCAGATCCCCGCCGCCGGTAAATATACCGTCGGAATCGGGATCCCCGGTACCATCAATCAAGAGACACAGCTCGTCCAGAATGCCAACACCACCTCTTTGAGAGGTCGTCCCTTCCAGTCGGATCTGGAGAAACGTCTCAAGGGAAAGGTCTCAATGGAAAACGATGCCAATTGCTTTACCCTGGCGGAAAGCGTTGCCGGTGCAGCCAAAGAATACGGGATCGTTCTGGGCATTATCATGGGCACGGGCTGTGGCGGGGGCATCTGCATCCATGGAAATATTCATGGGGGTAGCCAAAATATTGCCGGCGAAATAGGACATTTTTCCCTGGATCCCAAAGGGCCAAGGTGCTGGTGCGGAAACCGGGGATGCATCGAGACAAAACTAAGCGGTACAGGTGTGGAAAACGCGTATTATGAAACGTTCAATGAACACCTCAAGATGACAGACATCGTCCAGGGATACAGAAACAATGATCCCAGGTGCACAAAAGTTTTCCTTCAGTTTCTGGATGATTTCGGTCGCTGCATCGGCGGGCTGATATCCATTCTCGACCCGGATGCCATCATTCTCGGCGGTGGTCTGTCAAACATCGATGAACTCTACAGTCAGGGCGTTGGAAAGGTGAGACGCTATGCTTTTCATGCGCATATCCAGACCCCCATCCTGAAGAACAGCCTTGGGGATTCCGCGGGTGTATACGGCGCCGCCTGGATCGGCATGGGAGAGCATGTCGCTTGATTGGCTTTTACCGCTAATTCTAAGCGGCCGGGGTTCCTTACACGGTAATCTCAACCCGGTTGTTTTCCGGATCCAGTACAACGCTCTCGTAATACCCATCACCTGTTTTCCTGGGGCCATCCAGAACCTGATAACCATCCCGGCTTAATTCAGATGACAGTTGATCAACGCTCTCCACCGAACCAACAGAAATGGCAATATGAATGAATCCGGTAAACTGCCGATAGGGATCATTGCTCGTCTCCGGTATAGACGGCATCTTCATAATTTCCAAACGTGCGCCAGAATCAAAGCATAGAAAATAGGATGAGAATTTTGTATCTTCCTTGGTATATTTTTCATTTGGCCTAGCCCCGAAATATTGTACGTAGAAATTTTTCAGTCTTTCAATATCCCTGGCCCAAATGGCGACGTGATCGATTTTCATTTTTCCTACAGCCCATCTTTCCATTGCTCCAATTTTAATGACTGGTACTATCTTCAAATCTTTCCAACAATCTCTCATGAATATTGTCAAACCCGCCGTTGGACATCACCAGGATAACGTCACCGGGCCGGGCTTCTTGTGTTAGAAACGCAATGATCTCCTCTGTGTTTTCGAAATAGTTGGCATCCAGTCCGCGTCTTTTGAGATCGTCCACGAGCTGCTGCGAGGAAAAACGTTCTTCCGGGGGTATCTTTTCCAGCAGTGCAGGTTTACGGATACAGACCCGATCCGCACTGTCAAAGGCTTCTGTATAAACATTCTGAAAAATGTTGCGCATGCTGGTGTTGGTCCGAGGTTCAAACACGGCCACGAGGCGGTTCTCACGGTAATAGCCCTTAATGGCCTGAATGGTTTTTTTGACAGCTGTGGGATGATGGGCAAAATCGTCTATGACGACGATCCCGTTTTTGGTACCCCTGATCTCCTGGCGCCGTTTCACACCCGTAAAGCTTTTGAGGGCCTCTTGAATGGTCTGTTTGGGTATGTTGAGTCTATCTGCCACGGCAATGGCAGCCAGGGTGTTGAACAGGTTGTGCTCACCCGGCATGGGCGTTTGAAATCGCCCATAATGATCGTGGGAACGGCGAACATCGAAAAACGTCCATGGAGGGTCGATGCGGACCGGTTTGATAGCCCAGTCGCCCCCGTGGTCTCCATAGCGGTATACCTTACAGGTCGCTGTGCGGATCACATCGTCCACATTGCTGTCGGGTTGAAAGGCAAGCAGGGTCGTATCACTTCTCAGACCGGAAACAAAGGTCGAAAAAGCGTTCTTGATATGATCCAGATCACTGAAGATGTCCGCATGGTCGAACTCCACGCCCGTAAGAACCGCGATGCTCGGATCATAATGCATAAACTTGGGCCCCTTGTCGAAAAACGCCGTGTCGTACTCATCCCCTTCCACCACCAGGGTGTCGCCGGTACCCAGGAAGTAGTTGCTGTTGAAATTTGCCAGAATGCCGCCGATGACAAAAGAGACCCCCATGCCGGCGCAGTGAAGCAGCCAGGCAACCAGGGAAGACGTGGTTGTTTTGCCATGGGTCCCGGTAACGAGGATGGTCTGTTTTCCTTTCCCGGCAAAGGCATTGATGGCCTGGGGCATGGAACAGAAATGTCGTCCCGTCCGGACCATTTCCACCACTTCCGGGTTGTCCTTTGACACTGCATTTCCCACCACCACCAGATCAGGCCCATAGGCGAGGTTTTCGGGCCGAAACCCCTGGGACAGAGAAATCCCCTTCTGCCCAAGAAAAACACTCATGGGCGGGTAGACATGTTGATCCGAACCCGTCACAACATAACCCAGATCCTTGAGCATGCAGGCCAGGGCCCCCATGCCAGTGCCGCAGACTGCAATCAAATGGATGTTCTGAACATCTTCTGGGATTTTGTTTTTTTCCAAGTTCATAAATAAATTCGTTCCACGAATTTATGAAACACGAACCCAACGCAGAGATTGGGCCAAAAGACATTTTTGCGATAGCTTCTAGGGACGGACAGCCCGCGCAGAACCACACGCCTCCACATCATGGGTAACCTTTTTGAACACCGTTTCCTGCTTGGCTGATACGGTATTGACGATATAGGAATACCCTTTGGCGAAAATTTCCGATGTCCAGTACCACTTGGCACCGCTGTCAGGGAAAAAGGGTTTGTTCTTGTAAATACCTGCCAGCTCCGCGGAGGTGGGCAGCCGCCAATCGTCGTGTCCGTTGTACCGCAATTCCTTGACATACCGTCTGGCTGTTCGGTGATCCATACAGACACCCAGTTCACGCTGGGAGTCGAGAAGACTCCACATGAGCCCGGTTCTTTTATCCATCACAGCGCTGTCCCCGGACAGGACAAAGCGTCCCTGCGTCTCATCCAGCGCGGCAATGGCTTTCTGCTTCTCACGCTTGATCCGGTCCAGCTCAGCCTGTCGTTTTACCAGGGCGGCATATTCTTCTTCGGCTTTCTTTTTTGCTTTTTCTTCTGAACCCAGACTTTTGGTGGGCTGTTTACGTTCAGCCGATTGCATGTCGGCGCCCTTTCGCAGGGATTTCAGGATTTGTCTGGCTTCCGCTACATAAGGGCCGGTGTTGTTCTGAGAAAGATACCTTTCAACGCTGTCGATTTTTGCCTGCCGACTCAGGCTGGCGCTTTGCAGGCTTTTCTTGAGCGACTTCCATTGGCGCCCTGCAGCGGCATCCAGATCCATGCGTTTAAGATTATTCCGGATCTCTGCATTGTGGAGAGAGTCGGGATAGGATTCCATATATGCCAAGTACAAAGGTCTGGCAACATCATCAGCCACCCCCTTGACCTGTGTCTGTAAAATAGAATACGCCTTTTCCATCCGCATACGGTTTTGAATGACAAGCACCTCACGGGTATCCAGATAGGCTGAAAAAGCTGCCAGATAGTCGTCACATATGGTCAGGCATGTGTCCCACATGGCATCCCGTTCACATACCGCGATCTCTTTTTTGAAGTTCCTGTAAGACTCGCCCAAGGTCTCAGAAAACATCTGTTTCACAGAATCCCGGTGCTTGCCCTGGGGATAAAGAAACAGGTAGTTTTTGTACGAATCAATCTTCAGGGTATAATTCTTTTCCCCCAGATTTCTCAAATTGCTGAAAACAATATCTTCCGAGATGCCGGATATCTCAGAAACAGCGCGTTGAATTTCTTCCGCATGTCGCGTATTGGGATACTTTTCCAGAAACCGGGTGTAAAGTGTCCTGGCATTTTTCTCGAAGTCCTGGTCAATGGGCAATTGATTGACCGCATCAATGGTCTTTTGATAATTGACATCCTCGTTCTGAAGCCAGATTTCCTGAAGTTTCATTTCGGCCCGGGTGGTATCCTCTCCAGGCTCATGAGTATTGATAAAGTCCATCAGCAGTTTTTCCTGCGCATCTGCTTCCTTGAGCCGCTCCACTTTTGTCATGAGCTGCTGAAAATCGCTGACAAAAGCATTCCTCCTGATCCCCTGAAAAACAAAATACCCGGCGACACACAGAACCAGGACCGCCAGTGCTGCCACCATGACAATCTTGTTTTTCGGTTTTGAAGGGATGGCGGATTTAGCAGCCACCTTACGTTTTGGACGCCGGGATGCATCTTCCTGAATCAAGGCGCTATCGATGGCGTCGTCTGCCTGGGGTGCTTTTTTCTCTGGTTCCGGTCTTTTGGGTTCTTTTTTCGGGAGTGTTTTCTTCAGGGGTTTTTTCGGTGGCGCGTCTTTTTCAAATTCCTGCTGATCCTTCTGGCTCAAGCTGTCCATGAGCAGGTGCATCAGGGGCAATTTAATTTCATTGTTGGTTCGGCCCACTGTCTTGAGAATTTCGATAGTGGGATTGTCCCAGCCGAGAATGGCATAAGCCGCGTCCTTGTGTTTCAACTCACCGGTTTCTGCGTCGATGAGGTTGCCGTTAAGAAGATGCAGCATGCCGGTGTTGTCTCCTGAGCTGATCCGCAACGAACATGTGGATCCCTCCATTTCCGACATCTGCAGAAACGATGGCAGGCTGATTCCCTGTACCTGGCCGGCCAGAACGCTTTCCACCGCTTCCGATACCCTTTGGGTAATGCTTTCCGTTACCAGCTTTTCCAGCTTTTCATAATCATCTTCCGGCATGACTGGGTTGTACAAACCCAGATGTACGGTAATGACATTGACCTTTCGCTGCCACGGAAAAAGCGCACCATACATCTCACCCTGATTGATTTTTTTCAGGAAAACAACCTGGTCCTGCTTGACACCCCCCAGATAGTTGATGGTGAGGTTGTCCGTCAGATCCTTTGAGAGGGGCTCCCCTGCCCGTTTGACAGGCTCACCAAAAAAACCACCCAGCGCCGCTTCGAGAGCCGCCATCTCTTTTTCTTTGGAAATGGCATGGTAAAGACTCACACCATCCTCTGACACCCGGCGATCCATTTGTGGCAGTTTGTCCAGCGTATCCACAAGCGCCAGAAAACTGGTCAATGGCTCCAGATTCTCTTTGAGCGCTTCGAGTTCCGATCCGCCGCCGTCCAGTATGTCCAGTATGGTGTCTTGGTCCATATTAGGCTGTAAGCGTTTGGCTCTAAGCTGTAAGCTGCTTAAGGCTTACGGCTTAAAGCTTAAGTGCTAACCTTTATGCTATACTTCTAAATACCTTTTCCGCAGTATCGATGGTCTTTTCAATATGTACCCTCTCATGAGCTGCCGAGATAAACATGGATTCGAATTGCGATGGGGCCAGATACACCCCCTGTTCACGCATCCCCGCGTAATATGCGGAAAACATTTCCAGGTTGGCGGTTTTAGCATCCTCGATATTTTGAACGGGTTGTCGGGTAAAAAACAGGCCCAGAATGGAAGCGACCCTTTCGACCTGGGCGGGAACGCCGGTCTTTTCAATAGCGGCGCGTAATCCCTGTGCCAGACTTTCAGCGCGTTGTTCAAGGGACTCATAAAATCCCGCTTGCTTCAGCTCCGTCAACATGGCAATTCCAGCAGACATGGCCAATGGGTTCCCGGACAGGGTTCCCGCCTGATAGACCGGTCCTTCCGGAGCAATTCTGGACATGATCTCTCCCCTGCCGCCATATGCACCCACGGGCATTCCTCCGCCGATGATCTTTCCCAGTGTGGTAAGGTCCGGCATGATGTTGTAACGCTCCTGGGCCCCACCATATGCCACACGAAAACCGGTAATGACCTCATCAAAAATGAGGAGGCTGCCGGTCGCCTGTGTCAGTTCACGCAAGGCCTCCAGAAATCCTTGTGCAGGTGGTACCAGCCCCATGTTGCCTGCCACGGGCTCCACAATCACACAGGCCACTTGGGATCCCTTTTCCTGCATGACACGGTCGATCTGAGCGATGTCGTTGTAGGGAAGAGACAAGGTTTTTTCGGCAAAACACTCCGGCACACCCGGGCTGCCGGGTATGCCCAGTGTTGCCACACCCGAGCCTGCTTCCACCAGGAGCGTGTCTGCATGGCCGTGATAACATCCATCGAACTTGACAATCAGATCGCGTCCTGTAACCCCTCTTGCCAGGCGTATGGCACTCATGGTGGCCTCGGTGCCTGAGTTGACAAAGCGCACCATCTCCATGGACGGTACTGCGTCCACCACCATCTTTGCCAGTTCGATTTCAAGATCCGTGGGAGCGCCAAAACTGGTACCCCGTTTCATGGTTGCAGCAATGGCATTCAGTACAGCGGGGTGGCCGTGTCCCAGGATCATAGGCCCCCATGATCCCACATAATCGATATAACCGTTGCCGTCTGCATCGTAAATCATACAGCCCGTCTGCCCTGTCGATGAACAGGGGCTCGCATCCAACAGACTTGCAGGCACGTACCGGGCTGTTCACCCCCCCGGGCATGAGCTGGACAGCTTGCTCAAATAAAGAACGGGATTTTTGATAGATCATGAATATGTTGCCTCCATAAATAAAATTGTGTAACAGTCTTATTTATCAGAGACCTGAAATCAGGTCAAGCTTCCTGATTTTGTTGGGAGAACCAAAATTTTCTGGCCTACAAGCCAAACAACGGCATTACAGTCACGTTATATGAATGATCTGAAAAAGCAGGCCCGATTCCTCAAATACATCCTGGGAGTAAGACCCGATGAATTCGGTCTGGTGCCGGACAGGGAGGGGTATGTCAAAATCAAAGACCTTCTCAAGGCCATCCATGAAGAAGATGGGTGGCGTTCGTTTCGCCAGGCGAATATCAATGAGATGATGATATCCCTGCCGGAACCACCCCTGGAGATCTTTGAAGACCGTATTCGCGCCAAAGATACCCAACAAATTCCCAATCGGGTGTCACCAGAGAACCTGCCGAAACTGCTCTTTACCTGTGCCCGCCCAAAAGCGCTGCACGCGATTTTCGAAAAGGGCATTCTGCCCATGGGACGCAGCCATGTGATCCTCTCGTCTGACAAAAACATGGCCATAAGGATCGGCAAACGTTTCCATGCGTCTCCGTCGCTTCTGACCGTCAGCGTCGAAAACGCCATTCAGCAGGGAACCCTCTTTCTACAGGCTGGCGAAAACCTTTTCCTGGCCAGAAGCATCCCCATGGGATGTTTCACGGCGCCGCCCCTGACCAAGGAACCCCGGGTGGCAAAAGCCAAAGAGCCCCCTAAATCCAAAGAACGGGACACATTCCCCGGCAGTTTTTTCCCTGATCTGACCGAACAGGTGGAAACCGTTGAACGCAAAAAAATGACCCGTAAGCAGCGCAGGGAAAAAGACATCGACTGGAAAAAATCCCGCAAACAGATGCGGCGACGGTAAAAAAGAAATAATCACGAAAACACGAAAAAAACATTATAAAAAGCGGCGAAGCCGCGTCTGAAAAGAAATTTGATTCTCAAATTTCTTTTTTCTAAAATTTCTTTTTGACAACCCATACCAAAATTGATACGTCACGGTTCTGTTCTATGATTTCATTGGGCCGTTAGCTCAACTAGGCAGAGCACCTGACTCTTAATCAGTAGGTTGAAGGTTCGATTCCTTCACGGCCCACCAAATAAAATCAATGGGTTATGCGCTATTGCATAATCCGTTTTTTTTTAAGGGTTATAATTTACCCCTATTATACCCCTAATTCTAAAAAATATCTCATTCCTAAAATTTGATCCTCCCAACACTGCAAATCCCATTAATGAAGACATGTTAAAGGATAGGGTTAACATTCTCACAACATGCACGTTCGATCTTACGTGATGATATCAATCCACGTGAATACACACACTTTATATTAAAAGTGCGCTCGTGGCGCACTTGGAATAATCAACATATCCTAAAAGCATGAAAAGCATATAATCTATTGCGGTAAACATAGCTTAAAAAATCGAAAGGCAAAGCCAAATGGCCCTGCCTTTTCTAATGTACGGGTGTTCTTCGCTTTTGAGTCTTAATACTTATCTTTAAGGAACCTTTATTCAGGCTCACATTCAATTCGTTTAGCCGTAAAATGAGTTGTGCTACCGTCAGATGAATCTCTCACAACACCAACCATTTTTTTCCCTTTCAATTTTGCATTAAAAAAGCCAACCCCCTGAATACCCGATTTCGTTGGTGACATATCGGAATCGATGCTCATGAGACCTTGGATTTTTTGTGCTTTTATATAACCGGTTACATAAGCCGTCGAGACACCCATTCCGGGCAGAGTAAACTCGAAATGTCCGCTGAATAAGCCATCACCACCTTCTTCTGGTACTCCAAGCTCACCATCAAGCTCTATGTTAGAAATAATTTGTCCGTTTACCAAAATGGCTGTTGCATCTCCTTCCCAACATCCGACTAATTTACCAGAACCTGCAATAGCCCCATTAACGATATAAAATGAAAAAAGTAAGGTCAGTAAAAGTCGCTTTTTCATGGTGCCATCCTCCTTTGTTCAAGTTTACAGATAATAGGTGATTTACGCCCAACTATACCTATGGAACAGTAGTTAACTGTAATTTTTCGTATTTCATGCCCTCCTTTCGTCTTGAAATTAGATAATTATTAATGCTTGCAATGAAGAAAAAACAGTTACAATCTTGAAAGGGCAACTTAGAATGAATTGTAGATTCAGCTTCAGAAGAGATGGAGTTTAAGTGTAGATTAATTTAATATAAAAAAAAATATTTTGAGTCAAGCATAAAACCAAATACCATTCAATTCCAGAGGAGAACATTCCCACTATAGCACAATTGCAGATATCATTCTATTTCATATAAATATGCACAAAACCATGATGCCAGGGAGACACCCTGCTGCGGCAGGTAGGTTTTAATGCTTTCCCGGAAGAAAGTGGATAGTTGTGCGCCTTATATCCAATGCAATGCCTATCATGGTCTATAGTTTATGGCTAAGGTGTCACCGGGGACCAAAACATCGAAAGTCTATCCTTGGCCAGCACAATTCAAATGGAGGCCCCTTGTCATTAACGAATTCTGTACAACGATATTCATAGATATTATAATATTCAGTTCCGTTTATCGAGAATCCAGAATCATTTACTTCGATTTCATACAGCCCATCGTTTGTTATAACTGTGGCCTGAAAGTCGTCTCTGCCAAAAGTTCCGGATATATAAGTGTAACAATCAGGTCCACTACATACATAATTTTCACCATTAACCATTAATACTGCGTGATTCGCCAAGATTTTTCTACCCGTTGGAATGACGGGGCGAACCTCTAATATCTCAAGTGAAAAATGCACAAAGGATCCTATATCTTCACTATATATCTCCCCTATTCCTTGTATGTGCTTTGAAGGAGGGCCGATGGCATAAGCAATGCTAAATGTCACTACAACCCATCTCAAAAAAAACGAAACAGTATTAAAGCACAACCAAGTTGAAGCATACCAAGGAAATTCTCTACATGGTATTCGTATCGAACAACAAGACGCCTGAAGTTTTGGAGCCAGGCAAAAAGCCGTTCGACTTTCCAGCGACGAGTATAGCGTCTAAGTTTACGGCCATCTTGGGTGCGCGGTTTCTTCCTTCCTTTGCGATGTGGCGAGATCATTTCAATGCCACGTTCCTCGCTAAGCTGCTGATCAAGTTTGTCGCTATCGTAGGCCTTATCCCCAATTATTTTATCAGGGGCATAATGGGTAAAACCGCTGTCAATAGTGGCTTCAACCAATTTTACCTCATGGGGCGAAGCGCTTTCAACGTGAGCGGCGACAGGAAGACCAGAAGCGTCTGCGATGGCCATGATCTTGGTGCCTTTGCCGCGTTTCGTCTTGCCGACAGCAAGACCCCTTTTTTTGCCGGCGCGAAGCTGCCGTCTATGAACGCCTCACGAATGTCAATTTTACCGCGTTCATGTAGGTCTTCTGCCAGCTCTTGGACAATCCGTTGGAAAATTCCCTGTCGCACCCATTGCTGGAACCGCCTATGGCATGTCTGGTATGGCGGATACCGTGGGGGCATGTCTTTCCAAGGTGCTCCGGTTCGAAGAATCCACATGATTCCGTTCAATACTTCCCGTGGATCCCTTGGGCGGCGGCCTCTCGGGTCTTTTATTGGTGTTAAGGATGAAATCACTGGCTCTATCCGGTTCCATTGTTCGTTTGTGAGTTCCATCCTAATTCTATTACATATTCAGTTCCTTATGTCTAGATTTATTTTGAGATAGGTTGTAATGAAATCTTTTGTAGCTTAGGGCCTAATGAGAAAACCCCAGGGGCGTCTTTTGCTGGTTTCTTAGTCCAAATTTATTCATAAACTTCTGTAGAGTTAGACAGATTAATGGTCCCTGAATCGGGCTTGTTGATTTTTTGGTTTGTAATTATAAAATTCGGGCCAATGTCACCGTTGTAGCTATCATATTTTTCTTCCGAGCCTTTAACCAGACCATTGGAATATGATAGTTTGGCCTGTCCATTTAAGTCAGCGACTGCTTTGGCAAGAACTTTATTTTTTGACATATCTTGCACATCTACGAACTTGGGAATGGCAAACACGGAGATGATACCCAAAATGACAAGAACAGCAATGACCTCAATAAGGGTAAAGCCACTTTGTGCATATGTTTGAATCGCTATTTTTGAAGTGCTCTTAATTCTCATTTTATCGTCCCAGTTCATAAAAGAGCCCTTGCTATACAGAGTGTTATGGTCGAAAATAATACACACAATTCTTCATTCTAAAACGCGAAAAAAAACCATAAATACGCCTTAAAATTATTTCAATATTAAGTGGTTTTTCAAAAATTGTAGACAACTCACTCATTGGCCAGCGACAATGGAGACCAACTTTATATTCATTTGGGTAATTTATGGGTAGCCCGTATGCATTTAATACAAGATAATAAGGATAATTCAAACCAGATTTTATTGTTAGCCAGGTTGTACCCCAAAATCTAGGATTCACTTCGAGCAGTTTTGGCTGGCCATTACGACTATCAATTTTAAAATCTACTAGCAACACTCCATTCCATTTTACCCGTTCGACAAGTTTACTTGCATAATTTAACAATTGTTCGTTTTTGGTGGTTACATTTACAACTCCCATACCGCCCGTTAGTGGTTTGGTCATAAGTCGCTTTTGAGTCAGTCCTAATTTAATTTGGCCATTGACGCAGAAAGCAGTTACATCATGGAGTTCTCCTGGTATGTATTCTTGAACCATTGGTTGAGAACTGTCACGAACAAGACCATCACCATATTCATGAGGGTCGGTAACCATTAGATATTTTTCAATCAGTTCAGATGCATCTCTTGCGTACCAAACACCATCAGCTCCTGAGCCCTTACGTGCCTTCAAAACAACAGGATATTTAATCTTGGAACTTAGTGCTTTTATTTCTTTGATATTTGTTGGCAATTTGGTTTTCGGATAAGGAATGCCCAATTCATTTGCGATTTGATAGGTTTTACTTTTATCATGAAAAATTATTAATCTTTCATAATCATCAACCAGCACTTTGCAGTATTTCTCAAGTCGAGGCTTTAGTATTGAAATCGAAATAGCACTGCTACCCATTGGTAAGATAATGTCTGCATTGTGTTTTGCTACTATTTTTATAAAAAATTCTGAGACAGAGTTATCCGCATAATTGCCTTCCACTATATCAATGCTGTCTATACAATTTGAATTAATTAATTTTTTGAAAGTTCCCCTTGTCCCCAATCTCGAAGACACAAAATGCAGACTAAAATCACCAGCACTTTTTAAAGCACTGGCAACAGCTAATCCTGAGCGGTTTAGTCCATTAACGATTATTATTTTTTTCTGTCCTAATGCCATGCTGAGATGATCACTAACGTTAAGCTCTGACACATCAAATTATTACAGTTTATCTTATGCGATGTTAGGCTGAAGCTGCCATGACCATAAACCCAGCCGTCTGCATTTGATTTGCACCATGTGGCCTCTTTATCCAATGCGCGTAGGTTTTTCGGTACAATGCCTTTGGCCTTGTGCTTTTTGTGCCAAACAGGGCCTCTGGCCTTGTTCATCATTTTATCTGCACTGAAAACTTTGTCATTGGTCAAGTCCAGGAAATAGCTGAAAGATAAACGCTGCTGGCTTTGAAGGGAAATGAAGGATTTTTTTTAACCTCTCTCTTAGTTGTCGTTCGCTGATAGGTGTTAAATCTGATTCTTCTGCGATTACATCCCAATACTTAACAGCCATTTTGTGGATCTGAACATATGTTTTTATTTTCATCTTAACGGACAAGATAGCAATGAACATTATCAACCATTCAGGATACTTGAAAACAGGGCCACGTTCTCCCAATCGTTCAGGATCAGGGAAATCGGTTTCATCCAAAAAGGCTCGAAAATCGTTGCGCGTTTCACGGATCCATCTCGTTGAAATCTTGTTCGATATTTTAACCATGAATAATCTCCTTTGTTATTGATATTATTGAGATTATTCATAACAATTAACAAAGCTAAAGTCTAGATTTATTATTTCTTTAAATATTAATGAGTTACGGTCGATCAGAGAATTTTCAAAAACTCCCCGACCCCTCAGATAAGTATACGTAATCTTAAAATTTAAGATAAATTAAATCAAGGCATTCCTTGCATGAAAAATAAATTCCATTTAGTATAGATAGAGAATATTACCTGTTACTGTAAACTACAGATATGCCATATATCACAGCTTTTTACTTCACCAAATTGTATCGATATGGGTAAGTGGCGCAAGGGGATCTCACCCTTGCGCTCTCCAAGGTAGGGTCGAGGACTGGCGCGGTTCCCGAAAGCCCGTTTCCAGTCCCCGCCTCGTCAAACGCAGCATGCGGATTTCCCGCACTACGCTTTCTCTGTTAACTTCATCAGAAAGTTTATGTATCCTATCGGATTGGCAGCACTTTCAGGTCCCGTAATGTCTAACACCGTAATCGTTAAACAATCCCAGCGTTTTATAGAACCAGGCCCTACTCCATCTGTACCACCCGAAGCCACGGCGTTTTCTTGACCTCATCAAATGGCATCTGATCTTTTTCTCCACCCAGTCTTTGACATATCCAAAACACCGGCTGGAATTTCCGATCCGAAAATAGTTGACCCAACCCCTTAATATCGGGTTGATCAGAAAAATGACCCGATCGACAGGTTGTGATTGATGGCGTCGGAACACATTCTTGAGCTTTCGCAACAAGGCGGTTCTTGCCTTCATTCGAGGCGTGACGCTCACACCCCACACCTTTCGGCGCGTTTTCCTGCGTCTGTAGTCAAACCCCAGAAAACTGAAGGTTTGATCTTTGGTTAGGTCTACAACTCTCGTCTTATCTTGATTCATTTGTACGTCAAGTTTCTCAAACTCCTCTACGAGCCGTTTGCAGGCAGCTTTTAATAGCCACTCCCACTTCCAGAAGCCATCCACCAGGACCACCAAGTCATCTGCGAATCTGGCATATTCGATATAGGTGAACCTGCCTTGCCGAGTGACTTTCTTCGCCCGTTCCAGCATCTTATCTACCTCATTGAGATAGATATTACTGAGCAGCGGTGAGATCACTCCACCCTGAGGAACCCCTCTCTTTCCACTCGCTTTCAGAATCAGTTTCAACAGTCGCATCACTTGGTCATCTCTTACCCGCTCAGCCACTTTATTCAAAAGAATATCATGCCGAATATTATCAAAATAGGCTCGGAGATCCAAATCAATGACACGTGTCTTATTTCTCACAACCGCTTCTGCTACACGATTTACTGCCTCGTGAGGGTTCCGCTTAGGTCGATAACCATATGACCCTTCCTGAAAATCAGCCTCAAAGATCGGCTCTATGATGAGTTTGAGTGCACCGCCAACCACGCGATCCCGTATCGCAGGAATTCCTAAGACCCTGACTTTGTCATTGTCCTTGGGAATCGCTTTGATCCGATTGCGCATGGGGCGATATGTCTCAGAGACCAGTTCATCCCGTATTTGTTCAAGGAACGCTTCCACACCAGCCTTTTCGATGTCGGCAAACGTTACACCATCTATTCCCGGTGCACCGCCATTTCGTTTTGCATCGAAATAGGCCTGCTTCAGCGTTTCCATCTTACAGACATGAACATAAAGTCCCCAAAACCGCCATGTCTTGTCAGACTTCGCCTTCAGATATATCTTCCTTCTCAGGTCCTGCAAATTGATGGACGTCTTTATCATTCCGCCCCTGCCTCCCATGTTGACAGAAAGATTGTTAACAGCAGGGTTCCTTTGCTCCCCGGGAGTTACCCCGGTTCATCGCTCTTACGAACCCATCCGCCACCCTCTCGCCTTTCAGTTCACTTCCCGCTGTTCACGGTTATAGAACCTACCTTGCTCCAGGGATTTCTTCCTGGGACGAGGAGGGCTTCTCCAGTTGCTCGGCATGTCCTTGTCACCGTGCTGTCGCTACCACCCCGCCAGAGTGGATGATCGTATCGATCAGTTTTCGATCACCCATGCTGCCTTCGCCCTACGGATGCGGGCTCGGCCTCCGGGGTTACCACTTTCGGGGCCACCCGTGCGTTCACTTTCGTTACGGCCCGGTGACTCGCTCATATCCCCAATGGAATGCTTTGTCGATGGGCTTCAGGCAATCGGTTTTCCTCGTACCCGCCATCCAAGCTACAGGGCTTCTGATTATTACCCAGGCAGGATTGTCTCCTGCTGAACATGCCAGCCTTAGCTGGACACACATCCGTACGTGACAGTCTCCCGTCATACGGCTCCTACTGTCCAGTCGATGGCCGATAACCAAATTCCCAGGACGCAAATAATCTGGGTTCACGGCGTGCAACACGACCCAACCAGTGGGTCGCATTGAGCCAATAGCTTCTCAGCCTCTTATATTTCCGCATCGCCCAACGAACCAGAGCGAACTGAAGTTGTCGAAGTATGGGACACATTGCCGATTTGTAATACCTGCCATAATAGTTTAACCAACCCCTAACCACAGGATTGATCCGCCTGGCAATATCTTCTAATGAAGATGAACTCCATAAATGCAGTTTCCATCCCCTAATCGTTGCACTCATCGCTTTGAGAGCTGGTTTGCTCACTGCCGGTGTAAAGCCCAAAAAATAGCTACGTCCTTTACAACCACGCGGTCGAAAACAATATCCGAGAAAATCAAAACTCTCATGATTATAATTTCCAGAGCGTCGTGCATCTTTACAATAGACAATTTTCGTCTTTTCAGGATGCAACTGTAACTTGCAACTTGCCAGACGTCTTTCTATGACTCTCAGCATCTTATAAAGATTGTCCTTGAGACCAACCTCAAAGTCCTTAATCGATTGCCCATCGACACCCGCAGCCCCTTGGTTCGCCTTTACACAATGGTAGGCCTCCCAAACAACTTGCTTGGAAATATTATACGATTTTGTTTTAGTGATAGGCTCCTCCCATATCTGGTTGACCACATCTCTAAAACCAGACAGCACAACCCCTTTGCTCCATCTGCATTACACAGACTTCAACGCTACTACGAGTTGTTCCGCCCCCGTGTCCCGCTTTGGTACTCTCACGCTTGTGGGGCCTCCACTTGCGTTTCTCCCTTAACATCGGAACGACAGGTTCCCACGTTCCGCGCAGAAGCCTGGACCAAGTTCATGCCATCTCTATGCCGGACGCCGCCCAGACAATAAACAGGCACCCTCTGGGCTTATCCTGCAGACCTCCAAGTATCCACAGTTTTGACGCCATCTCTGATATTTCGACACCTCATCAATGGTTCGCTTGTACTCATCTCCTTGATCCCTACCTGACACGGTCTCTGCCATGCCTTTCCCTTAACGCTCACCACAACGGCTCTTTACCGATGCAGCTTAAGGTGGTTTGAAGCCTGCTCCTGCAAGCTGGCTCCGAGGGGCCCGCCCTCATCTTCTGTGCAGTTACGCACACTTTATTTTAAAAGTGCGCTCGTGGCGCACTTGGAGCGATCAAAACAATTCGAGGACATTAAAAGCATGTAATCTATACCAGATACCAAAAGTGCAGATTACCGGAAGAATACAGCAGGGGAAACTATTAACTATCATCATTTGTTTTCTCAGCTGCACTTCCCCAAAAACTGGATTCGGCAGAGCTGTAATGCCAGTAAATTGGTGCAAAGGCTATGGCTGTACCGGTAGATGCTGCAAGGACCAACAATTCGATATCAAACGAGAATGTTCTTACTTTGGTTTTCAAAAGTATTTGTCTTAAAAGATTTGCATTAAAAGCCTTGAGACCACATTGAGTATCTGTGATTTTCCCTGTTTGCGGAAACAGTTTTGAAAACACAAGCCCCCGCAAGCCGATCATTCGACGATCGAACCCAGTTAACCCTTGAGCTTCTCCGTTCTTCCCACATGGGCCACGATAAATACCCCCCGCGTCATAACGTGACGCAATTGTGAGCATGGTTTTATCGTCTTGTTTTCCTAATAAAAGTCCGATTTCATTAACAGGTGCTGACATATCAGCATCAGTAAAGACAACTATATGCGGCTTATCACTTTCGGAATAGCTTTCCACTGCTTGCCACATACCAAATTGAATGGATCCTCCTTTTTGGCTGTCGCTTGTGGATTTTAATCCCTTAATAACCACTGACTGTCTTTTGATACCATCGTCAAGATAAAGTACCTTAACATTTTTGTATCCTTCTTTTTCAATAATTTCCTGTGCTTTTTTCCCACTCTGTTTTGGACAGCCATCATCAACAAGAATCATGTTGAAATTAAGAGGCGAATCTTTCAATAGCCACTCCATTTGTTTCATCTTACGTCGAACAAAATCTTCACCATTAGGGTTATCATTGCTCTTTGGACGAATCCGATTGTGCTCATTATACATGGCGAGTACCAGTGATACATGGAGAGGATATTCTATTTGCTTCACATACATTTTGGAAAGAGCTTGCTTTGAAACCAGAAGAATTGCATTTTTATACTTCTCTGGGCTGGAAGTTATCCACCTGTCAAAATTTTGAAGATCAGAAGTCTCTGGGTATTTGTTCAATAAGTCAGTGGCTGCTTCAAATAATAGATTATCCTGACTGCTGTTGGTCAGGTCTATTTTATCTGGGAGATTTTTAGAAAGCATAGCTATAGTAGGCTCCCATGAAGGGTCAATATCTGCTTCTGGATAGGTTGTTGTCTTATTTTGTAGAATGAACCCATCTAGTATAAATGGTAGGTTATTCGCTATCTTTTGAAACTCTTCAAACTTTAAATTTAAAATAAAACCTGCAAGTTCCAAAATAGATAAATCATCATATTCTTCCGGTATCAAATCCCGATATATATTAGCCAGCATCGCAAATTGCTGAATCATTTTATAGTAATTTCTTATGCTTTCTATATTTCCGTCTAGTGTGTTTGGTTGTGGAAGGTTTATTGATTCTTTAAACAAGGTAACAAGTTGTTTTGCAGATACATCCATCAAAATTTTCCTTCTAAATTATGACATCAAGCATATTGAACGCTATTAAATTCAACCTGAACGCCTATACCCTGATAACTCCTATATGCCTTTAATAAACTGGATTTCTTGAACAAGAACATACCCAAAAAAGTTTTTGTTCGTGCACAAAAACTGGGTTGTGGAGAGTTGAAGATACTTTTAACATATCTCCGCGATAGCCATTCTTGTGGTATATGATGGAGAAAATTACCATTTTGGCGAAATTACAGATAACATCATGCTGAGCTGTCAAGTCAAGTATATCTTACAGGGCAGAAATGTAAAGGAATGTTCGTCTTTTGACACTTAAATTAACATGGAGCATATTGATCAACTATGTCCCTACTTGTTCTACCAATGTTTTAAAGTCGCTTTCCTGTAGAATCCTTATTTCTTTACCTTTCGCAATAAGATCCTCTGCTTTTCTGTGCTTTGAGCTTTTATCTTTCCCAGCTAATCTTGTAATATCTTGATCGCCAACGACCAGCATCATAGTTTTTTTCGTAACTCCAGATTGGATTTTACACCCCACCTGTGCAGCAAGGTCTGCTGCTTCTCTACGTGGGATCACAAGTGCACCTGTAAAAACCAAATTCTCACCATAGAACTCACCTTCAGGGTTTCCTTCACGGCTAATTTTACCATCTCCAGTTGTTGAAAGATCTATCGCTTGATTCACTCGTTTAAACCAATCTTCAAGTCCCAAGTCCGTTTCTTTGATCGCAGCAATCAATAATTCTATTTTCTGTAATGCCATGGATAAAAACATTCATGGGATCAAAATAATTTTCTGGGTTGACCAAGGAGCTCCATTCATCGTCAAGGCGATTGTCTATGAATTTCGCAATACCTATTTGGCAAATGGATGACATATCAGCATTTGCTGTTTCAACATCAATGGCAACAAATTTCATTTAATACTTCGTTTGTTTTGGCACAAACTTCTGATGATGAAAAAGGTTACATTTCTTGTACTGATACATGGAGAGGTGTCCAGTTATCAAGCTCAACCAAATTATTGCCGATACCATCTGGTCATCGCCATCGTATCACGGCAGGGCCCATGAATACAAGATTTGGCCTGTTGTGATTATAATCGCACACCTGTAAAATTTCAGGGGGTTGATATCTGCATTTTTGTTTGAGGTAGCCCCGCCTTGCGCAAAGCTCGATAAAAGCACTCTGCGCCTGCTGGATTCTTTTAAAAGATCGCTCTGTATAATTTGTTAAACACCCTTCATCTGATGGTCTGGGGTTTGCGATTCAAGGCATGAAACGCTTATTTAAAAAGGTAACAGTCTAGACTTCTGAAGTCTGTAAAGAATGAAATGGGTACAGGCCCGACTCCAGCAGCTTTTACAATATGGGAATGTCTTGTAATTTTGCGTCTTCTTTACGAGATTTAGGATCACCATAATCCTCAAATCGTACTATCCCTATAGGACTATGGCTACCATTGTCCATTATATATTTCTTTCCCTTCACCATGAAAAGACATGCCCGGTGGTAGTTACCTCTAGGAGACTTTAACGCCGGATTAGCTACGATATATCTATGAGCTTCATAGCCACCTTTTTGTAAAATATATACGGTGAAAGCGGTGAATTGTGCACAGTGGCCATACTTATTTTTGAATACTCTCTTGGCTTGTGCGGGACCTTCACCATAGCCTCGCTGATACTTATAACGGAGAGCATGTCTTTCGTAATAGTCCAGCAGTTCAGGAGAATTTAGTCTCTCAACAACTACATCAAAATTGTCCCACTGAGACTTTAAATTACCCATGGCGATTCCTTGTTCTATCTTGGTCCGAGATTTTTTTGAAAACATTTTCGGGTTATTCTTGTAGTCTATAAACAGAAACGCCTGCATTTCAGCTAAATCATAATATTTAAGGTCCATCAGGTAGATAATTTTTTTGGCGTCGTTGTTTATACCTGCTATAATTTCCAATAGCTCATTTTTCGACTTGAACATGCTTGGTTTAAAGATCCAAGCCCTGTTGAGCAATTTTTCTAATGAGTAAGCAATCACAATATCGTTGAGAGCTATGACGTTCCCTTCCTCTGCAATCCAAAACAAAGCTTGCAATGGAGAGCAATACTTACGAATCTCAGGAATTCCAACCTGGTACATTAAATTAAATACATTTTCAAAATTTTCTGGATAGTTTCTATAAAGCTCAACGATATTATTTAGGGCAGACATTTCCTTTTCTGATAAATCATCTTGAAGTTCTGGTAGCTTTCCCAATTCATTGACAAGTAATGGATTTGTCTGTGCTAATTTATTTAAAACTGCTGGGTGTGCGTTGCCTGCATAAGGGTTATTCGGTTTGGTGGGACCCAAAGAGGCACAGCCTGATAAATATAATGTTAAAACAAAGATGGTTATGAATTTTAAAAGGTGCCAAATATTTTGATGTTTCAATACGCTTGCCCCCGTGCATAGTCTATGTCGAAATCAAAATATAAAAAAAGAATGATCTTTGATACATGGAGACAAGTCCAGTTATCAAGTTCAACGGCAATATTACCGATACCATTCGGTCATCCCCACGGTACCATGCGAACCACTATTAATTCAAGATTCGGTCGGTTGTGATTATTTTCGCACACCGGTAAAATTTCAGGTGCCTGATATCTTTGTTTTTGTTGGAGATAATGCAGGTTTCTGAATAAAGATTTTTCCTGTGGTATCTAACAGTGATCATAGCGCTCGGTCTCAATGCGGTAACCACACCATCTTGGGGTACCACCGATACATATGTTCGATGTTTTTTCTATCCGGTGCCATTGTAGTATCGTGATGGACCGTCCCAGAGACCCCAATTACTTTCATAGAAAATAGAGTGGCAACTACTAACGGTTTCACCTCTGCCATCTTCTGTCTTATCCTCAATATCTCTGGGATTTGCGCCGACTTCAGCCCAGAAAAGGTTTGCTCCGGCAATAGCACCCAGAGTACAAGGCTCATGCGTACAGTTACCCATCACAGATCGCGGCATTCCCAACCGGGTAATGGCCACGATCTGAGCCATACGCAATTCGCTGATTACACCGCGTTTAGCTATCGTAGTTCCAGGTATGGGGATACGCCTGGCTGCGCCGCTGTAGGAGGGATTGAAGGAAGCCGTGAATTCAATCGCTTCAGCCAACTCTTCGTTGGTGTGTTCCGGACCCACGGGTTCGACACAAGTTCCGACTTCAAGTCCCGCTTCCAGGAAGTTGCGAATACTCTTTTTTCTTTTTTTCACTGAAAGGGTGGTGTCTTGCCCTTCGCGCAAGCGAACGGCGTGATAAATGCCGGAAAAACCAGCATCCTTAAGCCTGACTGAATTCTTGAGCGTCTGGTCACCGACATTAGCAATCAATGTTGTTTCCTGCTTTAAATTTTTTCTAACCTCCTCAGACATTTCCAAAAAATGTTCAAAAGGGTACTTGGCCGTTGACATCATGAACACAGCATTCGCACCATCTTTTTCAAACTGGCGGGCGTAAGCCACAGCCTGCTCTGGAGCCAACTCCGTTGTTTCGTTAAAGACACCGTTTATCTTAGCAAAAGAGCAGAAGAGACAGTCGCAGGGACACGGTGCAAGATTAATCGCAAACTGTGCATGCACTTCAGCCTTACCGCCTGAAAGCTCTTTCGAAAGACGGTTTGCTTCAGCCATGACCATGTATGTTTCAACAGAGTCTGGCGCCAGGCTAAGCAGATAAACAAGTTCTTTTTGGGACAGCACATCTCCCAATCTCGATTTCTTTATGAGTTCTTCCGTATTCATTTTCAATGACCTTTCTGTTTGATTGACATCGAACGACGCTCTTCAGCAGCTGTGGTTAGCTGTCGGTTGCAAGCGCATGGTTAGCCAGCCAGCAAGCGATGAATTGGGTGTCATAGTAATTCATCAAAACGCTCAAAAGGGCCTTTAGTTACTATGCTTAATCGTAACTTGAACGGGTCACTTCATCACTCATGGTTGGTGCAACGAATGGCTTCCAGGCAGAGTCTTTCCATGTCCCAAGATGAGTATGCATATCAAGATACTTTTTCGGAATTGGGTGTGTACCTACAATGACCTTAACCCCATATCGTTTTTCAAGAAATGCTTTGAACGTATTAATATAGGGACAGGGAGGATAACCAACCACCAGGCCAGTAGCTAAATGAATTACCTCTGCCCCATTCTTCACCATCTCTTCTCCCGCATATTCTATGTTACCACCAGGACAACCATCGCACGTTGTAAAACCTGCTAACTCAATCTCGGTGTCTGTGTATATGCTGAAAGCCCCTTCCTTGTTCCTCATCGCTCGGAAACATTTCCCACCGGCACAGCGACGGTAGCGATCACAGATAACGATTCCAATTTTTGTCTTTGAACCCATTTAAACACCTTTCATTTTCTATTCGTTCAAAATATATATGAGCATATGCTTAATATGCTAAGCTAAAACATATTACCGAATCTTGTCAATATTATCTTGCCTAAATGATGAACCTTGGAGCGGCAGAATTCTATGCTTCAATGAAATGCGATTATTGTCAGATAAGGATATGTGGAGAGGGATCAAAAAGAATTAGAGCCGTTAGATAATTATTGATGTTATCAACAATTTTCATGTTTACATTGAGATAATTATAAACATATGGTATCCAAAGTTATGGAAAAAAGAGAAAATTACACCACCACCTTGGGTAAAGATCTTACCCGGAAGTTAAAAATGTTGGCCGTGGAATAAGATAAGCGGGCAAATGATCTCCTTGAAGAAGCCATAAAAGACCTGTTAAAAAAGTACGATCTATAGCCGCTTCGGTTATTTTCATTGTATTGGAATAGCTATGAAACCGTGCGAATGGTGCGGAAACCAGTACACATCCAAATACTGCCCAACCTGTATGGAAACTTTATGGTCCCGGGTCAATGAAATTGCCACACGCCTAACCGTCGATTTTGCAAATGCCAAGGAACACGCTCCTTACTTCGTAGACATCCGTGCTGATAATTTCAAACTAACAACCTTGAATCGTGCCATCGAATACTTGAAAAACTCTGGTTTGACGGTTGACGACGACATTGAGCGCTGGCACATGCAGGCCAATATTGTGTTATCAGCGCCATACATGGATCTTTAGAATTGGGGGTGTAAAAAGATGAAGATGACGTTACAAACCCTCGACATTAAATTTATTTGGTCAGGCTTCTACCAACGATGATATCTGAAGAAGAGTCAACCTGGTAATCTCCATCTATACCCAGTTTAGGTCAAATGGCCATAAGTTTCTAACCTTACTTACCTAACAATTATAGCATTGACTTCCCATTTTACCTTCTTCGTTTTCAATTCTAAGCCTAACTATCCCTAATACTTGTTTTTTTTACATCCGACATTTTCGCATGATTCTTGCATGTATATTCTTATTTAGGCTACGTTGCTTTATATGAACCTGACCGACCCCTGCTTGGTGTGTATCGATTGGGTTTGTTTCGAACATGGAGAGACCAACCCGCCAAACTATAGCCAAGTCATTAATACTGCAGAAAACCAAGATGCGTGGACTGGGGCTGATTGATCAGATTACTAATGTGCTTCAGTTGAGTCAAAAGGGCGTTAACTGCAGGTTAATCAGATTATAGTCTTTAGAAATGAAAAAATGAAAATAGAACGATTAAAATCTACCCACAAAAATAAATCTCCTATAGCCTTCTTTTTCGGGTGGTTGTTAATTCTTCTTATACTTTCGCTATCTATCGGAGTAACTCATAGTTTTGCTAAAGATAAAAAAATATCCGGATATGTCCGCACGTCATCAGGCAATGAGATTAGTGGAGTCACAATAACGTTCAGTAATGGTGAAGGATCCACAACAACGGACAGCTCTGGCTATTATAGTCAGAAGGTCAAAGAAGGTTGGAGTGGTGCAGCTACACCATCCAAGGTTGGTTACAATTTTGATCCGGCATCACGGAACTATAGTGAAGTAAAAAGGGATCAAAAAGACCAGGATTATATTGGAACACAAATACAGCAACCCAAAACCATTTCCGGTTATGTCCGCACATCATCGGGCAACGGATTTAGTGGCGTCACTGTAGCGTTTGATAATGGCGGAGGTACAGACACGACTAACAGTTCAGGGTACTATAGCCGTGAGGTAACTTATGGCTGGAGCGGTACAGTTACCCCCACCAAGGACGGTTACAGTTTTATCCCGGTATCCAGAAGCTACAACAACGTAACGGCCGATCAATTGAACCAGGATTATACGGATAATCCAGAGGGTAGGTTGTTTAGCGTAACCATAAATATTGTTGGATCAGGTAATGTTGAGATTGCCCCTGACAAAGATTACTACGCTAAGGGTTCATTCATTACGATGACAGCAACGGCCAAATCAGGGTGGCTGTTCAGTGAATGGCGGGGTGAACTTGATTCTTCTGATAATCCTGAGAGAATATCGATCAATTCTGACATGACCATTACAGCTGTATTCTTAGCAGATCGTGATAATGATGGTGTTAGCAATAAAGAGGAAGACGCTGGTCCAGGCAATGGCGATGGAAACAATGATGGTATACTTGACAGCCTTCAAAGCAATGTGAGTTGCTTATTGGTTGGCAATACAACGGATTATGTGACGCTTGAAACACCTCCTGGCACGTCTATTAAGAATTGTAAAGCGGTTATTGAACCACCAGACAGCAATTACCCTCCTGACGTAGAATTCCTATATGGATTCTTTTCATTTGCCGTGGAAGACATTGGTATCGGGGGATCTACATCGGTAACTTTTTATTTCCCCTCTGGCGTTACATTTAACACGTATTCTAAATATGGCCCGACCCCAGACGATCCATTTGATCACTGGTATGAATTTATTTTTGACGGCCAGACCGGAGCCGAAATAAATAAAAATAACATCACGCTACATTTTGTTGATGGTAAAAGGGGAGATGACGATTTAACTGAAAATGGAATAATCATTGATTTAGGCGGTCCAGGTGTTAAGGCTATTATATCCCCTGAATTTGATTCTAAGTCGGATGGCGGTAGTGATAGCTATGGTTGTTTCGTAGAATGTCTGCTTGAAATTAGTGTCTATTAAAAAACTATTGAAGAACCCCGCAGCAAGCTACGGGGAATGCGCTCGCTATTTCGGTTCAAAATGGTCGTGATAATCTGTGTACAATTCATGTTTCCGCATTTTGATGATCGGGTTGAAATCCGGGGATTGTGCTCTTTTTATGCCAAGGAGTATGAGGGATATATCGGGAGGAATCCGAAGGTCGTTACTCTTAATCAGTAGGTTGAAGGTTCGATTCCTTCACGGCCCACCAAGTTTTTGATATAATGTTAAAGGCTTAGAAACTATCTTGCTAAGCCTTTAATTTTTGAAGTGCAACCGGGCCTTAAACGGTTGATGAAATATTGTCATTTCCATAAAGCCTATTTCATCAGTGCAAGGTAAATGATAGAAATCTCAAAATATCAAAATAGTCTTCACATTGATAAATTATTGTACTGACATTAGGCATTTCAACGTTAGGATAAAAAGAGTTTTTATATGCTTTTCGACTGTCTTTAAAAAGAATTTCTATCTCAAATTTTGATGGAAGCTGGAGTTTACATTTACTGAAATTTCCCGATAAGGCTTTTTTTGCTGTACTCTTTATCTTTTTAACTGCTTTGGTTGGGTGGATACTAATTGTCGACGAGCCTTCGCTCTCGTTTACCGCAACAGTTGTGATATTCGGATTAATTTTTTTAGCCTCTTCGCACAACCCCCTATCACCAGTAACCATTACAACAGGGACTTCAACATAAGCAGCAGTATATGCATTGATCAAAAACTCCGAAGCGTAACATCCATTAATTTTGATGTACATGTAGTCTTCTCTTAATGTGTGAGCCAAAGTATTCGTATCAGAACCTGCCCTCGAATGATATCCAGTAAACACCGCAGCATCAAACGAATCGTCAATTCCTTGCATCATAGAAAATGGATGGCCACTCCATTCTCTGATTATCTTTATATTTTCTGGCAATTCAGAAACAATCAAGTTTCGACCTGACTCATGAGCATCTTTAATTAATATTTCTTTCGCACCGGCTTGATTTGCCCCCTCACATGCTGCTTTCACCTCGGCGGTCATCTGGGATCGAAACTCTTGATAATCAGTTTTTGTGCGATCAGCTTCGTCCCAATGCGCAATCCCTGTGCTCCCCTCAATGTCAGCACTAATATATATTTTCATAATTGTCATCCTGGTTTAGCTATCAATTTCTAAAAAGTGTATTGAGTTTAAAACATGCGAATTTGATTATGGATAATTATTCTTGAGTCAAAGTTTCCGACTCATCCAAAAGGTTTTTCAATCGCTGTTGCCAGATCCCGTCTGGAGAAAAACTTATGAATAAAACCAACACCATTTTCATGCCTTTTTATAGAGCTGGTATCGGGCCCGCCCTGCTTGCTTGGCTTGATACATGGCGATATCGGCATTTTTCATGAGAACTTTTTCATCCATTCCATCATTGGGATATACAGTGATGCCGATACTTGTTGTTACAATGAGTTGATGGTTGTCAATAAGAAAGGGCTTATGAAACCTGTCAATGATCTTCTGCACAAACGGGATCGCCTCTTCTCTTACCTTCATGTCGGGAAAAATCAGCACAAACTCGTCGCCACCGAAGCGCGCAACGGTATCGCTCTTCCGCAATGTTCCACTTAGCCGCTCTGCTACTGCCTTGAGAAGGATATCCCCTACATCATGGCCAAGTGTGTCATTCACGTCCTTGAAATTGTCGAGGTCAAGCATTACGATTCCTACTTCTTTTTTATTTCTCTTAGCCTGGGCCAGGACAATACCTAAACGATCGGAGAAGAGCTTCCGGTTAGGAAGACCAGTCAAGGAATCATGAAAGGCCATCTGTTGGATTTTTTCCTCATACTTCTTGCGCTCGGTGATGTCCTCGATAGCCAGAAGGATGATTCGCTCCTTGCCCATCCTCCGTACAATCTGCCGGGCATTCAAAAGCATGGTGCGCCTGCCGATGGTGGCAAAATCGTGCTCAACCTCATAGTTGTCAAAACTGGTCTTTTGGGGAAGGATGGTTTCCAGCAGTTCCCGCAGCTTGGGAATATTCCACTGTTTGTTGCCCAGGTCATAAATAAGCTGCCCCACGGTCTCTTCAGACTTTACCTTGAAGAAGCCATAGAAGGAACGGCTGACGGTGACTACCCTGAGATCTCGATCCAGCACTAAAAGGGGTTCACGTATGGTCTCTACGATACCTTCGAATATCTGATCCGTCCGAGCCGGTACCATAGTGCTCTCCTCCCCACATCAAAACTTGACTTTATTTTGTTTGAATAATTGGGATTTTTGAATGTCAAGTATTCTTGCATTATTGTTTAGTTACATAAAACTCAAGAATAGTAAAGCTATTGTGAACCGTACAAAATAAATAGAATGAATTATGAATCCGGCGAATCGAGGCGAGTTAGTTGGTCGAAATAAATGCAGGGTTGATCGATAATTGGCCCACGATATCAGAGAATTTTAAAACCATAAGATATGGAAAAATTCAGGATCAATTAAAGCATGTGATATGTTCAAATGCAATGTCAGAAAACCAAATATCAGTCCTCGAAAGATAGTCGAGTAGCCCAGGGGAATTTCACCCCCAGGCCTTCTCAGGTACGTGACGATCTCCCGTCATACCGCTCCTGCCAGCCATTCTCTTGAAACCTCATGCGACAGGCCAATGATCCGCATGCTTTATCGGGAGAGGGTGTCTTTAAGATGGAAAATCATCGAGAAGGAAACCTGGGGAAGGTCATTTCCGGCGCCCCCCCTTTCCGCCACCGCCACGACCGCGACCTCCTCCTGTTCCATCCCTTCGACCTTTACCACCACCTCGTCCTAAACCCCTTCCAACATTTTTTTCTCCGGAGTTGTTTTCATTATCAATCTTATTTCGCCCACTGCTTTCTGAGCCGTCATGATTCGTTTCCTTGTCTGTCCCTTTTTGCATGATACTCTCCATTCCTTGGGTTTCTTAATTTAACAGCCTGCCAGATGGCAATTCTCTTTTTTAAGGCTATCGACGGTTGTCTTTTTTTTCTGGAAACTGATTTTGATTTTTTCAATAATTGAAGAACCTCGCAGCAAGCTACGGGGAATGCGCTCGCTATTTCGGTTCAAGAATGTCCCTTAGAATCTGAATAATGCCTGGCAGATGCGGTCAAGCGTCTTCCGGCAGTTCTGGAAAACGGTTCGCGGATTGGGTTTTGATCATCCAGCCGGGATATTCTGCGGGCATTTCGCTGACCTTTTGCAAGCGATCCAGGTCAGCGTCGGACAGCGTCACATCCGATGCGGCGAGGTTATCAGCAAGCTGCTCCGGGGTTTTGGCACCGATGATCACGCTGGTGACCACCGGCTGGTGCAGCAGCCATGCCAAGGCGATCCGGGCCACGGACACATTCTTTTCGCGAGCGATTTCCCGCATCACATCAACTGTGTTGAAGGCGCGTTCCCTAGTCACCGGCGGAAAATCGAAATCAACACGACGGGTACCTGCCGGGCCTTTTCCTTCGCGGTCGAATTTGCCGGACAGCAGGCCGCCGGCCAGGGGACTCCAGACCATCAGGCCCAGGTTCTGATCCTGCAAGACCGGCACGATATCCCGCTCGAGATCCCGGCCAGCGATAGTGTAGTAGGCTTGCAAACTCTCAAAGCGGTAAAGGTTGTATTTGTCGGAGAGCCACAGTGATTTCATCAATTGCCAGGCGGCCAAATTCGAACAGCCGATGTAGCGGACCTTTCCCGCATGCACCAGGTCGTCCAGGGCCCGAAGGGTCTCTTCCATGGGGGTGACGGCGTCGAACCCGTGAATCTGATACAGGTCGATGTAATCGGTCCCCAACCGGGTCAAGCTGTCTTCAACCGCCTGCATGATATGGCTGCGTGACAGACCGGTTTGGTTGGGTCCGGGCCCCATGCGCCCGAATACTTTCGTTGCCAGCACCATATCTTTGCGGCGATTTCCCAAGGCTTTGCCCAGCATCTTCTCGGATTCTCCTTCGGAGTACACATCTGCCGTATCGATAAAGTTGACCCCCGCTTCGAGCACACGGCCGACAAGGTTGTCCGCTGCATCCTGGGGCAGTTGACCGATCGCACGCCAGAATCCTCTGCCGCCGAATGTCATGGTTCCGAAACACAATTCTGAGACGAGCAATCCGGTTCTTCCAAGTTGTTTGTATTTCATCTTTAACGTCCTTCCATGTTCCTATGTGCTGCACAAAACAGGTGCATCCGTCATCCTAATTCGGCAATGACCTTTAATAATCCCTATCTAAGCTTTTTAAATAGAACCTATCGCAAAAATGCATCATACAGGGTCGTCGAACGTGATATATGGAGAAGACCTGACATTTTGAAATTTAGGGCAATATTTCCGATACCATTTGGCCATTCCCACGGTACCACGTGAACTCCTATTAATGCAAGATTCGGTCTGTTGTAATTATAATCGCACACCGGCAAAATTTCAGGGGCTTGGTATCCGCCTTTTTGTTGGAGATAGTACAGATTTCTGATAGTATAATTTTCATGTGATATCCAAACGATATAAAAAAAATAAGGACTACACTTGATCGCGCCATATCTCAAGCAGTGTTAAATCATCATTTACCTTAGTATTTCCGCGCCATGTTCTGATTTCATCCAAAAGCCCCTTTCCCCTCGGCGATTCTTTATTATCTTTAATATATCGAATCAATCGGTTATTACCGAATAGCTCCTTATCTTCATTTTCTGCTTCGATAACACCATCTGTGAAAAGAAGAACGGATTCTCCAGGAGATAGCATAATCTCTTGTTTTTCAAAAAGAACATTCTGCATTACGCCCAATGACATTCCATTCAACTGAGGCATGTTTCCAATACCGTCGTCAACGATCCACAAAGGCTGCAAATGACCGCCCAATGATAATTGCATCTTTCCACTGACAGGCCAATATCTCACAAGAACAATTGTAGCAAAAAACCCTTCTTCGGATATCAGATTGTACAGATTGTTATTAATAGATTCAAGGAGTTTATCAATTTCGATTTGAGTTTGAGCCTCACTGCGAATTTTAGTTGATAATGCAGCCATAATCAAAGCAGCAGGAACACCTTTATCTGAAACATCAGCTACATACGCCAGCAAGCTTCCATCATGCATTGGAATTACATCGTATAAATCACCGCCAACATATGTGGCAGGAACAGATACTGCCCATATATGTACCCCTGGTCCAAGTTCTGGAATTTCTGGCCAAAACAAAGATTGAATTTTGGTAGCAGTCTTGAGCTGTATTTTAAGCTGAGACGACTGCTCAAGCACTGTGTCATGTAACAATTTAATCCGTAGCATTGACTTAACTCGAGCAACAAGTGCAGCGTGATCTACTGGCTTAGTTAAGTATTCATCACCACCTGCTTCAAGTCCGGCGACGACATCTTTTGAGTCCGATTTTGCGGTAACCAAGATGATCGGCATGAAAGGTAAGGAAGGGTCTCCTTTAAGACATCGACAAACCTCTAAACCATCTAATTTGGGCATCATAATGTCCAGTAGAATCAAGTCGGGATGCCTTTCTCTAGCCATATCCAGGCCCTGTTGACCATCTGTCGCAGTAATAGTATTGTAATTATTTGCTAAAAGACGCATTTGCAATATTTCTACATTCGCGGGGTTATCATCAACAATGAGGATCAGTGGTGGCTCTCTCATATGTATCCTTTTCTAAAATCTATTGTAAAATATCACGGATTTTCATTAAGAGTGCTCGTGGACTAAATGGTTTCGACACATATGCGTCACAACCAGCCTCAAATGCCTTAACATCATCCCCGCTAAGGGCATACGAGGTGACTGCAATGATCGGAATTGAACTTAGAGCAGGGATGGCCTTGATCCTCCGCGTAGCTTCATATCCATCGAAGTCTGGCAATTGAATATCCATTAGAATTAGATCAGGGTGATGGGTCTCGGCTGAACGAACTCCCTCCCCACCGGTGACCGCCTCTACTATTTCATAATCAGCGCTTGTAAGAAGATCTCGCATAATACGCCGATTATCCTCTTGGTCTTCAATAACTAATATAACCTTACTCATTTTACTCCATTTGCCTTTCGACTCGAATCGGCAACATAAACCAAAACCGAGAGCCTTCACCGAGAGCGGATTCTACTCCTATCTGCCCTCCGTGCATTTCAACGATTTTTTTTGAGATAGAAAGACCGAGACCCGTTCCGCCCTTCGCTCGAGTGCTGGATCCGTCGGCCTGTATAAATTCTTCGAATATTTTCTCCTGGTCAATTTCAGAAAGCCCGATACCTGTGTCAGTTACAGAGATCAAAAAAGATTCATTGGAAAGGGCTGCTTCCACTTTGACTTCTCCTTGTTTGGTAAATTTAATTGCATTTCCGAGAAGGTTAAGCATCACTTGTGCTATGCGTTGTTCATCTCCCTTGCCTTTTTCGAGACTCTTTGGGACTATAACTTTCAAATCAAGGTTCTTTTCAACCGCTAACGCCTCAACGGATGTGATGGCCGTCTGAATTGTGTCCTGAATCGAATAGTCGTTTAAAGAAAGTGTAAGCCTGCCAGCTTCGATTTTGGAAAGATCGAGTACATCATTAATCAAACTAAGGAGATGGCGCCCATTTTTTTCCACCCGTTCAAGGACCTCTCGAATTTTTTCTGGGACCTCACCGTAAATGTTATCTATAATCAATTCCGAATAGCCAAGAATGGCATTCAAAGGTGTTCTAAGTTCGTGACTCATGTTGGCAAGAAACTCGGATTTATGTTTGTTGGCAATCTCAATCTCTTGCCCCTTATGTTCTATTTCGCGGAAAAGTTGAGCATTATGAATAGCGACAACTGATTGGGCTGCAAAGGTTTGAAGCATTTCAACAACCGGGGGTGGAAACTCACCTGACGTCTTTCTTCGGACAACCAAGCCTCCAATCAGTCGGTTTTCGCGTAGCAGTGGAAAGGCAAGCAAGGCTCGGTAGCCTGCTTCTTGAACGGACTGAAGAAGAGGATAATCTGGTACATTTAAGAGGTCCGGAATTTGATCCGGTGCCCGATTTTTAGCAGCTTGGCCGATTACTGTTTTGTCTCCCACTTGGAGTTTAGACTCTCGCAATGTGTCGATGAAATCTGCATTCAGGCCGTAATTTATCCGTGGTATGAAGATTTGCTCTGTTTCATCAAATTCGTAAATCGTCCCGGCATCCGTCTTTGAAAGCAGTACCGCATGGCGAACAATGCTTGTCAACACCTTCTCAATATCGAGAGTGGAACTGACCGCCTGGCTTACTTCCCCTAAAGCTTTCAATTCTTCTACTGATCGAGCAAGTTCTTTGGTACGCAATTCAACTTTTTCTTCTAAAGTGCGGCTGTATCCCTCTATTTTTTTCTTGCTCTCACTCAGTTCTGTAAATAACTGCTTGATGGCCTGCCGCATGTCATCTAGATGCTGGGCCAGAGTTCCAATCTCGTCATTGCTGCTTTTGTCCACAAATGTTTCTAAATCTCCTTGTGCAATCAGAGCCGCTGATGCTTGTAATTTTTGCAATGGCGCAGAGATATAACGTCTTGTGATAAAGATAGAAGTGAGCCAAATTGCTGCTATTATGAGGATTAATAAGGCAATCGTACCGTAAATTTGAAAAATCGCCTGCCTTTTTACTTCCTCACGCGACATTACGATTAAGATCTTGCTGATAATGTTTTCCTTAAAGTAGATATCGGATGATTTGGCTATCAAATCAGAATTTTGAACCAAAATCGGAGAGAACTCTGAATCAATATTTTTATGTTGAAAACCGGGGCGTTTTCTCTCAGTGATAATTTTATCTTCCCAAGATATCTTTAAATAGACCATTGAGTCATCTAGAAACAATGCCTCGACAAAATCATTTACGACAATGTAGTTCATATTCCACAGTGGTATAGGGAGACTATTTTCCGCAAACAAAATTGCGTTATCTAGTCGCTTTTGCATCACTGACTCAATTTTATTGACGTCATACAATATGACGATTACAGTAAACGCGATTAATAATAGGGCGGTGATACTGATTAAAGTGTAGCTGAAACGACGACTGATACTGCTGGTCTTAGAAGAGTTTGTAGATGAGAAGGAGTTCTGCATGGGCTTCATCCTCTATAGGGTAGAATATCAGCCAATTTTTAGTGGGGTCTTTTTAAGAATGGTAATCATGTTCTAATTATTTATCTCTGGAAATGGATCATCGTCTAATCTTTTATTCCAATTTTTACGAATCTGCAGAATAGTGCCATCAGATGACAAAGCATCAAAAGCATCTTTCCACTTTTTGACTATTAAATCTGAAGTCTTTTTTGAAAAAGCGATCATAAGATCAATTTCACGCAGATGATAGACCTCCTGGAACTCAGTGTGATCAACACCGGCTAATTCACAGACCGTTCTCATGCCTGGTATTTTATAGGCCCATAGGTCTATTCGTCCGAGCGCAAGCTTTTTTGCGTTTAACTGTTCATCCGACACAGGTTCAAGATTTGTAAATCCAAAAGATTCTAGTAAACGCCCCCTGGTATCATCTCGAAGCGTTCCTATTTGGTTTACTTTTTTGGCATCTTCGAGCGTGTTAATTATGATGCCTGAGCCTTTTTTTGCGACCAGAATGTCTCTTTTCGTTGCCAACGGTCCGACCCACTTAAATTTATCATGGCGTACTTTTGTATATGTCATACCAAACAATACAACATTTTTATTTTCCAGGGCCATTTTGTAAGCTCTTGACCATGGATAAACTTGTATTGGCTCCAAAGATCCTACTTTTTTCTGAATCTCTTTCACAATCTCTACAGAAGGACCAACTAGCACACCATTTTCTACATAATTTAATGGTGGCAAATTTTCTGTTAAAATAGTGAGTTCTTCGCAATAGATAGATTGGTTTCCAAATAGAACGACCGTCACAAGAATAAAAAAAGCTTTTTTCATAACACCCCCCCTGTAAAAGTTACTATTTACAGCCAATAATATCGCCTTGTCTACATGTGGATATTTATTCTTTGGAAATGATGAACAGCTTAATTACTTGTGTATAAATGGATGAAGATCTTTTTTGATAGATAATACCAGTTGAGAAGGAGCTCAGATTGAGAACAGTTAATGCGATTCAGTACGAGATCAAATGTAATTTAAGCGTGTTATACGATTAATACATGACATGGGGGAACGGGTCAAGGATTTGCTGTTTCCAAAATGATTGATTGAAATTTTGTCCGAAAACCAAATATCGCTGAACCTTTAATACATGGATATAAGTCAAAGCCAGTTACATCTACAGATACCAACATTCGTGATTGCCGGACAAGATAAGTTCAACCTACAACATGTTGGTATTATTTGAATTATTTCTATCCATTCACAAGATTCTTTAAATCAAATTATCAATTTAGAAAAAATATAATCGTCTTGGATATCGGATCCCAAAGCAAAGGTTGTGTTACCGATAATTTGGAACCGCATTTTGCTGTAAAATGCATTTGCTCTGCTGTTTTTCTTCCAACTGCTTAACCAGATCGATTTAAAATCTTTTTCGCGGGCATAGTTTATACAAGTCTTCATCAAAGAAGGACCTAAACCGCAACCTAAATATTCTTGCATGGAATAGAGTCGGGCAAGTTCAATAGATGGGATTTGGTTTACGTAATCTGGTGGAACAGTTTGGTTTAGTTTAGCGTACGGTAGCATGGCAGATGCTATGAGTGGTGGATGCGGTAAAGAAAATGACACCGGAAGAAAGAAAAAAAGCCGGGGTTGCCAAGCAAAAACGATACATTGAGAAAAACCGGGACAAAGTGAATGCCCGGAGGCGGGAGTGGTAAATTTGCCACCACTTGCACGATCATAGTGTTGAACTAAAACGAACCGTGGTTCTGAAAATGGGAAATATGAAACCCTCCTGGAACCATCCTTGAGGGTTTTTATTGCCTATGAAAAAGTGCAAACAATAATATGTATGATAACCTGGTTATGTGCCCAAGAATCATGATATCTGCAGTTTTTCCAAGCTGGATCAAAGTCTCAATATATAAAGGAAAAGAAATGCCTATGCTAACCGTGAAAAGAAATGTGTCATTTCTAATGGGATGTCTTATCATTACTTCCGTATTTCTTTTCCCATGCAAAACATTTGCCGCATTCCAACCTGAATGGGTTCAGACATATATCAGTGGCACGTTAAAGATGCAGGACCTGTATTACGGTGCCAGTTTTTCTGATTACAAAGGAGAGATACCCAACTATGAGGAATTGCGACGTGCAAAGGATCGTGCACTGGACGAGCTCTGCTATCAGCTATCTGTTTCAATACAATCAAAATTTGAAGACAGTATCGTAAAAAAGGGTGAATATGAAGAACAGCATATCGTTTCTTCCCTTTTCATCAGCACACGAAACGTTTTATCCGGTGTCCAGGAAAAGGACAAATGGACGGATGATAGAAAGCATCGCCACTGGGTTTTGCTGGTCATTGACAAGGAAAAAGCGGACCAGCAGGTTAAACAGCAGAAATTTATCAATGAAGTGGCCGATCGTCTGGAGAGCAAACAGGATGAGATTCTTGAAGGCATCAAGCAGATGACTTCTCTGCTGAATAATACCATGCAGATTTATAAGGATCGCATGAATCAGCTTGAGGGCCTTCTTAAAACCATCGACACTAAGGTTGAAGCATCGGGTGACCAGACAAAAAGGGAGTATTCGGCCCTACGTAAGGAAATTATGCGCCTCGAATCGTCTAGGAAGGCTTATGAGGAACGATTGGCCGGACCAGAAAAAAATCAAAGCGAACAGATGGAAGTGCTCATTGCTCAAAACAAGGCGCTTAAGGTTCTCATGGGTCAGTTGTCTGAAAGGATCCAGGGCGATTATTTTTTGGCGCTCACCAACGATGATATCCAGTATAAAGAAGCCGATACTGATTTCCGGATTACTTTGAAACCGGACAAGGGGCAAGGCGCCGATTATTTCGATGGTGACAAGGTGCGATTCCTGGTTCAGTCTTCAAGGGGATGTTACATCAAGGTAGTATATATTTCATCCACAGAAGGGGTGTCCGCAAAAGAAAATAAGATTAACACCATTTTGTTCCCGAATGCACACGACAGGGACAACTGGATTGCTGGGGGTAAAACCAAAGTCATTGGACGTTTGGGAGAACTCGAGATTCAGCCGCCTTTTGGCAGGGATGTAATTTCCGTCATCGCATCCGAAAAACAGTTTGATGATATCGGTGAACTTCTACAAAGATCTCCGGACGGGTATTACTCAGAGACAACATCAAACACCCGGGGAGCGCTCGATATCAGAAGCAGAGGGATTCAGATTGTGCCACCGGAAAGCGGCACGGTTATTAACACGAGCACCAGCCATATATGTTTAGCTCCCGTGGCCACGGATACTTGTTTTGTCGTCAGCCATCCAAGATAATATTATTGTTGCATTTAAAAGTACATATCAAAGGTTGTAATCGTATGGAAGCCTGTGAATTTATTTTTTTTGACTTGACAAGAATGATCCCGACCCCATATGTATAACGTTTTGATTCCTCTGGAATCGACCCAGCCGTGGTGAAAACCGCAGCTTACATAATCCTTGCTCCGGCGTATCCCTCTCATGATACGCATTGCCATATAAGGTCGGGGCTTACCACCTGATTTTTCACCGATCTGAATTCATGTGAAAGTTAGGAATACCCATAAGGAGGCACTATGAGAAGGTACGAACAGATCGTTATCCTCGATTCTGACCTGTCAGAAGATGAGCGCTCGCCTGTATTTAACAGACTCAAAGAACTCATTCCACAGTACAAAGGTTTCCTCATCGACATCGATGAATGGGGTCAGAAAAAGCTGGCCTACGAGATCAAGAAAAAGCCACGCGGGTATTACGCGCAGGTCAATTTCTGCGGTTTTGGAGACCTTGTTGATGAAATGGAGCGTTTCTTCCGCATCGATGACCGGATTCTCAAGTACATGACGGTTGTGTTGGATAAAGAAGCGGACGTGGAAGCCATCAAGGCTGAAATGGCGGAAAAAGAAGCCCAGAAAGCCGAGGCTGTTGCCAAGGCAGCGGAAGAAGCCAAACAGGCAGCCGAAAAAGCGGCCGCAGCGACGGCGAAAGCTGAAGCTGCAGAACCAGCGCCGGAGGTGGAAGCGGCAGCAACCCAAACGGCAACAGAAGAAGCCGTAGAGACGGTGCCTGAGGCCGAGGAAGCAGCAACCCAAGCGACAGTGGAAAAAACCGTCGAGGCTGCACCGGAACCCGAAGAGACCCCGGCCCCTGAAGAAAAAACCGTTGACTCAGCAGAAACACCTAAGGAGTAGATAAATGGCAGCCTATCATAGACAGACGCGTAACAGTGGTAACGTAAAGAAAAAAAGACGAGTTTTCCACCGCAGAAAAGTGTGTCGTTTCTGTGCAGACAGCAAAATCGAGATCGACTACAAAGATCAGAAGCTCTTAAAATATTTTATCACCGAACGGGGCAAAATTATTCCCAGAAGAATTTCCGGAACCTGCTCCAAACATCAACGTGTATTGACCCATGCCATCAAGCGGGCCAGGACCATAGCGTTGTTGCCCTATGTCGGGACATTGGATCTGTAGAAGTCATCTCAAAAATGCCTTTTGGCCCAATCTCTGCGTTGGCTTCGTGTTTTAACTCCTCAAAATACTATAAGTATTCCTGATGGTTGAAACACTCAGACGCCTTGATCTTGAACCAAAATCCTATTTTTTTAGACAACTTCTAAACACATATCACGGCTTTTGTGATAACAAAAATAAAACACAGAATAGAGCGACATCGTCGCGATGGGTAAAATCGTTGCGCGATTTTATGGAGAGAACGTGCCGCAAACGTTTACCAGGGAAATATCCAGGGATGTATTGACCGGTGTGGTGATAACCATGGCCATCATCACCGTGTCCGTGTACATGCCGATCATCGGCTTTTTCTGCTCCCTGCTTCTCCCGCTCCCGGTTTTGTTCTATCGTTCCAAACTGGGCAGAAAGACCGGCCTCATCATACCGGGGGCGGCCATGACCATACTCGTGGCCCTGGCAGGGGGTATCTCCATCGATGTGGTGTTCTTTCTGGAAATGCTATTCCTCGGCTTTTTGCTGAGCGAACTAATTGAAATGAACCTTTCGGTTGAAAAGACCGTTCTGTACGCATGCGGTGGGGTCCTGCTGACCGGTGTTGTCGGGCTCGTGCTCTACAGCAATATGTCGGCCATCGGCATCTACAGCCTTGTGTCGGCGTATATCGCACAGAATCTTGAAATGACGGTGGCGCTCTATCGTGGCATGGGAGCGTCGGAAGAGTTTATCCAAACGTTTTCAGCCTCTCTGGACCAAATACAATATGGCCTGATTCGCATCATCCCGGCCATGGTAACCGCATCATTTTTGATGGTGACATGGTCCAACCTGCTCATGGCAAGACCGCTTCTGAAGCGCCGTGGCCTTTTTTTTCCGGCCTTCGGTGCCCTGAACCTTTGGAAAGCCCCTGATTATCTTGTGTGGGTGTTGATCGGGTGCGGCGGGCTTCTCATGCTTCCGGGCAGCATGCTTAAGATCATCGGTATAAACGGCCTGCTGGTACTGTTGATGATCTATTTTTTTCAAGGCATTGCCATTGTATCTTTTTTCTTTGAAAAAAAGCAATTTCCCAGGTTGCTGCGAATTTTTTTCTACAGTCTTATCGCCATTCAGCAGATCATTCTGCTGGTTGTCATCGGGCTGGGAATTTTCGATATGTGGCTAAATTTCCGAAAAATAAAATCTGAATAGCGGTTTTATTTTAGGAAATGTTGTCGTATTTGATTCACAGTAATTTTTTTTATTAAAATATTTAATCAATTTTAGTTTGTTCCACGCTATGTTGATCAACGGGTGGTTCCTGACAAACAGCATGGAATAATCAAACTTAAAAGATAGAAATTGAAAATCAATTTTTATTTTTGGAGGATAAACGCATGAAGGTTATTTTAAAGGAGACCATCGACTCTCTGGGCATAATCGGTAGCGAAGTAAATGTTGCCAAGGGATATGCACGCAACTACCTGCTGCCGCAAGAAAAAGCAGTTCTGGCCACACCTCAAAACCGGCGTATGCTGGAGCAGGAAAAAGCCAAAGTCGACCTGCAGATCGCCAAGGAAAAGAAAATCGCAGAAGAGATGGCAGCCAGTCTCGAGGGCGTGTCCTGTACAATCACCGCCAAGGTGAGCGAGGAAGACCGTCTCTATGGCTCTATTGGGGTGCGCGATGTCATCAAGGCGCTTGCCGCAGAAGGTGTTACAGTGGAAAAGCGCATGATCCTCATGAGCGACCCCATCAAAACCACCGGGACACACAAGATTCCCATTCGGGTGTACAAAGAAGTGGAGCCGGAAATTACGGTGGAAGTGGTGCCCGAATAGATATCTCAGGACACGGCCTGAAATATCTATTTGACGCGACTGTGTCGCTTTTTTAGCTGTATGCTGTAAGCTATGAATGGCCTCCTGGCATACCGACCCTTGGCCGGAAACCGGAAAGCGGATAATCGCTTATAGCTTAAAGCTTACCGCTTATTGCTTTCTTGATTTCATCTGATTATATGTGCTAACCTTGGTTTAGAATTTTCATTGAGATTTCAGATTATCCGGCGACTGTGGCATTACAGCCTTTGACTAACCCTATGGACAAAAACGCATCCATTCACACCATTCCACCCCAGAATCTTGAGGCGGAAGAATCCCTCCTCAGCGCCGTGATGCTGGACAACAGCACCCTGTACGATGTTCTTGAAAAACTGATTCCGGAAGATTTCTATCGCTCGACACATCAGAAAATTTTTTCAGGCATCATCGATCTCTTTCAAAAAAATGAACCCATCGATCTTGTGACCCTTACGAACCTTCTCAGGAAAAAGGGCGATCTCGAGGCCATCGGTGGCGCCACCTATCTGGCAAAACTTGTGGACACGGCACCCGTGGCCGTAAATGCCCAGCACTATGCCAAGATTATCCACGACAAGTCTGCACTGAGACAATTGATCCACAAGGCCAATGACATCACCCAGCGTTGCTACGAAGACCGGGGTGATGTGGAAGATATGATCGACTTTGCCGAAAAGGCTGTTTTTGAAATATCCGGCAACAAAAGCCGGCAGTCTTTCTACTCTCTGTCATCCCTGGTCCAGAAAAATATCGACGCCCTCGAGGAGCGGCAAGGCAACAAATCCCTCATTACCGGTGTACCCACGGGTTACAGCCGTCTCGACAACCTCACATCCGGACTCCAGAATTCGGACCTTGTCATCCTAGCCGGCCGACCCAGCATGGGGAAAACCGCCCTGGCCCTCAACATTGCCAGGAACGTTGCCGTGGACGCCAATATTTCCGTGGCGGTATTCTCCATCGAAATGTCACGGGAACAGCTTTCCATGCGCCTGCTGTGTTCAGAGGCAAGGATCGACTCCTCCCGTTTGCGTAGCGGCTTCTTCAGCAGAGAGGATTGGGTCAACCTGACCAGCGCAGCCGAAGTGCTTTCCGAAGCACCCATTTATATTGATGATTCACCCGACATAACAGCCATGGGTATTCGCGCCAAAGCCCGCCGGCTCAAAATGGACAAGAACATCGGTCTCATCATCATCGACTATCTGCAGCTCATGAAGTCGAGTTCCTCGTCTGAAAGAAGAGACCTTGAAATATCGGAAATTTCCAGGAGCTTGAAAGCACTTGCCAAAGAACTGAATCTGCCGGTCATGGCACTGTCCCAGCTGAACCGGAAACTCGAGGAACGCCAGGACAAGCGCCCCCAGTTGTCAGATCTCAGGGAGTCGGGAGCCCTTGAACAGGACGCCGATGTGGTGGCCTTCATCTACCGGGACGAGGTCTACAACCGGGATGAAAACAACCCCAGCAAAGGGACGGCGGAATTGTTGCTCAAAAAACAGCGCAACGGCCCCACCGGTGATATCAAACTGGCATTTTTAAACACCTATACACGCTTTGAAAACCTGGCGGAGGATAAATATATTAAGCCATAAATTCGCTCCGCGAATTTATCGGACGCGACCTTGTCGCTTCTAATATTTCCTCATTAAGGATTCCCGCGATCTAGTGCAATTATTTCCAGGGAGGAGGTTGAAAAGAAAGACTCCCTTAATGTGTTATTCTAAATTTTCATGCTACCTGTTTAAGGGATAAAAATGATATTTCAGTACAGAGGATAGCGTCATACCCCGCCGATAAGAAATGACCATGAAAATTTTATGAAAAAAATCTACGGCAACACCAAAGGGCTCAAGACCAGCCAGGTTCGTAAAATAGAAAACCTCTATCGGAGAAAAACCCCACCGGAATCCATTATCACGCCGGAACTTGCCCGGGACATGAGCCGCCTGTCCCTGGACATCAAGCGACAGATCGGGCTTCTCATCGATCGCAAGGGAAAAATCCCCTACGTGATTGTGGGAAATCACAACGAAATCGTGATTCCCGACACACCCGAGTACCGATCCGCCCCCGGACGTCTGAGAGGCATTCGCTGTGTTCACACCCATCTGGACAATGCGCCCTTGACCACAGACGATCTCACGGATCTTGCCCTGCTGCGTCTGGATCTAATGGCCGTGATACAAGTCGGTGTGGATGGTCTTCCCAAGCAGGTTCTCATGAGCCACATCCTGCCTAAAAACACAGGCCGGCCAACCACGATGCCTGTGCCGCTGGCACCCGGAAAAACGGATATCGGATGTGTGGGGTTGATTCAGTCCATCGAGGAAGAGCTTTCCCGCATCACCCCGCTGCACGCCGCCGGCAAAAATGCAGAACGGGCCCTCCTCATCAGCGTCTCCACCGCGTCCAGACAGGATGCCAGCGATTCTCTGGACGAACTATCGGAACTGGTGTCCTCGAGCGGTATCCAGACCGTTGGCAGTATCCTGCAACATCGTCGGAAAATAGACAGTCGCTTTTTGATGGGATCGGGAAAACTGAAAAGTCTCGTCATTACAGCCCTTCAGAAAGGGGCGACCCTGCTTGTTTTTGACCAGGAGCTCAATCCCTCGCAAATCCGTTCCATCACCGACCAGATTGACCTCAAGGTCATTGATCGGACCCAGCTGATCCTGGACATCTTTGCTCAGAGAGCTCAGACCCGGGAGGGAAAGCTCCAGGTGGAGCTGGCCCAGCTCAAATATCTGCTGCCGAGACTCATTACAAAAAACACAGCCATGTCGCGCCTGACCGGCGGCATCGGCGGGAGAGGCCCCGGTGAGACAAAACTGGAAATCAACCGCAGGCGTATACGGGACAAAATCGTTCAGCTTGAAAATGCCCTGCTGAACGTCAGAAAACAACGTCAGCAGCAAAAAGCCAGGCGGACCAAAAAAGCCCTGCCGGTCATTTCCATTATCGGCTATACCAATGCCGGAAAATCAACGCTTCTCAACACCCTCACCCACAGCCATGTTTTGGCGGAGAAACGACTTTTTGCCACCCTGGATCCTTCCAGCCGGCGACTCAGATTCCCCCGCGACACCGAGGTTATCATCACCGACACGGTGGGATTCATCAAAAACCTGCCTGAGGACCTCCTGGTGGCTTTCAGAGCCACACTGGAAGAGCTCGAGAGTGCCGACATCCTGCTGCACGTGATCGATATGAGTAACTCACGGCACCCAGAGCAGATTGAATCCGTGGAAAATCTCCTGACAGACCTGTCGTTGCAGAAGATCCCCCTGATACGGGTGCTGAACAAGCAGGATCTGGTACCGGTCCAAGAACGGAATCGATTGTGCCGTATGTACGGTGGTTTTTCCATTTCCGCCCGGGAATCCGCCAGCCTGAGACCACTGATCCAGCGGATGGAGGAGATGGTGGGGTATAGATAAGGGTGGAGGAAACATGGGTTTGAGGGTTGGAGGGTGTCTGCGGCTTGTGGCTGAAGGCTCTGAACAAACCCGGTTATTTTACACACCTGATCGGTCATAAACTGTATTATTCTGATCTACTGCTTATATAATGGCAATTAACTGTTTTATTAATGTAAATGAAAGAATCTCGTCAAGTTTCATAAAATATTGAAGAACCTCGCAGCAAGCTACGGGGAATGCGCTCGCTATTGCGGTTCAGGCCAAAGGCTTACCCACCACCCCTCCAATCCTTCAAACCTCCTACCCTCGTCAACTACCATTTCAATAATGTTCTAATCCGCATGAAATGGCTTGACTTTAACCGTGCATCCCCTATAAAGGTGCCACCTATGGATATGGACACCATCAAACGAATTGGTATCAAGGCTGCCTTTGAAAGCGGCAGGATCTTGAAATCTTATTTTGGTAATATTTCCGATGTCCGGAAAAAAGGCCTCGTCGATCTTGTCACCGAAGCCGATACCGCATCGGAAGAGATCATTATCGGAATCATACGCAAGGCGTTTCCGGAACACTCGATCCTGGCGGAGGAGAGCGGTCTGGATCAAGAAGATGAGAATCACCAGTGGATTATCGACCCCCTGGATGGTACGGTTAATTTTGCTCATCAGGTGCCGATATTTTCGATTTCAATTGCCTATGCATTCAAGGGTGCGCCGGTCATGGGGCTTGTCTTCAACCCGGTCACAGGAGAGTTGTTCTCGGCCGTAGCCGGTGAAGGCGCTTTCCTGAACAACCGTCCCATACAGGTTTCCGATACCCAGATCGTGCAGGAAAGTCTGCTTGCCACAGGTTTCCCCTATGATCTTTTGTCGATATTCGATACCGTCAGAAACCGGCTGGAAAATTGTCTGAGAGCTGCCCAGGGTATCCGGAGACTGGGGTCCGCTGCTATCGATATCTGCGCATTGGCATGTGGCCGTTTCGATGGGTTTTGGGAACAAAACCTCCACCCGTGGGACACTGCTGCAGCCGTGCTGATCGCTTTGGAGGCGGGTGCAGTCGTAACCGATTTTACCAACAATCCGTTTACCATCGATAAAAAGGAAATTCTGGCCACCAATGGAAAGATACATGCAGAGATGCTATCATTACTCAGATGAAATTGTTTCACAACTTTATTCGTGCGACAATGTCGCTGATAAGGGCGAAAGGTTAAAATGGATAAAATATATATGGAAGCAGAATCACTGGACGATCAGGTGGGATGCATTGGAGATTACGACGCCGCCGATGAGGTTTGCGCTAAATGTGCCTTGAAGCTGCGCTGTGTCATCGAATACAACCAGAATGTGCGTATGGAATTTATCGAAGACATCGTGGCATCCAACAGCACTTTCATCAAAACCCAATAATAAAATTGCTGCGCAATTTTACATGACGCGGCGCTGCCGCTTTTAAAAAAAATAAAACCCCTGACGGATTCCGTTGGGGGTTTTATTTTTTTCTATAATATCGAACAGCTATATTACTTATTCCTCGTTTCTCATTGGTTTGATGCGTTCATTGTCATGAGAAATGTGGGTTAAAAGTTACCGGACTCCAGCTTCTTGCTGAGAATCTTCACATGCTGTTTGAGGGGGGCATTATGCTTTAATTCGCGTTCAACACATCCGATGGCGTGCAGCGCGGTTGCATGATAGCGATTGAAATTCTTGCCGATGGCCTGCAAAGGCTGGTCGGTGTATCGCCTGGAAAGATAAATGGCCACCTGTCTCGGTTTAAGAACACGTTGTTTTCGTGACCGGGAGACCAGCTCATTCAGGTTCACCTTATATTGTTCACAGACAAGCTTTTTGATGACGGCGATGGAAATGGTTTTGCGCTGTCGAACAATATTCTTGACGACACTCTCTGCCAGGTTCAAATCGATGCCCATACCCAGCAAAGATGACTTGGCCACCACACCGATGAGGCCGCTTTCCAGCTGCCGGACGTTCTCGGCAAGTGCATCAGCCAGATAGTGCATCACTTCCTGGGGTACTTTGCACCCGTTGGCCGCCGATTTTTTCTGGAGAATCTTCACCCGTGTTTTGTACTCCGGGGTTTCGATGGTAGAAATGAGACCGTATCCGAGTCGGGACCGTAGTTTCTCGTCCAGCTTCGGTATATCGCCTGGCAGATAACAGCTCGAAAATATAATTTTCTTATCCGCTTCAAACAGCGTGTCCAAAACCAGCGCCAGCTCCTGTTGGGTTCGGCCCTTGCCGCTCAGATAGTGTACGTCCTCCAGAAGCAAAACATCGCATTGATTCTGGTACTTTGCTTTGAATTTTCCAATGGAGTTGTTTTGAAATGAATAGGTCATCTCATTGGTGAAATCCTCGGCCGTGATATAAAACACCCTCTCTGTGGGAAACAGCGACAGGATGTGATGCCCTACGGCCTGGGAAAGGTGGCTTTTCCCGTTACCGGTCTTGGAAAGAAGGAACACGGAGTTCTGTTGGCTCGATTTCTTGGATGCCAGGGAGAGTGCCGCTGAATACGCCAGTCCATTATTCTTTCCAACGACAAACTGGTCAAAGGTAAAGTTCTGTCGCAGCATTCGGCCACTGTAGGTCTTCGAATGAATGCTCGGAAGCAGCATCTGGTGTTGTGCCGGTGCTGCACCCGCCAAGGGTCTCTTCGTCTGCTTGCGCACATCCAGAAAGAGTTTGCACGACCCTCCCATAACCCGGTTCATTTCAGTTTCCATCAAACCGGCATAGTTGGTGAGAATCCGTTTTCTGTAAAATTGGTTCGGGCAAGACAAAAATACACCGTCTTCGGTTGTCTTGTGGAACTCGATGGGCTCGATCCACATTTCATAACAATGACCAGGAATTTTTTCCTTGATAGCAGATTTTATCTCGTTCCAGACAGCTTCCATAAATACCAGTGTTCTCGTAGATTGAATTCTATAAAATATTGTTTTACTCAGGGATTAATGAAAAGGATAAAACAACGGAATTAATTGGTTTTTTTTAAATAATACCGAATAAGATCGATATCATTAATCGTAGAGTGCTTTTTAAGGTACCGCGCACCGATTGTCAAACCGAATGAAGGGGATCTATAATATAGTCGTAACAGAAAATTTTACTACACTCTATATATCTGTTTTAATTGTTCAATATGATATAGAAGCTGTCAATTCCCTGACCTGCAGCGCTTTGTATCCGTAATGTTTCTTTAAGTATTTTAGGCATATCCGGAGTTATGAACATTTTTTTAACAATTTTGATAACTCCTGTTTACGTCTAATATCTTCCATTTTCTCTTTATTTTTAAATTAATTTTACCCGAATTTTGGCACTAAAAAGCCATCTGGCACCCATCTGAGAAAATCTTAATCATTTCATGGTGCTATCCAAATAAATTCATTTTTACGAATTTTTAGGGCGCGACTTCGTCGCTTTTACGGACATGGGTTTCCATTTTTTTGCGTTCATACATCCTGTTTACCCGTGGTTATAGGCCTATGTTTTTGTCGGTAAATCTAGTATAGATAAATTCGTTTTACGAATTTTTTGGACGGGACGTTGTCGCTATTTTTTCGTTCGCCTGGTTAACACGAAAATTTCATGGCATATTCGGGTTAATCTCATTCCGGCATCACTTGGTAAGGGTATATGGATATCATCATTCAGGGGGCAAGACAGCACAATCTCAAAAATATCGACCTCGTACTGCCCGGAAACAAACTCATTGTCATCACCGGTCTCTCTGGTTCCGGGAAATCCTCTCTGGCTTTTGACACGCTCTATGCCGAAGGCCAGCGGCGATATGTGGAATCCCTTTCCACATACGCCCGGCAATTTCTCGAGAGAATGGAAAAGCCAGCCATTGACACCATAGAAGGACTGTCACCCGCCATCGCCATCGAACAGAAGACCGGAAGCCACAACCCCAGATCAACCGTGGGCACCATTACCGAAATCTATGACTATTTCCGGCTGCTTTTTGCCCGTGCTGGCACACCCCATTGTCATGAATGCGGCCAAGCGATCTCTTCCCAGACCCTCGATCAGATCGTTGACAAGGTCCTGGCATTACCGGATAAATCCCGGGCCATGATTCTCTCACCAGTGATGACAAACCAGAGGGGAACCCATGAAAAATTGATGAATCAGCTGCGTAAAGAGGGCTATGCCCGTGTGCGCGTGGACAACGAGATTCTCGATATCGATCAGGTAAAAATATTAAAACCCTCCCAACGACACACCATCGACGTGGTTGTGGACCGCTTGGTAATCAAGGAAAACATTCGAAACCGTCTGGCGGATTCTCTGGAACTTGCCGCGTCCCTGTCCGGTGGACGGGTAAGCATCGATGTTATCGATGGCCCGACGATTTTCTACAATGAAACACCCGTCTGTCTGAACTGCGGCATCCATTACCCTGATTTTTCACCGGCTAGTTTTTCCTTTAATTCACCCCGGGGAGCCTGCTCAAAATGTGATGGGCTGGGTGTGACCAGTGAATTTGATCCCGATCTAATTGTTCCCAACCCGTCCTTGTCGCTTCGTCAAGGAGCCGTTGTCCTGTGGGCCAATCGTAGTTCGGTCCATTTTGCCGAATTTTTAGATGCCCTGACCACGTACTACCGAACAGATATCTACACCCCTTTTGTCGATCTTCCCGACCATTTCAAGCAGGTGCTGTTGTTCGGTTCCGGTGATGAGCAGATTCCCTTTTATTTTGAGAGAAACAACCGTAGGTTCTCTTATCACAAGGCTTATGAAGGAATTATACCGAATCTTGAAAGACGCTACAAAGAAACTGACTCCAGCTGGTCGCGAGAAGACATCAAACTGTACATGAACTTCCGTCCGTGCCCCGAATGCAAGGGCGCTAAATTGAACCGCGCCAGCCGCTCCGTTAAAATAGGTGAAAAAACCATTTCCGACATCACTTCTCTTTCGGTTGAAAATGCCCTGGATTTTTTTCAGACCCTGGCACTCACCGGCAAAAAAGCAATTATTGCAGATCGCATCCTCAGGGAAATCAAGGAAAGACTCGGTTTTCTGACCAATGTCGGTCTCCCCTATCTCACCCTCGACAGAGCCGCCAACACCCTCTCAGGGGGCGAAAGCCAGCGGATTCGACTGGCCACACAGATCGGATCGAAATTAACCGGTGTTCTTTATGTGCTGGACGAACCAAGCATTGGTCTACATCAGAGAGACAATCAGCAACTCCTGTCCGCGCTGGCAAGAATGCGCGACCTCGGTAACACGGTCGTTGTCGTAGAACATGACGAGGAAACCATACGACGGGCCGATCACGTGGTCGATATGGGGCCCGGTGCAGGTGTCAAGGGTGGCAAGGTCGTGTTTACCGGGACTCCCGAAGAGCTTGTGCTGTCAGAAACCTCCCTGACCGGACTCTATCTGTCCGGCAAGAAAACGATCGATGTGCCCAGGCACAGACGGACAGGCCATGGAACCTGCCTTGTAATCAAGGGTGCTACTCAGAACAATCTTAAAAATATCGATGTGATGTTCCCACTGGGACGATTGATCTGCGTCACGGGCGTCTCCGGGTCGGGAAAGTCTTCTCTGGTTCTGGAAACGCTCTTTCGCGCACTCTCCCAAAGACTTTACCACAAAAAGATCAGGGCCGGCAGATTCAGCCAACTCACAGGTCTGGAACATATCGACAAAGTGATCCATATCGATCAGTCAGCCATCGGCAGAACCCCACGATCGAATCCAGCCACCTACACGGGTCTGTTTACTTTCATTCGGGAGCTTTTTTCCAAGACCCCCGAATCCCGGATGCGGGGTTACAAACCAGGCCGGTTCAGCTTCAATGTCAAAGGAGGAAGATGCGAAGCCTGCAGTGGGGACGGCATCATCAAGATCGAAATGCACTTTCTACCGGATCTGCACGTGAAGTGTGATGCCTGCCGGGGGAAGCGCTACAACCGTGAAACCCTCGAGGTTCGTTACAGGGGGCAGAACATTGTCGATGTTCTCAATATGACGGTTACCCAGGCTCTCGTTTTTTTTGATAAAATCGGCAATATTCGCACAAAGCTTCAAACCCTTGCTGATGTGGGTCTTGGATACATCCGCATCGGTCAGCCTGCCACCACGCTCTCTGGTGGAGAAGCACAACGGGTAAAGCTGGCTAAGGAATTGAGCAAAAAAGGAACCGGTCGTACCCTGTACATCCTGGACGAACCCACCACTGGTCTGCACAGCGAAGACATCCGCAATCTGCTGAACGTGCTGGATCGGTTTGTGGACACCGGAAACACAGTCGTCGTAATCGAGCACAATCTGGATGTGATCAAAACGGCAGATTTCATCATCGATCTTGGACCGGAAGGCGGGGATAACGGCGGTGAGATCGTGGGTTGCGGAACCCCTGAAGAACTGATAAAAATCAAAGGCTCCTATACGGGACAATATTTAAGCTATAAGCTTAAACTTAAGGGTTGGAGGGGGATACAAGGGGGATACAAGGGTTCGAGGGCGGCTGACAGCTTTCAGCCATAAGCAACCTAATAGGCTACAGCCTATAGGGGTTGTCAGAAAAACGTTCCGATTGAGGACCGTTTTTCTGCTACAAACCCTTATACCGCCATCATATTTTCGGAACATTATTATGACAAGCGGTATAAACCCCTAAAAGGCTACAGCCTACAACACAAAAAAAAAGGCCGCGCTATTATAGCGCGGCCTTTTTTTTGTGTTGTTTAGTGACCCAACAGACCTGCGATGGCACCTGCCTGGGGATGCGCATAGATAAGGATCAAGGCAACGACCAGTGCGTAAATACAGAGCGATTCGATCATGGCCAGACCGATCAGCAGGGTAACCGTAACCTTACCGGAAGACTCGGGATTTCTGGCAATACCTTCCACGGCGGATTTCAATCCAATGCCCTGTCCGATGCCACAGCCAAAAGCTGCAATGGCGATTCCAAATCCGGCTGCTGTTACACAGGCGATAAAAAAACTTAATGCAGTTGCTTCCATACTCGTTCTACCTCCTTGTTAGGGATTAATGATTCGCTTCTTCCATTATCCATAAAATCACTGTGCGATTTTATCATACGCGACATTGTCGCTTAAAATACTTTGATTTGCGGCTGGTTAATGTGCGTGCTCCATGGCGGATGTGAAGTACATCACCGAAAGCAGAAAAAATACAAATGCCTGCACCAGGGCCACAAAGATTCCAAGAGCCATAATGGGCAGGGGTGCAAAAAACAAACCGGCAAGGCCAAAGAGTATTGCCAGCACCAGTTCGTGCCCCATCATGTTGCCAAAGAGCCGGAAAGACAGGGAGAGCACTCTGGCCAGATGGCCGATGAGCTCGATGGGCAAAATAATGGGAATCATCCACCAGACAGGTCCCAGGAAATGTTTGATGTAACTGGCACCATGGTATTTGATACCGATGACATGGGTAAAGACAACGACCGTCAAGGCACAGGCCACGGTGGTATTGATACTGGCTGTGGGCGGAAAAAATCCAGGTATGAGCCCGATCAGGTTGCATGTGGCGATATAGATGAAAATCGTGGCGATGATGGGCAGGAGCCAGCGCCCCTCTTCTCCTGTGATGCCGACAGCAAATTCTTCGAGACCCGAGATGAGAATTTCAAAAAAATTCTGGCCTTTGGATGGAATCAAGGTCACGGCCTTTACACCCAGAAAACCAAAACCAATCAGGATGGCCATGACGACCCATGAATAGATGACATGGGGATAGGAATGTGCAAAGTGATCCAAACCGATGAGCTCAAACAGCTTGACGAAAAAAAGATAGGGATGCTCCATCCTTAGACTGCCTCCTTCATTAATAGTTTGCTTACTTCAAGAATCGTAGCCATGAAAATACTCGCAACCACGACGGAAAGCCCGACAAAAAGACCCAGTGGTGCAACATAGTGCCCCTGGATGAGAAACAACAGAATGATACCGCTCACAAAAAATCGAAAATAATATTTCGCCAGAACAACATTATGGGAAGAAAGATGGGGTGGCGTCAACGCCTTTTTCAGTGTCCGGGACAACAGATGAAAATTGATGGTCACGATCAGACCGCCATAAAGGATACCCTTGGCAAAATCAATGGGCAGAAACGCCAGGCCGAGTGCGCTCGCCACTACCAGCAGCACCCAGTTGGTTCGTGTCACAAATTTAAGTATTCTCTCCTGAATTTTCACGATAAATGACCGCTTACAACTTTCGACTCTTTTTAACGGCAAGACCAATATTTCGATACGCCGCGGCAATACCGGCGCCCAGAAAAATAAGTGTCAGCCAGGGCGATGAATCAAACTTTTTATCGAGCCAGACACCGATGCCAAGACCAATGAAAATGGAAAGTGCCACAGAGAACCCCAGGCTACTGTAGTAGGCCAGTTCCCGTATCGACCGGTATGTCTCCTTTTTCATGAAAAAGAACACTTTCCTTGATGGTCAGAAGCCTTGTCTGCTCACAAAATTCGACTTAAACGACCTAACATAGGCTCCGGGTCAAGTCAAACCAAAAATAAATTCGCCCAGCGAATTTATTGGGTGCCGCTTTGCGGCACAGGGGGACTCATTTTTTATGACATGAAAGACCTTGATTTGACATGTGCCATTCATGCGACATTTGTCCTACTGACGCATTAGCGCTTCACGCGGCCTTTGCCCTACGGACTGTCATTTGCACTGCGTGCGTAATTAGTCCTGCGGACGTCATTAACGCTTCGCGTGTCATTTATTGTTGCCAATCGCTCTTGGCCCAGAGACTACCTTAAACTTAAAACGTAAAACCTAAAACGATCTACAATCCTACTATCAGCTATTTGCTTTTAGCTACTCTCGAACCCTCGTATCACCCTTCTATCCCCCTCCAACCCTATAGTATTATCTGCCCCGCCTCGAACACTGGTCCATCCATACAGGCATGCAGGTATTTTTCTTTGGAATTGCGTTTTTCCACGGCACAGCCCAGACACGCACCCATACCACAGGCCATCATGGTTTCGATGGAAACCTGGCATGGAATGCTGTCCTTTCTGGATATGGCCATCACTTCCCGCAACATGGGCATGGGGCCGCATGCAAACACTATTTCCGGTTTCTCATGCCTCAGGATTTCTCCCAGGGGCTGTGTAACCAGGCATTGGCTGCCGGCACTGCCATCGTCGGTGGTCACCTTCAACTGTATGCCCAGATGTTCGAATATCTCGAGACACAACAGATCCCCGCAGGACCTGCCGCCGATAAATAGTGTGATCTGTGGGCTGGAAAGACCCTGCCGCATCAAGTGCTTGGCCAAAAAAACAAGCGGGGCAACACCAATACCCCCTGCCACCATGTGAACACGACGAAACTCTCCCCTGGTGGAAAAACCCCGCCCAAGCGGTCCGAGGACATCCACCCTATCCCCGTCACGACCCCTGGAAAACGCCTCCGTCCCCTTGCCGATGATTTTATACAGTATATCAAAACCGGTTACACGCCCCCCTTCCATGACCAAATCATGAATCGAAAAGGGCCTGCGGAGCAAGGGAGAGGCCTGCCCCACGCCTCGGATCATTACAAACTGCCCGGGGATGGCATCCTGATACACCGGATCACAGGCAATACGCATCCGAAAGTACCCCGGGCAAATTTCCCGGTTCGATAAAATCCGCGACGCTGACAAGCGTGATTCCGTGCGGGTAATCGTCATGCTCCTCCTAACTGGATAGCGGCTCCAAAGCGACCGGTAATCTTGTTTTCCCGATAGGAAAAATATTTGTCTGTTCTGCAGCGGGTACAGATACCGCTGACATGGATGTTTTCCGGTGCCACGCCTTCCAACAGCAGTTGTTCCCTGCTGAGGGCCCACAAATCAAAGCGGTTCCGCCGATCTCTGTGGTGCCAGTACATCTCGGGTATTTCACGCGCGAAATTTACGAATTCTGCACAGCATGGGCCCAGGGAGGGGCTGATACCCACCCTCAACTCTTCAGGTTTGCAAGCAAACCGGCTGTGCATCTCCGCAATGGTCCGGCAAAGGATATGGTTGACGTTCCCCCGCCATCCCACGTGTACGTTGGCAATAACCCGCTTAACCGGGTCCGCCATCAGGACGGCCTGACAGTCGGCCACCAGCACCACCAGAGTCACGCCCGGAACATTCGTTACCATGGCATCGCCGGTGCCGACATGCAATATTTCCGGTACCCCGCCGGAAAAAAGTTGCTGGTCTAGGGTCATAACCTGGGTGCCATGAACCTGATTCAAGAAGGCCAGACGTGCCGTCTGCATGTGTTCCAGGACAATACGCCGGTTCTGCTGGACCGCGCCGTCATCGTCACCCACCCCCAGACTGAGGTTCAGGCTCGCATAGTCACCCCGGCTGCAACCGCCGTGCCTGGAAAAGATATGATGCTGAACACCCTCAATTGCGGAAAGATTTGAAAGTCTCAATGTCTCCATGGTTTTCACATGGCCCGGGCCAGTGTCAGGATATCCACTGCGTCAGCCCCTTCCTTTAAAAGAATCCTGGCGCATTCACTGACTGTGGCACCCGTGGTATATACATCATCCACGAGCAGGATCCTCTTTTTTATAATGCTGTGAGAAACACTCACTTCGAATGCGCCTTTCACGTTTTGCATGCGGTCCCTGCGTCCCAGCCCTGTCTGTGGCGGTGTGGACCGTTTCCGACGCAGTGCCCCTCTTGCGACCATGGGGAGTCTTGACTGAGCGTCTTGCCGTTTGCGATCCTCCCAAGGCTTGATCGCCAGATAGACCTGATTGAACCCTCTTTTTCGAAGCCGTCGCCCAAATATCGGTACCGGGACGACCACATCCATGGGTCTGTCATGCCAGAAGTGCTGGTAAGCGCTCAACAACAGAATAGACAGGGGCGTGGCCAACCCCACTTTTTCACCATATTTAAAACCGTGAATGACCGCCATCAACGCCTGGTCGTAAACACCCACGGCTCTTGCCATACCAAAATACCGTTTTGAGTTGAGACATTCCCCGCAAAGATGGTCGGTCCCTTCCCGGCTTTTGAACATGACGCCACAGCAGGTACAACACGGTGATTCGATAGGGGTAAATTGCTGTGCGCAAACAGGGCAGACATGGGACGCCATCAACCTGCCGAAGAGAATGGCCGATGGCGGTGTCTGGATCGTTTCGTTGAAGGCAACACCCCTTTTAAAGCAATTGCTCCAACCGGACCGCTGCAGATAAAATTGTCCGCACATCAGACACGTCAAGGGAAACAGGGCCCCCTTGAAAGCATTCCATATTCGTATGAGCGCCCTGCGAGTTGCATCGCTTTTATCCGGATTCATAAGATCGGACTCAGGTACTTTCAGCCTGCTGTCTGCCAAGGCTATGTTAATGCTCTCCTCACGCTTAAAAGGTGTTGTCAACTTGATCCGATTTGTCTCTGCCGATAGGTCTCATACATCACCACACCGCCGGCCACCGAAGCGTTCAGCGAATCCACATCACCCACCTGGGGAATGGCGATCATCAGGTCACAATTTTTTTTTACCAGCGGGCGGATCCCCTTTTCTTCGCTGCCAATGACCAGCGCCATGGGTCCGGTCAGATCGCTGGAATAAATGCTTTGACCCGTGTGCTTGTCGAGTCCAGCCACCCAGAGTCCGGATTCCTGCAGGGTTTTTATGGTTGATACCATATTCGTTACGCGGGTCAAGGAAATATGCTCCATGGTGCCGGCCGAGGCCTTGGAAACAGCAGGGGTGGGCTGTGCAGAACGGTCCTTTGTTATGACCACACCATCCAGCCCTGCACAAAATGCCGTGCGGAGCAGCGCACCGAGATTTTGGGGGTCCACAATATGATCCAGCAGCAATAAAAATGGGTTGTTGCCTTGGGCTGTCTCCAGAAGCCGGGAAAAGTCACTCCAGACATATGGGCCCACCGATGCGCAGATGCCCTGGTGTGCGTCTGTAGCGGCCATGGATGCGATCCTTCCCATGGAAACCCGGTTGATGGAAACACGGGCGGCTGCTGCCAGAGAGGCCACATCCTCAACCCTGGGAGATAGTTTGCCCGTTGGCAGGCAGATCTCCCGCAAGGCCCGTTTCCCTGCACGAAGCGCTTCTCTCACCGGATGATATCCATACAGTATTTCTACCACTATTAATCCCTTGTGCCGGAGCTGATCAGATCTTTGCTGTTACGATAATTCCCGACAATACGAATGAATTCATCGACAGCTGTCGAGAGGTTGTCGTTGACGATCACATGACGGTAAATCGATCTTCCGGCGATCTCTTTTTCAGCATTTTTCATACGTTTTTGAATAGTCTGGATATCTTCCGTGCCCCGTTTCGCCAGTCGTTGATTTAAAATTTCCAGCGAGGGCGCCATGATGAAGATGGTGATGGTGTCGGGAAATCGCTCCAGAATCTGCATGGTTCCCTGGACATCGATGTCCAGCAGAATATCGTGACCGCCTGAAAGCACCTGTTCCAGATTTTTTGAGGAAGTGCCGTAATAATGACCGTGAACCTCCGCCCATTCCGCCCAGCAGCCTCTGTTGCGCATGCGGAGAAATTCTTTTTTATCCGTAAAATGATAGTCGATACCGTCTTTCTCGCCCTGACGTGGTTTTCTCGTGGTATGGGATACAGAGTATTGAATGTCTGGGTATACATCCCGCAAGGCTCTGCAGAGGGTGGTTTTCCCGGCTCCGGACGGCGCAGAAACCACAAAGAGACGCCCCTTGCGATGTTTCAAAGCGGTGGTTTCTGATAATATTCTATCCATTTAACTCCATGCGCATCATCGTATCGTTTAGCTGTAAGCCATAAGCAATAAGCTGAAAACAACCGGATGTTTTCGGTGGAAGGATTATTGAACCACAAAAGCGGCAACACCGTGCACGATAAATTGAAGAACCTCGCAGCAAGCTACGGGGAATGCGCTCGCTATTGCGGTTCACACCAGCGAATTTATTCCTCTCTGAGCATCGTATACCGCTGGGAGATGGTTTCCGCCTGTATGGCGGACAGGACAATGTGGTTGCTGTCCATGATAATAATTGCCCGGGTTCTGCGGCCATGTGTCGCATCGATCAATCGACGATCTTCCTTGGCTTCATCCTTGAGTCGCTTCATGGGTGCCGAATTGGGAGCCACGATACTCACAACCCTTTCCGCCACCACCGTGTTGCCAAACCCGATGTTCAATAATGCTTTTTCCATACCCCTCCTAAACCCGGATAGACCGGAAGAAAAGACTTATTAACACGAAAACACGAAGCGAATTTATTCTACGTTCTGGACCTGCTCCCGTATTTTTTCCAGTTCAGATTTTACGTTCACCACCATGTGAGAAATGTCCGTTTTCGTTGACTTGGATCCGATGGTATTGAATTCCCGATTGATTTCCTGCATTAAGAAATTGAGTTTATGACCAGAGGGAGCCTCTGCCGCCATAATTGCTTCAAATTGCACCAAGTGGCTGCGAACCCTGACAATCTCCTCGGAAATGTCACTTTTGTCTGCCAGAAACGCCGCCTCCTGCTCGATACGCCCTTCATCCAGAGACACACGCTGTTCGGTTAGAACCGATATCCGTTCCACCAAGCGCTGCTTGTACTGCTCGAGGAGTCCGGAACTGTCGGCTTCAATCTGATCGATGCTATGGTTAAGAAATTGCAATCGCTCCCTGAAATCGTTGGCAATAAATGAACCTTCTTTTTGACGCATGGCATCGATATCCGAAAGAACCTCCTGCATGCAGTCTGCCAGACAGACCCAGATCTTGTCCACATCCGATTCAACGTCCTTGGGCTTGATAAGATCATTTCTTGCGGTAACCCACTCCATGGGCACCGGCCCTTCCAGACCCAGGATTTTTTTTAATGTCTTGAGCGCCTGGTGGTAGGCCCTGGCCTTGACTTCATCCACCTGGAATGCCACTGCCGTCTCGGACAGATCATCGATGTAAAGCTTCACGTCGACCCGTCCCCTTGCCACGCACCCGCTGATCAGTGTTTTCAATTTTTCCTCGAGAATCTGGTAGCCCGGTGTCACTCGCAGCTGAATATCCAGATGCCTGCTGTTGTAGGTCCTGATTTCAACCTTTATGGAAATGTCATCCATGGTTCGTTCAATATTGGCAAATGCCGTCATGCTTTTGATCATTGTTTTTTTCTTTTCCTTTATTACTGCTGGTTGATGATATTAATGTAATCCGGCTTTCTCAGCGTTCATCGGGAAATAAGGGTCCAAGGATTCAAGGAGTCCAGGTTTCAAGGGGGCCAAGCCTGTGCTTTAGGCTTTTAGATAATTATACCGCTGTCCATTTTTAGCTGTCAGCTACCCTCGAACTCTTTTCAAATAGCCAGATAGCTGGGATGCTGCCATCGCGTAAACCATTGAGCTGACTTCAGCCACCACTTGTATCACCCTCGTACCCTGGAACCCTCTCTTTTCAAATCCAATGCATACTTTTCCCGGACACGCATCAAAAATGTCTGAACCCGATCTGCGGCATAGTCGGGAAAACTCCAGGGAAGCGCTTCAAACCGGCCATTGCGAAAAATTAGGGTCAGGTCTGCGTAGATTTTTTTGCCAATATATATCCGATGGGCAAAATTTTTCCCGGTTGCCAGAACAAACCTTTCCAGGAGCATATAGCCCGGGTCGATGTTGACAACCCGCTTACCCTTGTCTGCAGATTGATTTTCGATTTCATTGGTAAAAAGCTTGACCTGTGCAAGCTCACTTTGGTGGATGAGCGTTTCAAAAGCCATCATCCTCCGGTAGAGAGGTGCTCCCATTTCCGGTTCATAATAGGTCGTCTGGTCAAAGGGCATCCATGCACTCACGATGTCCACATCACCATATTTTGCAATCAGATTCTCGACAATAGGCCTGCCAAGGCTTTTTTCATGTAGAAAAAAACCGATGACGAGTTTGGCTGGTTTGGGGGGACTTGGTTGGCTCATGGTTCTGTTATGGAAGCGCCTCGCAGCTCCAATGAACCGTAATCTTGGATAAGCTGCAATGAATCTTCGACCGTATAATTTTCGTCTAAATTGTTTGCGGCTCAATTATTGGCCCGCACAATGCGTTTCAGACAACCGGTTTTGCCTCATCGATGAGCATAATGGGAATATCATCCCTGATTTCATACAGCAGACGGCAATGATCGCAGATGAGTCCATCACCCGATTCGTTGAGATAAATATCGCCCTTACATTTCGGGCACGCCAGTATATCCAGAAGTTCCTGTTTGATGGCCATGCTTTCCTCCGATCATATTTCTTCGGCAGATAGATACCCGCGGATTGTCATTCCCGCGAAGAAGGGAATCCAGAAGAAAACTGGATGCCGGATCAAGTCCGGCATGACGGTGTTTGCTATTTCGTTCATAACATCATTAGACGACTTGCTTAGAAGTCATCCAGCTTTGTCTCCGATCACGGCCATGAGTTCTGCCTCGGCCACTTTTTTCCCATCCACTTTTGCGATGCCGGCCATGCGAACGGCTTTTGAGCGCATGTTGAGGAGTTCTGCTTCCAGTATCAGCTGGTCCCCCGGCACAACCGGTGTTCTGAATCGGACCTTGTCAATGCCGGCAAAATAGACGAGCTGCCCTTTCAATTTTTCCGGCAAGGAAACATAGGCCAGCATCCCCCCGGCTTGTCCCATGGCCTCCAGGATCAGGACGCCCGGCATCACCGGTACTCCGGGAAAATGACCCTGGAAATAAGGTTCATTCATCGTAACATTTTTCAGTGCCACCACGCTTTTTCCCGGCTCGAGAGCAAGGATCCTGTCGATCAGCAGAAACGGATACCGGTGTGGTAGATATTTCATGATTTCTCTGATATCGTAGGTTCCCATGGCTAAACCTCCGGCCTATTTTTGGCAGCATAAACGGTTATAGGTAGATACTCCGGTCCAAAGGGCCCGGCACTGATGCAAGCCTACTCAAGCGTCTCGATGTTGAAGTCATCGCCCTTTTCAGCCAGCACATTGTTATAGGCCTGAATCAGCTCATCGGTTACATCGATGGATGTCGGGGAGTAAAGAACAACGTTGTTGACGATAATCAGAAGGTAGCCCCCTTTTTTACCCAACTCCTGAATAATGACACGCACGTCCGCTTGAATCCGTTTGACCACATTGCTTTCAATTTTTTTGAGATCGTTCTCATACTTGTTCTTGAGTGACTTGATGTCATTGATCTTGATACGGATGTCACGTTCCCGTTCATCACGGGTTTCCTTGTTCATCACCAGGGCTTCACGCTCGAGAGTCTCCCTCAACTTCTCGATCTCTTCCTTCTTCACGGTCAGACTGTTCTCCATTTCACGCGCTTTCTTATTGATCTGCGCCTTGGCCAGTTTGCCCGCCGATGATGTCATCAATACCTTTTGAATATCGACCACACCGATCTTGGCAACATCCGCGCCCAGGCAAGGGGCAGCCAGCCATAGAACAGCCAGAAAAATGGCTATCATCCTTGATTTACATTTAAACATTTTACACCTCACAATCATTAAAATAATGTCCCTACAGAAAATTCCCACCGTCCTCCTGAGTCTTCATTTCCCCTGGGATCCAATATCCACCCATACTCCAGACGTATGGGACCCATCGGCGAATACCATCGAATACCAAGACCGGCACCTTCACGGGTATCCGTCGGATCGAGTTTTTCACCCTCCCCATACACGTTCCCTGCGTCAAAAAAGAAAACACCGTTAAGTCCGGCATCTTTGACCAGAGGAATAATCCACTCGATATTGAGTTGAATAAATTTATCTCCCCCAATCTCATCGCCATTCTTGTCTTCTGCACTGATATCATGCCAGCCAAAACCACGTATCGAGGTCATCCCCCCCAGATAAAACCGTTCATAGTCAGGCAGGAAACCGTTGGGGTTCTCATGCACGTACCCCCCCTTCCCATACACCATGCCGACGGTACCAAGAAACAAGGGATAATACCACCCGGAACTGGCCAGATATTTAGTAAAGGCGATATCGCCACCAAATCCCGCATACTCAACCGAAATGGTGTCATACGTCCCCTCAGTGGGGTTAAACATCCGATCCCGTGAATCATATTTCAAGGAGACCGTGGTGGCAATAGTGGTATTCTTTCCCCTGCTTTCCTTGACCAGATCGGAAACATCATTATCGAGGTTTGAAATGTCACTGACATCATAGGAATAGGACCAGAACAGCCTGGTATAATCAGCCACCCTGGTTCCCAAACGAAGACGGCCGCCTAGACTCGATTTTTCATAATCGTTGTAATCTCTATTCTGGTTATAAACATCAAATCCGGCCGAAATGGACTTGTCAAAAAGATATGGCTCCGTAAAACTTAATGAATACGTACTTGATTTTGCGCTGACGGTTGTTTTCAGCTCCAGGACTTGACCCCGCCCGAAAAGATTGTTCTGGGAGATTGATGCCGTCAGATACCCATAGTCGACACTGCTGTATCCACCGCCGAACATAAAATTACCCGTTGGCTTCTCAATGACGTCGATTTTCAAAAGAATCTGATCATCGGCGCTCCCTTCGACGGTATCGATCTTCACATCTTCAAAAAAATCCAGTCGATACAGATTTCGAACGCCTCTTTTGAGTCTTGTTCCGCTGAAAAGCTCCTGCTCGTATACCCTGAGTTCCCGCCGGATAACCTTGTCCCGGGTTTTGCTGTTTCCGGTGATGGTGATGGATTCAAAATAGACCTTTTTGCCCCGCTTGACCACATATGCAATGTCGACTTCCAGGTTCTCGGCATCTTTGCTGATACTCGGGTAAATATCCGCATAGGCATACCCTTCATCCGCATAGATATCCGTAATCTTGACAATATCGTTTCTGACCACTTCGCGGCTGTAAAATTCATTGGTGGTAATTCTCAGGTTTTCCATCAGGTCAATTTCAGGGAAAATAAGGTCACCCGTGACGCTCACCTTGCCAACTTTGAACTTTCGGCCTTCATCTATCTTAAATTTGATATATATCATATCATCTTGATATTCAATGATGGGTTCCGCGACCTTTGCTTCGATAAAACCGTTATTTTGATAAAAACTACGGAGTTTGATGGTGTCCTGGTTCAATACTTCTTTTTCCAGTTCACCCGAGGATGTCAGCCAACTCCAAAAGCCCCTTTCGTTGGTTTTGATCACTTTCATGAGCTCTTTTTTCGTATAAACCGTATTCCCCTCGAAGATAATTTTCTCAATTTTGATCTTTTTGCCTTCTTTAATCAGAAACAGCAGATCCCCCTGATTGTTTTCCAGTTCCTTGATCTCGTAATCCACTTTTACATTATGATAATTCTTTTCCTTGTATAGATCTTCTATGCGAATCAGGTTATTTTGTATGGCAAAGATATTGAGGATGGATCCCGATTTGATGTTGAGGGCTTCCATAATTTCCGCACTGTCGAAAATGACATTGTCCTTGAATTCAATCCGCCGTATGGTCGGCTTTTCCTGAACATGAAATATGATGACCTTTCCAGAAGGCAACTCTTTGGATTCAATACGGATATCCTCGAAGTAACCCATGGAATAGATGGCCTTCAAATCACTTGAAAGTCGACTGGGGACATAGGTATCACCCGGTTTTGTCTTGATGTAGCGCATGATGGCGTCAACTTCGATGCGTTTATTGCCGGTAATGGCAATCTCAACAATTCTGGCGCGATCAAACAGTTTGAAACCAATGTCCCGGGACACCTTCTGTACGCTCACAAGCAGATTCTCGATCCCTTCGACAGCCAGAAAGAACGTACTGGTCCCTTCCTCTGTAAAGGGTTCGATGACTTTTGCATCCAGGCTGAGCTTCTGCCCAATACGGGTCAGGCTGCCCCAGACAATAAAATCGAGCCCCTGTTTCAGACCAATCCGTTTGGCATCCAGTTCTTCTGTAAGCGTATCCTTCCAGGCCAGGATATCAGCAGGATCGGGTTCAACGATCACCGCCCCCTCACGTTTCAGATTGTCTTTGATCAATTTGGGTATTTCGGTTGCGAGGTAGGACAAATCCTCCTGGGCATTGATTCGAAACGGCAGGACTGCCACCTTTTTGGCATTCTGTGAATACGCACAGGGTGGAAACAGGCAAATGAGTGCAAACCATACCAGCCAACCTCGTTTTACCATAGAGGGAACCTCAGCACTTTTCCACAAATTGCCCGTCGGCAATCGTCACACAGCGCGACATGAAAGCAGCCAGCTGCAGGTTGTGTGTCACTACAACCATTGTCATTGAAAATTCCTGGTTTAACTCTAAAAGCAACCTGTGAACCTGATCGCTGTTCCGGGTGTCAAGGTTCCCGGTCGGCTCATCCGCCAACAGAATCCGTGGTTTCATGACCAGAGCCCGTGCCAGAGCAACCCGTTGTTGTTCCCCGCCGGACAGTTTTCCAACCCGATGATGAAGTCTGTCCTTAAGCCCTACACGTACTAGTATGGTCTCGGCCGCCTCCCGGGCCTTCTCCCCGGGAAATCCATGGATCAAAGCCGGCATCGATGCATTCTCCAGGGCGCTGAATTCCGGGAGTAGATGGTGGAACTGGAACATGAACCCCACCGATTTGTTTCGAAATCGCGCCAGCCTGCTGTTGTCGAACAGCAGGACATCCTCTCCCTGAAAGTAAAGCCTTCCCTTGTCCGGACGATCCAAGGTACCAAGGATATGCAGAAATGTAGACTTCCCGATTCCGGAAGCGCCGACGATGGCCAGCGTGTCACCTTCACCCAGCGATAAATTCACGTTCCGCAGAATTTCGATGGGTGCGCCGGTGCTCTGGAAAGACCTGGAAAGGTTTTGGACCTCTATAAACCCCTTCTTGGAAAATACAGACGTGTCGATGTCGTCGTCTACCCTTTGTATGTGTTGCTGAACCTCATCAACCATAACGAATCGCCTCGACAGGATCGAGTTTGGATGCCTGACTGGCTGGATAAAGGGTAGCCAGAAAGCAGATCACCAGTGCGGACACAGCGATAATGATGACATCCATGATATCCAGCTTAACCGGCAGGGTTGTCAGGTAATAAACATCTCCCGGAAGTTCGATGAATTTGTATTTTTCTAAAAGCCCGCACAGGACAAACCCGATGCCGGTTCCTAAAAATGTGCCGATGGCACCGATGATCATGCCGTTAAAAACAAAAATTTTTCGAATAGATTTATTCGTTGCACCCATTGCCTTCAAGATAGCGATATCTTTTGTTTTTTCCATCACCATCATAATCAGGGTGCTGGCAATATTGAAAGCGGCCACCATGATTATCAGGGCCAGAATGATGAACATCACCGTTTTTTCCAGCTTCAGAGCCGAAAACAGATTGTGGTTCATCTGCATCCAGTCCCGAACCCAAAATGGGTATCCGAGTTTCTCAATAATCTGTTTCGAAATTTCCCGGGCCTTGTAGATATTGAATACCCGTGCCTCGATACCGCTTATGGTGTCCCCCATCCGGAGCATCTTCTGGGCTTCTTCGATGCGGACATAGGCCATGGAACCATCGTATTCATACATCCCGGTTTCAAAATAGCCGAGAACCTTGAAACGTCGCATGGCCGGCACATGCCCGATGGGGGAAATCATTCCCCGGGGCGTTATGATATAGACACTGTCGCCCTTCAGGACGTGCAGGCTTCTTGCCAGTTCTCTACCAAGAATGATTCCCGGACCGGTGGCATCGCCGTCGGCTCCTGTCTTTGATACCGGTGTCGATTTCAAGGCCTCCGGACTGACCCCTTTGATGACCGAACCCGCCGTGTCCGGATCAATCCCTCTCAGGACGGCCCCGGACACACCGTGAGCCGATCGCAGCATCACCTGGGAATAGATAAACGGTGTCACGGCCTCGATACCATCCGTATCCTTGATCGTATCCAGAACCTTCCGGTAATTGTTAAAGGGACCTGTTTGGTGCATGAGCACGATATGAGATTCAACACCCAGGATCCGAGACTTCAAATCATCTTCGAACCCCGACATCACCGCAATCACGACGATCAGAGCCATGACGCCGACCGTGACCCCCGCTATGGAAAGAATGGTAATCATCGATATAAAGGATTGTTTTTGTTTAGCCTTTAAATAGCGACGACCTATAAAGTACTCAAAAGACATATGTCTGGTTCTCACCCTTGATCCATGCGTTCCATGGTCTTGTTAATCCACTTGCCAAACAGATTCAGGTACCCCATTTCATATTCAGTGTCAAGCCCTATGCCCAATCTCGGGACCAGTAAGCATTTTCAGTCTGAAGTGAACCGATGTTCCCTGACCCTCGATGCTTTCGACATCCAGTCGGCTGCCATAGTGTTCCAATATCCGGTAGACGATGGACAGTCCCAGACCGGTACCGCTGTTCTTGGTGGTATAAAAAGGATCGAAAATAGCATCAACATTCTCCCCTGAAATCCCCGCGCCATTGTCCGTAAGAGCGATTTGTATCCACCTGTTTTTTTGATTTACCATCTGGACGGTAATCCGCCCTTCGCCTTCTATGGCTTCCGCGGCGTTGAGAAGGAGATTCCACAAAATCTGACGGAGATGAATCGGGTCCACCTCCACGAATATGTCAGAAATCAGCTTGCGTTCAATGGTGAGATTCCCCTGAATAGCGCTGTTTTCCTGAAACAGTTCCAGAATTTCGTTGATAGCCTCGTCCAGCCGTATGCTCTCCCGCTTGCTCGCCGGTGGCTTGGCAAACAGGAGAAAATCACTTACAAGTGATGTCAGGCGATCCGTCTCCCGCAGTACGATGCGCATGAGGTTATCACGTTCCGGGTCGTAGCGATTCTCCTCCCGCAGCACCTGGATGGATCCGGATAGAGACGCCAGGGGATTTTTAATTTCATGCGCCAGACCCGCCGCCATTTCACCCAGAGAGGCCATTTTTTCCACCCGTTTTACATGCTCCGACATGCGCTGAAGCTCGCTCCTGGACCGCCGGGTCTGTTCCGAAAGAAAACCGCTTAAAAGCGCTACGGCATAGCATGCCCCCGCCGTGATCATCACCTTGTAGAGAACCCGAAGCCAACCGAATTCAAGTATCAGGGGACTGATATCCGTGCCATAGGGCTGAATGATGCCGTAGTATTCAAGACTGATCAAAATAGCGTACTGAAGGCTGCATAAGCCGGCCATGACCATACTGCCTTTGCGAAAGAGCAGAACACTCGAATAGATAATGACCACCAGATACAGGAATGAAAAAAAGCTGAGGAAACTTCCGGTTACAAGAATAATCAGTGTCACCACAAGTGTGTCGATACCGATCTGGATATACGCAAAGACCGCTTTATGTTGAATACCGGATATCATTACCGAGTAAAAAAAAGACAGGATAAAAATAAAGCCAATCAGTCCGTAGAGAAACAGAAGGGGGGGCGCCAGCGGAGAAACATTCTCATTTAGCTGAAGAACAATGGTCGAGCCCAGAAAAATAGATGTAAAAACAAGCCGAAAGAGCATCAACAGCTTGAGCTTTTGTTCGAGATCTCTTTCGGTTGACATGGAGATGTTTTTCATGAAATTCGAACCGCAACAGCGAGCGCATTCCCCATGGGTTCTGCCGTGCGGCAGTGCTTCGCATGCCGAGGGGTTGGCGAGTGAATCTAAAATAAACAGAATTTCTTATGGTTGCCGCGAAGTACTGCCACGCGGCAAAACAATCCTCGTAGCTTGCTGCGAGGTTCTTCAATGCAACTGACGGTGTTTATCCTGAAATGGCTCCGGCCATTTTAAATACCGGGAGATACATGGCGACCACCAGACCTCCGATCACCGTCCCTAGAAACACCATCATAAAAGGTTCAATCATGGCGGTCAGATTCTCTACGGCCTGATCAACCTCGTCGTCGTAAAAATCCGCAATCTTTACCAGCATGGCATCCAGGGCACCGGTGGACTCACCCACCGCAATCATCGAACAGACCATGGAGGGAAAAACACCACTATCGGACAGTGGGTCTGCCATGGTACGGCCTTCCGCAATCCCTGATCGAACATTGTAGATCGCCCCCTCAATGACTTTGTTGCCTGCTGTCTTGGCAACAATATCGAGGGCTTCTAAAATGGCAACACCGCTGGACAGCATGGTGCCCATGGTCCGGGTGAATTTTGCCACCGCAACCTTTCGCAACAAAGGACCGATGACGGGCAATTTCAAGGCAGTTGCATCAACCGTCAATCGCCCTTTGGCGGTTTTTTTATAACGGCTAAAGGCATAGAAAAAGATCACCGCTCCAATGATGAGATACAAAATTTTATCCTTGGCAAAATCACTCATGGCAACGACGATCTTCGTGGGTACCGGGAGATCGCCACCCAACCCTTCGAACATTTCCTGAAACACCGGGATCACGAAAACAAGAATAATGCCGACAACCAGGATCGCAACGATAATCGTAATAATGGGATATGTCATGGCACCTTTGACCTGCGCCTTCAACTTGGCAGTCTTTTCCATATATGCGGAAAGACGTCGCAGAATCGTGTCCAATATACCACCCGCCTCCCCCGCAGCTACCATGTTGACAAAGAGATCATCGAACTGTTTGGGATATTTGCGCAATGCCTCTGCAAGTGTCTGGCCGCCTTCCACTGACTCTTTGATGTCCTTGAGCATATTTTTGAAGGTCTTGTTTTCCTGCTGGGAGTGGAGAATGTCAAGGCACTGAATAATGGGAAGTCCGGCATCGATCATGGTGGAAAACTGCCGGCTGAAGATAATGATATCCTGTTCCTTTACCGGTGGTTGTAGAAAAGCCACATTCTCGAACAGGTCCTTTGGTTTTTTCTTAATTCTTGTGGGTGTTATTCTTAGTTTTGCCAGATGATTTCTGACGGCATCTTCACTGGCAAGATCGATTTCCCCTTTTTGTGTCTCATTACTTCTATTTTTACCTACCCACTGATAAACAGGCATAATCCTTCCCCCTTGTCAGGAACCCGCTGGCGAAAACATACCACAGGGCTTAGGCCGATTGTAACGATGTTATCATCCCGTTTGTGTCCTTTTTTTTAAGCCATAATTACTATCACACTATCATCGAAACAACAATAGTTTTCGGAATTTATAGTAGATGTCATCATAAACCGCAACAGCCCTCGCAGTAAACTATCAGGGCTTCGGACTGAAATACACAGCACCGGAGCCGATCGGGTTTGCGCGTTTTTCCAGGACAGACATCTTCACCGGCAAAACATCCGGGCTTAAAAAGACGGCCACCGATCTTTATCTTGATTATCACAGGCGATTGTGTGTATGGTTAAAGGCTGTTACTGTTCCATGCAGATCATCATATCTACAGTTATTCAGAAGTGTTATAATGAGACTATTGGCATGACCAACCCGAAAAAATCAACGGTTATCACTTCCCATATCAATGCTGATTTCGATGCCCTGGCCTCCATGCTGGCCGCCCAGAAACTCTATCCGGGCTCCCTGGTCGTCTTTCCAGGCTCCCAGGAAAAAAACCTGAGGAATTTCTTCATCCAGTCCATGGTCTATCTTTTGAATATCATCAATGTCAGGGAGATCGATGTTTCCAAAATCGAGCGTCTCGTCCTTGTGGATACCAAACAACCCCATCGGATCGGCAAATTTGAATCCATTTTGAACAAACCTGACCTGGAAATTCATATTTACGATCACCACCCCCCCATGGAAAACGATATTGAGGGCCAGTTGGTGGTCCAGGAACCGGTGGGTGCCACCGTAACGCTGCTGACGGAACTTCTGGACAGCAAAAACATCGACATTACCCCTGATGAGGCCACAATCATGTGCCTCGGCATATACGAGGACACAGGCTCTTTCACGTTTCCATCCACCACCGAAAAAGACTTCAGGGCCGCAGCGTATCTCTTATCCAAGGGCGCCAACCTCAACATGATCTCCAATCTCATATCCCGAGAAATCAGCCCTGAACAGGTGGCCATTCTGAACGATATGATCCAGGCATCCAACACCTATCATGTCAACGGTATCGAGGTCGTGTTTACCAGTGTAACAACCGATCAGTATGTACCTGACTTTGCTTTTCTGGTTCATAAAATGGTCAAAATGGAGGATATCGACGCTATTTTTGCCATCGCACAAATGGAAAACAAGGTCTACATCGTGGCCCGGAGCAGAATACCGGAAGTCGATGTGGGGGATATTGTCACCAGCCTGGGAGGGGGGGGGCACACGTACGCTGCCGCGGCATCCATCAAAGGAAAAACCATCACCCAGGTTGAGCAGACACTGCTGGAATTGCTGTATGACAAGATCAAATCCAGACGCCTGGCCAAGCACCTCATGTCTTCACCACCCATCATGATCGATGAAGAAATCTCCTGCCGCGAGGCTGCTGAACTGTTGACACGCTACAATATCAATGCCCTGCTCGTGACCCAAAAGAAGACCGGCGCCTTATCCGGAATCATATCCCGCCAGATCATCGAAAAAGCACTTTTTCATAAACTCCACGATGTACCGGTTCGCGAATACATGACTACGGAGATGGTGTCTGTACCACCCACGGCGGATATTATAGAAATTCAGGAAAACATTATCGAAAGCAAACAGCGAATCCTGCCGGTCCTTGACCAGGAAATCGTCGTCGGTGTTATCACGCGAACCGACCTCTTGAACGTCCTGGTCAGTCAGCAGAAGGTTGATGACAGATCCACCATCCGCCAGAGCCAGAAACAGATCCGTGCCAGGAAACGAAATATATTGAATTTCATGAAGGAGCGTCTCTCTCCAAGGCTCCTGAATATCTTGAAGGACATCGGCCATGTAGCCGATAAAATCGATTGTGCCGCATATGTCGTTGGGGGCTTTGTCCGTGACCTTTTCCTGTACCGCCCCAATGAAGACATTGATATCGTTATCGAAGGTGACGGTATCGCATTTGCCAAAAAGTTTGCGGCCGGCGTTGGTGCACGAATTCATGCTTATGCAAAATTCGGTACCGCCGTCATCATCTTTCCGGACGGATTTAAGATCGATGTGGCCTCTGCAAGACTTGAATACTACAAATTTCCGGCGGCACTGCCCATCGTGGAGATGAGCTCCATCCGGCTGGACCTGTTCCGCAGAGATTTTACCATGAACACACTGGCAATTCAGCTGAACGCCGACAAATTCAGCACCCTCATCGACTTTTTCTCTGCTCAAAGGGATATCAAGGAAAAGGTTATCCGGGTGCTCCACAATCTCAGTTTTGTCGAAGATCCCACACGGGTATTCCGTGCGCTCCGGTTTGAACAGCGCTTCGGCTTTTCCATCGGCAAGCTTACAGCAGGACTGATCGAGAATGCAGTTAAAATGGACTTTTTCAAACGACTCAGCGGGCGGCGCATCTTTACGGAAATACGGCTGATACTGGAAGAAGAAAACCCGACCCCTGCCATTGTCCGCTTGCATGACTACCAGCTCCTACAGGTGATTCACCCCTCTATAAACCTGGACAATAACTTGATTTCATTACTGAATTCAACAAGAGAAGTCCTGGCGTGGCATGATTTGCTTTTTCTGGAGGAATCCTATATAAAGTGGGCCATTTATTTTATGGTACTCATCCAGGACTGTAATCAGAAGACTACCCGGGAAATCTGTGATCAGCTGGAATTGGCACCTCGTTACATAAAAATATTGCTCAAAGACCGTTTCACGGCCGAATCAATCCTGAACCAAATGGAAAGAAACCTGCCGAAAAACGATAGCTTGCTGCACGGGCAATTGACTGGTCTGAATATTGAAATGATCCTCTACATGATGGTCTGCGCCCGCAGTCGTCGGGTAAAACGGGCCATTTCGCATTACGTAACAAAACTGAGACACGTCACCATATCAGTGACCGGAAAAGACCTTATGGAAAGAGACCTGAAACCCGGACCCGTGTACCGGGATATCATGCGGGCGGTATTGAACGCGAAGCTCAATGGGGAGCTTCAGACACGGGAAGATGAATTGTCTTTTGTAAATACGTATATATCGGAATAATGTCGCCGCGCGATTTTGTTCAGGGAGGAGATCCGTTTTATGACCACCAAGAAAAAACGTGTTTTAAGTGGTATGCGCCCCACAGGCCCGCTTCATCTGGGAAATCTTCATGGTGCATTGTTGAACTGGGTAGAAATGCAGGCAACCTACGACTGCTTTTTCTTTATTGCCGACTGGCATGCACTCACAAGCGACTACGAAGACCCCGGTCAAATATCCGGCTATACCCGGGAAATCATCAAGGACTGGTTGAGTGTCGGGTTATCACCGGAAAAAAGCACCCTTTTTGTTCAATCTGATATCAAGGAACATGCTGAGCTTTTCCTGATTTTCAGCATGATTACGCCCGTGCCATGGCTTGAACGGAACCCGACATACAAAGACCAGATGATTCAGCTGAACAACAAAGATCTGTCCACTTTCGGATTTTTAGGTTATCCCGTACTCCAGGCAGCCGATATCATCATGTATAAGGCCAATGGCGTTCCAGTGGGTGTGGATCAGGTGCCGCATGTGGAAATCACACGTGAGATTGCCCGCAGGTTTAACTATCTTTACGGCAACGTGTTCCCTGAACCCGAAGCCATCTTGACACAAACACCGAAAATTCTCGGTCTGGATCGGCGAAAAATGAGTAAAAGCTACAACAATGCCATCTATCTCTCGGATAGCCCCGAGGAGGTGACCGCCAAGGTGTCACAAATGATAACAGATCCGCAACGGGCCAGAAAATCGGATCCAGGAGATCCGGAGGTATGTAATGTGTACGAATTTCACAAGCTGTATAGCGACCCTGAAGCCACCGCCGGCATCGCCAAAGAGTGCCGCAGTGCTGAGATCGGATGTGTGGATTGCAAGAAAATCATGGGCCGGGCGCTACTGGCAGCCCTGAAGCCGGTCCACGAAAAAAGAGACTATTACAACAACCATCCGGAGTTAGTGAAAGACATTATCCAGGAAGGCAGTAACAAGGCCGGCAAGGTGGCCCGCCAGACCATGGCCGAAGTCCGAAATGTGATCGGGATGTAAGCTCTCCCTTCGAAAGAGCAATAAGCTGTAAGCTGTAAGCCATTAGCAGCTTAATGCTTACAGCTTATGATGGTCTGAACAAAAAGCAGGTCATTTAGCCAAAATATGGCACACACAGAGATCCCATACGAGATAAAACTTGATCAAGTTTTTGAAGGGCCCATGGCACTTCTGGTTCATTTGATCAAAAAGAATGAAGTGGACATCTATGACATACCCATTGCCATAATTACCCAGCAGTATCTTGAATATCTCGAATGGATCAAGCTCATGAACATCGACTTTGCCGGGGATTTTCTGGTGATGGCATCCACACTGACACAAATCAAGTCCAGGATGCTGCTACCGACCCACGGCATTGAAGATGAGGAGGACCCCCGTCTGGAACTGGCCAAGCCCCTCAGGGAATATCTCGAAATGCAGTCCATCGCAGAGCAGCTGGCAAATCGAAATCTTCTTGGAGAACAAACATTTGTCCGATCCTTTACAGAAGAGGGATTCGAAGACATCCAGGAAGAAGAGCCCTACATACAGGTGGGTCTTTTCGAACTCATTGACGCGTTTCAAAAAATCCTGGCCAATATACCGGAAGAGCATCGTCTCGAACTGTCCACGGACCGGATTTCCGTCAAGGAACGAATTTCGGAAATTGTCGACATTCTCGAGGAAAAGGATTCCTTGACATTTTACGAGCTGTTTTCTAAAGACGCGGACAAAAGTGACATTATCGTGACGTTTCTGGCTCTGCTGGAAATGGTCAAACTCAATTTGGTCCAAATTGTACAACATATCGAATCCGGTATTATCAGAATATTTTATGTATAATGGATGATTTAAAAAACATTGTCGAAAGCCTTCTTTTTGTGGCTGAGGAGCCCTTGGCCATCGAGCAGATAAAGCAGGTTCTTTCTCTGCCCGATACAAAAATGATCCGGCAGGTTCTCAATGAACTCATGGCGGACTATGAGGAGCGCCAGGGTGCCTTTACTCTGCATGAAGTTGCCGGAGGGTATCAATTTCGCTCCCGTCCTGACTATGTCCCCTGGATCAGACGTCTTTTACAGCCAAAGCCTTCTCGTCTCAGCAAGGCCGCCTTGGAGACACTGGCCATTATCGCCTACAAACAACCCATGATCCGTAGCGACGTCGAGCATTTAAGGGGTGTCGATTGTGGCGGTGTTCTCAGGATGCTTCTTGAACGAAAGCTGATCCGCGTGCTGGGGCGCAAAGAAATTCCCGGCCGGCCGCTGATCTATGCCACCACCAAACAGTTCCTTCAGGTGTTCGATCTGAAAAATCTGAAAGACCTGCCCTCACCCAAAGAAATAGAAGCTCTGGGCATAGAAACCATGGATGCGGATGACCCGGTGGATGACACCCTTAATGCCGCTGAGTCTGAGGATAACACCACGGTTGCGGCCGACCCGCAAGATAAAGACGGGAACATATCCCAGGAGGCGCAAAGCCATCCAGCGCAAAAAAAACTTGACGAGGAACCTCCTGACTCATTATAGTTCCAAAAAACCAAGGGCGGTTAACTCAGCGGGAGAGTGCTACCTTCACACGGTAGAAGTCACTGGTTCAAATCCAGTACCGCCTACCATTTCAATAATATCAGAGGCTTACAGCAAGAAGAAAGACGCTGTAAGCCTCTTTTTTTGTTTTTCCGCAATTTTGCATCTATTTTCAATATTATCAGTATCTTAATTTATTTTTCACGACTGTCAGTAAGTTATAACGCACTGACATAACCCCCTTGCCGAACTGACCACTCCAGAACATAAATCTATAAATCTGACCTCGTTCTACAAGTTAAACATGAGCAACATTGATATATCTGTAAGAGAGGTTGATGAGAACGCCTGGCTTAAATTCACTGCCCACTGCAAGTTGAAGAAACTCAAAGTGGGAACCAAGCTCTCAGAGATCCTGTCAAGGTTCCTCAAGAAATAACCCCCATGCACAACAATTAAGCACACTCATACGCATCCAATATGAGAAAAAACCACTGTGGCTCTTTTGGGCATGGCCTATTGTCACCTCTGCCATTTTGAACCATATCTATATAGATTCCCCCGGGTATGGCAATAGACCAAGTTCCAAGCGAGATCCCCAATGCAATTTACGCCAATATGAACACAAAGATATCCTTCACTCTCGCAACAGCCACAGACATTTCCAGCATGTCAAAAGCTATGAACATGGATGTAAGAACCGCAAAGTTTCTTGCCATGCTTGCAACAGGCGAAGCTATCGCAAATGTCAGACAGAGGCATAATGATCCTTTCTTAATCAAGGTGCCCTTTGTGCCAGATGGTGACAATGTGCTTGATAGTGAGCTATATCACCCGAAACTCAAGAACTCTCAAGATTCAGACGATTCAAGGCCAATCCAGGCGCCATTAGATGAGATAGGCAGCTCTCAGACCGCTCAAGATATTGATACATCCTCCCCCCCCCCCCCCCCCGCAAGCATGAATCGACCTTTGATGCCACTTGAAAAGGTCCTTTTGTCCAACATTGCAGAAAAACCTCTGGCAAGCATCCAAGACAGGACAAAGACACTTGGACTGCATCCATCAGATATGGTCATAAGATTGTTTTTTTAACCATTCGACTTGCAAAACGAATCACCGCATATTGACTGTTCAAGTGATGCTTAGACTTCACTCGAATTATGTTAACTGTCCAAAATAATGATAATATTTCATTATGTTACATAATCAACACCTAAGGGGTGTTGCCGGGGATGATGGAATCACCTATATTTCGACATCGTTCGAATTATGAAGATTTCAACTGGGAGCCTGAATTGTTCACATCCATGAATTTAACGTTGGTGATACATGAAAAAGCAACTACACAACGAACTTTGAGCTATACAGATACTAAATTATGGTATCTGAAAATGAGCCTCAGCAAATAGATGTTGGAGAATTTTGGCTGGTTTTCTGGGAGTGAAGAGTAATTATTAAGAATGGTTTGAAAATACTACCATATTGTGCCAGAAATATGTGCAATATGAATTGTTACAAATGGGTTAAAAAAAATCGAATAGCATAACCCATAGCGGGAATTATTGAAGCGAATTGCAATGAAGGGGTAGAGATAAATTGAAAAAGAGAATTATTGTATTTCTGCTTACCATTGTTTTGGCATCATGGCTCCTTATTTCAGTGGTCATTGGCGGTTATTCCCGATTGAAAATCAAAAAAATCCTTAATCAGAATAAAGAAGACATATTTCAACAAATTGAATCGAGCCTTCAAGAATATGATACACTCTTATTTTCCATTGAAAAACAAATGGAAACAGCTGGGGAAAAAGCTATTTCCGCCATCATCAATGATCTTGATATTCAATCGAAAGAAGATCATTTCTCTTCAATGCAACTGAAAAATATAGCAAAGCGATACGGAGCCAGCGAAATATATCTGATCAACAAAGAAGGTTATATTTACAATACTTCTTTTGAACCTGATATGCAGCTAAACCTGTTTAGCTTGGGGGATGATTTTAAAAACTATCTGAAATCTATGTTTGGAACCGGAGTATTCCATCACCAGCGAATTACTATTTCAGCAAAAACAGGAGCGGTTAATAAATATATCTATTTCAGTCCCAAGTCTGCCGATTATATTTTAGAAATTTCCATATCTCTTGATGATTATATTGATACGAACTATGTTCCGGAATTCCGCAACCTGCTGTTGTCCAGCTCATATAAGAAAATAATTAAAAATAACCTATATTTAAATGAGTTAGATATTTATGCAGTTACAAACATTTCGGCCTGGTCTTTCATAACAAGTAAGGTTCCTCAGGAAGATAAAAATTTCATAGATCGCGTATTTAGCGAAAATGAAATTCAGATTCGAAAAGGGGCCACAATTACGATCTATAAAAATTTGGGAATGCAAAAATTATTACCTGATAAAAAACATTTCTTTAAAAATTTTAATCAAATTGCAAAAGTGGAATACGATTTCAGTATATTTCACAAATATACAAACACCTTGATTCTGTTTTCAACAGTATCGACCTTATTCATCATCATCATCATATTCCTTGTTTCCTCAAAATTTCTTAACACCTATCTAATTGAACGGATTATCAGGATCAATAAAGGATTGTCCATTATTCGAGAGGGTAATTACAACGTTGATATTCAAGTCTTGGGAAACGACGAAATTTCGACCATCGCTGAAAATATCAATAAAATGGCAGGTGGTCTTAAAGAAAGGGAAAGGTTTCAAAAATCAATTTCGATTGCCAAGGAAGTGCAGCAACTTTTACTACCCAAACAAAATCCTGAAATATCTGGATTAGATATTGCGGGGCAAAGTATTTATTGTGAGGAAACTGGGGGGGATTATTATGATTTCTTGGATATTGGCCTTCAAAATTCGAAAAGAATAGGCATCGTGGTTGGTGATGTTTCAGGTCATGGTATTGGTTCGGCTTTGTTTATGGCAATGGCACGGTCACTTTTGCACTTGAGATCTACTCAACCAGGTACTTTATCTGAAATAATAAATGATGTTAATCATCAACTGGCAATTGATTTGGAAGACTCTGGACAATTTATGACTTTATTCTACCTGATTGTTGATCAGCAAGCTCAAAGTATAAAATGGGTAAGAGCCGGGCATGAACCTGGGATAGTATATGACAGATGCGATGATTCTTTCGATGAACTTCGAGGGACCGGAATCCCACTTGGTGTAGACGCCGACTTTAAATACGCTGAGGAAAAAACAAGATTAAAGAAAAACCAAGTTGTCATAATCGGAACCGATGGAATTTGGGAAGCAACAGATGCAAATGGAAAAATGTTTGGCAAGGAGCCCATTTATAGAATAATCAAAGCGAATGCCACCCATGAATCACGGGACATATTAAAGGCAATCATGGAGGAGCTTAAGCATTTTCACAAAGATACTAATTTAGCAGACGATATCACCTTGGTTGTCGTCAAAACATAATAATGTGCCAGGTGTCACTTTCAAACCGGTCAATATTTCTAAATCACCCAATGTACGTGCATCTGACATCTCGATAGCTGCTCCTCCGCTTCCAGTTTTTACTATTCCCGTGAATATTTCGGTAACACCGAGATTGAACGGATCCGTAAAATAGGTGAAAAGACCATCCGTCACGACTGGATCATCTTCGACTTTGTTGATGAGGCCATGGAGTTTTTCAATGATCGGTGCGGTGAGTTCGTGGGCTACTACGCCTAAGTTGTTGCCAGGCTTTAGACTTCTTCAATAGTTTTCACAAGCTGATCATTTTTCATGCGGGGATGGTCAAAATCATCCAGCGAAACACCGTATTGATTAACAGAATTAATAATTGGCATTTCAAGATCTCAGCGATGTTTTGATTTTTACAGAATTATGTTAACTATATATAATAACGATATTATTTCATTATGTTACACAATCATAACTTGGGGTGAACAGTCGGGGATGACGTAATCATCTGTTTTGGGGTAAAGCTCATTTTCATAAGCTTCTTTAGGAAATCAATATGAGGGTCCAGCCCTTAATCGTGTTCAGATTCTAACAATAGTGGCTATATTCCCATGTTATGAAAAATTTCCCTTAGTTTTGGAATGGTGGTGGTAGTACTTGCCGAACTTGGAGTACACATTCTCGCAATAGCGCATAGCTTTTCTTGTGATAAATGATTTCACCAAAGATAAACACTGGCCTTTTTCCCTATAATTTCCAAATCGAAAAATTCACTGCAAGCGGAGTTTGCAACACCATAACAAACATGCAGTGGCAATAAATGTTCTTCTCTTGGATGGCAAAATCTGGCTGAAGGCGCTTTTTCCCAATTTATCAATCGACGGGCTCTTTCATGCTCTTCGAGATTTGGATTTGAACATGTGTCATTCAACCACTGTATAAATTCCTCGTTCATAATTTCCATCTCGGCTGTTTTGGGAGCAAAAAAGGCGTTCATGTTGTGGAACGAAAACCCAGAACCTACTATAAGCAAATTGTCATATTCCAATCCAGATAACGCTTTGCCAATTTTAATATGTTCACTCGAATCTAAACTATTCACTAACGATAATTGAATACAAGGCACATCAGCTCCAGGGTACATGATTTTCAACGGTACAAATAAACCATGATCGAAGCCCCTTTTATCATCAAAAGTGGATTTTATGTCCTTGTCACTCAAAGCCGAAAAAACAGTTTGCGCAAGGTCGGGTTCCCCCGTTACGGGGTACTGGATTTCATAGGCTTGCTCAGGGAATCCATAGTAATCATAAATTAAAGGTGGATTAAAGGCTCGCGTAATGGTCGGCATCGTTCCCTCCCAGTGGGCACTTATGAGAATAATGGCAGTTGGCTTTGAAATTTTATTGGCAATCATTTTCAAGTTATCAACCATCTCCTTATGCCCTTCATCTCCCAGCAGGGGCATAGGCCCGGCACCATGTGAAAGATACAAAATTGTATGGCGAGACTCCATATTAATAGTATCCATGATACGTTATCCTCCCTACCCTTATTGCCCAATTCCCATTTTTTTCATATAACTCTGTTTATCCCAGAAAAGCCGCTCGTGGATTATTCTCCCACCCTTCCAGACTGCAAACGTGGCCATTGGCGCACTGAATTTTTTACCGATAGGTTCTATGTTGCTACCATCGGCAAGCATCATCAGTCTGGTGAATGTACCCTCCATAACCCATTGGACAGCGGTCCAGTGCCAGCACCTATTCTAACAGGATAGACTTTGATGTGAGTCATGGCCCACCGGATTGATATTTTAATCTTTCAATCTGATTTAATTTATTATCGCGGAAATAATATCAACCCGGTGGACACTTCTTATTTCATTATAGGTCTTTATTTTGATCGCTCTAAATATTTCGGGTTACCTCCAGAGTAATCAACACATCTACATATTTCCCCACGACACCCAAGTCTAAAAATTTACCGCTACCGACATTGTAGTCAAAGCGATCAATGGTCATGTTAAGTTCAAACCCAGCAACTTCCTGTTTGGGGTTGAATGGATTCGGCTTAGTGCCTAAGAATTTGAAGGGCAGCTTAACGTTGCGACTAACATCCTTAATAGTCATGGTGCCTTCCAATGTATATAGGTTATCGCGCACATGGGTGACAACGGAGCTTTCAAAGTGCATATCCGGATATTTTTTTGCACTGAAAAAGTCATCAGACTGCAGATGTCCATCCCGTTTGGTATTATTGGTGTCGATGCTGTCTACCTTAACGGAAAAATCTGCCCGACTCTGTTCCAGGTTGTTCGGATCGAAGTAAATCTCTGCGTCAAAGTCATTAAAGTGTCCTTTAACTTTTGAGAAAATGTGGTCAATGCTAAAGTATATGCCGGCATGAGCCGGGTCGATTTTCCATTTGGGGGCTTCGGAATAAGCCATGCCGCTCACACCGAGAACCATTGATATAATAACTATATATTGAATTATTTTATTCATAATGCACCTCCTTATTATGCCCGATCCTTGTTGGACACCCCTTGGTCATTAAAGGGTAGAAGTTTCTATCGAATCTTTTTTCAAACAAATCTTACCTCGTGGTTGTAAATACGAAATTGGTACCAATGTTGCCCAATTAATTATAAAATTAGAGCCAGCAAAATAGACCCATTTTCCGCAGCGAATATACAATTTGCATCGGCACTTGCAGAATCACAGGTCGAATAATTCCTCCTTAATAGCGTTTGACGGAAAACCCATGGTTAACAAATGGTGGCGGACCTGCCGGATCATAGGCGGCGGGCCGCAGAGAAAAATGAGTGAATCCCTGGAAGATTTGGTAAGCAGGGTTTTTAATCGGTTAAAATTTAATCGCCCAAACTTACCTTTAGGCTCTGCTTTGTCAGTAAATACGGGGATGTAGATGAAATTTGGTAATCCATCCGCGATGGCTTTTAATCCGTCTTGATCAAATTCGTATTCTGCGCTTCGATTGCTCCATAGCAAAGTGATCCGGCGCTGATCATTTTTATCTGACAGGGCTTTTAGCATACTCAGCATCGGTGTTATACCGATCCCCCGGCTATCATGATCACCTCTTTTTCGCCGGATTCGAGAATATGACTGAAACGGCCAAAGGGACCATGCACCCATACACGATCACCCTTCTTGATGTTTTTAATCTGATTGGTCCAATCACCGCAAGATCGTACGGTAATCTGAAGCTTGTTAGGCCGTGTGGGCGTGGATGAAATAGTAAAAGGATGCCACTCAGCAGACAATTGGTGAGAACCAAATGAGAAAAAGGCAAACTGTCCGGGCAAATAGTCGATCCCTTTTCCGTGGAGCGGTATCAGGTCGATTACATGCGCATCTTTGCCTGTAAGCGCCACATTGGATACCTCAAACGGGTGTTTTCTCGCAAGTAGACGCTGAAATCGAATGACAAGCCACAATATGACCCAAACAATGGCTACACAGAGAACAACCGCGCGGGGCAGGCCATCAAACTCAAAAGTTTCACTGACATATAGTATGTGTAACACTAACAGTATCAAAATTGACCAGCCGAGGGCTCTGTGAAGATAAATCCAGTGATGATATGCTTTGACAAATTTTTTACGCCATCTGCTCAAGATGACCTGCACGAAAACAGTCGCCAGCAGGGCGGCTCCAATCCACTCGGGCCAGTAACGAACCTCAAAAGGGATTTTTAGACGATCTTCAGGGATTGTGACCAGGATAGGATGGAGCACTATCAGCATCAGGATGACATAGCCATTGATACGATGCACGTTAAAGAGACCCGGCAGCGAAAATATTCGGTCGAGAAATTTAAACCGCCCAGCCAGCGGCAATTGTAAAAATAGCAAAACCGCCGCTATCAGGCCTATGATCTTGGCAGCGCGAAGCATGATTTTATCCCAGCCGAATTTGTAATTTATAGACGGCGATTCGAAGAAAAAGGCAACCGAAGCAGCAGCAAGGGCTATAAGGGAAACCCCTGAAATGAGGACAACGGCCTGAAATCTCCTATGGCGATTGCTCCTCAATGCCAATGTGCTTGTATCGCTTGTTGTCATAATTTTCATCCATCTATTCAGCTGTTAAAAGGGTTTGAGGGTATGGGCATACCTGCCGATTTTTTTTAGCAAGGAGGCCAATTGAGCACGTTCCGCTTCAGTCAATACCTCAACTATTTTTTCAAGATTACGTGAATGTTTTTTATAAGCTATGCGCAAAGGCAAAGGCTTTCTCCATATCTGGTAGATGGCTTTGTTCCGGAACCACCTGGATATAGCGAACAATACCTTCTTGATCGACAATTACGATTGACCTGGCCAAGAGTCCCACATCCTCTGCCAACAGACCGGTTGCAAGGCCAAATTGCCCCTTCCTGTAGTCTGACAGATATAGAATATCAGTGAGTTTTGCTTCTTCTGCAAATCTTCGGTGGGCAAATGGCGTGTCCCGGCTGATAGTTATCCGCTCAATATTGGAAAACAATTTGTCTCCCTCTTCTCCCAGATAATGTGTCTGTTCTTCACAGACCTTGGTGTCGATGGATGGAACTATACTCAGTAACAGGACTTTTCCTTTTTTCTTGGACAAATCGACGTGTTTCATGCTGCTGTCCACCAGTTCGACGGAAGGAAGAGGATGGCCGACTGAAATGGCATTGCCAAGTAAATTGGTTGGATTACCCTTGCGGTTCACAGAGCCTCCGGGTTCGGAGCTTCCTGTGTCTATTACAGGTGGTGGACCTGAGGTCGCACATCCGGCCAACAGAAAAGTACCGGCGACAATAAGTTTGATAATATTTTTCATTTAATTCCCTCCAATTATAATTTAATCGTGTCCAGACTTTTAGCACATAGAAAAGCATCAACTTTTGGTTTCTTTTTTTTTAATCTATGATTATGTCCGTGACATATAATAATACATTGTGGTAATCACTTTTTGTGCTTATGTAAAGAAAAACAGCTTGATTTTATGAAAAATCACTCAATTTTTAGAAGAAAGGAATAAGATGAAATTACTTAGAATTATACCGGGTAGCCTGTATATGTACCAGTTTTTAAAGTGCCTGATTTAAAGATACGTACCTTTCTACGCGTTGATGACCTCGGATCGTTTGTCTGACCAGGCAATATTAGGATCCGCCCATTGAACTGGCTAAGCTTTCCTGCGCTTTTCTCCCGGCAGACTCCCACAATCTTATAGTTTCGATCCAGTGCATGTTGCACCATGTACTGCCCGAGCTTGCCTGAAGCGTCTACAATACAAAATTTTTTCATTTTATTTGGCATTCCATCATTGTTGGGTCTGTTTTTGCTGGAATCGTTCTTTACAATGCAATTCTTGTGCACCAAAAGATCTTTATATTCTTCAATGGTTCGCTCTCGGCCGCCACCCATGACAAGAACTTCAAGATCGAGCAACTTTGCAACAGAAAAACCAGGCCCGGGCTTCTTACTACTTATTCGATGATCCATAGCCTTGAATTTCTATTCATAGAGGCTGTAATGCTTTTCAATATCCGAATGGAAATTTCATTATTCCAATCGTGCAGCACGTTTACCAAAATATAAGCATCACAAATTGGTGGTGCCTCCTTATGAAAATCATAGGGAATGGCTTTGCAGCGATCACTTAGATTGGCTTTTGCGATCTCCCTTTCTGCAGACACAACAGCCCCGGGCAAGTCAGCCACATATCCCATAATGTCAGGATAGTCGGCCAGCAACTGTAATAGAAAAGCACCCTGACCGCCACCTATATCACAAATTGATTTAAAATTTGAAAAATCATAGTTTTCAATCACCACATTAGCAAACCCTACTGCTTTCGATGCTTGAGCCTGGTCCAATACTGAACGTTCAAAAGGATTCTCTTCAAACCATTCAAAGGAAGATTTGCCGAAAGTGTAGTCAAAACCCGGCTCCCCGGTTCTGCAACCGTGCGACTTAATCCGTTCCAGGCCTTGTCGTGCCACTCGGAAAGAAACATTCGAGCAATTGGGCGCAGGGCATTCGAAAGAAGGCACTGGGCCAGGGGTGTTAAACCAAACACACGATTTTCCGTTTCGATAAATATGCCAACGGATGAAAGCGCCCTTAGAATCCGAAAAAGGGTGGGCGCATGGGTACCTGTTTTTTTAGCAAGCGTTTCTACACTTATAGGGCCATCGCACAGAAGGTCGGCAATACCGAGCTCTGAAATAATGTAAATCGGTTTGGTAATCCATTTGCTGGTAATCCACTGCCTCATTTGATCTTCTGGTGATGGTATTTGCTCTGGCATATCTTATTCTCCCTTTAGGTTTCTATATTGCCATCATGCCAACAGTTATTTTTTTGGGCTCTTCTCCCGATTTGTTGTAGTAATGCTGTTGGTGGAAGCCTTGTCGAAATCGGGATCGCCATCGGGATCGGGATCGAAATGGTATTAGGTCATGAAAAATTAGACGTTTACCGCCTTTCAATCGGCTATGTCGCATGGGTTTATGAAAAGTGTGCCAGGCTGAGAGGCGTCCATCGTTCAGCAAGAGACCAGTGGCTTGAGCCAGCCAGTCGATTGCGCTTAATATTGCAGAAGGTAACGGTAAGACAGCGAAGGCTGATCGGCGGCGATATTTCGAAATAGCGCGTGGGTCGGCACTGGAGTGTGCCGCAATCCAAGATGTCTTGATAGTCGGAAAAGGTTTGGATAAAGCAGAAAGCCGGCATCGCAAAGGTGAATTGGACCGCATTGCTGCAATGCTTAGTCGATTGGGCGGCAGGGGTTATAGCGTAAAGGAAGGGTTCGGGGAATACGGCTATACTGAATTCGATCCCGATCCTGATCTCGCATAGCGATTTCGATAAGATATAGCCCGAACTGTATTTCCCTTGACCCGAATTTTGGAGCCCTTTCCTCCGACTAAATTGGAGAAGAACCTAAAATAAAAACCTTTTGAAAATAATGTCCCTGGTCCAGGATTCATAAGAATCAGAGATTTTAATTTATCATGAAATTGTATCGCAAATTGAATCGCAATAGCACCCCCCATTAACATTCCAGCTAGAGACATTTATTCTAACAATTTTTTGTAAAATCATAAAATGATAAATATCAAAAGCCATCTGCTGTAAATTACACCCGGTTTTAACTTTGTTAGAATTACCATGCCACGGGTGTCAATAGTATAAACCCTATACCTTTTCATTAAATCTGGAACGCAGCTATTTGACCACATTTTTGAGGAAGACAAAAAACCATGCACAAGATAATAATAACCTCTTCTCCATCTCCATATTCTTCATAATATAATTCTATGCTGTTGAGTTTAATCTTTGGCATGCTCACTCTGGGGGTGGTATGAATGCAATATTTGGCCGGTGGTGATAATTTTTAAATTCGATAATTTTCGGGTGGCCTGATAACCTTTTTTCGCTGGAGTTATACGTAACAAAAGCTGATTTGGAGTTCGGAGTTTTTCGAACCCTTACCAGCAGCATGTTAGATGATATTATCGTTTCTTAAGTAGTCCACCTTTCACGTAGATTTCCCTTGGGAAGGGGCAGGATTTGCGCGTTTTCCTATCGAGATGTACACCAACCAGCTTAACAGGTGGCGATCTCACGATCGTTTTCTACGTTATGGTATTACAGTTTTGCAGAAAGTCTCCGTGCCGTTAATGAGCTGGAGCAATCGGCGCATACGGTTTTAATATTATTTCTCAAATTTCAACGATTTTGCCATGACCGCCAAATCTTCTATTGGCGTTCCTCTTTCACCCCCGACTACAGTACCTATGATTTTATTGTTTTTATATGCTAAGACACATACCGAATATATTTTCCTTGATTGGTACCTCAATTCGATTTCTACATAATTAGCATTCAGTCCACCCTGGAGTTTTATCAATTCCTGTTTTTTGATTTTTGCGTATGTAACTTGTGGTAAACTTTTGTAGACTTCGATCATATAATCTCCTGCCTGTCTCAATACCATCTCCTGGGGAATATCATCCACCAAGATGGCAAATACGGGAAAACCCCGTAGACCCCTCCGTTCAAAAACTATTGGTGGTGGCAGCGTATGAAGCCGGTCCATATCCAAGAGCACCTCATCGTGCAATACCCCCGTACTCCTTGTTGAAGTATGTTTTAAACTTCATCCCGGGCTTTGCCTTTTCTGCTTCATCCTCCATCTTAGCGCGGGCAAGAGGGCTTGTGGTTTGCCAATGGGGTGACAAGGGCCGAAATCTCCTTGTTCACCTCCGGATTTTCCGGCAACGGGGTCGGCGAACTAACGGCCGGCAGTATATCCGCTCCCAGCAAACCCACAGGAATATGCATCGCTTTGAGAGGGAGACTGCTGGTGAACACCGTAATTAATTTTTCTTTTGGAGCAACAATGATGAACTGACCTTTATAACCGATGGCGGTGTAGATGTCATCGTTGACAATCCACCACTGGTAACCGTATCCGGGCAGTCTCGTGGCGATGGTGTGCTTTCGGGTTGATTCCTTTATCCATTGAGAAGATATGATCCGCTTTGCCATTCCACAAACCGTCGTTCATGTAAAGATACCCGAATTTCGCCATATCTCTTGGCCGCATCCTTAGTTGGCCCCAGCCGATGGTTATCCCCTGGGGATTGGATGGCCATTGATGTTAGAAATGCCGAGCGGAGCAAACAGATATTTTTCGGCAAACGAAAGCGCATTCATACCTGTTTTATTCTGTATAATGGCAGACAAGAGAAAAGAAGCGCCATTGCAATATTCGAAATGGGTTCCTGGCTTTTCTAAATGGGTAAATCGATCATGTATTTTACCCAATCTCTGCGTCTTTTCATTCGTGTTAAACCATTCCATTGATACGGTATGAATCTCGACATTTAAGACCGGTTGTCATCGTCAAAACATTTTCGAGGGTCATTGCCTTTTTATCAGTATTCAGCTTTTTGCGTTCGGTCAGGGAAAAAATCCAGAACCGGTTGCTGGACGCTTTGTATATAGCCCTTGTCAATCGCTATTCCGATCAAAGCCGAGGAAACGCTTTTGGTGCATGACTGGATATTTCTCAAATCATCGCGATGATACGCGTAACCGTTGGCCTCGAGCACGATATAACCATTGCGGACGATCAATGCGCTGTTGATTCCAATCTCCTGCTCCCAATTTGTCTCCATCATTTTTAATAAGTATTCGGAGTCCATCCCCTGGCTTTCGGGGGACGCAGTTCGCCAGCCTTTAGTCGGCCAATAATTCGGGCTCTGTTCACCCGCCAGCACAAAACTACAGAGCAATGCATAAGAAGCAATAAGAGATAATAACTGTATGATATTTCTTATTATTTTGCTTGTCATAGTCTAATTGACCTCCTCTGTTTAATGTCCGTCCAGAACTATGCATATTTTCCGATATGTATATGTAATCACCAGTGTCCAATTTTCGAAGAATTTACCACTTACTAGTATTTTTGCATTAACCTTTGACGAAAATATGCACCCGTCACATCAAATTGCCGATACCATATATTGCGGTCGTTGAACATATTTCCAAACTGAAACGTCGGGTAGCCGGGATTTGTTGCCAACCGCCAGCCCCCTGAGAACCGCACATGTAATTTTCGCTCGACCGCTGAAGTATTTCAAAGGCCATTCCTTTTGGGAATACCCGGCCATAACATTCTATAGCTTTTGCGATACCAGATTGCGCGAACTGATAAAACCGTTTGATCGGTTATAACGTAATTATTGGATATTGAAATGAGTGATATCGAATCGACCCTGCCTGTTTTGT